>NZ_QLZA01000009.1 GCF_009371885.1 Bifidobacterium tibiigranuli | reverse complement strand
GTTGTGCATCAGTCCGGGGATCTTGTCATCATCGGCAGTATCCTTGTAATATTCGACGCCCTGCACCAGCGACGAGGCGCAGTTGCCTACGCCGGCGATTGCTACGCGAATGCTCATATTAACTCCTTAGGAAAAATGTATCGATTGATATACCGTCGACTGTCCTAGCTGTCCTCAACGGTGGTTCAGCTGTGATGTCCCGTGGATTCACGAGCCTGCTCACCCATCTCGTGAATCCACGAAACCGTGTACTTCATTACTTGTTGCCGTTCGTACAGCGTTACCCGTACGACACGTCTACGCAATGCGGCAGCCAGGCGCCGTTGCCGCGTGGCAGCCTACTCGATATTGCTGTGATTCCTGCTGGCCTCCTGATCGCTCGTGTGATCCCTGCGAGACAACATCAGGCACAGCGCATCCAAGGTGATATGCACGCACTGGTCGAAAAGCGAACTGAGCAATTGGATCGATTTCACCGAGTCATCGTTCTTCACTCGCCCCGGCACGATAATCGTGTAATCGGCCAACGTGCCTAATGGCGAATCCGGCTTGGAGGTCACGGCGATGATCATCGCCCCCACAGACTTTGCAGCAGTCGCGTCGCTTACCGTGTTCTTCGTCTTGCCTGAACCTGAGATGGCCAGAAACACATCACCCTCGTGAACGGAGGGCGTGATGGTTTCGCCCATCATGTAGCTAGTGTAGCCGATGTGCATCAGACGCATGGCAAAGCTCCTTGCTTGGAACCCGCTCCGTCCTTCGCCGTCCGCATACACCCTCTTGTCCTTGGTGATATGCGTCGACACCTCAGCGAGTTTGTCCTCGTCGACCAAAGCCATGACGCCTTGGATTTCCTCGGTGATCTGATCAAGAATCCTCATTGTATTTCTCCTTTGCACTGATGGCATGTTTGCTGTATATCGTCGGCACCAGTTATCGCCGATCCCATGATGACAATGTCGATTCCTTCCTTGCTGATTGCCTGTAGCTGGTGTTGTTTGATTCCTCCCGCGATTGCGATATGCGCAATTTGCGGAAAGCGTTGTCTGAATGAACGTATCTGCCCGACCGGGTCGTCCATCGACCCGCTGTCCTTTGACATATGCAGGCAATAGATGGCCTCAGAGAAGCCAGATATGCGGGATATACGCGCATCATCGCATTCGAGCAGATCGATCATCATTCCGCCATGCTGCTCAGCTGTGATTTTGGCGCATGTTTCCAATGTCCCCATCGACGAGCTGCCCATAACAGTGAGGTATTGGAATCCGCTTGCAAAACCAAGCTTGAACTCATAAGCACCCTCATCGCATGTCTTGATATCGCCAAGCAGGGGAGCTTGACTCTTGAGCCTTTGCAGCTCGACCAGGCCGAATTCCTTGGTCAGCGAAGTCCCGATCTCGATCAGGTCGGCATCGTGTTCGACCTCGTGGATGAGCCGCTGCGCGCGCTGCATATCCACACGGTCAATGGCCACTTGCAATTTCATAATGAGATATCCTTTCTTGGCGTATCGCGAATGAATGCTTCAAGCTGCTGTCTGGTGGGCAACCCCTCGTTATCACTGAGATTCGTGACCTGCAGCGCGCCGATGGCGTTGGCGCGTTCCAACAGGCGCTCGTTGTCAAATCCTTCCAGCAGGCCTGTGAGGATGCCGGATGCAAAGCCGTCACCAGCACCGATGACGTCTACGGTTTTCACTATGAAGCTTGGCATGACCGTGCGCGATATATGACCATGCTCATCGTGCTCGAATAGGGCCGAACCTGATTCACCGAGCTTGATGATGACTTTCGAGACTCCCTTATCCAGATAGAAGCTGGCGATATCCTGAGGGTCGCTGCGTCCAGTGAACAGCACGCCCTCCGAATGCCCTGGCATGACAATGTCGCTGACGAAAGCAAGCCGATTCGTCGCCGCAATCATCTCCTCCTGGCTTTTCCATAGGGTCGGTCGAGGATTGGGATCGAAAGTAACCAGGCTCCCCCGCTGATGTGCAGCCTCGATGAGCCCTTGCGCCAGATCATAGTTGCCGTCTGAAAGCGCAGGGAAGATACCGGTGATATGCAGAATCTTGAAATCGCCCAGATGAAGACTGAACAACGACCGCGCAGACATCTTCGACGCCGCGGATCCTTCGCGGAAATACACCACGCGGGATTCGCCGTCTGCGAGGATGACTTTCACCTGGAATCCAGTGGACGCCTGTTCGGCGGTGAGAATATGCGAAGTATCAATGCCTTGCTCAGCCATAAAGTCACGGATGGCGTTGCCCTGCCAGTCGTCGCCAAGCTGGGTGATATAGCCAACGCTATGCTCCAGACGTCGCGCCCCTAGCGCTACGTTGAGCTCGGCACCAGCCATTTTCCGCGGCAGACGCCTTGCTTCCGCAAAGACTTCCGCCGTGTCATCCAGAAACATAACCATTGGTTCCCCAATTGTCAGTATCTCACTCATTATTGATTCCTTTCCCAGTGCTGCATGGCGATGCAGACCGACCTCACCGCTATATCCCCCGCTTGGCTATATCGACTTGCCCGCTGACCTGTTCCGGCGCAATCGGGAATTCCAAAAGCACTGGCGTCGAATCAGGCAGCTTAGCCACCAGCTGACGCCAAGGAATGACGCCGTCCTCAAGCATGGTGGTCTCGGGATCGACCGGGCCTGAGATGTTTTTGAGATGGAAGTCGGTGATGTACGAAGACAATGCCTCAAAAGCGGCCACTGGATCGCCGCCTTGCCAGAACCAGTTGCCGAGATCGAAAGTGTACCCGATACGGCTGCCGCAATCGCGAAGGCGCGCAAGCGCCTGGGTCGTTTCGTCAAGGGTGCCGTTCTCCGGGGTCTGATCGTTTTCAATAGTGAGCGCCAGCTTGCGTTCAGCTGCTTTGGCGTCAATATCCGCAATGACTTCCGCGCTGCAGTCCTTGATGTCACCCTGATTGAATTTGACCCTTGCCGCGCCCATCGCCGATGCCTCTTCGAGGAAGGTCTCAAGCTGCGGATGCGCCGACCCGTTCATAGCGATCGATTCCGGCACAGAATAGAACAGCTGCATATGATGCTGCTCCACTGCATCATGAATCGCCTTCAGCTCAACCTGATCGCGGATGAACTCCCGCCGCACTTCGACCAAGGTGACGAGCCGTGCGATCTCATTGACCAGTGTTGACTGTCGCCTCTCCTGACTCAGTTGGGATTGGTATACCAAAGTGTTGATCCCTAATATATGCATGATATGTTCCTTACTTAATCTACAGATGGAAATGTGATGGATTATGAATGATGTCGCATGTCAGAACAAGAGCACAGCGGCGGCCCCCATAATGAACACCGAGCTGATCCATGCCACAGGGACCCCTTTCAGCAGGAAGGTCTTCGCGTCAAGACCGCTGTATTCCAATGACCATGCGTTCCAGGACTGCGTGAAGCACGACGAGATTCCGATCATCGAAGGAATCACCATCAGCGCGTACAGGAACCATGCATTGAATGTGCCCAGCCCAAGCAGCAAGGTGACGGTCGCAGCGCCGGCGCCATAGAGTTCGAGCGGTCCGCGGAAAAGCGCCAACGGAGCAAGAATAAGCACGACGACCACCAGGATCATCTCATTGTTGGGTATAACGTGCGCAAGCAACGGCGTGATGACGCCCACCACCTTGATCGCGCTGGCCTGGAACATCGTCAGGCAGAACAGCAGGATCAGCAGTCCGCCGATATCTCCGATCGCCGTTTTGGCGGTCGTTCCCAGCTCTTCGATGAAGCCCTTGAGCGTTTTCATCCCGCCCGTAAGCGCGAAGGCGAGCAGCGTGGACAGCAGCAGCGCGGGCACCGCAGGCCAGTTGAGGACAATGCTGAGCGTCGCTGGTAAGACGGGAAGCACGTAGGTGATCGCCGGCACTTTCGGCCAGTCGCGCTCGCCGACGGCTCCTGCCACCTCGTATGGCTGGCCGTTGCGGATGGCTTTGCGGTTCACCAAAATGAATACGATGATGCCGATCATCTGGATGGCCATGGCTGCCGTGCCGAAGCGCAGGTAATGCGCTCCCCATTCAACTACACTGCCGTCCGGAGACTTGTAGCCTTGGAAGAAGGGCTGGAACTGCACGAAGAGCACGCTATTGATCCACATCGCCGCGCCGATGGACAGGGTGAAGACCGGCACCGCTATCTTCTTGGGCACGCCTATGGACGCCATGATCGGAAATAGTATCGAGCCGATAGCCACCGCCGAACCGACTCCGTAGGCGCTGGAGAATATCAGGCATGTCACCAGAGCAATCAGTATCGTCGCGATGACGGATCTATCTTTGCCGGCGCGCACTACCAGCCTGCTGATTCCAGCGGCGATGCCAGTGTCTACGAGCACCCTTCCGAACCAGGCGCCGAAGATAATCTGCACTGCGGTTCCGCCGTAGTTGAGCGCCGGAGTCGAGAAGATATCGGATATGAAGTTGAATGGCTTGGCGAGGCCGAAGGCCGCTGCGAGAAAATATATCCCAGTCCAGAGCACTGCCATGGCGAAGAAACTCACCGTAAGGCTTCCGCCCCTCATGGCGAACACAATGAAGCCAATAAACGTTACCGCAAGCAGAATGCAGATGATAATCGATCCCATTGCCCGCTCTTTTAAACGCATGCGCATTGACGCATCGCATGCATCAATGCACACCCCATGCCGCATACTGCGTCGCGTGTCATGCAATTCGAAATGAAGAGGACTGCACAGAGCACCCTGCACAGAGCACCATAGCTGCTGCCGCCTCGATTGGTTGCATATTCACTACTCATAAGATCTCTCCTTTGAGATGAGGTGAATCGATTTAGTTAATCGGTTTCGTTTAACGATAAACTACTATAGGACTTTTCTTGCATTCGGGCAACTGCCCGGCGTTTATCGTTTGAAAATGCGGCTAGCGCAACACGGCAGCGTTATTATCCGTGGAATGGTGAATGTGCAACGTCGCCTCAATCTCCATATACCGAGGCTCGCCTTGCTCGCCGTCATAGGCGCGGGACGCAAGCGCCAGCATAGCCTGCCTCCCCATGCTCAGCGGATTCTGATCGATGCAGGTTATCCCATGCCCAAAGAACCGCGCGTTATTCTCACTGGCGAATGCACATACCCCTATGCGGGAACGCTCGATGCCATTGCACGCCGCGAGCGCATCCAAGACATCGGCGAGGCTTTCCTCATTGTTGGCGAACAAGCAGACTCGCTCATCGAGATGTTTATCAAGCAATGCCCGTATCCGCTGCCCCAGATCGTCAGAATCCGCTGAATATATCAGCGCCTCGCCGCCGATGCTGCGCCCACGCAAAAACTGCGCAACAGTATTCAATCGCCGGGTTCTGGTTGAGATATTCTGCACGTCATGCGTCACATATGCAATATAGGTGAAGCCCTGATGCTCAAGGTGTTCCATCATCGCGCGGGTGATTTGCCCATTGTTGGTGCACACCGTGTCGAATGCCGCGCCCGGAATCGTTCTATCCAGCAGAACCGCAGGCGTGCGACCAACAATTTGACCATATTGCGCGGCGCGGGCCGCGTCGCCGCCAACTGTGTTGATGATGACGCCATCGACCTGTGCATCAATAAGCGACTCCACGTTATGCAATTCAATATCCTGACTATTCGTCGAATCGCACACGAGGAGCTGAATATGGCGCGCACGGCACTCAGCCTGCACGCCCTTGAGCAGCAACGAGCTGAACGGGTTGCCGATATCCGCTATCGTGACGCCGATGCTGTGGCTGCTCCGCGACTTCAATCCCTGTGCAAGCTTGTTGGGACGATATCCAAGGGAACCGATCGTCTGCTGGATGCGCACGCGCGTATCGGACGACATGGAAGTAAAATCCCCATGCAGATATCGCGAAACCGTGGTTTTCGACACCCCTACAGCACGCGCGACATCCGCGATGCCCACCTTTTTCCCCATGGTTCAACACACCTCGCCTGTTCTTATCCTGCGCACAACAATCATTCTGTCATGACCATACCCCACTTCGTTATCAGGCATAATGCCTGCGTCGGTTTTGCGGGCTGCACGAGCGATAGAACTGGCTCCGTCCTCGACGGCCCCGTCAAACAGCTGTTCATTGCAAAGCATGCCCATCAACAGCCGGTCGATGATGGTCGGCCTAGCAAGTGATGAGATTGTTAATAGGCTGATGGGTGAGTATCGTAAGAAAGTCGCGGCAGCGAACGGAAACAAGTGGGCGGAAGCCGTATCAGCGTGTATGTAGGCCGTCATACCTAATCGGTAGATGGCGCCCAAGCCTGTGTCACGGAGAATACAATCTTCAGCTCTGCAAGGCAAGGAACTCTGCAGCAAAGCTACGGGCTCCTTACGCGGATCGCCGTTTTGCGCCACAAGTAACCGTTATCAATGAACCGATCATATCAAAACGGTCGACCCTATCCATGCAGATAATTTCTGCATGCCATACGGACCGCCATTAAACCATCTGTTGTTTGAAAAGTATTCTGAAAAATAGCAAGCATCGAAATAACTATTGGACGCTTCCCAAGATCTGCTTAACATCACCCGCCGCCTATGTGCCCTCAGAGCAAGCTTAGGATGTACAACTTATAATAAATTCCGTTTAACGAAATTTGTTTTCTTACTCTTTACTGTCGTTACAGACATGTAATTCCTGCGATATTGGTATTTCATGATAATCCTTCATCCTTTCTTTTACCAAACAAAGTGTGTAACAACACTTAAAACGAAAGGAGGGAAAGTTTGCCAGCTAATACTCTCGATGCAGTTGATTCATCTCCAGAGATGTCATCAAATTCCGATGAACGAAATAAAGTGCTTGAAGTGTTTTCCGTTAGCATGTCGTATGGTGACGATGGTCCGGAAGTGCTGCACGACGTCTCGTTCCACGCCTACGAGCAGGAATTCATCACATTCGTCGGGCCCTCAGGCTGCGGCAAAAGCACATTGTTCAATATTGTTGCAGGCCTGCTCCAACCCACAGCAGGAAGCGTAGTGGTCGATTACAAGGAAACCACAGGAGAACCGTCCAAAAATATCGGGTATGTGCTCCAAAAAGATCTGCTGCTTCCCTGGCGCACCATCAGGAAAAACGTCATGCTCGGCCCCGAGCTGTCGCACAGCACCAAAACGTACGAGAACAAAGTCGAGGCACTGTTCGACACCTATCATCTTCACGGATACGAACAAAGCTACCCCGATCAGCTTTCTGGAGGCATGCGCCAGCGTGCAGCCCTCATGCGCGCCATGCTTATGGAGCCAGAGATCCTTCTCATGGATGAAGCTTACAAGGCTCTCGACTATCCACTCAAAATCGAACTCGAAAGCGAACTCCTCGAACATGTGAAAACAGCAAAGCAAACTGTCATTTTTGTTACTCATGACATCGAAGAGGCAGTCACCCTGTCCGACCGCGTTTACATTCTAAAATCTCATCCCGGTGAAATCGTAGATGAACTCAAGATCAATCTGAGTTGCGACTCCAATAATATTAACGAACGGAGACTGTCCCCTGAATTCAACACATACTACGAACGGATCTGGAAGACTGTAGAACGGGGAACAAAATGAATCGAAAGCGAGCCACCGGGATTCTTACTCTGCAGATCGCCATTCTCATACTGTTTCTTGGAGGGTGGGAGCTTGGCGCACGATACGGTCTCATCAACACATTCCTGTTTTCGTCGCCGAGCAATATCGTCACCATCCTGATTGCCCAGTTTCATCGCGGCACGCTGATGCTCAATGTTCAGGTGACTGCCTACGAGACGCTTGTAGGCTATCTTGTCGGAGCCATCGGCGGATCCGCCCTTGGGCTTCTGCTCTGGTTTTCACGGTTCGTTGCCGATCTCACCAAGCCATTTATCGCGGCGCTGGGATCAATCCCCGTTCTTGCCGTCGCTCCGATGCTCATTATATGGTTCGGCACCGGATTCCGCTCTAAAGTCGTCGTCGCAGCTTTTTCCTGCATTGTCGTGGCACTCATCAATGCCTATCAGGGAACAGAGAAGGTAGATAAAGACCAGCTGGAGCTGTTCCGATCTTTCCGCGCAACCAAATTCCAAACATTTAGAAAGCTCATAATTCCAGCTAGCACCCCTTGGCTTATGGTCAGTCTCAAATTGAATGTCGGGTTCGCCTTGGTCGGCGCCATAGTCGGCGAGTTTATTTCAGCTAACGCAGGCGTCGGGCACATGATCGTCGTCGCGGGCGCCAGCTTCGAAATTGGAGAGGTGCTCGCAGGGATTGTGCTGGTCATGCTCATGGTGCTGGTATTCAACATGGTTATCGCGCTGATTGACCGCATTTTGAAGCATCGACACTTCACATAAATTCCCCCAATCGCTACACAGAACAGGAACCAAATACGGCTACGACAACACCTCAATAAAAAGCTTGCTCATTTTCACTCAATCCGTCACCGATTATTCAACATCAAATCCACAAGAATAGATAAGGCAAAACAATGAAACATCGTAAACTCATACCAGCTCTGACCGCCCTAATTGCTGGTGTCGGTCTCACACTTTCAGGTTGCGGCAGCTCCGCCATCGATGCAGCCGATGGGTCCAAATCTCCATCGGGTTCGCCAAACAGCATGAGTGTCCGCATCAACCAAGCGGTAAAGACTCTGACATATTTGCCACTGTACGTGGCAATCGACCAAGGGTACTTCAAAAGCGAAAACTTATCGGTCACCCTCGATACCGGCGGCAGTGGGTCGGCTTCCTTCTCAGCTGTGCTCGGAGGATCAGCTGACTTCTCGATTCAGGATCCGGTGTTTTCTCCCAAGTCACATATGAACGGCGGCGATGGAGTCATAGTTGCCGGTGTCATGAATGCGCCCGCAGAATATATCGTCGGCACAAACAGCACCAAGTTGACCGATAATCTCACTGCGCTGGAAGGCAAGAAGGTGATAGTGAGTCCTGAACCCGATTCCACTTGGGCCTTCATGACCTATCTCATCGCGAAAAATCATTTGAAAAACGTTGAACTTGTCAACGTATCGATTGGCAACGAGCTTGCAGCTGTCGCTGCGGGACAGGCGGATTACGCGGTGGTCGCCGAACCGAATGCCAGCAAAGCCACTATGGAGCAAGGGCTTCATGAGGTGTATTCATTCCCGAGTGATTCAGGGTGGTCACCCTACGCATTTTCGTCGTTGACTTCCACAAAGAAATATGTCGACGCCCACAAGAACGAAACCCAAGCAGTGGTGAATGCGTTCGAAAAAGCCTGTCGCTATATCTACGACAACCCCGACGGTGCAGTGCAGGTCGGGGAGAAGGAATTCCCCGATATGGACAAATCCATCGTGAAAAACGCAGTCACTCATGCAATCGAAATGAAGGCATATCCAGAGCATGCGTTGGTAAGCAAGGAAGCCTGGAAGAACAGTATGACAATTCAGTCATTCATCAAGAACGTCGACGGATTGAACACTAAAAGCACCAGCTACGCAACGAACGTAGACGCCTCCTTTGCCGAAACAGCCGGGAAGAAGTAAGTATGGGCACTGGAACAATTAATGACGTCCGCAGTACGTCAGGGGAACCTGACCACTTCAAGACGCCGCTCAACGAGGATTCGGCAGGAGTGTCCAAGATCTGGAAAGATAAAGCCGAGGAGTTGTCCGACTACGTGTCACACTGGGTCAGTTATCAGGATGGAATGATCATTTCCGTTCAAGACGGATTCAATGAAACCGATGCAAGCAGCAATCAAAGGAGCTGAAGATGGAGAATCGCATCGCATCATATACCATTGCTGAACTTGCCGTCGGACTGAGACATGATCAGTTCAAGATCACGGATTTGGTGGAAGAATCACTGCAATCCATTGAGCGCGGCAACGATCTTCACGCGTTCATCAGCATATTCTCCAAAGAATCCAGACAAGCGGCAAAGGCACAGCAGTCATTGCTGGGCAATGGGTACGATCTGGGACCATTGCAAGGCATTCCCATCGCCGTGAAAGACAACATCGACGATACCCAAGGAGCCACTACTTACGGATCATCGATTTTCGGCGGACACCAGGTTTCCCAGGATGCTCTAGTCGTTAATCGTCTCAAGGCAGCGGGCGCAATCATCGTCGGCAAGACCAATCTGCACGAATTTGCCTGGGGAGGAACCACCTCGAACCCCCATTACGGCGTGGCGAAAAACCCTTGGGATGAATCGCGCATTCCTGCGGGCAGTTCCGGAGGATCAGGAATCGCAGTAGCCAAACGAATGGTGTGCGCAGCGCTCGGAACCGACACGGGAGGCTCCATTCGTTTGCCCGCCGCCATGGATGGCGTATGCGGAATCCGACCGACGCTCGGAGACCTCAGCATTGACGGCATCTTCCCTGTCGCTTGGACGATGGACACCGTCGGACCGCTCTGTTCGAATGCCGAAGACGTGGAGATGCTGCTCGCGGTCATGAAAGGGAAGCTTCATTCGTTTACGCCCGTTAGGCCCTCGAATCTGACAGGTCTCCGCATCGGCATTATTAAGGATTATGCCATTACGGGATTGCAGGCTGCAGTCCGTACGGCTTTTGAAGATGCGCTCGCCTTGCTGCAGAAACATGGAGCAGAACTTGTGGTGCTGCCACTGCCTGGTGTAGAGGAGGTCGTCAACGCGCAACTCGTTGTCGATGCCGTCGAACCGAGCGCTGCGCACTATCAGCTGATGCGTGACCATGCGGATGATTATGGTGCGGACGTGCTCTCAAGACTCCGCGCTGGATGCGATCTGACAGGCGTGGAGTATGTGCAGGCGCAAAGATTCCGTTTACGCTTCCGCCAAGAGATGGAACAGCTGTTTCGCCAAGTCGACGTAGTACTTACGCCCACATTGCCTTTCACTGCACCGCACATTGGTGCGACGAGCGTCCCTATCAGCGACGGCTCGACCGTGAGCACGCTTTCGGGCAATATGAAATATACGGCAATCCCAAGCATGTCTGGCGTGCCGGCGATGAGCATCCCCATAGGATTCGATCAGGACGGGTTGCCTATAGGCATGCAAGTCATCGCTCCGGCACATCGCGAGGACACCGCTTTAGGATTAGCCAAACGGTATCAGCAATTGTCGGAATTTCACAAACGTTTGCCCTAATTGTCCTAGGACGATATTTTGTCCACCGCCGCAACAGAATGGTAGTCTCCGCTGATACACTATCGGGTTGCAACTCGTGTTCAGAGCTTGCGCTCGATGAGACGACCGATTTGCTTTATTTCGCTGGCCAGACCTGTTTCATCAAAATCAGAGAAGCGCGAATCAATGAACGCCACGCTGATTGCACCGATTGGACTTCGCTGCTGCCCCGAAAAAATTGGAACGGCAATCGATGCGCTTAAGGGTACCCGTTCCCCAGAAGTGAACGAGTACCCGTTGGCACGAATCTGTTTTAATCGACTCCGAATCGCATTCTCATCGGCCACGGTTTGCCCAGTCACTTTGCGTCTTGGAATCTTCATAATAAGGTCGATGCTGTCTTCATCCAGATATGCAAGCTGACACAATCCGTTTGCTCCAACCGTCAGAGGAATATTGACTCCGAGGGGAACTGAAATATGGATTTCCTGAGTACTTTCAATCTGTCCGATATACACGTTGTGGAATCCGAAACGCTGACACAACGTCACAGTCTCCTTAGTCAGCTCGTAAAGGTATTCCATGTACGGTCGTGCGCAATTGTACAGTATGTTCGACATCCTTTTGGTTTCTCCGATGCCGTAAGTCTTGCTTCCGAGCGCGTACTTACGAGTATTGGGATCCCTTTCGGCAAGATCGTAGGAGAGAAAATAACGCAGTATTCGATGCACGACAGTCGGACTGACCGCAAGCTGATCAGCAATGTCTTTCACTCCAATCTGGCCGTTGGCATGAACCAGAGCCAAGTAGGTCATGATTACACGTTCGATGGTCGAAGAAGGTCCTTTCCTTGCACTAAGAGCACTGTCTGCATTGTGTTCATCAACCATGGCGGATCTCCCTCACAGAAACGTGATTAGCCGTATCAACTGTAGTCAACGACATGTTACGCATCAGTAGACAGGTAAAGGAACAGCTATGACCTCGCTTTCGACCGAGACCTCACCCCAAAGTGCCGGATGGCGTCTCGGTATGGGAACGCTGCTGCAGGGACTCAACTCGTCAATGATCGCCGTAGCGCTAACCGATATCAGCACGGATTTCAATGACAACACTGCAGCGCCATGGCTGATAAGCGCACTCTATTTCACGGCAGCGGTGAGTTCGCCTGCATTCGGTCATCTATCCGATCTTTATGGAGCGAAAAAACTTTACCGCATTGGGCTGCTGATTACTCTTATTGCAAGCTTGTTAGGGCCGCTGTCTCCAAATATATGGAGCCTCGTCGCGGCAAGGGCATTAATCGGTATCGGCACCGCGGCACAAATACCCACGGCAATCACCATTGTTGTAGCAGTCGCTCGGATGCAGCATTCGAGTTCCTCTACCGCCGTAGGAATCATCTCTATGCTGGGCCAAGTTTCAGCAGCCATTGGGCCGGCGTTAGGAGGCTTCATCGTAACCACGCTCGGCTGGCAGTGGATTTTCTGGATCAATATTCCACTGGTATGCAACGCGTATCTATGGACGCGTTCCGTACCCGAGACGCAATCGAAAAGGAATGCAGAAGTACAGGATTTTCCGTCTGCCAAGCAGGAAAGAACTCAGGGATCAGGCAGACGACTAACAGAAATAGAAATCATTGACGTACCAGGCATCATGCTGTTTTGCCTCAGCCTCATAGCTTTGCTCTATGCGTTATTAGGAACAGCCACACCTCGCATTATATGCGGCCTGATTCTGGCAGGGGCAGGATTCCTTTGGTTTTATTGGCATGAACTGCATGCGACACATCCATTCATGGATTTCCTCTTCTTACGCTCGAATCCTGTCGTCCTATACATTTATCTGCGTACTATAATTGTCAATGTCGCATTTTATCTGGTGTTCTACGGCATCCCACAGTGGGCCGGACAATCAGGAGGCATGGATGCGATGCGGTCCGGATTCGTGCTGCTGCCCAATTTCATTGCGGGCGTGATAACAACACGATTCGCTGCATCGAGAGCAGGCTCATGGCAGCCTCGAACTATGCGAACCGTCGGCTGCAGCCTGCTCATTCTCTCTGCCGCGTTATCGACATTGGCATTCATGACCAAGCAGACGCTGTTGCTGTATGCAGCAACATTCCTGCTCGGATTGCCTTCCGGATTCAATAATATGGGGAATCAGCTTGAGCTTAATCGCCGTGTTCGCCCTGAGGATTTGGGCCAGGCTACAGGTCTCTTCCGAACGTCGCAGTTCATAGGAGCTGCAATTTCAACCCCTATTGCTTTTCACGCATTACATAGCGCTCTTGTGCCCATTGATTCGATCCTCATTCTCATGATTGCAATCATCGGCATTGGGCTGCTGACATTCATCGTCGATTCCATCTACCGTTTTCGCATACATCCGATGGAGTGAGATGACTGATTTCGGCCACTACACGAATTTGCCCGCTCACTCCGCGTTTGCTGGCGATGACACGCAGCGCATCTGCCTCGCTGCCGGGCATGCGGACTGTCACCGGTACCATGGGCTATACAGCGGCGGTCGGCCGAGGGACTTATGAACATCAAGCTCGCCGAGAGTGCCGTGGTACATGCCCTTCTTGGCGTTCTCGTCCCGCTGGTCAATCATGTCGTTGATGATCTCGATTCCACCTTTTGCCTTGTAGTCTTCCATTAGTCATCTCCTTCCTAAAAGCTGACGTATCTGCGTATCGTTGAAGCCCATCTCACCTAAGGATTTCTTTCTCGCCGGCGCCACATGAAATATGTTCCATTCAGCGTCTGCCATGCCAGCGTATGTAATGAGTTCGGCGAGCCTGCCATGCCAAGCCCAGCCAACAGCCATCATCTGATCCGGTTCATACTCTCCATAGCGCGGCAGCGTTCTCGCGGCATCGCACCATGTTGCCAAAAACTCCCGTTCATCAAGCCAAGGGCGTTTCTGCAATACTCGCGGCTGTATTCTGCCATGCAAACCGTCACTTTATTCTTATTTCGTATACGAAATTGCAATATTTTCACCCTAAGCGTCAGATTGATCAGCTCGGTGTCGGCATCCTTTTCGCGCTATCTTTCCAACAGTCTCAGCATCTGCTTCCCCACCCACCACCCTTCCTTTTCCTGATGCAGGATGCCTATAATGCCGTGGAGCTTGAGCGAAGCTATACCTGTGGGTTTGCATGAGGTACCGACGCTTCCGCATGAAGGGATAGGTGATGAGCGATGGCCACTGGGGAACCGACTGTGGACGAGCAGACCGACGAAAGACGGAACTCTGACAGGCCGAGCATACAGCTCGAAAATAATCCCACACACACGCCACGTCAATCGTCGCAACGCTCTCTCTCGCAACGACAATCATCGCACCTCCACCCCCAGCGCCATATGCCGTGGCGACTGGCGCTGCTGGTCTGCGCCGGGGTCACGCTGCTGACCGGGCTGGACGCGGCGCTGTTGCGCGTGGGGCTGGAGGCTCCGGTCGCCGGCGTCGGGCTGGTCGACGCGCATGGGCCGCTGATGATCTACGGATTTCTAGGGACGGTGATCGCGCTGGAACGCGCGGTGGCGCTGCGTTCGGTGGTCAGGCATTCATGGTGGGGGTATATCGCGCCGGCGGCCGGTGCGCTCGGAGCCATTCTGCTGATTGCGGGCATACTGTTGCCCAGCGCGGCGCAATCAATACCGCTGCTGACATCAATATCACTGGAAAACTCGCCACGCATTTTGGCCTCAGCGGCGTGGTGCGCGGCCATGATAGCACTGACGGCGATGTATGCCGTGATGCTGCGCGCCCAGTTCGCCCCGGCGCTAGTGATTCAGCTGCTGGCTTCGCTCGCAGGCCTGTGCGGCATGGCGCTGTGGGCGCGGGGGCTGACCATTGCGCAGATATTCCCGTGGTGGATGGCGCTGCTGGTGCTGACGATTTGCGGCGAACGCCTCGACCTCGCCCGGCTGTCGCTGGGAGCCGGTGCCGAACGTCGTATTCTTGCGGAAAGCACAGTGCTGTTTATCGCGCTGCCGATCACATTGCTATCGCCGACAATCGGCTATCCGTTGCTGGGCGCGGCGCTGCTGGTGATGATCGGCGACCTGGCCACGCATGACATCGCCCGGCACACGATACGCAGCAAAGGCGCGACGCGATTCATGGCAGCGTGCATGCTGGCCGGCTATGCATGGGCTTCGGCGGCGGCCGTCGCATGGATTCTGGTGGGCGAGCCCGGCGCGAACGGCTACCTCTACGACCTGTGCGTGCACGCGATCACCATCGGATTCGTGCTCTCGATGGTGATCGCGCACGCGCCGATCATCATGCCGGCCATCGTGCATCGCCCGCTGCCGTATCATCCCGCATTATGGGCGGTTTGGGGTCTGCTGCAAGCCGGCCTGCTGATTCGCATCATCGCTGGTTTCCGCCAATCAGTTACGGCATGGCGTTTCGGCGATGTGCTCGACGTCGTCGCCGTGCTGGCGATGATGGTCACATTAGTGTCGCTGGTCGTGTTTGGCGGGCGGAAGCGCAGGAATGCGAAGAAAGTCAACGAAAAATGAGCGCTAATCCAAAGAAAAGTGTCAACGCCGGTGCCGACCACGACCACGCTCAGGACGCCAGCTGCACCCGCAACACCCCCATCCGCAACACCCGCACCATCGTCTCGCGCGCACGCGCCGACCGGTACGCGACCGCGTGGATGGTGGCTGCCGTGGCGCTGCTCGCGATTGGCCTGTTTGCTGCGGGCAAACTGCCCAAGCCCTTGTGGACTATGGTGCATGTGATCGCGCTGGGCGTGCTGACGAACGGCATTCTGCAGTGGTCGTGGTTCTTCGCGCGCACGCTGCTGCACTTGCCAGCCGGTGACCGGCACGCGGGTGTGAATAATGTGATTCGTGCACTGGCGTTCAATGTCGTGTTGGTCGCGTTGTTTGCCGCCATATGGCTGGGTTCGGCGCCGGCGGCAATCGTCTGTGATGCCGCTGTCATCGCCATACTCGCGTGGCATGGTGCGGATTTGCTGCTAGTCGCGCGCAAGACATCGCAAGCGCGATTCGCCGTCGTGATTCGCTTTTACACAGCCGCGACGGGATTCCTTATTGTGGCATGCGTGCTGGCCGGATTCGTGGTCGAAGCGATGCTCGGCACGCATCCGGCAGCCTGGCTGGTGCGCAGCCGCGACGCTCTGACCGTGGCGCACGCGCTCGCCGCCGCCGCCGGATGGGTCGGACTGTCAATCGCCGGAACCCTGGTGTCGCTTGGACCCACGATGCTGCGAGCGCGTATTGGCCCGGATGCCCCCGCCGCAGCGCAGCGAGCCTTGCCCGTGCTGGCGGCCACGCTTTTGGTCGTCGTCGTCAGCGACGCTGCGGGCAACGGCATCGGGATTGGCGCGGGATTGCTGGGATTCGCCGGTACCGCCGGCTATGGCATCGCGGTTCCGCTGCTGCGTTGCGCACGACAGCGCCCGCCACGCAGCCTGGCCACATGGTCGATGGCCGCCGGAATCATATGGTCTGCCATTGTGCTGGTCGCTATCGCCTTTCGCGCCTTGTTCGCCACGGATATCAGCGCCTTGCGCGCCGCAAACCTGCCCATGCTGCCACTGCTGGGCGGTGGCGGATTGGCGCAGATTTTCATCGCTGCGCTGACCTATCTGATGCCCGTGGTCATCGGCGGTGGCCCGGCCATCATGCGCGAGGGCATGCAGGCGCTGGAAACGGCGTGGCCGGTGCATTTTGCCATCCGCAACACCGCCTTGCTACTGCTCGGCCTCACAAATTTCGCGTCTGGAGCCGGCCTGTTGCAGCGCGTATGGTGGGCGCTTGTGCTGGCTACGTACGTTGTCGATATCGCATTATTCGCGGTCGCCGGCATCCGCCAGTCGCGGAGCAAACGAGCCGCCGCTGTCGCAGCCGGCACCGCAACAGCCGGCACCACTGGCACCACCGCACAGCAACCTTCACATGATCGGAGCGCAGTCGCATGAACGCATCGCACGATAATAATGACAGCACCGGCACACCCAACGCCGGCGCATCCAACACTGCCACACCCAATCAACCACACAACACCCGCCCCCACGGACCGCGAGCACTTCCAGGCGAGTCGGCATCGCCGGCACGGTATTTGGGCGGGTTGGTCGCGGGCGCAATTGCGGTGGTGTGCCTCACCGTCGCCGCCATCCTGATTCGCCCAAGTCTGGCAGCCGGCACGTCGGCTCCGGGCAATATCGGCGCTACGACCGCAGCCTCAGCAGGACCATCGTCCGCAGCCACGCAGGTGACGCCGACAGGGAAAACCGTCAGGGCGACGATTCGCGCCAAGGACATGACCTATGTGCCCAACGTAATTCAGGTGCATGTTGGGGATCGGCTGCGCGTCGTGTTCGTCAATGACGACACGCAAAGCCACGATCTCGTGTTTTCCAACGGCGCGTCTGCGCCCACGCTCGCGCCGGGTGCGCGGCACAATCTCGATGTCGGCATCGTCGCGGGCGATATGCAGGGCTGGTGTTCGCTGGCCGGGCATCGCGAAATGGGCATGAGCCTGAGCGTGAAGGCAGCCGGAAGCAGTGCCGCGGATGGCGCGAACGGCACCGAAAACAATGCAGGAACCAACGCAGTGGGTAACAATTCCGGCAGCAACGCAACAGCCGCCGACGACCCGACTCCCGGCGCAGCAGCGCTCAAGCAACAGGCCAAAGCGGGGCAGCCCTACCCCGCCGAACTGCCCGCGTTGGAATCGGGCACGGTGCACAACGTCACGCTCACCGTCACCGAGCACACGCAGCAGCTCGCCAGCGGCGTCACGCGCCGAATCTGGACTTACAACGGCTCGACGCCCGGGCCGGTGCTGCATGGCCGGGTCGGCGACACCTTCAATGTCACGCTGGTAAACAAGGGCAGCATGGGCCATTCGATTGACTTCCACGCTGGAACGGTCGCCCCCGACCAGCCCATGCGCACCATCGCGCCAGGGCAATCTTTGCGATATTCCTTCACCGCGGCTAGGGCAGGCGTGTGGATGTACCACTGCTCGACCGCGCCCATGTCGAACCATATCGCCAACGGCATGTTCGGCGCGGTCGTCATCGAGCCGAAGAATCTGCCGCCGGTCGACCATTCTTATGTGCTCATCCAGTCGGAGCTCTATCTCGGCGCGAAAGGCAAGCCCGCCGACGCTACGAAAATCGCCAATCGTACGCCCGACCTCATGGCGTTCAACGGCAGGCCATTCCAATACGATGTCCACCCGCTGCAAGCCTCGGCAGGCCAGCGCATCCGCATCTGGGTGCTGAACGCCGGACCGAACGAATCCTGGGCCTTCCACGTCGTCGGCACCCAGTTCGACACCGTGTGGACGGAAGGTGCCTATAGCATTCGCAACGGTTTCGATGGAAGTTCAGGAGTGGGCACAGGCTCGGGAACGGGCTCAAACTCAGGCGAGTCCAGCACACCCAGCGCCCCCAATGAATCCGGCACATCCGGCGCCCAAGAACTGCCGCTGCTCCCCGCGCAGGGCGGCTTCGTCGAGTTCACCCCCACCGAACCCGGTCATTATTCAATCGTCAACCACGAGATGTCTCTCGCCGAAAAAGGCGCCCACGGCACACTCGACGTTTCGTGAACATGTCTCACGGGCGGACACGCCCGAGCCGACGCGCACAAGTCGGCCAAGTAACCCATACGAGGGGCCATTGTACGCGATCGGAAATCGCTATCCGCCCGAACAAGACACCCGACTTGTGCATACGAACCCGGGCGCACTGCCCCTTTTGTGCCTTTTGCAGCAGCTCAGCGTCACAAAAGGGGCAGTAACGAGCGCCCGGTGCCCCTTTTGTGACTCTTACCGTGCAGGAGCGTCACGAAAGGGGCAGTGCGCCCCCTACGACCACACCTACCCCTCAACCTCGTCCAGCACTTGATCGAGGGCTGCGACCAGCAGGGCGGCGTGCTCGTCGGTGAACACCAGCGGCGGCCTGACCTTCAGCACGTTGTCGAGCCGGCCGACGCGCCCGTGCAGCACGCCGTGATCCTTCATATGCTCGCAGATCCTGCCCGCGAAGTCGCCGGGCGCATCAGAGTCGTCGCTCACTTCGACTGCGATGTACAGGCCGCTTCCGCGCACGGAGCGAATGCACTGGTGCCGGTCCTGCAGCTGGGCGAGCGCAGCGTTCAGCCGCGTGCCCACTTCGAACGATTGCGTGCGCAGGTCGTTGTCGCGCATCTCGTCCAGCACCGCCGAGGCAGCAGCGCAAGGCACGGCCGAGGTGGCGAAGGTGTTGAAGTACTGGTTCCTGCTGGCGAATTCCTCAAGGCGGCCGTTAGGAAGGACCACGGCTCCGATCGGCAGCCCGTTGCCCATCGGCTTGCCCATCGTGACGAGATCCGGCTCGGGCGCGTACTGCTCGAACCCCCACATGGTGGATCCCATTCTGCCGAATCCGGACTGCACTTCGTCGGCGATGTACAGGCCTCCTGCGGCATGAACCCGCTCGACGAGTCCTTGGATGTAGGCCGCGCTGGGGTACGGCATGCCTTCGGTGGAGAAGGAGGGGTCGATGAGCAGGCAGCTGACGCCGTATCCTTCATCGTTGAGCGACGCTATGGCCTCGTCCACGCTGCGCAGCGCCTGCGCAACGATCTCATCCGCCTGACCGTCGCTCGAGCATTGCGGCACGTCGGGTATGCGAATCGCCCGGGCGTACGGCGCGAAGTCCTCCGCCACTTCCAGGCCGGTCGTCAGCCGCGCCAGCGCCGTGGTATTGCCGTGATAGGAGAAGTCGGAAATCAGCACGCCTGTATGATGCGTGCTTTGGCTGGCGATGCGCAGGGCCAGCTCGTTCGCCTCCGAACCCGAATTGACGAAGAACATGCGGTCGAGCTCATCAGGGAAGAACGAAAGCAGCCGCTCCGCGTACTCAATGGGCTTGCGCGTGATGTATCGGCTGTTGACATTCACCTCGCTCAGCGCCTTGGTGACGGCCTCCCGCACCCTCGGATTGCTGTGCCCCACATGCGGGACGTTGTTGTAGGCGTCCAGATACCGGCGATGCTTGGAATCCACCATCCAAACCCCTTGCGCGCTCACGATTTCAAGCGGCTTGCGATAGAACAGCGGCGAATAGGGGCCGATGGTGTCGATTCTGCGTTTGACGAGCGGCGAAGTCGCCGTCACGCGGTTCGGGCTTCCCGCCGCCGGCGACGAATCCGCAGGACTCGGATTGGCGCTGCGGCCCTCACCCTGCGTCGTCGCCGTCGTCATAGTGGAGGCGACGGGCGTAAAGAACGTAGCGGGTGCGCTGGGCGTAATGGATTCGTGCGCTTCCTGCGAAGCTGGGGACACGGCTTCACCGGTCATACTTGTTCTGCCTTTCGTTATGGGTGTTCGTCTCAGTGACCATGTGGCCACTGAGCACTGACCGCTCGCGCTGCTCCTGCTCTGGCGCATGCCGCGCGCGGCCTATGCTATGCAACTACACAGCTATGCGACTAGTTCTCAGGATATTCCGCAGCCGCATCCGGGGACGGCACCCTCATGTCGATGACGAAGCGGTAACGCACGTCGGAGCGCTTGAGCCGCGCATACGCGTCATTCACCGCCTCGGCGGTTCCGGGCACAATCTCGATCTGCGGCGCTATGCCTTCCGCGGCGCAGTATGAGATCGACTTCTGATTGAGGCCGACGCCGCCGATAAGCGAGCCGGCGATGACGCGGTTGTTCCAGAACAGACTCGAAGGAGCGAAGGAGAGCTGCTCGTCCCCAAGCCCGAGCGGCACGTACACGCCATCCACGGTGAGCAGGGAGAGATACAGGTCGACGTCATTGGAACCGGCCGTGGTGTTGAGGATGACATCAAAGGAGCCTTGCAGCTTCGGGTCGGCGCGCAGCTGGTCGACGGTGAGGAATCTGCTCGCCCCAAAACGCATCGCATCCGCTTTTTTGGAATCGGTTCTGCCGATGACGGTCACGTTCGCCCCTCGGCTCTGCCCCATCTGCACGCCGATATGGCCTATGCCGCCCATGCCGATGACCGCCAGCGTGGTGCCTTCCTCCACGCCCCAGCGCTCCATCGGCGCGAACAGCGTCACGCCTGCGCACAGCAGGGGCGCGGCGTGCGCGGAGTCCAGCGCGTCCGGAATGCGGATGACGTATCGGGAGTCCACCGTCATCGAGCGGCTGTAGCCGCCGTATGTCGGGTTGCCCTCATAGTCCATGGCGTTGTAGGTGGAGATCTGACCCTTTTCGCAGAACTGCTCGTGGCCCGAACGGCAAGCGTCACATTGGCCACACGATCCGACGAAGCATCCCACGCCCACGCGCTGCCCAACGGCGAAATTCTGCGCGGCTGCGCTTCCGACCTCTTCGATGACGCCGACGATTTCATGGCCCGGCACCATGGGGAAAATCGAACCCGGCCAATCGCCTGACACCTGATGCAGATCGGAATGGCAGATTCCGCAGAATTCGATGCTGATCTTCACATCATCAGGACCGACGTCCCTGCGCTGCACTTCGCCTTCGTGGAACAACCCGTTCGGGTCATCGACCATAATCGACCATGCTGAATACGTCATAGCGGCATTCCTTTCGTTTCACAGTGTTTACACGTTGCATTCGCACGTTGCATTCGCACGCTGCGTTCGCACCTTGTGTTCGCACCTTGTGTGCGCTGTTACGCCTCGTACACCACGCAGCCGCCGAGCACGGTGCGCACGGTGGTGATGTTCTTCAGTTCCGAGGATGGGCAGGCGTACGGGTCGTAGGCAATCTGGAAATCGGCGGATTTACCGACGCTGATGGAGCCTGTCTTGCCGTCCAGCCCAGTGGCCTTCGCCACATTGATGGTGAACGCCCGAATTGCCTCGTCAAGCGTGATCGCCTGCTCCGGCAAATAGACCTGCCCCGGGTAGTTCCCGTGCGGGTTCGCCCGTGTCACCAGGCCGTGTATGCCGAACCATGCGCTCGGGTCCGGCGAGCAGGGCCAGTCCGAGCCGCCGGCGATCAGTATTCCGGCGTCGAGCTGGTCTCTGAACTGGCAGGCCGTCTGCTTGAGGTCCTCGCGCATCGGTGCGAAGGCGCCTTCCTGGAAGGAGCTTGGGTACCAGAGCTGAGGGCTGATGTCCAGCGTGATCCCGTTGTCGCGGATGCGGGCGTAGTCGCAGTCCTGGATGAACTCGCCGTGCGCGATGTGCACAGGCACCTGCAGTCCTTTCTTGGCGATCGCCTCCACGGCGTCGATGACCAGGGTCACCGAGGCGTCGCCGGTGCAGTGAATCGTGCAGCCCATATGCTCCTCGGCCAGCAGCTCGAGCCACGACGCCAGCTCTTCGAGCGTGAAGTTGGGCTTGCCGCGCCAGTCGTCCCCGTATTCCTCGTCCGGCACGTAGGCGTCATGGACGTATGCCGTGCGGGTCGTAGGGGTGCCGTCTTCATATATCTTGGCGAAGGTCGGCACGAGCCTGTCGCCCTTGTAGTTCTTGGAGCACCTGATCAGCGGCTCGCCGGTCGGCGTGAAGCCGAATATCTTGTCGTTGATGGAGGCGGAGGTCACGGTCCAGGCGTTGAGCTTGCCCCCATCGTCCAAGGACTTCAGCGCCTCCATCATATTCTGCCCGGTTCCGCAGTCCTGGATGAGGGTGAAGCCTCGTTCGTTCATGCTCGAAATCGCGGCGGCGAGCGCGTTCTCCACTTCGTGGGGACGGCGCTGCGTGGTGCGCTCCAAGGTCTCCTCGGCCCAGCGGGAGGCGGATTCCACAAGCAGGCCAGTCGCCACCCCGTTCTCGTCGACCACCACCTCCGGTGCGTGGGCGGAGGCATTGCCCGGGTCGACGCCCATCAGCTCAAGCGCCCGCGCATTGACGTAGCGGTTATGGCAGCTCTCGTCGCGCAGCAGCATCGGAATGCCGCGCGTCGCCTCGTCGAAGCGACGACGCGTCTGCGGATCGTTGAGCACGTCCATGTTCAGCATGCTCCACCAGCCGCCTTCAATCCAGCGGCTGGGGTCGGCGGTTTCGGCATAGCGCGCGACGGCATCGAGTATCGTCTCGGTGTCCCAGGCGAGCTCGATCTGCAAATCGTCGGTTATGCGATGGCCCGCGAGCAGGAGATGCAGATGCACGTCGCCGAAGCCCGGAAGCACGGTCTGCCCCTCAGGCACGTCGATTACGGGCACCGGGGCATCGAAATACCCGTCCAGCTCGTCGATGCCGTGGCTGGTCGCCACAATCGTCTCGTTGTCGACCGCGAATGAGGCAATCACGGGGTCGGTGTCATCCATGGTGTGGATGGCTGGCGACTTCACGATAAACCGGTTTGGGAGTTCCTTGGTCATATCATCTGTCCTTTCACTTGTTGACTGCCGCTGCAGGTAACGATGAACCCGGCAAATCAGCCGATGTACCCACCGCTGCAGGCGAATCAGCCGACGACTCAGCCGTCGCAGCCGAACCTTCCGAATCCGTCACCGCTTCCTTGGTTTCTTGAGCAGGCTGCGCCGCGTCACCAGGCTTGTGCGCGATGACGTCCTTCCAGGCGGATTTGATGATGTTCTGAATCGACTTGTCGAGCATCACCGCGATGACCAGCACTGCGCCGGTGAACACCGTCTTGAGATATGCGGAGACGCCGAGGATCACCAGGCCGTTCTGCAGCACACCGACGAACAGCAGGCCGGCGAGCACGCCACTGATTCTGCCGCTGCCGCCTTCGAAGGCGATGCCGCCAAGCAGCACCACGGTCAGCGCTTGCAGCTCCAGTCCGGAGCCGACGGAGGGCGACGCCGCGCCGAGCTTCGCGGTCAACAGCACTCCGGTAAGACCCGCGAAGAGGCCTGAGAAGGCCAGCACGAGCATCTGCGTGCGCTTGACATTAAGGCCCATCAGGTACGCGGCCCGCTGGTTGCCACCGATGGCGAGTATCTCCTTGCCTTTGGCCATGCGGTTGAGCAAGTACCACGCTGCCGCAATCACAACAGCCAGTATGATGATCTGAACCGGGATGCCAATCACCTTCGTTGAGCCGAACATGAGGAAAGGCATGGGCAGCTTCGTCACCGTCGCACCATTGGTCATGAACATCGCCAGACCGCCCCACACGCTGAGGAATCCAAGCGTGACCACGAAGGTGTTCAGCCGCATGTATGCGACCAGCACACCGTTGATCAGCCCGGCAACGAAGCCGAACAGCAGAGCCGCGATGATGCCGAAGGCGATGCTGTTCGTGCGGACCATGACGGTGCCGCCAAGCACCGCAGCCAGCGAGGCAACCGAGCCGACCGACATATCCGCGCACCCCATCATCACCACGAAGGCGACCGGGAAGGACAGCACTCCAAGCTCGGCTATCTGCTGCAGAATCGTCAGCAGGTTGCCTGCGGAGAGGAACCGCGGGTTGATGGCGCCGAAAATCAGCGCCACGATGATCATGGCCAGGAAGATGCCGTTCTGCGCCAGCAGTATCTTCAGCCGTCCTAAGTTGAGATTCTTCATATCGTTACGTCTCCTTGCCTCGTGAAGGGAAATGTGCTTCGGATCGATCAGCGGGATGCCGCATTGACGACAGCGCCGGCGGAGACGCTGTCCGGGGTGCTGGCGGGCTTACCGCCGGATCTGATATGCGCCAAGCTGAGCAGGCCTTGCAGCAGGTTCTCGTCGTTCAGGTCATCCCCGGTGTATTCGAGCACTCTGTCGCCCAGGATTACGTACGCCCGGTCGCACATGCTGACGATCTCGTCGGTCTCCGAGCTGGCGACCAGGATGCACGCGCCTTCGCCGGCCTTGCGCCTGACCGCGCGCACGATGTCGTCCTTGGCGCCGATGTCCACGCCTTGCGTGGGCTGTGCCATGACCAGTACGTCGGCCTTCGCCGGCATCATCCACCGGGCCAGCAGATGCTTCTGCCGATTGCCGCCACTGAACTGGCCGATTGGGGTCTCGCCGTCAGGGCCGATAATCTGCAGGTCCTCGCGGCACTGGCGGTACATATCCTCGCCGAAGTTTCCTGATACGTGCCAGCTCGAGCCAAGCTTGCGATACCACGGCATCAGAATGTTCGTCTTCGCCGGGAAATCAGCGATAAGCCCTTCCACGTCCCTGTCCGGAGGCACGTAGAACACGCCGTTGCGTATCGCCGCAACTGGGTTCGCCGGAGCGTACTCCTTGTCGGCTAATGTGAAGGAAGCCTCGTCGCGTTCCTGCGGCGAACCAAGCCCGAACAGATCGGCCGCCAGCGAGAACTGCTCGCCGGAAGCCATGCCGAACAGTCCGATGACCTCGCCTTTGGCCGCATGCACCTCGCCGTGCGCCATGCGAATATCCAGCACGGGAGCGCCGATATGCTCAGGCGCCACCTTCGCTGTTTTTTTCAGGCCCGGCGCCAAGGCGTTGGAGAGATCCTGCAGCGAAAGCGAGGACGCAGGTGAATCCATGATCATTCTGCCGGTGTTCAGCACGATGATGCGCCCGCAGATGTCGAGGATGTCGGGGAGCCGGTGCGAGACGTAGATGACGCTGGTGCCCTCGCTGGCGAACTTGCGGATGAGCGCATGCAGCTCTTCCGTCTCGGCGGCTCCCAGCGCGGCCGTCGGCTCATCGAGCAGTAGCACGCGGACGCTTGAGGACATCGTGCTGCGGGCGAGGTCGACCATCTGGCGTTGCCCGATGGTCAGCGTGCCCGCAGGCGAGTCAATCCCCACGTCGATACCAAGGTCGGCAAGCGCGGACGAAACCAACTCGCGCTTGCGGCCGTTGGTCATCGAAGCCGAGAACCGGTGCCCTAGGCACATATTGTCGAATACACTCAGGGAGTGGATGAGCGATGGCTCCTGATGAATCACCGCCACTCCGGCCTGCGAGAAGTCGCGCGGCGTGGAGCCGTTGGCAATCTCCTGCCCGTCGATTCTCACCGAGCCGGCGGTCCATCGAATCGCCCCGCTGGCCAGATTGAGGATGGTTGATTTTCCTGCGCCGTTGTGGCCAAGCAGCCCTACAATCTCACCGGGCTGGATGTCCATCGTGACGTGGTCGATGGCCCGGTTCACGCCGAAGTCAACGACGACGCTATCCATCTGGAAACGGCCGGTCATCTTCCGTGTGCGCTCTTCCACCGCTTCACCTCACTTCCGTTAGTGGTTTCGTTGGGATTAATTAGGATTAATCGTGTGCGAATTGCGCGTTTACTTTAGGTACTTGGCGACGTTGGTCTTGTCGATCTTCGTGACGCCGACCTGCTTCTTGTCGACCTTCTTGCCTTCGGCCGCCTGCAGCAGCATGGTCGACATCGCGCTGCCAAGGGTGTCAGGGGTGAAGCAGTAGGCCTCGCGTATCATCGTGTTGCCCTTTTGAATCAGCTGGAAGCCTTCTTTCGTGGCGTCGGTGGCGATGTTGGAGAAGTCCTGCTCATTGAGCCTGGCATCGATGGTGGCCTGGCGTGATCCCAGCGCCATATCGCCCGAAATGCTCGCCCACGCCTTGATGTCCGGGTGCGCGATGAGCGCGCTCTGGGCCACGTTGTATGCGTCCTGACGACTTTGCGCCTCGAGTTTGTACACGGTGACATCAGCGCCCGAGGCGTTGAGCGCATCGATGATGCCCTGCTGCTGGAGCTTGCCCAAGTCCTCGGTGGTATCGGCTATGACGCCGACGCCGACCTTCTTGCCCGGATAGGTCTTCTTGACCCAGTCGGCCGTGGCCTTGCCTGCCTGCTCTCCAGCGCCCTTGAGATCAAGCGCCAGATACGAGGCGGTTCCCTGCCACGGCACCGAATAGCCGAGCACAGGAATGTTCGCCGCCTTCGCCTGGGCAGTCACCGCAGCGAAAGAATCCACCTGGGCCGGGAAGCCGAAAATGGCCTTGACATCGCCGCGCGAAATCCACGACTGCCAGTCGGAGACCTGGGTCTGAATATCCCAGTTGGGATTGTCGGAGAGGAATTCGTAGCCCTGGGCGGTCACTTTCTGCTTGACGACATCCATCGTGTCGTTCCAGATGGTGACCTCGCGGCTTGGGAAGCTCACCGCCACCGCCCCTTTCGAGGCAGCCGAGGACGATGAGCCCGAGCCTGAGCCGGAGCATGCCGCCAGCGACAGGGCTGCGACTACGGCCGTTGCTGCGGCGATGATTGTCTTGAATCCATGGTTTCTCATGATTGCTTCTCCTTGTATCTGATTGATTCTTGAATATTGAGGGGTGCCGCCGCCAGATATCTCACCGGTAGCCAAGAGCGCCGACGTCGACCGCGCTCGCCCCGCCGTCGACAGGAATCAGCGCCGCATTGATGAACGACGCCTCCTTCGACAGCAGGAAGGCCACGACCGACGAGACTTCCTCGGGCGCGGCTGCCCGCCCGAGAGGCACGACATCGGTGGCGAGCGCATAGGCTTCGTCGAGGGTGCAGTGATTGCGCTCCATCAGCACCCCCATCGAGCGGTCGGCCATGGCGGTACGCACCCAGCAGGGGCAGACCGCATTGGCTCTGACGCCCTGCGGGCCGAATTCCACGGCAAGCGACTTGATGAGCATGCCCAGGCCGGCCTTCGAAGCCGCATAGGCGCTCATGAATGAGGACGCGCGCATCGACGCGATGGAGGACACGGCCACAATCGAGCCACGCGTGCGCATAAGAAGAGGAAGCGCGGCCCGGCACAAATCCGCGTTGCCCACGATGTTGGTCATGACGGTCGTGGCCCACAGCTCGTGGCCGAGGCTGGCGAACGGGCCGGAACCCGAGGAGCTGCCGCTGAGCACGAGCCCGTCGAGACGCCCGAACAGCGCCTGCGTGCGTTCGATCAGGGCCGCGCATTGGTCCGGATCGGAAACGTCGGCGCTGATGTCCACAGCGCCCAGTTCTCCGGCCGCCTTGTGCAGCAGCTCCTTGCGCCGCCCGGAGATGATGACGCGCCATCCGCGCGATACCAAGTCGCCGGCGCAGGCGTACCCGATTCCAGTGGCCCCGCCTGTCACCAACGCTACGGGCTGCTGCGATTCGGAGGCATGCTCGCCGCTGGTGCCGCCGATGCCGCTGTCTGTTGCTGCTGTTTCGCTCATCGTATGCCTCCGTTCCTCAGTCAATCGGCGTGATTCCAGGAGTCACGGACGCCAGCCGCCCCTTGGCTCCGAAGGTGAAGTGGATGAAGCCGGTGCCGTCATCGTTCGGGCCGAACAGCACGCCCCATGAACGGATTGCACTGGCATCGCGGTGGTCGGCGATGGTCACGCTGGCGCAGGAAATGACCTTCTCGCGCCATGCAAAGACGTAGATTCCCTTGCGCAGCTCGAAGTAGGAGCACAGATCCGTGTCGGCCTGGCCGACTTCCGGGCCTGCAAGGCAATGCCATGTGTACCAGTCCTCGTTCAGGTAGATGTGCTCGTAGGAGTGCGTATCGCTGTACTGCCAGTGGATGCGCCGGCCGATAAGGGTGTCGGTCCGGTGGGGCAGCGCGCCGCGCTCGCCGGTGTGCTCGAGGATGATGGACGGCACGAACTTCTGCTTGACGGCGGTAGGCCCCGGCTCCACGCCCTCGGGCGCATCGCCTGCGAAGCTGAGCACGGACAGGCAGGTTCCCGCCCGCAGATCGAAGACGATGGAAACCGCCTCGTCCGGGATGCTCTCATGATGGACCTGGATATAGAACAGCTCGTCGTCAACCGCGTAGGCCTCGAACTCGTCGGTGCCCGTCTGCCCGCTGTTGGTGATGGTCCAGTGCAGACGTCCATCCGCGAATTCGTGGCGAATCTCGGTGCCCGAATCGTCCAAGGTGGTCAAGGTGGTGCCGTCGAACGACTCCGGGGCCAGGGCGACTGCGCGGTTCCCAGCGAATCCCGGCTGCAGGCCGCTGAGCGGAAGCCATGTCGAACTGTCTTGCGTGTTGGTTGCCATAGGGCCTCCCTGATTGTTGTCGTAAAGCCGCTGCAGAGCCAAGCAGAGCGGCTTCACAATATGGCCGAATCTGTCTTGGATGAGCAGTTGCTCGATACCACACACGATAGGGTGGGAGGCTTGTTCGCAGGCCCGGAATGCACGCGCAGAAGGACGACATTACAGAGAAGTAACTGACCATTCACATTGCTGACATGAAAGAACCGTTCCTCGGCAATGGTTCAGTGGCATGCGTATCAGGGCATGAAAGGGCATCAAGCCGCTTCGGCCTGCCGTTTTGGCTCGGCCCGGTCCAACTCGGCCCGGTTCAACTCGGCCAGTGCAACGATGCACCGGCGCTCAACGATTGGCAACCGACGATTGGTAACCGGCGATTGGCGGAATTTCAGTAGTTGCCGACGCTCGAATGCTTCACATAGCCCGCATTGCCCAAGCGGAAGCGTACTCGCTCGGGCCGGTACGTCTCCTGCCCGATTTCGAACACTCGGCTTTCCTCGTCGATGGAAAGCCTGGAAACGCGAATGACCAAATCGCCGGGCGCAAGATCCAGCAGCTCAGCGGTACGCTGATTCGCCTGATCGGCCTGAATGGATTCCTGTGCAGAATGGGGTTTCACGCCGAACTGCTCGGTGAACAGATATGCGACCGACTCGAGATTCATCGTGATGAAATTAGGGAATCGTTCGACGGGGACCACCGACGTTTCCACGCAGATCGGCTTGCCTGCAATCGTTCTGCGCCGCACGACGCAATACACGCGGCTGTCCTGATTGGAGTCGAAGGCGAACTGCCGACGCTCGTAGGGGTCGGGCGCTCGCATGGTCTTGTGCACGGTCGAAGTGGCGAGGTCGAAGGCCTGCGTACGGGCAATCATGCGCATGGATTCCACGGAATTGAGGCTGCGTTCGAGCCGCTGGTCGCTGACGACGATGCCGCCGAAGCGACCGATGATGCGTTTGATCCGATGCACCGCCTCAAGCTCCCCCAGCGCGGTGCGCAGCTCGCCTCTGGAGACGCCGAGCTGCTTGGCCAGCGCCCGCTCCGTCCCCAAGCGCTCGCCAGGACGCAGCTGCATGTCGTCAATCATCGAGACGAGGCGTGTTGTGATCGGATTGTCTGCAGCCGAATCATCGGCCATCGAACTCGTCGTGTCCATATTCTTCTCGCTTCTTCCTCTCGCCGCATATCCTGTACCGCCATGCCTACCAGAAGATGATTACGTGTGGCCCGACACGGCCTACTACAGGAAATATTAAACATAGCAAGCGCTCATATATAACGGTAGTTCAGCATTATTTCATCTGCTCGATTCCTTATATATACACTCTCCCAATACAGTTCCTTCAAAATGCTATGACGCAATATTCCCATAATACATGGGAAATCTTTTGTATTCAACTGCTCATTAATATTTCAGCCAACAGCCAGCAACTGTAGGGCTCGTCGTTCAGCTCCTCATCAAGTCGTCTCGACGTCTCGACGCAAATCCCATGCTGTTTCGTCAGATTCCTGTCCTCGCAATCAGCATTCCCGGAATGCACCAAACCCCATTCCCCCAGCATCCGACTCAAGGAGCACTCGTGAACCGACACATCAGGCGCATCTTCATCACGGCGATCGCCGCCGCCGCATCAATCAGCCTCGCCGCCTGCGGAGGATCGTCCTCAAGCAGCGCAAGCTCTTCAGGCACCAAAACAGTGACCATCCGCGTGCAAAGCGAGAGCTCCATCGCCGCCGAGCCGCTGTATCTGGGCGTGGAGCACGGGTTCTTCAAGGCCGAGGGGCTGGACGTCAAAATCGTGGACCTTCCCGACGTATCCTCCGCCATCGCGGCCACGCAGTCCGGGAACCTCGAACTTGCCTTCGACACCACAATCGGGGTGCTGCAGTCCGCGCGCCAGGGCGTCAAGCTCACGATGGTCGCGCCTTCCGACGGCATCAATCCGAAGGCCGCCGACGCCCCCTTGGACCAGCAGCGAAACTACACCTCGGTCGGCGTATACACGAGCAAGGGCAGCGGCATCACCGACATGAAGGGTTTGAAGAACGCGACCATCGCGGTCCCCCAGCTCAAGGCCCAGCCGGACGCCACCATCACGTCCGTGCTGCATGAGGCCGGAGTCGATACCAAGGGCATCAAATGGCTCAGCTTGGGCTTCGTGCCGGCCCTCACTGCGCTGAAAAGCAATCAGGTCGATGCGGCGTTCCTCGCCAGCCCCTTCACGCTGCAGGCCGATCAGGCCGGCCTCAAACGCGTCATGAATCCCAGCGCCGTCTTCTTCCCGAAGGGTTCGGCCACGAGCGCCTGGGTTGCCTCCCAGTCCTGGGCCAAGAAGAACCCCGACACGGTCAAGCGCTTCCAGCGAGCGATAGCCAAGTCCGCCCAATACGCCAACGACCACATCGACGAAGCCAAGGCTCACGTCATCAAGCGCACCGGATCGAAGGTCGACCCCAAGGACATGCCGCATTCGTACTGGCCGTCGACGATCGACAAGGGACAGCTCACCCAGGTCGATCAGAAGCTGGTCGACATCGGATTCTTCCCCAAGCCCATCAACACCTCCACGCTCATCACCCCTCCCGCCGCCGGCATACAGTAATTCCGCCTTTCACAAAGGACATATGCCATGAAGTCACATCTGACGACTCCGTCACGAACCGCCACGCTCGCATACGGCGCGATCGGCATCATCCTGCTGCTGATCGCATGGCAGTGGGGCTCGACCAAGGTGGTCTCGAAATCGGCGCTCCCCTCGATACCTGACGTGGTGAGCGCTCTAAGGGAGCTGGTGGTGCAGGGTTCGTTCTGGATTGGCGTGGCCCTGACCCTCGTCATCGCGCTGGCCGGCTGGGCGATTGCGGCCGTGGCAGGCGTGGCGCTCGGCATCGCCATCGGCATATTCGCGCCGGTGCAGGCGGCCACACGCATTCTGCTGGAATTCCTGCGCCCCATCCCCGCAATCGTCATTCTTCCGCTGGCGATGATGGTCTTCGGCCCCACGACGAAAATGGGCATCTTCCTTGTCATCTTCGGCGTCATGCTGCCCATCACCGCCCAAACCGCCGCCGGCGTCGAATCGGTCGATCCGGTCATGCGCAACACCGCGCGATCGTTCGGCATGTCGTCGCGCGAGATACTGTGGCGCGTCATCCTCCCCGGAGCCTCGCCCTATATCGGCACCGCGATGAGAGTGGCCGCGCCAGTCACGCTCATCATGGCAGTCGTGGCCGGCATGCTGGGAGGCGCGCCAGGCATCGGCAACGCCCTGTCCGTTGCACAGACCGTCGGCCGCAGCGACACGCTTTTCGCCTATGTGCTGGTGCTGGGATGTATGGGGATGGCCACGCAGGCCGCATCCGTATCCATCGAACGTCGTCTTCTACATTGGCACAGCTCGTACCGAGGGGAGCAGTCATGAACGAGGCAGCAGTGAACACAACCATGAACGCAAACGATGAGCTTGCGCTCAGCCGCAAACGCCGGGTCCGCGCTCGACGCATCGCTCTTCGAGTCTTGGAGATAGGCACGCCGATTGCGGCTCTGGCCGCATGGTGGTTCGGCTCGCAGAACTCGCAGAACCCATTCTTCCCGTCGTTGCGCGAGATTCTCATAGAGTTTCGCAAGCTGTGGCTGTTCGACAAGTTCGGCAGCGATGTCATCCCGAGCATCGTGAACTTCTCCATAGCCTATATCATCGCCTGCGTCGTAGGGATCGCGCTCGGTATACTGCTTGCCTTGGTATGGCCGCCGCATGCGATGCTCGACCCGGTGCTGCAGTTCATTCGCTCGATTCCTGCGGTGGCGCTGCTGCCCATCTTCGTCGCCCTCTTCGGTTTCGGCAATGGCGTCCGGGTCTTCGCCATTGCGCTCTCGGCCCTCTTCCCGGTGCTCATCTCCACGGTCGACGGCGCGCGGGGCACAGAGCCGCTGCTGCTCGAAACGGCGCGGGTCTACCGACTGACCCCTTGGGAGCGCCTGCGCTGGGTGTATCTGCCCGCCGCTTCCCCGCAGATCTTCTCGGGCGCGGTCGTCAGTTTGCAGGTCGCCTTCATCGTTATGATCACCAGCGAGATGCTGGGATCGGCCCATGGCATCGGCGCGCTGACGATGCTCGCGCAGAAGAGCTTCGACGCGAAGGGCATGTGGGCGGGCATTCTGCTGCTCGGCATCCTGGGGTACCTCGTGAATCTGCTGTTCACGCTGGTTCAGAACCGAGTGCTGTCCTGGTATCGGGGCGCCCAGCAAAGCGAGTCCGCCGAATAGCGCTTGGAATTCGCACCGTCATCATTCGCTTCATTGCATATCCGCAGTTAAGGAGACCCGCATGGCAGACAGCCAGCTCATCATCGATCATCTTTCGAAATCCTACGCCACGCGCACCGGCAGCGTGCAAGTCATCGCCGATCTGACCTTCGATGTCAAGGCCGGCGAAGTGGTGTCCATCGTTGGGCCGTCGGGCATCGGCAAGACCACCCTGCTCAAATGCCCGACCGGTCTGCAGCCCATGACCTCGGGCAGCGCGAAGATCAACGGTCGGGAGATCGAAGGCCCGCCGCCTGAAATGGCTTTGGTGTTCCAGGAGTACACAAGGTCTCTGATGCCCTGGCTGAATGTGGAGAAGAACGTGCGCCTGCCGCTGCGCCATATGCACCTGCCGAAGGACGAGGCGGAGCAGCGCATTCATTCGGCGCTGGATTCGGTGGGCATGCACAATGCCTCCGAGAAATACCCGTGGCAGCTCTCCGGCGGCATGCAGCAGCGCGTGGCCATCGCCCGCGCTCTTGCGTTCCGGCCGGATGTCCTCATCATGGATGAGCCCTTCGCCTCCGTGGATGCGCAGACCAGATTCGAATTGGAAGATCTCTGCCTGCAGATTCGCGACAGCCTGGGCATGACGATCGTCATCGTCACCCATGACATCGACGAGGCGGTCTACCTGAGCAATCGCGTCGTCGTGCTTGGGCAGAAGCCAGCCATCGTCACCAGCATCCTCGACATCGACCTGCCCGTCCCGCGCGACCAGATCACGACCCGCTCCCGAGCCGACTTCGCGCAGACGAGGACCTCGATCTTGGAGCTGATCAAAAACGGAAAACAGTGAACGACGGCGCAGGCAGAAACAGCACGGTATGGCCAGCCTCAAGCCGTCCTATCTCAGCCACGCAGAACATGCAGGAGCAGACATGACTAGCATTATGAAGGACACTGACACCGTGAGTGGCGACGTGGATGACGATTTGCGCTGGATGTCGGCCCGGCAGCTTGCGTCGCTGATTCGCAGCGGCGAACTGTTGGCACGCGAGGCTCTGCGCGCCCATTGGGCTCACATCGACGCCGTGAATCCCCAGCTCAATGCGATTATCTACGAGGACCGCGAGTCTGCGTGGAGGCAGGCCGAACTCGCCGACGCGCGCCAGGCCGCCGGCGAACCGCTCGGGGCGCTGCACGGAGTGCCCATGACCAACAAGGACTGCAACGACACCGCAGGCATGCCCAGCACCTGGGGATCCCCGCTGCTGCAGGGCAACATCGCCAAGCAGGACAGCGTCATCGTGGCCAGGCTCAGGGCCGCAGGCGCAGTCCTGACCGGGAAAAGCAATGTGCCCGAATTCGCGGCCGGTGCCCATACTTTTAACGAGGTGAACGGCATCACGCGCAACCCCTATGACCTGACGCGCAGCCCAGGCGGATCGAGCGGCGGCGTCGCCGCTTCGCTTGCGGCAGGCATCCAGCCCATAGGCGACGGCTCCGATATGGCAGGATCGCTGCGAGTCCCGGCCGCGTTCTGCAATGTGCTGGGCCTGCGGCCATCGCGCGGCCAAATTCCCAACCCATCCCCCGATTCGTGGGCGTGGCTGGGATGCACCGGACCCATGGCCCGTGAAACGGCCGATATAGCGCTGATGATGAGCCTGCTGTCCGGCCCCGATCCGCGAGTGCCGTATTCCATGAATGCGCAGTGGACGGACACCGAGCGCACGCTGCACCAAGGGGTGAAAGGACTGCGCATCGGATACTCGCCAACCGTCGGATTGGATATGCCCATCGAGCCGCAGGTCGCGGCGGTCTGCAAGCAGGCCTTGGCAGCGCTCGCGCAGGAAGGCGCTCATATCGAGGAAGCGGCACCGAACATCTCCTGCGCGGACTATGTCTTCCGCCAGACCCGCGCAAATGATTTCGAATTCGCATGGGGCGAGCTGGTTCGTGCCAACCCCGAACAGGTCAAGCCGGAAATGCGCGAGAACGTCGCAGCCGGCACGCGGCAGACGGCCGGCGACCTGCGTGAGCTGGCCCGTACCAGAACTCGGCTGGAGGGTTGCGTGCGCGATTATTTCAATCGCTACGACCTCTGGATCACCCCAACCACACAGGTGCTCCCCTTCCCCGCTGAATGGCGCTATCCTACGCAGATCAACGACCAGCCGATGTCGGATTATCTGGATTGGATGCGCTCGGTATGCGTGGTCTCCGCGATGGACGTTCCCGCGCTCAGCGTGCCTGCAGGATTCTCCCCCGAGGGACTGCCCGTTGGCCTCCAGGTCGTCGGGCCAATCGGTTCCGAGAACCTGCTGCTGCGCGTGGCACAAACACTCGAAGACATCACAGGATTCTCGTCGATTCATCCCGCGCTGTGAATGCTGCGCTGTAGGTGCCGTAAGACATTATGGCGTGAAACAGGCCGGTCTTCGATTGCTCGAAGACCGGCCTGTTAGGTTCTGGGACGAATGCGCTAGGCGGGGAAGCTTGAGCGCCGGGCGTATCCGAAATCGCTGAGCAGGGACACCCCATTGACGGTTCTCGCCTTGTCCGAAAGCAGATAGCAGATGACATTCGCCACGTCGTGGGCGGATTGGACCGGGAACTCGGCATCGCTGAACGACTCCTGCTGCAGGTCGCGGCGCGACATGGGAGTATCGACGACCGAGGGGCACACCGCATTGACGCGGATGCCATCCTCGTACAGCTCGTAGCTCAGGGCGGCGGTCAGCTGCCTGATTGCGCCCTTCGAGGCCACATAGGGCAGCATCCCCGGCGCGACCACGAAGCCGGAGTCAGAACCCACGATAACTGCCGAAGCGGATGGGCTTTGGCGCAGGAATGGCAGCGCGGCCTTGACCGCCAGGAAGCTGCCGACCACGTTTACGTTGAGCACTTCGGCGAAGGATACGGCGCTTATCTCACCGACCGATGCGCCGAATGGGCCACTGATGCCGGCGCTGGCCACCACGGCGTCGATGCCGCCAAGCGCGGCGGCAAGGCGCTCCACCGCCGCCGAGAAACCAGCCTCGTCCTGCACATCTGCCAACGCCGTCGCAACATTGGGACTCATCACGCAGGCCTGCCGCACCGCCTCTTCGGATTTCGCGCTGCGCACGACAGCTCCAATCGATGCGCCGGCACGCGCCAGAGCGTGCGCGGTTGCAAGGCCTATGCCCGACCCGGCTCCGGTGATGAGAACACGTTTCCCGGCGAAATCGCGGCTGGCTGCCGGCTCGGCCGTCGACTCCCATTCGTCAGCGACTGAGGCATGTCCCCGATGCCCTGCGCTCTGCTGCTCGCCGCGCATGAGAGCAGTCGCGTTCTTCTGAGCCATATCATCTCTTTCAGCCATCGCCGCGCTCCTTCGCTGTTGTTGTCGCCCCTGTTGCCGTCTCTGAGGCCGTTGCAATCGCCGTCACTGACCGCCGTCACTGATTGGCGGTCATCGATACAACATACTTCCTCGTCATTTCCAGAGCGCACGGCATGTATGTGTCATGCAGAAACTCCGCGGTCTCCTCGCCGCGCCGCCCGGCGGCCCAGCTCAGGTATGTCAGCACCCTTGCTAGCAGTATCGACGGCCATGCCGCCCGCTCCTGCGCGCTGATGGCCCTGACGCTTTCGTAGCCGTCGAGCACGGCCGCTTCGTAGCGCGGGAATTGAGCCGACGATATCATGAAGGCCAACGGCGTCGCTAGGTCGAACAGATACCAGCCGCTGCCTGCGTCATCGAAGTCGATGATCATGAATTCGCCATTGAGCAGCAGCACGTTTTCCATGGTCAGGTCCCCATGGATCAGGCCGTAGCCTTGCCCGCCGTAGCCAAGCTGACGAAGCCGGGAACGTATCCCACTGAGTGCCGTTTCGATGAGCGAAGCATCCGCCACGTCGTCGACCAGCCCGCGTGGGTCTCCCCACAGAAAATCTGGCCCGGCGAGGCCTTCCACATCCCATTTTCCGCGCGAGGACGCATCGATGCCGCCGTGCTCCACATCACGGGCGAGCACGCCGTGCATCGTCGCGGTCAGCGCGCCCAATCGCTCGAAACTCGCCAAATCCGGGACGTCTGTCCCCAGGAACATCGCTTCGGTGGTACCGAGCTGAGCGGCCTCATACAGCCACTCCTGCACGTCGACGATATACGATTGCCCACCTACGAGAATGGTCTCCACGAGCCTTCCTGAACGGCCCGAGCTGCTTGAATCGCCTGTATCGCCCGAGCCGACCGGGTTCGAGCCGCCCGAATCGTCACCGGCAGACGCACATGGCACAACCGAGGGGAACCCGCTTTCGGCGAGCGCCCGCAGAATGTCCATCTCGCATTGGACGCCTGCAAGCGACTGGTACCCCGGGCGATGAATGCGCAGGGCGTAGTCGCGGCCCTGAAACGAAACGCGGAAAATCCAATTCTCCCGGTGCTTGATCAGCCGCGCATCCGCGTTCTCGAATCCCCACCGGTGGCATGCGGCGTGCACTGCATGCCAGATATCCGAAGGGACTTCCTCCTCGGCGTCGACATCCACGCCAGCGCCGATGCCAGTCCCGGCACCGGTATTCGCCGTACCAGGACTAGCGGCATACTCTGGCCGCATCACAGCTCCTCCGGCTCTAGGCTGATGGCGGCGTACACGGCTGGCTTCTTACGCTGCAGCCACGCGGCGTAGGCGTAGCCTGCGACCGCACCGATGGGGAGCAGCCATGGCAGCAGCGCGATGACTTTGGAATCCGAGCCGGCCATGGTGCTGAAATTCGTGATTGCCAGCGCGCTGATGGCGCCGAGGCCTATGGTGCCGATGACCGGGAAGGCGAGCATCCTGAGATAGTCTCGGTCCTTCACCTTGCGGAAGTACACGATGATCGCGATTGAGGCGATGAACTGCAGCACGATGATGCATAGCGTGCCGAAGCCGGTCATCGCAGGAACGATGAAGAGCATGGGCGGCAGCCCCGAAAGGAAGAACGCGAACACGAAGATCATCGAGACGATGACCTGGAACAGTGAAGCGTTCGCCGGGGCGCCGTTGCTATCGCGCGTATTGCCGAGCACACGGGGCAGCACGCCGCTGCGCCCCATCGCATAGATATAGCGCGTGGCGGAGTTGTGCAGAGCGAGCTGGGCTGCGAACAAGCTGAGCAGCAGCAGAACCTCCATCAGTGCCGTGTAGGGCTTGCCCAGGTATTCATTGGCAATCGAGAAGATGAGGTCGCCCGCGTCCAGGTGAGCCAGGCCCTTGCTCTGGGCCTGGTCAACGCCTAGAGCGCTGACGAACGCCCATGTGGTGAATGCGGCGAAGACGCCGATGATTGAAATCGCCCAATACGTCGCACGCGGCACAGTGCGGCGTGGGTCCTTCGCCTCCTCGGAATACAGGCTTGTCGCCTCGAAGCCGATGTAGCCATTGCCCGCGAACAGCAGCCCAAGCCCAAGCGAGCCTTTGGTGAAGACATGGGGATCGAATGCCCGCCAGGAGAACCCGTGCTTGAACAGTATCGTGAAGTCCAGGACGAGCAGCACGAGCATCTCGAGCGCCAAGGACACGCCAAGCACCTTCGAGCTGATGGCGGCGCCCTCTCTGGTGATGATGAAAACAGCCAGCGCCGCGATCACCGACCAGACCATCCAAGACATCTTGAAGCCCGTCAAGTCACCAATGATGTTCTGGAAGTAGAACCCCACCGTGCCGAAGCCGCCGATATCGAAGCCGTTGTAGCCCAGCAGCGCGATGATGCCAGCGGCAAGGCCCACCTTGTTGCCTAGCGAGCGAACCGTGTAGCTGTAGAAGCCGCCGGCATTGACGAACCGCTTCGCCATCTGGGCGTACCCGCAGGCGAAGAACAGCATAATCGCGGCGACGGCTATGAACGATACCGGCATGCCGCCGCCGTTGCCGAGCGCGATGCCGAGCGCCGTGACCACCACCATGCCCGTCAGCGGCGCGACCGCTGCAAGCACGAAGAACACGACATGCGGTGTATCCAATTGGTCGGCAGCAAGCTTCCGCTGCCCATGCTGAGATTGCTTGTTATTCATAAGACCAGCCATAACCGAGCCTTTCCCTTTCGTGCTTTCATGGTTTTTCCGACCCTGCCGGAAGTCAGCTGCCGCGCTTATGCCGGGTAGGTCACGCGCAGCGGGTCACGCCGCCTGAACCTCGCTGATCGACTTCTCCAGCGCGTCCAGGAACCAGTCGAAGTCCTCGCGCGTCGTCGCGATGTTCGGGTAGACGCGCAGAATCGTGTCGTTGTTCGTGGAGGTCATCGTCTGCACATAATGCTTCTGCGCAAGAATCGCGCCGACTCGATTCGCATAGCCTTCGCCGTTGGCGTCGACGCCGAATTTCAGGCCGATCATGAAGCCGCGGCCCCTGACCTCCGAGAGAATGTCGCTATGCTCGCGCTGGATATTCCTCAGCCCGTCGAAGATGTACGTGCTGCGCTCGCGGATCTTGCCTGCCACGTCGTTCTCGATCATGTACTGCAGGGACAGCAGCGCCACAGCGGCGGAGATGTTGTTGTCCTGATACGTCGCCGTGTGCATCATGGCGCTGTCGTTCGAACCGTAGGCGGCCATGTAGAGACTTTCCTTCGCCTGCACGCCCGAGACAGGGAGCAGGCCATCCGAGATGCCCTTGGCGAAGGTGAACGCGTCGGGAACGAGGCCGTCGTAGTACTTATGCGCCCAGATGTAGCCGGTGCGGCAGGAGCCAGCCTGCACCTCGTCGAGTATCATATACACGCCATACTCGTCGCACAGCTTGCGGATGGTGTAGAAGTAGTCGTCGGGCGGCACGACGATGCCGCCTTCGCCCTGGATGGGCTCGGCAATGAACGCCGCGACATCGCCCTTCTTGAACTCGGCCTCAACGGCCTCGGCATCGCCATACGGCACATAGACATGGCCGGGAACCTGCGGCTGCCAGCGGCGCCAGGTCTCCTTGCCGCCGGCGCTCACCGCGCCCAGCGTCTTGCCGTGGAAGCTGTTGAGCGTCGAGACGACCCTCGTCTTGCCCGGGCGCGTTCTGCCTGCCGCGATCCTGCACATCTTCAGCGCCGCCTCGACGGCCTCCGCGCCGCCGCCGCCATTGACGATGGTGCGCGTAAGTTCGGGCGTGACCAAGGCCATGTTGTTGGCGAACGACGCGGTGACGGGCTTGAGCGCCATCGGGTCCATGGACAGCGGATGCGTACTCAGGTACTTGAGCACGCCATCGACGATGAACGGATTGTTGTGACCCAGCACATACACGCCCACGCATCCGATGAAGTCAAGCCGCTCATGGCCTTCGGCATCCCAGATGTGGCAGCCTTCGGCCTTGACGATGTCAAAGCTCAGGCCGCCTTCAAGACCCATCTGGATGCGATACTGGTTCATATGCTGCAGCTGCAGCTTCTTCACGGTCTCGCCGTCGAGATGCAGCGCATCGTCAAGCGTGAGGAAGCCGGGATACAGATCCTTTGCGTTTGTCATGTCATATCCTTTGTATGTTTGTATGTTGGTTGGTTACTGAACGGGCGTTCCTGTGCATGTGCTCTTGGGCACCTGCTCTGCAAAAGCCGCCCGAAGGCGAATCCGTCACAACGTAGGAATCTCATGGACTCCCAAGGCGCACACCCTGTTCAGCGAACCGGAACTTCGCTGAGGTTCGCGCCTGTTATGAAAAATATAAAAGAGCAATTGCTCACTAATGTTTCATAGAAACGGCAAAAGTCCGTAAAACGCCTTGCGAAAACAAAGAATTAACACTATCCGAATATTACGGTAACCATCTCGAAAATAAATGAGCAATTGCTAATTAATATACCCTGGAGCGGTGCCACATACGGTAAGGCCCCGAACTGTAATAGTTCGGGGCCTTACCACCATTCACAAAAGATGGAAGACGGCTAGGCCACTTCCGGCAGGAAGAAAGATGTCATAAGCTCTCTTCTTCGCTTCACAATTTTCGCGTCACGGCGTATCGCATATTCGATCTGCACCGACGTGGCCGAAGACACCAGCAGCTCGGCGAGATCGGACATGCTGACATTCTCGCTGACACGAATCTGCCCCAAGTTCACAGCATCCTCCACCAGCCGCGCCATCAGCGTCGTCCACACGTTCATTTCGGTCAAGCCGACCGACGCCGTATTCGTCGGGCTCGTCGCGGATCTGCCCCAGAACGCGACGACCACTTGGGATTCGACGCGGGATTCGTCGGTCAGCGGCAACAGCTCGTCGAGCATGGCTTTGACGGCATCCATGCCATGCCGCAGAGAAATCGATTCCGATATTCTTCGGTTGGTCCGTTCCACCACCGTCAGATACACCTGCGCGAGCAGGTCATCCATACCGTCGAAGTACCGCCACAGCAGGCTGTTCGAAATACCGAGATGCTTGGCGAGGTTGCGCGAAGTGGCGGGGCCGGGGAAATTGCTTTGTACCAACCCCAGATATCCGTCAATAATCCATTCACGACGTTTGTCGTAATCAACAATCTTCGGCAAAGATCTCTACCTGCTTTCTCTACCTGCTCCGACTGCGCCTAATCTGGTCTGTCTCGCCTGTATTTTCGCCGATTTCAGCAAATCATCGGCCAATAATCACAGGATATGACCATGTCTGCCCCGACATGCCGAGGCCGCTCTGTTCTCAATAGTGCGGCCAGATTGGTGTGTGCACGCGAATTCATGAATTATTTGGACACAGCGCTTCGGCGGATTTAACCGCTGGCGGATTCATCAAGCGATTCCAAACGGCTCCGCCCCTCCCTATGCATCATTTATGCCGATTACCTTGCGTACGAGGCACTACTGACGTGCTGCCCACGAGGACGCAACGGAGCGCACTGCCCTTTTTGTGTCTTTTGCAGCTCAGCGCCACGAAAGGAGCAGTGACGAGCATCCGATGCCTCTTTCGTGACTCTTACCGTGCAGGAGCGCCATAAAAGAGGCATGGAACATGCACGCGACGCCCTTCACCAATGCGACACACCTTCCGCTCCTCGTCGCACACCGCCCGACTCACCCGCGCGGCGACTCGAATGCCAGTGCGACCGCGCTGACATCATCGTGGCCGTGGCCCTGCTCGCGCACCTGATCGTAAAGCGCCTGCTGGCGTTCGAGCAGATCGGTGCGGAAGCCGCTGCCGGCCATGACCTCGCCGACGAGGCCCAGATCCTTGAGCAGCGCGTTGACTTCGAATTGCGCAGAGAAATCGCCCGCGATGGCCTTGCCGCCCTTGAGGTGCGCGTATGGCGAGTCGGTCGTCATGCCACTGATGACATCAAGGAACAGCTGCGGGTCGACGCCTTCGCCCTTGAGCAGCTCAACGGACTGGCAGGCGGCGGAGGTGATGCACGCCAGCCAGAGGTTGCAGGCGAGCTTCACCACGCTGCCCGACCCGACGGATTCGCCACAGTACACGAGTTTGGTGGAGATCGCGTCCATCACCGGGCCGGCCTGGCCGAACAGCGCCTGGCTTCCGCCTGCAATCAGCGTCAGCGCGCCACTTTCAGCCTGATCCTTGCTGCCCATCATCATCGTTTCGACCAGATGCGCGCCCTGCTGCTCGGCAAGCTGCGCGACATGATGCGCCCCTTCGACGCCGATCGTCGCCATCTGCACCCAGACCGCATCGGCGGGAGCCGCCCCGATGCCGCGCCCGAGCACATCCAGCACGCTGGCAGCGTCATATACGACCACCAGAATCACATCGGCCTCGGCGAGCGCATCGGCAAGCTCGGGCTCGACTTTCACGCCATACTCGCGCAACGGCTCGGCGTGCGCCGGAGTGCGGTTCCACGCCGTGACGGCGAATCCCGCTGCCGCAAGCGTCTTCGCGATGCCCCCGCCCATGATGCCCGTGCCCAGCACCGTGACTTTCGTGGCCTCCGTAGCCTCCGAGACTTCTGTAGTCGCCGCAGCCTTATCAACTTTTGCATCACCCATATATTCATTCCTCCGATTATTGTGGTCGAACGCCTTATGCACCATGGTGCATCATGCTACGGCCGTTATCGCAAAACATTCGTAAAACAACACCCCAAAATGCCAAAAACAAGCGCGACCCCCAGAAATCATCCATACTGATTTCCGGAAGCCGCGCAGACTAGCAGTCACGAATGCAATCAGGCGATTACGCCTATTGCGCGCTGCACTCGGCGATGGCGGCTTCGAGCACATCGAGCGCCTCATCCAGCTCGTCGTCGCCGATCACCAGTGGCGGCAACAGGCGAATCACGTTGCCGTTGATGCCGCAAGTGAGAATGATGAGCCCCGCCTCGCGCACCGCGTCGACGATGCGCCCGACGATCTCAGCGTCCGGCTCCATCGTGCCGGGCTTGACGAATTCGATGGCCTGCATCGCGCCCAGTCCGCGCACAGCAGCCACGCAGCCGAAGCGCTCCGGCAGGGAGCCGAACCGGCTGAGGAACACGTCGCCGATATGCGCGGCGCATGCGGGCAGATCTTCGCTTTCCATGATGCCGATGGCGGCCAAAGCAGCCGCACAGGAGACCGGATTGCCGCCGTAGGTACCGCCGATGCCGCCGGGCTGCACCGCGTCCATAATCTCCGCGCGGCCGGTCACCGCCGAAATCGGCAGGCCACCGCCCAGCGCCTTGGCCGTGGTGATGAGATCAGGTTCCACGCCGAAATACTCGGAGGCAAACCACTTGCCAGTGCGGCAGAAGCCGGACTGAATCTCGTCGCTGATGAACACAACGCCATGCGCATGCGCCCAGTCGCACAGCGTTTTGAGGAACTCGTCCGCCGGCACGATGAAGCCGCCCTCGCCCTGCACCGGTTCGGCGATGATCGCCGCGATATCCTCGTGACCCACTAGCAGCTCCATGCGCCTGATGCTCGCCTTCGCAGCGGCGACGCCATCCTGCCCGAAACTATCGCGCAGCGGGTAGGAATACGGCACGCTGACCACATCCGGCGCGAACGGCCCGAAGCCGCGCTTGTACGGGGAGGCCTTCGTGGTCATCGACATCGTCAGATTCGTGCGGCCGTGGAAGGCATTGTCCATCACGATGACGGTCGGGCGGCCCGTGTAGCGCCGCGCGATCTTAACCGCGTTCTCCACCGCTTCAGCGCCGGAATTGAGCAGCACGCTTTTCTTGGCGAAGTCGCCCGGCGTATGCTCCGCCAGCTTCTTGCACACCTCGACATACCCGGCGTACGGCGTCGTGGCGAAGTTCGTATGCGTCAGCTTGGCGACCTCGCTCTGCACCGCATCAACGACTTCAGGCGCCGCATTGCCCACGCCCGTCACCGCGATGCCCGCCGCCAGATCAAGGAAGCGGTTACCGTCCACATCGGTGATCACCGACCCCGACGCGCTTTCGGCAAATATCGGCATCGCTGCGCCCACGCCAGCGCTCACGTACTGCTTGTGCTCCTCCATGAGCGCACGCGAGCGCGGCCCGGGGATTTCAGTCACCAGCTTGCGCGCGATCTGGGGAACGTCCTTAAGTGCCGTCACGCTTGGCCGAGCAAGCGTTGCCGTATCTTGTGCCATCGTTATCATTCTGCCTTTCCGTAGCATCGCTACGCTGTTTGAATTATGTTGGAAATTGAGCTTTTGCCACACTGTCCGAGCGTCTGGAATCCGCCCAGGTCCCGGCTCTCAGATCTCCTTGAGCAGGGCCTTCATCTTGTCGCTTTGCGGGTTGTCGAACACGGATCGCGCCGGGCCCTGCTCCACGATCCGGCCATCGTCCATGACGATGATCTGGTCGGCGATGCCGCGCGCGAACGCCATCTCATGGGTCACGATCATCATCGTGGTGCCCTCGTCGGCGATCCTGCGAATCACCTGCAGCACCTCGCCCACCAGCTCGGGGTCCAACGCGCTGGTCGGCTCGTCGAACAGGATCGCATGCGGCTTCATGGCCAGCGCCCTGGCGATGGCCACGCGCTGCTGCTGGCCGCCCGAGAGCCGGTCGGGGTACATATTGAACAGCTCCTCGGCAATCCCGACCCTGCCCAGGCTGGCCACCGCCGCCTCGCGGGCCTCGTCGCGGCCCAGCCCGCGGATGTCGCGCAGCGGCATCATGACATTGCCGATCACGTTCTTGTTGGCGAAGAGATTGAAATGCTGGAACACCATCGCGATCTCCGAGCGCTGCGAGGCCAGCTCGCTCGTCCTGGCCGGCATGTTCACGCCGTTGATCGACTGCATGCCCATCTCACGGCCATTGACCACGATCTCCCCGGAATCAGGTATCTCCAAGTGGTTGATGCAGCGCAGCAGCGTGCTCTTGCCCGAGCCGCTCGAGCCCAGCAGCACGAACACCTCGCCCTCGCGCACCGCCACGTCGATGCCCTTGAGCACCTCCTTGGCCCGCCGCTCGCGATGAAGCCGCTGCCCGAACGTGGGATGCTCGAGCCGGATCATGAAGCTCTTATGCACGTCCCTGCATTCGATGATGAACGGCCTGCCGGCCTTATCGGCCTTATCAGGCGTATCGGCCATATCGGTCCTGTCATTTGGCGACATTGCGGTTCACCCTCCATTCGGCGACCTTCACCAGCCCCGACAACGGCAGGCTGATGACGAGATAGAGAATCGCAGCCGCCGTGTAGGCCTCGGTGACCTGGAACGTGGTCGAGGCAAGCACATTGGCCTGCTTGAGGATCTCGGTCACGGCTATCACCGAAGTCAGCGCCGTGTCCTTGACCATCGAAATGGCATAATTGCCCAGCGGCGGCACCGAAACGCGCAGCGACTGCGGAATAATGATCTTCGCCATCGCACGCGGCGGCGTATACCCCAAGGACAACGCCGCCTCCATCTGCCCCCGATCAATCGAATTAATCGACGAACGAAAGACTTCGGAAACATACGCCGCATAGTTCAGGCCCAAACCAAGGATGCCCGAGACAACCGGATCTATATGAATACCTATCACTGGGAACACGTAATAGATATAGACGAGCTGCACCAGCAGCGGCGTGCCGCGCAGGAACTCGACAATCACCACGACCACTTGGTTAAGGAACGGGACATGCGCGATCCTAACCAAGGAGAGGATCAACCCGACCACAACCGCCAGAATAAGAGAGTACACAGTCAGATTGAGCACCATCGGAATACCCGAGGCCAGAAGCGGAATCATCGACAGCGTATTGCGTAAGAAATCCACCGTATCTACCTTTCAGCACGACGACATGGACAATGCAACGGTAACGAGGTCATAAACGAGGCCAAGCTACTTGATGAAGGAGCTGGCTGGCATGTCCCATTTCTTCATGATCTTGTCGTAGGTGCCATCCGCCTTGATTTTCTTCAAGCCGGAGTTGATGGCCGCCAGCCGATCTTTGTCGGCCTTGCGCACGCAGGGGGCGACATCGTTGCTGAAATGCGGAGTCTCAGGATTGACGACGCGGATGGGCAGGCTCGGATTCTGCTTGAGGCTGTAAGCCGCAACGGGCTGATCGGTGATCGCCCCGTAGATGTCGCCGTTCACAATTGCCTGAACCATAGTCGCCTGGGAATCAAACAGCTTGACCTTGCCCGGAGAGAGCGTATTGAGCAAATCGGCATATGCCGTGCCGGTGACCGTCCCCAACGGCTTGCCTTTGAGCTGATCGTAATCCTTCACCGAAGTCTCGGATTTCTTGACGATGATAGCGTCATGCAGCACGTAGAACGGCTCGGAGAAATTGACTTGCTTTTGCCTTACTGGCGTGATGAACATGGCGTCGTTGGAGATGTCGATTTTGTTCGTATTCAAGCTGGCGATAAGCGTGGAGAAGCTGGTGACCGAGTTCTTAACCTTCCACCCATTCTCCTTCGCGATAGCCATCATGATATCGCCGTCGATGCCGGTGAGATTGCCGCTCTTGTCTATATAGGCAAGCGGCGCATCATTCGAAGTGCCGATCGTCACTGTTTCGGCGCTGGAAGCAGAGCTTCCGCTGCTGCTTGAACTGCTGGCGCTACCTGATCCGCACGCGCCGGCGAAGGCGAGCATGGCGACCGTGACGGCCGCAATCGCTGTTCTGGCAAACTTCTTCATGGAATTGTCCTCCTGTTGGTTGCCTGTCGAGTAGCGTTGTCCGGCCCAGTTGACGCTGCCTTGGTCTCGACTTGACATTGCCAACCGGTCCGCCGCTGGATGCGGGGCGCTGCTCGTTGCTATGACCCATATCCTTGCTGCGGGAAGGTCGTTTTCGATTTCGCCATGATTACACGGTCTTTTCGATTGGGCTATGACCACGTATTGCCTATATGTTCAACATGTTACGAAGCTCACACTCTGGCACATACTCAGTCGCCTTAAACCTTAGAAAACATTGGGTTTCACCACAGTAAAACGCGATATGCATTTCATATACATTATGGCCATATGATGTCAGTATTGGACATAATGCATATGTCGCAGTAGTTGGATACGAACCGGCGTAGATGCACGAACGAACAACCACCGGAAGGTTGGATGTTATGGCTTTGACGGTCAACGATCTGGCGCACGATACGAGTCTAGGCCTACTGCTGCGCGTCGAAGGATCCCCTGCGGCCATGAACCGGGAGATCTTCTGGTCGCACCCAACAGAGCTCATCAACCCACAGATGTTCTCGCAAAGCGACGAAATCATCGTGGCCTCAGGAGCGATGATTCTGCGCCGCACCCGCGCCAATGCTCGTGCTGTCGACGAAGCGGCCCGTGTCTTCATCGACAATATAGCCAGCGCCCACGTGTGTGCGCTGGCTTTCGGCACACGTTTGCTGCACAAAACCATTCCTCAGGTTCTGTTGGATTATGCGCGCAGCCGCGACTTGCCTGTTTTGGAAATACCTATCGAAGTACCGTTCTCACTGGTTATGAACGCTGTGGCGCTCGGAGTCGAATCACAGCGGCAAGCCCAACTTCGCCAAGCGTATTCGGATATGCGCAATCTTTTGCAAGCGGCGTCTTCGCAGGATCCAATACGGGCGTTGACTCTCAATCTGGCCACCAGCATCGGTGGGTGGTGCGTCTTGTTCACACCGTATGGCTCCGTGGCAGAGTCCTCGCATCTCAGCGTGCGAGACAGGGCGCTCACTGCGATGGGTGCACGAGCCAGTGACGAACGAAATCCTCAAAGCATGCGCGTAGAGGGCGACCATGTGCGCATCGTGCCACTGCGGTCTTCTGATGACACCGAATTGGGAACTTTAGTCGCGGGGTCTCGCATGGTACCAACCGAATTTGACCAAACTTTGATTACTTTCGCAGCAAGTCTGTTCGGGCTAGCTCTGTTCAGACGTCATGATCAAGACGAGACGCTCCAGCAGATGAGAAGCATCATGATGCGCAAAACCTTCGACGGCGATGCTGCAATGCTGAGCGATTTCACGAGAACGTTGTGGGATTGCGATATGCCCCGCGAACCATTGCGCGTCATCACTATTCATGGCTCTGCGAAAGAGCTGCGGTCCATTGCAACGGAAATCTCGCCAATTCGTCGATCGGGGAGCAAACATACTGACCGCATTTTTGGGCAAGTAGATTCATCGCTCTGGATCGTCACGTCCTCGCAGGCATATCGCCGCATGGTGAAAGTGCTGTCAGGCAAATACCCCGTCGCCATCGGAATTTCAGGCGTCTGCGATTGGCAAGGGCTGAAGGAGGCTCAGCGTCAGGCGCTGATTGCTTCAAGCAGAGCCGAAACAGCGACCTCCATGCGTACGACATTCCACGCAACCGAAGGCGACGAACAGTCTGGAAGCATCGCGCTCTTTGATGAGATGCCGCAGGCGCACGCAACGAATTCTGTAGTATCAGCCATCGATGAGGACGCTGCGCACATAATGGCGATTGCCTTAGCGCAGCGCTCCGATGAACTGTGCCACACCGTGCTGGTCTGGCTCTCCCAGCTGTGCAACAACGACCGCACAGCGAAATTCTTGGGAATCCATCGCCACACGCTCGCCAAACGGCTGAGCGACGCCGAACAGGCGCTGGGACGCTCACTCAACGATCCCCAGACCAGAGTCGAGCTATGGCTCGCGCTCAATGCGGAATACACGAAGCAGTCAGACGCCACGATTTCCGCACGATGACACCTACGCAATGACCACCTACCCCTCACCGTGCACTATCGATGCGCTGCCCCTGTTGTGACGCTAACTGGCGTCTGACGCTACAGTCCGGTCGCTAAGCCTTCCTTAGCGACCGGATTGTCGCGATATCCCCAAGTTAGCGCTACAAAACTGCCTATAACAGCCGCTTAGCGTCCGTTTTGTAGCGTCAGGTATAGGAGCCGACAGATTCATTTCCGAAGCAGAAGAGAATTCTTGGCTGCGAGGCCGGTTCACCGAGTTATGGACGAATCCCTTTATCTACACTACAGCACCTAGGCCTCGGCAAGCTTCATTTCCGCATAGCGGTTGATGGAGACATGTTGCTCGGCCGCCGCCAAGGCGAGTCGCCGATGCTCTTCGGGAGTGATGCGCAGCATGAATTTCCCGGAATAATGCTTGTCGTTAATCGGGGTAGGAACACGCTCCCCGTCTTCCTGCAGATCTTTGACGGTTTCCTCGACCACCATATGTAGGCCCTGCAGAGCCTCCAACTCATTCGAAGCGAGCCACGAAAGCCCAGAAAACTCCAAAACAGTCGCCACATATTCCCCGTCCTCGTCGGACCACTGAATACGGTATGTATACCGGCGCACGATGTCATTCATTGCCCATTTCCTCCTTCTTGTCAATGGCTTCCAACACTTGCCGTACTTGATACGTCTTGGCCTTACCATGATCGTTCTGTATATTGACGAAAGGTTTTCCTCGCCATGGCGTCTTATAGATATTGTGAGACGTTCCCTTATTCCTCGGTTTCCCGAAATAGCACTCGCAGACTTTCTCCAAATCTGCGAACCTGATTCCTGCCGGGTTGGCCCTCATCTCCTTGAGTATTGTCGTTATGCTCGTCATGTTCATTATAGTATCATTATTGATACTATGCAGTAACACGCAAAGAATAATCGGTCTCATGCGTCCGCCTCCCCGCCCCAGCTTTACACACAGCACTCCCCTACACCTCGCCCCGCCGGCTAATCCTCTCCGGGCGCATGGGCGCATGCGCCGCTATGATTGTGCAAACAGTCGTGTTCCTGCCTCTTGCAGAAGTATTTCGTGCCCGGCGCACGCGCCGGCGCGGTGAAAGGATGATGACCCATGGCCCCAGGCAAAGGCTTCCGCTCTGTCGCCCAATACAATGCCGCGCTTTTCGACTTGGACGGTGTGCTCACGCCGACAATCATTCTGCACAAGGCGGCTTGGAAACAGCTCTTCGATGAGGCGCTGCCCGATTCGGTGCCGCCGTACACGGAGCAGGACTACTTCACGTATGTGGACGGCAAGCCGCGCTACGACGGCGTGGCCTCGCTGCTGCAGAGCCGCAACATCGAGCTGCCGTGGGGCAGTCCGGGCGACGACCCGAGCATGCAGACGGTCTGCGGTCTGGGCAATCGCAAGAACGCAGTGTTCGAAAACCTGCTGCATGAGCAGGGCATCGCAGCCTATGACGACGTCGTGGATGTGCTGCGGCATCTCAAGGCCGCCGGACTGTACCTCGCGGTCGTGTCCAGCTCGCGCAACGCGACGGAAGTGCTGGAGACAGCGGGCATCATCGGCTTCTTCGACCGGGTCGTGGACGGCACCGTGCGCGCGGAGCAGGACTTGCGGGGCAAACCTGCGCCTGACACCTACGTGTACGCCGCGAAGATGCTGGGCATACCGCCCGACCATGCGGTGGTAATCGAGGACGCGCTCTCCGGCGTCGCGGCGGGGTCGGCGGGCGGCTTTGGCCTGGTCATCGGCGTCGATAGGGGCGTCGGGCGTGATCAGCTGCTCAAATCGGGCGCCGACCTCGTAGTGACCGAACTCGCGCAGATGATCGACGGCTCGTACGTGCACGATTACGGCCGCGTCTACGACCCGGCGCGCATCGGCGACCCGTTAAGCGACATTCGCAACCCCGTGCACCCTTGGGCCTTCATCGAAGCCGGCCCACCCACCGAGCAAAGCGCCACGCTGTTCTCCCTTTCGAACGGTGCCATCGGCATCCGCGGCGCAGGCGAAGAGCCGCGACGCCTCGGCTTCGGCACGTTCCTGAGCGGCTACCACGAGACCTTCACCATCAGGCATGCAGAGGATGCGTACGGCTACTCGCGAGTCGGCCAAGTCATCCAAGGCGTGCCGGATGCGACCGACTATCACTTCCTGATTGACGGCGTGCCGCTTGAGCACCCGATCAACTGCGCACAGCAGGTGGATTTCCGCACCGGCATCGCGCAGGAGCATCGCGAATATCAGATCGAGGACCTGCTGGTGCAGATCGATATCGAGCGCATGGTGTGCCTGTTCAATGAGAATCTGGCGGTCAGCAACGTGACCGTGCGCGTGGACAAGCCCGACACCGAGCTGATTGTGCGCATCGAGGCGCCGGCGAACGACAGTCTGCCCGACATCGAGCATTCCGACGACCCGCGCAAGATGGAGCAGCTGCTCGAAGGCGGCTTGCACGAGGTCGAACGACCGCCCATCGAAGAGGCCATGGGCCCGGCCGAACTGCATGCTTACCGCTGCGTGAGTTCGCATATGGCTATGGCTATGGGCGTGCTGCAGACCATCGACGGCAGACCGACCGGCACCAGCTTCAACGTGGTCGCCTCCCACGACGAGCCGGCGCATGCGACCCGTTACATCGCTTACCACACCGACCCGGTGAGCGGTCAGGGCATCCGCAATGGCCTGGTGCTGCCCGAAAGCAGAAGCCAGAACACCGACGAGCTGATTCGGCGCTGCGAAGCGACGCTGGCCGATGCGGCGGCGCTGGGCGAATCGGCCTTGCTCAACGAGCAGCGCGAATGGCTTGACGAGTTCTGGAAGGACTCGGATATCGAAGTGGAGGTGGACGCTGAAGCGGATGTGGATGCTGAGGCGGATGCGAGCGGCACGGGACTCGGCGTGCGCATCCAGCAGGTCATCCGCTGGGAGCTGTTCCAGCTCGCGCAGACCACGGCCTTCGTGCCCAACGGCATCGGTGCCAAGGGCCTGAGCGGCTCAGGCTATTCCGGGCATTACTTCTGGGATACCGAAACCTTCGTGCTGCCCTTCCTTACTTATACGCGACCCGATCAGGCCCGCGACGCGCTCTCCTTCCGCCACCGGATGCTGCCCGCCGCCCGCAAACGCGCCGCCGCGATGAGCGTGGACGGGGCGCTTTACCCCTGGCGCACCATCAACGGCGAGGAGGCCTCCGCCTTCTTCCCGGCCAGCACGGCGCAGTACCATATCGACGCCGACATCGCCTACGCGGTGATGCAGTATGCCGGAGTGTCCGGCGACTGGGACTACTTGGGCCGCGAAGGCATCGACATCCTCGTGGAGACGGCGCGTATGTGGGCCGATCTCGGCCGTTTCGGCAAGGACGGGCGCTTCCATATCAACTGCGTGACCGGCCCCGACGAGTACACCGCGCTCGTGGACGACAACTTCTACACCAACGCGATGGCGCAGTTCAACCTGGTTTCCGCTGCCGACGCACTTGAGCACTTCGATCACGACGATCCCCGGCTCGCCGCGCAGATTCGCCAGCGGCTGCACATCCGCCCCAACGAGCTGCGCGATTGGCGCATCGCCGCTGACGCGATGTGCCTGCTGCAGGACCCGGATTCCGGGCTGCATTTGCAGGACGCCCAGTTCCTGCACCGCGTGCCGTGGGACTTCAAGCGCAAGGCGGCCCGCCCGCTGCTGTTGCACTATCATCCGATGGAGATATATCGTCATCAGGTGCTCAAGCAAACCGATACGGTGCTCACGCTGTTCATGCTGTCCTCGCATTTCAGCCTCAATGAGAAGAAAACCGATTTCGACGTCTACGACCCGCTCACTACGGGCGATTCGACATTGTCATTGGCGACGCAGGCCATCATCGCATCCGAAGTCGGCTACCGCGACAAGGCCTACTCCTACTTCCTCCAATCGCTGTTCACCGATGTGGCCGACTTGCACGACAACACGAGCGACGGCATTCACTTGGCTGCGGCAGGCGGCATCTGGGGCCTGCTCGTCAACGGCTTCGGCGGACTGCGTGATTCAGGCGGCGAGACGGCCTGTATCGATCCGCGCCTGCCGAACCCCTGGCACAGCATGCGCTACCGGCTCGCCGTGCACGGCTCGCGATTCGAGGTGCTGGTCACCCGTGATGACGTGTCCGTAACCCGCATCTCCGGCGACCCGGTCGACTTCCAGATTCAGGGGCGCGCGGTGACTGTCTGAGGCACGAGGGCGGAGCAGCCATGCTGCTGCCTCCCGCCCCATGCCGCTACGTACACAAAAAGAGGTGCTGCTTGAGGCCACGATTACGTGGTTTCAAGCAGCACCTCTTTTGCGTATGGGATTCGGCTACCGGCCTGCCCGGGCCGGCCAGCTATGCGGCCGGCGGACCCGGAAGACCCGATCAGTCCGAATCGTTGCGGCGGGAGAGCTTGCGCAGACCCAGACCAGCGGCAGCCAAGGCCAGCATGGCGATCAGCGCGATTCCCACGCTGGCGCCAGTGGAAGCCAGGACGGACTGCGGCTGCTGGGCCGGCTTAGCCGGAGCGGCAGGAGCAGGCTTGGCAGGAGCCTTCGGAGCCGGAGTCTTGCCCGGAGCAGCAGGAGCAGCAGGCACATCAACGCCCAGCGTTCCCGTAGCCGTCTTGCCGTTCTCGTCAGTCACCGTGTACTTCTGCGGCGTTGCCTTGCCGGAGAAGCCCTTGGCAGGAGTGAAGGTGGCGACCGGCTGGCCATCGACGACCTTGATCGTCCACGTGCCCTCGCCGGGAACTTCCTTCACGGTCTTGCCGTTGTCGAACACAGCCGACTTGATCGGAGCAGAACCAGGCTTGGCGGTCGGGGTCAGCGTCACCGGCTGGCCGGGCTTGGTCGTAGCGGTCTTGTCACCAGTCTTCGGAGGAACCGGAGTAGCAGGAACATCAACCGTCAGCGTGCCGTCAGCCGTCTTGCCGTTCCCGTCCTTCACCGTGTACTTCTGCGAATCGGGCGAACCCTTGAAGCCAGGCTCCGGAGTGAAGGTGACGACCGGCTGGCCGTCCTTCAGCTCGATCTTCCACATACCCTGACCAGGAACAACCTTCGTGTCCTTGCCATTATCGAACACAGCAGACACGATCGGGGCGGTACCCGGCTTGGCAGTCGGGGTCAGCGTCACCGGAGCACCCGGCTCGGCAGTCACCGTCTTGTCGCCGGTCACCGGCGGCGTGTTGACGGTCACATCGAGCGAGCCATCGGCAGTCAGACCATTCTCGTCCCTCACCGTGTACTTCTGCGGCGTGGTCTTGCCAGTGAAGCCCTTGACCGGAGCAAACACCGCAACCGGCTGACCGTCAACGACCTTGATCGTCCACGTGCCTTCACCAGGAACCGTCTTCGTGTCCTTGCCATTATCGAACACAGCAGACTTGATCGGAGCGGTACCCGGCTTGGCGGTCGGAGCCAGCGTCACCGGAGCACCCGGATCGGTCGCAGCCGACTTGTCGCCAGTCGTCGGAGGAGTCAGCGCCGGAACGTCAATCGTCAACGTACCGTCGGCGGTCTTGCCGTTCTTATCCTTCACCGTGTACTTCTGCGAATCGGGCGAACCCTTGAAGCCGGGCTCCGGAGTGAAGGTAGCAACCGGCTGGCCGTCCTTCAATTCCACAGTCCACGTGCCCTGACCGGGAACAACCTTCTTAGGCTGACCATTGTCGAACACAACCGACGTAATCGGCGCAGAACCAGGCTTCGTCACCGGCTTGAGCGTCACCGGAGCACCAGGCTTCGCAGTCGTCGACTGATCGCCCGTGGCCGGAGGAGCACTGATCGTCACCGTGAGGGTGCCGTCAGCGGTCTTGCCGTTCTCGTCCTTCACCGTGTACTTCTGCGGAGTGGTCTTGCCAGTGAAGCCGTCAATCGGGGTGAAGGTCGCGACCGGCTGGCCGTCCTTCAGCTCGATCGTCCACGTACCCTCACTAGGAACGTCCTTCGTGGGCTGACCATTGTCGAACACAGCCGACGCGATCGGAGCAGAACCAGGCTTGGTCACGGGGGCCAGCGTCACCGGCTTGCCCGGATCAGTCGTCGCGGACTTGTCGCCAGTGGTAGGCGGCGTGACAGGAGCAGCAGGAACATTGATCGTCAACGTGCCATCAGCCGTCTTGCCGCTCCCGTCCGTCACCGTGTACTTCTGCGGATCAGGCGAGCCCTTGAAACCAGGCTCCGGAGTGAACACCACAACAGGCTGCCCATCCTTGAGCTCCACAGTCCACGTGCCCTGACTAGGAACAACCTTCTTAGGCTGACCATTGTCAAACGCCACGGACTTGATCGGCGCAGAGCCAGGCTTGGTCACCGGATTCAGTGTTACCGGCTTGCCAGGCTCGCCCGTCTCGGACTTATCACCCGTGGTGGGCGGAGTGACCGGAGCCGGCGCATTGACTGTCACATCCAGCTTGCCAGTAGCGGTCAGGCCGTTCTCGTCAGTCACCGTGTACGGCTGAGGAGTCGTCTTGCCAGTGAAACCATCAGCAGGAGTGAACACCGGCACAGGCTGTCCGTCCTTCAGCTCGATCGTCCACGTGCCCTCACCAGGAACGTCCTTCGTGGGCTGACCGTCGTCGAACACGACCGACTTGATCGGCGCAGAACCAGGCTTGGTCACGGGGACCAGCGTCACCGGCTTGCCCGGATCAGTCGTCCCGGAATTGTCACCAGTCGTGGGCGGCGTATTCACCGTCACGTCCAGCTTGCCTGTAGCGGTCTTGCCGTTCTCGTCCGTCACTGTGTATGGCTGCTCAGTGGTCTTGCCAGTGAAGCCATCGGCAGGAGTGAACACCGCGACCGGCTGGCCGTTGTCGCCCAGCTTGATTGACCAGGAACCTTCACCAGGAACGTCCTTGGCGGTCTTGCCGTTATCGAAGGTCACCGTGGTGAACTTCTGCGACGTGCCGAAGCCCGTCTCGGGGTTCAACGTCACCGGAGTCTTCGGATCGGTCGTAGCCGACTGATCCTTCGCGCTCGGCGGCATGGTGATGGTCACGTCAAGCTTGCCCGTAGCGGTCTTGCCGTTGCCATCCGTCACCGTGTACTGCTGCGGCGTGGTCTTGCCAGTGAAGCCCTTGTCCGGAGTGAAGGTAGCGACCGGCTGGCCATCGACGACCTTGATCGTCCACACGCCCTCACCAGGAACCGTCTTCGTGTCCTTGCCATTATCGAACACAACCGACGTGATCGGAGCAGAACCAGGCTTCGCAGTCGGAGCCAACGTCACCGGAGTACCCGGATCAGTCGCCGCGGACTTGTCGCCCGTAGTCGGAGGCGTGACAGGAGCAGCCGGAACATTAATCGTCAACGTACCGTCAGCCGTCTTGCCATTCTCATCCGTCACCGTGTACTTCTGCGGATCAGGAGAACCCTTGAAATCAGGCTCCGGAGTGAACACCACAACTGGCTGACCGTCAACGACCTTGATCGTCCACGTACCCTGACCAGGAACAACCTTCGTGTCCTTGCCATTGTCAAACACAGCAGACATGATCGGCGAAGAGCCAGGAGTCGTCACCGGATTGAGCGTCACCAGAGCACCCGGTTCAGCAGTCACCGTCTTGTCGCCAGTCTTCGGCGGAACCGGAGCAGGCGGGTTGATCGTCACGTTGAGCGTGCCGTCAGCCGTCAGCTTGTTCGCATCGGTCACCGTGTACTTCTGCGCAGTGACCTTGCCGGAGTAGTCCTTGTCGGGGGTGAAGGTCGCAACAGGCTGGCCATTGTCCAGCTTGATCGACCAAGAGCCCTCGCCGGGAACCGTCTTCGTATCCTTGCCATTGTCGAACGCCACCGCAGTGATGTCGCCCGAACCAGGCTTGGTCACCGGATTGAGCGTCGCCGTCGTATTCGGATCGATGGTCTTCGAAGCGTCACCGGTCGTCGGCGGCGCGAGAACCGTCACGTCCAGCTTGGCGGTAGCAGTCAGGCCGTTCTCATCCGTAACCGTATACGGCTGAGGAGTGGTCTTGCCAGTGAAACCATCGGCAGGAGTGAACACAGCGACCGGCTGGCCATTGTCCAGCTTGACAGTCCAGGTGCCCTCATTGGGGACATCCTTCGTGGGCTGGCCGTTGTCGAACACGACAGACTTGATCGGCGAAGAGCCAGGAGTGGTCTTCGGAGCCAGCGTCACCGGCGTCTTCGGATTGGTCGTCGCGGACTTGTCACCGGTCGTGGGCGGCGTATTCACCGTCACGTCCAGCTTGCCCGTAGCGGTCTTGCCGTTCTCGTCCGTCACCGTGTATGGCTGCGAAGTCGTCTTGCCAGTGAAGCCGTCCTCGGGAGTGAACACCGCAACAGGCTGCCCATCCTTGAGCTCGACCGTCCACGTGCCTTCGCCAGGAACGTCCTTCGTGGGCTGACCGTCGTCGAACACGACCGACTTGATCGGCGCAGAACCAGGCTTGGTCACGGGGACCAGCGTCACCGGCTTGCCCGGATCAGTCGTCGCCGACTTGTCGCCAGTCTTCGGCGGAACCGGAGCAGGCGGGTTGATCGTCACGTTGAGCGTGCCGTCAGCCGTCTTGCCGTTCGAATCAGTCACCGTGTACTTCTGCGCAGTGACCTTGCCTGAATAATCCTTGAGCGGGGTGAACGTGGCGACCGGCTGGCCATTGTCGTCCAGCTTGATCGACCAGGTGCCCTCGCCCGGAACCACCAGCGTCTTGCCACCATCAGTCGCAGCAGGATCATCGAACTTCACATCGGTGATGTCACCGGAGCCGGGAACCGTCTTCGGGGTCAGCGTGGCCGTCGTATTCGGATCGATGGTCTTGGACGCATCGCCCGTGGTAGGCGGCGTGAGCGGCTTGTTGACCGTCACGTCAAGGTTCGCCTTGGCGGTCAGGCCGTTCTCGTCCGTCACCGTGTACGGCTGCTCAGTGGTCTTGCCAGTGAAGCCATCGGCAGGAGTGAACACCGCGGTCGGCTGGCCGTTGTCACCCAGCTTGATCGTCCACACGCCCTCGCCGTCAACCGTCTTCGTGGTATCGCCATTGTCGAAGGTTACCTTGGTGAACTTCTGCGACGTACCGAACGTGGTATCAGGATCCAGCGTCACCGGAGTCTTCGGATCGGTCGTAGCCGACTTATCCGAAGCGGTCGGAGGAGCGAGAACCGTCACATCAAGGTTGGCGGTAGCGGTCAGGCCGTTCTCATCCGTCACAATGTACGGCTGCGGCGTGGTCTTGCCGGTGAAGCCGTCCACCGGAGTAAACACCGCGGTCGGCTGGCCGTTGTCACCCAGCTTGATCGTCCACGTGCCCTCGTTCGGAACCGTCTTCGTGGTCGCGCCCTTGTCATCGAACGCAACGCCAGTGAACTTCTGCGACGTGCCGAAGCCAGTCTCAGGGTTCAGTGTCACCGGAGTGCTCGGATTGGTCATAGCCGACTTATCCTTCGCAGTCGGAGGCGTGTTGATGGTCACGGAAAGCGTGCCGTCAGCGGTCTTGTCGTTCTCATCGGTCACTGTGTATTTCTGATCGGTGACCTTGCCCGTGAAGCCCTTGTCCGGAGTGAAGGTCGCGACCGGCTGGCCGTCCTTCAGCTCGACCGTCCAAGTGCCCTGACCAGGAACGTCCTTCGTGGGCTGGTTGTTGTCGAACACGACCGACTTGATCGGAGCCGAGCCAGGAGTCGTCACCGGGTTCAACGTCACCGGAGTATCCGGATTCGTTGTAGCCGACTTGTCGCCCGTTGTAGGAGGCGTGAGCGGCTTGTTCACTGTCACGTCAAGGTTCGCCTTGGCGGTCAGGCCGTTCTCGTCCGTCACGATGTACGGCTGCGGAGTCGTCTTGCCCGTGAAGCCATCGACAGGAGTGAACACAGCCTCAGGCTGGCCCTTGTCGTTCAGCTTGATCGTCCACGTGCCCTCGCCAGGAACATCCTTCGTAGTCGCGCCCTTGTCATCAAACGCAACGCCAGTGAACTTCTGCGACGTGCCGAACGTGGTATCAGGATCCAAGGTCACCGGAGTCTTCGGATCGGTCGTAGCCGACTTATCCGAAGCGGTCGGCGGCGCGAGAACCGTCACATCAAGGTTGGCGGTAGCGGTCAGGCCGTTCTCGTCCGTCACGATGTACGGCACGGCAGTCGTCTTGCCGGTGAAGCCATCCACCGGGGTGAACACCGCGGTCGGCTGGCCGTTATCGCCCAGCTTAATCGTCCACGTGCCCTCACCATCGACCGTCTTCGTGGTCGCGCCCTTGTCATCGAACGCAACGCCAGTGAACTTCTTAGACGTGCCGAAACCAGTCTCAGGGTTCAAGGTCACCGGAGTGCTCGGATTCGTCGTCGCCGACTTATCCTTCGCGCTCGGCGGCTCGTTGATGGTCACGTCCAGCTTGCCGGTGGCGGTCAGCTTGTTCGAATCCGTCACCGTGTACTGCTGCTCGGTGACCGGACCGGAGTAGTCCTTGTCCGGAGCGAACGTCGCGACCGGCTGGCCATTGTCCAGCTTGATCGTCCACGTGCCCTCGTTCGGGACCACCAGCGTCTTGCCGCCATCAGTCGCAGCAGGATCAGTAAACTTCACATCGGTGATGTCGCCGGAACCAGGCTTGGTCACCGGATTGAGCGTCGCCGTCTGATTCGGGTTGATCGTCTTGGACGCATCGCCCGTCGTCGGAGGAGCGAGAACCGTCACATCAAGGTTGGCGGTAGCGGTCAGGCCGTTCTCATCCGTCACCGTGTACGGCACAGAAGTGGTCTTGCCAGTGAAGCCATCCACCGGGGTGAACACCGCCTCAGGCTGACCCTTATCATTCAGAGAGATGGTCCAAGAGCCCTCGCTAGGAACGTCCTTCGTGGTTGCGCCCGACTTATCGAACGCCACACCAGTGAACGTCTGCGACGTACCGAAACCAGTCTCAGGATCCAAGGTCACCGGAGTCTTCGGATTCGTCGTCGCCGACTTATCCTTCGCAGTCGGAGGAGCGAGAACCGTCACATCAAGATTCGCCGTCGCAGTCTTGCCGTTCTCATCCGTCACAATGTACGGCTGCGGAGTCGCCGTGCCGGTGAAACCATCAACAGGCGTGAACACCGCCTCAGGCTTGCCTTCGTCGTTCAGCTTGATCGTCCACGTGCCTTCGCCAGAAACGTCCTTCGTGGTCGTGCCCTTATCATCGAATGCAACCGAAGTGAACGTCTGCGACGTGCCAAAGCCAGTCTCAGGGTTCAAGGTCACCGGAGTACTCGGCTTCGTCGTAGCCGACTTATCCTGCGCGGTCGGGCCAGTAATCGCCGCAACCGTCACATCGAGGTTTGCCGTAGCAGTCAGATTGTTCTCATCCGTCACGATGTACGGCTGAGTCGTTGCCTTGCCAGTGAAATCAGCATCAGGAGTGAAAGTCGCAACCGGCTGACCATCGTCGCCCAGTGCGATCGTCCATGTGCCTTCGCCCGGAACCGTCTTCGTGGTAGCACCCGACTTGTCGAACGCAACCGAAGTGAACTTCTGCGAGGTGCCGAAGCCAGTCGTCGGCTTCAGATCCACCGCAACACCCGGCTGGGTCGTAGCGGACGAGTTCTGCGCGGTCGGGCCCTCGATGGCGGTCAACGTCGCAGGAGTCTGCGGCCCGTCCATGCCGATTGTCGACTCGATATTCGAAGAGCCGTTGGTGAGATCCCCCGCCTTCGTAGGCGTGACATCCACCGTGATGGTGCATGTCGTGGGAGTCGCGGCCGAAGAGCCGCCATTAAGAACGCCTTTATTGATGCCGATGCTGCTGTCGCCAGCGTTAGCGGTCACGTCCGCCTTGCAAGAGCCATTATTGCCGTCTGCCTTCACATTCGGCGTATTCGCAACAACGAGTCCATCCGGAAGGGCATCAGTGAACGCCCAGCCGTTCTTCGTGCCGTTATCAGTGCGGTTGTTGACCGTCAGCGTCAGCGTCGACGTATCGCCGACCTTAACCGAGGTCGGGTTGAAGGACTTGGTCAGGTACGGAGACACATCCAGCACGCGAATGTTGTCGATGGCACCGTCGTTGCCGTTGGCGGGACCGTTGACAGTTCCGGCGCCGTGACCGGTTGAACTGGCTGTGGAAGCATTGTTCAGCTTCAAGCCAATGTTGACTTTGTTGGAATCAGCGGAGATCAGATACGCATCGCTGTAGTATGTGCCAACAGCACCTGTAGTGGCCCAATCTGGGAGTACATCGGTAAATTTACTTTTCACGCTGAAAGTCTGAGCGTTATCCAATTTACACGGATTGATGGTGCCGTTGGTGAGCGACTTGTCGCCACTGGGCAAGCCAGTCATCACGAAGCTCAGTTCAGGCGTTGCCTGATTGCATCCCGTTGCCGCAGCATCGACCGCAAGCTCGATGAAGCGGTTGGTAGATACGCTAATGGGATTGCCATTCGTCGTGAACATCGGGTCAGCCGGGGGCGTGCCGCCAGAAGTATTCGTGGACAGCGCGTGATTGGTCATATTGCCATTGTTCGGGTCACTCACATTCGCCAAGGCATAGGCTTTGGCGCGTACAGCGTCATAATCGCCCATGTTATTGCCCGTGGGATCCCCGTTTTTCCCGCAGTATGTGTTGAACACATCGCTCTGGCTGAGCACCATGCCGCCGCTGGCGATGAAGCCGTTGCAGTACTTCGAATCGAGCCAGTAGTCCGACGCGGTATAGGTAATCGGTTTGCCATCGCTACCGTTGGATGCCGAATCATAGCCGCTCAATGCGGTCGGCGTTGAACCGCTGACGTTCTCAAAATCCTCGGTGTAAATCGGCATCGGCGTCGCCGGATTCACCGGCGTGTCACCATCGCCTGCGAATGCGGGAGCCGGAGCCACAATGGAAATCCCCACCAGCATCGCAATCGTCGAAATAAACGCGACGATCGAACGCATAACCCTCTTGCTATCAAACTTTTGCATCTATTCACCCACCCCAACTTGCTCTAATCCCTTATTCATTCAAGGTCCTTCCTCAATCGGTAACACTGTTTCCTGCACTGTTCGCTCAGCTTTATGCAGCCGAAACTGCGTGTCCAGAGCGCGATCGCGTCGCACTCTCCCAGAGCGTTCAAAGCCGCAAACCCCTTCAATTCGCATGGAATAGGCAGCTTTTATACAGTCTGTTTCCAAATACTACTTGGTCTTGATTGCCGAAGTATTATTGAGCAAACGTTTACGTGATGCAGCTCACAGATAAGAATAGAGTCCTGATAAAGCAGATTTTCAATGATTTTCCACGACTCTATAAGTCTTCTAAAACCGGCCCCGCACCGCCTCGTAGCGACCAAATACGTTGCGAATAAGCGGAAGCTTCATGCCCACGCCGAAATGCCGCTATACATTATCCTCGTGCGCATAACCTTGCCGTGTCCCCGCAAGACAGTACACCTCACCCTCTTCAATCACCAAAGTACTACACACAAGTATGAGTATTTAGTCTTTGGGTTTAACGATTCAATACGGGCATTCTGCCGTTAAACTGCCCTCAAACGTCGCAGCCTCTGCAACGCTCTTTGCACAAAGCCTGCAATCAACGCCTCTTCAAATCAAGAATAAGATTGCGCGGTTTATTGGGGAATGAGGTAAATCCCTGCCTCACGTACCATTGCACCAGATCATCGTTCAACGCCTGCACATACATGGCTCTGCAGCCGACGTTATCAGCCAGGTTTTGAGCAATGGAGATTGCTTCTTGAATAAGGAGAGGACCTTGGGGAGCGCAACCTATTTTCTCCCGGTTCTCACCCCGAAATCTTGAATCCACACCGAATTGCCCGAGCAGAATACAGGGGATGTTGCCCTGTTGAAGATCTATCCCGTCCTTCACCGGGTCAGGCAGTATTCTCTTCTGCAAGTAATACATGTTCAACGAGAAAAAGCCAATAATCACGTCACTTGCATCGAGAGCGACATACACAGTGCAGCCGCGCTGTTCCTGCTGTTCCACAGCATTCTTCTGGAACCACATATCAATCGTCGGCTCCCCACAAGAGAAGTCGACGATATCAATATCGGGGTTGAGTCTGACTATCCTTTGCCAGAGTTCGCCTGCCATACGTTCCTCCGAGCGCTTCTCAATTGGAGAGTACGGATTGGAGCCAATCTGCATCTTCTTGAGAGATAAACATCCGATCCGAGACATCAGCCAGATCGGGAATCGGCGCGGAGTGCTCCATGCCAGGGTTGGCCTGCAGCGCGGAATAATAGCTCAGCATGCTTTCGGGCGTAATAATCTGATTCGAGGTATCTCGGACATCAGACCAAGGCTTCTCCGCATGGCTCATTTTCTCCAAATCATCGCCAAGCTTGTGATCGTCCTTGCCCTCGTACAGAGCAAGAACCCGGTCCACTAAAGCCCGCTCCTCCAGCGTCAAAGCATCGGCATCGCCGCCAGTCACTTCACGCGCGAATACGTAGCGTCTGCCGCGGCAATACGGGTATACGGATTTGACGACGGGACCATGTTCCCATGCCTGAATCTCATCTTCAAAGAGCGGCCGGTCCCTTGCCACCAACATCCATGACTGGCAGTAATACAGTAACTTCTGCAGCGCAAAAGCGGTGGTCATATGGTTACGCGCCTCTCGTTGCTCTAAAATATAACGCGCTACGTCAACAGCCTTTGCCATATCAATCACCTCCCTATTCCGGTGTTCATTCTATCCATAAGAGCACCGGTATATCAATTGCCGTATTTTGCAAATTCGAAATATTATTCTGCCCCCAGCGTCTATGCCTCAGGTGCTGCGTTCTCTTCTAGGCCGTCCGAACCTTCTACGCCTTTCGAGTCTTCCGCATCATTGTCTCCACCCGAGCCACGCGGTTTCTTCGCCTTCGGCGGGTAGCCCGAGCGCCATACGAACGCGGTTGCACCGATGAACCCGCCCGCGAGCACGACGATCCACCACGGGAAGCGGGGCAGCGTCGATGGCTTGCGCGCCGCCGCGATATCCGCCTTCGGCGTGGGGTAGATGCGCTCGCCCGTGACCAGGATGCGCTGCGAGTTGATGCCCAGCGGCGTGCAGGTCACCAGCGTCACGAGGTCCTTCTTTGGGTCGGCCTTCAGCGCGGCCGTGTCGGACGGGTCGACGACCCGGATGTCGAAGACCTTGTAGCTCAGCACCTGATCCAGCACCTCAATGGTGAATGTATCGCCCTTCTTGACCTTGTTGAGGTTGGTGAACATCGTGGCCGTGGCCAGCCCGCGGTGGCCGGTGAGCACCGCGTGCGTCCCCTTCCCGCCCACAGGCAGCGATGTGCCCTCCAAATGGCCGACGCCTTTGAGCAGTGTGGCGTCCGACGTCCCGTGATAGATCGGCAGATCGACGTCGATCGAGGGCACACGCAAGCGGGCCATCACGCCCGAGGGGGTGACCAGAATATTGTTGTAGTCCAGCGACTCGTTCGGGTCCTGGCTCGTGCCCGAGCCGGTCGGAATGCGGTGGTTCGCTTCCAGCACAGCCCCCGAGGAAAGCGCATCGTTGTATTCGTGCGCATCCTTGAGCTGCTGCACGATGGAAGGCTCCAGCTTTCCTGATTTGATCTGCTGGGTGCTGTCGTCAATCAGCCGCGACTGGTCGTACTGCGAGAACCAGTCCGCCGCCGTGGGATACATGAGCACCCCTAGGCCCGCCAGCACCAGCAGCGCCGGAATCAGCGCATAAAGGCGTAGTCTCCACTTGGGTCTTGCACTCTTGTTTCCGCCGGCATTCGCCGTAGATGCCGCCTCAGCCGGTGTCACCGCAGCCGCCGAAGAACGATGCCTTGGATTGGCCTCTGTGTCGTTATGCCGTGTAAACATTGCGCCCCGTCATCATCCCGATTCCGCCGAATTCGTCACGCCGTGCCCATCACGCCCCAGCGCCGCAATCCCTGCAGCAATCATCAATTCATGAAATATCGTATTCCATGATATCAGCCCGCCCGTCAACGGCCATTGTGCAACCGGCCCGAGTTCCGAACGGCAGTCTCATTCAATGGGGCCGCGGATGCGACAATGACGCAACAGAGAAGTGCCGCAAACCGTATCGCTCAAGAGATGGTGATGGTTGCGTGGCGTCCCATCGCCTTCGCAAGGGCATCCATCGTACGGAACGAAGGGATGGTCCTCCCCTTCTCGATGCGGTTGATAGTGGAACGGGAGACATTCGCCTTTTCGGACAGTTGCTCCTGGGTCATGCCAGCCGATTCGCGGGCCTGACTGAGCACTACGGCAGCATCCAGCCGATGCTCTTCCTCGTCAATGAGTGCAGCCATCTCAGGATTCTGACGCGCACGATTGTAATGATCATTAAAACGCACTGCAGACATAAACATAGTGTAGCATTTTCTCTACATTTTTGCGATTCAGCTAAATTCAGCCGAACTTCCAGATATCGACTCCCGTGTAAGCTGGGAAGTCAGGTGACGTTGGCGCACTAGACTCTATTTCCAGGCGCAATGCTTGCCATGCGTTAAAATGCTACGAAAATGCATAATAATTAAGAATAGAAGATACGAGGGGGCTCGCAAAGCAGATGCAGTACAAGCAGCAGATCGGTAGAATCCACATGATCGTTCTGTCAATGCCGGATAAGGGGACACCGTCCGCCCAACCTGACCGAGTCGCCTTGTCTGCCAGGCTTACCCAACTGCATAACCGCTGCCAAGGGGGCGCTCGGTGACACAGCATAAAACCACTGTCCAAGACATAGCCCGACACTGTCAGGTCAGCACGGCGACCGTGTCGCGCGCGCTGAACGACAGGCCGGGAGTGAGTCCGCAAATCAAATCACGGGTTCTCAAGTACGTCAAAAGCATCGGCTACGTGCCGAACAGCACCGCCCGGTCGATGCGCACAGGGATGTCATCCCTTGCCGTGCTAGTGATACAGATCCAGTCATCAGACCGGCAAGCAGTCATCCCGTCCCAGGCTTTCGAACTCGTATCGCGCCTTGGACTCGAACTGCGCGTGGTGCACATACCGTATGGCGAAGATTTCGTCGATGGGTTGCTCAAGGCGGAAGCAGACTGCCATCCTGCCATTTTCCTGCTGTTCGGCTTGTGCGATATCGGGGACAAGTCGCGGCTGAGCAAAGTCCAAGCGCCTATCATGTTCATCCTTTCCGATGATGCGCCCACCGAATACCCTCACGTAGCCAGCGACGACGAAGATGGGGCCTACGCGATCACAGAATCGCTGATTGCCGCCGGGCACCATTCGATCATGGTGCTCAGCGAGCTGAAAAGCAACGGCGAGCCGTACTATCAGCGCCGCATTACGGGATTCAGGAATGCGCTGGTCGCCCACCATATGGTCTTCGACTCGTCACAAGTGCAGGCGCTCCATGTGGATTACAACAATCATGCGGATTCCTTCATGGCGGCGTTCCGCGAGCAGATTCCCCCGCTGCTTGCCAAGCCTGATCGGCCTACAGCCATATTCATCCTCGACGATTACCTTACGGTTTTCGTGACGAAGATGCTGTCGGAGGCGGACATCCGCATTCCTGACGACATTTCCCTGGCCAGCTTCGGCGGCTGGGAAGTCACGAGCTTCCTGCCTGCGCCAATTCAATCCTGGGTGCCGCCGATTCCGTACATCCTCGAAACCTCGACCGCCGCAGGCCTCTCCACGCTGCAAGGCAAACCTTTTTCCGGCGAAATCAGCCTGCCGCCCTTGGACGCCTCAGATGGCCCGGGTGCCTCAGATGCCCCGAGCCCAAAGCAGGTCTCCGCCAGCGCCAAGCCAGCCGTCGCAAGGGCGATCTCGCCTACCTGCTTCATGGTACCGGGCTACCTCAGAATCGGCCAATCAGTGCGAAACCTGAACGCCTAGTAGCTGCGGACTGGCCTAAGGCGTGATACATGAATGGTGCGTCCAGATAATCCCAATTTCGGAGCGGCAAGGGAGTTTTCATGAGCGTGCATGAATCGGCGAGAATTCATTAGGTCGATTTCCGCAGTCAGGAACCGAATCGGGCGGGACTCCATTTGAACAGAATTTACGGAATGGCTTTATTCCAACGTTTTCAGGACGCCAATATTATGGCCTATTTAGCGAAGGGCCTAATAAACGAAAAAAGCGCCTAATAAACGCGCTGCTGTATGAGGTTGGAATCATGAATCTCGGCTCTTTGTATCGAAACTGAGCATATCAAATTCGGCATGTGATTCCTCATCCGCCTCGGAATCACGGAAATGGAACGGCATCCGCCAAGCATACGTGAGGCCCCCCGAACCTCAGCGGTTCGGGGGGCCTCGCGGCAATAGCAGGGGATGGACTTAGAAACCATCCCACCGGATTCGGCAACGTCCCCTGAAAGTCCTAGCGCCTGCCGAGAGTGTAGGGAACGTGTGGAAATGCCGTGTCCAGCACCTCCATCATAACCGATACTCTTCGAACACGTCGAGCGAAATCCCGCGGAAAGGACAAGCCCCGACCATCCGACAACCGTCGGATGCTACTGCCGCGTCACTCGTGGCGCGGCCATAACAGAAGGGCGCAGATCATGCGCAACTTAGAAGAGGAGCCGCACAGCGGCACGGCAATGCTGTGGCTCATGGCGGTCCTCGTGATCGTCCTGTCGACCAAAGTGGACGACGGTGCTTCGCACCGTCCTTCGCAGCCTTGGCGGCTGCTCACTTCGCCTACGGACAGCCCACCAGGCTGTCCGCTTAACGGCTCAGCAAAGCCGACATCGCGATACTGGCGATAGCCGGCTACACGATGCGAGCCCACAGCAAGGAGCGCAGCTAGCGACTCCACAGCCGTCCCGGTCGTCAAAGGCCGGGGCAGCACCACATAACCTACGAGAAGAGGGGGAAGGCGTTAGCCTTCCCCCTCTTTAGCCCAGGTCCTATTCAGGCGATTAGCCGTCTGAACAGGAGAGAGGACCGTATCTGCTAGTCAGCAACTCCGCATTCAGCGAGCGGACTGCTTCTTGCGCGAGATCGCGTAGGCAGCGCCACCGGCAGCCACCAGCGCGATGCCGCCCAGCGTCATCACGACGGTGCCCGCAGCACCAGTCAACGGCAGGTTCGGATGGTTCTGCTGCTCATCCTCGACCGTGATGTCATTCGCGCCCGCGGTCAGCGTCGTGCCCGGAGTAATCGTCACCTTCTGAGGAGCATCCTTCAGGATGTAGCCAGCCGGGGCCTTGGTCTCGTACAGGCAGTAATCCTTGTGGAAGTCGGCAGGGTTCGGATCCGTGTCGCTGTTGGCCACGAACAGGCCCAGCGGGCTGGTCGGAGTCGAGTTCCACTGCACGACGCCGTTGGCATCCGACGTACCGGTCGCGACCGCATCAGCGGCAGCCGGGGCCGTAGTCGGGCATTCGTTGGCGGTAGCGGGTAGCTCAGCAACCGCGAATTCGGCGTTGGCGAGCTTCTGGTCCGTGTTGCCCTTGACGACCTTGGTCACCTGAAGCTGGCCCCAGTAGGTGTACGGGGTCTGAGTGGGAGGAACGCTCTTGTGGTTGAACTCGGAGCCGTAGCCCGGCTCGCCAGGATTGCCGGTGCCCGGGCCGTTGGCGATGCCGCCGGTCACAGTGACCTTGAGAACCTTGGCCTTGAACACGACCGTGATCACGTCATCCTTATGAATCTTAGCAAGACCCGCAGGAGTCAGATCCCAGCTCACGTTGCCAGTGGCATCAGTAGTGAGCGCATAATCGTCCCCGGCGACGAGATCCGTGCCGTTGAGCTGCACCGAGACCTGCGAATCGAACGCCAGCTCATCAGTCCTGAGATTATCGAAAATACGCGCCTGAGTGTACGTCTCGCCCGTGTTCAGCGCGGGAACCGTCTGCTTGATCGTGTACTCGACCACGTCGCCGACCTTCACACCCAGCGCGGACTGATCCGCATCCGAGTTGATGGTCTTGCCCGGGCCAGCCAGCAGCTGGTTCTTCGGATACACGTTCACGTCGTAGATCCAGTGACCGTCCGTCGTGCCGTCCTGCGCGACATGAGGCAAAGGCAGCGTGACCAGGAAATCAGCAGTCTTGGAGACGATGCCGTTGTTGCCGGTGTCATCGCCCTCCTGGACCAAGTACAGGCCATGAGGCAAAGTCGCCTTCGCCACGCCGCCATTCGCGGTCGTGACCGTCGTGGCATTCGCAGTGTCCTGCGTATACGCGCTGCCCGTCTTCGTCACGTCCGACGCCTGCACGCCGCTGATCAGATCCCAGCCCTCGGGAGTATCCAGATTGATCGGCTGCGCCGTGCCATTGACGGTCTTCGCGCTCACCGGGGTGATCGTGAACTGCACGCCGTTAAGCGGCTTATGCGTCGTCTGATCGATACTGTTGTTCAACGCACCGTCATCAGGAGTCGAAGCCTCAAGGCCCGAATACTTGTTGATCGTCAGCGACGTCGACGTGCCTGCAACGATATTGCCCACGCCCGTGACCGGCACGGTCGTATCGGCGTTCGCCGTCAGCGCGGCGCCTGCCAGGCCGGCAAGACCCAGAGCCAACGCACCGGCGGCAGCCGCAACACGGCGCACCAGCGAGCTTTTCCCTACGTTACTCATTTGTGTTCCTTCCTTCTAGCACCCCTCTGCTGGCAGGTACTACATCTTTCTGACAGAATTGCCAAAATCTACTATTTAATTCTCTGTGAGACTCATGTTGATGCCGGGTTACCGGCACCCATGAAAAGTGACGTCTATCACACATGAACCGCCTTTCTGCGTCGCATAATCAACGCTATAGCCACAGAAAGGACAATCAAACCACCACCACCGATGATGAACGCATCCGTGCTCAGGCCGCCAGTCAACGGCAGTGTCGGAGGCGTCTGTTGCTCGTTCTCGATGGCATTTCCGCCATTGACAGTCGCCGTCGTACTACTCACGGAAATGGTGAACGTATAGGTCCTGTCCGAACGCACATACCCTGCCGGGGCCTTCGACTCCTGCAGCGAATACGTGCCCACATCCAGGCCCGTGACCTTCAGCGCGCCCGCAACCGAATCAGCGTCATGCACACCGTTGTCGACCACCGTGATTGGCGCGCCGGACGGATTGGTCGGCGTAATGGTCCACTCCGAACCCGCCAGCGCATGACCCGACTCATCCGTCTTGTTCCACGAGACGCTGCCCATCACATGCGTGGCCTTGTTCGTGACCGTGACGGTTTTCGTCGTGTCCACGGAGATCGTCACCGCCGATGAGATCGTCGGCGTACCCCACACATAACTGTTGGGAAGACCCATCGTCGAGCCGGACGCCGGAGAGGTCTCCGTCACCGCGCAGCTCAAGCCGGCAGGAAGCGCCGTCGGACTGGCCGAACCCTGGTCGGCCGTCAACGTCGCTGCACCCTGGCCGTTCACCGTCCACGAACCCGTCGCAGTCGCCAAGCTAGTGCCGGAGCATGTGTACTTGCCGCTGAACGGACCAGTCGCGCCCGAAGGCACCGAAGAGTCAAACACCTTGGTAATAGCCAGCGCACCCTTCTGCTGAGTGGCCTTGTTTGTGACCGTAATGTTCGAAGTATTCGGAGCAGTGATCGTTGCAGACCCTGAAATTTGAGGCGTACCCCAAACCCAGCTTGCAGGCAACCCTGAAGCCGAGCCTGCCGAGGGTTGCGTCTCGACCGCAGAACAACTCGACCCATTAGGTATGGCCGTAGGCAGTGCGCCCGAAGCCTGCGTGAGCGTCGCAGCACCAGTGCCGGTTCTCGACCATGTGCCAGTAGCGTTCTGTATGCCGTTAAAAGCACATGAATAGGTGCCACTGAACATCGTGTTCGCAGTTTGCGCCCCAGCACCAGTCGGCACCGAAGCATCAAACGCCTTCGTAATCGACAACGCACCAGTCTTAGGTATCGGGGTATTGGTGAAGGTACAGGTGACAGCTGCACCCGTCGGGTCGACAGTAGTAGGTATCTTCACGCTGCCGCTCGTGCCCGTACCGCTCACATTCACCGCATAGGGCGACGGCGCCGTGCATTGCCATGTCGTATTGTAGGCGCTTAGAGCCGAGACAGAGCCGGATGCCATTGATTCAGCGAAGGTATACGTCGAGTTGGACACCACCGGTGTCGGCCCAATCTGATTGGCCTGGATCCCGGTGCCACTGCCCGTCGTCGTGGTTGGTTGGATAGCCGTATTCGCGTTCGTAACCGAAAGTGTGAATTGGTCGCTGACATCGGCTCGACCCGCGACATTCTTCTGGATGGTCAGGGTTGCTGGAGATGAGCAGCTTGCGAGATCAGAATTCGAACTCGTAATGTCTTTCGCGATACCGTTCTGAACCCAATTCGAGGCATTGAAGTTCAGGATCTGCGCCGAGCTACTCACCCACACCGAACCGTCACCATCGAAGGAGATGCCATTAAAGCCTGAAGTCGAGGAAATAGTTTTGCTGGTGGCTTTCGAAGCAACAATTGTCCCACCAGGGTTATTCAGAGCCTGGTTCAATTGAGCGGCGGTCACCACGAAGATGTTCATGCTTGCTTGAGTAATAGGGCCGTTGCCGCCCCATCCTGATGACCCATTCGTCGGGTATCCATATGCATTTAATGCCTCACTGCCCAGCACATACAAGTTGCCAGCCTTATCAAAGGCAATATCACCGTTCAGTGAATCATTAATACCTGTAGCGAATGAACCGACATAAACAATTGAAGGAGTCCCAGGGGTCCATTTATAAATATACGCTTTGCCGCTGCTGTCAAAGCCACTGAGCATGTAGTCGCCGGTCGACAGGTCTACGGCACCAGTAACGAAATGGACTCTCTTTTGACCGCCAGGAGCAGACGTGACCCCGGTATTGATAAATGGCAGGCCGCTCGTCGTCCAAGTACCAGTGCTCGGGACGTAACTGATAATCTGCGCGTCATAACTGGTGGAGGAGTAACTACTGCTGTAGTACGCGTAAACGGCGGTACCACCAGCAGCGATTCCCAAGCCATTCGGCCCTGCTCCGCTGGGAAGCCCGGTCCAGCCCGTGCCAATCAGTGACGGGTTCGCGCTGTTAACCGACGGAGTGTATTGAACCAGCTGGCCTGACGTTTCGTTTCCCGATGTTATCTGACTGACACCATACACAACGCCCGTCCCGCAAGTCAATGATGTACCTGCCGCCCGCGCGCTTGGCGCATGAGCCGCAGCAACATCACCATTCAGGAAATAGCGCAGGCGCTCAAGGTGAGCACCGCAACGGTTTCGAGAGCGCTCAACGACAAGCCGGGCGTGGGCAAAGGGCTCAAATCAAAGGTCGTGCGCTATGCGAAAGACCGCGGCTATGTGCCGAACCGCAATGCCGTGTCGATACGTGTCGGCAATTCCTCAATCGCCCTGTTCATCATCCGAACGCAGGGGATAGCGGGGACAAGCATCCTGTCTGCAGACGCCTTCGAGATGACCAACCGCCTAGGCCTCGAACCGCATGTGGTCAGGATTCCCTATGGAGAGGACTTCGCCGAGGGGCTTCACCGCGCCGAAATCGCCTATAATTCCGGCAATCTTCATCTTCTACGGCCCTTGCGAGATCGCCGACAGCTCGCAACTCGAAGCCTTGAAGGCACCCATACTCTTCATTCTCTCCGACGACGCCCCGGCCGGGTATCCGCAGATTGTGAGCGACGACCGCCACGGGGCCAGAGCCATCACGGAATCGCTGATCGGCGCCGGGCACGAATCGATTATGGTGCTCACGGAGCGCAAACCGGACGGAAGCGCCTACTACCACGACCGCATCGAGGGGTTCAAGGACGCGTTGGCGGCGCATGGCCTAGGCTTCGATACGTCTGCACTGATGGCGCTGCCTATCGACTACGGCGACTACATCGACTCGGCCATGACAACTATCAGAGCGCACGCCATCCCCGCGCTCACCAGCTCGCGCCACCGGCCTTCGGCCATACTCGCATTGAGCGACTACCTCGCGTTCGCCTTGGCCAAAGTGCTTGCAGACGAGGGCATCCGAGTGCCTAGCGACGTCTCTCTGGCCAGCTTCGGCGGGTGGAGCATCACCGCGCTCATGCCCGTCTCGATTCAATCCTGGGTGCAGCCCGCGCCCGACATTATCCAGACCGCCGCCCAGGCGACCTCGTATCTGCTTGGCGGCAGGGCCTTCGCCGGCACGATTCCTTTGACCGATTCGTGGCGGTACGCGGTTGTAGATGAGGCGGGAGGTGTAGGAGCGAGGGGTGCGGGAGATGCAGCGGATTCGGCTGACGAAACCGAAGGAACCGGCCGAACTGGGGAAACCAGTGAAACCGGGCAGGTTTCGCGTCCGGCTGAGGCACGAGCCATCTCGTCCACCTGCTTCATGGTTCCCGGCTATCTCAGGCTCGGGCAGTCCGTCCGACGCTTCAACGGCCCAACCCGCATAGACCTGCGCCGCACTAATCAGCCAATGGCCGCGGCGCCCTCGACATCCTTGGCATCATCCGCACCTTTGACAGCCACATTGCTCCCTTATCCCGCATCGCCCTTGACGCGGTGATACACAGACACTGACGCCGCTCACGGGCAGCGGCGGATTCGTTCCAGTAGGGCATAAGACACCGAGCAAAGAGAAACCCGGCGGAGGGAAGCCGCCGGGTTCAGAGAAGAGAGAAGAAGGGTTCAATTATGGGGTTTGTTCGGAACCTCACCGGCGACCATCCCGCCGACAACTCTTATATAACCCGACGTTTCTTAGAGGAATGATGGGCGAGTCTCAAAGAATCCTGTGAAACGTGTAACGAACATGTATCGTGCGCTTAGCCCGAGCCTACTGGAACACAAAGGCCGCGCCCCCGAGGCATAATGCCCCTTTCGTGACGCAAACCCGCTCCGCACAGTCACAAAAGGGGCAGTGTCCGCTGTCAAATGCCCCTTTCGTGACTGTTAGCTCAGCTCAGCGTCACGAAAGGGGCATAACACCACATGGTGCGAGCCAGCGGCCGCTACTCACCAGCGGCAGCACCCGCGCCGCCATCCTCAAGCCGCGCCTTGGCAGCCTCGAAGCGGGCCTTCTTGGCGGCCTCGCGCTCGGCCAGCTCGGCGTCGAAGCGCGCCAGCTCCTCGTCGACGGCCTCCTTGGGGATCTTGGCGAAGATGGGGGCCGGCTTGGGCACCGGCGTGCCCGCCACCAGCGGCTCGCTGACCCATGGATGTACGGTTTCGCCCATCACGTAGTCGCCGGTGATGATCGGGTAGTTGAAGCCCGGCTTGTCGAGATCCTCGACCTCCTCGATGCGCGGCAGCGGCGAGAACGTGCCCTCGCCGCCCAGCGCCTCCCAGACCTTTTGCGCGGAATGCGGCAGGAAGGGCGCGAGCAGATGGTTCGCGTCGGATACGGCCTGCGCGGCCACATGCAGCACGGTCGCCAGGCGCTTCTCGTCGTTCTTGATCTTCCACGGCTCGGTGGATGAGATGTACTTGTTGGTGTCGCCGACCACGCGCATCGCCTCGGACAGCGCGTTCTTCTGGCGATGGCGCTCGATCATACCGCCGACGATGTCGAAGGCGTCGGCGGTCTCCTGCAGGAGCGCCCGATCCTCCTCGGTCATCGAGTCCTCGTCCAGCTCGGGTATCGCGGCGAAGTTCTTGTTGATGAGGTTGGTGACGCGGTTGACGAGGTTGCCCCAGCTGGCGGCCAGCTCCTCGTTGTTGTGCCGGACGAATTCGGACCAAGTGAAGTCGGAGTCGGAGCTTTCCGGGCCGGCCACCGAAATGTAGTAGCGCACGGCGTCAACCGGGTAGCGGGCGAGAATGTCCTTGACGTAGATGACGATACCGCGCGAGGAGCTGAACTTCTTGCCCTCCATCGTCATGAACTCGGAGGCCACAACCTGCTCGGGCAGATTGAGCGGGCCAAGTTCGCCGACCTCGCCATCCTTCGAACCCTGCCCGTTGTAGGCGAGCATCTCGGAGGGCCAGATCTGCGAGTGGAAGGTGATGTTGTCCTTGCCCATGAAGTAGTAGGCCGGCGTCGAGGAATCGTTCCACCAGGCGCGCCATGCCTGCGGGTCGCCCTGCCGCCGCGCCCATTCGATGGAGGCCGACAAGTAGCCGATCACCGCGTCGAACCAGACGTAGAGCTTCTTGTTCGGGTTATCGATCCAACCCTCGACCGGAATGGGGATGCCCCAGTCGATGTCGCGCGTGATGGCGCGCGGGCGCACCTCTTTGAACAGGCCGAGCGAGAAGTTGATGACGTTCGTGCGCCAACCTTCGCGCGTCTTGAGCCAGGCGAGATTCGCCTCGGCGAGCGCGGGCAGGTCGAGGAAGAAGTGCTCGGTCTCCTCGAAGCGCGGCGTTTCGCCGTTGATCTTCGAAACCGGGTTGATCAGCTCGTCGGGGTCAAGTTCGTTGCCACAATTGTCGCACTGGTCGCCGCGCGCGCCGTCCGCACCGCAGATCGGGCAAGTGCCTTCGATGTAGCGGTCGGGCAGCGTACGGCCGGTCGACGGGGAGATCGCGACCTTCTGCGTGCCCTTGTAGATGTAGCCGTTGCTCAGGCACTGCTTGAACATCTCCTGCACGACGTGCTCGTGGTTGCCGGTCGTGGTGCGGGTGAATAGGTCGTAGCTCAGCCCCAAGTCGCACAGATCCTTGGCGATGACGCGGTTGTAGCGGTCGGCAAGCTGCTGCGCGCTGACGCCTTCGTTCTCGGCCTCGACCAGAATCGGGGTGCCGTGCTCGTCGGTGCCCGACACCATCAGCACGTCGTTGCCCTTCATGCGCTCATAGCGCGCGTAAACGTCCGAAGGCACGCCGAAGCCAGCGACGTGGCCGATATGACGGGGGCCGTTGGCATACGGCCAGGCGACATTCACCATAATATGACTCATAATGCACGATTATCTGGCCCAGCGGGGACAGCCGTGCCTTTCCCTTGGTTGTCCCAGACTTATATACGGACTTATGCACATCGGAAGGGTGCCTTTGGGGAGTTATCCACATATTCACATTATTGCGGCTCGGGCGCATGGGCCGCATGTGGCGCTGTTACCGTCGCCTCATGATATACGCAACGATTTCACCCGCGAAGACAGTACGCACAGCCCTGTCCTCTTCTGCCTTGTCCCCTGCCGCACTGCCCTCTGTCGCAGCCCTGTCAACGGCAGCGGCATCCGTGTCGCGCGCGCCGACTTACGCGCCGCCAAACATGCCTTCCCATATGCCATCCCATGCGCCGCCTACGGTTTTGAAAGCTCGGGATCTCCCCGGACCGATGATTCTGCATCGTCTCGCGTTCGTCGGGGCCGTGCGCAAGCTCGACAACGCCAGCGCCTACCGGACCGAAGACGCCAACACGCTCTACGGTCGCGGCGCCATCATCCACTCGGTCGCGCCCTACGGCACGGTCTGCTGCGCTGTGACCGCCGCATGGGTGTGGCTGGGCGGCGAGTTCCCCAAAACCATCGACATCGTTTCGACGTCGCATTTCCGTACGCTGACCTATGGTCGCAAAATCCGCGTGTTCAACCGCAATGCACCGCAGGGGCATCTCACCTCGATAGGCGATCTGCACATCACCACGCCGCAGCGCACCGCATGCGATATCGCACTGCTCAGCGAGGAGGAGGCGGGCGAGATCTACGCCAACGAGACAGTCTGCGCGCTTATGGAAACGTATGGATTCCGCCCCACGGACTGCCTGGATATTCTGGCGGCCAACCGCTTCTGGCAGAACTCGCCCCGCGCGAAGCAGTTCTTCCGCATCATCGAGCATTGCTTCTGAACGTGGCCTTGGGCAACGAAAGCGCATCAATGATTCATGGAAGAACGCGAAGCCGACGACGCTTGCATTCGCTATTGGGTAGCGCTGGCGCAGCAGCCATAACCGCAACCCATCGGCTCGGGCGGCTTGGACGGCTCGGAAGCGATGCGGCTCACAGCACTGGAGCTGGGGGCGGCGGCGCAGTCAGCCCTACTGCCGCATGCCGCCACGTTCCTCCGCCTCCGCCGCTTGCCTTGACGCCGTTACTCGCATGCGAAACGGCAGACGCGGAGATTCTATGGCATATCGCGCGCGAAGCCCCCGAATTGCGCCGCTGGCTCGTAGCCAACCCCCACGCCGACGCGCTGCTGCTCGAATACGTGGCGCAATCCGGTGGCCCAGGAGTCAACGAAGCCTTCGAGGTGTTCTTCGAATCGACGGAACACAAGGAGTAGCGCTCAACCGATTGAACGGCCCCGTCTATTTACTCACTATCCCGCAGCGCCAGCACGGCCGCGTAGACCTCTTTGCGGCTCGCCAGCGAGCCGTCCGGCAGCGGGTGCTCGGCGACGACCTTGGCGATGGCGTCCTTGACGCGAATGCCTTGGGATTGCGAGCGTTCAGCGGCCAGAGCAGCCAAAGTATCGATGCTGAGCACGTCGGGAGACTCCTGCGCGGCCGTCTCATCGTCTGCTCCGCCAATGACGAGCACGATTTCCCCGCGTGGCAGGTTGCCGATGACACCCTGATGAATCTCTGCGATGCTGCCACGACGAATTTCCTCGTAGTCCTTGGTGAGCTCACGGCACAGCGCCATCGGCCGATCAGGGCCGAAGGCAACCAGCAGATCGTCCATCGTTTCAACGATGCGATGCAGGGTTTCGTAGAACACGATGGTGCGCCGCTCGGCACGCAGCATATGCAGGCGCTGCATGCGTTCGGCGTGCTTGCGCGGCACGAAGCCCTCATAGCAGAAGCGGTCCGTGGGCAGGCCGGACAAGGCGAGCGCATCGAGCACCGCGCTCGGACCGGGCGCGCAGGTCACCGGAATGCCGCGCTCGATGGCGCGTCGGACGATAGCTAGCCCAGGGTCATTGATGGTCGGCATGCCGGCGTCGGACACCACCAGCACGCTCGCGCCTTCGGCCACCTGATCGAGCAGCCCGTCTGCCTTGTTGCGCTCGTTGTGGTCGTGATAGGCGATGACTTTGCCGCCCACATGCACGCCCAGGCGGTTGGCCAGATTGTACAACCGCCTCGTGTCCTCCGCCGCGACGATGTCAGCGTGTTCCAGCAGCGCGACCAGCCGTGCGGAAGCATCGGCCGTATTGCCAATCGGCGTCGCGGCAAGGATGACGGTGCCGGAGGGAATCGACACGGCTTTTTCTGGGCGCTGCCCGACTTGTGGCTGTGGGCTGTTCGCCTGCACTGGCATACCCGCCACCGGTGCCGCCGCCTGAGCAGATTGCATATCTTCCGTTTCCATGCTTTCCAGTATCGCGCACCACGCCCACAAAGTGCATCCACAACGCGCATTCACAACATGCGCCCATCGCCTATGCATCACGCTACAACCGGGATAATGTGGTAGACAGAACGAGTTGAGCTGCGTGAGCCGAGAAAGGGGAACCATGTCATTATTCACCCGCGCCAATGGCATAGCCAGCCGGGCATCATCGGCCGCCGACCCGTCTGCGGACTACCAGAGCAAGGCCCAGACGCAGCCGAATCAAAGTCTTGCGAATTTTAAAGGGCGTTCCGATTCCGCTTCGTCGCGTTTCCATATAGCCGTCACTGACAAGTCCCGCTCCGTACCGTCCACATCCGTACCCACGTCCACACCGCCCACACCCACGCCCACGCCTAACCGGCTTATCACCTGGCTGCTCACGCTGCTCGTGGCGGCATTCGGCGGTCTGCTGCGCTTTGTGCGACTCGGAGACCCGCGCGAAATCGTGTTCGACGAGACCTACTACGTCAAGGACGCGTGGACAGCACTATTGACCGGCGAGCCACGCGACTGGCCGAAAACCACGGTTATCGACGGCATCAAGCAGCCCATCGACACGGCGTTCGCCGCCGGGCATGTGGGCGGCTGGCTGGATACGGCCGAATACGTCGTCCACCCGCCAGTAGGCAAATGGTTGATTGCATTGGGTCTCAAGCTCTTCGGCGGGGCGACGAACATCTTTGCCTGGCGCGTCAGCGTCGCCGTGGCCGGCACCGTGGCAATTATTCTGATGATTCGCGTAGCGCTGCGGCTTTTCCGCAACGTGCCGATCGCCCTGATTGCCGGGCTGCTGCTGTCGCTTGACGGTGTCGGCATCGTCATGAGCCGCACCGGGCTGCTCGACAACTTCATCATGGTGTTCGCGCTCGGTGCTTTCAGTCTGCTGCTCATCCATCGCGACTGGGCGCGCGAGAAACTGCACAAGCAATATGTGCTCGACTCGCGCTCCCGTTCCACCACATGGATTCCCAACACTTCGCGGCACGGCAAGCCCTTCGTACTCAACGCGCGCGGACCGTTCATCGCGCTGTCGTGGTGGAGGGTGGGTGCCGCGATTTTGCTCGGCTTGGCAACCGGCGTGAAATGGTCCGGCATCTACCTGTTCGCCGCATTCGCCGTCATCAGCGTGGCCTGGGATGCGTGGGAGCGTCATCAGGTCGGATACCGCGGCTGGCTGGGCACCGGACTGGTCAAAGACGCCCTGCCAAGCGCCGCATACATGGTGCCGCTGTGGGCGGGGACGTACCTGGCCGGCTGGCTCGGCTGGTTCATCCACCGCGATTCGTACATGCGCGACTGGGCCGCCGCCAATCCCGGTGAAGGCGTCACCTGGCTGCCGAGCGTGCTGCAATCCTTCGTGCAATACCATGCGCAGATGTGGCAGTTCCACACCACGCTGGACGCGCCGCACCCGTATAAGGCCAACCCGCTGACCTGGCCCCTGCAGATTCGCCCGACGAGCTTCTACTGGACCAAGCTGCACGGCCACCCGGGCCTATGCTCGCTGTCGCCGGATTCGCAATGCGTTTCAGCCGTGACCTCGCTAGGCAATTCGCTGATCTGGTGGCTGGGATCGCTCTGCGTCATCGTCGGCATCGTCGTTGCCGTGAGGCGGCGCGGCGACTGGAAGATATGGGCCGTTCTCGTCGGCTTCCTCGGCGGCTGGCTGCCTTGGGCGCAGTACCTGCACCGCACCACCTTCACCTTCTATTCCATCGTCATCCTGCCCTGGATCGTGCTCGCGATCTGCTACGTGGCCGACTGGTACCGGCAGCGCGTCTCGGTGCGCGTCTGGCGGCTCACCGTAGGCATCGTGCTGGGGCTAATCGCGCTGGTATCGCTGTTCTTCTACCCAATCTGGACCGCGATGCCCGTGCCCTACGAGTTCTGGCTGAGTCATATGTGGCTTCGGTCGTGGATCTAGCTTTAATTACTTCGGCCCCTTAGCGGGGCCTCAGCCTCGCCTACGGACAGTTCACAGGGTTTTCGCGCAACGGCTCGGCGCTGTGGTGTAAGGTGGACACGCATTGAGACCGCATACGACAGGATTTTCATGGGCTTCGTTCATTTCCTCATCGAGCTGCTGAAGGACCCCCGCACCATCATCGCGGGCTGGATCACGATGGGTGTGGCACCGACGCTGGGCTTCATCTTCCTCATCGTGTTCATCGAGACCGGCGTGGTCTTCTTCCCATTCCTGCCGGGCGATTCGCTACTCTTCGCAGCCGGATTCTTCGCGGCACCCGACGCGGCCACCGGCAAACCCGGTGCGCTGCCGATCGTGGCGCTGTTGCCAGTTGTATGGATCGCGCCAATCGTCGGTGACCAGTGCAACTACTTCATCGGCCACTTCTTCGGCAGGCGCATTATCGCATCAGGCAAAGTCAAGGCGCTCACACCCGAGCGGATGGACAAAACCGAAGCCATGATCGAAAAATGGGGGCCGCTCGCAGTCTTCATCGGTCGTTTCTTCCCCTTCATCAGAACGTTCATGCCTTTCATCTCGGGCATCTCGGGCATGCGCTGGGCGCGATTCACGCCGTTCTCGATGCTCGGCGGACTGACCTGGGCCACACTGTTCACCCTGCTCGGCTACTTCTTCGGCGGCATCAAAGCCGTGCAGGACCACTTCGAGCTGGTCATCGTCGCCATCCTGCTCATCTCCATCCTCCCCACCGTCATCGGCCTGCTCAAAGCCAAGTTCGGCACAAAGAAGCAGTCCGCGCGGCATGGCAAATAGTGGCAAATAGCCGACTCGGCCAATAGGGTCAGCACCATTCGAAGCCGCCACCTGTATGACCGCCTCTCAGCGTACGTTTTCCGTCACCTTCCCCAACCTCGTATTGGAAAACGTACACTGAGTAGGAGTTATCGTACGTTTTCCAATACGGACCCGATGAACGTTACGGAAAACGTACGCTACGGTGCGAGTGGCAGTGCGGGTCTGACTAGGGTCAGCACCAGTGCCAGCGTCGGCACCGGCCCCGCACCTGGCCCCCGCGTCAAACTCCTTCTCACCACGCCCTTTGAGTGATGCGCGGAATCCCCGCATCCTGCAGCTTGCGCACGAGATCTAAACCTTGCACAACCTCTGAATAGTTCACTCGGATGATCGTGGTCACCCCCGCGCGTCTCAGCGCGTCTTCGCGACGACGCTCTTCGAATACAACCCTTTCAACACCTCGCCCACGGGTCATTTGCGGGTCGGCGTACTTCGCGGCCCCGTCGAACTCAAGAACGATTACACGGCCATCAGCCAGTCGCCATAGAAAATCGACCCTATAACAGCCTCCGCCATATGGGTCAACGAGCGTCTCCTGCAATAGCGGCATCGCAAAACCATATTCGATGATGATGGCACGGCACAGCGATTCGCCGCCATTCTCGCTCAGCGCGTTGGCATAATGCAAAAGTCGCAGCACGCTGCCGACATCGATATGCATGGCATCGCATATCTCCAATATCTCCAGCTTCGTCGTCATTCTTTTTCGCAACGCAGAGTCGAATATGGGCAGCACATAGATAAATGGATATGCTATCGCGCAAGTGACAAGGGTCTGCGCCGGAGTCGTCACACTCAATCCTGCGTACGCGCGGACTTTCAGATCATGCACATGAAAATACTGCAATCGTGACTCACGCCGCGTCGGCCCGGACGTCGCTATGTGCACAAGTCCATACCTGTCATCGTGCAAGGCCCACGGATGATCGAATCCCAAGGCAGCAGCGGCGCTCAGTCCAGCGAACACCCATCGCGGATGCAATTGCGATAGGCCCACGACGAGATGACAGGTGCGCTCTTCCGGATTCAGTCCTTCCCAATATCCGCTTCGCGCATACATGTTGGGATATGGGCTGGCTAGCTCGTTCGAAAGCACACGTCTGTGCAGCGCCCTGCGCTGAGCATCACTGCTGCCATAGCAGCAACGCCTCTCGGCTTCGGCCTGCGATATCAAGGCATTGACTTCCTTGTGAATCTTCATGTTTTCACGCTAAAGGCGCGAGCACATGCCAGGCAAGCGGAAACGACCTATGTGGTCGAAGGCCTGATGGTTCGGCGTGTCGCGTTGTGGGACATGGGTTTGCTGCCGGTGCATACTATGTGGCGGCGCTGAGAATCTGCCCGAACAACGAATCCTGAGGTCTGCAGTCTGCGTTCTGAGGCCTGAGAGCTTGGTGTTGGGGCTGCGGCAGATGCAGGCTTCCTCACCGTACGTTTTCCGTCACCTTCCCCAACCTCGTATTGGAAAACGTACACTGAGTCGGAGTTATCGTACGTTTTCCAATACGGACCTGCCGAACGTGCTAGAAAACGTACGCTGACACGCAAAAGCAGGCCGCGAACACGCCGTTACCGGTTTTGCTGGTCCGAGTTACGCCAATACGTAATGCTGCTCCAGGGCTCAGCAACATGGTGACACCATGAATTGCGCTTGGGCAGAGGTTGTACTACAGTATCGAGAGTTGCCCGCGAGGGCAATGGGGCTGTAGCTCAGTTGGTAGAGCGCTTCGTTCGCATCGAAGAGGTCGTGGTTTCGATTACCATCAGCTCCACGAACACAAGCCGTCCGGATTCGCTCCGGGCGGCTTTTTCGTTGGTATTCCGCCCTTGTTGGGCCATTCCGCCGCGGTTTTCCCCTCTGGTCGTACTGGCATTTTACGGCACGACATGCCATGATTGTGCACAGTTGATGTGGTAACAGGTGTGGTAAAAACCACCCCCGCATCTCTCGTCTGGAGGCACGGTGGCACGGAGATTCGGCGCGGTCAGGACCAAACGATCACGCAACCGCACGTGGCTCGAGGCAAGCTATCTCACACCGGTATGGGCGTTCGCGAAATGGCCCGGTCTCAAGGACCGACAGTACGCCAATTTCGAGAGCGACGAGGAATACGCGGCGAGGTCCTGGCTGCATGACGCGAAACTCCGGATCGAGGCGGGGGTCTGGGAGCCCGAGGTCGAGGTCAGACGCGACGAGATACGCGGGACGTTGACGTTCGGCGAATACTTCGAGCAGTGGATGGCATCCAGACGCACCAAGGACGGCGCACCTTTGGAACCAGGCACCGCATATCGGCTGCGCAAGGACTGCGAGAACCACGTGCTCCCGCATTTCAGCGGCATGCGGCTGTCCGAGATCACCAGCCACGACGTGGAACGGTGGTGGGATTCGCTTGACCACTCGCAGGCGGGCATGTGCATCAACAGCCTCAAGGTCCTCAAGGCGGTCCTCAGGACGGCCAGCAGTCCCGGCAGCAACGGCGAAAGCCCGCTCATTACAGCCAACCCGTGCCACATCAAAACGCCGAAGCCGGAGCGGGAAAGCCAGACGGTCCCCGCCACCGTCAAGGAAGTGGAAACCATCCACAACGCCATGCCGGACGGGTACCAGGAGGCGATCTACATCGCCGTATTCTGCAACGGCCCGAGAATCGGCGAGGTCTGCGCGTTCCAACGCAAGAACGTCGACCTCGACCACCTGACCCTGCACATACGCGCTAGCAGAAAAACTATCGGCACCAAGCTCGTCGGCAAAACCAAAACCACCAACGGCATGCGCGACGAGACGATACCGCCACAACTCAAACCCATGTTCGAACGGCTCCTCAAACGAACCAGCCCCAACCCGGACGCCTGGCTGTTCCCAGGGCCACGAGACCGCACGAAACCAATCCACCCCAACGTGCTCCGAGGCTGGTACAACAAAGCCGCGCGACAAGCCAACCGGCCGGACCTCAGGTTCCACGACCTCCGCCACACCGCACTCACACTCCTCGCACAGCAAGGAGCCACCGTCCGCGAGCTCATGGACGCCGCCGGCCACGCCGACCCCACCATGGCCATGCGATACCAACACACCGTCCAATCACGATCACAAGACCTCGCACGACGCATCGGCAACCTCATACCAACCACCGACACCGTGGAAACACTGCGCTCGCGGATATGGGAGAACCATCTGGAAATCGAACGGCTACACGAAACGAACGAGGCGCTCGGCCTGAAGATCTCGGCACTTCTGGAATCCAAACATTAATCGGTACTCCGACGAGCCCTCCACGCTATCTATGGGTTCCAAGAGTAAGATTCAACTTGAGCAACAGGAGATTGAACATGGACGAAACCGTTACGGAAACTAAAGAGCACCGCCTCGGCGACCTGTCCGTGCGTTATTACGGTCCGGCACTCGAAATCAACCATTCGCTGAATGCCAGAGTTCTCGCACCGGCACTGCTCGACTTGGCAGACGCCATAGAAGCGGCGAAATCAGAGGTATCACCCGATTCGGAAATCGAACTTCGCGTTGAGGCCACCGAGGTCGGATCCTTTGATCTGATGATGTTCCTGCAGGCGGTCGGCCAATTCTCCACCACGGCCCCAGGCCAAGGTCTTGCATATCTGACAGCCATTGGCGGCGTGGGATTCCTCACCATCCTGATCGGAGCCTTCAAATTCGTCTCGAACAGATTCAAACAAGGCGAAGGCACCATCGAGAAGAAGGAACCCGCCGAAGACGACGGAACCACCTTCACCGACGAGAAAGTGACCGTGAAATACCCAGACGGCCAAACCGTCACCTACTTCAGGACATCGATAAGAATCGCCAACAATAGGAGATTCGTCAATAGCACCGGCAAGGCGCTCGCGGGTCCATCGGGCCAAGACGGCGTCGATGGTGCCGAGCTCGCCGGTGCCGGCGAACTCATCAATGTCGATCAGAGGACCGCCCGGACGATGGCCGACTGGACTCCGGAGGAGAACATCGTCAGGCAGACCGACACGGAACTCACCGTCCAACCCCTGGACGCGCACTTCGAACCCGGCAAGAAATGGCATGTGACGGTCGGCGGCGAGACCAAATACACCGTGGACATCGAAGATGAGGAGTTCCTGCAGTCGATTGAGAATGGGAAGCGAATCGGCAAGAAGGACATCTTCGTCGTCATGCTCCATACCGTTTCATCGATCGGCAAGGACGGCAAGCTAAAGTCACGGCATACAATAACCAAGGTAAGGAAGCACATACCAGTCGAGGAGACCGAGCAGGGAGAGTTCGAATTCCACGAATGAAATCCCCTCCTGCACCTGCCGTTCCCCAGGAGACGTAACGTCGAGACACGCACACTTGACCATTAACCCACATATCGGTAGTGTTGTCATTACAACGTAGACACGCTCTGGTGCGCTGGAGCGTTTCGGGGTGAGTACGGATTTATTCGTACTCACCTTATTTTTATGTATTGCGCGGGGGTGCAAAAGTGAAGCAACGTGCCACATTGGATGGGCAAATCGCCGCGCTCCACAGACGAGGCGTGACTTTCAATTACATGACGGAGGGAAAGGCAAGGGTCTTTCTCTCCAAGAACTCATATTTTTTTAAGATCAAATCCTATGATCACAACTACGAGAAAATCGATTCCGAAACCGGATACAAATACAAAGACCTGGATTTCGGGGATCTCGTCGAGCTCTCCCTCATCGACTTCGCGCTCAGCAGGCTGGTCTGGTCCCTGTGCTCAAACATCGAACACTCCATAAAGCTACGATTCAACAACCTACTGATGGATGACCACGACCCCGACATCGGAGAGAAATGCGTACGCAGATGTTGGGCGGGCGAACAGCCAGAACTGCACGACAACCCATATACGAACGAACTCAGAGATAGTTGCCATGGCAATTACGCACCTTGGCAACTATGGGAGCTTCTCGGCTTCTACGACCAGATCAAGCTCTACAACACCTACTTCGACCTGAAAAACCAAAAACCTCCGATGAAGAGCCTGCTGTTCATCGTACGGAAAATGCGAAATGCCGTATCACACGGCAATTGCCTCCTCACCGACATGAACCGTTTAGCGCCCACAAAGCACGAGGAACACAGGGCGGACGCCGAGGTCACTAACGCCGCAATGCGTATGTGCGACAAACGCCCACGCGCTCGCGGGCAACGTGCCAACGCGTTCCAACAGTCCTTGAACAAACTGGTCGTGAATAATTACGCTGCGGTTCTTGTGTGCCATCTCAATATCGTGGATGGTGCCCATATCCTGAGTCACGCATGCGACGAAGTACAGCATTTCATAGATCGTCTTAATCTCAGACGAGACGAATACTTCGGGGACAAGAATGCGCGCGATCCAAGAAATCATCTAGTGGATTCAACACTAAGCGCGCTTGAAACCCTGTCGAAGGGGTATCTGAGGAAGGCCCGACAGAAGGTAAGAGCCCTCCAGTCGAACGATCCATACGGTACCCGCAGTGAGACACCGGCCAGGCTTCAGAAGAGACTTTTCAGGAGACACGAGCAGATAAACCAGCTGAGAATGCAATGTGCAGAGCTGCAGACGAAAGAGGCCCTCCTGCGCGCTCCGGAATCTCTGGTTACCCGTGACTACACCTCGATCGACATTGAGACCACCGGCTTTTCGGAGGACAATGATTGCATCATCGAACTCGGTGCGGTCAAAATGCGCGGCGGTGAGGAGGCGGGAAGCTTCAGCCAACTCGTAAACCCACACCGCGTACTGGATCACGAAATAATTCGATTAACGGGGATCGCCGACGAGGATCTCCAGAGCGCACGAGATATTGAAACGGTATTGCCCGAGTTTCTGGAATTCATCGGAGACGATATTCTTGTGGGGCATAATATCATCGCCTTCGACTATGAGTTCATCAAGGCAAATTCGATTCGTCTCAGAATCATTCCACCGGACAACAAGATGATAGACACTTTGTCACTCAGCAAGGTTCTCTCGCCAGAGGAGACGAATCATCGTCTGGTGGATCTTATACAGCGATTCGGTATTGCGCAAAAAGAGGAACATAGGGCCGAGTCTGATGCCGCGCAAACGGCTCAATGCTACGAAATCCTGAGGGATGGAATCATGAGATCTGATATGAGAGAGATGAATTCCTAATGGTACCTATCTATATTTGGAGCAGGCCAAACACCTCACTAAAACAGGGGAAAGAGTAGCGGCTGAAGATCAGGTGGTGGGCAGTTGTGCATAGGTCGACTGCCTATAATCATTGAACGCCTCAGCCGTCCAGTAGTGTTCTTTTCTGACGCGTGTACTCACCAAACGTCAGTTTCCCTGATGCATAACGCTGATTCAGCTCCACCAACATGTCGATTCGGCCGATCAGCGTGTAGTGTTTACCGGGAGACGATTGAGTCTGAGGATTCTCGTCTCCTGCCCCGCCTATCCCCCAACTTTGGCGGGGCTTTTCTTCGGCGCTTCGATATTCACGCGCTGAACATCACAGTTTCCAACGCAGACGGCCGTCAGCCGCGACTCTGCATGTGAGGATGTTGCTGCTGCGGTCGGATTGCGCCTGGGCTCCTTCGGATGAGCAGAACGCGCCGCCATGGGCGGTCCCCTGGCTCTGCGTTTGGGGTTGCGCCTGTTGGCTCTGCGTCTGAGCTTGTTGTTGTGCCTGCCAGGCCGCCGCATCCGCATCCGCTTTGGCCTTGGCCGCCGCGTCCGCAGCAGCCTGGGCGGCGGCCGTGTCATTCTGCTTCTTCCTGTCGACGCTGGCGTTGACCCCGTCCATGGCGGATTGCAACGGTTGGATGGCCTGGGTGTACGCTTCCGGATCCATTGATTCCAGAGAGGTGTCCGCATTGATGGCATCGCTCAATGCGACGCGGGTCTGCGGGTCGGCCACGTTGTCGTTCGAGGAATCCAGCAAGGCGCGGGCCTGGGATACTTTGTCGTTCAGCGTGGATTTCGCCGTGTCGAGTTTTTCGGCGGCTTCCTTCCGAGCCTTCTCCTCGGCCTCGCGGGTCTTCCTCGCCTCGGCGGCCTTGGAGGCCGCGACCGAAGCGGATGCCGAGGCGGAGGCTTCGTTCTGCACAGATGATGGTGAGCATGCCGAGACGCTGATGGTCAGTAGGGCGGCTACGAGTATGGCGGCGGTCTTCTTCATTGTCTATCCCCGGTCGTGGTTACTTGAACAGGTCCCAGAAACTGAACGTGGTCTTCCTGTATACCTTGTTGTATATGGCTTTCTTCGGGTTCGTGACCCAGCCGACGCCTTTCCTCCCATAGCCTGGGATGATGGCCTTCTTGATCGCCCTCTTGGCTCTGCCCGTGGTTCGGGCGCTGATGGAGCGTTTCAGGCTTGGCGTGCGCATGCCGAATTTCATGATTCCCCTTTTCCCGGGCGTCATCCGTGACTACCCAGAGAAACAGCATAATACTGTCTGAAAACAGCGAATACCACGTGTCGGCGAGTTAACGCGATGAAGAAATAAAACTGCTGGTAACATTCACATTGTCATGTATTCCTTACAAATAAGGGGACTCGTATGGAGTTTGAGGAGAGCGTCGGACAGATTGCGGCGAAGGTGAAGGAGCTCAAGCCATCGATAGAGACCGAGGAGGCCACGAAGAACGCGTTCATCATGCCGTTCATCGGCAGGGTGCTGGGGTATGACGTGTTCAATCCGAACGAGGTTATCCCGGAGTTCACGGCTGATGTCGGGCTCAAGAAGGGCGAGAAGATCGACTACGCACTCGTGCGCGACGGCCAGGTGCAGATCCTCATCGAGTGCAAGAAGGTCGGTACTCCCCTGTCGTTGGAGAACGCCAGTCAGCTCTACCGCTACTTCGCCGTCACCGACGCCCGCATCGGCGTGCTGACGAACGGCCAGGTGTGGAACTTCTACATGGACATCGACGAGCCCAACCGGATGGACTCGAAACCCTTCCTTGTTCTCGATCTCCTGGATATCGATGACACCGTGCTGCCCGAGCTGAAGAAGCTCACAAAGCCCGCGTTCGATGTCGATTCCATTGCCAACAGCGCTGAGGAACTCAAATACGTGGGCGCTTTGAGGCGCGCCCTGGGCGAGGAGTTCAGGGAGCCCAGCGACGACTTCGTGAGGCTGATGGCTGGTCATGTGTACGATGGCCAGTTCCGCCATACCGTGATGGACAAGTTCAGGCCGCTGGTGGAGAAGGCGGTGAAGCGTTATCTGGCGGATCAGGTCAACGACCGGTTGAAGACGGCGTTGAGCGCGGACGACGTGAAGGTCGGTTCCATTCCGGCCGGCGCGGATGATCCCGAGGCCGACACGATCGACGGGGATGACTCGACACCCGATGATGCGGACATTCGGACGACCGACGAGGAGATCGCCGGCTACCGCATCGTCAAGGCCATCGCCTGCAGCGAGGTCGAGCCGGGGCGGATCGCCATCAGGGATGCGAAGTCCTATTGCGCAGTGCTGTTGGACGACAACAATCGGAAACCGATAGTCCGGATGTTCTTCAACACGAAACAGAAGTATATAGGCGTGTTCGACGAGAACCGACAGTGCACGCGGCTTCCCATCGACGAGCTCAACGGCATCTACCAGTACTCGGAGCAGATCCGCGAACAGGTCAAACGTCTCACCGAAGCAGAACAAGAATAGTAAATACTATTTACACAGAGGAGCACCCGATGGCAGAACGCTTGACAAGCACCGCAGGAGTCTTGTTCGACGGCGGTGAATTCCGTCTCTATGACAATCGAATCGAAATCGACAAACATGGTTTCTTCGGTGGGGTGAAACGTGTGGATATCGTCTATTACAGTGATATCACCAGTGCCGAGGTCCGGAGAAAACAGCTCTTCTTCACCAGGACCGGTGTCAAGACCAACATCATCCTGCAATTCAAGAAGAAGGACCAGGCCCAGCAAGCTCTGGGAATCATCAACTCACACAAGGCATAGGACCTGTTGGCTGCGGACGATCCCGCAGCCAACCACGGTAATCCTCAATCACCTGGACCGTGACATCGAGCTCACACGCCATGAGATAGCTGTCACCGTCATAGAGATTCTCAGCGCTCGCGTATTCGGTCTGGTCAATGAGCCTTAGTGCCGCTTGCCTCCGTGCTCTGCGTTCGGCCTTGCTTCCCGCCACTCCCCCACACCCTACGTCGTGAAATCGCGCATGGGCCAGTTCATGACAGAGTGTGCAACGTTTCTGGAAATCAAGCATGTTCTCGTCAACGATGACGATTCTCGCAGCGTCGTAATAAAACCCGCAAAGGTCATCGCCAAGTGGGCGTTCTTCGACCCGCACCCCCAACGCCATCGCCTCCGTGAGGAAATCCACATAGGACGTACCTATCGCCCATCACCTCCCTCACGTTCCAGTCGTTTACTTGAGTCATGCAATGCGGCAATATCATAATTCTCGGGATGATCGGCAACATCACTGATAAGCCGTTGCCGTTCAGACTCGACCCGATCAAGAATGATCTTCAGGGAGCCAGATGGATCAACGCCGAAGAGAATACACAAGTCAATGAACTCCTGAAGTGTCGGCGTCCCATTCTGCATATTGAACAGGTCCCCCAGCCGGGTATGCTTCAGGCCGCTCCTCGCAGCCAACGACCGCAACGATGAATCACCATCCTGCGCTCGCAACTCGGTGAAGTAATTCACCATCGCAATATCTATATCGCTCCAAATACGGGGTGTTCTAGCCATGCCCCAATGCTAATTGTCCGAATTTAACGACACGCCGGGCAAAGCCGTTTGACACTCTGTCCGCGAATTCATACACTAACAGTATGACCGCAAATTCAACCACAATCGCTGCGCTCGCGGTTGACAATCTTCGAAGACAATCCAGAGCTTCGGAGATATCGCAAGGCGTCATCGCAGACAAACTTCACACCGCCCGCCAGACCATCAACTCCAAATTCAAACGCGGGGATATGAAACTCACCGAGTTCATTCGAATCGCCCAAACCGTCGGAGCGATACCGCACGAAATACTCCAGGATGCAGAAAAACGTTCCGAATCCGCCGACAACAACCCGGCATTCGCAGAGGAGCAGAGATCATGAGTGACACTGTTGAGTACCTGCCGAAGTGGGTGGGTCTTGCGGAAGCGGAGAAGCTTCTTGATATGGATCGTCGCACGATTCTGAAGTTGGGCCGGGACCAGGTGCTGAGGATCTGTCAACCGGCTCGCTCGTACAAGGTTTCCGTGGACGACATCAACCATCTTGATGAACGTCTGGCTGAGGTCAGGTCGAAGCCGCGTCGCAGGAGTGCGGGGTACATCCGATGAGTGGGCGTTATCTGCTGCGTCGAATCGTTCTGGTTCTCCTGGCCGTCGTATGGCTGGTGGCGTTCGTACGTATTTCGGTGCCGGACGCCTGCACTAATCCCCTGGTGCATGTGGTCGCGTTCCTGGTGGTGGTGCTGTTGCCGCTCATGGTGGTGTCGCGTATCGAGGAGGAGTCATGAGCGTGATGCAGCCGACGATCGATGATCTGCTCGCCCCGGTGCGGTCCGCGGATCCCGTGACGAGCGTCCTGGCAGCCGTGTCGGTGGATGTGCGGGGCAAGCAGCGGCTGACGTTGCTGGCGTTGCGCGAGCTGCGCCGGCACAACGCGGCACCGGTCGAGGCGTGGCGCGTGCACCGGGCGGCGCAGCGCATCCAGCATCGCGAGCATCCTTCGGCCCGCCCGTTGGGCGAGAGCACGATCCGTACGCGCCTGAACGAGTTGTGCAGGTCGGGTTTCGTGATGGTCGTGGATCGGGACGGCTTGACGGAGGCGAATGGTCGCTGCGCGCGTTACGGGCTCACCGCGATGGGTGTGAGCGAGGCGAAGGAGCTGGACCATGAGGAAGCTTGAATCATTCGATTTCCGTTGGCCGTTGACCCCGGAGGGCAGGCGTATGGCGTTCCCGGAGTTGTTCGAGGAGCTGCTGGCGACGATCAGCGAGATCAACTCGCGTCGTGAGTGGCCTCTCGTCGTGCTGATCCCCATGCCCGGTGATGTGACCGTGGACCGGGATGGCGGTGTGCTGACGGCCCGCTGCCAGTGGGTGCGCAAGAGCGAGGCGCGTGATGGACGCGGGTGACTACAGGATGATCGTCCGCTGGGTGATGCGTCTGCTCGGCGATGAACACGTGGCCCAGTCGCCGAGACTGCTTGACGCCTGCCACACGCTGATGGACCATGCCTGGTCCAGGCTCCATCCGAAGGCGGAATCACCCAATGAGACGCATGCGAAGACAAGGGAGGAATCATGATCATGAGGATCGACCCGAAGGTCACGGACCACAGTCCGCTCGGCGGGTTCAGCGAGTCGGACCGTCAGGAGTTCAAACTCCATGGCCGCAGGGCGGTGAAGGCCGCGGCATTGTCGGTGATGGACTCGCATGCGTGGACTCGTCTGAACGAGCTCCACACCTCCGGCGTGCGGTTCACGAAACGGATGGGCAACTACTGCGCACAGTGCGCTCAGCCAGTGCTGGACGCGTTGGAGGGCGAGCCGTTGAGCGACTACCCCATCGGCCTGATCACCCATGCCGTGCACACGAACGACGGCGGGGAGATCATCCGCCTGGTATCGAAACTTTCCGAGAAGGGACGCATGTGATGAGCGACGAGACATTGATCACCATCGAGGGGAACCTGACCGCGGATCCGGAGACGCGCACGATCGGCAACGGCACGACCGTCGCGAACTTCACGATCGCATCCACTCCCCGCACCTATGACAAGCAATCGGGGAAGTGGATTGACGGGCAGACGCTGTTCATGCGCTGCTCCGCGTGGCGCGACCTCGCCGACCATGTCGGCGCGAGCCTGGCGAAGGGCATGCGCGTCATCGCCCGCGGACGACTCTCCCAACGCTCGTACCAGACATCGGACGGGCAGACGAGAAGCGTGACGGAACTCACCGTCGACGACATCGGCCCCTCGCTACGTCACGCCACCACGACCGTGACCCGGCAAACCCAATCCCGGGGCTTCAAGCCACGCCAGGAGCCTATTCCCGGCGTGCCAACGGACCCATTCAGCCAGGACGAAGCCGAACAGGCTTTCGAACCGGAATTCTAGGAGACCATCATGAGCTATCAGGCATCAAGCTGGGCCCTCAGGGAGGCACCAGTGGGAGGAGACAGCACCAGCCGCACCATCCTCATGGCGCTCGCGGAGTATGCGGATCCGCGGGGCTGCGGGGCGTGGCCGTCGGTGGACACGCTGAGCGTGCTGGTGAGGAAGAGCCGTAGGACAGTGCTGCGCAAGCTGGGAGTGTTGGAGCGTTCGGGGGTGATCCGCAGGGGTGACCAGCGCATCGTGGGCCATCTGCGTGCGGACCGGCGTCCCACCGTGTGGGACCTGTGCATGCGTCGGACGGGCGAATCCGGGTTGGATTCGGCGTCGGAGCGTCGCATCCTCGACCGGGTGGAAAGCGACGACGTGACACCCGTGTCACCCCGTGACTTTGATTCCCCGAACGGGGTGTCAGCCATGTCACCCCGTGACCCTGTGAACGGGGTGTCATGCGTGTCACCCCGTGACGATGAACGACGTGACATGGATGTCACCCCGTCTAATCCACGGGGTGACAGAATGGTGCTTCACGGGGTGACACCGGTGACACCCAATACTAAAAAAGAAAATACTAATACCCCTGTAGCCCCCAAGGGGCCCACCACCCAGGATTCGAAGCTGCCACGACGCGAACTTCCCGAGGACTGGAAGCCGAACGTGCCCGCCAGGATATTCGCCGCCGAACACGGCATCGATCTCAAGGCCGCCGTGGAGAAGTTCCGCCTCTGGGCCGCGACGGACGACCGCCGCTGCCGCAACTGGGATTCCAGGTTCCTGCTCTGGCTGCACAACGAGAAACCCATGCAACCCACAGGCCTCGCCATCGAACAGCCCCATGCCATGCACACCCATACCTGGCAGTGCGACCATGTCAACAAGCTCCTGCGCCGAGACGCCGACGAAGCCCAACCCGACGAACTCGCCTGCCACCTCGCACGCAGACTCAACGACGGCCAAACCGAGACGCAGGCGCTCGCCGATCTCGGTCTGCGCGCTTCGGACGAGTGGGAGGCGGCATGATGACCATGACCGACTGGCGTCACATGAGCCCGGAGCATCTCGATGGGCGAGCGTTCGCCGCGACGACCAGGCATGGCGCGACGTTGCGGGGCACGCTCGGCATGACCGCGCGCACGGTGCTCAAGGATCTGGACGGCCTGGCCGTCATCCTGTACATGACGCCCGACCATGCGATGCACCTGAACGAACAGCTGTTCGCCGGCATCACCATCGGAGGCAAACGATGAGCCAGCCGACAAGGAAGACCTGCGACCTGGTGGACGCACGTGACGAGTGCTGCTGCGTACGCTGCGGCAGAAGCCTGTACAGCGTGCTCACGTTCAGCCGTCATCATCGCAGGATGCGCTCGCATCCGTTTTCTGGTCTGCATTTGCCGGGCAACGTGATCGACGTGTGCGGGTCCGGTTCCACGGGGTGTCATGGGTACATTCACGAGCATCCCGCCGAATCGTACAAAATGGGCTGGCTGGTGCGGGGCACTTCCGATGTGCTGCCGACCGAGGTACCCATGCTGACGGCCCTGCATGGCTGGGTGCTGATCGATGATGCAGGCAATTGGACACCATACGAAATGGGGGAGAACAGGAAATGAGTGAACACAAACCAATACAGGATGCGCTGATACCCGATGAGGTGACGCCGGACATGCTGGTGACGCTGCTGCCGAGCGCGCAGGCGGTGTTGAAGGCGAGTGCGAAGTATCTTGCCGCCGTCAGGAAGATGATGCTGACCGCTTCGAAGAAAACATACGTGGACAGGTATGGCAACATCGATCCGATCACCGAGGTGCTGTATGACACGGCCTCCCTGGCGCAGAAGACGCTGGACGCCGGACTGGCCATGGAAACGATGCTGTCGAAGCCGCTGAAGTCACGCGAGATCGTGATGCTGTCCGACCTTCGTGCCGCGTTCACGAAAACGGAGGAATCATGACCGCACAGACGATCACACCAGGAATGCCGGAACCAAAGGAATATGGTTCCTTTCTCATTGCCACAAGCACTGGCAAACCATTGTTCATCTCTCACCACCGTGAATCGGAGTCTGCTGACGTGTCATGGTCCGACATCGAGATGGATGATTGTTCGTGGCACGCACTTGTCAGGGATGAGTGTGGAGACACCATCGAAAGCATGGTCACCCGCGACGCTCGTATCCGACGCGAGGCGCTGACGCTCAGCGATGGGGATGTGGATGCGTTCTCGGCAGCCGTCTATGAGCACACCGGACAGTGGGGATCATTCATGGATTGCGACCTGTCCATTGGGCTTGATGCCGTCGCCGAGAGTCGGGAGCGCGAATCCGTGAATTCAGAGATTCAGAGAAAAGATTCAGAGAAAGAAACGAAATGAGCATCGCGATTGAAGAAGCGGAACGGTATGCCAGCGCACGATATTTCGGAAGAGCGCACATTGAGCGTCATGACGGCCGAGCCGAAATCATTCAGGACCACCCTATGCGGAGCGTCTGCCGTCGCGAGGGGTATATCGCCGGTCGTTCCGCCGAACCCACGGAAGCGGAGGTGCGGGCGGCCGCCATCCAGCAGTATTTCATTGAGCTGCCGTTGCATGGCACAGTGGTCGAGGTGCCCGCGGACTTCCAGAGCGGTCACGGTCTCACGTTCTACGGTGACCGTAATTTCCTGGTCACGACCGTGGAGTTCGCGGAGGAGCTGCGGCTCAAGATGCTCACGCCTAATAACATCGACGCCATGCTCGTTCCCAACCGTTCCGGGACGGCGCTGCTCACACGAGGCGACGAACCACGCGGACGTCACCGGTATGGCTCGCAATCCTATCGCCGTCGCAACGCATCCGAGATGCTATGGCAAATGGTCCAATCCAACCTCCACCACGAAGGCCAGGAGACCGGCCGATGAACTGGGTCCCGTGGTTCACCGTCATCATGATCGGATTGATCATCCTGCTCATCAGCATAGAAAGACACTGAAATGAACAATCACATCAGCAAACCACCCGCACACCAATGGCAAGACCACCACTACAAGCACATAGCCGACACGCCAACATTCAACGTCCACTGCCTCGACGCACTCGGCACCTTCGCCGGCAACATCCAAAAAACCATCAACAACATGACCACCGCATACACCAAAGCACTCACCACCACAACCAACACCAACCAAAACAGCGCTCGCCGCAGCGCACGGAAGGGGAACCATGAATGATCCATCCATCAACTGGAACGGTGGCAAGTCGGAGCAGAAGCAGTCGAAACCGGTGAGGATCGCCACGGACGTGCTCATCACCACGATCTGCGTCGCCGTCACCGCTCTCATCATCATCGGAATCGTCAAACTCACTCTTATCGCTTTCTTCTAAGGACCAAGATGAACGTCTGCCAGCACTGTCATGAACCTTCCGCCCAACCCGTCTGCGACACCTGCCTGGAGCGATTCACAACGGACCTGAATTCCCTTGTGACAGGACTCCCCATCCTGCGTTCCCTCGCCACCAAGAAGTACCGCGTCATTGGCAAGCAGTCGGGCGGCGGTATGAGGACCGTCGCGCCGATACCGTTGAATGTGGGTGCCTGGCAGCTGCTGCAGGACATCACGAAGTACGCGACATCGCTCATGGTCGCGCTGCGCCTGCCCTATCGGCGCTTCGACGAGGAGACGATGCTCAAGGGGGCCATGCGACAGGTGCCGAGACTCGCCTCCAGACCGGACATCGAGCAGATCATGGATCTGGCGCATCAGGCCGTACACAAGATGGTCAGGCAGTTCACTCCCCCGCCCGAGAAGACCATGATCGGCTCCTGCCCCGAGTGCGGTGCCGACGTGTGGTGCGACGACGCTGACGTCGAGAGCGGCTGGACCGTATGCAAATGCGGCGCAACACTGAAAGTGCGCGACGTGCAGCAGCTCAGGGTATTACGTCTGGCGTCATGCGGGGCGCGGGGCACCGCGGCGGAGCTGTGCCGCTTCCTCAAGCCCTGCGGTGTGACCATACGACGCAAGACCGTCAGCGAATGGAAGCGCCGCGGCATCATCACACCCGTGACCGTGGACCAGGACGGCCTTCCCGTGTATCTGCTGTGGGACGTGTGGCAGGTGTTCACCAGGTGACTGTGGACGATATTTGACAAACTGACTGTGGACGTGCAGGTTAGTAGTGTTGGTACTTTCTATAGATGGAAACCAACAATATTTGCCATCTATCTTATAATTCAGCTAGTTGGTCTGACCACTAATTTATCGTGAAATGCCTGAATAACGGGAACTGCCAGAAAAATTGCCGCACGGGCCTCTTCTGGCGAAATGCTATTGGTTCCTTCCACAGCACCATGACGATCGTGCTGCGCTTCCCAAATGCTACGCATCATTAACTGTATGACGCCGCCATCTACATTTCGTGGAGATTCGGCGGTTTCACCAAGGTCGGCCTCTATTGCATAATGCCACTGCTGATTTCGCATGTTGCTGAGACCTTTGCCAAGAGTATATTTTTCATCTTTCGGAGCGATTGAATTCTTGGTGGCCGCCTCGAGCGCTTTCACAGTCGTGGAATATGCTACTGCAGAATTCGGATTACGACCGAAGAGCTGATGCCAGGCCAAGGCAAGTAGATTCCCCGCTTCATCTCCTTCCGACATAACTTTTTCGGCTGCAACCTCCATTGCAGCAGTAACACGTTGCACCAAGCAGTTCGAGCCACCATTAACATCTACGCGCCACTTTGAACCTCCCTCTTCAAGATACTTATCAAGTTCTTGTAATAGTCCGGCGGAACTCTCATTAATAGTTTGTCTTCCAATCGCTGCCGGTACTATCCGCTGGTTTGAATCGTCGAATATATTATGATGTTGGGACGCAGTGAGTTGAGTAAGGTTGAATGCTAAGTAATCGAGATAATCCAAAATTGAGTCGGGTCGAGTGAGATTATTTTCAAAAAAGGATTCAGTTGATTCGTCGCTCAGACCCGAACGTATACGACGCTTACGATCAAACCGTTGGACAAAGCTTTGTCTAGCTTGCGGATTGCTATATCCACTTAGATCAACACCGAGTATTCTCTCAGACTTAGCTGCCCAATCAATCAGGCTATCCAATAAGTAGTCAGGAATACCATCTACGAGATCATCATCAACTTTGGTCAACAAGGGTTTCCAATCATGCATAAGCTAATAGTAAGACAACGCGGTAGGTAAAGAAACGTAGTTGAAAAAGAACACTCCCGCCAACGGTTGATGCAAGGATAGAGTAATTACCTGAGAGTCCATCCCCTACGATGTTTACAGACAATGCAGCGAACATATTGTGCAAGTTTCCAAGATGGCTTTTAAGCCGGCAAATCTTCCAGCTCATTGCATCACTTCATCCACCTCACCTTCACCGGAGGTCATGCGTCATGGCGAAGCGCAATCGTGACGGTTACGGTACTCGCGCATTCCGCCGGCAGGCCGCGGTACTCAGACGCAGGACCAAACGAGAAGACCTGCCGTGCGCCTGGTGCGGCGGCCATATCGATACGAATCTGCCCGCCACTGATCCGATGAGCTTCACCGCCGATCACCCCGACTCACTTGCAAACGGCGGTAGGTTGTACGGCCAGCAGCTCGAGCCGATGCACCGGCGGTGCAACAGTCTGAAGTCCGATAGTCAGGAGACCGAAATATGGGTGGCTTCCTGATATTGCAATTCGCATGATCCGCATTTTGCATGCGTTTTTGAATTCGCAGACCCTGGGATGGGTACCCCCACCCCGGCATCCCGCCCACTTCCCGCCTGGCAGGTGGCGCTTCTCTCTCCCGGCAATTTGCATGCAATCTGCAAATTGCAGATTCCGCAGATCGGAGGCATTTTGGCACGTCAGAAAGCGCCCCACGGCACCTATTCCGCCTACCGGCGTCACCTGCGCGAGCATTCCGAGCCATGCGAGGCCTGCAAGGCCGCACGCAAGGCCTACAACAAGGAGCATTCGCCCTCCAGACACGGCGACAAGCCCGCCAGCCGCGACCCAAGGCCCGCCAGAGCGCCGGAACACCCGGAAATGAGCGCGTCAGGCTTCTTCGATGCCCATTTGGAGCTCGAGAAGACGCTGACGCTCATCGACCAGGCGGTGCATGAGGGGCTCAAGGACGATCCGTCGAAGCTCGGCACGCTGCTGAAGACCAGGGCGGAGGTCGTGGACCGTCTGGCGAGCCTGTCCGACCATACAACCGGGGAGGATGACCCGTTCGATGCGCTCTTCGACGAATCCAGAGACGTTGTACGGAGCGGAACGCCCAAGCATCGAGAAACGTCCTGATCACACCGGGTCCAGAGCCTCCATCGCGCTGAAATTCTGCAGACTGTGCGGCATGACGCTCGACCCGTGGCAGGAGTACGTGCTTTCTGCCCTCATGGAGACGGATGCCGGCGGCGACTGGGCGGCGAGCGAGTTCGGCCTGCTCGTATCACGGCAGAACGGGAAGGGGGAGATCCTCACCGGCTACGACCTCACCCACCTGTTCCTCTTCCCGCGGCACGACAACCACCGGAAGACCATCCTGCATTCCGCGCACGAGGTCAAGACCGCCATCGACGCGTTCGAACGTCTCCAGGGCGTCATCGAGAACGTGCCCCGTCTCATGTCGCGCGTGGAGCGCATCTACACCGCCAACGGCAAGGAGGGGATACTGCTCAGGCGCAGACCCGGCCAGTTGCAGGGCGACCGTATCAGATTCATCGCACGGACGAAGAAATCCGGCCGAGGCTTCGCCGCCGACATCCTGGTGAACGACGAGGCGCAGGAACTCAGCCTGCAGGCGAACAACGCGCTCTCCTACACGCAATCCCAGATAGACAATCCGCAGGTGTTCTTCACCGGCACCGTCCCCGAGGAGGGCGTCAACGAATCGGAGGTCTGGGAAGGGCTGCGCGATCGCGGTCGGAACGGCAAGGGCGAGCACACCGGCTGGATGGAATGGACTCCGGAAGGATCCCGGGACCCCGACATCGCCGACACGATAGAACCCGGCGACCGTGAAGCCTGGATGAAGTCCAATCCCTCGCTTGGCGTCCGCATGCCATTGAGCAATATCGAGGACCAATACGAACGCTCCGGCACCGACCCGGACGGGTTCCTGCGCGAACGGCTCTCCGTCTGGCCCGACAGAAGACCCGACCAGATCAAGCACCTCTCCGATCTCGACACCAAACGATGGAGGGACAACGCCATACCCGACGCAAGACTCGGAGACGTCTGCGTCATCGCGCTCGCACTGGGGCGCGGCGGCGGATTCGCCACCATCGCAGCCGCATCCCGGTTCGACGACCAGTCCATCTTCGTGGAGCACGAGAAGACGGAACGCGGCACGGTATGGGTCGCGCAATACCTCAAGGAACTCAAGGAACGCCTCAACGACGCGCTGATCGTCCTCGACCCGAAGAACGCCTCCCCCGTGCTCGTGGACCTCCAGCTCCTGGGCATCAAATACCTGCCCATGAACATGGACGAGATCGCCGCCGCACACTCCGGGTTCATCGAGGGGTCGAACAACGGAATGATCGTTCACCGCGGCCAGGAGGAGGTGTCCCGGTCCCTTGAATACGCCACCACCCGGCCGATAGGACGCGCTGGGTTCACCTGGGAGCCATCGGACGCCAGCAAACCGATCAGCCAGGCGCAGGCCGTCACCTGGGCCGCATGGGGACTGCGCAAGTTCGAGGCGCTCCCGCCGAAAAGCAAACCGATAGTGAGAGGCTACGCATGACAGACACGATGCCCCTGCAGCAGCAGGACGACGTCCCCGAATCGGCGATGACGCCGGACCAGCTCGGTCAGCTGCTGTCATCCAGACAGAACGACATCCGCGCCGAATGGTCACGGCTCGAATGGATCCAACGCAACATCGACGCCCGCATCACCCACACCTGGATGCCGGACGGTGCCGATGGCGAATACAAGGACCTGCTGCGCAAGGCATCCACACCATGGCTGCAGTACGCACGTAACGCGCTCGCCCAAGGCCTGTGCGTGGACGGGTTCTCGGACGACGGGCTGTGGCGCGACGCCTGGCAGGCGAACGCCATGGACGGCCGCCAGATCAAGGTGAACCGCGAGGTCGTGGGGCTCGGCAAATCCTACGGGTTCGCGCTCCCCGGCGCGGACGGCACGGTGGTCATGCGTCCCATGAGCGCGCTGAGGACGTTCGCGCACTTCGCGGACCCTTGGGACGACTACCCGGAATGGGCGCTGTACCGCAGCGCGAAACGCGGCAAGGCATATTGGGACTCCGTCTGGTTCTTCTTCGACAGCGAATGCTGGTACAGATTCACCGGCACCCCGTCGACGCCGCAGAACGTCGAGGTGTCGCGGCACGGGCTGGGATTCTGCCCGGTGGTCCAGCTGTCGAACACGCTCGACTCCGACGACTCCCCCGAATCCTCCATCGTGCCCGGCATCAAGGCGTGGAAGCGCATCGTCGATTACACGTTCACCCTCTCCATGGTAATGCGGTACGGCGCATTCCCGCAGAAATGGATGGCGGGCGGCGAGATCGCCAAGGACGAAGACGGCAACGCCCTCATCCGCCCATCCGTCGACTCCCTCCTCCACGCATCCGGGGACGCCGGCGAGACGGCGAGGTTCGGCAGCTTCCAAGCGGCCAACATAGCCGACGTCGTGTCGGGCCTCGAATCCGCGAAGGCCGACCTGAGCGCGATACTGCAGATCCCGCCGCACTACTTCATGAGCAAGGTCATCAACATGAGCGCGGACGGCATCGAAGCCGAGGAAAGCCCTTACTTCCGGAACCTCGAGGAACGCAAGGCGAGCCTGTCCGAAGGGTACGAACTCTGGATGCGCACCGCCGCCGCGATCTTGGGTAAAACGGAACTCGCCCAGGACACGAACGTGGAGGTCCACTGGCTCGACCAACGCACCCGCTCGCTCGCCCAGGTCGTCGACGCCATCGTCAAACTCAAGACCGTCGGAGCGCCGGACCAACTGCTCTTCGCCTTCATCCCCGGATGGACGAAGCAGGACGTACTCGACGCCACACGCGCCGCCAAACGAGACGACGACATGAGCCAACAGGTTTTGGCCGTCCAGGCCACGGAGACAGCCGCCGCACCGGCTGGGAACATCGACGGATCCACGGAGGAACAATGAGCGAAGCGACAGCACAGACGACCGGACAGGACGGCCAGTCCCCAAACCAGTCGGAAGAAGGAAAAGCGGGGAGCTACACTCCCCCTGCCACCCAGGAGGAACTCGACCAGATCATCGAGAACCGCCTGTCACGGGAACGCCGGAAATTCGCCGACTACGACGAGCTGAAGGCCCAGAAATCTGAAATGGACAAATGGAAGCAGTCGCAGCTCACCGAACAGGAACAGGCCGTGCAGGCGGCCCGCGAGGAATCCGCCAAGGAGACCGCCGGCAGATACGACCGCAAGATCGCCGACGCCGAAATCCGCCTCCAGGCGCAGTCGAAAGGCTTCCACGACCCGGCCGACGCGCTCGCCGCCTTCGTCGACAAACCGCCCATCAAGGACGGCGAACCTGACACGGACGCCATCGGCAAGAAACTCGACGCGCTCGCCAAGGCGAAACCATACCTGCTCAAGAACCAGCAGACCATTCCCAAAGGCGGTCCGAGACTGCCCGCGGGGATACGAATCTCAGACACCCATGACGGCAAGGGGAAAGCGGCGGCGGCGCTCCGACAGCTCGGCGCGTCCATCCACCCGCGATGAAGCCGGAAACCAACAAGCACAATCCGCCGTCCTATGACGGCACAGCACACAGTTAGGAGCCATCATCATGGCAGAAATCACCCGTGAGGACGTGGCCGCCCTTATCCAGGAGGAATACAGCAACGTCCTGCTCGGAGCGGTCGACGAACAGTCGGCAGCCATCAAGGCGTTCGGCACCACACCGCTCGGCACCAAGGTCACCAACGCTCCCGTCCTCGCATCCCTGCCGGAGGCGAAGTGGGTGTCGGAGGCCGCCGACGCGACCGGCGTCAAACCCACCGGCAAGGCCACCTGGGCCAACAAGCAGTTCGCGGTCGAGGAAATCGCCGTCATCGTGCCCATCCACGAGGACGTGCTCGAGGACGCCACCGAGGACCTGCTCACCGACATCACCAAGCTCGGCGGCACCGCCATCGGCAAGAAACTCGACCAGGCGGTGTTCTTCGGCGTCGACAAGCCCGCCACCTGGGTATCCGAGGACCTGTTCACCGCGGCCACATCCGCCGGAAGCCTCTTCCAGGCGGCCGCGACCGCAGGAGCCGACGATCTCGCCGGCAGCATCTACCAGGCGGCCTCCGCGGTCGACGACTCCGGAGCCGACCCCACCGCCATCATCTCCGCGGGAAGCCTACGCTACAAGCTCGCCAACCTCCGCGCCGCCGACGGCACCTCCATCTACCAGGCGCTGCCCAACAACGGCACCGTCTCCGACAACATCGCCGGGCTCGACGCCGCATTCGCCCGGAACGGCAGCTGGGACAACGCCAAGGCGCTCGCCCTCATCGCGGACGCCGGCCGCGTGAAGATCGGGATACGCCAGGACATCACCGTGAAGTTCCTCGACCAGGCGACCGTCAACGGCGTGAGCCTGGCGGAGACGGACCGGGTGGCGTTCCGTTTCAAGGCCCGGTACGCGTATGTGCTCGGCAACACCATGGCCGCCAACGGGAAGATTTCCAAGCCCGTCGCCGCGGTGACGCCCAAGGCCTGACCGAAGGAGACCGATATGACGAAACTCACCCATGATTCCGGCCGCGTCATCGACGTGGCCGACGCCACCTTCTACTTCGCGCACGGCTGGCGGCCTTACACGGAGCCGGTGGAGCTGCCGTCCACGCAATGGTCGATCGCCCGCATCGACTCCTGGGCCGAGGAGAACGGCATCGATCTGTCGGACGCGAAGATCAAGCAGGACAAGCTCGACGCCATCGCCGCCGCGCTCGCACCTAAGGAGGACACGGATGCAGCTGACAGCGGAGAAGCTCCAGCCGTTCCTGCTGCCCAACCCGCTGCCTGACGCCAAGCAACGGCTCGTCAGCGCCTGGGCACCGGTGGTCGCACTGCTGCTCACCAAACGGTACGGCCATGCGATCACCGCCGGCGACGAGGGCAACGAGCCCGTGTTCGCGTCGGCCGCGGCCGACGCGATCCAACGCAGGATCGACCGGCCCAACAGCACGGTCGCCGCCCAAAGCGTCAACGGCGCGTCCGTCACCTACACGACGATCCTGCTCGCCTGGTTCAGCCCCACGGAACTCGCCCAACTCGACTCGTTCTCCGGAACGGGCGGCATCCGAACCATCCGAACCCCCGTGCCGGACGACGTCCGGTACGGGAACCGGTTCACATGCATGCCGGAGGGATCCAATGGATTTTGACCACGACACCCGGTTCGTCAGGATCCGCGCCGGGGAGACCACGGACGCGTACAACCCGAAACAACGGTCACGCGACTGGGCCGCCGCCGACGAGCTCGAGATCCACGGATCGCTGTCGAGCTCGTCGAGCCGGCGCAGCCCCAACGGGCTACGCGAGGAAACCGCCAGCAACGCCTACCTGACCGTCACCGACCCGGACTGCGACGTGCGGCTCGGCGACCGCATCCGCCCCCAGCCCGACGACGGACGGCTCTGGACGGTGACGGGCATGCCCAGCCGCGACACGAACCCGTTCACCGGCTGGCAGCCGACGCTAGAGATCCAACTCACCGAATGGAAGGGATGATCCCATGCCCAGGGCCGGACAGACATACATCGACTTCGACGACCGGTTCTTTGACGCGATCATGAAATCCGAAGGCGTCAAACAGCTCACCCGCCAATCCGCCGAACGCACCCTCGCGCAGGCCGTGGCCAACGCTCCCGTGGACACCGGCGAATACCGCGACCGCCTCGGCATCGAAGAAGTCGAACACGCGCACCGCACCACCTACATGGTCGTCGGGCACGATGCCAAGACCATGCTCATCGAATCCCGGACGCAGAACCTCGCCCGCGCCTTCCGCAAGGCCAGAACATGAGCACCGTCCTCCCCACCGACCTCGAGGCATGGGCCTGCACCTACCTCAACCCGGCGCTCACGGATGTCAGGGACCTGCAGGTCGGCAACCGCGAGCCGTCGGACTACCGGGGCGGCTATCCGCTGATAGTCGTGTCCGAGACGGTGAACGGCCAATCCGAACGCGTGGTGTTCGACACGACGCTGGCCGTCACGGTCAGGGGCTGGAGCCGCTCCCGGCCGAAGCCCTGCAAGGACCTGGCCAGACGGGTGTACGGCCTGCTCACCGCCGACCCCGACATCCTCGAGGGGCATGCGCCGGACAGCAGGATCCTCGCGTTGGACGGCGACAACTGCAAGGGACCGTATCCGATCACCGAGGACCTCGACGTGGCCTGCTACTACATGACGTTCACGTACGCGGTCGACGGCGAAATCCACCAATAACCATCAAAGGAGCCAATCATGACAGCAGATTCCCAAGGCAACGACCTAAGCAAGGTCGAGGTGCCGATCACCGGTGCCATCAGCCTCGTGCCCTATTCGGACGCGAACAAGATCACCAGAACGATGATCGCCAGATCCAAGGCGAAGCCGGAGCTTCCCGACGCGTACGCGCCGGCCAAGGCCTGCGTCGGACTCATCACGTCCGACGGCGGCCCGCAGGACGGGCGCGACGCCGACGACCCCACCGAGTTCTACCAGTCGGGCTACCTCCTGCAGCCCGAACCGAAACTCACCACCGCGTTCACCGCCGCCGAGGACAACGACCTCACCCGCCTCATCACCGTGGGCGAACCCGACGCGGACGGCGTATATGCCGTCGACGACATCCTCCGCGACGACAAGTGGATGGCCTACCAGGAGGAGGCGCTGCGTGGAGGCCGTGTACGCCGCCGCGCCGGCGTCGTGCAGGTCACCGGCAACGAGCCCGGACAATCCGAACGCGGCAGCGTCAAAGGCCGCGCGCTGACCGTCACCTGGCAGCCGGACCCCAACTACGACGGCCACCGGTACTTCGAAAGCATCTACGACCCCACCAGCCCGGCACCCACGCCGGAGCCGTGACCCATAACCGACAGGAGCACCCATGAGCAGAACAACCACCACCAGCCCCACCATCGAGGAATTCGACGCCTGGACCGACACCGCCGAAACGGAGGCGCTGCACGACATCTCGCAACGCTTCCACACCCGGCACATCATCAAGGGAGACCTCTTCTGGGCGCTCGCGCCCGGCGGCGCGATCTACAAGCTGCCGTTGGCCCTGTCGATCAACGACTTCGAGGCGCTGAGCAACGCGCAGACCGACACGGAGAGCATCGAGCAGATCAAACGCATCCTCTCGGCCTTCGCCGGCGACAAGCAGTCGCAGCAGCTGGAGCGGGAACCCATCCAGGTGGTGCAGAACATCCTCGACGACTACGGGCGCACCATCACCCGCTCGCAGGGGGCCGACCTGGGAAAATCCGCTGGTTCGTCGATCGGCTCCACGAACACGGCAGGGTAGTCCGGGCCGACTTCGCGCTCCACGGGTGGAGCCTGCAGAAGGACCTCGGCAACCGTCTGCGCTACGGGGACGCGATCGGCCTGTACGAATGCCTCGCCGACGACCCCTCCACGTACACGGGTGCCGAGGTCATGGGACTGGACTATCCGGCCGGCTGGGCCGACCTCACCGTCATCTACGCGCTCGCCAGCGACCTGTTCCCCAAACCCCTCGACGGCCTGGCGCGCAGACGCCGGACCGAGGCGCGCAAGGCCGACGACGACGAGCTGCGCCAAGCGGCCGGCTCGATGTCGCCGGTGTTCCAACATCTCTACGAGTAGGCGAGGCCCATCATGTCGTTCGGTTCCGAGGTCGGTCAGGGCCACGTGTCCATCTTCCCCTCCATGAAGGGGTTCCGCTCCGCCGTGAACAAGGAGATGGACGCCGCCGGACGCGAGGGCTCCTCGCGCATGTCCCGGGCGTTCGACGGCAAGGGCATGGGATCGCGGCTGGGAGGCGGGCTCCGCACCGGGTTCGCATCCAGCGCCGAGGGGCTCGCCGACGGCGTGCTCAACCCCTTCAAACAGGATGTCGCGAAGGCGACGCAATCCTACTCGGCGTCCCTACTCAAGCAGAAGGACGCGGCCCTGAGCGTGAGGGATGCACAGGACAAGCTCTCCACCGCCATCGCCAAGCACGGCGAGGGGTCCATCCAGGCGGAGAAGGCTGCCATACGGCTCGAGACCGCGCAGCTGCGCGAGGGCACCGCCGCCGACAACGTGCGTGCGGCGACGGAACGGCTCTCCGAAGCGAAAAGCCGGCTTTCCGCGGCGGAGGACGTCGCGGCCCATGCGGCGAACACGTCCGCCCGCGGCTTCCGGGGCCAGGTCTCCATGTTCGCCGCGGGATTCCGTTCGCTGGACGCCGGGCGCAGCTCGTTCACCGGACTGTCGGGAGCGGTCGGCTCTCTGGCCCGCTCCCTGCTCGGCCTGGACACGTTGCAGCCCGTGCTCAGCAGCATCGGCGCGTTCGTGAAGAGCGGACTGGGTCAGATCGGCGGGTTCGCCACTCAACTCGGATCCAAGATGACGACCGGTCTGCAGGGCGCGGTCAGGGCCACGCAGTCGACGCTGTCCGGGTGGGGCGGCGCGATCGGGGGCGCGGTCAGCGGCATCGCGTCCCACATCCCCCAGCCGTTCAGAACCGCAGCATCCGCGATCGGCACGGCCGCGGCATCCGCGGCATCGTTCATCGTGAAGCCCTTCCAACCCGTGGCGAGCATGGTGGGCGGCTACCTGTCCAATGTGGGCGGCGCGGCCGCGGGCGTGCTCGGCAGCATCCCCGCCGCGGCGCGCACCGTGGCCTCGGGCATCGCGTCCGCCTTCCACGACGGGGCCGCGAAGGCTGCGAACGCGCTCAGAAGCATCGCGACGGTCAGCATGGCCGGCGTGGCTGCGGGCGTGACCGCACTCATCCCGGCACTCACCTCGATGGGCAAATCGGCGTTCTCCGCATACAGCACGTACGAGCAGGCGGTTGGTGGCATCGACACCCTGTTCAAGGGAGCATCGCAGACGGTGCAGGGGTACGCGAAGCAGGCATACCGCACCGCCGGCGTGTCCGCGAACGACTACATGGAGCAGATCACCAGCTTCAGCGCGAGCCTCATCAGCTCTCTTGGGGGCGACACCGCCAAGGCCGCCGAGGCCGGCAACATGGCCATGGTCGACATGTCGGACAACGCCAACAAGCTCGGCACGGGCATCGGCGACATCCAGCACGCCTACCAGGGGTTCGCCAAGCAGAACTACACGATGCTCGACAACCTCAAGCTCGGGTACGGCGGCACCAAGGAGGAGATGCAACGGCTCGTCTCCGACGCGAACAAGGTCAAAAAGGCCCATGGCGAGATGGGCGACCTGAGCATCAGCAAGTTCTCTGACGTTGTGCAGGCGATCCACGTCATGCAGACGCAGCTCGGCATCACCGGCACCACGTCGCGTGAGGCCGCGACCACCATCGAGGGGTCCATCGGCAGCATGAAGGCCGCCTGGTCCAACTGGCTGGCGGAACTCGGCAAATCAGACGCGGACATCCCAGGGCTGACCAACGAGCTCGCCTCGAGCATCTGCATCGCCCTGCAGAACATTCTGCCCAGGGTGGGGGTGATCGCCAAAAGCGTCGTGGCGGCGATACCCGCCATGTTCTCCTCGCTGACCGCGCTGCTGCCCGCACCATTCCAGCAGGCCATAAACGCCATCACCGGGGTCGTCGGCCAGTTCGGCAACATCCTGGCACCACTCACCGCCGGATTCGCTGCGCTGGGCGTCGGCGGACTGTCCCCGCTGCTGGCGAAGATACCACTCGTCGGCGGCGTCCTCGGCAAACTGACCGGCCCCTTGCAGATGCTCGGCGGACCGATCGGAGTGCTCACCGCCGCCATCGCGGCATTGATCGCCACGTCCCCGGAGTTGCAGGACATGTTCGGCGCGCAACTGTCGAACGTGTTCGCCTCGCTTAAGCAGGCGTTCACCCAACTGCAGCCGACGTTCGAACTCCTTGCCAACACCATCTCGGGGGCGCTGACCAGGCTCATGCCGGTCGTCACCAACACCATCGAGCAGCTCATCCCCGTGGTCGCGGCGGTCATCAGCGCGCTCGCGCCGTTGATCCCGCAGATCCTGGACCCGCTGATGACCGCGATCCAGCTGCTGGTGCCGCCGTTGACGAACATCATCACGGCGCTGCTGCCCCCACTGACGAGCCTCATCATCGCACTGCTGCCATCCGTGACGCAGATACTAGGCGTCATCGTGCAGGTCGCAAGCACTTTGATAGGAATCCTCGTACCAATCGTCCAGGCACTAGTCCCAATAATCAGCGTGGTTGTACAGGCTGTAGCTCAAGTGATCCAAACGCTGTTGCCGATTATTAATTCGATAGTTGAAATAGTCGGTATTGTCGTTGCATACGTCTCATCCGGGTGGACACTATTAGGCAGCATCTTCGAATCTGTTATCGCACTCATTACGAGTGCGATAACAGATATCCTCCTGCCCAATATCCAGTCACTCATGCCAGTTGTACAAAGTGTCATTGGGACCATATCGGCTGTCATGCAGAACATAGTCGGGGTTGTACGCGGCGTCGTCAACATAATCAGCGGCATCTTCAGCGGCGACTGGCCACGCGTGTGGAACGGCATCACCGACGTCGTATCCAACGCGATAAACGGCATCGGACGACTGCTGAGCGGCATGGTAGATGTGGGCAGGAACCTCGTGTCCGGCCTGTGGAACGGCATCATCAGCATGGGCGGCTGGCTGTGGGACAAAATCGGCGGATGGGCCGGCGGCATCGTCGACAAGGTCAAGGGCCTGTTCGGCATCCACTCCCCCTCACGCGTGTTCCGCGACCAGATCGGCGTCATGCTCGCCAAGGGAATGGCCGTCGGCATCACCGACACCATGCCCGTCGTCAATCATGCGGTGCAGGCGCTGACCGACGTCGTACCGGACACCATGAACGTCGGCGTCGCCGCCAACCCGGCCGCCGGCTACCCGACCCAAACCGGACAAAGCCAAGGCAAGACCGTGATCGTCGACACCAAAATCGACGCACGCGGCACCGACCCCGACACCGTCCTGAGCATGTGGAGCGCGCGGAGCAAAGCCGCGGCGGACAGGTGGTAGACCATGCGCATCACCATCCAAAGCGACACCGACACCATCGCCCTATCCGACCACTGGCACAACCCACGACACATCTGGGGCATCAGAAAAAACGGCATCAAAGGACTCCTCGGCACCCCAAGCTACAAAGAGTCCTTCGAAGCCAAACCCCAACAGGACGGCGAATACTGGCCCAGCCGCCTCACCCAGAAAAGCCGCGACATCACCATCGACTGCATCGCCAAATGGCTCACCAGCATCGAATCCGCAAATGCCACCGACCGCATCTGCGACCTCTGGGGCCGACCGCTCACCATCACCGTCCACGACGCCCACGGCAAACGCACCCTCACCGGAGCGCTCGCCGACGATCCGGAGCCGACGATGCGTTGGACGGAGCAGGGGTTCGAGTTCACGCTGATCGTCCACTGCCCCGACCCGCACAAGTATGGCGACTGGATATCCTATCCGGCGTCAAACGGTCTGATGCAGGTGGAGAACGCCGGGAACATGGAATCCTGGCCGGTCGTGCGCGCGTCCGGCGTCTCCCGGCTGACGCTTTCATTGGGCGGTCAGACGGTCGTGTGGAGCGGCTCGGCCGAGGCTCTGACGTTGGATTTCGAGAGCATGCAGCCAAGCCAGGGCCTCGTCTCGGTGGATGACGCGTTCGCGATACCTCCGGGCAGAAGTTCAATACCCGTGTCCATCGACGCCGGCCAGCTCTCGATGCTGGTGCGGCCCTGCTGGAAGTGAGGATGCCATGAGGAATCTCACGGTGCACGCGTACAGCGCCATGACCGGCGAGCATCTCACGCGCCTGCCGTACACGGGCTGCTCGTGGTCGGACTCCATCAACGAGCCCGGACAGCTGTCCGTGGATGTCGTATTCAGCTCGATGGCGAAACGGCTCACGGTCAACGGCATGTCATTGCATGACGCGCTGCGCCCGTGGAAGGTGATCCTCGCGGTCCAGCGCGGCCAGCGGGTGATCCACGCGGGCCCGGTGACGTCGCGCAAGTGGGACGCGAAGGGCCGCAAACTCTCGTTCACGTGCGGGGGCGGGTGGACGCTGCTGGGCAAGAGACTCGTGCTCAACCATGGGCTGGACTCGAGCTTCCGCGAGGGTGACGTGCTGGTGGACGACAATCACCCCGCCGGCGACTGGGCGCTGACGCTGACCGGCTCGTACCGCGACATCGCGCGCGGCATCATCGCGGAGACCCTCAAATGGGGTGCCATACCGTTCACGCTGCCGACGTTGGAGGGCGGCTCGTTCACCCGAACGTACGGCGGCTGGGACCTGGCCACCTGCGCGGACCGGATACGCGACCTCGCCAACCTCGACCAGGCGCAGGAATACCGCTTCACCCCGTCCCTCGATTACAACGGCCGTCTTTCGTTTTTGCTGGAGTCCGCGTCGGAGCTCGTCGACCATGAGCTCATGATCAACGCGACGCTTCCCGGCGTGCGCGCCATGCTCTCCGCCTCGGATGAGGACGGTTCGCCGCTGACGACGCAGGTGTGGGCCGCGGGCGGCAAGAACGACGACAAGACCGTCATGACCCGCGCCACCCTGCCCACGCAATACCGGGACGCGTCGATGCCGTTCATGCAATCCACGAACACGGAGCACACCACCGTGAGCGAGCTCGACACGCTGCGCACCTACGCGCGCACCCAGGCCGCACTCGGCGCATGGCCCAGCGAAACATATGAAATCCTCCTCGGCGAGGAATACGACCCGCACGTGGGCGACCACCTCGACCTGCGAGTGGAGGACGACTATCTCGGACGCCGGCTCCTGTATCTCAAGATCACCGACGTGAGCGGATCCAGCAGCTCCGACTGGCGCACCGTACAGGCAAGGGAACGCGCATGAACAAGAACCTGAAACCACTCCGCATCTCACTGGACGCGATGAGCAGACACGTGCGCTCGCAGGCCAGGCAGATCGCCGCCCTGGCCATCGAGGTCGCCGACGTGGCCGTCACGGAGCCCTCCTATGCCGGTGTGGCGATCGCGCCGATGCTGCTGTCCGCCATACTACCCACGGAGGAGAACACGGCGAGCAGTGGCACAGTGGTCGAGGCACCAGTGGATGACACGGGCACAATTCCAGCCGGGGTGGACCCGGCCGCCCCCGCCGATGACGACTGGACGCCGGAACGCCGCTACCAGCCCGGCACCGCCGACCAGATCCTCACGTCCCAGCGAACCCGGGAGGCGCAGGACCGGGAGAAGGCCGAGGCGAACCGCCCCACGGGCACGGAGATCGGACAGATCACCCGCAAACTCGACGAGCTCACCAAACAGCTGGCCGAGCAGCAGAAACAACTCAAAGCCGCGCAGGAGCTCCTCGCAGCCCAACAGGAACAGCTGAAGTCGCAGCAGGACACGTTGTCCGAGCAGCAGCGGCAGCTCAAGACGGCCCAGGACCAGCTCGGCACGCAGCAAGGCCAACTGTCGTCCATCGTCTCCCAGCTGTCCGGCATCGTCGGCAACCAGGGCGACACCGTCCAGACGCTGCAGGGCATCACCCGGCAATTGCAGTCGCAGCAGACGTACATCGACGACCTGCAGAACAAGGTCCTCGTGACCGTCAAACTCAATTTCGACACGGTGTTCCGACGGCTCGACGCCCTCGACCATCAAGGCGTATAGGAGGCAATCATGAGCGGAGTTTACGACGATGATCGCACGGTGCGGGCCGATCTGCTGCTGCGGCGCGGCTCGAGCATCCGACGGGCGGTCGTCACCGAGGTGCAGACCACGCAGACCGGCCCGTTCGCGCCGTTGGACATGAGCGGCTGGACAGGTAGGTTCGTGCTGGCCGGGCCGGACGGGACCTGGTGGTGGTCCACGGGCCTGACGCTGACTGCGGACGGCTACGCGATCGTGGACATCCCACCGGACGCGTTCAAATCTGACGTATGGTACGGACGCCGCTCTGGCATATGGCGCATGCAGGTCATGGGCACAGACCGACATGTGGAACGGATTGGCGAAGGCTACTGGCATCTGAGCTAGGAGGAGAATATGGCAAAACGGAAACCATTGAAAAAATTGACGGCGAGCATGCTTGACGAAGCTTTCCTTGAGTATCAGGCAAGGCATGGCGGCTACTATTCGTCTCAATGCGGCACCGGTTACGACGGAAGACCTTATTTTGACGCGCAACTCGAGATGGACGTCAATCTGCGGGAGCTGGCCGGCATCATCAACTGGCTACAGGGAACGTGAAGCCGAGTCGATCAGTGATTGCAATTCGTCGATGAGATTCGGGAGTAGTGTTTCGATCTCGTATTCGCCGTTTTCGTCTGAGCCGACAAGACCAGTGCTGAACATGGATTGGGGCGGGACGAAGTATCTCCTCTCCTCTCGTCCGTCAGGTCTTCGAACAGTCCAGAAGCAACGCCCGAACTGATCGCCCAGTGAGGCATTAACGGCCCCGGGAGGAGCCATCCCCCAGAGTTCCGCAGAGCCCAGATGCTTGATATAGGCTGAGCTGGACATAGTCCCCTCTTCGAGGCCGTGTTGGTCGCCGTCGCGGTAATGCTTCAGCCATTGCATCCGGGGGGTTGCCTCCAACGCGGTGAAACGACTTTCCCACTCGGGACCATGCCTTCGTTTGTTGTTGCGAAGCTTGTACATCACGCCGACCGTGTTGATCAGGGCTTCATTAAGGAACAAATCCGCGTCCGCTCCCCGTTCCCGGTATCTTTCCCAAGCTCTTTTTGCTCGGTCAAGGCTTGATTGAGCGGACTTCAGTATCTCTCCGGATGACTTGTCCCTCTTGGACGACCGTCTTCTTTTCCCCTTGGACATAAACAAAACTGTACTCATTTTCTGCAAGGAGCAATCATATGGCTGAAACAATCACGGTCGATCAGATCATCGACAGACGACGGATCATGGCGATACCGGGTACCCAGGGTAACCCAGGAGCGCAGGGCATACAGGGGCTGCCGGGCGTGAACGCGGTGCCGGCGGACCAGGCCGTGGCCGGGTACGTGTCCGGCGGTTCAAGCAACACGAATGCGGCGCTGCTGGGCGAGCCGACGCTGCTGCGCCGGTCGCGAACCCACGTGCTCATCGCGGCCGTGGATTCCACGCCGCACGACAAGGCGATCGCTGACTACGTGTGCGACGGTTTGAACGACGAGGCCGAACTGAGGCAGGCTCTGTCAGCTGCAATCGAAAGCAACGCGCCGCTCCTAGTATGCAACGGTGGGTACTGGCTGGATTCGTGGGATGATTACGGCTACATGCTGCAGCTTCCCGCAGACAGGCAGGCCAGTGTTGACATCCGTGGATTCGGCTACCCATACCGCAAGATTTCGGGGGGAACATACGAACTGACGGGCAGCGTGCTGCACGTCAGTGACCACGCGTACGACGCGATGCCGGACAACGCCACCGTGGTGGGACTCCGTCAGCGTGGCGTATATCCGGGATGCAACTTCCACATCTCCGGCATCGGCATCGACTACCCGGACAACACCAAGCCCGCGGTCGGCATCAACGGCATGGGCGCGAGCTCGTTCGCGGCGTCGCTGTGCTCTGTGAGCGTGCGCAAACCAAACACGCTGTCCACCCCGGAATCGGTCATCGGGTTCACGGGCATCCGCAGCATCCAGGTCTCAAGCTACGGGTCGGACAACCTGGTAGACCGGTGCGTGGTGTTCCTGCACAGGGTCGCCTTCGACATCGAGGGCGAGCACATGATCTGCTATCAGTGCACCGCCCGGCACTGCAACTACTCGTACGGCATCGGCATCACCGCGAACGGTTCGCGTGGATGGCACGGCTGCGAGCTGGTGCAGTGCGCGCAGGAGCTGTGCCTGAACAACATGCTCATCAAGTCCGCCTCGACCTCGCCCACTCCTCCGGTCACGATCATCGACATGACCGGGGAGATCACGTCGAAGGGCAACTGGGCGTTCCAGAGCGTGGGACATGTCGACGATTCGGGCATGACCTGGCCGGTGTCGGTCGACGCGACGTACTCGTGGGCGTCGGTGGACTCCAACCAGGTGACGCTCTCCTACGACCTGTTCGACAACGCCAGCGCGTACCGCAATATCAGGTCCAGGCTGAGCACCTACCCCCGCACGCTGTTGTACGCGACGTATGACAACCTGCTGGACGCGTCCTGGACGATATTCCCCGGACAGAGCAGACAGCGGCTGCCGCTCCCGCCGCTCGGCCAGCAGGTCAACGTCATGCTCAACAACAGCCAGGAACTGATCTCGAACGCTACGGGCAACTTCTTCAAGCTGGCGGTGGCGGGGAAGCTGTCGGGCATGACCGCGTCAGGCGCTGTGAGAACCTATGAGGTGCTGTGCTCCGCGGGCGACGGGCAGCCGATATTCAAGGCCGACGCCGCCGACATCGCAGCGGGACGGGACCTGACCTATCCCTATGCGCCAAGGAACCCGCACTCGACGCCGGCCATCTGACCTGAGGAAACGTCCTAGAAACCCAGAAGCCGCGACGCCGGTCGGCGGCCGGCGAGCTTCCTGACGGCCATCATGGTCAACAGGCTCGCCGCGACCACGGTCACGACCTGCATGGCCTGTATCGCGGGCAGCGGGGCCGAGACGAACATGCCGCCCACGTCGAACGCAGGGCTGATCAACCCCATCCACAGTATGTGCAGGTAGTACACGCCGTAGGAATCCACTCCCAGCGCGGACAACGGCGAGGGCTTGGCTGGCCGACGCATCGCGTATACGAGCAGCAGCAGGAAGCAGGAGCCGACGACGGACGTGGCCGAAAGCTGGCTGCCGGCCAGTTCGGGCGACGCCCCCGCATGCAGCAGCGCGTATGATTCGGCGACGCCCGCAGCCGTACTGACCGCGAAGCCCGCCGCCATCCATGCGGCGGGGATGCTCGTCTGGTTTTGACGAAGATGAAGGCCCATCAGGTAGAAGCACAGCCAGCCGGGGAACAGACAGTAGTATTTGGGAGGCATGCCGCCGGTCCTGATCGTCCAGGCGTAGAGCAGGACGACGTATGCGGGCGTCAGCGCGTACCATGCCCAGACCCATCGGGTGTGCAGCGCCTGCACCAGCAGCGGCGTGAGCACTGTGAGCTGGACGAGCACGAGGATGAAGTACAGGGGCATGGCCGAGAAGCCGAACACGAACTTCACCAGCGTCGCCAAGGGACGTACCGCCCCTTGGCTTTTCACGGTCTCGATGATCGTGTACACGCCCGACCAGACGAAGAACGGGATTAGCAGCCGTACCATCCGCGTCTTCATCCACGTTCCGGGTGCGCGGAGTTTGTCAATGTTGACCAGATAGCCCGAAATGAACAGGAACAGCGCCACCGGGAAGTCGATGAGCTTCTTGACGACGACCCAATAGTCATGCCCCCAGCCGGCGTAGGATTCCCCTGATTTCGTATGGATCCACACCACGGCAATGATCGCCACGCCCCGCCATAGATCCCAGTATGAGTCACGCTGCTTGGTCATGGCATCAGCATACTCCCAGTCGTCATCCAACCAATCCCGTGCCACCAGCTCGCATCATGGTTCTGGGCAGCGGGAAACAAGAATTCTTCTCAAGGAGCCCCATGTCCGAGGATTCCATCGTCGCCATCGTCACCGCGATCATCATGAGCGGAGCGCTCAGCAGCCTCGTCGGCTGGACCACCCAGCACCTGGCCAAACGCCGTGGCACGGTCACCAAAGCCGACCTCGAGGTGTTCGTCCGGCAGCTGGAGAAGGGCGACCACCATTTCGACGTCCTCGACCGGCAGGAATCACAGCTCGGCGAGGAAATCCATGATCTGAAGCTGATCGTGCTGCGCCAATGCCTCTTCGCGCACCCGTTCGATCAGAACAGCCATGAGAGCGCCATCCAGTCGGGCCGTGAATACAGCAGGATCGGCGGCAACGGGGTCGGTCACATCAGACTGTCACAACTCGAGGAGAACTACGCGCGCCGCGCGCACGACGACGACTGGGACTACACCCACGACCGACCCTAGCCATCCTCACCCAATCCAAGGCCGCTCATCATGAGCGGCCTTTTGATACCCCAAAACAACCAACCATAAGGAGACCATCATGGCCGAGATCACACAACCGCAGGGCGACTCCATGCCGCCCGACATCACGCCGATAAGCGAACAGGACTCGCTCGCCGCACTCGAGGAAACGAAGGAGGACTGATCATGGGCAATCTCAACACGCTCATCAACCGGATGCGCTACTGGTGCCAGACGGTGAGCCTGGGCTACAGCCAGAACGACCGGTGGAACATCAGACCAGGCGGGAACTGCGACTGCTCCAGCCTGGTCATCTGGTGCCTGCGCGAAGCCGGGTTCGACACCGGATCGGCCACATACACGGGCAACATGAGCGCCCAGCTCACCGCCCGGGGCTGGAGTCGAATCGCGAACGACGGGAACCCGCAGGCGGGCGACATCCTGCTCAACGACCGGGACCACGTCGCCGTATACCTCGGCGGCGGGCAACTCGCCCAGGCCAGCTACTCCGAGCACCGCACGGCGACCGGGCAGGGAGGCGACCAGACCGGCCAGGAGACCAACATCCGCGCCTACTACGACTTCCCCTGGAACTGCTACCTCAGATACACCGGCGGCACCACGCCCACGCCAACACCGGCGGCGTCGAACAAACTCACGGTTGACGGCGACTGCGGGCCGGCCACGGTACGCCGTTGGCAGCAGGTCATGGGCACCACGGCCGACGGGGTGATCAGCGGCCAGCTACACCCGGACGGCACATACGCGCGGCCGAACCTGTACGCCGTCGCCTATGGTCCGGGCGGCAGCGACCTGATCCGCGCCGTGCAACGCAGGCTCGGACTCACCGCAGACGGACTCATGGGCCCGGGCACCATCAAGGCCATCCAACGACACCTCGGCGTCACCCCTGACGGCAGCTTCGGCCCCGCCACCGTGCGCGCACTGCAATCCAGACTCAACACCAACACCTTCTAAGGAGCAATCATGACGGAGGAAACGAAACCGGACGCACAGGACCAGTCCGAATACAACACCGACAACGCCTCGGCCAGCGCGGCGGAGGACAAAACCACGAGGAAACTCGCCGACTGGGTAAAGGCCGCCGGCATCCGCGCGTTGAAGACCGCGGCCCAGTCCGCGATCGCCATCATTCCCGTGAGCGCCGTCACCATCGGCGGCGTCGACTGGATAATGGTAGCCGGAGCCGCCGCGTTGGCCGGGGTGCTCAGCCTGTTCAACAGCATCACCGGCATCCCCGAAGTCAGTGACGGAGACAGCATCAGACAAATCACCAGCAAATAAGTAAGTCCACGAATTCCACAATCACCCGTGTCGCCTTCATCTCCTACGGGAGGTGGGGGCGATTTTCGCGTTTGCTAGCCGCGTTGTGTGGGGACAAATAGTGAGTAGACTACGCGATAGGAGCCACAACAATGTGTTCTTTTTCAAGGAGGATTACATGCAAAGAGATTGGACCGTCGATCACATCAGCATCCCGCCGATAGGATTCAAGGCGCGAACGCAGGCTGACGGGTTAAGACGCATGGGCGTCGTCACGTCCGATGATGCGAGGCCGGGCAACGCCGCGTACACGCTCAAAGAGCAGGAGAACGACGATCCGACGCACGTCGTGTTTTTCACGGAGAGTTCCGACAGGTGGGACTACGTGTCCACGATACCCAATGGAGGACAATATATCCTCGAACAGTGGGAGGGCTCCAGAAGCTATGGTGACATTGGCTTCCTACGTCACACGTTCGTCAGAAGAGCCCCCGACGCCGGATACGAATATCTGGGATCGTTCGTTATCAAGGCGTTGTTCGGCGAACCGAAACACCAGATAACACTTTGGGAACGACGCTAGAAGACTCCTCAATAATTCCATGCACTTCTTCAAGGTGATTGGGTGAGTCTGCTGTCATCGTGATCAAATCTACTTTCGGCAGGGAATACCTCTATCCCCAAACCCGCCAACGGCACAGCATCAGAGAACTACTCACAATGGTCCTCATCTCCTACGGGGGTGGGGATGACTTTCGTGTTTGATGGCCGATTAGTAATTATAACGTTTGATCGTGAGTCTACCCTCTAGCAACAGCTTGTGCATGAGATTCTTACCATGATCCTTGTTGGTGATCGTCTTCCCGTATTCGTTCATAAGCCTAGTAACTTTTTGGAACATGTCCGCCTGTGCGGTCTCTTCGGAACACCAATTACCAGGGCTTTCGGACCATATATTGTAGTAGAAGATCAGACGGGCATTACTAGAGTACAGATCAACTCCATCGAAGATCGCCTGGAAGTAGGAGTAATCAGCCTCCCCTAGGGAATGACCGTAGAATTTTATGAGCTCGGTGGGTTCCGCATGGTCCACCGAAGCCGTGTGGATGATTCTTGTCTGCTCGCGATTCTTGAATACAAGGATGCGGTACGTCTTCGTGAACTGGACCAGATCCGGGTCGGACATCAGATCCTTACCATCTATGCCAAAGACCGGGCGGTTCACATTCCCATGGATGTTGACCAAATGGAAGTTATCATGCTCACTCGTATATCTGGAAAGCGGATCTGTGTAGTTGAAATCAAGGACCGACGTTTCGATGGAGTCCCCTTGCTCGCGGGGCAATTCGGATAAGGAAAGTCCTTCGATCAGGTCACTGGCGTTGAGTGCATATCTGTAGTCCTGACGACAGCACCCACCCAGATATTCTCCGAACTCGGCTTCGAGATTATGGAGTTGGTCTAAGAGGAATGCCAACACCTTATGGATGTCGATGACTTGTAATTCTTGGTCGGTAAGGTAGGCTTCTAAAAAATCGTATATTAAGGGGCCGGCCTCCCCTAATCTCGACAACTGTGACGCCCGTTCATGTTCCATCGGTTCCGAGCGCAAGCTTAGCAAAAGTCGAGGGGATAACTTCCGTTCAAAAGGATTTGAACTTTCCACAAGAAAGTTCCTGATGGCACCCTCGATGTCGCGCCATAGGCTGCTATCCCGACACGCGAGCAAAACTTCCCAGATGGTTGCGCCTTCTTTGTACAGGTCCTTGCCGGATACCTTTTTTTCGCGCTCTCCATCATCCTGTTCTGCCCCGCGTTCTTGCTGCAGTAACACCCCAAGCGAAGAAACCCTGTTAGCTCTATACCGTTGAAAGTCGCTGAACCTAGAGGGAAGACCGCATTGCAGATCGAACCCATTCCCAATCACTATTAATTGATGCATCAACTCTACCTGACCTTCACGAACATCATTCGCAGCGACAATTGCCCCACCAATTACGTTTGGAATTCTACAAGCTTTGCGAACGTATATAATTCACTGTGTTCGCACGAGGCCGCACTGAAACTCTCAACCGCTATATACATGCTTACTACGGGAGAACACGACGCATAGAAATAGTGACCATTACAACACACCATTTATGTGGTAATGGGTGTGGTACATATTCATACACAGTCTGTAACCCATTGCGATCAAACACTTCCACTAGAAACATACCGATTACCATCAGCTCCACAGGCCTTATGGGAATCGAACCGCCAACACGGCGGGTTCGATTCCCATTTTCATAGCTTGGTGCCTTTGCGGCCCTCTCGCCGTAAGCCCAAACCCAAGCAGCCCTTCTAGCAAATCACTCCACCGGCTTGCCGTCCGACCCGATGGAGGGCATGACTGTTTTGCTGCCGACTGCGGCATCGGGGAGACCTATGTCCGCGACGAAATCGTGTGGAAGGTCGCCTATCGAGGCATCGTTCATCGCCCAGTAATGGCCGTTGATGAGAATCGTGGGCGTCGCGAAGGTTCCCTGGCTCGAACGCTGCAGCTCCTTGCGCGATATCGTGTACGCAGTGACCTTCGCAACCCAGTCCCTTGTACTGGCCTTTCACGGATTGGCTCGCAACCGCGCTGTCAACCCCGGCAGCGATGGCCTGCTGGGCGATTTTCGCGTCGCTGACCGGCTGGTAATTCGTTTCCGAAGGCTGGAACTTCTCGTCGTACAAGGCGCTCATGTATGCCAGCAGATGCTCCGGATCGTGCTCGCCAACGTAGGCGAAGGAACTCGCCGCGCGCGTGGAATACTGGTCGCTGGAACTGCGGTCGAGGAAAGCGAGCGGATGCAGCTCGATGTTGGCTTGGCCAGCGTTGTACAGTTTCGTCAGGGTCGGGCTCAGCGCGCGGTCCACCATGCCGCATGAGGGGCACATCGGATCGAAGAACACCGAGACCGTGGGAACCTTCTTCGGGTCGGCACTCTTGGAGGCCACGAAACCACCGGAAACATTGGCATTCTTCGGCTTGTCCGATACTTTCTGCAACTGTGCGTATTCGCTGCCCTCGGACACCACCGTGGGGTGATTCGCCCTATAAATTACGAATGCGATAACCGCCACCAGCACGACGGCCAGAACCGAAGCAATCACGCCGATAATCGTCTGCTGACGACGCTCCTTCTGCGAAAAGCCGTCTTTGCCTAATTCCATGCCCCATCTCCATTCGCGCTGCGCGTCGTTGTGTACCGTTGTGCGCACATAGTTTGTGCACTTATGGTACCGCCTTGGGCTGGGTAATAGAGTCACGAGAAGCCCAAGTGCGACACACCGAATTGCGGTCACGAGCAAGACGTAGTAAGTTAGCTATTTGTTTGCGAGTATGGCGGAATGGTAGACGCGCTATCTTCAGGTGGTAGTGAGCGAATGCTCGTGGGGGTTCAACTCCCCCTACTCGCACCAGACAAGGCCCTGCAATCACAATGATTGCAGGGCCTTCGCATATCTACATCCGAGTCGCTGCCCGGTGCAGACACGCGCTCACATCGCCGCACCACCCCCGAAATACTGCTTGATCTGCGCTGTGGTGCCGTAGGAATTCTGCGCTCCGGCTCCGGTCGCGGCGTAGGCTGAGACGTAGGAGGCGCATTGCGCGCTCTGCGCCAGGGACAATCCGCTGGCGAGCCCGGCGAGTACGGTGCCCATGAAGGCATCGCCACATCCGGTCGTGTCGATCGCGTCCACGCGGACCGGCTGTATCCGATGCACCGAACACTGGTCCAGCACCACGGAGCCGTCCGCTCCCAAGGTCACAATCGCCCGATTGAAGCCGTAACGAGTCATTGCTGCGGCCAGATCGCGCCAATCAACCAAGCTCCAATCGCCATCCGCCGGTTCGGATATGCCTAGCAGCTGCGACATCTCGTGCTCGTTCACCAGCAGAATATCTGATGCCGCGATAAGTTCGGCCGGCAGCTGCGCCGTGAATGGCGAATCGTTGAGCAGCACCAGCATGCCCGCATCATGGCATATCCGCGCGCACATGGTCACCGTCTCCATCGGGCTTTCCAAGCACAGCCCTAGCACCGAGGAACCTGTTATGGCATCGCGCGACTCACGGACGTACTCGGTCGTCACCGAAGCATTGGACCCTGCGGAGTAGACGATGGTGTTCTCCCCGTGCGCGTCAACCGTAATCACCGTCGTGCCGCTAGGCCCGGGAACCGCATCGACATGCGACACATCCACGCCCGCATCCTTAAGGCATCCGAGCAGAAAATCGGCGTTATCATCTTGCCCGACAGCCCCGAACATCCGCGCATCGGCACCGATTCTGGCAGCTGCTGCAGCCTGATTGGCCGATTTTCCGCCAGGCAGCAGCCGCAGCGGGCCGCCGTTGATTGTCTCGCCCGGCTTCGGCAGCCGCTGCGCCACAACCGTGTAATCGGCGTTCATCGACCCGATGACCGAGACGCCGGCATGCGTCTGCGCGATGACGTTCAGCAGACGAAATGCCTCGTCACGGCCTCGAGCTGGGGCCGCAGACTGAGCTGTATCCGCAGCCCGAGCCGTAGCTGCGGCCACATGCGCAATCTCGTTCGCAGCCGAAACCGCATGCGCGCCCTCGCTCGCAAACGCAGCTGCATGCGCGTTCACATTCTCATCCATAGAAAAGCTCCTTTCGTTACCGCCCGGCACCTTAGAACGGCACGCCGCAGCGGAAGAGAACGTTTGCATACGGGGTTGTCTCCCCCGTGCGAATCACGAATTTCGCATCTTTGACGCGGGCCTTAAATCCTTCGGGACCGTCATGCGGCACATATTCGAGCGGAACGGCGAAGCGATCACTGACCCAGGATTCGGCGACAGTGCCTTGCGCCTCCTGTGCCATAAGACCGGTTTCCAGGATCAGCTCGGACTGCAGCGCGTCGAGCACCTGCTCGAAACGCGGCACGCCGAAAGCTACCGCCAGATCAATGACCTCGATGCCCGGCTGCACCGGCAGCCCGCAATCCGAGATCGCGAAAAGATCCTTATGCCGCAAGCTGGCAAGAGCGTGGGCGAGTTGGGCGTTCAAAATTCCATGTGTCAGCATAGTTCCTCCTTGGTGACACTCCTTGATGACGCGCACTATATAATAAGTAGTATGGTGCGGGCGATCCGATACGGCCCGGCCAGGCGAGGCAATACCTGCCTGGCCGGGCCATATCAGCTACCTATGCCCGGTATCAGCTACCGGAAATCACCGGATACCATCTATCACGCACGGGCCACCAGATTCGGGTCACTCGAAATCAGCGACGTTCTCCTTGGTGACGGTTTTCACTTCGATCGATTGGGTCTTCTGGACCTTCTCGCCCTTGATGAGTTTCGACGCAGCTTCGACCGCCTTCTTGCCGAGTTCCTTGGGTTGCTGCGCGATGGTGCCGACCATCTTGCCGCTCTTGACCGCCTTGAGACCGTCATCGGTGCCGTCGAAGCCGAAGATCTTGACATCGCCACCGGCCTTGGAGCCGAGGGCCTGAATCGCACCCAGCGCCATTTCGTCGTTCTGGGCGTAGATGCCGACCGCATCGGGGTTGGACTGCATCAGGTTCGTCGCCACATCAAGCGCCTGCGAACGGTCGAAGTTCGCGGTCTGCTCGGCGGCGATGGTGATGCCGGGGTACTTCTTGATCTCATCCTTGAAGCCCTTGCCGCGGTCGCGCGTGGAAGCGGCGCCCGGAGTGCCCTGCAGGATGATGATCTTGCCCTTTTCGCTGATGGACTTGGCGAGCTGGTCCGCCGCCTGAGCGCCGCCAGCCACGTTGTCGGAGGCGATGTGGGAGTTGACGTCCTCGCCGGTCACCGAGCGGTCCACAGAGATGACGGGGAGTTTCGCGGAGAGCAGCGGCGCAACGGCTGGGCCGGCCGCATCGGAGTCCACAGGGTTGATGATGACGGCCTTCGCGCCTTGGGATTGCGCGTTCTGCGCCTGATTCTGCTGGGTGGCGGAATCGTTCTGTGCATCGGAGACCTGCAGGTCGATGTTGAGCTTCTTGGCTTCGGCCTGCGCGCCATCACGCAGATCCACAAAGAAGGGGTTGTTGAGCGTGGAAACCAGCAGCGCGACCTTGTCGTTGCCGCCGGACGAGGAACCGGAGCCGCCGCAAGCGCTGGCCCCGACCATCAGCGTTCCCGCGCAGACGAGGGCAAGTGCGGCACGGATGCCTTTCTTCATTGAAATGTTCATCATGATGTGCTTCTTTCCTAATTATTCTGTTTGTTTCTGATTGTTTCTTGTGATATTTGTTGGTTGGTAGTTACGCGGTTACGTAATTTATGTGATTGGGTTTATATGACTGGGTTCATATGACTGACGACCGAGTGACAGACGCGCGATAGGCAGGTAGCCGATCGTCCCGGCCGGCTGCATAGCCTCAGCCAGCCAGAGCGACCGACGCCGCCCGGAGTACGCCCTCCCGATCAGTGCGCATCCTCCTTTCGACGCAGCGTGTCGAAGCTCACCGCGAAGGCGATGACCAGACCGATGACGACCTGCTGCCAGAAGGAGGAGACGTTGAGGATGTTCAGGCCGTTGCGGATGACGGCGAGCAGAATCGCGCCGATGAAGGTGCCTGAAACCTTGCCTTTGCCGCCGGAAAGGGAGGCTCCGCCGATGACCACGGAGGCGATGGCGTCCATCTCATAGCCAGTGGCGGCCTGCGGCTGCGCGGAATGCAAGCGCCCCGCGATGACCAGGCCGGCGACTGCGGCGAAGATGCCCGAGAGAACGAACACCATGACCTGCGTCTTATGCACGTTGATGCCTGAAAGGCGCGAGGCCTCCATGTTGCCGCCCACCGCATACATCGAACGGCCAGCGCTCGTGAAATTCAGGATCACTGCGGCCAGGACGCCCATGATGACCATCATGACGATGGGAACCGGGATGCCCAGCGCCGTGCTGCCGAAGAAGTTGACCATGCCGGAGGTCGAAACCGGGCGACCGTCGGAGATCACCAGCGTCAGTCCTCGCGCGACCGACATCATGGCCAGCGTGGCGATGAAGGACGGCAGCTTGAGGAAGGCGTTGGCCAGACCCGACAACGCGCCGAAACCGGCTCCGGTGAGCAGGCCGACGATAATCGTGAGCCACACGGGCAGCCCCATGGAAGCGCCGGTATAAGCCACCATCATGCTTGAGACGGCCGCCACCGAGCCAACGGACAGATCGATGCCCGCAGCCACGATGACGAAGGTCTGCCCGAATGCCAGTATGGCGACGGTCGCGGCCTGAATGCCTACGTTGAGGATGTTCGGCCCGGTCAGGAACGCGGGCGTAGCAATCGACAAGATGATGCACAGGACGACGAGGCCGAGCAGCGCCCCGTTGCGCGCCACGAACTTCTTGACCTTGTCGGCGGTGCTGATTGCGCCGGATTCATACCCTTCATTGGGTTGCGCTTGTTGCACGGCAGTCATTTCAGTGTTCTCCTTTATTCTCGTTGATTTCAGGTGTTGCAGCCTCCTGCATATGCGATACGGCCAGCGCCATGACTTTCTCCTGGGTGGCTTCGTTCGCCGGCATCTCGCCGCTGATATGCCCGTTGCTCATGACCAGGACCCTGTCGGACATGCCCAGCACCTCGGGCAAATCGGAGGAGGCCATCAGCACCGCGCCGCCTTTGGCAGTCACTTCGTTGATGAGTTCATAGATCTCGACGCGAGCGCCGACGTCCACGCCTCGGGTCGGTTCGTCGAGCAGCAGCACTTTGACCTTGGCCATCGACCATTTGCCGAAGACGGCCTTCTGCTGGTTGCCGCCCGAAAGCGCGCCCGTGCGCTGGTCGATGCTGGCCATGCGAATGCGCAGCTTGCTCGCTGTTTCCTTCTCGCGCTTGCGCTGACCATTGCGGTCGACAAAGCCCATGCGCGAGGTGGGAATCATGGTGGCCAGTCCTAGATTCTCGGCCACCGAGGCGTCGAGTATCAGCCCTTGATCGCGTCTATCCTCGGGAACCAGCCCGACGCCGGCGACGATGGTTCTGGCGATGGATGCCTTGGGCACGGGTTTGCCATCAACCGTGACATTGCCGGAATCGTAGGGGTCCGCGCCGAAAATCGCGCGAATCACCTCGGTACGGCCTGCACCCACCAGTCCAGCCAAGCCAACGACCTCACCAGCGCGCACTTCGAAGGAGACGCTGTTGATCTCATCGCCTCGCGTAAGCCCGTCGACTTTGAGCATGACCTTGCTTGGCTTGCCAGCCACGCGCGGATACTGGTTCTCGATGCTCCGGCCGACCATGAGCTTCACAAGTTCGGCCTCCGGCGTCGACGCCGGCACAGTGCCGACATACTGCCCATCGCGCAATACAGTGACGACGTCGCCGACGCGCGCGATTTCGTCCAAATGGTGCGAAATGAACACCATGCCCACGCCTTTGGCCTTGAGATCGGCCATGATCGAGAAGAGCTGCTCGCACTCCTTGCGCGTCAGCGCGGCCGTCGGCTCGTCAAGAATCAGAATCGACGCATCCTGCATCAGCGCCTTGGCGATCTCCACCATCTGCTGGCGGGCCACGCCCAAAGCTCCCATCGGCGTCGAGACATCCTCGTTGAGGCCGATAAGCGTAAGGGCCTCACGTGCCTTGCGTTTCATGGTGGCGCGGTCGACAAACCCGCCTTTGGTCGGCAGCGCGCCCAGGAACAGATTCTCCATGATGGAGAGTTCGGGAACCATGTTGAGCTCCTGATGAATCACGGCGATGCCGAATCGGCGCGCGGCATCCACATTCGGGATGCGAACCTCCTTGCCGTCGATTTCGATGCGGCCCCCATCGGGCTGGTAGATGCCGCTCATCATTTTGATTACGGTCGATTTGCCGGCGCCGTTCTCGCCGAGCAGGACGTGGACCTTGCCCGGTTCGACGGTGACCGAAACCCTATCGACCACTTTGGAGCTGCCGAATATCTTCGACACCCCCACAAGGGATAATTGGGTCATATTCTCTCGCTTTCCTTGCCGGAACCGGCTTCGCTGCCGGATCCGACGTCGCGTATTCATCACGCCACGGTCGTCGTCGTTGTCGCCGCTGCGGGCCATCTGCATATAGCTGGCTCGCGCGGCATGCCGTGGCATGGGCATGGCATAGCATGCGGTTTATAGGTACAGGCTTACGGACGCTTGGCGCATAGGCTGCACTGGCTTCATAGGCGCGTTGGGTTGGCTCGGCTCGGCTCGGCCCTAGCGGGTTTGGCGCTATGCCTTGCCCACCGAGGCGCGCGGCACATACACCGTGTCCACACGCTGCGATGCAGCCTGCGTCTCGCCGGCGAGCATATCGAGGAACAACTGCGCCCCTCGCTGCCCGATCTCCTGCACTTGCTGCGAAATCACCGAAATCTGCGGGCTGGTGAGTCGGAACAATTCCAAATCGTCAAAAGAGACGATCGATATGTCCCGGCCGATCCGCACCGCCGAATCGGCGAGCAGCGACACGGCACTCACCGCATCCGGCGAGTATCCGAAAATCAGCGCGTCCACACCGGAGCCGTGCATCCGCCTGAGGACGGATTCGCAGGAGGCTCGCTCGAAGCTCGTCGATTCGACGAAAACGTTCTCTTCGCCGAAAATGCCTGCGGCAATCACGCGGAATACGGATTCGCGTTCCTGCAGCGACGGCGAGTCGAGCACCGGTCCGGAGACATATCCGACCCTGGCGAAGCCTCGGCGCTGAATGTCATGCAATGCCGCCGCAAGCCCCGGTTCGGGATTCGAATCGACGACCGGCACGCCGCCCAGCCCTTTGGCCTGGCGGTCTACGAACACCACCGGCAGCTTCGTGCCCAGCAGCAGTCGCAGGGCATCGGACTGCTCGCCCTGCGGCACGATGATGGCGCCATCTATGCGCTGCGACAGGATGCTGGTGATGAACGCGTCCTGCCGCGTAGCGCTTTCCGACGAGGTACCTATGAATGTGCAATAGCCTGCATTGAATAAGGTGTCTTGAATCGCATACGCCAAATCGGCGAAGTAGCCGTTGCGGATGTCCGGGACCAGCAGACCGACCGTCTGCGTGCTCAGCGAGCGCATCGCTTTGGCGCGCGAGTCGGGTATGTAATGCAGCTCCTCGACCGCGCGCTCCACAGCGGCTTTGGTCTGGGGCGAAATCCTGCCGGTCTCGTTCAGCGCGCGGGAAACCGTCGAAACGGAGATTCCTGCGCGTCGCGCGACATCGCGAATCGTGACGTATACCATCACACCTCCTTTCCTAAGAACCTAGCATCACCGGAGCCCACCGCAATCGGCGCGAACCAGCGTCAGCCAGCGTGAATCGTTATCTATGTACTTATTCGAGGCAGAGACCGGTAGCGCACCTGGCCTCGTTGCCCGGAGTGGGGATCTGTGTCGTCTGTGCGACCTCATGTGATCCCGTGTTGTTGGTGAAGCATCGCCTTTGCCTGCGCTGTGCAACGACGTTGTTTCATATGCAGTAACGTTTCCGCACAAAAGATTCTTCGTCAAGTCTTTCCTTGCGGTAACGTTGCCGCAATTGTATCTCAGACAGCATCGCGTATCAACCTGGCTGCCGTGCGTGTCGCGCCTGCGCACCCCTCGCTAGATGCCTTCGCGCGCCAGCAGCATGCACTGCCGATCGGTGCCATGAGACCGTTGAGATTCCCTCTCCGCGGTCGCTGTAGCAGCCATAGCCATATGAATGAGAACAGACACGGTTTCAGCGGCCACTCCTACCGCCGCGACAGGTATGGGTTCCCCGCGATGACGAAGCGACGCTGGCGCTCGGCCGCCTTCGATATGCCGATGCGCGGAGTGACTTCGATGCGCTCTCCGGGACGCAGTTCGGCCTGTTCCAAACTCAGTGGAGGCAGGCGCAGGTCGTGGCCATACAGCGTCTTATCGATGTCGAGGGCCTTGCACAGCTTCGCCGGGCCGTTGACGCAATCGGCACCCTTGCGCCCGCGTCGGCGTTCGATGATCTCCATGCCCTCAACGGGTTCGACCGCACGAATCAGTGCGCCGGCCCCAAAACCTTCGGTCGCGGCCGTGACGTTGAGGCAGTAGTGCATGCCGTAGGTGAAGTAGATGTAGGCGTGGCCCGCCGGGCCGAACATCGCCCGGTTGCGTTCGCTTTTGCCATGGAAGGTGTGGCTGGCCGGGTCAAGCTGGTCGTAGGCCTCGGTTTCCACGATGCGCACGACGATACGTTCGGGTGTATGCTTATCGGCGCGCCCGGAGACGCGCCCGGCATCATGCGCGCCAACAGGCTCATCAACGGGCTCATCGTCAAGAATTCGCACGATATGGCAGCCGAGCAGGGCGCGAGCGACGCTATCGGCGTCCTGAGCAAGAAATTGCGGGAACATGCCTGCCATTCAAGTACTTCGCGTGGATAACCACTAGCGTGCGTTTGCGATCTGAGGCATACGGCACTCACCTACACCCCCATTCTCAAACGTCACATTTCCCGCATTATTACGAGGTCGGTGCGGGGTTTGTGACGAATAATCGTGCGGAAACGTCACAACTCCCGCAGCATCTTCACGTTAGTGCGGGTTTTGCAACGTCGGCTGCGAGAGTGGAGTCACACGAAGACAAAGGGCTGAGGAGCAGCAGCCAGCAACCAACAACCAGCAACGGCCTAGCTGATCCGCGCGTCGGCAGATTCCCCAGAATCACGCCGAGCGATGCGCCAGCGCTGCAGCGTCGACGCCCAGCAATGTCGTCTGCTCAAGAGTCATGCCGCCAAGCAGCAGGTCGGTATGCTGCAGATCGGCGACGGTCGTGGCGCCGAGCAGGGCCATCAGCGAGCGCAGCTGCTCGGCCCAAGCGTTGATCTCGTCAACTAGGCCGGATTCGCCGCGATCCTCAAACACGCGCAGGAAGTGGCCGGACACGCCCACGGCCTTCGCTCCCAAGGCGAGCGCCTTGACCACATCGAGCGGATTGCGCACGCCGCCCGAGGCCAGGATGTCAACAGAGCCGAGAGAGTCTTCGCCAGAAGCGTCAAAGCCGCAGCAATCCAACAGGCACAGCACCGTGGACTGGCCCCATCCGTCGAGATACCCGTACTCGCGCGCTGAGCGCCGACTATTCTCAATGGCCGCGAAATCAGTGCCGCCGCGCCCGCTGACGTCGACGGTTCGAGCGCCGAGTGCGGCGAGCTGCTCGACGCTGCGCCGGCTCATGCCGAAGCCCACCTCCTTGACGACCACGGGCACGGGCGAGGCCGCGATGATCTCGCGGATGCGCTGCGGCCAGCCGGAGAAGTCGCGGTTACCTTCAGGCATAACGATTTCCTGAGCGAGATTGACGTGGATCTGCAAGGCATTCGCGTTGAGCATCGTAACGGCCTGCACGGCCTGCTGCGGGGTGACGGTTGATCCGACGTTCGCGAAGACGAAGCCTTGCGACTGCTCGCGGATGGCGGTGAAGGTCGCGGCGAGCTCCGGGTCGCGCAGCGCCGCATGTTGCGAACCGGAGGCGATGGCGATGCCTGTGGACTGCGCGGCGCGCGCAAGAGACGCATTGATGCTGCCCGTGCGCTGCGAGCCGCCGGTCATCGCATTGATATAGAACGGCAGCTCCCAGCGCGAGCCGCACACCGTCGTCGACATATCGACTTGCGAAACCGATACCCCACACAGGGCGTGATGGATGAAACGTACGTCATCGAAAGCGTTGGCTGGCTCCTGCTCATGCTGCTGCAAGGCCAATCGCACATGGTCGTCTTTGCGACTCGAACGCTTGGTTTGCCATTGCGGAGCCTCGGCTAGCGGCTTGCACACCGTCAAATCGAGCGGTTCGATGCCTGCCGAGCGCCAATCCTGGAAGATTGCGGAAACTGCAGACTCGGCAGATTCTGCGTCCGATCCGTCAGCAGCCGCCATATCGCTCTCAACACCAATAATCGCAATGCCGCAGTCCCCGCCGCCTGCACCCGAGCTTTTCGCCGCAGCACCGTGGGCGATGGCCGTCTCGACCAGCGCTGTGAGCCGAGAGGTTTCGATCAGCGTGCCGGTCAGCGATGACAGCCCGCGCAGCAGTTCGCGAGCCCGAGCGATATGCTCGCGGACAGCAGCCATATCCGACTGCGCGAGCGCTTCGCACAGCGCATCGACGCAGCGATCGCTGTGCTCCAAGAATTCGCGATAGCGCCGCTCCCGCTCGTCAGTGCTGTGATGCTGCACGTTGGTGACCAAGTCGGCGGTGGAGGCCGGCTTGCCGGTCCACCCGACCAAGAGTCGGAGCGTGGCAGGCGAAACCGCCACGGAACCACTGCCAAACACTGGCAGCCGCGTCACGCTCAAATCGGGCCACGGCATGCGAATAAGCTCAGGCAGTGCGGTGTCATCCAGACGCTGCCCAACCCAGTCGCGGTCAGGCGAGCAGAAGCGGATGCAACCGCCGAACAAGCTCGCAGCCAAATCGCCGCCTGAGCCGACGTTACCCGCGCGGCAGGCGATGGCAAACGCCAGCTTGTATTGCTCTAGCGGCTCAAACGCAGACTCAAGACCATAGAAACGAAGCAGCGCCCGCATCGCCGCCACAGTGACCGCAGCAGAGGAGCCGAGGCCGTATTTGCGTCCGGAAACGTCGTCCAAATCGCTGGTCACATCGATATCGAAAACATGAAGCCCAACGCCAGCAGCATGCGCAAGCTCTTCGACGCACTGAATCGCAGCGATAAGATACGCCGCCCCCGGACGCTCCTCGTCCGGCACACACCGCCCGTGGGTATCCCGATGCCACGTCGTTGCGGCTTCGTCGTGGCCCTGCGAGCGGATGCTCCCGGTGGCACGCGAATCAAGCGGTAACGATGCCGCAGCGACCGACTCGTTCGGCGTATTCCTCAGTGCATCTTCACTCAGCACATCCCCACTCAGCGCACCCTCACCCGGATTTTCCTCATGCCCCGTAACCCGCACGGTAAGCATGCGATTCACCGCGACCAGAATGGCCGGATGCCCATGCTCGACAACTGCGTATTCGCCGGCGATATACAGCTTTCCCGGCGCCTGCGCCTCGGCGATCATGCGATGTTGTTCCCGCTCAGCCATCCCTGCCCCATTCGTGTCCGGCACCTGTCTCGTACCGTTCCATGCTAGGGGCACACATGCCCCGAATGCCGGCAACTGCACGAACTTTCATGATGTCTGCAAAGCGAGTGCCGCGTTGCGCAATACCAATACTAGGAACAATCGAATAAGTAACCGATTGACACAATCAATCAGCCCGCTCAGACGATTCGATCCGTACGGTCGCAGACGCACCGCACCGCCCACCCTTCCGCTCACTCAACCACGCGCACACCAGAACCGATATGGTGAATCTCAATCGTCTGGCCGGGAAGACGGTCGCGCAGCTCGCTAGCGACTTGCTCGGCGTCGGCGGCAGCGGTCAGCACCTTGACATTCGCGCCCGCGTCCATCGTGGACCACGCGCTGTAGCCGTGCTTGCGCAGGTCGCGCACTGCGGACAGTGCGGTTATGGTCTGCGGAAGCCAGTAGATCACCGCCGGGCGCGCGGCCATCATCGAGGCGTGCATGCCCAGCGCATTCGCCTCGACTACCTCGCCGAGCGCATCCAAATTGCTTGCCGCCACTGCCGCGAGCGCGCGGGTCATATCGTCGGCGCTGGCACGCACCCAGGCCGGGTACAGCGGCGAAGTGCGCATCGTCAGACGCATGGCCTCCCTGCTCGACATCGGCTTCTCCTTCGCGGAGATCAGGATGACGATAATCGCCAGATCCATAGGGCATTCCACCGGCTGCGCGTATGACGTGGCGTCGTCGTGGCCAGCATTCCACTTGACCAGTCCGCCGTAAATCGAACGGCAGGCCGACCCTGAGCCGCGCCGGGCAAGCCTCGAAAGTTCACGACCCGACAGCTCAAGTCCGGCAGCGCGTGATGCTGCGGCGGCGAGCGCAGCGAAGGCCGAGGCCGAGCTGGCCAGCCCTGCGCCGAAAGGCACGGTGTTGCGCGATGTTACGCGGGCAGGCGCAGCTATTCCCGCACGCTCGCGAATCAGGTCAAGGAAGCGCGAGACGCGAGCCAGCGAGGTGCCATGCTGCAGGACTCCGTCGATAGTCAGCGTGTCGGGAACAGTGTCAGAGATGGTGTCGGGAGTAGCGTCCGACTTAGTAGCTGAGCCATCGGAACCGGCAGCATCAGCTCGCACCTCATCGCCATCGGCTCGCGCTCCATCGCCACCAGCCAACGTCTCGTCACCGTCCAGAAACTCCACCGTGGTCTGCGTGCTCAGACCGTCAAGAGTCAGCGACAGGCTGGACGTAGTGGGGATGACAAGCCCCTCATCGGCCTTGCCCCAGTACTTGATCAGCGCGATATTCGCATGCGCGCAGGCCGTCGCCGAATTGCTGGCATTACGCCCAATCGCTCGTGCCGGCCCTTTAGCCTCTATGCCGTCCATAGCCTCGCCACGCCGTAAAGCTTCCCGCTCGCCCATCGTTCCCCCTTACGCCGTTATGAGACCTTACGTATATATTGCCATTCCTAATATATATTCCCGCCGCCCGCCACCCGGCTGCCCGCCCGCCCGGAAACGAAACAAATCCGCGCACCACGCAGCGTCAGTCGGCACCCTGCATGCAGCAACCTTCAGCATCGCGCACAACCTATACCGCCCCAATCAGCCGCTGATCGAGGTGTCGAACTCCCGGCTGGCATGCTGCGCGACTTCGACATCGAGCTGATTGAGCGGATGCACCCACACGGCCGGCGCCCCGGCTGCGAGTAGCGCCCGGCGCACGTGCTCCGCCGAACGATCATCGGGAGCCAAAGCGATGATGCATCCGCCGAGACCGCCGCCGGTCATCTTGGCACCCAACGCGCCGCTCGCCCGCGCCGTGTGCACCAAGGCGTTGACCACTGGGTGGCTCACGCGCAGCGTGTCAAGCAGACCGTGGGCCTCATCCATGCACCGGCCCAGCGAATCCAGCCTGCCCTGCTCAAGATCGTTGGCGGATTGCCGCGCCAAATCACCTAGGCTTTCAAGAATCGCGCGAACACGGCTGCGATCGCTTTCATACCGCCCATGCACACCCTCGACGGCCTGCTTGGTGCTTCCCGCAATCCCTGAATCCGCAATCACCAGATATGCCGGCAGGTGCACATCCACTCGCCGCATGTCGCCGCGCGTGAACAGCACCGGATGGCTGCCGGAGGTGGTGACGGTGTCCAGTCCGGAAGGATTGCCGTGGGTGACAATTTCGGCCTCATTGGTCAGCGCTGCCAACTGTTCGGCGCTCGCCGTGGCACCGCAGGCGTCAAGCACCGCGCGGATGACGGCTCCCGAGGCCGCAGCAGAAGATCCTAATCCCCGTCCAGCAGGAAAATCAGAACGGGTGACGATGTCGAAACTGCGGTCTGCGCATCCGGCGAATTCGCTGGCGACTTGCACCGCCCGAACCAGCCCGCCAAATTGCGCGGGTGCCTGTGAGAGCGGACCGTAATAGCCCAGCGCGCGCAAGGTGCCTTGCCTGCGATTGTCCCTGCCATCGAGGTTGCCCTGTCCGCTGCGGCCGGCCTTGCCGTTACCCTTGCTGACGCTATTGCCGTTGCCGTTATCATTGCTACTGCGCGTGAACCCATCTGCGCCTACGCCCTCAACAGCAACATCGCCGGAAATCTCATCTGAAAGCTCACTGAAACCCCCACGAACCGGCGTAGCCCAGGCGCGCATTTTCAGCGTCTGGATGGGCACCGCCACCGCAGGATACCCGTAGACCACGGAGTGCTCGCCCATCAGGATGGCCTTGGCCCAGGTCTCGCCGAATCCGCGCCGCGGCTCACCGCCACGTTCGCCCTGCATCTGCGTTGCAGGCAAAGATGTTGTTGTCAAATCCGACCTACTCTCCCGCTGTCCTCTATATAGGGATTCTAATGGAGCGTTGTTGTCGCAGTCGTGCAGACCCGTAGAGATAGTGCGGAGATTGCTGTCGGGTTCCCGCGCTATCGCCTCACGCTGAGCATCAGCGTCGCAGCCGTGATCAGCACCATGGGCACGGCGATTGACAGCGATCCGGCGATATATCGGGTGAGCGTGACGAGTACGACCCCGCAGGCAAAGCAGGCAAGCACCACGATGGCATCGAATGACCGCCGCAGGCCAGCACGGTCATGGTAATGTACGCCGTCGTATAGCCCCTCAGTCAATGCGCGCAATGTGCCCGTCATCATCAGCGGCGCAAACGGACGGCCTTTCATCCGTCGGAATTCCTGCAGTTCGGCGGATCCAGCGGCGGACAGTATCGCGGTGGAGATGAAGTCGGGAACCAGCTGATCGGTGAGGGCGACGACCAGCAGCAGCACGAATTCGTAGCCGAGAATGAGCTGGGGAACGGGCACGCGAATCGGCTTGCGTCCGAAATGCTTTTGCACGCCGTGCGCGATGACGGTGCCGAGCATGAACGCGACAAGCGAAATAAGATAGCGCGCGCATCCGGAGATATCGCCGTGACCAAGATTGATGCCCAGCAGAATTATGTTGCCGGTCTGCAGCCCGGAGAACACCCCGCCATGAAACAGGTAGGAGTAGGCATCGATACTGCCCGCGATCATGGTGAGCAGCCCGGCAAAGGCGAGGCTCTCGTATACGGGAATATCGCGCTGCGGCTCGTTCACGCTCTGCCTTTCTATGCTGGATGTACGGTGCGCCACGATACCATGCACGGTTTTCACGACACGTTTCGCGTCAGTACGGTCGATATCGCCGGCATCGCCAGCGAGCGCGGAGCGACCAATATGCATTGTTGTCACATTGTTGTCGCCCCGTTGCCAGAGCGTCGCATTTCGGAGGCCTGAAGCCGCCGCGCCATTGCTATTCCGCCATTCTTGGCATCATTCGAAAAGAGCGGATGACGGGAGTCGAACCCGCCTCTGAAGCTTGGGAAGCTTCCATTCTACCGATGAACTACATCCGCATGTGCATGCGCACAAGCGACCAGTGTAACACATGCCCTGTCGTCTTTCCGGCCTTCCGAATTCTCAATAGGAGCGCCATGCTTTGCTTATACTTGAGCACATACAATACAAACGTAAGCAGGTAATGGTCCCGAGCGGTGCGGGAATGCAACATACATAGTCGAAAGAGCTCAAATATGGTCAACATTATCGATCGTGATACTGCCGTTTGCATATCACTGGCGGCGCGACCCGGTAATCACGGAAACCGCTTCCACAATTTCCTCTATGCCGAACTCGGACTGAATTTCCTATACAAATCGTTTACTTCGTCCGATATTGGAGCCACGATTGGCGGTATTCGGTCGCTGGGCATTCGTGGCGCAAGCGTGTCCATGCCGTACAAAGAATCGTGCATGCCGTTTCTTGATGCGCTTGACCCGTCTGCGAAGGCGATCGATTCGGTGAATACGATCGTCAACGACAATGGCAAGCTCACCGGATACAATACCGACTTCATAGCCGTGCGCGATTTGCTTCGCGATTGCCCTGTGCCGACCACAAAGTCGTTTGCGCTGCTCGGCGCCGGCGGGATGGCGAAGGCCGTGCTTGCCGCGCTCATCGAAGTTGGATACACGGATGGCGTCGTCCTGTCGCCGCGCAACCCGGAGCGCGGTGCGAAGCTCGCCGCACGGTACGGCGTCGAGTCCGATGTCGAGCTAGGAGACCGTCGGCCGGCGCTGATCATCAACGCCACGCCGATCGGCATGGCAGGCGGGTCGGAGGCTGATTCGCTGGCATATAACGAAAGTGTTGTGCGCACCGCCGATTGCGTGTTCGAAGTCGTCTACCTGCCGCCGACTACACCGCTGGTGAATCTCGCGCGCTCGCTTGGCAAAACGGTGATCACGGGGGATCAGGTGATGGTACGGCAGGCGACCGCGCAATTCGAGCTGTACACTGGAGTGCGCCCCAGCGCGGAGCAAATCGAGCAGGCGGAGGAATTCTCAGCCGACCCCGATGCGTATCTGGCAACGCACACGCTCGCAACATCGCATTAACGCGCATTAGTGCGCCGGCGAGCCTTGATTATGCGTCAATGAGGACTGTATCGGTTGCAATAGGTGGCAGCGCTGCCACCTATTGCAACCGGGAAGATCACGGCATCTCTATGCTCGTGCAGCTGCAGTGACTCTTGCGTAAATCGGGATGCAAGTCGGGGCATATCGAGGCATAGTATTTCACAACCGCGGAATTCCGCCACTCGAAATCGCTACCAACCAACTTGTATATCTCAACTCGGATACGTCATGGCGGTTGCAACAAACGCTCACCACGGTCCAGCCGCAACTCAACCTCACTTTGTGGCATTCACCGCCGCTCAGCCGCAACTCACCGCGCTCTTGGCACCGCTTGGCGCTCTCAGCTTTCGGCGACGGACGGCGCATCGCACAATGAAACCGTCAAAGAAAACGTCACGCGGATACGCGATACGCAAATGTTCGCGCAACAACGCAACAGTATGAGGGAGGAAGCGATGAGCACGGTGATGAGGGCACGCAATCTGTCCAAATGGTATGGGAAGCACGAGGCCGTCCACGATGTTTCGCTGGATATCGAGCCGGGCGCGCTGACAGCGGTGATCGGGCCGAACGGGGCCGGCAAGTCCACGACGATCAGCATGCTGACCGGGCTGGCCAAGCCCGATGGCGGCGAAATCGAATATGGCGCTCAGTCTCAGTCGAACGCCCCCGCACCGCGCCTCGGCGTCGTGTTCCAAGGCAGCGTGCTCGACCCGACGCTGACGGTACGCGAGAATCTCTCGATACGCGCACGGTTGTATCCGGGAACGCCGCGCGGCCGGGTGAACGAAGTCATTGCGCTGGTCGGCGCCGAATCCTTCGCGGGCCAGCAATATGGCTCACTTTCGGGCGGGCAGCGTCGCAGCATCGACATCGCCCGCGCGCTCATCAATCAGCCCGAGCTGCTGATACTCGACGAGCCTACGACCGGCTTGGATATTGCGACGCGGCGCACGCTCTGGACGATGCTCGACGGGCTGCGCAAGCGCGAGAATCTCTCAATTCTGCTCACCACGCATTATCTTGAGGAGGCCAATTACGCGCAGCAGGTCTACCTTATCGATCACGGTGTCATCCACGCGCAGGGCTCGGCGCGGGAGCTGATCCAGCGCTACACGCAGTACACGTTGGACATCACCTTCAGCCCGGAACATCGGCAGGAAATCGAGCAGATTGCGCGGGATTATGTGGCTCGTGCGCAGCGATTCGATGATGCTGACGGAGCGTCTGCATCTGCGACTTCGACTGCGGCAAGCCAGCCAGACACAGCAACAAAGGCCGCCGCAACTACCACAACTGCCACAATCGACGGCAATCACCTGCATCTGAGCGTGTCCAGCGCCGACGAATGCATCGGACTACTGACAGCGATGCGACCATACATACTCGATTTCCGCTGCCTGCGCGGCACGATGAACGACGTGTTCCTTACGCTCACCGGCCACAACGAAAATGGCACCGTCGATGCCGACCAAATCACCACCCCAAACCCCACACCCGCCACCACTTCCAAGGAGTCTCGCTCATGATCGCCCTCACCAAACGCAACCTGCTGCTCTTCACCCGCAACCGCACGAATATGCTGTTCTCGCTGCTCGGCGCGCTTATCGCCTTCGTGCTGTATATCGTCTTCCTCAAACAGACTTTGGAAGGCAACTGGACCAACGCCATGAATGCCGGCAACGCAGCCGTCAGCGCGGCCGCCGCACACGGCTCAGCCGCAGCAAGCACGGCAACCCCCGTCACCGTCAGCGACCTGCTCGACCCGTGGCTGATAGGCGGCATCCTGTCAATCACCGCCATCACTACGCCCCTGACTGGCATGAGCCAGATGGTCTACGACCGCGAAAACGGCCTGACCGACGACTTCCGCCTCGCCTGCCGCTCGCCGTGGCGGATACAGGCCTCCTATCTCGCCAGCTCTGCAATCATCGGCTTCGTCATGCAGCTCATCGTGCTGGCCGTCACCGGAGCGTATTTCACCGTGATCGACCATGTGACGCTTCCCTGGCGCAACGCGGCCACCGACGCGAAGCTGCTCGGATTGATAGCGCTTGCTGCGATTTTCGGCGCGGCGCTGGCCTTCGCCCTCACCGTGTCGGTCTCGACACAGCGCGCGAATTCGAGTCTGGGCACCGTCATCGGCACGGCGGCCGGCTTCCTCAGCGGCGTCTACGTACCGCTCGGCGCAGTGCCCGCCGGCGCACAGCATGTCATGAAGCTCTGGCCGGGCGCATACTCCGCCTCGCTCTTCCGCCGGCTGCTGCTGGGCGACACCATATCGGACGCATTCAGCGCGGTTCCGGCATCCGCCGCGCAGAACTTCCGCAAGGATATGGGCATCGGATACGAGATCGGCGGCTCGCTCACCACGCCCGCCCAGGACCTCGCGCTGCTCGCCGGCATCACCGTGATTATCGTATTGGCCGTTCTCCTCGTACGATTGGGGACAAGACAATTGTCCGCAACGAATCAGAGGCGAGGGCGCGGTGAGCATTATCTTCAGGGCGAATCCCGAGCTCGCTGATGGCGAGGTGAACGTCATCGTCGAGGCGGCCAGCCCCACGCCCGCGGTTTCCGCGCTTATGCGCTCCGTGGAGGCTATAGGGCAGACCGCCTCGGCCACGATTCCCATCGAAACCGCGAATCGCTTGGAAATCGTGCGCAAATCAGCAATCGTCACCATCGCGGTTCACGGCGAGGACTTGCTAGTGCGCACCACATCGCAGACGCTGACCACCCGAAATCGGCTCGTCAAACTCATGGCGAAGCTCCCCGCGCGCGATTTCGTGCAGATATCGCGCCAGGCCGTCATCAACCTGCGCCATCTGGAATCGCTGGAAGCGAGCTACTCGGGCAATATGACCGCGCGGCTGTCCGGCGATATCCGCGAAACCGTAAGCCGCAGGTACGTGCCCGCGCTGCGCGAGGCTTTGGAGGCATGAGCATGGATGCGAATATTGACGCGAATACGAATGCCGCTGCGGCAGAGAACGCGAACGGCAACGACATGAACGAGTTGAGCATGGACGAGACATCAGGGACATCAGCAAGTCTGGATTACATGGCAGGAATCGGTACGGGCGCAATTGACACGGCGGAGACCGGCACTCTCGAACGCAACGCGGCAGAAAGTACCGCAGCGGGGACCGGCTCCATCCAGTCCCGCGAGCAACTCCTGTCGCAGCTTTCCGGTCTGACGCCGGTCGCAGCGGAACAGCAGATGTCGTCGTCATCGCGCGAGCCGTCGCGCGTGGCATCGGTGCTGCGCGAGCTCATCATCAATGCCATGATTGGCATCGGAGTCGGCTCCTTCGTTTTTTTGTTCGACGAGATCCTCGATCAACGGCCAATTCCCATCACGCCGCTGAGCGTGGTTTCCCTGTTCGTCATGTCCGCGCTGATCGGCGAGCTGACGTTGCTGTTCAAACTGCAGATCCCGTATTGGGCGATTCTGCTCATCCACTGCCCGCTCACCTTCGCCCTCGTGGTCGGCTGGCTGCTCACGAATCGCTGGTACGTCATGCTTTCGCCGCAGCGTTTCCCCGGATTCGCCGCGTCATTCGTCGGCATCTATATCCTGATCTGGCTGGGCGTCGTGCTGCACGGCTGGCTGCTCACCGAACGCATGAACAGAACGTTGCGGCATCGCAATCAGCGCGATGATTTGGATGAGTAACCGATAATCGATGCGCACTACGGCGGGCCGGCTTTACATAGTGCGTAGAAAACGCACATTTCATGTTGTGTCGTTATAGAAGCTAATCGGCGAAATTTCAACGTTCCAGCATCAAAAAGCTACCATGCACAGTGTGCGTTTCGCTCGCACTACGCCAACGGGGATCGCAGTAGTGCGCGCCGCACCTCAATACCCCACCTGCGGACCGCCCGGGCCACCGGCCTCGACGCCGCTTTCGCGCATCTCCTGCGCCATCTGTATCAGGCGCGAAATGCGCTCGTCGGTCGGCGGGTGCGTGGAGAAGAGGCGGCTGAAACCCTGCGAGGAGAAGGGGTTTGCGATCATCATAGCGGAAACGCTTTGCGTGCCGGCGGTCTGCGGCATCGGCTCGGCCTGCGCCCCGGTGGAGATCTTGTTCAGCGCGGAAGCAAGGGCTTCGGGGTCGCCGGTCAGTCGGCTGCCGTCTTCGTCAGCGTCGAATTCGCGGGTGCGGGAGATGGCCATCTGAATCAGCGAAGCGCCGATTGGGGCCAGAATCATGCTAACAAGCATGCCGATCGCGCCGAGGCCGCCACCGCCTGAGCCATTGCGATTGTCTCGGCTGTTCCCGCCGCCGAAGTACATGAGCGAATACCCCAGATAGGTGATGACTGTCGCCATCGCCGACGCAACGGCGGAGGTGAGAATGTCATGATTGTAGACGTGCATGAGCTCGTGTCCGAGCACGCCGCGCAGCTCGCGCTCGTTGAGCATCTGCAGGATGCCCTGCGTGCAGCACACCGCCGCATGGCGCTCGTTGCGGCCGGTGGCAAAAGCGTTCGGGCTCATGGTCGGGGCGATGGTGATGCGTGGCATGGGCTTGCCGGCCTTGGCGGACAGCTCGCGGACCACGCGGTACAGCACCGGCGCTTCCTGCTCGGAGACCTCGCGCGCGTGCATCGAGGCGATGGCCAGCTTGTCGGAGAACCAATACGAGCCGAAGGTCGTCGCCAGGCCGATGACAATGTATATGCCGAGCGTGCCTTGACTGCCGTCGGTGAGCCACCAAATCAGCATGATGACGGCCCACATCAGCGCGAACAGCAGCGTGGTTTTCAGTCCGTTGAAATGCCCGTGCACCTTCACATTCCCAGTCATACTCCGCAGAATAAAGAATCCCTCTGGACTTTTGCTGAATGTTCGCTGCAGGCTGCTGCGTCGCATTCTGTACGCTAACTCGACCCTGACGTGCACAAGGTCACGAAACCGACTTGGGAAACGTTGCTTTTTGCACGTTAGGGTCGATTTACCGTATAAAAGGCAACGGTTATCGTCACATTCCCCGCATGATAACGGGCCCTATGCGGGGGTTGTGACGTCTGACGGCGCTGAAACATCACAAGCCCCGCATGAGGGTCGATATAGTGCGGGAATCGTGACGTATAAACGCAGGGAAACGCCACAACGCCCGCACTAGGTGCCGGATACTGCGGGCGTTGTGACGTTTGAGCGGAACGTCTTAGTGGAAGATGCATATGAAAAACGGCAGGCGCCTGGACCGAGGGAGGGGCAGCAGCCTCAAGGTCCAAACGCCTGCCGCGCATATCAGCGAGCGACCGATGCCATCGACCGCATCACCCACGTCAGCCTCACTTAGCAGCTATGCGCGGGAAGGCCTTCGCGCCTGCGTATTGTGCGTCGCCGCCCAGCCGCTCCTCGATGCGCAGAAGCTGGTTGTACTTGGCGATGCGCTCGCCGCGCGCCGGAGCGCCCGACTTGAGCTGCATGGCGTTCATGCCGACGGTCAGATCGGCAATCGTCGCGTCCGGCGTCTCGCCCGAGCGGTGCGACACCATAGTGGTGAAACCGTTGCGATAGGCCAGATTCATCGCGTCGAGCGTCTCGCTCACGGTGCCGATCTGGTTGAGCTTGACCAGCAGCGAGTTCGCGGTCTTCTCTTCGATGGCGCGCTGCAGCCGCTTCGGATTGGTCACGAAGATGTCGTCGCCGACGATCTGCATCTTGTCACCAATCTTCGCGGTCAGCGCGGCGAAGTCGCCCCAAGCGTTCTCTTCGAAGGGATCCTCCATCGAGATGATCGGGTACTTGGCGAGCAGGCTCTCATAGTAGTCAGCCATCTCCGCGCCAGTGCGCTCATCGCCGTCGAAGCGATAGACGCCCTTCTCCTTGTCGTAGAACTCGCTCGCCGCCGCGTCGAAGCACAGCGCGATCTGCTCGCCCGGGCGGTAGCCGGCCTTGTCGATGGCCTCGACCAGCAAATCCATCGCCTCGGCGTTGGACTTGAGATTCGGCGCGAAACCACCCTCGTCACCCAGCCCGGTGCCCAGGCCGCGGTCCTTGAGAATCGACTTGAGCGTGTGATAGGTCTCCACGTTCGCGCGCAGCGCCTCGTGATACGTGTCGAAGCCGATGGGCGCGAGCATGAACTCCTGAATGTCGACGTTCGAATCGGCGTGCGCGCCGCCGTTGAGCACGTTCATGCAGGTGACGGGCAGCGTGAAGCCGTTCGTGCCGCCCAAGTAGCGGTACAGCGGCAGCCCGGCCGACTGCGCCGAGGCGTGCAGCGCCGCGAGCGAGACGCCCAGAATCGCGTTCGCTCCCAGCTTGCTCTTGTTGTCCGTGCCGTCCAGCTCGATGAGCGCACGGTCGAGGCCGCGCTGATCGGCGGCATCCAGCCCGCGCACCGCGTCCGCGATAGTCGTGTTGACGTTATCGACGACGGAAAGCACGCCCTTGCCGTCATAGCGCTGCTTGTCGCCGTCACGCAGCTCCCAGGCCTCGGCCTCGCCGGTGGACGCGCCCGAAGGCACGAAGCCAAGCCCGAACTGCCCGTCGGCCGTGGTCAGCTCGACTTCGAGCGTCGGATTGCCGCGCGAATCGAGGATCTCGCGTGCGTGAATATTGGTGATGTTGCTCATAATGGATACTCCTTTGTAGTGGTTTGTTGCGCGTGTTGTGTGTGCAACAAACGTTGTGAATATTGAATATGGATGATTGCGAAACCCGCTGATTGCGATTTTGCTTTGTAGATAGCGTGTTGCAAACAGCAGGCTTTAGGCAGCCGACTTTAGACAGCTAGTTTCAGGCGGCCAGCTAGGCAGTCGCAGCCACGGACTCAGCCGTCTTCGCGCGTTCGAACGACGCCGCGACCTCGTCAAGCGCCTTGGTCAGCGGTTCCCAATGAATGTCGCCATCGACATGCTTGTTCGGTTCGAGTACCTTGTACTGCGCGAAGAAGTGGACGATTTCGGCCTTGGTGAAGTCACCGATGTCGTCGATGTCCTGAATCGCGTCATAGCGCACATCCGCAGGCACGCACAGGATCTTGGCGTCCGGGCCGTGCTCGTCGGTCATCACCATCATGCCCACCGGCCGGCATTCCACCGCACAGCCGGGGAACACCGATTCGGACAGCAGCACGAGGGCGTCAAGTGGGTCGCCATCCTGCCCGAGCGTGCCGTCGATGAAGCCGTAATCCGCCGGATAGCCCATCGATGTGAACAGCGTCCGGTCAAGGCGCAGCCTGCCGGTTTCGTGGTCCACTTCGTATTTATTGCGGCAACCGCGCGGAATTTCAATGGTGACGGTGAACGTATCAGCCATTGCTCACTCCCTCCTTGGGAATCATTCCAGGGAGGAGAGGACATGACATGACTCTGCATCCCTGCAGAAGTCATCAGCCCGAAGGCGGTTCGGGCCGTGTGCCCAGGGTGAACCTCATACCCGCCTTTATGCTACCACTTTTTTTGGAGTGCACAGTTTAGAGTGCGGAGTTTGGAGCGCACCGCTTCAGAGCGTACAGCGCGCTACTCACCACGCGCCAGACGCCGCAACTCCTCGGGCTCCACGACCTTCTTGTGCTCGCGGCCCTCCTTGGCGCCTTCGGAGCGTTCGAAGGCGTCGATGCGCTTCCATCCGGCGAAATCGATCGGCGCAACCCCACGTGAGGCAAGCAGCTGGTCGACGGACGCCGGGTCGCGGTCTGGCGCAACGCGGCCGGCAGCGCCATCCTTCGAGAAATCGTCGAGCATATTGGTCACGATGAGCAGCGCATCGGACTTGGTCGAGCCGATAAGGCCGCTCGGGCCGCGCTTCGCCCAGCCGGTCGCGTACAGGCGCGGCAGCACTTCCGACAGTCCAATCTCACCTGATGCAGCAGCAAGAATCCGGCCGCCATCGTTCGCCAGCACCGTGCGAGCCTCGTCGTAGGCGACGTCCGGCACGCTGGCCGGCTTGTAGCCAATCGCATGATAGACGGCCTGCACGGGGATGTCCTCGAACTCGCCGGTGCGATGCATCGTGCCATCGGCCCCGGTTTCGGTGCGCTCGACGCGGATGGCCTCGACCTTGCCATCAGCGCCGATGATCTCCACCGGATCAGCGTTGAAATGGAGATAGTATTTGCGTTTCGCCGGATTCCCTTCGAAATCAGCGCCGCCGTCATCCTCCATATCCTCGGCCATCTCGCGAATCGAGAACAGCTCCTCGACCATCTGGCGGGTCAGCTTGTTCGCGCCTGCCCTCTCGACGGTTTCATCATCCAAGTCGAAATCATCCTCGTTGATGACGAGCTGCACGCCGGGCAGCTTCTCCATCTCGCGCAGCTCCTGCACCGAAAACTTCGTCTGCGCCACGCCGCGACGCACAAACAGGTGCAGCTCCTTGGCCCTGTTGGCTTTGATGCCCTCGTACACGTTGTCGGGGATGTCGGTGCGAGCCTTGAGATCCTCGGCATCGCGCATAAGCTCACGGGCCACATCCATCGCCACATTGCCGCCGCCGATAACCGCGACCTGCTCGGCATCGAGCGGCCATTCGCGCGCGCCCGTGGGGTAGCCGTCATACCACTCGACGAAACGCGCGGCTCCGAACACTCCCTGCAAATTGGCGCCCGGAATCAGCAGCGGCTTGTCCGCGACGGCTCCAGTTGCGAAGAGCACCGCGTCATAGCGGGCCAACAGGTCGTCGAGCGTGATGTCCTTGCCGAATTCAACATCGCAATACAGATGAATGTCCGGGTTGTCGAGCGTCTTCTCAAGCGCATCGGCAATGAATTTGATGCTCGGGTGGTCGGGAGCCACCCCGTAACGCACGAGGCCGAAAGGCACCGGCAGCTTCTCGAATAGGTCGATGCGCGCCTTGGCTCCCAGACCGAGTTCCTCGCCGGTTTTTTTCAACTGGCGCAGGAAGATGTCGGAGGAGTAGACGCCGGCGGGGCCAGCACCGACGACGGCGATGCGCAATTCGTTATTCTCGTTCACATTCTCAGTCACGCGCTCTAGGTTATCGCAAACCCTGCGCCGACGACAGGGGTTCTTTGCCGTCAGCGCTGTCAGCGACTTCTTTCGCATGCATCACCCACCGTTCCGCCACACGTCGGCACGCAATCTCTGCACATATTGCGTCTTATGCACGCCTTAGTGAAGCAAAATTCGCCCGCTTTTGCATTCATTAGGCCCTTCATAGACGGTTTTAGTGCTCCACCCCTTTTCACGGTAGTCAGACTTATCAGAAGAACGTTGATATTCCGCCATTCTTCTGTACACCGCACACTGGTTATACTTTGCGAAGGGCCTAATGAACGAAAAAACTACCTAATGAACGCATTGGCAGGCAAAAGCACGAAAATTCTCGCAACTTGAAACCCCATCGCGCGTTTATGGCACTGCATTGGCTATTCATGGCAGTTCACCCTGTTGCTCCCTTGGTCAATTCAAGCCATCGTCATTCATTAGGCAGATTTTCGCTCATTAGGCCCTTCATAAAGTAGACGCCTCATCCAACTCACACTGTTTTGGCGGAATACCACCGTTTGTTAAGTCCACCAGCGCGTGCATCGCGATGCGAATGCCGACAAAAATCACAAAATGTGCCTAATGAAATTTTCAACGGGAAATCCGCTAAAAATACGCTATCGAATCACCATGAGGACGGCTACTGCGACGAACAGCAGCGAGACGATGCCTGAGACAGCTGAGATGACGACGTATTGGCGATGAACTACAGCCGAATCGAAGCCTGAGTCGGCTGCGATAGCCGAGCTGCCCAAGTCACTTGGGCGCGAGGCGTCCGAGCCGAACGTTGCAGCAGTAGGAGCTTTGCGCCCTTCAATCGCCTTGGCGGCGGCGTTCATCTGCGGCACGACGACGGCGAGCGTGAGCACGAGGGCAATCAGCGTCAGCACAACCGACCATACGAGCCAAGCCGTGCCGAGCTTGCTGCGGTATGCCGGATTCATCACATAGAAGCCGACCACGCCGAACGCACTGACCAACGCAGTCAGCCAGCCGAGCGCCATCACCGTGCGCGACAGACTGCGCGCCTGCGCCGAGCTGCCCTCGCGGATGGCGCGCAGCCCGGTCATAGGCAGCACGGCCAGCGGGCCGATGATGAACACGGAACCGATGACATGCAGCGCAATAATCCAACTCATGCCTGCCACTATACGCTTGCGACGGCATCGAAAATCGGTAGCCACATATCCGTTTCAGCACGGACCCAGCTCATGTTGCGCGGTGCGACGCTGAGTGGGGCAACGGCGCAAAGCGCATCGTCTCTCTTCGCGCAAATCCACGTCGCTGACCTGTTCCTAGGTGAGACTCGAGTTGACTTCGAGATCGCGCAAACCGCGGCCGCCGAAAACTGTTTTGGAGATAACGTTTCGCTCCCGGAATATGCGCTATTGCATGACCGCGCCTAGGCGGACGTCCAGCAACACACATAGCCAGTGCTGCACGCCCTGGCGGAAAACTTGATGCAGAAGAGTCTTGGCTGCTATCGCATCAATCAAAATGCGTCGCAAAACAACTCTTTTAGGCAAAGACTGTAGAATGCAGTCTTACCAGCGCTTTAGGGAGATTATCATGAAGGCCATGCCATCGGCAGCAGTTAAAACACACAACCGCAATGCCATGACCGAATTCATGTATCGTCGCCGCAACCATGTCACCAAGCAGATGCTAAGAGACGAGCTAAGGCTCAGCCTGCCGACAATCACCCAGAATCTACGCGTCATGGAACAGAACGGCATGATCACTCAAGGAGAATTGCAGGAGTCCACCGGCGGACGCAAGGCGCGATCTTACGAGTTTGTACCGCAGTATCGCGCTGCAATCGGCGTGGCCATGCATTCGACCGAGCTTACGATATGCGCGGTCGATCTGTACGGGGGTATTATATCGCAAGAGAACCATGCACTCCTTTACCGGGATACCGGCAAGTACTATCAACAGGTCGGCGGCATAATCAATAGGTTTGCGTCCGGCATCGAAAAGGGCGGCAGCATTATTCTCGGCGTCGCTTTCTCAATCCAAGGCATACTGTCTGCGGACGCTACCACTATCATCTTTGGCGAGATCATGGGCAATACGGGGCTTACTTTGGACATCATCAGTCAATCCGTGCACTATCCATGCATCATGATCCATGACTCCGACGCGTCGGCAATGGCCGAATTGTGGTTTGACCCGACGATCAGCGATGCCGTCTGCCTTTATTTGGAACGTCGGCCAGGAGGAGCGGTCATCGTCAATGGCAAACTGTACCAAGGTCCGAACCAGTGCAACGGCACACTCGAGCACATGCTGCTGGTGCCAGGCGGGCGCAGGTGCTATTGCGGCCAGAATGGGTGCATGGACACATACTGTTCGCCCGAGGCATTGCTTGAAGATCATGAAAGCATCCCCTTTTTTTTCAAAATGATACGACAGGGCGAACCGGGTCATCTCCGGCGGATGAACACATGGATGGATTACGTGGCCCAAACGATCATCAATACACGCTCGGTAATCGCAGGCGACATCATCATCGGCGGCGAAACCGCACGATACCTTGATGATGACGACATGACGGGCATACAACGCCGCGTGCTGGACCGCACGCCGTTCGGCACCACCAATTTCAAGCTGAAGAAAAGCCGTTGCGCAGCCAATCAAAATATCATCGGCGCCGCGTTGCGTTTCATTGAAGGCCACGTGGACACGATCTGCGGGCTGCGGGCACTGTAACGCATCCACGGCAGGGGCGGGACATCTCTCAGCCGAAAAGAGGGCATGGGTCGGCCCGAACGGATGCCAGTAGCCCAAAGCCGTATGGGAGCCTTGCACCGAAACCGCTGAAGATGCGAAACATATCTTTTATAAATTTGGTTTTCAAAAGTCATCGTGGGCGGCTATATTGAGTGTCGCCAGCCGGAAAGTCCGACCGAAGCGCCAATTGGCGCGATAGCGAAAGGAATCCATGATGATGAGCAAAAAGAGTCTCATAGCAGCGGTGATGCGCGGCTTAGAAGTCAGCGGCATGAGCGCCCTGTCCCAGGCCGGCTACAGCGAGTCCGTCGTCAACGCCATCGAGACCATCGAAACGCGCTGAAAAGTATATAATCAATAATTGAACAAGAAGTAATGATGTATCAATAAAGTGCCGAAGTCGGGCACGTGATGCAGAAGCCGGACAACGGCGTCCCCTTCCATGTATTTGTTTTATCTTTTCGTATTTTCAGTTTTCATATTTTCTTAAGTATTCCTGCCGCTGCTGTGCCTACAGCGATATATCCAGCGCTATCTCAGACCGTCACTATTCCCGCATGATTGCCGGGGCACTGCGGGTTTTGTGATGTTTGGGACGCCTGAGACGTCACGGCTCCCGCTGCGTATATGGAATAGTGCGGGAGTCGTGACGTTTCAAGCGGCTATCTGAGGATTCGGCTATCCGAGGATTGCCGGCCGGTCGCTTGGATACTGGGCTACTTGACTACTTACTTGACGATCTGGCAGAACTCGATCGTCTCGCCGTTGGGGCCGTAGATGTTGAAGTAGCGGATGCCCTTCTCCCAGAACGTCGGAATCGACTGGATCTCGGTGTCCTTGAAATTCAGGCCCAGCTCCTGCGCGTTCTTGAACGCCGCCTCGATGTCGGGGGTGTCGAACGCCCAGTGGCTGATGGCGCCGGTGGTCATCGGTGCCGGATCGCCCTCCCACGTCTCGATGGTCAGATGGCCGTAGCGCAGGAACGCGCAACGGTTCTCGCCATTGCGGAACAATCCGGCCAGCTCGAAGCCAAGTGTTTCGGTATAGAACTTGATCGTCTCGTCCAGATCCTTGGCAGGCATGCCGGAATGCTGGAAATCGGTCGTAAAACGAGTCATCGGCAAAACCATGATGACACTCCTTCGATTGATGATGTTTGATATTGGATTATCAGATCATTGAGTCTGCAGCGGATTGCATTTGCTCTACGCAGCGACGCCGGCAGGGTCGGTAGATCCCTTTGACGCGACGTTCGCGGTCTTGATGCGATGTCCTTTCTCGTCGAAGCCAAATTGCTTCGGGCGGATGAATAATGTGAGCACGAAGGCGAGAACATAGAGTCCGGCATATGTCCAGCAGACGCCGACATAGCCAGTGCGCTCCATAAGGAGCGTGGCGATGCCCGGTCCGGCGAACGTGGTCAGTCCAGCCGCCAAATTGTAGGCGGACAATGCCGCCCCCTGCTTCCCATTGGCATACAACGTCATGATCGTGGGCAGCGAGGAAAACGCACAGGTGCCAATGCCGACGATGATGGCGGCGACGATCATCATCATCACGTTGGCGCCGAACCACTGCGGCACGTAATAGAAGGCCACCGAACCCACGGCAAGCACTGCGCAACCGAACCAGCGCATCGGCCATACCCATCCGAAACGATCCATGAACCAGCCCCAGAAGGTGTTGAACACCAGCGTCACCACAAACACGAAACCCCAGATCTGCATCCACTGCGTGGTCTCGAAAAATGGATGACCGCCGTTTTCCGCATTGGGACGGCACAGGTATAACGGCATGATGACCGGGAAGCCATAGAGCAGCAGATTGTTGACGATGCGGATGACTGCGCAGATCAGAATCTTCGGGTTGGTGACCAGGATGCTCGCGCCCTCGGCGAGTTCGGCAAATTGCTCCTTGCGCGTCAAGCCTTCCGCTTTGACAACTTTGTTCCTAGGCACGAAGAAGAAGCATATGATCGCGCCAATGATCGAGAATGGCAACGCATACCAGAAGGTCGGGTATTCACCGACCTTCGGCATGATGAAGCTCGGCAGGTACGCGCCGAACACTCCAATGCCCAGCGAGAAACAGGTCCAGAAAAAACCGGTAGCGGAAGCGAGGCGGGCGGGAGGGATGTGCTGCGCCATCAGCACCACGAAGCTGTAGATGAAGAGTGGGTAGCCGATGCCGCGCAGGGCGTATGTGCATAGAATCAACGGATAGATACCGCTGGGGATAGCCACCCCAAGGAAAAGCAGGTGGATCCCGATCCACCAGCATGCTCCGAACATCATGATGCGTTTCGCGCCAAACATTTCAGCGAGCACGCCTGCGCACCAGCCCCCAAGGGCGGCGAATAAGCCGTAGACAGTAATTAGCAGTGAGGCTTGCGTCTCACCAAAACCCTGATCCACCATGAATTTGGTCAGGAAGGTTAGCTCGAAGCCGTCACCAGTCATGAAAATCGCGACGGCAAGAAATCCTAGCAGCAGCATACGGGGTATACCGAATCGTTCGAAGAATGTAATCATCTTTGACCTTACAAATTATTGAATTATGTCGATACAGATAATCGACCGGAGACTTGCGGACAGCGCCGTTGCTGCAAGACCATGAAAAAGAAAGGACTAAATCGTTAAGGCAACCATAGAGTCCCGAAGGAACGGGCCGAACAAGCGAACAATGCATCGCTGCACGACATCGCAGCCGACCCGTACGAGAATCGTCGATGGGAAAGCGTCGAGAACGAATTATTCGGTGTGAACCCTGACGACGGCCTTGGAGACGCCCTTGATCTTGCCGTCCAGGAAGTCCTGCACCTCTTCGAGCTCAAGCTCGTGGCTGATCAGCGGATCGACGTTCATCTTGCCGCTTTCCAGCAGGCTGATGGCATCCTTGAAAGTGAGCGGGTTGATGAAGGACCCTTGGATGGCCATCTGCTTCTTATAAATGTCATAGGTGTTCATCTCGAAGTGCGCTTCCTGCGAGCCGACGCCGAACATCAGCACCTGAGCGCCCTTCTTGGCTGCCTTGACTGCCTGAGCCTGCGTCTGCGGAAGGCCCACCGCCTCAATGATCACATCGTAGGAATCCTCCGGGATGTCCTCGCGGGTGGTGTTGTAAATCTCCTTGACCCCAAACAGCTTCTGGTTGCGTTCAAGTTTCTCGTCGAAGATGCCCGCCAAATCCACCTGATGCACGCCGTACGCCTGCACGATCTGGGCGAACAGCTGGCCCATGAAGCCGTCGCCGATAACAAGCGCCTTCTGATAGGGGCGCAACTTCAGCAGGTCGACACCGTGCACGGCGCAGGAGATAGGTTCGATGGCAGCGGCATCTTTCAGGGAGACATTGTCCGGCAGCTTGTAGACAACGGTGGCCGGAGCGGCAAACTGCTCGGCTAAGCCGCCGTTGCGCGTGACGCCGACAGCAGACAAATGGTCGCAGAGCTCCGGACGCTGCGTCAAGCAGAATTCGCATTGGCCGCAATAGATATTCGGATCGACTGCGACCCGATCGCCAGGCTTTACATTGGCGACCTCGGAACCGACCGCGGCGACGACACCGGAATTCTCGTGGCCGAGCACGATCGGCGGCACTGCGGGAGCCGAACCCGGCCGGCCGGCATACAGATCATGGTCTGTACCACATACGCCCGCGTATGCGGTATTGACCAGAACCTCGTTCGGCGCGATCTGCGGACTGGACAAATCCTGAATAGCAAACTCTTTGATACCAGTGAGCACAAGAGCTTTCATGGCATTCCTTTCTACCGTCATGGTTTCCACCCTTTAACTAACTGCATTGTCAAAAGAGCGGTTGTAACGGCTGCGAATCAACTGCGGTTCGAAGCCATTGATTGTGATAGTACACTCGAAAAATTAATTATGCAAATATACTTTTCAAAAGTGTATTTGTATATTGGGAATCGTTGGAATTATCTCTCCACCACCCAGTCGCGCTCAAGCAGTGCCGTGAGCGCCCACAGGATCGAGACGACATCGATGGCCTCCTGCAGGAAGGCGCCCACGACCACCGGGATGAGATTGAAAGCGGCGGCGACCATGCCGAGAAACGCCAGCGCGAGTCCGATGATGACGGCTTGCAGCATGACCTGCTTGGTGCGCCGCGCGATGGCGATGGCGCGCGGCACGGCGGCGATGTCGTCATTCATGATCACCGCCTGCGCCGACTGGGATGCGGCGGTCGATGTGCCGTCAGTGATGGCCACGCCGATATCGGCGGTAGCCAGCACCGGGGCGTCGTTCACCCCGTCACCAACCATCATGGTGATGGGACTGGCGGTCGATTCGCCGCGCAGCCGCGCACGGATTGACGCCGTAAAGCCAAGGCTCCTGCCTCCGCTACGGCTGCGTTCGCTGGTTCCTGCGCGACCTCGTCCACGCCCGCTGGCTTCGGCTCGATTCGCCTGCGCAACGGGCTGTTCGCGCACGGCGACTGCTCTGAGCTTGTCTTCCGGCAGCAAGTCGGCGTGCACGTCGGCGATGCCTACGCTGTCGGCAACGATATGGGCCGAAGCCGCATGGTCGCCGGTGAGCATGGTTAGGCGCTCAACGCCAAGTGAGCGCAACTGATCCAAGGCTTCTCGGGCATTGGCGCGCGGCACATCCTTGAGCACGATGCGCGCGGCGAGCCGCCCGTTCACCGCCACATAGGTGACCATCTCGTCGGGCGCGCGCTGCCCGAATCGCGTCACCGGAAATGCAGCGGCGGGGCTGCTGACGTTGTCTGCGCCGCCATCCTGCGCGGAATCCTGCGTCGCAATCACGTAATCGAAGCGGCCGACGCGCACCGGCACGCCGTCGACCTCGCCGCAGACCCCGTTGCCGGCATCCTCGCTGACATGGCTGACGACCGGATAGCCTCGGGGCGAATCATACTGGCCGCCGGTCTGCTCCGCGAGGCGATGCCGGGCCTGCTCCCCCGCCGCAGCGATGCCCTGGGCAAGGATGTGCACCGAATACGTCTCGATCGCGCCGGCGAGCGCGAGGATGTGATCCTGGTCGAAATCGCCATAATCGTTGTAATTACTGCCATCGCTGCCGATGCCGGCGCTGCCGACTTGACCGCCACCGAACCCACCAACCAGATCGACGCGCGCGACCTGCGGCGTCTTGACGGTCAGCGTGCCGGTTTTATCAAAGAACACATGCGAGACCTGACCGAGATTTTCCAGCACATCCTGCGTCTTGATCAGGATGCCGGATTTCGCCAAGCGCCCGGTTCCAGCCATATAGGCCACCGGAGCCGCGATGAGCAGCGGGCAGGGCGTCGCCAAGACCAAAACCTGCGCGAATCGCGTGGCATCGCCGGAAACGAGCCACGCCACGCCTGCGATCAGCAACGCAAGCACGGTGAAGGGCACCGCCAGCCGGTCGGCGGTTCTGACCACGGCCGCGCGGGATTCTTTGGCGGAGGTGACCAGATCGAGTATCCGCTGATACTGCGAGTCCTGGGCCAGCTGCGTCGTGCGCATAGTGAGCGTGTTCGAGCCGTTGACCGCGCCGGACATCACACGCGCCCCTGCGTACATTTCGCGCGGCACCGGCTCGCCGTTGATGGTGCTCAAGTCCAGCGTGGCCGAGGCGCTGAGCAGCTCACCATCAACCGGCACCGTCTCCCCGGGCAGCACCACGAGCACATCGCCAAGCCGGACCTCTTCGACAGGCAGCGTGTGGAAATGCGATGATGCTTCGGATTCTGGCTCGGCATCGGCCTTCTCGACGGGCGCATCCGCCACGCCAGCTCCCGCCCCCGCAACCGCACGGAACGCCGCCCGCCCATTGCCAGCCTTATCTGCATCCGAACGCACCCCGATGCCCGGCAGGTCGACCACATGGGCGTTGCGCGGCGCGGCGCTGGCCAACGCGCTCAGGCTGCTTTCCGCCTTGGCCTGCGCGTATTCCTCGATTGCCTCGCCCGACCAGACCATGAGCACCACGGCCCAGCTGGCCCAGTATTCCTGCATGGCAAGCGTGGAGAGTATGGCGAGCACGGCGAGCACATCCACGCCGACGCGGCCGCTACGCAAGTCCCGAATCATGCCGGCGAGCGCGTCCACAACGGTGTAGGCCACCAAGGCAATGACGAATACTTGGCCCAGCGAAGGATTCACGACGCCGAACCATGGCTGCCACAGATGTACGTCGCTCAGCACAGCGAGGGGTATCGCGCAGAGCACGGTGAGAGGAAGTAGTGGGACTCGTTGAATAAGAGCGATGGCGTTACGCATCGTTTCTCCTTACGCTCGCATACGGGCTGCGCGGCAAAGCACAGCACTGCAATCACGCCTTGTTAACCCACCGGAGGCTTTCGAAAGAATGCATCGCGATACACGGCGTAAAGATAGACATATTCAGTTGTATTGCACATCATCAACCGTTCGTACGGTTGGGAACCAGCTTACCAGCAAATCGCCGCCGACAAGCCGCAGACGGGTCTCCGACAACCCCGTTGCCGAACTAAGCGTACGTTTTACGCCATGATCACGAGACGCATATCAGAAAACGTACGATAACGACCGCTCAGCGTACGTTTTCCATTATGGACTCGTGCAAGGTGCCATAAAACGTACGCTGACGAGCCGTGAGTAGGCAGGCTGAGACGCAGCCACCGTCCACCCCGCGATTGGCTGGTGCGCAAAGTGGCCGATTGGCCCTATCGAAATGCCACGCTGCGACCGTACACTGTCGCTCGAACGGGACAAGTGCGCCCGATTCCGTCCGCACCAAGGCTAGACCCAGGCGCTAGCCACGGGCGCGAGCGCGACATCGACATGAAAGGAGCGGCCTTATGGATGGCGACCGCGTATCACTGAACAGAAACCTCGCCCAGATGCTCAAGGGAGGCGTCATCATGGATGTGACGACGCCGGAGCAGGCGCGCATCGCCCAGGATTCCGGTGCCTGCGCCGTGATGGCTCTGGAACGCATTCCTGCGGATATCCGCGCTGCGGGCGGCGTCTCGCGCATGAGCGACCCCGGCATGGTGCGCGGCATCCAGGAGGCCGTATCGATACCCGTCATGGCCAAGGTGCGCATCGGGCACACCGCCGAGGCCCGCATTCTGCAAGCCATTGAAATCGACTACATCGACGAGTCCGAAGTGCTCACGCCCGCCGATGACGTCCATCACATCGACAAAACCGGCTTCGACGTGCCCTTCGTGTGCGGCGCAAAGGATCTTGGCGAGGCGCTGCGCCGCATCGGCGAGGGCGCGGCCATGATTCGCACCAAGGGCGAGCCGGGAACCGGCGACGTGGTGCAGGCCGTACGCCATATGCGCACCATGAACCGCCAGATTCGCGCGCTGGCCTCACTGCGCGACGACGAGGTCTTCGAGGAGGCCAAGCGTCTCGCCGCGCCTTACGATCTGGTGCAATACGTGCATGATCACAGCCGCCTGCCCGTGGTCAACTTCGCGGCCGGCGGCGTCGCCACGCCCGCCGATGCGGCACTGATGATGGAGCTGGGTGCCGAAGGCGTGTTCGTCGGCTCGGGCATATTCAAGTCGGGCGACCCGGCGAAGCGCGCGGCCGCCATCGTTCAGGCGACTGCGAACTGGCAGGATGCCGCGCTGCTGGCGCGACTCTCGGAGAATCTCGGCGAGGCGATGGTGGGCATCAACGAGAACGAGATCACCACACTTATGGCCGCAAGAGGCGAGTGATGGTCGTCGCGGCGCAATACATCGGCAAGCGCAGTTCAGGTGACCAGTCGCGCTCGGTGACGGGCATCCTCGCAGTGCAGGGCGCGTTCGCGGAGCACGCGGAGATTCTGGATCGCCTTGGCGCTCCGTGGCGGCTACTGCATTCGGCGAACGACTGGGACGACTCTATCGCGCGGGTGATTCTTCCGGGCGGGGAAAGCACGGTACAGGGTCGGCTGCTGCGCCTGACTGGACTGTTCACGCCGATTGCGGAGCATATCGCGCAAGGCCGGCCCGTGCTCGGCACCTGCGCGGGGATGATTCTGCTCGCTCGAACAATCGAGAACGAAGGCGCGGCAGACACGGCATCGCAAGGCGCTGCGTTTGCCGCCGCTGCGCGCAACGACACTGCAGCTGACGACACTGCGTCTAGCAGCAGCGTGCATAGGCATGCTGCACATGAAAGCACCGCGTATTTCGGTGCGCTTGACGCCGTGGTGCGCCGCAACGCCTACGGTCGTCAGCTGGGCAGCTTCGAAACCATCGGCTCATTCGGCGATATCCACGATCTGCCTTTGGTATTCATCCGAGGGCCATATGTCACCGAAGTCGGCCCGAAAGCCACGGTTGAATCACGAGTGGACGGGCATGTGGTCGGCCTGCGGCAAGGGTCGTTGCTCGCTACCGCCTTCCATCCCGAGCTGACGGATGACACCCGAGTGCACGAACTGCTGCTTTCGCTGTGAAGACGCAAAGCGGTTGGGTGCCGGGTGGCCAGTTTTCGTGTTTGCGCCTGTGCGATTTCCCGTTTCATGAGCGTATCTGGATGTAACTACGTTATGTGAGGCGTTATTGGGGTGCTGCGGAGGTCTATCTGTGTTATATGAGGCGCTATTCTGCGAAGGCCCGAGCACCGACGGCCAGAAACCGCCATTTTCGGCCAGCGCTACTTGGAGTGCCATGGGATTAGTGCCTCTCATAACGCAGATAGCCCTCTGCGAAGCCCGAATAGCACTACACATAAGCGAGATAGCCGGCACGTGGGATATGACCACGAGACGCAGAGCCCCCAGCCGCTCGGACGAAACGCCCGCGCCACCGAAACACCTGCATCGCCGAAACACCGTGGCGCACGTACAACCGTAGAATCGTCACAGTCCTGATTTCACAGTTTTGATTCGAAGGAGCCGGAAAGGAGAACGACGCCATGCAGGTTTCACTCGACCGGCGCAGCGATGTGCCCCTCTACCGCCAGCTCGTCAACGAGCTGCGCGAGCAGATCGTCGCGGGGCGTTTGGCCGCCGGCTACCGGCTGCCTTCGGAGCGCGAGATGGCCGAGCTGCTCGCCGTCAACCGCACCACCGTCTTGCAGGCGTATAGCGAACTCAAGGACGAAGGCCTCATTGCCTCGCATGTCGGCAAAGGCACCTTCGTGCAACGCCGCGCCAACGAACACGCCATCGCAGCCCCAACCACCGTGCCACCTGCGCCATCACCACACGCTTCGCCAACGCTCTGTCCTCTAACACCTAGCCCGCTAACGCTTAGCCCGCCGTGGCCGGTGCTCTTCAGCGATTATTCCAACCGCTTCACCTACCACGATATCGCCTCGGCGGACCGGGCGCAGAGCATGGACGGCGCCATCGACTTCGCCACCGGTTCACCGAACCCGCATGATATCCCGGACGATCTGCTGCGCGATGTGAGCCTGCACGCCTTCTCCTCGCACGATTTCGACGGCCAGCCGGAATCGCCTATCGAAGGCTTCACCGAGCTGCGTACATTGCTCGCCGACCACATGCGCGAGGATAGGATGATCCACTGCTCGCCCCACAATGTGATGGTGCTTTCCGGCTCGGAGCAAGGCCTCGATCTGTGCGTCAGAGCATTCGTCAATCCCGGCGACTGCGTGCTCGTCGAAAGCGCGACCTTCTTCCCGGCGTTGCAGGCCTTCCGCTCGGCTGACGCGCGCATCATTAGCGTGCCGACGGACGAATCGGGCATGCGCACGGAGCTGCTTGAGGAATTCTGCGCGCGCTTCCATCCGAAGCTGATCTACACCATCCCGACCTTCCACAACCCCACCGGCTCCACGATGCCGGCCCAGCACCGCCGCGAGCTCATCGAGACCGCGATGAAATACCAGTGCCTCGTCATTGAGGACGACCCTTACGGGGAGCTGCATTACGGAACTTCAATGCCGCCGACTCCGCTCAAAGGCATGGAGAACGCCGGATACGTGATCTACCTGTCGACCTTTTCGAAAACGGTGACGCCCGGCCTGCGCACGGGCTGGCTCATCGCCGACACGCATGTGGTCGCGCGGCTCGCGGCACTGCGCCGGATGGTCGATCAGCACACGAGTTCGTCCTCGCAGCGCATCTGCATCGAGCTGCTGCGCGGCGGTCGCATCCGCCGGCATATCGAGGAAATTACCGGCACGTACCGACTGCGGCGCGACGCGATGTGCGATGCCCTGCAACGCTATGCGCCGCCAACCGCCCAGTGGAACGTCCCCGAAGGCGGCTACTACGTATGGCTCAGCCTACCCGAAGGCCAGCGTTCGCAAGCGCTGCTGGAAGCCACACGACCGTTAGGCGTCACCTTCATGCCGGGTGGGGTATTCGACGTGGATGGCACGGATACCCGCCACATCCGCCTCAATTTCGTGCGTCCGCATATGGACCAGATTGACGACGGCATCCGGCTGCTGTGCTCCGCTATGAACAGCAGCGAGCGAGCATAAGCATGAGCGAGGGGCGAAGCACATAGCCTGCCGCCCCCTCATTCACCACCGGTATGCAGCCGTATCACGCGGCTGTCATAGCCGGTCGGGCGCTGGTGGTCTGGTTACCACAGGCCGAACGGGTCATTGAAGCCGCCACCGTTGCCGCTCCCGCCGCTGCCGCCGTTGCTGCCATTGCCGCCGTTTCCGTTCTGGTTGCCGCTGCCGGACTGGGTGCTGGCGGAGGTGGATTCCTGCTGGTCCAGCGTCACTTCGACGTCGATGGCCTTGGAATCGCGCACGACCGTGAGCTTCACCTTGCTGCCCAGCGCCGATGCGCGGACAAAGCCCAGCAGCGAGTAGGTGTTGTTCACCGCGTTATCGTTGAACGCGACGACGGTGTCACCAACCTTCAAACCCGCTTTGTCGGCTGGGCTGCCGGAGACCACCTTGGCGATCTTCGAGCCGCCACGGGTCACGCCATCGGCTTGGGCGGTCGCATCCCCGATGGTCACGCCGAGCTGCACATGCTTGACCGAGCCATTGTCGATGATCTCCTGCGCGACGCGCTTGACGAGATTCGACGGAATCGCGAAGCCGATGCCGATGGACCCTGCCTGCGAACCGGACGTGGCCGTGGAGGCAATCGAGGAGTTGACGCCAATCACATTGCCTGCCGCATCGAAGGTCGGGCCACCCGAGTTGCCGGGGTTGATGGCCGCATCGATCTGGACGGCATTCGTCACGATCTGAGCCTTGCCGCTGTCATCGAGAACCGAAACGGGGCGGTTGAGCGCCGAGACGATGCCGGTCGTGGCCGTATCGTCGTAGCCGAGCGGATTGCCGATGGCCATGACGCCCTGCCCCACAGCAAGAGAGTCGGAATCGGCGAACTGCACCGGCTTGAGATCGCTCGGCGGATTATCGAGTTTGATGACAGCCAGGTCGGTGGTGGCGTCGGTTCCTACGACCTTGGCCGTGTACATCTGGCCATTCGCCAGAGTGACCTGAATCTGCTGCGCGCCTGAGATCACATGGTTGTTGGTGACGATATGCCCGCTGGTGTCGAAGATCGCGCCCGACCCCTTGGCTGATCCATTAGCGAGCTGAACCTGGATGGAGACGACCGAACCGGAGACCGAACCGGCCACCGCAGTCCAATCAGCCGCCTTGCCCGCTTTCAAGGGCGCGCTTCCGGCACTAGCCTGGCTGGAACCGACCTCGCTCATCGAGCTGGCGCTGGGTACGCTCACCCAGCCGTTGGTAATCGCAGCATAGCCAACGCCGAGGCACAGAGCCGCGGCGACCAGCGCGGCGACGACCGCGACCACAATCGCATTCGCAGGCCGATTCGGCGCTGCGCCCGCAGGCGCTTGGTTGCCGGCAAAAGATCCCTGCGGCGGATAGCCAGGAGTCTGCGATCGTTGCGGGCCTTGCGGACTTTGCGGCTGGTTGCTTGCACCATAAGGCCTCGGCGTCCCCTGGCTTGCGTTGCCGGGCTGGCCGTTCGGACGCTGATCGCCGGGGTTGAAGAAAGGATTGGAGCCGAAGTACGGGTTACGATTCCCCTGGTTCCCCGATTGCGTTCCCGGCTGCGTTGTTCCCGGCTGCCCGGCATTGGGCTGCCCACCGGGCTGACCCGTCTGCTGGGCGTCGGAAGCAGCTGCGCTGCCGTCGCCGTTCTGCGTTTGCCCAGGCACCGGGCCGTATGCGCCGTATTCCGGGGCGGGGCGGTAGAGGGGCATCGTCGGCTGCTCTACGCCAAGGCCTGCGGTAGGAATGGGCGCGGTCTCCTGCGCGGCGAAACTCGTGGTCGCAGGGACTGGTTCGCCCGTGGCGGTTTGATCTGCGCCGTTGGAACCATTGGAATCCTCAGAGTTCTTAGAACCATCAGAGCCGGCATCGGCATTGTCGCCATCCGCATTGATTGCGCCATCGCCGGATGTGTTGGACGTGCCAGGCTCGCCCGCATTATCGCCATATACGCTGGGACTCTGCGCGGATTCCTGCCCTTGCTCACTCTGCACGTCTTGCCCGTTCTGCCCGTCCGGAGACCTTGCAAAATCCACCGTCTCCTCAGGATTCAAGCCGAGCGGCTGCAAAGAAACTGTCGGCTGCTCGCTCTGAGCCTCTCCCAAGCCCTCGACTCCCCCTTCTGGGCGATTGTGCTCTTCGGCGTCGTGCGCGGCGTTCTGGATGTTCCAGTCGCCGTCGTGTTCTTCAGCCATAGCTACTCCTTTGCATAAGATGCGACTCCAACGGCCTTTCGGACGTATCGTCGCTGTTCATCGCTATCCATAAGTAAAGATAGCCACTCTGGGCGTTTCCTGAATGTTTGTTGGAAGAAATACACCAATCCTCGGCATGTTGGCAAAACCGGGCTTGCTTGGCATCGTTTCTCGTGCGATTGCACCCGATATTGCTCACGATTACGGCCAATGCTGCATCCGCACATGCGCTGCGGCATGGCTTCGCCTACAGTGAACGATATGACCAGTCTTCTTGAGCGCCCTCGTACAGCGCGGCCCGAGCACCCCGATCAGCCGGACCAGTCTACCCAGCTGCCCCAGCCCGAGCACCCCGATCAGCCCGGCGACCGCAGCGCTTTCAGCTTCGAAACAACCACGCGGCTACCTGATTCGGCACAAGGCAAAGGGCGCGGCGGGGCCCGCTACGGCCGCACCGGCGTCATTCACACCCCGCACGGCGACATCACAACCCCCGCCTTTGTGCCCGTCGCCACGCAGGCCGCCATGAAGGCCGTGCTGCCCGAGCAGATGCGCGAGCTGGGCGCGCAATGCCTGCTATCGAACGCCTTCCATCTCTTCGAGCGCCCCGGCGAGGACGTGCTTGACGAAGCTGGCGGCTTGAGCCGGTTCATGAACTGGGACGGCCCGACCTTCACCGATTCCGGCGGATTTCAGGTGCTTTCCTTGGGCGCGGGGTTCAAGAAGACGCTCGCGATGGATGTCAAGGGCATGAAGTCGGACGACGTGATCGCCAAAGGCAAGGAGCGGCTGGCCTTCGTGGACGAGGACGGCGTGACTTTCAAATCGCCGCTCAACGGCTCCGAACACCGCTTCAGCGCCGAGATTTCCATGGGCATCCAGCATAGGATCGGGGCGGATATCATGTTCGCCTTCGACGAGCTGACGACGCTGATGAACACGCGCGGCTATCAGGAGCGTTCGGTCGAGCGCACCTTCCGATGGGCGCGGCGCTGCGTCGCCGAGCATCAACGGCTGACGCAGACGCGCGTCGGCAAGCCCTATCAGGCGCTCTACGGCGTGGTGCAGGGCGCGAATTACGAGGACTTGCGCCGTCATGCGGCGCAGCAGATCGCCTCGCTTGATTTCGACGGCGTCGGCATCGGCGGGGCCATCGAGAAGCGCGTAATCGGCGACACCTGCGCCTGGATCTGCGACGAAATGCCGGAAAGCCGCCCCCGGCATGTGCTCGGCATCGCAGCCGTGGACGATATCTTCGCCTGCGTGGAGAACGGCGGCGACACCTTCGACTGCGTCGCACCCGCGCGCACCGGCCGCAACGGCGCGATCTACACGCGCGACGGCCGCTACAACATCAAGCGCGCCGCCTACAAGCACGACTTCGGGCCGCTCGAAGAGGGCTGCAACTGCTACGCCTGCACGCATTATTCGCGTGCCTACATCGATCATATGCTGCGTGCGCATGAGCTGAACGGCTTCACCCTTGCCACGATTCACAATGAGCGCTTCTTCGTGAAGCTGCTCGACGATATCCGCGCCTCGATTGACGGCGGATACTTCGACGAATTCCGCGATGAGTCGCTCGCGCGGTTCTATGCCAACGGCAGCCGTGGATGACATCAACTCATTGGGGGAGCCGTCGCGCAATCTCGGTCTAATAGAATCGAAGCAGAAGAGATATGGTCATAGCCCATATGCGAGAGGGGAATCATGGTTCTGCGTGATTTGGTTGGCGACAGCGACTTGCGCGGTGCGATAGCCGAGCGCCACTCCGTGCGCATGTACACCGATGAGCCAGTAGCCGATGAAGCCCTGGCGACGCTGCACGAAGAAATCACGGCCTGCAATGCGGCATCCAGCCTGCATATCCAGCTGATCAGCGGACTGGATGATGCATTCTGCGGCTATCCGACCCATTACGGCAGATTCCGCGGAGTCCATAACGCCATCGCCCTGATTGGTGCAGGCAGCGGCATCCCTGATCTGAGCGCGTCTGCGAATAATATGGCTTCCCATGAGAGTGGCAGCCAAACTCACGGCAGCCAAGCAGCAAGCAACGCAGAGGAAATCGCCCTGCAGACCAAAGTCGGCTACTACGGCGAGCTGCTCTCCCTACGCATCGTCCAGCTCGGCCTAGGAACCTCATGGGCCGTGCTTGACAACGCGAGAGAAGGCTGGTGGAGCCTAGGCGATGGCGAGCACATGATCTGGGCGCTGGCCTTTGGCCACCCCGCACGCCCCGGCGCGAAGCATCATACCAAGCCAATGGAGCAGCTATGCGCGCTGCCTGAAGGCATGGAGGTCGCACAGGCACCCGAATGGTTTGCGCAGGGCATGGGTGCGGCTATGCTCGCGCCGACCTCGCTCAGCCAGCAGCCCTTCGTCATCGAGCTGCACCGCGACACTACCGTCAGCGCCCGCGCCACCGAAGGCCTCTTCGCCCACGTCGGCCTCGGCTGCGCGATGTGCAACTTCGCAATCGGCACCGCCCCGCACCACGTCGTCTGGCGCTAGCATTCGTACGCCTTATTGCAACTCCCCTTGGAAGAGCTCAGCGTGGGATCCTATACGAACCAGGCGGATTATCGAGCGTCCCTGACGGTGCCAATACAGCACCAGCACATCAATATCACCCGCTACATGAAATTCCCAATGCCCATTATAGTTGCCACCCGGATTGGTGAGAACATGCGGCGAGTATCCGTCTGGCAAGGTTCCATGCTCTTGGAGGTAATCAAGAGCGTCATCCAAATCATCCACCAGTTCCGGATGCTCATTGGCAAATTTCGCGTAGTCTGCGTCGAAGCGCGAATCGAACTTGATGATATATGTCACTGCGCGGACTTTCTTAACTCGCGCAGATGCGTACGAGTCGCCTCCCTCGTGGTGCTTGCCGCGGCGTCATCGGCGATAAGCCCCAGCTCTTTCGCCTCGGCTTCGACAATCGCCCGCCTGGTTTCCTCGTTCGGCACATATTGCCGCTGAATGGTCCGCTTCGGCTCAAACGGCATGCCATTTTCCCGAATCGACTGGCGCAGGAACACATTCACAGCGGTGCTCAGGCTCATGCCTAACGATTCGTAGAGCGCCGCCGCCTCAGCCTTAATATCGTCATCAACCGTCGCTATCAGCTTGCCCATATCACACCTCAGTTCAAAGTACCCAATACTATACCATAACTATATCAGAACGATATAGTATTGGATACTTATCAGCACCTTTTAGATACCGAACTTACTGGTATCAAATGGAAGCAAAAATGGATGCGCGCAACGCTCTGACAGCTCAGCAAGCCGACCCACACAATGACTTGCAACGGCTCGGCAACGCCTCACAGCGCTCCGAGCACTGCTTCCACGCTGGCTTTGGCGTCGCCGAAGAGCATCGAGGTGTTGTCGCGGAAGAACAGCGGGTTCTGCACACCGGCGTAGCCGGTCGCCATCGAGCGCTTGAGCACAACGACGTGCTTCGCCTTCCACACTTCGAGCACGGGCATGCCGGCAATCGGGGAATTGGGGTCTTCGGCGGCCGAGGGGTTGACGGTGTCGTTGGCGCCGATGACGAGTACTACGTCAGTATCGGGGAAGTCGCCGTTGATTTCGTCCATTTCCAGGACGATGTCGTACGGCACCTTCGCCTCGGCGAGCAGCACGTTCATATGCCCCGGCAAGCGTCCCGCCACCGGGTGGACGGCGAAGCGCACTTCGATGCCCTGCGCGCGCAGGCGCTCGACGAGCGTCGCCACGGCGGTCTGCGCCTTGGCGACGGCCATGCCGTAGCCCGGCGCGATGATGACCGAATGTGCTTCCTTGAGCTCTTCGGCCACATCGGCGGCCTGCACTTCGTGGTATTCGCCCTCGACCTTCGCCGCAGCCGCCTTGGGAGCGTCGCCGAATCCGCCGAAGATGACAGCCATGAACTTGCGGTTCATCGCCTTGCACATCAGGTACGACAGGATCGCGCCGGAGGAGCCGACGAGCGAGCCGGTGATGATGAGCAGATTGTTGTCGAGCATGAAGCCGGCAGCCGCAGCCGCCCAGCCGGAGTAGGAGTTGAGCATCGAGATGACGACCGGCATATCGCCGCCGCCGATCGAAGCGACCAAATGCAGACCGAGCAGCAGGGCGAGCACCGTCATCAGCGCCAAGGCCCACAGCGAGTCGGTCATCAGGAACCATACGAGCATGGCGGCCATGACGACCAGCAGCCCAACGTTGATGGCGTTGCGCCCGGGCAGCGCGAGCGGCTTGGACTTGATACGCCCAGCCAGCTTGAGATAGGCGATGATCGAGCCAGTGAAGGTCACCGCGCCGATAAGCACGCCCAGGTAGATCTCGGACAGATGCGCGACATCATGCTCCGTGAGGAAGGAGTTGTAGCCGATGAGCACGGCCGCAGCGCCGACGAAACTGTGCAGCATGGCGATCAGCTCCGGCATCTGCGTCATTTCGACGGTGCGGGCGCGCCACGTGCCCACCGCAGCGCCGACGATGAACACGAGCGCGATGAGCAGCGCGGTCACCCAGACGGGCCGCACCGAATCGACGAGCGCGAGCACGATGGTCGCGATGATTGCCACGGCCATGCCGATCATGCCGAGGATATTGCCGCGTCGGGCGTTCTCCTGCTTGGAAAGTCCGGCCAGCGAAAGAATGAACAGCACGGCGGCGATGAGATACGCGGCCTGCGAAGCGATGGTGATGCTCATGGCGCTCACGCGTCCTTCCTGAACATGCTCAGCATGCGATAGGTGACGAGGAATCCGCCGAAGACGTTAATCGACGCGATGGCAGCGGAAAGCACGGCCAGCATGGTCACGACCGGGTTCTCGGAGCCGATCTGCAGCAGCGAGCCAATGAGGATAATGCCGGAAATCGCGTTCGTCTGCGACATCAGCGGCGTGTGCAACGAATGGCTGACGTTGGAGACCACGTAGTAGCCCACGAATATGGCCAGCACGAAGATCGAGAAAATTGCAAGGAACGCGGCATCAGTGAACGCGAGCGCCGCAGCAAGGATAATGCCGGAAATCGCCATAAGCACCGTATTGCGCTTGCGTTTGGCGGTCAGCTCGGCTTCCTGTGCAGCGGCTTTGCGGCGCGCCTCCTCTTTGAGCTCTTCCGAGCTAGGAGCAACGGGCGAGCCGTCCGTGGCGGCCTGCGTCGAAGCTGCGGATACCGCCACGGCTGGCGGCGGCCAGAGAATCTGGTGCTCGTTGGTCACCGTCATGCCGCGCTGCACCGGATCGTCCAGATTGAGCGCGGGCTTGCCATCCTTGGCGGAGGTGAGCAGCTTCATGAGATTGACGACATTGGTGCCGAAGAGCTGCGAGGTGTGCCGCGGCATGCGACTGGCAAGATCCGTATAACCAATGATGGTCACACCGTTGTCGCTAACGGTTTTGCTGCCCGGTACGGTCAGCTCGCAATTGCCGCCGCCGGTGGCCGCTACGTCAACAATCACCGAGCCGGAGCGCATGCCAGCCACGGCTTCCTTGGTGATCGTACGCACCGCCGAGCCGCGCACCAGTGCGGTCGTGATGATGATATCGGCCTTCGCGGCTTCCTCGGCGTAGAGCGCCAGCGTCGCCCGTTCCTGCTCATCGCTCAGCGCCTTAGCATACCCGGTGCTCGAGCGCTCCTGCTGGGCAGCTTTCGCCTGCACGAAGGTCGCGCCGAGTGATTCGATCTGCTCGCCAGCCTCCGGGCGCACATCGAAAGCCCGCACTTCCGCGCCCAGCGACACGGCCGCGCCGATAGCCGCGAGGCCTGCCACGCCGCCGCCGATCACGAAAACCTTGGCCGGCTGGGTTTTGCCCGCCGCAGTGACCTGCCCGGTAAACATGCCGCCGAACTCCTCAGCCGCCTCGATCACCGCGCGATAGCCGGAGACATTCGACATGGTCGAGAGCACGTCAATCGATTGCGCGCGGGAGATGCGCGGAACCGCATCCAGCGCGAGCGCGGTCACGTCGCGACTGGCGAGCGCATCCAGCAGCTCGTTGTTGGTATGCGGCGCCAGCCGGGAAATCAGCATGGCTTTGTCGCGCAGCTGCGCAACCTGCTGCTCGGCCGGTGCGTTCACCGTGGTCACGATGCCGCAGCCCCATGCCGCAGCGGCGTCGACGATGGACGCCCCGGCGTCGCTGTATGCCTTGTCGCTGTAGGACGCCTCGACCCCTGCACCTCGTTCCACCGCGACCTCATAGCCCAGCGCACGCAATTGCGTGACGGTTTTGGGCGTGGCCGCCACCAGCCGCTCACCTGCGAGCGTCTCCTTCGGTATTCCTATCATCATCGTCGTTGACTCCTTCCTGCCACAGCTCGCTGCAGCGTGCCACGGCGCAACTCCGCCCTACCGGCTGAGAGGCAGCCGGTGAGTTGAAATCCGCCGTATGGCCAATGCCGCAGCGCTTCGCCATAACTGCCTCACAGTATAGTTGCATGCTTGTCGCTTCGACCCGGATATGCCAGCTCGCGCGTTCTCCCAAGTCAGACTCGCCCAAGTGCACATTACATGCATTGCCTATAGCTATCTGCAACCGTCCAACGGACAACGCCGGGCTGCCAGCGCCGAGTCGCTAAGGCATTCAGCCACTAACCGACTCGGTCACGAACGCACCCAGTTACGAACGCACCCAATATTTGACGCCCAGCCTCTAGCACTCAGCCTTTAACGCTCAGCGTCGAGTTCACCCAACCTCAGCCGCACGTAATGCTCGAGCTCAGCCACGCCCAGCCCCTCATACCCGTTGATCGAAGCGAACTGCGGGCCATCCGACACATCGGTGCCAGTGGATCCGATATGTGCCAGCGTCGTCGCGCCGGAAGCCGTGGCAGAGGCAAGCCCGGGGACGGAATCCTCGATTGCGATGCAATACGGCATGTCCTGCTCAGCAGCACCAACCAAACGCCCAGCGGCCAAATATGGGGCCGGATCGGGCTTTTTAGGCAAGTTGTCTGACCCGCACACGAAACCGACGAACGCGCCCTTCGGGGCATGATCTACCAAGTTCTGCGCCATTTTGCGCGGCGATGCAGTCACCAGCACCGAGGGAATCCCCGCCTCGACCAGCTGCTTGAGCACGTCCTCGACGCCCTCAATCCACGGCATACACTCCACCTCGAGCTGATACACCTTGTCGACCAAGGCCTGAGAGATCTCGTCCACGGTGAGCTGCGTACCCCTTTCGACCATATGCTGCGCCGCCACCTGTATCGGCTTGCCCGAGTCCGCCCAGGCGAGTTCCTCGTCCCACTGCCCGCCATGCGCACGGGCGAGCTGTATCTCAGCCTCATGCCAGACCGGCTCAGAGTCGATCAATGTGCCATCCAAATCCCATAGCACTGCCTTGAGCATCATTGCTTTCGCCATGTCAGACTAAACTCCTTCGGTCGCTGCCGTATCTCAACCACTGCACCTTGCCCCACCGCAGTACCCGTTCGGCGGATACCTTCACATCAGCGTAACAACGGCACGCGGCAAATGAATCAATTCTGCTGAGCTGATGCGCCACGCTTCTTGGAACGCTTAGCACGCTTGGGATTTTCGGGGTGTGCAGACGCCTTACGATCATACCGGTCCGCCCATTGGAGCAGCTCGCTAATCTCGGCCTTGCTGGTCGGACGCAAAGCCTTGTTGTCGCTGAGCATCTGATTGCCACGCGCCTGAATGAAGTCCAGGTAATCATGCCGACCTGTGCGCTCGAACTGCCGCTTTGCCTCATGCAGATCGGAAAAATCGGCACCAGCCTGTCGTTCAATCAACAGACGGCCAATCATTGCTATGAAAGCAACACCAAGACATACCACCAGTGCCCACGGGGTGAGCAGATACAGTACCCCACCTAATACCATGAGACCAGTGACGAGCTTGCTCACTCCATACGTGTAGCCGGCGGGCCCGTACTCACCGCGCATCCAAGCGGCAGCGTTGGCGCGGCGCTCCTCTTTCGTAGTACCTGACTGCGTGCTGCGACGCTTCCATATCATGGGTGACCTCACGATTCCTTCTTTATTGTTATACAAGGTTGAAGGCAGGGTGTCGGCAAGTCATTATGACTCCTGACACCCTGCCGCAGGTTGCGGGCTGTGCCATTCACCGATTACATCCACCGATGGTGATGGCACAGCCCGCAACCTTGCTCGGCTTTTCAAGCCGAGTGAATACTCAATCTCACAGGCCGAGGAACCCGCTCCAGTATCCGAGGATACCGATAACGAACATGCCGAAGATGATCCATATTGCGTTGATCTTCTTCTTCAGCAGCCACATGCACAGGAAGGTGAGCAGCAGCGCCGCCATGCCTGGCAACAGCTGGTCGAGCACGCTTTGCAGTGTGGTGGTGACCAGCTTCCCGCCAGCGGCATGGTAGGAGGCGATGATCAGCGGGAACTTAATGGTCGTCCACTTGGACACCAGGGAACCCATGACAAACAGACCCAGCACGCTAGCTATCGCCGTGAGCCTCTTGAGCTGTCCGCCGCCAAGATTGCTGACGATGGACGTGCCGCGTTGGTAGCCGAACTTGAAGCCATACCAACGGGTCGCGATACGGATGATGTTGATGCCGAAGAAGAAGAGCAGCGGGCCCAGAATTGAATGCGCGAGGGCCAGCGAAGCACCCAATGCAGCAAGCACCGGGCGGACCGTGCCCCAGAAGACAGGATCGCCGACGCCCGCGAGGGGGCCCATCAGACCGATCTTCACGTTGGTGATGTCGGAGTCTTCAATTTCTCCGCCCTTGGAGCGTTCCTCTTCCATAGCAGCCACTACGCCGTAAATCGGGGAGGCGATCCACGGGGTGGTGTTGAAGAACTCGAGATGGCGCTTGAGCGCTTCTGCCTGATCATGCTTGGTGTGGTAGAAGCGCTTGATCGTCGGCATCAGCGAAACGGCGACACCAATGGCCTGGAAGCGTTCGAAATTGAACGATCCAAGCATGAAGGACGAACGGAAATACGTCGAAATATAATCACGCCTCGTCAATCCGCCCTCATGGGATGCGGGATTGGCTTCGGTCACGGCGGCCGTGGTAGTTGTTGTGCTCATGATTACTCCTTAATTCAATTCGTCGTCAAGATCGTCATCAAGCTCAGAGCCGCCCGCGGCCACGGCGGCAGCTGGCTGAGGCATCTGGATGGCGTTATGGTAGATCGGGTTGAGCTGAACGTAGATGATTGCAAGGCAGGCGCCCATAATACCGAGACCAACCAGGTTGTAATTGCTGAACGTGGCGATGACGAAGCCGAGGAAGAAGAACGGCATCAGCGACTTGGCCTGCATCATGTTGATCACCATGGCGTAGCCGACGACCACGATGAAGCCACCGGCCACCTGCAAGCCTCCGGTCACCACCTTCGGAATCGCATTAAGTGCATCGTTAAGCACGCTCGTTCCCGATACGGCCGCCACGACGGCGGTCGGAATGGCGACGCGTAGGCCCTGCAACAGCAGGGCACTAAAGTGCATTATCTCGATGCCTCTAAAGTTGGCCTGCTCAGCGAACTTGTCTGCCTGATGCTGGAAGAACACCGCGATCGAACGCACGAAGATCGTAAGCACCTGACCGGCTGCGGCCAGCGGGACCGCGATGGCGATGCCAGTGCCCACGCTCTGGTGGGTGGAGATGACGACGACGGACGCGATGGTCGAAGCCAAGGCAGCGTCAGGTGCCATAGCGGCGCCGACGTTCATCCAGCCAAGCGCGATAAGTTCCAAAGAACCACCCAGCGCAACGCCAGTCGACAAGTCGCCGAGCACCAGACCCATAAGGGCGCAAGCTACCAGCGGACGATGAAATTGGCGTTCGTCGCATACGCTCGCCATGCCGGCGACCAGCGAGACGAGGATGACGAGCACCATTTGTACTGCGGACATATCCCTATCCTTCTCTTAGATCTTCTCTTAAATGAGGTTCTTGGCCTTGAGATCGTCCATCATGTCGGAGTGCGAGCTGCTGGGCAGCTGGCGAACCTCTAGCTTGATGCCACGACGATGGAGCTCCTGGAACGCCTCGATTTCAGCCTTGCCGACCGACACGGACTCAGTGACTCGCGTCATCCCCTCCTTGTAGGTGATGCCGCCCACATTCACCTCGGTGACGGGAATGCCGCCATCCATCAGGCGAATGACGTCCTGCGGAGTCTCCACCACCATGAGTACATCGAGATCGGCGTACTTCGGGTTGTTGTACACGCGAAGGGTCTTCGCGATGTCGAGCACGAAAGTCTTCGTGGGCTCGCGACCGACCTGCATGAGCAGTGTCTTGCGCAGGTTATCATGGGCCGCGCTATCGCAAGCCGCAATCATCGTCTGCACGCCGACAGTACCCACCCAATTATTGGCGATCTGCCCGTGGATCAAGCGCGAATCGATACGCAGTAATTTAATCTTCATTACAGTTCATCTCCTTCTTCATCTGCTGTTGAAACTGTGGTCTGCATCTGGCTGTACGTGCGAATGCCCGAACCGCCAGCCGCAATTGCAGCCTTGACAAGCGTCGGAACATCAGCGCCGTTCATGCCAGCGCTCACTTCGATGAGCATCGGCAGGCTTACTCCGGTCACCACATCGACTCCCGGGTGGACGGCCGCGAATCTGGCAGCCGCGTTGAAGGGGCTTCCCCCAAACAGGTCAACCAGGAACAGCACATCTGGGCCAACCCGCTTGTACGCATCCTCGTATTTGGCCAGAAGATCGTCAGGCCCTTCGGACTTGGTGAAATCCACCGCCTCCACATTGTCCAAAGGCCCCATGATCATCTGGGTTGAAGCCAGCAAAGCCGGCGCTAATTCGCCATGTGCAGCGATTATGAGAGCAACCATTGCTCACTCCTTTTGTATGATGCGATCTGACATCATCGTCATCGCCCATGCCAGTGAAAACCGGCATAAACAACATTGTACTAAGTAAGTTCAGTAAAACTTGGCTTGGCAGCCTATACGGGCACCTGCTCGCTCACCGCCGCCCGCAACCACATATGACCTATAGCCCACATTATGGCAACGTTGGCATCAGAGCCCCTAAGGCATCAAACCTTGAGCATACATTGCCTCTTTCCTGCAGTGCGCTGCGCCCGCGCCGACAGCTTCTCGACCCAGCACTGGGAACGAACAGCACATCCGCACACACAACACATGTAAGTAACTATGCAATCCCAATCAAGGACCTCCGCTCTCTACCTTTACCCCCGACTTTGGGAGCCACAACGATAGAGCAGGGAAGCTCAAGACTGAAATCAAAAGTCATCATAAACCTTGTTAACATCAGCTCGCAACCTGCAAGGCATTCGGTGTGTTTTGCGTAACGCGAAAAGCACATAACCGTTGCGTTTTACACGCTAACGCGGCCCTACCGTATAAAAGGCTACGCAAAACTGCCATTGAACGTTACATTGTGCACGGCAGGGGTCGGGGGTGCGGACGGAATGTTGGAGATGCTTTTTGTTGCTTGCGTGTGATTATGCCATGAGGCCGTGAGAGCGCCGGTGCTGGTCGGGGCTCTGGTAGCCCAGGCCCTGCCTGATGCGCTCCGCGTTG
>NZ_QLZA01000008.1 GCF_009371885.1 Bifidobacterium tibiigranuli | reverse complement strand
CATACCGGCGACGAGCCAGCCCCGGGCAGCGGCGTCGACTGGAACGAACTGCACGCCAGCACCCCATACCCCAACAACACCAGCTAAAAACCACAGTCTAAACCAACACGTTTGTTCCTATAACCCGGAAAGCCAAGTGGTAATAACAACGAAAAACGCCACCCAAGCTGCCTTGGATGGCGTTGTGTTGGTGGAGCTGCGGGGAATTGAACCCCGGTCCGATGACCGTACCCTCAGTCTTCTACGTGCGTAGTCTGCCGGCCGTGTGGCAATTTTTCTGCTCCCATCGTGTCGCAGACGACCGATGGCGGGCATAGCTGCAGAAAAAGTCCCTGAAACGCCCTGCGGCGCAGCGCTTCAAGCAAGTCCTCTTATAACGCCCAACATCCCCCCGAAGACACGAGGGAGTGGACGGAGCAGCTGCTCACTGGTTAATCCTGACTAAAAATCAGGCAGCGAGAGCGAACTCAGTGCGATTAGATTTAGCACTTAATTGTTTGCAGGGGTCATCCACGAGCGGACCCTGCGTTCTCGGCACGCTTCCCTGCGACGAACAGGTCACCGTCGAAACCGATCAGCCCCATATTGAATTATCAAACCCGGCTTTCGACCGGACATTTCACTATATACCGAATTGAACGAATATGCCAAATGATTGCTGCGACTATGCTGTGAGAGTATGAAAGTCATCTTGCAGCGCGTCAGCCGAGCCAGCGTCGATATCAAAAGTGCCGAGATACAAGGCATCGATGCGCACAACGTCGACGCCGAAGACCTGCATGACACGCAACCCTATCATGCCGCCATCGGCGCGGGATGTATGCTGCTGGTAGGGGTCGCCGACGGTGACGGGGAGCGCGAGGTGGAGTGGCTCGCGCATAAGATCTCGCATCTGCGCGTGTTCGAGGATTCGCAGGGCAAGATGAACCGCTCCATCCATGACGTGGGCGGGCAGGTGCTCTCAATCTCGCAGTTCACTCTTTTCGCCGACGTTAAGCGCGGCAATCGTCCTAGTTTTGTGACAGCGGGAAAACCTGAGCATGCGAAAACAGTATGGCTGGCATTCAACGAAGCGCTACGCGCCGAAGGACTCACGGTGCAGGAGGGCCGCTTCGGCGCGCATATGCAGATTGCCCTCGTCAACGACGGCCCCGTGACCATCGTCTTCGACACCGAGGAGATAGGGCTGTAAGACTGTTTCCTAAAACAGCCGCATCATCGTTCTGGCGCGTTGTTAATTTGCCTGCCATACCGGCATCGTCGTATGACGCTAACGGTCAGCCACAGGCAGGCACGCCTGACAGTCAGCCACACATGCCACAGCCCTATTGCAAGTCGCGCGACAGCTCTTCGCCGGCGAGTTTCAGCCGGTTGCGCAGTACGTCGAGTCGGTCGGTGCCCAGCGCATTGCTGACGAAGGTCAGGGCCAAGCCGGCGATGGGGTAGCCGTTGTAGTCGCGGATGGCCACTGCATAGGAATCGAAGCCGGGGGTTACGTCGCCGTGCTCTTCGGCGAAGCCTGTTGCATGCACTTGGCTGAGCAGCGCGCGCAGCTCTTTTGGGGATTTGGGGCCGATGCCGGTGCGGTCGACGAATGCGGCGCGATTGGGATAGAGCGCATCGACTTGGGCGCGGGGCAATCCTGCGAGCATGGCCCGGCCGCTGGCGGTCAGGTGGCTCGGCAGGCGCACACCGACGCCGGAGACCAGCGGCGGGCGGCCTGCGGCTCGCTCCTCAAGCACGTAGACGATCTGCGAGCCATGCAGCACCGCAAGATGTCCGTTCTCGCCCGTGTCGTCCACGAGTCGGGCCAGCACCGGATGGGCGATGCGCGAGACGCGATGCTGGCGTGAATAAGCCGATCCCATTTCGAAGGTCTTCAATCCGATGCCGTAGGTGTGCCGGTCCTTGAGACAGGTCACGAAGCCGTGCCGTTCCAGCACATCAAGCAGCTGGTAGACGCTTGAACGCGGGATGCCGAGCTCCCGCGCGAGCATCGCCGCCCGCGTCTCGCCGTGGGTGGCGATGAATTCCAGAATATCGAGCGTGCGCTCGGCTGCCGGCGTGACGCCATGTGCGTGCGGGCTTTCGCTCGGGCGCTGCCTTGGTTGCCACCTAGGCGCGGTACGGGATGGCTCACCGTTGGGCATAGCGGTCACATCATTCGTAAGAGTCATAGTCTGTACAGATTAACTGTCTGATATTTCGGACACAAAATCATGTCGCACCGGAATTCCTCGATGTGCGAACGACGACAATAGCGCACAGAGACAATAGCGCACAGCAAGCATGGCGCGGCAGGCCGGCATACAGCCGTCCGCCGGCCCACACAGCGAAACGAGGAACTATGAGTATTGGACAGTCGCAGCAGCAGGCTTCGGTCAGCGTCGGCATCGGCGCCTTGAGTGTGGAGGAGGTCATCGCGGTGGCGCGGCGCAACGCCAAGGTCGTCATAGACAAGCAGTCCCAACGCGAAATGGCCCTCAGCCGCGCGATCATCGAGGACCTGGCCGGCGACACGGTGCCTCATTATGGCATCTCCACCGGTTTTGGCGCGCTCGCCTCCACATCGATACCGCGCGAGCAGCGCTCGCAACTGCAGAAAAGCCTGATTCGCTCGCATGCCGCCGGCGCTGGTCCTGAGGTCGAACGCGAAGTGGTGCGTGCGCTGCTTGCGCTGCGCCTGTCCACGCTGTGCACCGGGCGCACTGGCGTGCGCCCCGAAACCGCACAGGTCTACGCCGATATGCTCAACGCCGGCATCACGCCCGTGGTCTACGAATACGGTTCGCTGGGCTGCTCCGGCGATCTCGCGCCGCTTGCCGCCTGCGCGCTCGTGGCTATGGGCGAAGGCGAGGCATATGACGCTTCCGGGCGCAAGGTGTCTGACGGCAAGGCCTTGGCCGACGCGGGTATTACGCCCGTGGACTTCAAGGAGAAGGAAGGGCTGGCGCTGGTCAACGGCACCGACGGCATGCTTGGCATGCTGTGCATGGCCATCACCGATCTGCGGCTGCTGCTCAAGACCGCCGACATCGCCGCTGCGATGAGCGTGGAAGGCATGCTGGGCAACGACCGCGTGTTCGCCGCCGACTTGCAGGCGCTGCGCCCGCATCAGGGACAGGCCGATTCCGCTGCGAACATCGCCGCCATGCTGCGTGGCTCCGGGCTGATCGAAGCGGGCCGTCCCGGCGCGACCGTGCGCGTGCAGGATGCGTATTCGCTGCGCTGCACTCCGCAGGTGCATGGCGCAGCTCGTGACACGGTGGAATACGCCGCATCAGTCGCCAATATCGAGCTCGGCTCGGCCATCGACAACCCTTGCGTAACCCTTGACGGTCGCGTGGAGTCCAACGGCAACTTCCACGGCGCGACGCTGGCCTATGTGCTCGACTTCCTGGCGATTCCCACGGCCGATGCCGCGTCGATCAGTGAACGGCGCACCGACCGCTTCCTCGACACCTCGCGCAACCGCGGCCTGCCGGCGTTCCTGGCAGGCGATCCGGGCGTGGATTCCGGGCTGATGATCGCCCAGTACACCGCTGCCGGCATGGTTTCCGAGATGAAGCGCAATGCAGTGCCGGCCTCCGTGGACTCGATTCCCAGCTCGGCCATGCAGGAGGATCATGTTTCGATGGGCTGGGCCGCTGCGCGCAAGCTGCGCCGGTCGATTCCGGCTTTCGCCCGCGTGCTGGCCATCGAGCTCATCTGTTCCGCGCGGTCCTACGACTTCCGCAAGCCATACCAGCCGGGTGCCGCCGGCGCTGCCGTGTATCAGGTGGTGCGCGAATCCGCAGGCGAGGTCGGCCCGGAAATGCGCGATATCTGGACTACTCCGCAGATCGAAGGCGTCGCCGCGTCGATCATGAGCGGCGAAGTGCTCGCCGCCGCGCAATCGGCTGTCGGGATGCTGCGCTGAGTAAGGCATGCAGCGAACAGGTACATTCGGCTGCATGTAGTTGAATATTGCGTGTCCCGTCGTGTCCGTGCTCGGTCTACTATGGTCGGGAACTGTTGTTAGCACCCGCGCGTGGGCGTGAGTGGCGAGGAAGGCTTGGCATGACCGAAGCGAATGACGATAATGATGCAGCGATGCGCAGCGATAATCGTGCAGCGAGCTGTTTCGCATCAACTTCTGCCGAGCCTACATCCATCATCGATGCGGCGGACAACATCGAACTGAGCTTCGCCGACACACGCGATCTGGACGCGGCCCAGCTGGTGGAGCTCATGCGCGAGCGGGTGCGCGTCTTCGTGGTCGAGCAGACCTGCCCATACCAAGAAATCGATGACAAGGATTTCGCTGCGCGGCACGTCATGCTCAGGCGCGACGGACGGCTTGTTGCCTACGCGCGAATCGTCCCGCACGACGACGGCGTGCATATGAGCCTTGGCCGAGTGATCGTCGTCAAGGAGTTTCGAGGGCAGGGTCTTGCACGCCGGCTACTGCGTGCAGGTATTGATGAGATATGGCGGCTCTACCCGGGCACAGGCATTAAAATCGCGGCGCAGCACCGGCTCAAGGACTTCTATGGCTCCTTCGGCTTCGTCGCCGTTTCGCCGGTCTATCTGGAAGATGGCATCCCGCATATCGACATGGTGCTTGAGTCCGAAGTCACCCAGTAGCGAATAGCAAATAGCGAATAGCGCAGGGGAAGCCCCAAGCGTCAAGTCACCAGGCCAGCCGTAATATGCAGAAAATCCTAGGATGCGATGCAATCAATGCACCATATCCTAGGATTTTCCTAGTTTGTATGTCAGCTGCGCGGGAATGTTCCCATACCCAGCAGCCAAATTCAGGCAGAGACGCTAACTAGTCAACGCTAGACAGTCAGACGCTCAGCAGTCACACTCATGCCGCCTTGCGGGTTTTCAGCAGACCGTACATCAGTCCGACGACCATGACATAGACCACGGCGACGGCCACGATGATGATCGAGCCGATCTCGCCCATCGCATCGGCTGCGACACCCATGATGGGCGGGAACACAGCGCCGCCGATCAGGCCCATGATCATCAGGCCCGAGACCTCGTTCTGACGCTTGGGCTGGTTGAGCAGCGCCTGCGAGAGGAAGAGCGAGAACACGTTGGAATTGCCGAAGCCGACGAGCGCCACCGCGACGTAGAACAGCCATTGCGGCGGGTTGTTCGTAACCGTGGAGAAGATGCCGAAGCAGATCACCGAAAGCACCAGAATGCCGCCGCAGATGCGCAGCGCCAGCTTGTTGCTCATGCGCTGCAGCACGATGCTGCCGGTGAAGCAGCCCAGCGTACGGAAGACGAAGTACACGGAGGTTGCGCCGCCTGCGATGGCCAGCGGGACGCTGGTGTGCTCCATCAGGATGCGCGGAGCCTGCGCGTTGATGCCGACGTCGATGCCGACATGGCACACAATGCCGATGAAGCACAGCAGTACGACGCGGTTGCCGAGCAGCTTGAGGCAGCCGATGATCGTGGGATTCGTGACTTCTTCGGCCGGCTCTTCGATCTGGTCGAACCACAGCGCGATACACACGACGACGCCGATGACCAGGTAGATGACGTAGAGAATCCACCATGCGTGATTGAGCTGCGAGAAGCCCCAGCCGGCGATGATCGGGGCGAAGAAGGAAGCGAAGCCCTTGACGAACTGCCCGGTGGTCAGCGTGGAAGCGAGCTTGTCTCCCTTGACAAACAGCGTCATCAGCGGGTTGAGCGCGACCTGCATAATCGTGTTGCCCACGCCCAGCAGGATGAAGGAAACGATCATCGTCCACAGACGCGCGGTTCCCGACATCGCCAGATATGCGAGAATCGGCAGCAGCATGGCGAACAGCGTGACGACAATCGAGAGGACTGCGGTCTTGCGCTTGCCGATCCGGTGCATCATTACGCCGGTGGGCACGGAGAAGATGAAGAACCAGAAGAACACCATCGTGGTGAACAGGTTCGTTTGGGAATTGGAGAGATTGAATTCGGGCTTGATATAGTTGGTGGCTGTGCCGACGAGATCGACGAAGCCCATGACGAAGAATGCCGACATAACAGGTACCAGGGCTTTGAAGCCCTTGGACTTGCCAGCTGGTTGGGAGGTGGCGGTGCTCATGGCTTTCTCTTTCTTTTCTCTGGTTATATGCGGTCGGTAGGGTGAAGTGAGTTCGCTGCCGAGCTGCCGGGCAGCTATCGGTTGCACGTCGCTGCGGCGGTCCCAAGGCCGTCGCGAACGTCAATGCTCATTCGCGACGGCCTCAAGAAGAAAGGGCGCGCCCGCTCAGGCCTTCTGCTCAGCCAGATAATCGGGTATCTGCTCGGGGTACTTGGGCCACGCGCCGTCCTTGGTGCACACGAAGGCCGAGGTGTTCACGGCTGCGCGATGCGCCTCTTCCAGCGTGGAGCCGGTGAGGATCTTCGCAGTGAAGGTACCGGAGAATGAGTCGCCAGCGCCGACGGTGTCGACCACTTCGACGTGCGGCGTCGCCAGCGTGGAGCTCTCATTGGTCTTCGAGATGATCGTGCTGAAGGTCGAGCCACCGGTCAGCACCACGTAGTCGAGGTTATACTGGGTGAGGAACCAGCGGCAGGCCTCGTCGTCCGAAGCGCCGCGGATGTCGAACATGTCGCGCAGCAGCAGCAGTTCGGCGTCATTGAGCTTGAAGACGGTGGCGCTCTTGAGCAGCTCTTCGATGAGCTGCTTCGAGTAATGGTCGCCACGCAGGTTGATGTCGAAGAACTTCAACGCGTTCGGCTTGGTGTGCTTGAGCAGTTCGATGATGGTGTCATGCGACTCCTGCGAACGCAGGGCGAGGGTGCCGAAACATACGGCGTCCGCCTTCTTCACCAGGTCGATGAGTTCGCGCGTCAGCAGAATGTGATCCCAAGCGACGTTCTTGACGATCGTGTACTCGGGGATGCCGTTCTTGAGCGCGACCTGCACGGTGCCGGTCGGCCAGGCGTTGCGCTGGATGATGGACTTCACGCCCGACTTCTCGGTTTCGAGCAGCAGCTCGTCGCCGAGATCGTCCTGGCCGAGGGCGCTGATCGCGTAGCCCTCGACGCCGTTCATCGCTGCATGATAGGCGAAGTTGACGGGGGCGCCGCCAGCGCGCTTGCCGCTGGGGAGCATATCCCACAGCAATTCTCCTAAGGAGAGAACGATTGGCTTGGTCATTGGTTTCCCTTTCCTATGGTTGTGTTACCGTTTCGGAGCATTCGACGACATGGATGCCGTAGCGACATCGAAAAACATCGAGGGATGGTCCAAAAAATAAATGATCGCCACTGCTGCAGCGCCGCATATCACGGCATCGCTGGGCAGGGCGGATAATGTGATCGTCGTGGAGTCGCGCAGCTCGGGGATCACGTGCTCGTCGACGACCTCGCGGATGGCGCTCAGCAGCCGCTGGCCGCCCTGTGCCACGATATCGCCGATGACGATGCGCTCGGGGTTGTAGCCGTTGATGATGGTCACGCAGCCGAACCCGGCGTACTGCCCCACCTCTTCGACCAGCAGCCGTGCGCGTGCGTCGCCGGCGTCGGCCAGCTGGAACAGGGCGTTGCACGCCTCGGCATGCCCAAGCTCCTTCGCGTGCGGCACCAGATCGCGGCTGATGATGGTCTCGTGGATCACCACGGCCGAGCAGTAGCGTTCGAGGCATCCGACGTTGCCGCATTCGCAAGGCCGGCCGTGCATATCGATGCTAATATGGCCCAGCTCAGTGGCGGCGCCGAGCGTGCCGTTGATGAGTGTGCCGCTGTCGATGATGCCCAGTCCCACGCCCTCGCCGATCAGATAATACGCGAGATTCGAGCAGGAGCCACTGCGGTCGAACAGATAGTTGGCGAGCGCGCCGGCCCTGGCATCCTGCTCGATGAAAACGGGAACGCGGAAAGCGCTCTTGAATTCACGCAGGAAATTGACCGTGCGCCAGGCGCGCATCGAGGAAACGAGCACGGTGCGCCCGACGGTGCGCAGATAAGGCCCGGGAACTGCCATCCCCACGGCGATGATGCGCGGGTCGTTGCCGAGCAGTGCATCCACGCTGGTATGCACGAGCTGTATGGTCTGCGGAACCGTGTCGTTGGTGACGGTGGGCAGATCGCGCAGCGAAAGACACAATCCGGCGAGATTGAAGACCCCGATCTGCACGATGCTGCGCGCGAACTTGACGCCGATGAAATGGAAGAGGTTCTCGTCAAGCCGCAAGCCGATGGAGCGCCGGTTCTTATCGCCTTCGATGTCGCCGGTCTCTTCGATGATGCCGGCGTCGAGCAGGCGGGCAGTGATCTTGGTGATGGCGGCAGGAGTGAGCCCCAAGGCCTTGGATATCTGCGCGCGTGAGCATATGCCATTGCGGAACAGGTGGTGCAGGATGCGCGACCTATTGGATTCGGAAACCTTCGCTTGGGATGTGACGGTCTGTACCGTGCGCATGACACCCCCTTAGAGCTTTGGCATCGAATTCGTTCCTCGTTGAATCAGAACTCACAGTATAGGTTAATCGAGTTAATTCTCTGACGCAAGTCGCGTGTGTCACTTGCAAGTCGCGTGTCGTCGCGCCACGCCTGTGGCGAAACTTGCGGGTAACGACACGTCATTTATACTCAGTGGGATGCCGGCCCCGACACGGGGCCATGTGATCCGGCCGTGGTTTGGCTCGATCCGATACACACAGCAGATAGCTCATCGATAGAGAGGAAAGCAGTGAAGTACAAGAAGACTCTGGCAGCGTTCGCAGCGATCGCGACGCTTGCCTCGCTTGCCGCATGCGGCGGCGTGAAGGACAGCGGTTCCGCAGGCAGCGGTTCCGCCATCACCATCGGCACCACCGATAAGGTCGTCAGCCTCGACCCGGCCGGCTCCTATGACAACGGCTCCTACGCCGTGCAGATTCAGGTGTTCCCGTTCCTGTATGCGCAGAACTACAACACGGCGAAGCTCAGCCCTGACATCGCCGCGGACAACGGCACGTGGAGCGCCGACGGCACCAAGTTCACGGTCAAGCTCAAGAAGGACCTGAAATTCGCCAACGGCCATGACCTGACCTCCTCCGATGTGAAGTTCTCCATCGACCGCATCAAGAAGATCAACGACGAGAACGGCCCCAGCTCGCTGCTGGCCAACATCTCCTCGGTTGACACGCCCGATCCCACGACCGTGGTCTTCAATGATGCAGTGCCTCATGATGTGACGCTGACGCAGGTGCTGTCCAGCCCGGCAGGCCCCATCGTCGACGAGCAGGTCTTCTCCGCCGACAAGCTCACGCCTGCGGACGCCATCGTCAAGGCCGATGCCTTCGCAGGGCCGTACAAGCTCAATTCGTTCAAGCTCAACGAGACGGCATCCTACGCCAAGAACGACTCCTACCAGGGCCTGACCCCGGCCAAGAACAGCGCCGTGCAGGTGCAGTACTTCGCCGACGCTTCGAACCTGAAGATGGCGGTGCAGCAGGGCCAGGTCGACATCGCCTATCGCTCGCTCACGCCTACGGATATCAGCGACCTGTCCAAGGACAAGAAGATCGACATCGTCAAAGGCCCAGGCGGCGAGGCTCGCATGCTGACCTTCAACTTCAAGATCCAGCCCTTCGGCGCGTCCCAGCCTGACGCCGACCCGGCCAAGGCATCCGCAGTGCGCCAGGCCGTCGCCGACCTCGTCGATCGCCAGGAGCTGGCCACCAAGGTCTACAAGGGCACTTACACGCCGATGTTCTCCTACATTCCTGACGGGCTGGCCGGCCACGAGGACACCCTCAAGGCGGCCTATGGCGATGGCAGTGGCAAGCCGAGCCTGGACAAGGCGAAGCAGACGCTCGCCGCCGCGGGCATCACCTCGCCGGTGGACCTCAAGCTGCAGTACAACAACGACCACTACGGCTCCTCCTCGTCCGACGAGTACGCGGCAGTCAAGTCGCAGCTTGAAACCGGCGGCCTGTTCAAGGTCGATCTGCAGCAGACCGAGTGGACGCAGTACAACAAGGAGCGCGTCGTCACCAAAGATTCCGACGGCAGCTACCCGGTCTATCAGCTCGGCTGGTTCCCGGACTATTCGGACCCAGACAACTACCTCTCCCCGTTCTTCCGCGATGGCAACTTCGTCAACAACGGCTATGCGAACAAAGAGGTCAACGACCTGATTGCGAAGCAGGCCGGCCAGACCGACGCCGCCGCCCGCGAGCAGACGCTCAAGCAGATTCAGGCCCTCGTGACCAAGGATCTGCCGACGCTGCCGCTGCTGCAGGGCAACCAAGTCGCCGCCACCAGCACGAAGATCAAGGGCGTGGTGCTTGATGCGTCCTTCCGCTTCCGCTATGCCTCGGTGACCAAGTCCTGAACTCATGCTGCCTGAGGGCGTTCGCGGTCCCCATGACCGTGCCGCCCCTAGGCGTCGCAGAGACGAAGTCCTGACCAGCAGGGCAACTAGCAATGATGCCGGGGTCTGTCGCTTGCAGCGCACAGGCCCCGGCATTGCTGCATTGGCTGCGCTTGTGGTTGTGTTTGCAATTGCGCCTGTGCTTATATCGTGTTTATGTCATGGTATGAACTGATTGAGTTATTACCTGACGAAGTTATTACCTGTACTGATTAACTGATTGTTTGATTATTGTGTTTGATTATTCCTTGATTGAAGGAGCTGCTCCAAGTGTCGCAGAGCGCCATACAGTCCGCAGCCGTGCCTGAGCCGTTGGCCAGACACGAGGCGGAGAAGAAACCGCCCGAGAATCCGGTCGCAGGGCCGCCGGAACAACCATCCGGAGCGCCGGCCAAAGCTGCCGAAAAACCTAAGAAGAACAGGATCTCAGGCGGATTCTTCCGCTTCGTCGTCACCAGATTCCTGCTGATCATCCCGACCGTGTTCATACTCGTCACCGTCGTGTTCTTCGTCATGCGCGCTACGGGCGACCCGATCTCCGCGGCCCAGGGCGGCCGTCTGAGCCCGCAGGAGCTGCAGCGGCGCATCCATGATGCCGGGTACGACCGTCCGCTTATCGTGCAGTATTTTCAATATCTGGGCAATCTGCTGCACGGCGACCTGGGCACCACGCTTACCGACAACCAGCCGGTCAGCTCGATTCTGGTGCACTACGGCGCGGCTACGCTTGAGCTGGCGATGCTTTCGCTGATCGTGGCGCTTGTTGTAGGCATTGGCCTGGGGCGCATCGCCGCCAAGCACCGAGACCACGGCGCGGATGCGGGCATCAGGGTCTTCGCGATCCTGTGCTACGCCACGCCGGTGTTCTTCCTGGGGCTTGTGCTCAAGCTGGTGTTCTCCACCTGGCTCAACGTGTTGCCGAGCTCCGGGCGCTCCTCGCTGTCCACGGATATGCAGTTCAACCGGCTGGTCTCGCCGACCGGGCTCTACATCATCGATGCGCTGCAGCTGGGCGATATGCATGTCCTGCTGGATGTGCTCGCGCATGCCGTGCTGCCCTCGCTGGCGCTGGGGCTGCTGACCGCAGGCGTGTTCATCCGGCTGGTGCGCACGAATGTCATCTCCACGTATAATTCCGACTATATCGAGGCCGCCCGCTCGCGTGGCGTTTCGGAGAAGCGGCTGCTGTCCAAGCATTCGTGGAAGCCGGCGCTCATCCCAATCATCACCGTCATGGGCATGCAGATAGCCATGCTGCTCGCCGGTGCGGTGCTGACCGAGACGACCTTCGAATGGAAGGGCCTGGGCTTCATGCTGTCCAACTATCTCAAGGCCCGTGATTTCGTCGCCGTGCAGGGCATCGTGATTCTCATCGCGATCATCGTGTCCGTGGTGAACTTCATCGTGGACGTGATCAGCGCCCTCATCGACCCGAGAGTGAGGTACTGACGATGAGCGACAATACAGCGAATACCGTTACGGTCCCCGGCGACGAACGACTCGACAATCTCAAGGTGCGCAAGCCCGTGCCGTGGCTGTCCCGGCTGCCGCTCGCGAAGGACCTCTCCATCGCCGTCGGCTGGCAGAAGGGCATGCTGGTGGCCGGACTGGTCATCACCGCGTTCTTCCTGCTGGTCGCCATCTTCGCTCCGGTGATTGCGCCATACGGCTTCTCGCAGATCAAGGGTGCGAACGGCGTGGCATTCCCGACGCAAAGTGCGCCGGGCGCCGGGCACATCTGGGGCACCACGGTCGGCGGCTTCGACGTGTTCAGCCGTACGGTCTGGGGCACGCGCACCGCAGTGATCGCCATCGTCATAGCAGTGCTGCTCTCCATATTCGCCGGCGTGCTGCTGGGCCTGGTCTCCGGATACTTCGGCGGCTGGGTGGATCGCGTGCTCGTGGTAATCGCGGACGCCATCTATTCCTTCCCCTCGCTGCTGCTGGCGATTCTCATGGCCATCGTTATCTCCGGCGGTCAGTCGAGCCTGTGGGGGGGCATTCTCGCCTCCGGACTTTCGATTACGGTCGTCTATATTCCGCAGTACTTCCGCACGATTCGCGCTGAGGTCATCCGCATCAAGGAATCGGCCTATGTGGAATCGGCCAAGGTAGTCGGGGCCTCGACCTGGCGCATCATGACCAAGCATTTGCTCAGGAACTCGACGCGCACCCTGCCGGTCATCCTGACGCTCAACTCCTCCGAGGCGATTCTGACGCTGGCGGGGCTGGGCTTCCTTGGCTTCGGCATCGAGCCGACCGCCGCAGCCGAATGGGGCTACGACCTCAACCGCTCGGTGGCCGATGTGACCGCCGGCATCTGGTGGACCGCCATCTTCCCGGGGCTGGCCATTGTGCTCATCGTGCTTGGCATCACGCTGGTCGGCGAATCGCTCAATGACCTGGCCGATCCGCGGCTGCGTGCGCGCAAGTCTGCAGGCGAGGTCGTCGGGTCCATCGAAGACACGTCGGTCGATCCGAATGAGAAGCCCGGCGAAGCCAACGAGGTGGCGGCGGAGCTGGAATCCCTGCGCATTGCGGCGGCTGCGGACGAGGAGTCTGGCGGCGCTGACAGAGCAGACGCAACGACTGAAAAGGAGGCGCGTGATGAGTGAAACCACAACTACGGCGACGCCGCATCTAGGCAAGGATGAGCTGGCTCGCATCGACGATCTGAGCGTGTCATTCATGACTGACGCCGGCTCCATCAAGGCCATTGACGGCGTCGACTTCACGATTCCGAAGGGCAAGGTCGTCGGCGTGGTCGGCGAATCCGGCTCCGGCAAATCCGTCACGGCGCGCTCGATCATCAAGCTGCTGCCGGTGACAGCCGCCACTTCGGGCGCGGTCTATCTCGCGCGTCGTGACGGCACCGGCGAGCTGGATGCCTTGGCGCTGTCCGGCGAGCAGCTGCGCCGTATGCGGGGCGATGAGGCTGCGATGGTGTTCCAGGAGCCGGGATCCGTGCTCAATCCTGTGTTCACTATTGGCTGGCAGATCGAAGAAGGCCTGCGCGCACATGGCCTAAAAGATAAAAAGGAGCTGCGCGCCAAAGCCGTCGATATTCTCAAGAAAGTCGGCATCCCTGACGCTGAGACCCGTGTGGACTACTATCCGCACCAGTTCTCCGGCGGGCAGAAGCAGCGCATCGTCATTGCGATGGCGCTTGTGCTCAATCCCGGGCTTATCCTCGCGGACGAGCCGACTACCGCGCTCGACGTGACCGTGCAGGCCGAGATACTCGACCTGCTGCGTCTGGCTCGTGACGAGTTCGGTGCCAGCGTGCTCATCATCACGCACAACATGGGCGTGGTCGCCGACATCGCCGATCAGGTCGTGGTCATGTACCGCGGGCATGTGGTCGAGCAAGGCGATGTGGAGCAGATCTTCTACCATCCGCAGGCCGAGTACACGCAGCGTTTGCTGGCGGCGGTGCCGCGCATCGGGCAGCAGCTCACGGTGCACGACGACGAAGGCAAGGCGCTCGAGCGCTCGTCCGACTGGCGTCAGGAGCCGGTCGCAGTCGAGGCCAAGGGCCTGACCATCACCTACCCCGGGCGTCTCATGCAGCCTGATTTTGTGGCGGTCGACGGCGTCGACTTCACGATTCACCGCTCCGAAGTGCTTGGCTTGGTAGGGGAGTCCGGCTCCGGCAAATCCACGACCGGGCGGGCGATCGCCGGCCTGCAAAAGGTCTCCGGCGGTTCGCTAAACGTGCTCGGCGTCGAGATGAACGGCGTCAAGGAACGCGACTTCAAGCCCAAACGCGCCGATATCGGATTTGTATTCCAGGATCCGGGAAGCTCCTTCGACCCGCTGATGACCATAGCCGAGAACGTTGCTGAGCCGCTGCTCGTGCATCACAAGTACTCGTCGGTGGCCGATGCGAAGGACTATGTGGGCGACCTGCTCGAAATGGTCCAGCTGCCGAGAGCGTATATGAACCGCTTCCCGCACGAGCTTTCCGGCGGCCAGCGCCAGCGCGCCTCGCTGGCCCGGGCGCTCGCGCTGAAGCCGTCATTGCTTATCGCTGACGAGCCGACTTCGGCGCTCGATGTGTCGGTGCAGGCCAAAGTGCTGGAGCTGTTCAAGAAGCTGCAGATCGAAATCGGCTTCGCCTGCCTGTTCATCACCCACGATCTCGCGGTTGTCGATATGCTCGCCGACCGCATCATGGTGATGCATCAGGGCCGCATCGTCGAGCATGGCGACGCCGACCAGGTCATCGAACGCCCGGAGAATCCTTACACGCGCAAGCTCCTCGCTTCGCTGCCGGTGCCTGATCCGCGCGAGCAGCGGGCGCATCGCGAGCATTTGCACGCGCTGGCCGCCGAGGCGGTGTAAGGGCAATCGGGTTGCGCGGGTGCGGCGGGCATTGGGCATGGGCACTGGGTGTCTGTGCGCTGATTATCCGCCGCAGCCCGGTACGTCAGCGTACGTTTTCTGTCATGGGAACGATGTGCGTATCGGAAAACGTACACTGACATCGACTAAGCGTACGTTTTCCAATACGGAGTCAGCAAACGTGCCGGAAAACGTACGCTGCCAATGCGAGGCAACGCGCAAAGACGGCCGATCAGACGGCCTGTCCGTTGAACGTGAACAAAGCGCGGGGGTTGCCCTGCGCGAGCCGGCGGCGATACTCCTCGACATACGCCATGCGCCCCACGGTGCTGGCGGCGAGTGGCTGGGGCAGCTCGCCGGGCGCGAACCAGCCCACCTGAAGACTTTCCTCGTCGCCGACGAAGGCGGCCGAGTTTCCTTGCGGGTCGGGCTTGCATAGGAACAGATGATCCATGTACATCGTCCGGTCGCCGTTGGCGTAGGTCACCACCTGCGATGAGGATTTCACCGACACCAGGTCGGTGACGATCGCATCGACCCCGGTCTCCTCCTTGATTTCGCGCGCCACCGTATCGGCAGGCTCCTCGCCCGGCTCGTTGATGCCGTACACCAGCGCCCACTCGCCGGTGTCGGCGCGTCGGCCGAGCAGTACCCGGCCATCAGCGTCCTCGACATAGGCGGTCACGCCGATCATCCAGAGGAGCTGATGACCGATCTTCTTGCGCAGATCGAGTACGAATTGCGGTGTTGGCATGGGGATTCCTTGCGGTCGTTAGCGTGTGCGTGCAGAGGACTGCTGATGTATCCACTGCTCGACATCCTCGATCTGCTTGGGAATGCCGGCGGAAAGCCATTCGGGGCCGTGCTCGGTCATGAGGACGTCATCTTCGATGCGGATGCCGATGCCGCGCAGCTCGGGCGGCAGCAGCAGATCGTTCTGCGCGAAATAGAGGCCCGGCTCGATGGTGAAAATCATGCCCGGCGTGATTTTCGCGCCCTGATACGACTCGTAGCGGGCCTGCGCGCAGTCGTGCACATCAAGGCCGAGATGGTGGGCCACACCGCAGGCGATCCAGCGGCGATGCTGCTGGCCTTCGGGGGAGAGCGACTCCTCCACGTCGACCGGCAGAATGCCCCAGTCATGCAAGCGTTCGGCAATCACCCGCATGCAAGCATGGTGGATGTCCGAATAGGTGGCACCGGGCTGCGCGGCTTCGAAGCCGGCCTGCTGGGAGTCCAGCACCGTCTGGTAGAGCTTGCGCTGCAACGGCGTGAACGTGCCGTTCACCGGGAAGGTGCGGCTGATATCGGCCGTGTACAGGCTTTCCACCTCCACGCCGGCGTCGATGAGCAGCAGCTCGCCGTCGCCCACCATGCCCGTGTTGCGCATCCAGTGCAGAATCGGCGCATCCTTGCCCGAGGCGATGATGGTGTCGTAGCCGACCGTGTTGCCCTCCTCGCGGGCCACGGAGTTGAACGCGCCTTCGAGCATGCGCTCCGAACGCGGCTTGCCGACAGCCTCGGGCAGACGGGACAGAATCCGGTCGAAGCCCTTCTTGGTGGCGGCGATGGCCTTGCGCATCTCGTTGATTTCGAAGGAATCCTTAACCAGTCGCGCCTCGGAGGCGTATTCGAGCAGCTTGTCATCCTCGGCGGCGTTATCGCCAGGGTCGGCGAATCCGTTGGCCTGCCGCGCCGCTTCGACCATGCCGGTGACCTCCGGGTCGGCCTGGCGAATCGCGCGCACCCGCACGGCTCCGGCCTCGGCGCCGACATCCTTGCCGATTGCGTCAGCTAGTTGCGCGATGTCATGCGTCTCCAAGCCGGTCATCGCATGCAGCTCCTTGAGCCCGGCGCGCGGGCCGACCCAGTACTCGCCGTAATGCGCGTTCGCGTAGTAGTCCTCGGTGCTGTTGTCGGCGCGGGGCGGCACGAAGAGCTCCGCATGATGCGTCGCGCCGGACTTGGCCTCCGGATCGGCGGGGTCGATGGGATTGAGCACCAGCACGGCTCCGGCCTCGTAATCCTGGCCGAGGCCCGTGTAGTACGAGAAGACGGAATCGGGGCGGAAGGCGTAGTCATCGTCGTTGTTGCGCACCTTGGGCTGGCCGGCCGGGATGACCAGCCGCTCGCCGGGGAACTGCCTGCCGAGTGCTTCGAGCCGGGCGGGAATATACGTGCTGGATTCCAGCGGCTTGATGTCGGGCTCCTGATTGTCCCAGCCGGTCGTCATGAAATCGCGGAAGGCGTCGCTGCGGGGGCGCAGCGTGCGGTTGTTTGTCCGATCGTGCATCGGCTGATCGGCACCCGGTGCCTGCGAAGCCTCCTGTGCCTCGTATTCCTTGTCCTTGTCGGTCACGACGTCGCCCATTCATATCTCCATTCATTCGCATGCGTGATTGCATATGCAGTCCATCGTAGTTCGAGCAGCTTAACAGCGTGTGATGCCCGTTTGCGCCAGCTGAATTGTCCGCGCGTCGTCTTTCGACCGCTAACAAGATGCTGACGTACGTTTCGTCACATTGTGCATCGAATTTGCGTAGCATTTCGTACGGTAAGGTCGCTATGGCGTACAAAGCGCAACGTTCTTACGTCTTGCTCGCCGTCGGATGAAACGAACGCTGGTTCACCCGCTCGCCTAGAATAGGAAAGATTGTGAAGCGTGTGAGGCAAGTAGAGAGATGAGGGGTAACGCACAGCATGTCATATGAGCATCCGAACCAAGGCAAGACTACGATCCGCGAGGTCGAACGCGATATCATGAGCCGCCCCACGGAGCATAACACCACGAATCTCGATCTCGACCGCATGGCGATGATGCTCGACCTGCTGGGTCACCCGGAGGATTCCTTCCGCATCATCCACATCACCGGCACGAATGGCAAAGGCTCGACGGCCCGCATGGCCGAAGCCACCTGCCGGGCGTACGGCATGCGCACCGGGCTGTACACCTCGCCGCACCTTGAGCGCATCAACGAGCGCATCGCGATCGACGGCCAGCAGCTGAGCGACGACGATTTCATCGACGCCTGGGAGCAGATCAGGGATTTCGTGGAGCTTGTCGACGCTGCGATGGCGAAGCAGAGCAAGCCGAAGATGAGCTTCTTCGAAGTGCTCACCGCTATGGCCATCTGGAAGTTCGCTGATGCGCCGGTCGATGTCGCCGTGGTCGAAGTGGGCATGGGCGGCAGTTGGGACGCGACAAATGTGCTCGACGGCGACGCGGCGATTATCGGGCCGGTCGATATGGATCATATGCAGTGGCTCGGCGACACTGTGGAGCAGATCGCGACTGAGAAATCAGGCATCATCAAGCCCGGATGCACCGCCATCATCGGCGCGCAGCCGCATGCGGACAAGGTCATGCCGATTCTCGAAGCCGCTGCGGCGAAGAACCACGCGACGCTGGTGCGTGACGGCATCGAGATGGAAGTCGTCGCCCGCACGCTGGCCGTGGGAGGCCAGGTGGTGACCATGCGCACGCCCAACGGTACCTATGAGGATGTGCCGGTCGCCAAATTCGGCGAGCATCAGGCTCATAACGCGCTCGCTGCGCTGGCTGCGGCCGAAACGGTCATTCCTGTCAATGGCGTGCTCGACGGCGACCTGGTGGCCGAAGGCCTGAGCGGCGTGAAGATTCCGGGGCGCATCGAGCAGATTCGCACCTCGCCGACCATCATCCTCGATGGCGGGCACAATCTGAATGCGGCCGAAGCGCTGCGTCGCGCCATCGAAGAGAACTACGACTTCAAGCAGCTCGTCGGCGTCATTGCCATGATGGAGGACAAGCAGGTGGAGGAATACCTCGGCGTGCTTGAGCCGCTGCTCAGCCATGTGGTTGTCACCGAGAACTCCTGGCGCGAGCGCGTGATGCCCGCCGAGGAGCTTGAGAAGATCGCGGTGGACGTATTCGGGCGCGACCGCGTCACGCGCGTCGATGAGCTGCCCGACGCCATTCAGACCGCTGTCGATATGGTGGATGCCGAGGATGAGCTGGGCGTGGGATACGGTCACGGCGTGCTCGTCGCCGGCAGCTTCGTCACCGCAGGCGACGCCCGCACGCTGCTCAAGGAGCAGGTCGATCCTGATTTGCAGCGCACGAAGGCCGAGCGGGTACATCAGCCGGCGGTGGAGCCGGAGCCGCGGGATGCTGCGGAGGATGGCTCAGCTACACCGGACGGGGATTCCGTAACGGATGATGAAACCGATCCGGAGTCGTCGGTGTCGTCCCCAACGGCATCATCGTCCCCAACGCCGTCGTCATCGTCACCGTCACCGACTGAAAACTGAGCATCGGGCTGCGACATGTACCTCAAAGAACTGACCCTGCGGGGGTTCAAATCCTTCGCCTCCGCCACCACCCTGCGCTTCGAGCCGGGGATTACGGCGGTTGTGGGCCCGAATGGCTCCGGCAAGTCGAATATCGTCGACGCGCTGACCTGGGTCATGGGGGAGCAGGGTGCGAAGAATCTGCGTGGCACGTCGATGGAGGACGTGATTTTCGCCGGTACGTCGAGCCGTCCGCCGCTCGGGCGTGCACAAGTGACGCTCACGATCGACAACGCGGATCACGCGCTCGACATCGACTATGCCGAGGTGACGATCAGCCGTACGATTTTCCGCAACGGTGGCTCGGAATATGCGATTAACGGCACGGTCTGCCGCCTGCTCGACATTCAAGAGCTGCTGTCTGACACTGGCCTCGGCCAGCAGATGCATGTGATCGTGGGGCAGGGGCGGCTTGACGCCATTCTGCGCGCGGATCCGAGCGGGCACCGGGCCTTCATCGAGGAGGCTGCGGGCATTCTCAAGCATCGCAAGCGCAAGGAGCGTTCGCTGCGCAAATTGGCGAATACCGAGGCCAATTTGTCGCGGCTTGACGATCTGCTGCATGAGATTCACCGGCAGCTCGGGCCCCTGGGACGGCAGGCGCGTATCTCGCGTCGCGCCGAAAGCATTCAGGTCTCGCTGCGCGACGCGCAATCGCGCATCTATGCTGAGGACACGATCGAATCGTTGCAACGACGCGAATCGCTGCGCACGGAACTGACTGGCATTCGCGGCGAGCTGACGCAGCAGCAGCGCGAGCTCGCACAGATTCGGCTACGCATCGAGCAGGTAGAGGCGCTGGGTTCTGCGGCAAGCCCGGCCATCGTCAAGGCCAATCAGACGTGGCATGAGCTTGCGGGCATCGAAGAGCGGCTGCGGTCGCTGGCGCAGCTCGCGCAGGAGCGTGCGCGGTCGTTGACGACGCAGATCGTGACGAATTTCGGCGAGGATTCGGAGTTGCTGGAACGTCGCGCAGCTGAGCTTGACGGGCAGGCGCAGGCTTCGCAGCATGCCGTCGAGGAAGCGCGGCTTGCCTATGACAAGGCGGTCGAGGAGCGTGCTGGCGACGAGAAGCAGCTTGCCTCGCTGCGTCAGACGTTGGCCGAGCTGCGTGTCAACGCCCGGCAGCGCGAGACGCGCGTGGCGAACTTGCGCGAAATGGTGGCGCGTGAGGAGTCGGCTGTGCAGTTGGCGCATACCCGCGCCGCCGATTTCACGGCGCAACGCACGGATATCGCCGCGCAGCGCGACGCCGCGCAGGCGCAATATGACGAGCTGAGCAAGTCAACCGCCGAGATCGGCGATGACGATGGCAAGGCACTGGACGCGGCCCGCGAGCAACTGCGCCAATGCCAGGAATCGTTGGCATCGCAGGAAGACAAGCTGCGCAAGGTCAATGGTGAGATCATATCGCAGCAGGCCAAGGCCGATGCGCTGAATGACACTTTGGACAGCCGCAACGCCTCAGGGGCGCTGGAACGCGATGGCGATATCGCCGCCTTGGGCCGGCTCACTGATTTCATCCATGTTGCTGATGGCTGGGAGGAGGCCGTCGCGCATGCCTTGGACGAATTCGCCAGCGCCATCGTCGTTCCCGATGCCGATGCGGTGCTGCAAGCCTTGGAACGCGCCAAGAATAGCCAGCTCGGCAAGGCGGTGCTGCTGCGGCCAATGGACAATGCGCCAATGGTCAAGAGCGATGGCGCTGGGGCTGATGCGGACCGTGCGGCGCTTGAAAACGCTGATGCTGTGGATATTGACGCGGAGAACGAACATCCGCAAGGCACGCCAACACGCGGTGCCACACACTCAGCTGCCGCACTGGTGTCGGTCAATCCATCGCGAGATGACGGTGAGCAGCAGATTCGTGCCGTGGTCGCTGCGGTGCGTGCGTTGCTGGCCGACGTATGCGTTGTAGAAAGCCGCGAGGATGCGGCGCGGGCGGTGCGCAGCGGTTTGTGGCGGCAGGCGGTGACGCGCGAAGGCGAGGTCATCAACCGTGTCGGTGCGATTGGCGGGTCGTCGCTGTCGCAAAGCGATCTGTCGCTGGCGGCGCGTCGCGACAAGGCATTAGGCCAAGTGAAGGCCTTGCAAAAACAGCTCGCGCAGTTGCAGAACGAGGTCGAGCGGGCGCGTCAGGCCCGGGATCAGGCGCGTCTTGCCGTTGATGCTGCGGCACAGCAGCGCACCGAGGCCAGAATGAAAGCGCAGCAGGCGCAGCAATCACTGCACTCCGCGCAGCAGCGGGTGGAGGCGTTGACGCGGCAGTTGAACGGCATTGAAACCAAGTGCTCCGCTGCCGCAGAAGACGGCGAGGCGCATGAACTCAAGCTTGCTGATTTAGGCCGTGCGTTGGCGCAGGCGCAGGAGTCGACGGATGGGCAGGATGATTTCGATGAGCTTGCTGACCGTGAGCATGAGCTCGAAACACGGCTGACCGCCTCCCATGAGCATGAGATCACTACGAAACTCGCATGGAACGAGGCGACGCGCAAGGGCGAATCGCTGCAACGGCAGGCTGGATTGCTGCATGACAACGCCAAGGAAGCGGTTGCCAGACGAGCCCGGTTGGAGACACTGAACGAAACGCGCCGTCAGCAGGCAGCAAAGGTCGAGCAGGTGGCAGCCGATGCGCTCGCTGTGGCGCAGCTCGTGCATCGTGATTTGGACGCCGTCGCCGCCAAACGCGAGGAATTGCAGCGTGCGGCATCCAGCCATGACGACGAGCTTAAATCGCTGCGATCCCAACGCAATGCGCTCGAACCGCAGGTGGCGCAATTGCAGCAGCGCGAGCATGCGTTGGATGTTGACCGTGAGCGGCTGGCGGCGAATCACGGGCAGCTCACGCAGAAGATTTCCGACGAGCTGGGCATGGGCGTGGATGAACTCGTATCCGGGTATGGGCCCGAGCAGCCGGTTCCCGTGCTTGACGACGAAGGGCAGCCTGTTGTGCTTGAAGACGAGGCTGCTGAAGCTGATACGGAAGGCGGGGATAAGGCTATTGCGGAGGAAGCGCCGCGCTACAAAACCGTGCCCTATGTGCGCGAGGAGCAGGTCAAGCGGTTGGACAAGGCCCGCCGCGACCTCAAGGCGCTCGGCAAGGTGAACCCGCTGGCCACCGAGGAATACGATTCGCTGCAGGAACGCAACCAATATCTCAACGATCAGCGCAACGACGTGGCTAAAAGCCGCGACGACCTCATGCAGCTCATCAAGGACCTCGACGCCACCATGACCCAGGTCTTCGCCAAAGCCTTCAACGATACGGCCCAAGCCTTCGCCAAGGTTTTCGCCACGCTTTTCCCCGGTGGTACCGGTCGCTTGCGATTGGAGAACCCGGACGATATGCTCACCACCGGCGTGATCGTGGAGGCCAGCCCGGCCGGCAAACGCGTCAAGCAGCTCAGTCTGCTCTCGGGTGGCGAGCGCTCGCTGACCGCGCTGGCGCTGCTCTTCGCTATCTTCACCGCCCGCCCCAGCCCCTTCTACGTCATGGACGAAGTCGAAGCCGCGCTCGACGACATCAACCTCATCCGCCTGCTCCATGCCTTCGAAGATTTGCGCGAGCACGCCCAGCTGATTGTTATTACCCATCAGCAGCGCACCATGTCTATCGCAGATGCCTTATATGGCATTACCATGCGTGCTGATGGAGTGACAGCGGTCATGAGTCAGCGGTTGGAACATATGGGTGATAGCGCTGTGCAGTAATGGCGGTTTTGCATGAACTATGTCTTGTTTGTGACATTTACTGGCTATAGAAGGCAGAAACAAGACATAGTTCATTGGATAATGCGTTATTTCTGACATTTAGACTGGATACAAGGCACAATGAAGACATAGTGGTTGGAGTGGCTTTGTCAGGCAGCGGAACGGCGGAAAAGGTGGGAACGAGCATGAAAATCGTTATTGCTCCGGACTCGTTCAAGGGGTCGCTCACTGCGCGGCAGGCGGCTGAGGCCATCAGACGCGGCGTGCTTCGTGCGCAGCCTGATGCCGAATGCGTTATGGTCCCTATGGCTGATGGCGGCGAAGGCACCGTGCAGTCCCTGGTTGACGCGACTGGCGGGCGAATCGTCAGCGCACGGGTTACCGGGCCTCTCGGCAAGTCTGTGGATGCCGCCTATGGGCTGCTCGGCGACGGGCATACCGGCGTGATTGAGATGGCCGCCGCCAGCGGCATCCAGTTTGTCGATGCGCAGACTAGAAACCCGCTGACTGCTACGACCTACGGCACCGGAGAGTTGATGCTCGACGCGCTTGACCACGGTGTCGATACGCTCATCATCGGGCTCGGTGGCAGCGCTACCAACGACGGCGGGGCGGGCATGGCTCAGGCGTTGGGCGTCAAGCTGCTGGACGGCGTAGGCAATCCGTTGCCTTATGGTGGCGCGGCGCTTGCTAATCTCAAGACCATCGATTGCTCGCATATTGACCCAAGACTCAGCGGAATCACCATCAATCTGGCATCCGACGTGACGAATCCGTTAACCGGCGAGCACGGGGCCTCGCATGTTTTCGGTCCGCAAAAAGGTGCCACGCCAGAGATGATCGAGCTACTGGATGCGAGTCTGGCGCATTATGCGCGCATCATCCGCGAGCAGACCGGACGCGATGTCGAACAGCTTTCGGGCGCAGGAGCCGCCGGGGGACTGGGAGCCGGATTCCTGGCCTTCACGAACGCCACCATGCGCTCCGGAGTCGATCTTGTTGTGGACGCCACCAGATTGAAATCCAAAGCCGCCGGAGCACAGTACTGTATCACCGGCGAAGGCGGCATTGACTTCCAGACCCGCTACGGCAAAACGCCAGTGGGCGTGGCGCAAGCAGTGAAAGAAGTTGCGCCAAACTGCACGGTAGTCGCGCTGGCAGGCAATGTCGGCGAAGGAATCGAACAACTCTACAATTCAGGCATCGACGCCATCTTCGACATCTTACCCAGCGTATGCACGCTCGAAGAAGCCATCGCCCCAGAGCAGGCCCAAATAAACCTGTCAAGAACCGCCGAAAACGCCGCCCGGCTGTTTGTGTGAGGTTGCGTGAGTCCGCATAGGCAGCGGTTCGACTAGCGCTAAGTCGAGGAGCAATACTGGCGGTAAGAGCGGCAGCATCAAGGCATTACTTATGCAACGGTCCTTGCTTTGTATCGGTAAATACGTCGGAAAGCACGTACTTCGTGTTCGGACCAGCTCCGACTCTTTGAATTAAACCGAGTTCGAAAAGTTCTCTGAGCACGTCTTGTGCACGGCGGCGGCGTGTGCCCAGACTACGAATCACATCAGAGGTGCTGATATGTGATTGCCGATGCAGCAGATCAATGACGGCGCGTTGCTGATCAGTCAGAAGTTGCGGCTTAATGGCATCATTTTCAGAATCGCGCACTTATCGCGCACTTTGCGTGCGCTCTTCATCGCTATCGCGCACTAATCGCGCACTCGTCGCGAACTTTTCATCAGCATCCCGCACCAATCCCGCACCGTCCTCAGCGCCACCCTGCTCCGGTTGCCGATAAATATTGATGCGCAGCTCGGTGTCGCCGCCGAGGAATTCGGGCGCTGCAAGCCCTGCTTCCTGAACTTGCGTGAGGATGCGGGGGATACCGCTACCCCAATGCTCGATGAAGCCCATGTATTCGAATGCCGTGGCCAGAGCCTCGTTGCGGACTTTGGAGTAGCCTTGCTTCATCTTTTCGATGGTCTGGCCGAGCGGCAGACGGCCCGGGGAAGTGATTTCCAAGCGGTTGTCGTAGATGGCGACCTGCACGCTGGAATGGTCGATGTAGCTGCGGTGAACGAGCGCGTTGACGATCAGCTCGCGAATCGCGTCCGGCGGGATTTCGTAGACATCCTTGCGATATACGCCTTGGAATCGCGCCCCCAAGTGGATGTTCCTGAGCACGTATTGATAGGCTTCCTCGATGAGCTCCTGAGGAGAGCCGGTGAAGGTGCGGCGATCCACGAAAATCGCCTTCGTGTCGCCTTTGAACACGCCGCATTGCACGGCGAAATTCAGAGGTTCGCTGCCGGAAAGGATTGCATAGGCGTTCGTTGCGACAAAGGTTCCATGACGCTCTGCGAGTACGCCCCACGACCTGAGCTGTTGCGATGTTACCGGCCTTACCTTCTCAGGATCATCGGCGTTGCCTCGGGCGGCAGCCGTCAGCGATGTGCATAGCGCCGCGATGTCATCCTCGGTAATGGACAGATCGAGGCAGGGCTCCTTGTCGAAGCTGCGGTTGCTGCCTTCGAACATCAGTTCCTTGATGGTAGGGGCGTCGGCCAGCCTCGTGGTGCCGGACACGCGCACGAAGGTGCCCTGGTCGCGGCCCAACGACTTGATGTAATACGGCCGCTGCGGGCCGGGCGCGATGGTGGCGACGATGACGGTCTTGCCGTCCAAGGTCTGCATGGCGATGTCCGGGATGATGAGCGGCTCGCAGCTGTCTGCAATCGCGTTGGAGATGGAATCCATGACCGAGAACACTGTGCTGTCAGGAATCCCAGCCACGCGAAGCGTCTTGTCTTCGATGCCGAACAAGATGCGCCCGCCTTGGCCGTTGGCGAAAGAGACAGCCATTTTGGTGTAATTGATGCTGCGGGATGGCACGGCAAACTTGAACTCAAGGTTCTTGGATTCACCGGACTGCAAGTCTTCAATACGCATAGCCATATCGCCTCCCTGCCGGTCCAGTGTTTGCCATTGTCCGCCAGTGTAGCAGCTACAGCAGCGCTTTGGCCCTTGCCACGGTTTCTTCGGCCAGCACTTCCTGCGCGTCGATGATGGGCAGCTCGGGCAGTGGGAACGCCTCATTAAACACCGAAAGCTCGGTGCACCCCAGGATGACCGCGTTGCAACGATATGGCCCGTTTGCGTCGAGGAACTCCTCGATGACGCCGCGATACAGTGGTTTGCTCAGCGGCAGTCCGCCCTTGACCTCGTCGTAAATCAGCGTGTCGATGCGTTGCTGCAGATCTTCGTCCGGCTCGACATAGGCGTACCCGGCCGACTCCACTTCGCCTCGGTAGATGCCTGCGGAGCAGGAGCCGCGCGTGCCCATGAAGCCTACGTGCGGATGGTCGTGCACGGGGTAGCGCTGCAGCATGTGCGCCACGGCGAGCTTGGGCATATGCAGAATCGGCACGTCGGCGCGCGATTGCAGCTCATCGAAGAAATAGTGCTCGGTGTTGCACGGCAGCGTGATGAAGCTGGCGCCAATCGCGTTGGCCTTGTCGATGTCATCGAACAGCGCGGGCACAGGGCTTTCGTCGCTCTCTCCCAGGATGAAGGCGGTGCGGTCGGGCACGGCGGCGTCGTTGAACACCACATAGTCCAGATATTCCTGATCGGTATGCGCGTGCGTGAGCTGATCGACCAGGCGGATGTAGCTTTCCGTGGCGAGCGTGCCCATGCCGCCAAGCACGGCGAAGAAGGGACGTCTCATGCCAGGTCCTCCTTATGGCTGAAGTACTGCGCGTAGCGCTTCTTGTAGATCGAGAACATGTGGCGGATCATCAGCCAGCGCGTCGGGTTCATGTCCTTGCGGTATTCCAAGGTCGTGCCCCAGTCGCCGCGCTTGATCATTGCAAGCCCGCGCTGTTTGTCCTCGCCGTCGCGCACGTAATCGCGGAAGATCGAGCGGGGTATCTCCATCCACAGCTTCGAGCCGTGCGCGAGCAGTGGCTGCCCATCGAAGGCGGTGTCCTCGACCAGGTCCTCAACGAAGTAGCGCGCCAGATTGCAGCCGTTGAGCGTGACGAAGTAGCTGCTGCGGCCTTGGCGCAGATTGATCTCGAAGAGCTTGTATTCGCCATCGCGCTCGTCGTATTTCATATCGAAGTTCGCGACGCCCTGATAGCCGATGTCCTCAAGGAAATCCTTGATGCGCAGCATGATCGGCTCGTTGTAGTCGGGGATGATGGCCGCGTAGTTGCCCACGGCTTCGGGCGTGGGATCCTCAAGCAGCGGGTGGCCGAGGAACATCATGCGCACGCGGTGATGCTGATCGACGTACGCATTGAGCACGCGCATGCGGCTGTCGTCGCCGGGAATGAAGTCCTGGATGATCATGTCGCCGGCGTATCCCGCCTCGTAGGACCGCCGAATCAGCGTGTCGAGTTCGTCCGGATCGTTGATGACGAAGGCCTTCTTGCGGCCGGGGAAGTCGATATCGAGCCACAGCGCGCTATCCGCAGGCTTCATGGCGACCGGGTAATCGAAGGGCAGCTCGCGGTAGTCGCCGCGCGACACGCCTTGGGCAGACACGACCTTTGTGGCCGGATGCGGCAGCTCGTACTGCTCGCAGGTCTCGTAGAAGCTCGATTTGAGGCTCAGCCGTCGGTTGAGCGCCTGGTCGAGCGTGTTGAAGACGAAGTATTCGTGCAGTTCGCTGCCGCATTGGCTCAGCAGATTCGCATAGAGATCGCCGCACGGTATCACCAGCAGCATCGTGTCCGGGTGCTGCTCCTTCATGCGCCTGCCGTAATCCAGCAAGGTGGCGCGGAAGGTTTCCGGCTCGCCGAAACCGGGGACGATATGCATGTTGAGAATATGACTGAACTTGGTCGGCGAGAGCTGGAAATGCGCGAATGCCGTGGATACGAGCCTGTACTCCTCATGGAAGGCTCGCGCCATGCCGTAGGCATTGATGTCGCTGCCCAGCAGAATCGGTTGGAATTGCTTCATGCCGTTACCTTACCTCGGGGACCGCGCATGCCGTTCGCATGCCGGTTGACTGCGCGAACAGTCTGGTAATTACCTCAGCGTCGCCGGGGTAGGAGACCGGCTTGCCGTTGATGGTATTGGCGGTCTCATTGCCCTTGCCGATAAGCATAAGTATATTGAGCCGGTCTGGATGCTCGCGGGCGTCCTGCAGCGCAGCGTCGACCGCCTGCTCGCGATCGACGACGATGCGCGTCATGGCCTGCGGATCGGTCACATAGGAGCTCATCTGCCTGGCGATTTCCTCGGGATCCTCGCGGTCCGGGTCATCGGTGGTGAACACGAAGGATTCGGCCCGGCCCAGCGCGCCTTTGACGATGCCCTCGCGCCGGTCCAGCGCCTTGCCGCCAGTGGAGCCGGCGACCACGACGATGCGCGGGTTACGGCCTGCATACTGCCGTTCGACCTCGTCAATCAGCGTTTTGGTACTCAGATAGTTATGCGCGAAATCGACATACGCGATGATGCCGTCGCTGCTGACGAAGCGCTCCATGCGCCCCGGCACCTGCACGTCATTGACGGCTTGCAGCGCTGTGTCGTCAGGACTCACACCAGCTTCGAGAGCGATGGCAATGGCCGCCAGGGCATTGGCGATGTTGAACTTGCCGCGCATGGACAGCTGGAAGTCCTGCACCTTTTTTCCGCGAACGAGCACGCTGAACGCCCCAGGATTCGCGTCGTCATCCACGGCGACGACATCGGCCGGTGTCGACAGGCCAGCGGCCTGATCGTGCAGCGCGAACGAGGTGACGGCGACGCCTTGCGAGGCCGCATCCTCGCGCAGCAGATCGGCATGGTCGCAGTCGGCGCCGAGCACCAGCGTGCGGCTGTTGGACACCAGCTGCCGCTTGCAATGGAAATAATCCTCGAAGGTCGGGTGCTCGATGGGGCTGATGTGATCCGGGCTGATGTTCAGGAACGCGCCGACGTCGAAGGTCAGGCCGAACACGCGATTGCGCTTGTAGGCCTGCGACGAGACCTCGGTGACGAAATAGCGCATGCCGTTATCCGCAGCCTCATGCATCATGCGGAATAGATCCAGCGATTCCGGCGTCGTCAGATGCGAAGGCTCGAAGTGCTGCCCGTCCAGGCAGCGGGCGAGCGAGGAAGACAGGGCGGCCTTGCCATGCGAAGCAGCGCTCAGAATCGCATGTGCGAAATACGCCGTGGTCGTCTTGCCTTTGGTGCCGGTGATACCGATCAGCATCATGCGCTCCTGCGGCCGGCCATAGAATTCCGCGGCGAGCAGGCTCATGGCTTGCTGCACGTTGCTCACGATGATGCCCGGCGCGTCGGTGTGGGTCGAGTAGTCGGTTTCGGCCACGTAGCAGCGCAGCGTCTGGGCGGGTATGGCTTCGAGGAATTCGGGGCGGAACTGTCCTTTGATGAACAGCAGTGTGCCGGGCCTGACCTCGCGCGTGTCATAGGTAACCGCGTCGAAGGGCGTGTCGGCGTCCGGAATCGCTTGGACGTCCAAGGTCCAGCGTTCGCCGTTGATGATTTCGTGCAGCAGGTGGTGCTGCTGCAGCAGGGCGACCGCTGTGGCCGGAGTCAGTGGAGACGCCGGCGAGGAAGGCCACGTAGGGGAAGAGGACGATGAAGCGGAAGACAATGCGGAAGAAGATGAAGATAACGAGGAGCGGTCTGCAGACATTCGGCTGGTCTCCCTTACAGCCAGGTATCGCGCACGGGCTGGCGACCCTTGCGCTCCAGCCAGGCATTGAAATTGTCGCGCCATGCGGCGTGCGCGTTGCGCTGCCAGTCCATCAGCTCCGCGAGCGTGAGATGGCCGATCTGCGGGTAGAGCGTGCTGATCGGCGCGATGAGATCGACGGCGGCGGTGGTGTCGGCGGTGGCATCATGGAAGTCGCCGTGCGGGTCGACGCCATAGTATTCGGTCGTGTATTCCAAGGTGCGCTTGCCCGAGCGTTTCGAAATCGCCCGGTCGATGACCAGCGGGTCCACGACGAGCAGTCCGCTGGGCAGGGTTTTGAGCTTCCAGCGGTGCAGGTCGCCTTCGAGCATGCGCACATCGAAGGGCGCGTTATAGGCCAGCAGCGGGATGTGCTTGGACTGCGCGGTTTCGATGAGCTGCGCGATGCGCGCGATGGCCTCTTGAGGCTCTTCGCCGTGCTCGGCCAGGAATTCGTCGGTGAAGCCGTTCACCGCGCTCGCACGGGGATTCATTGGCCGATGCGGGTTGATGACCCATTCGCCCACCGTGTCGCCGGCGTACCCGGCGCTCGGGTCGCGCAGCACCAGTGTGGCGGAAACAATGGCATCGCGACCGGCATAGGTCCCTGTGGTTTCGGTGTCGAAGCCGAGCAGCAGCGAATCGGGGAGCGTGGTGTCCTCGCCCTGCTCGGGGGCCGCCGACAATGCGGCGTCAAGTGCGTCAGAAGAAGCGGTCATGAGAGCCATTGTGCGCCAGCAAACCGACAAAGCGGTGCGCTGACGAATCGGCAGGCGGCGTGTCCGTTAGCGTGTCACCAGCTTCGACATACCCCCAGCCAAACGTCAGCTAGCGGGTGCATAGAATGGTGTGCGTGACGAACGAGCAGACTGAGACCATGGCGCACAAGCGCGCGCGCTTCGAGAAGCTTGCCATGCCCGCCGTCAATGCGCTGTACCGCCAGGCGATGAAGCTGACCAACAATCCCGAGGACGCACAGGACTTGGTGCAGGATGCCTATGAACGCGGCTTCAAGGCCTTCGACAGCTTCCAGCCCGGCAGCAATTTCGAAGCGTGGATGATCACGATCGAACGCAATGCCTACTTCAACCAGTATGCGAAGGCGAAGCGTCGTCCAAAGCGCGCGAACGATTCAACCGGCGAATACGACGACTGGGACATCTATTCGGCCGCCGAGCATTCCTCGGAAGGACTGCGCTCCGCCGAGCAGGAGTACCTCGACAACTTCGCCCCCGATGAGATCCTCAGAGCCTTCGACAAGCTCAGTCCCGAGCGGCGGCAGGTGTTCATCGACACGGCGATCGACGGCAAGTCCTACCAGCAGGTGGCCGATGAACAGGGCATCAAGATTGGCACGGTGATGAGCCGGCTCAACCGCGCCCGCAACCAGCTCAAACGCGAACTGGCGACGTATGCGAGCGAACGCGGGTATGGCGACGCCGATGGCCGTAGCGCACGCAAGCAGGTGGCGAGTTCACCATCCGCGAACCCTGGAATAGCGCCGAGCGGTCATAATGAGAGGGAGAGCGACGCTTCGTCGGTTGTGAGCGATATCGCGAAAGGCGGTATCGCGGAAGGCAGTATCGCGGAAGGTGGCGTCGTGAAGAACCAAGTCGTGGGAAACAGGGCTGCAGAAACCCGAGCTGTAGAAGATCGAGCTGTAAAAGATACTGTGAAGAAGGAGCAGGCATGAGCGAGTCGATGGGCCATCGCCATATCCGTATCACACGGAGCACTGGCTTGGGCGTGACGCGCACTGAGGTGGAGATCACCGAGGTGACTGCCGGAATCAGCGGCGCGATCACCGAAGAGAGCGCTGCGGCGATTCCCGGAACGCAGGTGCTGGCCTCACAGCTGCGTTCGCAGGCCTATGACTATGACTACGCCCATCAGCACCTTCATGATGGTCTCCACGACGGTCTTCATGATGGCGAGGAATGCTTCGACCCTTCGTGCTGCGATGCGCGCGAGAAGGCGCTTATTCGTTCGCTGCGTGCCTATCTTCGTCCGCAGATTGCCCCGGATTGCCTCATTGCACGACTCAGTCAGACGCTGGATCGGTATTGCGAGGTGAACCACCTTACCGACGGGCGCAGCGACGCACGGTAGCGGGCATGCTGGTACAGACGGCTGCGGGCAAGGGATGCGCTACAATCGGTGTTTCGTGAATAGGCGGCTCGGGTGCGGTTCACAGAGTCTTGGATTTGGCATCGTACCAACTCTATGACACCCTGTATGACGCCAGAAAACACTGTATGACAAACACTGTATGACTCCGGAAACGATATGGAAGAGACAAGAAACATATGACATTAGGCAAGAAGCAGACCAAGCAGTTGCGCTCGCAGGCGAACACGCTGCAGCCCATGCTCTGGATCGGCAAGAGCGGCGCTGGCGAGGCCACGGCCGCGCAGGCCGCCGAAACGCTCGACTCCCATGAGCTCATCAAATGCGTGGTGCAGGACGGCTGCCCCGTCGATGCGCGCGAAGCGGGGGAGGACTTGGCTGGGCGTCTTGGAGCCGAGCTCGTCCAGGTCATCGGCCATCGCTTCGTGCTGTTCCGGCGCAGCGACAAGGACGGCGTCAAGCATATCGAATTGGCGCGGTAGCGCGCTGCGATAATGCGCTGCGGAAGCAGTCGCTTCCCGTGGCTGACTTACACTCTTTTGAAGAGCATCGAAAAGTGTGAGCCGAAACGAACATTGCATGTTCGATTCTTGCGAGCGGAATCATTGAATTTCTGCCGTTGACATGGCTCAAAGCTACTATTTATGCTGTTCGTTTGGCTCACACTTTTTTCGGCAGCATCGAAAAGTGTGAGCCGTAATGCTTTATTTCCGTTCGGTTGCGTACAGTGGGTCATGTTGTGACCGTTAAATTTTGGAGGTTCCTTATGCCGGAGCGCACCCCGCAAGTGGCGGTGATCATGGGATCGGCGAGCGATTGGGAGACGATGAAGCATGCCTGTGACATCCTCGATCGTTTCGATGTGCCATATTTCAAGCAGGTGATATCCGCACATCGCACGCCCGAGCTGATGGCCGAGTTTGCGAACGGCGCCCGTGCCAAGGGCTTCAAGGTCATCATCGCCGGGGCTGGCGGTGCCGCTCACCTGCCCGGCATGGTCGCCGCGCAGACCACGCTGCCGGTTATCGGCGTGCCGGTGCAATCGCACGCGCTGTCCGGCTGGGACTCGCTGCTCTCCATCGTCCAGATGCCGGCTGGCATCCCGGTGGCGACCACGGCGATCGGCAAGTCAGGAGCCAGCAACGCTGGTCTGCTTGCAGTGAGCATCCTGAGCACGAATGACGGGCGGCTGGCCGATGCGCTGCATGACTACCGCGAAGAACTCAAAGATTCTGTGGAGGCGTCCAATGCCAAGCTTGTCTGAGGAAACGAACGGGAAAATCTCTCAGCTGATGCCAGGTGCGACCATCGGCATCATCGGCGGCGGCCAGCTCGGCCAGATGATGGCCATATCCGCGAAATACCACGGGTTCCGCGTGGGCACGCTCGACCCGACGCCTGACTGTCCGGTCGCGCAGGTGGCTGATTTCCAGATCGTCGCCGAATACGACGACAAGGATGCGATTCACGAGTTGGCTGAGCGCAGCGACGTGCTCACCTACGAGTTCGAGAATGTGGACGCCGACGCCATCGACGAGGTGCGCGACCTGGCCGCAGTGCCGCAGGGCACCGATTTGCTGCGCGTGACGCAGGACCGCGTGCATGAGAAGCAGTTCATCAACGATCATGGCACGCCGACGGCCCCGTGGAAGGCCGTGGACGACGCCGAGGGCCTCCGTGCGGCGGTTCAGGAGATCGGTTACCCGGCAGTGCTCAAAACCCGTTGCGGGGGCTATGACGGCCACGGCCAGGATGTGCTGCGCAGCGACGACGACTTGGACCGCGTGCTTGCCCGTGCGCAGGAGGAGGGGAGCTTCCCCGCCTCGATTCTCGAAGGCTTCGTCGATTTCGCCTTCGAGGCCTCGATTCTGGTATCGGGCAACGGCACGGATTTGGTGACCTTCCCGATCGTGCGCAATGAGCATCGCAACAATATCCTGCATCTGACGATCGCCCCGGCGCAAGTCGAGCCGCGCATCGAGCGCGAGGCGCATGAGCTCGCCGTGCGACTGGCTAAGGGCTTCGAGCTGGCAGGGACGCTGGCCATCGAGCTGTTCATCACCAAGGACGGCCGCGTGGTGGTCAACGAACTGGCGCCCAGGCCGCACAATTCCGGCCATTACACGATTGAGGCCTGCTCGCTCGACCAGTTCGACGCGCATGTGCGCGGCATCGTGGGCTGGCCGCTCGAACAGCCGCGTCTGCTCAGCCCGGCGGTCATGGTCAATGTGCTCGGCCAGCACGTCGCCCCCACGCGGGCGCTGATCGCCAAGCATCCCGAATGGAACGTCCACGACTATGGCAAGGCCGAAGTCAAGCACAATCGCAAGATGGGCCATATCACCGTGCTCACCGACGATATGGCCGCCACTGTCGACGCTCTGGAAGAAACCGGTTGCTGGAACGATCTGAACGACTAGAATCACTGTAACCAGCGGTTTCGATTGGGGCGACATGATGATGCGTGATGCGATGACGATACAGAGGAATGGCGGCGTGGCGATAGCTGTGAAAAAGCCGGCGGAGCGGCATACCAAGCAGAAGGATGCCGTGCTGCAGGCATTGCGCGGCTGCGAGGACTTCGTTTCAGCGCAGGATCTGCACCGCCAGCTCGCCGAGCAAGGTGAGCACATCGGGCTCGCCACCGTCTACCGGCAACTCAACGGGCTCGCTGCCAAGGGGAGAGCGGACACGATTCGCCTCAACGAGCAGCAGATGTTCCGCATCTGCGACGAGAGCGGGCACCACCATCATCTGGTATGCGAGCAGTGCGGCAGAACCGTGGAAATCGATCCGCCGGACGAGAATTGGCTGCGCAAAGTGGCGCAGGAGCACGGCTACACGGTCATCTCGCATACGGTCGAAGTGTTCGGACTGTGTCCCGACTGCCAGGCGATGCAAGCGCAGGAATAGCGGTAGAACGTTTTACTTGTACGTTTGCCACGCAAAGAGGCGAGGTTGCGTGACAAACGTACGAGCAGACCGCTTTCCTAGTAGTTTCGTCACGCAAATAGACCGATTTGCGTGACGAAACTACTAGTAGGCAGTGGGAATTCGGCGCGGTTTCGGTTTTACCCGCGCATCGTTTTGAGCATCTCGGCGATCTGCGAGGCCTTGAATTCGGGCACGTAGGCGCTGACGACGGCGAGTCCGATCTGCGCAGGCTTGGCAGGATCCGGATAGCACAGATAGATTGGCGCCTCTTCGGGCTGGAACTTGCGTTTGAAGAAGAACAACGATTTGAAGCCATAGGCCGGTTCGAGCATATCGGCGACGATTTGCATCGCATGCTCGATGATCTCGGCGTCAGCCGTGCTCTGCGTGTCTTCGCCGCCCAATCCGGCTAGGGGTGCCGCCGATAGGCTCATGAACTCTGCGGCATGCGCGGGATCCTTCTCGCCTTCGTCGCGCAGCCGTTCGGCCATACGTGCGATGAGGAACTCCATGATGCCGTTGGGGGAGTCGGTGCGGTGCCGCATGAAATCAAGCGTCCAGCCGATGACGCGGCCGCCGCGATAGGTCGGCATCCAGCTGGTGACGCCCTGCACCACGCCATCGGCATCGACTGCGTACAGCAGCGCAACACGCTCGTCGCTCAGCTCCTCGACACCGCCGAGCGTGAACTTCATCTCGGGCAGCGCCTTGAGCTGCGCCCACTGCTCGGAGATGCCGACGATCTGCTGCTGCACCGTCCACCCCGCGCCTTCGAAGGTCGTGAGCACATCGGTGACGCCGCTGCGCTTCGCCTTGTTGATGGCGGTGCGGATGTCCTGCCATTTCTTGCCTTTGGTCTGCCACTGCCCGGGTATCACGATCATCTCGGTGCCCACCTTCATGCAGGAGCATCCCAGACGTTCCAATTCCTCGCGCATGGCCTCATGCACGGCGTAGAAAGCCGGAGACCATGATTGGCGAGCGCAGAAGCGGATGAACTCGCGCAACGAGGAGGCGTATTCCGTCGGATCGCCGAAGGGTCCGGTCACGGTCAGCGCCACACCGTGAAGCACGCGATAGGCTATCGCGCTGCGCCCGCTGGCGGAGAACCAGTAGCGGTTGCCCTCCCAGGTGGTCATGAAGCTCATTGATTCGCCGTCCTGCTCGACCAGCCGCCCGGCGGCCGTTCTGCCGCGGCCTGACGAGTCGGGGGAGTCACGGAACCACAGCAGGAACACCGCCAGCACAATCAGCCAGAGCGCAACTGTCAGCAGCTGCGCAAGCATGCTCATCCCTATGGTGCGAGGACGCAAGGTCGGCGTGATGCGCCCGGCGAATCCCACTGGCAGAAAACGGTGCAGAATATCGAGCACCAGCGTCGAGAAGCGGGCTTTGGGGACGAAGTCGCGCGGATGGGTCAACCCGGCGAACACATAGACGATTCCCAAGGCAAGTGCTCCCGCAGCGACGGCAATGCTGCCGCGCAGGATGTGACGTCTGGTCGTCGGGACCGGGAAATGTGCCAGATTGCGCGCAATCATGATGGCGAGAATCAGCGGCGGCAGCGTGGTGACGATGAAATCAGGCGTCAGCGCATAATGGTGCTCCGCTGCCTTGTCGGTGAGATTGAACACCAGCGGGAATACCAGATAGTCGATGAGCACGAACAGAGCCGTTGCGGTGTTGAACAGAATGCTGGTCCAGGCGGCGAGCCTTCTTCCCCGATACAGTCCCCAGGCCACGGTAGCCAAGGCGGCGACGGGCAGCAGCACCCCGATCCACACGACCAGCAAAGCCGCATGGTGCACGCCAGCCAGGGCGATGCAGCTGCTTGCCGAGTTGTTTGCGGTGCAGACGTTCATCAGCGTATCGTCGCCGAAGCTGTTGCTCATGAACAATCCCAGATTGGTCAGGATGCCGGCGTGGATGTGCGAGGTAATGGCCAGTACGGGCCCGACCGCCAGAATGAGCTGCACTGCCGCCAGCAGCCTGCGCATCTCATAGTCCGTGCCACGCCACCACATCGTACGGGCGGCCTCGTCGGCGCGCTCGGCCGGCGACATGGATTGCGCGTCACGCTGGTCGTAGCGCCGCAGGAGCCGGCCAGCGATATGCCCCAGCACCACCACTGCCAGCGTGCAGTAATCGCCAGGATTGCCGCTGAAAAGCAATTCGGCGCTGACGAACGCATAGCACAGCAGCGTGATCCTGCGCTGCCACAGCGCCGAGGTGAAGGCGCTGGCGGCCATGACCACGCCAGCCACCAGGATGAAAGGCGAAAGCGAAACCGTGACGTGCCGCAGCCATATCCAGTTCACCAGCGGCCGGTTGACGAGGACGCACACCAGCAGTCCCAGCGCGATTCCCGCCACCGTATTGACTACGAGCAGCACTGCGGTTCTGGCTGTGCCGAATCGGGATTGGGCGAATCCTATGCCGCCGAGCAGCAGCGCCGCGAAAATGAGCAGCGCTATCGGGCCGTGCACGAAGAATGTGGACTCGAGCAAATGGGTGAATTGCGCGAAGAGAAAGTCCTGCGCATTGGCAGGATTGGCGCCATGCCCCGCACCTGCCCCCGGCATAGTCGGCCGGCGCATGGCATTGGGCGATGGCGTCGATGCCGCGACGCTGAGGCGAAGCACCGCAAGCCATATCCAACGCACGATATTGGCGGCTACGAATATTCCGGTGATGATGATGGCGAACAGATGGTCGGAGAGCCATGAGCGCAGATCGGTGCCCAAAGGTGCCCAGCTGGAGTGTCTGGATGCGCGCTTGGATGTAGCGGTGCCGTTCATTGTATGTCTTTCCCTATGCTGATGTCATTGGTGGCGGTGCCGCGTTCGGAAGCGCGGTGTACGCGGGCGCTGCTCATGGAATGTTTGGGAGCCATCGGCACCGGGGGAATGTTGACTTCCCTGAGGTTGCTGAACTTGCCCAGCGGCGTGACCTGCGTACCCAGACCGGTTTGCGCGCAGAAGCGTTCCAAGGCCGGACGCAGACCGGCTTGGACGCTATGCCAGTCATGCCCGGAGTTCAGTGCGGTCACTGCGGTCACCTGCATGCCGGCTCGCACGGCCGCCTGGCCGATGGCCAGCTGGTTGTGCCGCGAACCTGAGTCCCACGCTCCGGCGACGGAGAACATCGTCTGATTGCTCGGGGCGTGCTGGGCGATGATATGTGCTGGCACGTGGAGCTCGTAGGCTTGCTCGTCCCCGCCGAAGTAACGGTTGATGGTATCTTCGCGCGTGTGATCGGTAGGTTCGAGCTCCCCGTCGGCGGAGAAGATATGGCCGTATATCTTCGGATGCGCCGGCCCTAGCTGCGTGCTGCAGGTGCCCCCTTGCGAGAAGCCGCCGATGAGCCACTGGTTCGATGATGAAGCGACAGGCAGGTTCTTTTTGACCCAATTGGTCACATCCACGGTCAGGTAGGTTTCCGCATTGCCGTACACCGGCGTGTCAGCGCACAGAGAGTTATGGGTCACCGCGCCGTTCTGGTCGGGGGAGACCACGACGGGAGCCAATCCGTCATGGGAGGCGGCATACTCGTCGAGCATGGCGGCGATCTTGCTGGCTCCGAAGAAACGGTCAGGGCTGCCCGGCTGCCCGGCGAGCATGATCATCACGGGCAGCTTCGGCGGATGCTTGCTCAGAGCGGCCGGCGGCAGATAGACGTCGGCCGTGCGCGCGGCGAATCCGGAGACCGTTGGCGGGATGGTGATTGCGCTTATCTTGCCATGCTCGGGTATGGCGGGCGCATGTCCATCGCGCACCAGTTGACGCCAGGCGTCCACGCTGATGGTGCCGTTGCTCGCGTAGATCGTCGTATCGAGATGCTCGTAGGTCGCGATGTTGAACAGCGAGCCGACGGTGGTGTATTCGCCGTAGATCATATTGATCTGCAGCGCGCAGCTCCCGACGATGAGGGGAATGGCTGCGATGGCGAAGATGCGCCGCTTATGCCGTGAATCGATGACGGTGACAATCAGCCAGCAGGCCAGTGCGCTGACCACGGTGATGACCGACATGACCAGCCATCCGACGCTGACGCCGAACACCAGCAGAACATCGGAAAGCAGCCAGATCAGTGCGAAGCCGGCCGCCGCGCCGATCAGCGCCGCCACGAGTTCCCAGCGCATCGTCTTGCGCCGACCCTTGTCGGGCTTCATGAGCAGAACGGCGGCGAGGCAGATGAGCGTGGCTCCGAACACGCATATCGGCAGCCAGCCGGTCAGCAGATGAATATGCAGGAAAGCGTTCATCACGCCCCCTTTCCGCCGGTGTGTTGGCTCATCGGTATGTTGATTGCTTCACTATGTGTTAATTACGGACGCCTGACGATACTAGTCCTTTCCGAGGGGATGTATCCTCATCCATCAGGATGATGACACAGAATCTGTATGAATCGGTACAAATGTGTATGAATGCCCGGTTGAGCATCGGGCTGAATGCAAGAGAGGCAAGGCCGTGTACTACGGCCCTGCCTCTCTGGGCAACCATGAGCTGGCGATGCGCCCAGCGTGGAATCGCCCAGCGTGAATCAGCCGCGTAGCGTCTTAGGAACTTAGCGGTTCAGAGCTTTTGCGCCGATGTCGTGGCGATAGAACAGGCCGGTGACATCCAGCGAATCAAGCAGCTCGTAGACCTGCTGCTGTGCGGTGGCGATGTCGGCGGCGGTGCATTCCACCAGCAGGACGCGCCCGGAATCGGAAACCAGCTGAGATGCAGCCGAATCTGCGCTCTCGCCTTGATGCTCCGCATTCTTGACGCCTGCGTAGAAGACATGGGTGTTCGCTCTGTCAGGAATCGCCGGAATCGCGGCCCCAGTGACGGGCTCATCCGGGTAGCCGGCCGAGGCCAGGATGACGCCCACAGTGGCGTTGCCATGGGCCCAGTCGAACTGCGGCGTTTCGTCGTTGAGTATCGCGCTGATGCCAGCGCCCAGATCGGAGGTGAGCCGGGGGAGGATGACTTCGGTTTCGGGATCGCCGAAGCGTGCATTGAACTCGATGACCTTTGGGCCGTCGGTCGTGGCGATCAGGCCGGCGTAGAGGATGCCGGTGAATGGCGTGCCTTCCTCGCTCATAGCCGCCAAGGTCGGGCGGATGATGGCGTTGATGGCTTCGTCGATAACGTCTTGGCCGATCTGCGGCACCGGGCTGTACGCGCCCATGCCGCCCGTATTCGGGCCCTCGTCGCCGTCATAGGCACGCTTGTGGTCCTGCGAGATGGGCATCGGCCAGAAATCGGTGCCGTTTGCGAAGCACATCAGCGAGAACTCCTGACCTTCCAAGAAGTCCTCGATTACGACCTTGGCACCCGCCTGGCCGAAGCGGCGATCGATGAAGATGTCGTCCAGTGCCTGCATCGCGGTGCCCTCGTCCATAGCCACCGTCACGCCCTTGCCCGCTGCCAGGCCGTCGGCCTTGACGACGACGGGGGCGCCGTGCTCGCGCACATAGCGCTGCGAGCTTTCCAGATCGGTGAAGACCTGGTATGCGGCTGTCGGTATGCCGTGGCGCTCCATGAGCTGCTTGGCGAAATCCTTCGAGCCTTCGATCTGCGCGGCGGCCTTGTCAGGGCCGAAGGCCTTGATGCCAGCGGTGGCGAAATCGTCGACGATGCCTTCGATCAGCGGCACTTCAGGGCCGACAAACACCCAGTCGTAGTCATTGTCCTTGACGAAGTCGATAAGCGCCGCGTGGTTCGCAGGGCTCAGCCGCGTAGTCCGGATGCCGTCCGCCTCCATGCCGGGGTTGCCCGGGGCAACGGTCACCTCCTGCACGCTGTCGCCGCGCAGCAGAGTGTATGCGATCGCATGCTCGCGTGCGCCCGAACCGATGACCAGAACCTTCATGCCCATATCAACGCTCCTTGTGATTCCTGTGATGGTGTTGTCGTATTGTCTGCCGTCCGGCCTGGTCGCAAATCGTATGCGACGCCGCCTGATGGACGGATTGCTGATTTCCGTTCTACTGTCACTGTGTTTATTACCACTGTGTTGCTGTTGCCATTGCTGTTGCTGCCTATTGCAGGCTGCAAGTGCTGTCTCTACTGTAAGCCTTGCAGCAGAAACTACCGCAGCTCGACGTCGGCGTCGCCACGCTTGACGATTGCGCCGATGACCTTGCCATCCTCGCCTATGGAGCGCAGCAGGTCAAGCGCCTCGTCGGCACGACTCGAATCGACGGCGAGCACCATGCCGATGCCCATGTTGAACACGTTGAACATCTCCTCGTGATCGATGTCGCCGGCGTGCTCGATCACGTCGAAAATCGGCGGGATATCCCAGCTGCCGAGCGTGATGCTGGCAGCCAGGCCGTCCGGAATCATGCGCGGGATGTTCTCGATGAAGCCGCCGCCGGTGATATGCGCGACGCCTTTGACAAGGCCGGCCTTGAACAGCGGCTGCAGCGCCTTGACATAGATCTTCGTAGGGGTGAGCAGCACGTCTCCAAGGGATTTGCCACCCAGCTCGTCGAGCGTGGTGTCGACGCTGTAGCCCGCCTGTTCGAACAGGGCCTTGCGTATCAGCGAGAAGCCGTTGGAATGCACGCCTGTGGAGGGCAGGCCGATAAGCGTATCGCCCTGCGCGATGCCGGAGCCGTCGACGATGGCCGACTTCTCCGCCACGCCGACCGTGAAACCGGCCAAGTCGTATTCGTCCGCGTCATACATGCCCGGCATTTCCGCGGTCTCGCCGCCGATGAGCGCGCAGCCGGCCTGCACGCAGCCATCGGCCACGCCGGCGACGACCTGCTCAAGCAGTGCCGGATCGTTGACGCCGCAGGCGATGTAGTCGAGGAAGAACAGCGGTTCGGCACCCTGCGCGGCGATGTCGTTGACGCACATGGCGACGCAATCGATGCCGATGGTATCGTGCTTGCCGGCCATTTTCGCCACCATGAGCTTGGTGCCGACGCCGTCGGTGCCCGAAACGAGCATCGGTTCGCGGTAGCCAAGCGAAGCGAGGTCGAAGAGGCCGCCGAAGCCGCCGATGCCGCCCACGACTCCGGAGCGCTTTGTGCGCTCGACGTGCGAGGCGATGCGGTGGACGACTTCGTAGCCGGCTTCGACGCTGACCCCAGCGTGTTCATAGGCTTGTGGCATGGCGGACCTTTCCTTCGGTGTGGCTTGATGTTGATTGGGCAATATATTGAAAATCGTGACTGCGTTGTGGGTTGCTCTGTGCTACGGGTTGCTGTGCTGTCGGTTGCTATGCTGTGATTTTGCACAGCACGGTTGCGGCATGACAGGCGGGTTAAGCGGTTACGCTGTCGGTCCGTAGGCCGGCTGCGCCCGGTACTCGTTGTCGGCGTAGCGGCTGATCTCGCGGGCGTACTTGGGCAGCCGCGTGCGGTCTTCGGGAGTGAGCGAGCGCAGGAAGTCGCGCTCGTAGTCGTCCAATGCGGTGGGGTAGTCGCCGTTGAAATAGGCGACGCACAGCCCGCCATAAGGCGCGTCCTCCTGCATGCCAATCGACTCCACCAGCCCGTCGAGGCTGAGGAAGCCCAAGGAATCAGCGCCGATGTAATCGCGCATGTCATCGACTGACTTCTTGGCTGCGATGAGCTCCTTGGTCGTGGCGATGTCGATACCGTAGAAGCAGGGGTATTTGAGCGGCGGCGAACTGATGAGCATATGCACTTCGGCCGCTCCGGCCTCGCGCAGCAGGCGCACGATGCGCTTGGAGGTGGTGCCGCGCACAATCGAGTCATCGATGATGGCGACCTTCTTGCCCTCGACCACGCCGCGCACGGCCGAAAGCTTCATGCGCACGCCCTGCTCGCGCAGCTCCTGGGTCGGCTGGATGAAGGTGCGGGCTACGTACTGGTTCTTGATGAGTCCCATTTCGTTGGGCAGCCCGCTCTCTTCGGCGTAGCCGGAGGCGGCGGAGAGCGAGGAGTTCGGCACGCCGATCACCATGTCGGCGTCCACCGGATGCTCCTGCGCCAGCTTCCTGCCCATGCGCTTGCGGGCCGAGTGGACATTGATGCCGTAGATGTTGGAATCCGGGCGGGCGAAGTAGATGAATTCCATGGAGCAGATCGCCAGCTGCGTCTTGTCGGTGTAATGCTCGATTCGGTAGCCGCTGTCATCCACGATGATGATTTCGCCGGGGCCGATATTGCGCACGAGCTGCGCGCCCACGGTGTCCAGTGCGCAGGTCTCCGAAGCGAGCACATAGGCGCCGTTGGTCATGCGGCCCAGCGACAGCGGCCTGAAGCCGTTGGGGTCCAGCGCGCCGATAAGCGCATGCTCGGTCATGAGCAGGTAGGCGAAGCCGCCGTGGACGATGTTCAGCGATTCCTTGAGCTGGCCCATGAAGTCGGGTTGCGATGATCTGCGAATAAGATGCATGAGCACTTCGGTGTCGGAATCCGAGCGGAAGATCGCGCCCTCGTCCTCCAGCTTGGTGCGCAGCGAAACGCAGTTCGTCAGATTGCCGTTGTGGCATAATGCCATATCGCCGTCATGGAAACGGAAGAGGAAAGGCTGGATGTTGTCCACGCTTTTCGAGCCGGCCGTGGCGTAGCGCACATGGCCCACCGCGTGCTCGCCTGAAAGCCGGGAGAATTCCTGCTCGTCGGAGAAGACCTGGGTGAGCAGGCCCAGGCCGCGGTGCCCGATGAGCCGGCCGTGATCGTTCGTGACGATGCCGGCCCCCTCCTGGCCGCGGTGCTGCAGCGCGTGCAGACCAAAGTAGGTCAATCGAGCGGCATCGGGATGGCCCCAGACGCCGAAAAGACCGCATTCCTCATGGATGTCCTCAAGTTCAACCGACAAACCAGATCCCCTTTCGCGAGGCAGGGAGATAGAGAAGACGTGTTTACGGGTTTACCCTACCAATCGCAGGCTACATCGGTGTGACGTGAGTGGGGTGTGGCGTGTGGGGAAGGAGCCGGACAGCAGATGAGACGCTCAATGAAAGTGCCGAGCTTATTCTGCAGCATCCGCACCGGCAAGGTCATCGTCTCTGCCCAGCCCCATGTGACGACGGTACACTGAGCATCATATCGTTGCGAGTGAAATGCGAACTGCATATAAATAGGTATCTCCAAATCCGGTTGATTTTGATATAGAATGTTATCAGAATGATTAAAGGAGATATTATGAGTATGCAAATTGCTACCCGTGTTGATGACAATCAGGCGGCTTTGTTCAAGGAGACCACCAAGCGACTGGGCACTACGCCGGCCGATGCTCTGCGCATGTTCATCAACGCGTTCAACGAGTACCGTGGCTTTCCTTATGAGGTGAGGCTTGCGCATGAGGAGCCGGAGCTTTTTTCTTCCGAAAACGATGCTACGGACTACGCTAGTCGGCTCGCGTTGAGGCTGTCCGATGAAACGCGGTGAAATTTGGACGCTGCAGGCTGACGGGTATGCGAGCAAGCCTCGCCCGGTCGTTATTGTGCAAAACGATTCGATCGATGGTTTCGATTCCATCGTCACCTGCTTGCTGACGTCATACGATTCCTCTGACATTTCGACGCGGGTGCGGGTAGACCCGGCCGCAGAAAATGGTTTGAAGAAGGTCAGCTATATTATGACCGATAAAATCGTCACTGTAGATCGTAGGCTGCTCGGTTATCGTTGTGGCGTGGCAGGCGATGACATCATGAAAGAAGTTAATCGGGGACTCGTGCGGATGCTGGGGTTGTCCTAAAGTTCTAGGCTGAAGGCGGCAGGCATAGGGGATTTTTTGCGTTTGAATATGCGCGACCGAAGTCCTAGTCGCTGTGCCGATGCCTAGGGCAGGTTGCTATGGTCTCCTGATTGCAATTCGCAGCTCAAAATCACGTATCTCTCTTATGTGTGGCGTTATTGGGGTGTTGCGGAGGTCTATCTGCGTTGCGTGAGGCGCTAATTTGCAGAGCTGCGAGTATCAGACGGCCCAGAACCGCCGTTTTCGGCCAACGGTACTTGGGATACCAAGGAATTAGCGCCTCACGCAACGCAGATAGACCTCCGCAAGGCCAAGTTAACGCCTCACATAACGCAGATACCTATGTCCGACCAACCGATTTCCCACGTGTCGAAGCTCGAAGGGCAAGCAAACCACACGCAACATGACTTGAAAGCTTCATGCCGCGCTCAATGACTGCGGTTCAGGAGCAGCGCGGCGAGCAGCCCGAGCGCGGACAGTATGGCAGAGAGCGCAAGCACGGAGCTGAACCCAGCGGCGAAGGTGCCGGCGGCGAGGCGGAATGCGATGACGGACAGGGCTGTTCCCACCGCGCCGCCGAGCTGGCGGAACATGTTGAACACGCCTGAGGCCTTGCCCATGAGCATGGGTTCGACGGATCCCAGCACGCCCTTCTGCAACGCGGGCCCGGCTAGGGCGAGACCGGCTCCTGATAGGACCAAGAGGACCGCGAGCAGCCAGTACCAGCCGCCGAAGGGCACGGCAGCGGCAAGGCTCGCATAACCGACGACTTGCATTGTCATGCCCGCCAGCGCCATGTTGCGTTCGCCATAGCGATCGACAAGCCTCCCCGCGAAGGGAGAGAGCACGGCAAACGCGCCGGTCCACGGCAGCAGTCCCAGTCCCGCGCCGAGCGTGCCCAGGCCGAGGGCCGCGTGCAGATACTGCGGCAGGAAGAACACGACGCCGTACATCGCCGCATACAGCAGGAACGTGGCCGCGACCCCGCCTGACAATGCCTTGGACGAGAACAGGCGCAGCGGCACCAGAGGATGCTCTTTGCCCCGCTGTCTGGCGACGAACGCCACGGCGGCCAGCACGCCGGCCAGCCCGGCCACGCCCGCAGGCAGGCGCATCGCCGCGTTCGGTGCCTCGGAGAGAGCCCAGACGGCCAGCCCGGACGCGGCCACGACCAGCACCGCGTCAAACGGGTCGATGCGGGAGGCGGGCACGCGTGACTCGGGCAGCTTATAATGCGCGAGGATCATGCCGGCCAGGCCGGTGGGCACGTTGATCCAGAAGATCCACTGCCATGACAGGGACGCGGTGATCAGCCCGCCTAAGGCAGGGCCGACCACCAGAGCCAGTCCGCCCACGCCGCTCCATATGCCCAGCGCGCTGCCTCGCTTGCTTGCCGGGGTCGCCGAGGTCAGGATCGTCATCGACATGGGCGTCATTGCGCACGCGCCCACGCCCTGGACTATCCGCCCGGCCAGCAGCCATGCGAAGCTGCCGGACAATGCGCAGGCTATCGATCCCAAGGTGAACAGGCCAAGCGCGAGGATGTAGGTCCTGCGCCGCCCGATCCGGTCGCCGATGGCGACGCCCAGCAGGAGCAGCGCCGCAATCGTGATGTTGTACGCGTTGAGCACCCACTGCAAACGCACCACATCCAGGCCGAACTGACGTCCGATCGCGCCCGAAGCCGTCGTCACGATCATCGAATCCATCATCGCCATGAAGAACCCCAACGACGTTAACGCCAACAACCACTCCTGCGAAACATTGCGGCTGGGGAGTGGTGGTCTGGATTCTTGTATGCTGCTGGGTTGACTGGGTTCATCCGCCGTTTCGGCGGCGATATTGAGATTCGTCATAAGCGTGGATAACCTCTGCTCTATATTTGAATAGTTAAACAACTGTTCAACTATAAAGCGGAATGATGACATCGCTGACGCGGACTTTAGCTTCCTAGCTCAGCGACTCGAAGAAGTGGGTAACGTACCTGTCGAAAGTCTCGTAATCGAGAGTGACGTACTTCTCCCGAGCCTCCTTGTGCATGCGAATCAGGCCGGCCTCGCGCAGTGTGCGGAAGTGATAAGACCCTGCGGACTTGCTGATATCAACGACTTTGCCGATTTCCCCGCACGTCACGCCCCGCCCGACCTTTTTCAGATAACGAACGATCTCAAGCCGAACCGGGTCTGACAGCGCCTTGAACACCTTCGCGTTCGTCTCATTGTCGCCGGGTTCATTGTGTTCAACAGTCATGCAACCATGATACAAAAACAACTCCCCAAAACTCGATAATTGCGTACTGCAGGTTTTGTGTTTTCGAATGAGGAATGCGATGCTTCAGGGGCGAATGTGAAGTCAAGAGTCAGGTGCCTTGAATTCCCGCAGGACGTAAATTCGCGTGCCTGCGGGTTTGGGGTCGTACTGACGTTTGTCGAGCCAAACGGTTCCGCGGTGTTATTTTTTAGCTGTCAGCGGTGATGATGCCGAGTTTATCGAGGGCTTTGAGGAAGCGGTCTTCCATGATGGCGTTGTCGATGAGCGGGTCGGATTGGGTGCGCACAAGGTAGTCGAACTGTTCGAGGTCCTTGTACTCGAACGCAGTCTGCAGATGGGCTTTCGCACTCTCGTCGAGCTGGTCGTAGTACCGGTCGGCGATGAACGCCAGATCGTACAGGTCGCGGATCTTGTCGCGATTCAGGTAGGCTCCTGTCTTCAGCTCGCACAGTCGGCTGATGGTGTACACGAGGATTCCATTGACCTGAGCCGTTTCCTGGCTGGGCACTTGGCGCCGCCGGAAGCTGGCTTCGATCTTCAGCGGCCGTTCGGGGTTGCCATAGTCGACGAACGCGCGGCGCACTGTGCTGGTGTCCTTCGCCTTGCGCCACGAATACCCGTGCATGCGGCATGTCTGGTCGATGATGCTGAAGAACCGGTTTGAAGGCACGTTGGCGCGCTGTCCATCCAAGTCGATGTCCTCGCTGAATCGATCCAGCCCATAGCATGCCATGAGTGCCGTTCCGCCTTTGAGAATAAAGGGATTGTCCGGCTCCGCGTTGATGCCGCGCAACATCGCATCGATCGCCTCGCGATGCGCTGTCCTCCACGATTCATTGTCTTCGCTCATATGTGCGCCTTTGCATCCTGCGGTTGCTTTTCTTTGAAATCGAGCCACTGGCCGTAGTACTCGTGCCCCATGAGCCAGTCGATCTGCGGCCACTGCTGACGGCCGCGCAGCTTCCACACCTGCTGCATGATGGGCAGGGTGGTGGACGGGTTGTCCAGGAACTGGTCGCGCATGCCTTGTGCGGAGCCGTACTGGCCCTGCTCGATCAGGTCGACGCAGGCGCGCATATGCCCGGCCACCGGCACGCGTCCCATGCCGGGAACCTGACTCTCGTGGATGTCCCACTCGCCGAACGGAGATGTGCTGCTGTCCAGTATGAAGGGACGTTTCCAATCCATCGACGAATAATGCCAGTCGCCCGGCGTCGCGCGCCGATCTCCGAGATTGAGGGCGTGCAAGCCGCTTACGTACCGCGTCATGATGCCTCCCTCATGTATTGATTCCTGCACCCATTCTACTGGTTTCTCTTTGTTTCGCGGGCAAAACTGCATGTTCTTGCGCGCGACACGAGTTCGAACATATGTTCTACTGTTTGTGTATTGTATGACGTACCGAATAGGAAAACCGGCCACGAAGGAGCGCATAAGGAGGCGAGCTATGGCAGATCGTACTTACATCGCGATCGATCTCAAATCGTTCTATGCCTCCGTCGAATGCGTGGAGCGCAACCTTGACCCGCTGACGACCAATCTGGTGGTGGCCGATGTCAGCCGCACCGAGAAGACGATCTGCTTGGCGGTTTCGCCGTCGCTCAAGGCCTATGGTCTTCCTGGCCGTGCTCGGCTGTTCGAAGTGGTGCAGAAGATGGCGGAGGTCAATGAGCGCCGTCGTCTGAACGCTCCGGGGCGGCATCTCGAAGGGGAATCCTTCGACGCCGGCGAACTGAGCGCGTCGCCGAATCTGAAAGCGACCTATATCGCCGCCAAGCCCAAGATGGCGCGGTATCTGCAGCGCAGCGCGGAAGTGTATGCCATTTATCTGCGATACGTGGGGGCGCAGGACATCCATGTATATTCGGTCGATGAAGTGTTCATGGACGTGACCCACTATCTCAAGGCCTCGGGCATGAACGCGCATGAGATGGCGGTCGCCATAGTGCACGATATCCAAAAGGACACGAAGCTGACCGCCACAGCCGGAATCGGCACGAATATGTACCTGAGCAAAGTCGCGATGGATATCGTGGCGAAGCATATTCCGGGCGATGAGGACGGCGTGCGCGTCGCCGAACTCGATGAGACGTCGTATCGTCAGCTGCTGTGGGCGCACAAGCCGCTGACCGATTTCTGGCGGGTCGGGCGCGGCTATGCGAAGAAGCTCGAAGCGCACGGGTTGCTCACCATGGGGGACATCGCCCGCTGCTCAGCCGGAAGACCTTGCGACTACTACAACGAGGACCTGCTCTACCGAATGTTCGGCATCAACGCCGAGCTGCTCATCGACCATGCGTGGGGCTACGAGCCCTGCACCATCGAGGAGGTCAAGGCATACAAGCCCGCAGCCACCAGCATGAGCTCCGGTCAGGTGCTGCAAACACCCTACGACTGGAAGCACGCCCGGCTCGTAATCAAGGAAATGACCGATATGCTCGTCCTAGAAATGGTGGACAAGCGGATGCAAACCGATCAGATCGGGCTGTACGTTGGCTACGAGCGGCTGAATAATGTTGCGCCGGGTGCCAGTACTAGTGCCGATCGAGCGCGTGCTGCTGGCAGCGTTGGTGGTGCTGGTGAGAGACATGCTGGCGGCGGGCATGTTGACAGAAAAGGTGCCGACGCGGAGAATGTCAGCGCTGAAAGTGCCGGCGGCGAGAGCGTCGGTGCAGAAGGCATTGACGTCGGTGCCGTCATGCGCAAGCCGTCATCGCGAGCTGTGGTGCAGGACCGTTTTGGCCGCAAGGTGCCCAAACCCTCGCGGGGCACGACAAAGTTGGATTCGTATACTTCATCGTCCAAAGTTATTATCGAGGCCATGATGGCGTTGTATGACAGCGTGACTGACCCGCTGCTTATGGTGCGTCGGATGAATGTCGTCGTGGGCCGGCTGCGACCGGCGTATGCATCGGGCGCGGGGGAGCAGCGCTACGAACAGCCTGACCTGTTCTCATGCGGAAACGAGGAGGAAGCGGCGCGTCGGGCAGCCGAACAGGATCAGCGCAACGAACTCGAAGTGCAGCGTGCAATGCTTGGCGTCAAACGCCGATTCGGTCGCAACGCCATCGTCAAAGGCATGGATCTGGAAAAGGGTGCCACCGGAATCAAGCGCAACGCGCAGATAGGAGGCCACGCCGCATGACGCTTGAAGCAACCCATCGATACGATGACATCATCGCGATGCCGCACCACCAGTCACGCACTCACGCGCGGATGGCCCTGCGCAATCGCGCCGCGCAATTCATGCCCTTCGCCGCGCTCACCGGGTACGATGCCATCATTATGGAGGCGGCGCGTGAGATGCATCAGCGCCTGATTTTGGACGAGGATGCGCAACGCGAACTCGACGCGAAGCTGCAACGAGCTTTGGAACAGCGCGGATCCCGTCATCGGCTCGCAATCACCTATTTTCGCAAGGATAACAGCAAGGACGGAGGCGACTACATCACCGCCGAAGGCGTCATCCACCTACTCGACCGAGAGCGGAAAGCCCTTATACTCGAAGATCACACAGTTATTCCGCTTGAAGAAATCATCGCCCTAGATGATTTGGATAAGCTGGGCGATGGGGAAGATGCGGATATAGGCAGCGAAAGAGCAATGTGGTGCAGTCAAGCGAGGGACGGCGCAGACATATCATGGAGCTATGCGTGATATGCCCAGTTACCCGACTTGGATCAAACGATCGAGGATCCGATTGTTCTGGATGCTTTCGGTGGCGATTGTGCTTGCAGCGGTTGTGGCTGGCGTCGTCTGGAGGCCTGGATTCGCGTTGGCCATATTGGCGGTGCCTTGTATCTACATCGCTGTCGTCATCAGCGTGACATCGTGGTGGCTGAGCCCGCAAGGCGATGATATTCAGGCAAAAGTTCATCAGCAGATTGTCGAGCGAGTAGGCGACGGTGAGAACTATCTCGATATCGGGTGCGGGAGCGGCGAACTGCTGATCAAGCTTGCAAAGACGTGGTCGGGGAAATTCGTCGGTCTGGATTACTGGCCTGGGGAGTGGGGCCAGTTCGCGCAGACGCAGGCGGAGCGGAATGCGAAATTGGAACATGTCCAGCGAGTCGCATTCGTTCATGGTTCCGCGTCAAGGTTGCCATTCTCAAATGGCGAGTTTGATCGCGTGGTAAGTTGCCTCGCATTCCATGAAGTCAAAGATGCTGACGACAAAACCGTGAGCATTGCCGAGGCCATCAGGGTTGTAGCGGACGGTGGTCGTTTTGCCTTTGTTGATTTATTCGATGATCCGAAGATCTACGGAAGTCGTGAGCGAGTATTGGCTGCTATCCGTGATGCTGGCGGTCGAATCGAAGAGCAGACCGTACTATCCTCAGTGTTCCCCTTGCGGTGGCCGATGAACACGCCAAAGGTCCTGCGCTACGCCGTCATCATCTCCGGAACAAAACGTGCGTCATAGGAACAATGCGCATCGGCACCGCTATACCAGGTCTCATGCTATATATCTACGACATTGCCAGCGAACCGAGGCCGGGGTAAATTCAGGTTCACACACAACATCTACTGGCTCCCGGGAACCGGTTGGCGTTATGCCAATCTTTTGATACTCGCTTATTAGCAGGTATACGGGCGAAATGACAAGCAAAGCCGCCAAGGAACCGTACGACACTCATGTAGTGCCCGATTTCCTAGCAGCCTTGTCTTATATACCGGTTTGCCCTAATCTGCGTTGGTGTAGCGCAATCCGCCTACGCCGTGAAGTACTCGACTCCGGCTGCGAAGATCGGCTGGCGCTCGGTGCCGGGGACGTTGCGGTACAGGCCTGCGCCCGAGCGCTCAGAGTGGGCCATCTTGCCGAAGACGCGGCCGTCGGGGCTGGTGATGCCTTCGATGGCGAGCAGGGAGCCGTTCGGATTCACGTCCAGACTCATGCCCGGCACGCCGTTTTCGTCCACATATTGCGTCGCTATCTGGCCGGAGGCCTTGAGCTGGTCGAGCACAGGCTGCGGAGCGACGAAACGGCCTTCGCCGTGGGATATCGCAATCGTATGAGTATCGCCGACCCGCGTCTTGGACAGCCACGGCGAGAGATCGGAGGCCACGCGCGTATGCACGAGGCGGCTCTGGTGGCGGCCGATGGTGTTGAAGGTCAGCGTCGGGCATTCGGCCGTTATCGGCACGATGTCGCCGAAGGGCACCAGTCCGAGCTTGACAAGCGCCTGGAAGCCGTTGCACACGCCCAGCATCAGCCCGTCGCGGTTGTTCAGCAGGTCGCGCACGGCTTCGGTGACCTGCGGCGAGCGGAAGAACGCGGTGATGAATTTGGCCGAGCCGTCCGGCTCGTCGCCGCCGGAGAAGCCGCCCGGAATCATGACGATCTGGCTGTGTGCTATCTCCTGTGCCAGCTGCGCGGTCGATTCCGCGACAGCGCTCGGAGTGAGATTGTTGATGATCAGCGTGCTCACCTCGGCGCCTGCCTGCTCGAAGGCCGCCGCTGAATCGTATTCGCAGTTGTTGCCGGGGAAGACGGGAATCACGACGCGCGGCCTGGCAACGCCTTTACCGGAACGGCGTGTCGTCTTACCAGCAATATGACTAATCGTTTCAACTTCTGGACCATCTGCGCGGTAGGGATACACCGATTCGATGCCGCCCTCCCAGACCTCCTGCAATTGCGCGAGATCCAACGTTTCCTCGCCCGCGCGGAACGTATAATCCGCTGTCGTGGTGCCGACTGTGCCCATGCACACCCGGTTCGTCACCTTCGGCAACGTGGCACCATCAGCCAGCTCCACGAAGAATGAGCCATATTCCGGCTGGAAGAGATCGTCAACGGCGATTTCCGGCTCAAGCGCGAGCCCCATGCCGTTGCCCACGGTCATCTCGAACAGCGCCGCAGCGCTTGCGCCGTAGCCTGGCGTGGACACTGCCAAGGCGGAACCGTCTTCGATAAGCTCTTCGACGGCGTTCATCGCCCCGAGCAGGCCCTCTGTATCAGGAGTCAGGCCATCGGCGGCATAACGCGGCGCGATGCGCACAACGCGATGGCCGGCACCCTTGAACTCAGGCGAAGTGGCGTGATTCACCGGGCCGATGGCCACGGCGAAGGAAATCAGGCTCGGCGGTACATCGAGGTCCTCGAAGCTGCCGCTCATGGAGTCCTTGCCGCCGATGGCGCCCACGCCCAGATCGACCTGCGCGTTCAGCGCGCCGAGCACTGCGGCCAGTGGCTTGCCCCAGCGGCTCGGCTCGGTACCGGGCTTGCCGAAGTACTCCTGCAAACTCAGGTAAGCGTTCTCGCGCTTGAACCCGCTGGATACAAGCTTCGACAGCGACTCGACCACAGAAAGATACGCGCCGGTGAACTGGTCGCGCTCCATGATGTACGGGTTGAAGCCCCACGCCATCGCCGAGGCGGTGGTCGTTTCGCCGAAGACCGGCAGCTTCGCCACCATCGCCAGACTCGGCGTGAGCTGGCGCGAACCGCCGTAGGGCATCAGCACCGTGCCCGCGCCGATGGTCGAGTCGAAGCGCTCGCCAAGCCCCTTGTTCGAAGCGACGTTCAGATCGCTCACCAGCGCGTGCATGCGCGTCGCAAATGTTCCCGAGTTCCACGATGTCGGCGTGGCATAGCTGCTGCTCGACCCTACCTGCACCTGCTGATGCTTCTCGGCACCGTTCGAGGCGAGGAATGCGCGACTCAGATCAACGATGGCGTCGCTCTGCCAGTTCATGCGCATGCGAGCCTCTTCGGTAACAGTCGCGACAACTGTGGCCTCAAGATTCTCCTGACGCGCATATTCGAGGAACTCGTCCACATCGGAAGCGGCGACATCCACTGCCATGCGCTCCTGCGACTCGGATATAGCCAGTTCAGTGCCGTCGAGTCCCGCGTACTTCTTGGGCACCGCGTCCAGATCGATGATCAGCCCGTTGGCGATCTCGCCGGTCGCTACCGACACGCCGCCAGCGCCGAAATCGTTGCAGCGCTTGATGAGCTGGCAGGCGTCCTTGCGGCGGAAGAGCCGCTGCAGCTTGCGCTCGACAGGGGCGTTGCCCTTCTGCACTTCGGCGCCGAGTTCAGTGGTCGAGGTGACATCCAAGGACTGCGAAGCGCCCGTGGCCCCGCCGATGCCGTCGCGGCCGGTGCGCCCGCCCAGCAGAATGATCTTGTCGCCCGGAGTCGGGGTTTCGCGGCGCACATGGTCGGCCGGCGTGGCACCTACTACGGCACCGACTTCCATGCGCTTGGCCACGTACCCGGGGTGGTAGATCTCGTCCACTTGCCCGGTGGCCAGGCCGATCTGATTGCCGTACGAGGAGTATCCGGCGGCGGCCCCGGTCACCAGCTTGCGCTGGGGGAGCTTGCCTTGCAATGTTTCGCTCACCGGCACAGTCGGGTCGCCGGCTCCGGTGACACGCATCGCCTGATACACGTAGGAGCGGCCGGAAAGCGGGTCGCGGATGCAGCCGCCGATGCAGGTGGCCGCGCCGCCGAAGGGTTCGATTTCCGTGGGATGGTTATGCGTTTCGTTCTTGAACAGGAACAGCCAGTCCTCGTCGTGCCCGTTCACATCGACCTTGACCTTGACGGTGCACGCGTTGATCTCCTCAGACTCGTCCAGCCCAGTGAGCAGACCCTTGGCCGAAAGCCATTTCGCGCCGATGGTGGCCATATCCATAAGGCATATCGGCTTCGCGTCGCGGCCCAGCTCCTTGCGCATCGCAAGATAGCGGTTGAAGGCCTCGCTCACCTTGTCATCGTCGAAGGCGATGTCGTCAAGCCGTGTGCCGAAAGTCGTGTGCCGGCAGTGATCGGACCAGTACGTGTCAATGACCTTGATTTCGGTGATGGTCGGCTCGCGCCTCTCGCCGGCGAAGTAGCGCTGGCAGCATTGCGCATCTGCCAGATCCATCGCCAGTCCGCGATCCGCAAGGAAATCGCCCAGGCCCTGTTCGTCCAGTTCGTTGAATCCCTTGAGGATTTCGACCGGTTCGGGCTGCTTGACCTCGTCGTTCAGACTGGTCACCGGGTCGAGCGAGGCCGGTCGCGATTCAACCGGATTGATCACATAGCGCTTGACGGCCGCCAAGTCCTCGGGGGAGAGATCGCCCGAGATGATGTAGATTCTGGCTGTACGCACGGTAGGGCGCTCGCCTTGGGAGATGAGCTGGATGCATTCGCTCGCAGAGTCGGCCCGCTGATCGAACTGGCCGGGAAGATATTCCACGCCGAAAACGGCGTTGGATGTGGCTGAGGCGCCGGCGTCTTCGGCGGTATCGTCGCCAATTTCTGGAAGCGTCGCGGAAACCGTATCGACCTGCGGCTCGCTGAACACGGTCGCCACGGCCTGATCGAACAGCGCGGCGTCGATGCCTTGCACGTCATAGCGGTTGATCATGCGCAGCCCGGTGATGCCCGTGATGCCGAGAATCGTGACGAGCTCGCTGCGCAATTGCTGCGCCTCAACGTCGAATCCGGGCTTCTTCTCCACGTAGATACGAAAAACGATCGCATTGTCATGATTGCCATGAGCTGTTGCGTTCGCCTGTGCCGCAGTGTTTGTCTGAGCCACTCTTGTCCTGTCCTTCGGTCGGTGCTTGAGCACGGAATACACGGAATGCCTATGTGCTTATTGTTGGATGGTTGTGGTTTTCACCGAGTGTTGTATTTCACTGGGCGTCGTATTTCACAATGTGCTGTATTTTACTGAGTGTTTCATTCCACAGTGTGTCGTATGATGCGCGGCCAATGCAGTGTGGTATCGCACCATACAAATGAACATCGCCTGCATCCGAGGCTGACGGATGCAGGCGATTGCGGTCATGCGCTGGGGGTGATGCCCTCGTCCTTGGCCAGCGCGGTCAGGCGTGCGTAGATATCCTCATAGGCAGGGATGATGTCGCCCAGATCTCTGCGGAAAAGGTCCTTGTCGAGATGCTCGACCTTGCCGTCCTTGCTGTCCTTGTTCCACAGGCGGCAGGTGTCGGGGGTGATTTCGTCGGCCAGGAGAATCTTCCCGTCGCCCGTCTTGCCCTCTTCGATCTTGAAATCGACCAGCTGCACGCCGATCTTCGTGAAGATGTCGAGCAGCGCGTCGTTGACAGCGCGTGCCTGACGCGAAATCGTGGCAAGCTCTTCTTCGCTGGCCAGCCCCAAGGCAATGATGCCGTCATCGTTGATGAAGGGGTCGCCCAGCTCGTCGGACTTCACGCAGAATTCGAGGATGGGCTTCTTCAGCTCCGTGCCTTCAGCGACGCCGTAGCGCTGCGCGAACGACCCTGCGGCGGTGTTGCGCATGATGATCTCAAGCGGGAACATATTCATGCGGCGCACCAGCTGCTCGGTGTCGGACAGGCGCTGCACGAAGTGGCTTTCCACGCCTCGGGCCTTGAGCAGGTCGAAGATGACGGAGGTGATGTGATTGTTCAGCTCGCCCTTGCCCTCGATCTGGGCTTTCTTCGCGCCGTTGCCGGCGGTCGCCTGATTCATGTATTCGACCCAGAGAATGTCCGGATCGTTGGTTGCGTAGAGTTTCTTGGCCTTGCCCTCGTAGAGCTTCTCCAGTTTCTCCATGACCCGCCTTTCGCGTATGTCTTTTCCACAAGATTTGGAGCAGTGAATTGACGCTCACAGCGTAGCAAGCAGAGGTTACAACGACACGGATGACCGAGCAGACGGCGAACTTTGTGCTGTTATCTCCCCGCAAGGGTGGATAAGCACTACACATAACGTAGATACCATCGAAAAACGGACAATTCGCACGCATTGCAACTTGAAGACACCTGAACAAGGTGGCTAACGGGCCGACATGGCACACAAATTGTATGGAAACATCAGGCAATCGCGATGTTGAGCGTATCCGCCACCTGTGCGGCTCGCGCTCGCGCCTCGTCAACATCCTTGCCGGTTGCCAGCGACACCGCCATGCGCCGATGGCCGTGTACGGCGGGCTTGGCGAAAATACGCAGGTCAGTGTCCGGCTCGGACAGCGCCTCGGGCAGATTCGAGAACACAGCCTCGCCTTCGCCCTCAATCACAATCGCGTGGCTCGCCGCGACCGAACCCTGTCGCACGGTCAAATCCAAATGCTCCTGCGTCACCGGCAGCCCCAGCACGGCTCGGGCGTGCAGTGCGAATTCGCTCAGGCGCTGCGACATCATGGTCACCATGCCTGTGTCATGAGGCCTGGGGGAGACCTCGTTGAAGAGCACGGTGCCGTTGTCTAGCACGAACAGCTCCACGCCGAACACGCCCCAGCCGCGTTCTCCTTCGCGCTGCGCCTGATCGACCATGCCCAGCACCGCAGTGCAGGCGATGCGTTGTGCGGTCGCCAGCGTCACCTCATCGACGTTGGCTGGCTGCCAGGACTCGCGATAATCCCCATGATCCTGCCGCTGCCCGATGGGTGCGCAGGTGACCACGCCCGCACGGGAGCTGACGGTGAGCACAGTCAGTTCATAGGCCAGCGGCACCAGTGCTTCAACAATGACGCGCGAAACAGTACCGTCGTTCGCTGCCCGGCGGCCGGTCTGCGCCTCCTGCCAGGCCTGTTCAAGATGCTCCGAGCTTTCAACAACCGACTGCCCATGACCGGAAGAGCTCATAATCGGCTTGACGACGCAAGGGTAGCCTACGGCTTCGGCACCGGCGCTAAGCTCCTCGAAGGACCCGGCAAAACGGTATGGCGTCGTGGGCAGGCCAAGCTCGTCATGGGCCAGCACGCGCAGCCGCTCGCGATCCATGCAGATCGCGGCGATGCCGGAGCTCGGCACCACCTGAATGCCTGATTGGGCCGCCTTGGCCAGCTCGGCAGTGGCGATGGCCTCTACTTCGGGGATGATGATGTCCGGCTTTACGCGGGCTATGAGTGCATTGAGTTTCTGCGCGTCCGCCATGTCAAGTACCTGCGCCTCATGCGCCACCTGGGCCGCAGGGGCACCAGTATAGCTGTCCGCAGCGCATACCCAAGCGCCAAGTCGCATCAGCTCGATGGTGACCTCTTTGCCCAGCTCGCCTGACCCCAGCAGCAGCACGCGGGTCGGCTTCGTGCCCAAAGGCGTGCCAAGGGGTCGGTCGATGGTCAAGGAAGAAATGGGAGGAATGGACTGCGTGGTGGCGGACGTCGAGGCAGGACGATTCAGGCTGTTTTCGCTCATATGACCATTGTGCCATCCGTGGTGTATCGGGAAACGTCAAGGCATGGCGATGCCGGCTCACACTTTGTGATCCCTGCCAAAAAAGTGTGAGCGAAACGAACAATGAGACAGTGATCGACAGTGATAAGCGCCTACAGCAGCGCGATGAGCTGGTCGGTGTGCTCCTGCGTGGTGGCCCAGCTGGTGCACAGGCGCATGATCGTATGCCTGTCGTCGACCTTGCGCATGAAGCCCATCTCCACGTCCTTCGACAGGCGTTCGACAATTGCGGTGTCCATATTCACCATGATCTGGTTCGTAGGGTTCTCGTAGGCCAGCTCGTAGCCATTGGAGACCAGCGCCTTGCGAATCTGATTGGCCTTGTCGTTAGCATTTCGGGCGATATCGAGATACAGCCCGTCGGTGAACAGCGTGTCGAACTGCAATCCGGTCAGCCAGCCCTTGGCCAGCAAGGCGCCGTGCTGCTTGATCAGCGTGAGGAAATGCTTCGGACTATTGCCCTTCGGGAAGACCACCGCTTCGCCGCACAGCGCGCCGACCTTGGTGCCGCCGATGTAGAACACGTCGGTGAGCCTGGCGATGTCCTCAAGCGTCACGTCGGTGCCTTCGGCGCTCAGGCCGTAGCCAAGCCGTGCTCCGTCGAGGAAGAAAGCCAGCTCATAGCGATGGCATACCGCGGCGAGCGCCTCAAGCTCAGTCTTGGAATACAGCGTGCCGTATTCGGTGGGGTGCGAGATGTAGAGCGTGCCGGGGAAGACCATGTGCTCGTAGTTGGCGTCGGCGTAGAAATCGCGGCAGTATTGGTCGAGTTCGCTGGCGTCCACCTTGCCGTCGTGCTCCGGCAGCGTGAGCACCTTATGCCCGGTATGCTCGATGGCCCCGGCCTCATGCACGTTGACATGCCCGCTGCTCGCGGCGACGACTCCGGCATATGGGGGAGTGACGGCGTCGATGACGGTCTGGTTCGTCTGTGTGCCACCGGTTAGGAACCACACGTCAGCCTCGGGAGCGCCGCACGCCTCACGGATTTTCTTCGCGGCGCTTTCGGTGTAGCGGTCACAGCCGTATCCCGGCAGCTGCTCCATGTTGGTCTCGGCGAAGCGCTCGAGGATGCGAGGATGCGCGCCTTCGCTGTAATCGTTCGTGAATGAAAGCATGGCAGGCTCCTTGGATCGGGGTGAGGCGGGTATCGCGTTGACGGGCGCTGCGCTGGCAAGACGTGCGCCAATGATCACTGCGAAAACCGGCAGACTGCAGCGAGTCTATCGCGCGTGGCCCCCTGCGGATGGCTGCATGTCGTGAACGACGCTAGGGGCGAAAAGAAGGCGGCTCGCAGAAGGTTCCTCATGGTGCGCCGCGCCACGACGCGACAAGCCGAGCATGGGGCGCCCCGTGATGGGCCGATTCCCTCCGGGCCGCCTTGATTCCGATTCCACACGAGGCGCGCAATCAGGCTCCGGCCTGGCAGCCATCGCAAATTGACAGACGAGTGCGCGTATCGTACAGTTTTAGGTAAACTCATAGTTTACTTAATTGCAAGTATGTGCAATCAAAGAGGGGGGGGGCGGATGGGATACAGCGGAAGAAAACAGCAGGAACAGGAAATCAGGAAAAGGGACATCGTCGATGCCGCCGAGCGGGTGTTTTCCCGCAAGGGATTTGAAAACGCGTCGATGGACGAGCTGGCCAAGGAGGCGGAGTTCAGCAAACGAACCGTCTACACGTATTTCAGCAGCAAGGAGCAGATCTATTGCGAAATCATGATACGCGGCTACCGGTTGCTGATCGGCATGATCGAAGGCAGCCGTCATGCAAGGCCACCCCAGAATGCCGCGGACGAGCTGCATGCCATCTTCTTGGCCTTCTTCGAATTCAGCAGGAGCCGCCCCGACTACTGCACGGCGATCATGGAATACGAAACGACGGATTCCGCCAGTCAAAGCAGAATGCAAGACGAATCGAAAGCGGAATGCTATCGACTGGGCGAAGTGATATTCGGATATCTGTCCCGCGCGCTGCGTAAAGGCGTCGCCGAGGGAACGCTGCGCGGCGGGCTCGATACCGAGCAGGCCGCCGTGCTGTTATGGGCGTGCACCATCGGAATCTATGCCACAGGAAAGAAAAAGGCCGATTATCTGAAGCACTACCACGGCATCGAATCCGATGAGTTCATATCGCAGTCCTTCCGGCTGATGATGAGGCTGATCGGCGTGAATGGAGAAGAGCCCGATGAAGAAGGCGTTTAGCATCCTACGATTGACCGTGGCGGTCATCGCCGCGCTGTGTCTCGTCGCAGCGGCCGCGCTGTACTGCGTGAGCGGAGGTTTTATGAAGCAGACGTATATGGAGCCTTGGTCGAAAAGCTATGCCGGCAAATATGCCGATCCTAGAATGCGCCTCGCGTCCGTCGGGCTGCTGGCGGCAAGCAACCACAATATGCAGCCGTGGAAGATCAGCCTCGACAAGTCCGATCCCATGGTGTTCTATTTGTATGCCGACAGCTCTCGGATGACCAAGGAGGTCGACCCATACTCGCGGCAGCTGATGATCTCGCAGGGGACTTTTCTCGAATACGTCGCGGTGGCAGGCGAAAAAGAAGGGTACCGCGCCGACATCAGTCTTTTCCCTGACGGCGCGTACGACGAATCCGATCTCGCGAAAAGCATGGATTCGAAACCGGTCGCGCGTATCGCCTTAAACAAGCAGCAGCCTGGAAGCAGCATGCTGTACGATGCCTCCTTCCTGCCGGACACCAACCGGGGGGCGTATCGGGCGACGAAACTGACCGGCGCGCAGGTCGCGGCGCTCGAAGCGCTGTCCTCGGCGGACGGGGTTTCCGTCACGCTGTACCAGGATCGGATCGATCTCGGCGACATCGGCAGGTTCGCGTTGCGCAGCGCGTCGATCGAGGCAGGCGTTTCGCGCGTTATGGGCGAATCAGATGCCATTTTCCGCGCGAACGAACGTCAGAAGAACCAATACCGATACGGTTATTCGGTGGAAGGGCAGGGCGTCTCCGGATTCATGAAGCATATGCTGCAGGGGTTGGTCACGATTTTTCCGTCCATGAACGCCGGCGCGGCTGCATCCGAAAACTTCATCAAATCCACCGCGGCTTCCGTCGGGCATACCCCCGCATACGCCATGATCAGAACCGCCGGAAACAGCCGCCTTGACCAGGTCGAAAGCGGCATGGCGTACAGCAGGATGGTACTGATCGGACATACGCTGGGGCTGGCGATGCAGCCGTTGAGCCAGGTGTTGGAGGAATATCCGGAGATGAAAGCACCTTATGACGAATTCAAAAAAGCCTATGCGCCGGATGGCGGCACCGTGCAGATGCTGCTGCGCGTCGGCGTCGCCACGCGAAGCGTTCCGCTGAGCATGCGCAGGGATGTGCAGAGCCTGATACGGCCATGATGCGGCAATGCCCGTTTTCGTGATACCGTGTCCAGCCTGGTCGCTTCACGGATGCAGATACTGCTGATTCGTGAAGCGCGACTTCTATGAAAGTGGCGCGAATCGTCCTCTGCCTGCTCTGTCTGCGCAGGATCGAACTTGGCTTAGCGGCCGTCCGCGCCGCCGGCGGCGCGCGATGTGCAAGCCGAGGTGCGGCCCGTCAAAGGCGTGGAAACCATGGCGTATTCTCGCGTGTTTTCGTGATGCTTCGTGCCATCGGGGTTGTCGGCGAAGGAGATGAACTCGAGGTAGGGCGCCTCATGCCTTATGCCAGACATGGATTTGCATTCACGTGCAGGCGTGTGGGTGGAACCCAAGTGCATTGGCGGATACGGGGACGCCGTATTTGAATCTACGAAACGCTCTGACATGCCGTAGCCTTATTGATGTCCCGCGGTTTGTTGAGAGCACGCCCTTGCTGTTCTCAGCAGATATGATCCCCGTTCCGCGATTCTCCTAGAGTCGCGTGTACTCTGATGCCGGTCGGAATGTGGTTCATCCATAGGAGAATCGTTGGGAGGTGGAGATGGCGGGATTGATTAACGAGATCGCAGCCGTCGTGGTGCTCCTGTGTCTGCTTGTGGTGGTGATCGTAAAGCCGCGTGGCGTGCCTGAGGGTTTGGCAGGCTTCGCCGGAGCGTTGCTGCTTGTTGCCATTGGGGCCACCACCGTGACTGCCGCCGTTTCCCAGATCGGCGAGCTGATGCCGACCGCATTGTTCCTGGGGGCATGTCTGATTCTTGCAGGGTTATGCGAGAGGGAAGGTCTGTTCTCTTATCTCGGGAGGGAAGCGGTCAGGCTTTCGCACGGCAATCCCTTGCGATTGTTTCTGCTGTCATTTCTCATGTGCGCGACAGTGACGGCTGCACTGAGTCTTGATGCAACCGTGCTGCTTTTGACGCCGGTCATACTGCATATGACGAGCCGGGCGCGTGCGGATTTTCGTCCGTATACATATGCGGCCTGTCATCTGGCCAATACGGCGTCATTGCTGCTGCCGGTGTCGAATTTGACGAATCTTCTCGCCATGAACAGCTCCGGTCTTGACTTTCTTGGTTTCGCGCGGACAATGTTCCTGCCGTGGTGCGCGGCTGTGGCCATTGAATACATCGTGATGCGTGTGGCGTTCCGATCCTCTTTTTCAGATGACGTCCTGCTCGAAGGCAGCGCCAATCCTGATGGGGAAGATACCAGTGAAGGCTCAAAGGGGAACGTCCCGATATTTGCCCTGTGTGTGGTGATAGCTTCCCTAATCGGCTTTATGATATCGAGCTCGCTGGGAGCTTCCCCATTCTGGGTTGCCGTGTTGGCTTGCATGGTGTTGTTCGTGCATAGGGTGATTCGCGAAAGTGCCGTACTGGGGAAAGAATTTCGAAGGATATGCAAGGATTCAAACCTATCGTTCCTGGTATTTGTGCTGTCTCTGGCAGTCGTCGTGTCCGCGCTTTCCGGGAATGGTCTGGGAAACCTCCTCTCGCCTCTGTTCTCCGGCGAAGCGATATTGGTGAAGCTGCTGGCTGTAGCGGGCTGCTCGGCTCTGGCTGCGAATCTGTTGAATAATCTCCCAGCGGCGATGCTGCTGATACCTCTGGCTGCCTCCAGCGGATCGACCATGGTGATGGCGGTACTCATCGGAGTCAATATCGGCCCCAATCTTACCTACGCGGGTTCTCTGGCAACAATCCTGTGGAGAAGGATCGTACACGGGCATGGGAAACGCATCACCCTCACACGCTTTACAGTCATCGGGCTTGTCAGTGTGCCCCTGTGTATATTCTTCGCAACATTGTCCCTATGGCTCGTGAACCTGCACTGAAGCCCGCAGCCACACCCTCATAAACGGGGGTGCCAGTTCATGCGTGGAGAACCGGTCCAGCCGTTTCTAGGGATTCCTTCTCAATCTATGGGCTGCAGCAGTCGTGCATTCAGGAAAACATAGGACAGATGTCCTTGAGAAATGGGATGTCCGCCGATGATCAGGGTCGCCCCGGAGCCAACAAGGCGCGTGGAATCGCAAACTGGCTTGGAACGCACAGTGCCTCCGGGACTCGCGCCCGACACATATCTGCGAAGCAGGCACGTGAACATGGCTTAAAAGTCGTCAATCGAGAAGCGGATAGCACTGTTCAAGATATAGTGCTGACTCTGCATCACATTTATATGCTCACTGGTACTGCAACTCCCGCTACCACAATAATCGAGAGTTCACATGGGTCTCCTTGGATCACGATGGCGGCGCACCCCAATCGGCAGATTCATCCATGGCCTTTGCTTCATGAATCCCAGGCCTTGCCCGTAATCCCACACGCTTGTGCCCCCTGCTTTCGGCTATGAACCGAAAGCAGGGGGCACAAGCGTGTTCTGGGCGCGCCGAATCGATTTCAGTTTCGCAAAGCTGACAAACATATAGTGGTCATAATCTGCCGAAATGTGGATTGCTAAAAAAAGAAAGCCTTGCAGCCGTTGCGGCTGTAAGGCTTCGACGGGGTGGACGACGGGTTTCGAACCCGCGACCTCCTGAACCACAATCAGGTGCTCTACCGACTGAGCTACGTCCACCATGTGCGTGACTGCGCAAACGGAATCACGCAACAGGGCAAGAATATACATGGCCGCCACGACTGCTGCGCCGCGATTTTCGGAAGATGGCATGGGCTTAGGCGGCAGCCCTCTGGCATTCTGGGCCGGCGAGCCGACAGCCCACTGGGGCAATCGCCGAGCAGAGGACGGGCGTTGGCTGCTATCGTCTGTTCGATCGCGAGGGGTGCAAGGCCCGCGAGCGCGGAGTTCGACGCTGTCGCGATGGCAAAGCCCAGTCCTCGGCGATTGGGCCGACGTCCTCGCGGCGCATCACACCGTCAGTGATGGAATACAACGCATCCATGTAGTGTTCCAGGCGGGTGTCATGCGTGACGACGGCGATGGTCTTGTCGAGCGCATGGGCCAGATCGCGGAAGATCTCCATGACCTCGAAGGCGCCCGCGGCAGCGAGCGGGGGGATGTTGAAGCTCATCGGCACAGACGGGAATGAATATCGAGGTGAGCACGGTCAAGGCCGTGCCGATGACCGTGATGAGCATGCCTGCGCGATGGTATTGAGAATGAGATACCGCGTGAGGATGCCTTGCATTTTGAGCACGGCGAAGTTCGGTATCGTTTGCATGGTGAGGATGTAGAGGAACACGGCGATGGTCGCCAGCATAATGATGAACAGGAACACGAGCATGAACTGGGACGTGAGATCCTGCGCGCGATAGCCGGGAAGCTTCTGAATGAAATCGCCGATGGGCAATTGTTCCGTGCCATCCGGAGCCGTCGAACCCGCCGCCTCGCCGAACATGACGGCGCTTGCGGCTGGAGCGCTGGCTGCTGTTGCATGGCCGTCCGAGGGCGCGCCTGCGGCCTCTGGAGCGGCGGATTCATCCAAGCCGGAACCGAGTTTCAGATGGCTCCAGGCGCTCAGCGGCACGTAGATCACCGGCGTCACGCTCAGCTTGGCGCCATCGGTGAATCCGGTTATGGTGAACTGGGCGCCGTCCGAACCGACCGTGACGATGTCGCCTATTCGGTAGCTGTCGTTGCGCAAGCCCGAGTAGGCAATCGCGCCACGCCCGTCGAAGTCCTTGCGGCCGTCGGAAACCCGCAGCTGCCGGTAAATGAACCCATCGGTTCGGATGCCGATCGGCTGAGCGGTTGTTTTGTCCTTCGCGGCATCGGTGGAAACGGTGGCGGCGAGCTGCCCGATGCGCGCGGCCGACCCCTGCGAGACAGGCGCCGATGTTTGCGCGGCGCTGAGCACGAAATGAGATAGCTGATGAGCACGATCATCGTGATGATGAGCGGAAAGCGCAGTTTGCTGTGTTTCATTTCCTTGGGCGCGAGGAACACAGTCCTCCCTCTCTTCTGCCGTGGCGTTTTCCGTGAACGCATGTCCTTGTGCCGGTCGCGGCATGCCGCCGCAATCCGTCTAGCATGATTTTGAGCAGCGTGGCGGAATCGGCCATGGCGTCCTCGGCCGGTCTGCCCTAGGGTGGTGCAGCCGAGGACACGACGCGCGAGGGTCGCTCAGAGGCCGAAGGGCGACATCGCAATGTCGAGCAGATCCTCCAGAGAGCGCGTCTCGGCGGCGTCCGCCCAACTCGACATGGCCGCCGCCACAGCGCCGATCGTTGCGGCGACAATCGCCGCCGGGCGTGGTTCGTCGATGGACAGCGCCACTCCGAGCCTGCGTGCGATCTCGGGACCGAGCAGGCCGAGCCACAGATCCGATTTTCCTGCCTCTGCCACGCGTAGCGCCGGAGTCTGCGATACTACGCGCGCCAAGGCCGCGGCCCCCGGTGATGCGGCGTACTCGTCAATCAGGCCGTCAAAGGCGCGGCGGATCGCCTGCCATAGCGGCTCGTCGTCGCCCTGCGCCGCGAGCGCGTCGGCGATGCGTTGCCCGAAACGCTCGATGTGACCGAGCATGAGCTCGTCCTTGCTGTGAAAGTATCGGAAGAAAGTGCTGCGGGAGATCCCTGCCGCGGCACACACGTCATCGATCGTGGTCGCCTCGTAGCCGTCGGATATGAACAGGCCCAACGCCGCGTCCGCGATGTGCGCGCGCACCGCGTTGCGTGCGACGGTGCGTACGCCGGGAGAGATTTGGTGTTCCATACATCTGAGAGTACACTGGCGGACATGGAACTGAGTGCCACTTTTGAAACATCGGTATCGAATCGCTCGGCGCGCCGCACGGGCGCCCCGGCCGTCAGAATGCTGCGGCGATGACGGGCGGGGCGGCGGACAGCCGGACGATCGTCATCACCGGCGCGAGCGACGGGATCGGCGCCTGCGCGGCGAGGACGTTGGCCGCCCGCGGTCACCACGTGGTGGTGGTCGGCCGATCGGCAGCCAAAACCGAGGACGTCGCTCGCGAGTTCGGCGCGCCGTGGTACTTGGTCGACTTCGCGCACTTGGATTCCGTGCGGGAGCTGGCCGAACGGCTGCGCACTGATGTTGGACGCATCGACGTGCTGGTGAACAACGCAGGTGGCGTGTTCGGGCCGGATCGCATTGAGACACAAGACGGCCACGAGATCACGTTCCAAGTGGACTACCTCGCCCCCTTCCTTCTGACCAATCTGCTGCTGGACCGACTGGTCGAAGCGCGCGGCGGCGTCATCAGCACCTCCAGCGTCGCCAACCGGCTGCTCGGCCACGTCGATATCGATGACCTCGACGCGCGTGCGGGCACCTTCAACGCGCGCCGGGCGTACGGGACAGCGAAGCTCGAGCAGATCCTGTTCACCAAGGAACTCGACCGACGCTACCGCGCTCAGCACCTGTCGTCGGCAGCCTTCCACCCGGGAGTGATCGCCAGCAGCTTCGCGTCATCGCGCGGCTCCGCACTCGGATGGATCTACCAGAACCCTCTCAGCCGTCGGTTCCTCGGCTCGCCAGACTCCGGGGCCGACACGCTCGTATGGCTCGTCGAGAACCTGCCTGGCCGCGGATGCCCATCTGGGGGCTACTTCGCCCGGCGAAAGCCCGTCCGCCCCGCCCGGCAGGCTGAGGACCGCGAGCTGGCGATCCGCCTGTGGGACCGCTCCGCAGAGGTGCTCCAGCTGTCGCCAATACCCATTGAAGAGAACGATTAAGAGAGGATCCCCGAATGAAACTCGTCGTCATCGGCGCCAACGGCGCCACGGGCATGCGCATCGTCAACCGTGCCCTCGCGCAAGGGCATGAGGTCACCGCGGTGGTACGGCGCGAGGATGCCGAAAGTCCGGCCGGTGCGGCGCGCGTAGTCGCCGACCCGCTCGACTTCGCCGCGCTCGCCGCCTGCGCAGCGGGGCACGACGCGATCCTCGGAGCCCTCGGGGTGCGCAGCCTCGGCAGGACATCGCTCATGCAGCGCAGCGTGGCCGCGCTGATTGACGCAGCGGGGCACGGCGCCCCTTCGCGTGTGCTGGTCGTCTCCGCATTCGGCGTCGGCGACACCGCCCAGGCGGCGTCGCCGTTCGCGCGGCTGCTGTATCGTACGGTGATGCGCAACATCTTCGACGACAAGGCGAAGGCCGAACGGATGCTGGAGGACAGCCCGCTGGAGTGGACTGTGGCGTCGCCAGGAACGCTCAGCAACAAGCCGCTTCGCCCCTATGAGGCGACCGAGTCGGCGAAGCTCGGCACGCTTCCGGGGCTACCGAGCTCCACTCGCGAGAGCGTCGCAGACTTCATGGTTCGGACCGTGGCGGATCCCACCTGGACCCGGAAGGTCGCCGTCCTTCGCGACCTCTGACGCCGGTCGTCGAGGTAGTCGTCCACAGCCATGCCGCAACGGCAGGGGCGGCGATACGCGCGACGGAGAACGTAACGACTGTGAAGGCCGCAATACCGGTGAACTGCGGGGTGGTGGTGGATAGCGGCCCGGCATAACCGCCTCGATGGGTCCGCATGCATGACGACGTTGGCTAGGGGTGCCGCGGACGGCGGCGTTGGCCCGCAGAATGGCTATCGTCACGGGGGGGCACGAGCCATGATAAAAGTCGCAGACGCGACGACGATCAGGCTGCTCGTGAAGACGGCATCGCTGGATCCGGCGATGCCGAGTTGCAAAGGGCAAAAACCCTCAACTGGGCGGCCGAAGCCGGGGAAAAGGGCCAAGCTCAAACCGGACCAAGGATGGTTCCTTTGGTCGAAAGTTTGAACTTGGCCCAAGCGGGGTGGACGACGGGTTTCGAACCCGCGACCTCCTGAACCACAATCAGGTGCTCTACCGACTGAGCTACGTCCACCATGTGTGACGACTTCGCACGCAAAATCGCACAACAGATGGATACTATACCTGATTCCCGCGACTCTCGCATATGGCGAGTCGTAGAGCTCTACATGCCCGTTGGCGGCAATTGGCTGCACGAAGGCATTGCCATTGTCATCAGCGGCCGCATTCTCGACGTCGTCGTCCATGGCTCCACTCGACTCAAGTTTCACTTCTTCGATATCACCTCCTGCCTGTGTCCGTCTCGACACGCCGAAAAGCTGTGCAGTCATGTTCGTTTCTTCTCCAATCGCACATTCAAACCGTTTCGATGCGCGATGTTGGACGTTTCGCATACCCCTTCAAGAACACTACTGAACATTATGGTTTTGCCATGGTGAATATACGATGAACGCTGGCTTTCTGAGGCGTCACGCACTATACTAAGGGGTGAAGGCCGGAGTTGTGACCGATCGATTAGCCGATGGGTCGCAATGAAGCGCACAGCCCGAGGAATGCCGAAGGCATCTACGCAACGCCTTCAACAGATAACTGAAGAACATGACGACGACGGCGATGAGGCTGTACGGTTTGAGGATCGGGCCGCGTATGTGTTTGCTGGTGATTGAATGATGATGTTCGATTACATGCGGCATTGGGATGATGCCGCAGGCTGATGCAGGTGAATGGGTGAAGTAATGAATACACAGGTCGCGCAACGTGGCTCGGCGACAGGCACAGGGATGCTGAGTTGTTCCCTTAGGGTGGCCCCGGATGACATAGGTCTCCGGGGCCACTCCTTATGCCCTGTGAGGTCGTCGTCGCTGACGATGCCGAGGACCTCGTAGTTGAGTGTCATATCGGCGATGCCGTCGCCTATACCATTGCTGGTCACCGAGGCGGCGTCATCAACGGAATCGTCATCCGACCAATCGAACAATTCTGAAACTCTGCAACCGTTTAACGTTTGGAATCGGCCAGCCGCAACGGGTGCGGACTGCTGAGCCAAGTTCTCGATCCTGTCTGCACGCGGTAATGCCATGATCTGCTCGCCTACAAGCATCAGCGGCAAGCCTCGAAGCATCACGCGCCGGATGAGATGGCACGCATGGCTGTGGAAGATCATCTCTACGAGGATACTGCAGGCGAGTACGCGAGTGCTTTAGCTCAAATGCGCAAGGGGCGATAGGCGTGTTCAGCGCATTGCAAAGCTCGCAGTTTCACAATTCAGTTGGCGTGAAGATGTCTTCGATGCGCAGCCCGAAGGTGGCGGCGATCTGGAAGGCGAGGGGGAGCGAGGGGTCGAACCGCCCCTTTTCGATGGAGATGATCGTCTGACGGCTCACCCCCAGCATATCTGCGAGCTTTTCCTGTGACAAGCCTTGCTTATGTCGAAGCTCGGGCAGCCGGTTTCTCATTGGTTGCCCTGATGTTTGCGGATTAGATAGCTGACAGCGAAGGTTGCGGCTGCCACGACGAAGACCGCGATCAGCGTCCATGAGACCAGGGGCGGCAGCCAAAGTGCAGTGATGGCCGTTCCCAGGCCGCTCCCCATGATAATTGCGTGAAAGGCGTCGTTTGCCGACTGCGAATACCAAGTGCTTTCGATGCTGTTCTCCGTGTTCGGCGTTGCGCCCGGTATGGTCGTCCGGTCCACGCACAGCGCCCATGCGAGCAGAATGGCGGACGGGGCCAGACATAATCCAATGGCGATGCCTACGAGCCAATCATTGACAGGCCCTTGCGCAGGGCCGGAAATCATCCGGATGGCAGTGCCGATGGCAATCGCGACTGGCAGGCCGATCGGGATCGCCATGCGTATGGCGGGTATGCCGCCAGGTTTCGTGCGGCCGTATTTGTATTGCTTCTCGGCAGGTTTCTCACTCATCGTTGCTCCTCCTCGTGCGGGGTGACCTTAGCGGGGTACCTTAATGACAAGTTCATTTTACGTCAAGTGAGCTTTACTGTCAAATTGGTATCGCTCGAAGACCGCTTCGATATCGTGTGGGGCATGAGCCGGCAGCAACCTTCGTGAATTCATGTGCGGCATGGCTTTCGGGCGATATAACGATTCCGTGGAACTGCTAGGTTCGCGGTTGTGATACCCTACGCGAATCACCGGTTTTGACAGTGCCTTTACGCTCAGGGTTTAGCTTGGCTGAAGATGCAGCTGTTGGGCCTGTTGTTGACCGTGCTTCCGGAGGAGGAAAAGATGTCAGCGTCAATGTTTACAGGTGTCAGCGCGTTCCCGCTTACGCCGTTCAGGAACGACCAAGTGGATGAGAAGGCGTTTGCCGGTTTGGTCAGGCGACTGGCTGTCTCCGGGGTGGATTCCATCACCGCGCTTGGTTCGACTGGCTCGTACCCGTATATGACGACTCAGGAGCGCGCTCGTGTCGCGCGGCTGGCGGTGCAGAACGCCGGCTCGGTTGCGGTGTTCGTCGGCATAGGCGCGCTGCGCACCTCGCAGGTTCTCGCCCTTGCGCGTGGCGCCGAGGAGGCGGGGGCGTCGGGGCTGCTGCTCTCCGCCATGACGTACCAGTCGCTCACACCCGATGAAGTGTTCGAGCTGTTCCGAACAGTCACTGAGAGCACCGAGCTGCCGGTGATTGTCTATGACAATCCGGGAACCACGCATTTCCATTTCACCACAGAGCTGTATGCCCGCATCGCCGAGCTTCCGGGCATCGCGTCGATCAAGATTCCGGGCGTGCCTGCTGATCCGGACGAGGCGCGGCGGCATGTCGCTAGCATCCGGGCCGTGATTCCCGAGCGTGTGACGATCGGGGTGTCCGGCGACGCCTTCGGTGCCGCGGGGCTGATTGCGGGCTGCGATGCGTGGTATACGGTCATCGGGGGAACGATTCCGGGCCCGGCGCTCGGCATCGCTCGCGCGGTGCGGGAGGGTCGTGTCGAGGATGCGCGGGCGGAGTCCGAGCAGCTCACTCCGCTCTGGAAGCTGTTCGCCGATCTTGGCGGCAGCGCGCGCGTCACGGCTGCTATCGCCGAATATCTTGGGCTTGTTGGGCCTAGCTGCCTGCCGCTGCCGCTTCGCGGGATGTCCGCCGAAAATCGCGCGCGGGTGGCAGCTATGGTGGAGGCGCTGGGTTTGCAGCCGGGGCCGGAAGCGTGAGCTCCGAAGACTGTGCGCCAATGCCTGTTATTGCAGGAAAACTACAGTTACCGGGCATCGTCGCTACAGTTTTTTAGTTGGCGGCTGGCATGGCGTCATAGGTGACCCATTCGGTACGCTCGGCGACCTTGTTGTAGAGCGACTGAGCTTGGTGATTGTCTTCGGAGGTGATCCAGCGCACTGCGGAGCAGCCGTCCGCGGCGGCCATCTCCTGCAGTCGCCCAATCAGTGTGCGGCCCACTCCTTTGCCGCGTACTGCGGGGTCGGTGAACAGGTCATCGAGCCAGATGCCCACAGTTCCACTCGAGGGGCGCAGGAACTTGCGGTGGTTGGCGATGCCGACGATGGTGTCATCAAGTTCGGCAACGAGGCTTCCGCATTCCTGCTCGGGGTCAAATATCCAACCCCACACGCGAGAGATGACCTCCTCCGACGCGGGGTGCTTATAGAACGCGCGATAGGCGCGGAACAGCTCCCGCCAGCGCTCCTCGTCCTCGATGGCTACAGGGCGGACTGTGATATCAGCGTTGGTTCCCATATTTTTCTCCTCGGTTGATGGGCTGCGATGAGTTTAGCGTTTCTCATGGCGATGGTGAGGTGTCGGCGATTGCGTAGCTTGATGCCGAGCTTACGTCTTTTTATGTGCTGTCGTGTAAAGACGGTGATGGTAAATCCATGAACCGACGGCACTGTGCGCCTCTGTGTACCTTTATGTATCTCTGCGCGTCATGCGATGCCCGTCCGTTTGCTCGCGGACAACGGTCGGCGAGGCGACGAATGGAGGACGGCGGATGCATATGCAGTCTTGGGATGCATATGGTTCTGCATTTGGTCGTTGCACGATCGGCTATGGCATAAGTGCTAGTTATTTCATTATACGAAACCGATATGTCCATCATGCGGCCGCCGTCATGCCTACGCAATATGCGCTGAATAGCATGACCGCCTATGACTGTTTCCTCTTCCGGCGCCACTGATTATCGTGCACCAACGAGTCCGTCGCCAGATAACCAGTGGCTTCGGAACCTGATAGTATGCTCAGTCGGCTCGTTCACCACCATCGTCGGTATGACGCTGATTCTGCCGATTCTGCCGCTCTATGTCCATCATCTTGGCGTGCGCAGCCAGTCGCAGGTCACGCTGTGGTCGGGCATCGCGTATGCCGCCACGTTTCTTACGGCCGCGCTCACCGCGCCGTTGTGGGGGTATCTGGGCGATCGGTACGGGCGCAAGTCGATGCTCGTGCGTGCCAGTCTTGGCATGGCTGTCGCCATGTCGCTGATAGGGTTCGCCCAGAATGTCACCCAGCTCGTGCTGCTCAGGCTTCTCGTCGGGTTGCTTGGCGGGTATTCTTCCGGCTCCACGATCCTGGTTGCCGACCAAACGCCGAAGCGCCACTCGGCCGGGGCGCTCGGCGTTTTATCATCGGCCATCATGGCAGGCAACATCGCAGGTCCGCTTATCGGCGGCGGCATCGCTGAGGTATTCGGCGTCAAGACGGCGTTCCTAGGCGCTGGCGCATTGATTTCCCTGGCGTTTCTCGGCACTGTTCTGTTCCTCAGGGAGGAGCCGAGGAAACATAACGAACTCACTGCCGTCAGTGTTGCGTCGAAGCATAGTAGCGGGTGGAACAATGTGCCGAACAAGCCGATCATCGCCTGCCTGCTGGGACTATCGATGCTGCTTATGTTCGCCACCACCTCGGTCGAACCAATCATCACCGTGCATATTCAGGAACTCACGGGTGGCGTGTCGCGAATCGCCCTGCTTTCGTCCGTCACCTTCTCGTTGACGGCGTTGGGTACCGTGCTATCTAGTGCGCCGCTGGGCCGGCTTGCCGACCGAGTAGGGCATCTGCGCATCCTGTGCGCCAGTCTCGCCGCGGCGACCGCGCTGTTGGCTTTGCAGGCTGTGGCACCGCAGCTATGGATGTTTGCGGCGTTGCGCTTCCTGATGGGCATGGCGCTCGGAGGCATTACCCCGACGGTGGTTGCCACTATTCGCCAGTTGGTGCCCAAAACTTCAGTCGGCCTCGTGCTCGGCTCCAACGTGTCGGCGCAGTATGTCGGTCAGGTCACCGGCCCGGTTCTCGCCGGTATGATCGCTGGATTGCTCGGCACGCAGTCGGTGTTTGTACTGAGCGCTGCCGTCACGGCGGCGGGACTGTGCTCGGCCCTGCTGATTAGCCATCGTTTGGGGGCGTGAAATGTCTTCGACGCGCGGCCCCCGGTGGCAGCGATTTGGAAGGAAACCGGTTCCTCATCGGCGCTCCCGATGCCAGCGGATGAGCTAGCTGCTGGTAAAAGGAATGTCCGTAGACACGAATGCCGCGTCACGTCTCCACAGCCTTATTTGTGGAGTAGTGTCTCAACTATGAGTGCAGCAAATGGAGCGCCTGCCATGCCGCAGAGCGTGCTCGCCGTGCGTAGACTGGTTGTGGCCTACGGGGATCGACTGGCTGTGGACGGCGTGAGCTTCGATGTGCAACCGAGCGAGATTTTCGGATTGCTCGGCCCGAACGGAGCTGGCAAGACCAGCACGTTGAGCGCGGTCGAGGGTCTGCTGCGGCCGCGAAGTGGAAGCGTGACAGTGGGCGGTGTGGACGTCCAGCGAGATTCTGGCCGCGCGAAAGCCCTGATTGGTGCCCAGTTGCAGGCATCCAGCTTCCAGCCCGAACTTACGATTGAGGAGATTGTCCGCCTCTACGCGGGATTGTATGGCGTGCCTCTGAGCAGGCGGGATGTTCTCGGTCGTATTCGCTACATCGGTCTCGGCGATCAGGCGGGAAAGCGTTTCAAATCGCTTTCCGGAGGCCAGCAGCAGCGGCTATCACTGCTCATCGCCGTGATTCATCGTCCCATCCTGTTGCTGCTGGACGAGCCGACGGCCGGACTCGATCCGCAGTCGCGCCGCCAGCTCTGGGATCGCATCGAGCAGCTCCGGGCGGATGGTAGCAGCATCGTGCTCACCACCCACTCGATGGAAGAGGCGCAGTCCGTGTGCAGTCGCGTCGCAATCATCGACCGGGGGAGGCTTCTTGCACTCGATACCCCGGCCGGGCTGATCCGGCAGCATCGCGACGACCCACGCGTGCGCCAGGCCGCCTATGGCGAGATTACTCTGGAAGATGTGTTCATCGGACTGACGGGGAGCGCGATTCGTGACTAGAACGACAGGCGCTCACCGCGAGCGCACAGCGCGGCAGTTCCGCGGTCTCATGTTCAGCTCGTTGCTGCGCGCCGATTTCACCGTGCTGCTGCGCAGTGGGCAGACGCTTATCCTCAACGTTGCGGTACCGATTCTGTACCTCGTCATCACCAATCTCCACTCGGCCAGCCGAAGAGGCGGATCGATCTACGGCAGTCCCGAGTTCGCCATCGGTCTTGCCCTGACTGTCGGGCTCATGTTCTCCGCCTTGATGGGCTACAGCGTCGCCATCGCGCGCGACCGCGACATGGGAGTGTTCCAGCGTCTTCGCGTCACCCCGGCACCGACGTGGGCAATCATGGCAAGCCGTTTCGTCGTGCAGCTTGCAGTCGGTTTCGCCATGGCCGTCATCGTTGTGGTGGTCGGCGGCATTCTTCACAGCGTGGTGTACGACCCGGTGGAGTATCTGCTCTTCGCGCTGGTTTCGGTGCTTGGCGGTGCTATGTTCTTGGCCATTGGCCAAGCCATCGTCGGCTTGGTCAGCTCCTTTGCGGTGGTGAATGCGATCAGCCGAGGCATTTGCATCGCGCTGCTGCTGCTCGGGCTTCTCGGCTCCAGCGGCATCCTTGGCGACGCCGTCCGAAGCGTTGCCGACTGGACGCCCGTCGGTGCGCTCATCAATCTTTCCGTCGGTGCGCTCAACCCCTCGGCGTGGGATTGGACTGCCACCAGCGGACTCATCGCTACTCTCGGCTACGCCATCGTCGGTGTGTCCATCGGCATCCGCTGGTTCCGCTGGGAATCGCACTGACGGCGAGCGGGTTGACGGCAGATAGAGGGGACACTGAAGCAGAGCGACAGCGGACAGAATAAAGCTGGCGGCATCACGCCTCGGCAGTTCGGGCAGATCGTTGACGCCAGCCTTATGAAACGTGCCGTCTGACGAGAATCACTCGTCAGACGATACGATCTAGGAGATGATGACCTAGGGGACGATGACGATGCGTTCGGTGCTGCTGGTATCGGCCCATGCCTGCTCGACATCGCGCAGCGGGACGCGGCGCGTGGCGGTTGTGAAGGCACCCGCATGAATTTCCTGCGCGAGGGCTTCGATTTCCTGACGATAGGCGCGAAGCGGTACGGAACCCTGGCCTGAGCCGATGATGCGGAGATTTGCCGCGCGTAGGGCGGCGGCGGGAATGGGGGATTCCAGTCCGGCTGCCGAGCCGATCTGAATCCAGGTCAGCGCTTGCTCGTCGCGTGCGCGATTGGGGATGATGGCGTAGAGCGCCTTGCTCGTCGGCTCGCCCCAGAGAAAGTCGATGACGATGTCGATTTCGCTGCCCGCCTGAGCAAGATTCCTAGCAACAGTGTCAGAGGTCTCGTTGAGATCGATGATTCGCGATGCGCCGTGCTTGCGAAGATCCTGCATGCGGTCGCCGCCTCGTCCAACCGCGACGATTTCACTGGCGCCGAGCCGATTTGCCACCTCGACGGCTGCATGTCCGGCGCTTCCGGTGGCTCCGAGCACCAGAACGGACTGCCCGTGTTCGAATGTGACACGCTGCTTCAGCGCGACCCATGACGCCATCGCCGGGTTCATCGCCGCCGCGAGCTGTATCGGGTCAGCGCCTTCGGGCAGCGGAACGGCGCGGCGCAGGTCGATTGCAGTGCGTTCGGCCATGGCACCGTGGTTAGTGTCCGGCATCAGAAAATATGCAAGCGTTCCGTCGGGAAGGCGTCCGACGCCGTCGATGCCGGGGACGAGCGGCAGATCGTTGGTGCTGGTGTAGTGCGAGCCTGCCGCCTGGGAGCGCACGCGCGGCGAAAGCGCTGAAGCGAGTACGTCGACAACCACCTCGTCAGCCCCTGATGCGACTGGCTCGGGAGCGTCGGCGTAGCGAGGACTCTCTCCGAATCCGCTGACCACGGCTGCTTTCATGACTGCCTCCCGACGGTTGTTTCGTAGTGACTGATTGCTTATTTAGTTGGTATCATAAACTATATTACGTTGTCTCACCAACTAAATCAAGTAGAATGGCCCGTATGACGAGAAGAACGATAGACGGGGCGAATACCGCCAATGACGAGCGGCTGCAAGATGCGCTGGTGCAGACCTCTTACGCCGTCGTGAATATCGTGTCCAAAGTCGCGGCGCAGCATGAGCTGTCGTTGACGTTGCTGCGAGTTCTCGGCATTCTTCGCGATCGCACGCCCGCCATGTCTGAGCTGGCCGAGTATCTTGGGATTGACCGCTCGAGTGCCACTGGCCTCGTGGATCGTGCGGTTGCCCGCGGCTTCGTGCGCAAAATCAGCGATGAACAGGATCGGCGTTCCATTCGGGTTGCGCCTACCGATCAAGGACAGATCCTTGCCAAGTCCTGCAGCGAAGAGGTCAGGCTGGAATTGGAGCCTCGTATCGCGAGGCTTTCGCCGGCTCGGCAGGATCAGCTGGCAAGGCTTTTGGAGGCTTTGGACGGTGTTCCCGCCAGCGAATAGGCGCACTGAATGCGTCGTTTTCCGGTGGATACATCCTGAATTGACGGATATGCGGAGATAAGTTCGGCGATGTCGAGCCTCACAGGCCGAGCTATTGATCAATCAATGATGAGGCGTCACTGAATGGCAAGGTTGAGGGCCTTGTCGATGCGCTCGTTGACGGAGTCGAAGCGCTGATTGACAACGTCGAAACGATGATTGATGGCGATGAACTCGTTGCTGAATTTGGCGTCCATAGCCCGAATCTCGCTGCTGTTCTCGTCGATGCGTTTGCTGAGGTTGGCCTCTACGCTGTCGATACGCTTATTGAGGCTGTCTTCGACCCCGTCGATGCGTTGCCCCAGGCTGCTTTCGACGTTGTCGATGCGCCTGCCGAGACTTCGGCTGGTAGTCAGGACTAGTCTGGCCAAGGCTGCGCCGATGGCGAGGATTGCCGCAAGGGTGGGGATGCTGTTGATGAGCGTGTTCATGGCCGGGTTCCTTTCGTATGCCTTCCAGCATAGGTGATTGCTGCTACCTACGCTATCGGCCGGGTTCGCGACCATGCAAGCGAAACAGGGCTATGTGGTCGAACGCTCGGACTTATCCACATCGTCGGCGTGTCGTGGATAGCGCAGTGTGAATAACGCAGTGCGGATAGCACAGTGTGAATAACTCGAATGACTGAAGCCGCTCTTGTACGAGATGCCAGACGTGGCCCATAAATTACATATATAGGTGTAGGTGGTGGGTGCGATGCTCCGGATGGAATGCGCACTACGCCAGCCTCGAATTGCGTAGTGCGCATGAACTGAACATTGCCGTCGGCTGCTGATTTCGATCAAGCCCGCCAGCGGCAACGAAAAGGCGGTATCTTGATAGTGCAGCCGATGTTTGAATCGTGCGCATAACACAAATCGCATAACGAGTAGTGCGTTGTCCTCCCATGTGATATGATATCCCCTTGTGTGTGCCAATGGCACGTCTTATGTGATAGGCGTGGGCATTGGGATATCCTTCACACCTGACTGATCGCGCGCAGCAATGCGTCTGGCGAGAAGGTGGAGGGCCATCGGGCCGGTGGACTGTGGCTATCTTTCGCGACTATTCGTTCGTCGCCCAGGATGAGGCTGCAGTGCGGCGGTTTCACAGGGTAGAAGATATCAACGAATCGGAGAACTGAAGTTGCCTACTATTGAACAACTTGTCCGTAAAGGACGCCAGGCAAAGCCGAAGAAGTCAAAGACTTTGGCAATGAAGGGGAGCCCGCTGCGCCGCGGCGTGTGCACCCGTGTCTATACGACCACGCCGAAGAAGCCGAACTCGGCTCTGCGTAAGGTCGCCCGTGTGCGTCTGAGCACCGGCATCGAAGTCACCGCCTACATCCCGGGCGAGGGCCACAACCTGCAGGAGCACTCCATCGTGCTCGTGCGCGGCGGCCGTGTCAAGGATCTGCCTGGTGTGCGTTACCACATCGTGCGCGGCGCCCTTGATACCCAGGGTGTGAAAGATCGCAAGCAGGGACGTTCCCTGTACGGTGCAAAGAAGGCGAAGTAAGAGATATGTCACGTAAAGGACCCGCTAAGAAGCATCAGCTGCTGCCAGATCCAATCTACGGCTCGACCGTGGTGGCTCAGCTCATCAATAAGATTCTGCTCGATGGCAAGAAGGCCATCGCCGAGGACATCGTCTACACCGCCCTCGAGCAGGTCAAGGACAAGACCGACCAGGAGCCGGTTGCCGTCTTGAAGCGCGCGCTGGACAACATCCGCCCGAGCCTTGAGGTGCGCTCCCGCCGAGTCGGCGGCGCGACCTACCAGGTCCCCGTCGAGGTCAAGCCCGTGCGCGCGAACGCCCTGTCGCTGCGCTGGCTGACCGAGTTCTCGCGCAAGCGTCGCGAGAAGACCATGGCCGAGCGTCTCGCCAACGAGATCCTCGACGCCTCCAACGGCCTGGGCGCTTCGGTGAAGCGTCGCGAGGACACCCACAAGATGGCGGAAGCCAACAAGGCCTTCGCCCACTACCGCTGGTAATCCGTCCAAGAGCGAAAGCGTAAGGAAACACACATGGCACTAGATGTGCTCAACGACCTCAACGAGGTCCGCAACATCGGCATCATGGCTCATATCGATGCCGGTAAGACCACGACGACCGAGCGTATTCTGTTCTACACGGGCAAGAACTACAAGATCGGCGAGACCCACGACGGCGCTTCGACCATGGACTTCATGGCGCAGGAGCAGGAGCGCGGTATCACCATCCAGTCCGCCGCGACCACCTGCTTCTGGAATCGCCAGTCGCACGATCCCGAGCAGAAGTTCCAGATCAACATCATCGACACCCCCGGCCACGTCGACTTCACCGCCGAGGTGGAGCGTTCGCTTCGCGTGCTCGATGGTGCCGTCGCCGTCTTCGATGGCAAGGAAGGCGTGGAGCCGCAGTCCGAGACTGTGTGGCGCCAGGCCGATAAGTATGGCGTGCCGCGCATCTGCTTCATCAACAAGATGGACAAGCTCGGCGCCGACTTCTACTACTCCGTCGACACCATCAAGACCAAGCTCGGTGCCACCCCGCTTGTCGTCCAGCTGCCGATTGGCGCTGAGAACGACTTCATGGGCGTCGTCGATCTGATTCGCATGAAGGCCTACGTCTGGAACGACGTCTCCGGCGATCTGGGCGCGCACTACGACACCACCGACATCCCCGCCGATCTGCAGGCCAAGGCCGAGCAGTACCGCTCGGAGCTGCTCGACGCTGTCGCGGAGTCCGACGAGGAACTGCTTGAGAAGTACCTTGAGGAAGGCGATCTGTCCGAGGCTGAAATCCGTTCCGGCATCCGCAAGCTCACCGTCTCCCGCGAGGCATACCCGGTGCTGTGCGGCTCCGCGTTCAAGGACAAGGGCGTGCAGCCGATGCTGGACGCCGTCGTCGACTACCTGCCCAGCCCCGAGGACGTGCCGTCCATCGTCGGCTTCGACCCGAACGACGAGTCCATCGAGATCGACCGCAAGCCTGTTATCGAGGATCCCTTCTCGGCGCTGGTCTTCAAGATCTCGACGCACCCGTTCTACGGCAAGCTCGTGTTCGTGCGCGTCTACTCCGGCAAGGTCACGCCCGGCGACTCCATCTACGACTCCACCAAGGGCAAGAAGGAGCGCGTCGGCAAGATCTTCCAGATGCACGCCGACAAGGAGAACCCGGTCGATTCGGCCGAGGCTGGCAACATCTACACCTTCGTGGGACTCAAGAACGTCACCACCGGCGACACGCTGTGCGATGAGAAGAACCAGATCTCCCTCGAATCGATGACCTTCCCCGATCCTGTGATCGAGGTGGCCGTCGAGCCCAAGACGAAGGCCGATCAGGAGAAGATGGGCCTGGCGCTGGCCAAGCTCGCCGAAGAGGATCCGACCTTCCAGGTCAAGACCGACGAGGAGTCGAGCCAGACCCTCATCTCCGGCATGGGCGAGCTGCAGCTCGACATCATCGTCGACCGTATGCGCCGCGAGTTCAAGGTCGACTGCAACGTCGGCAAGCCGCAGGTCGCCTACCGCGAGACGATCCGCAAGGCCGTCATGAATCAGGAATACACCCACAAGAAGCAGACCGGTGGTTCCGGCCAGTTCGCAAAGGTCCTGATGAACTTCGAGCCGCTGGACACCGAGTCCGGCGAGACCTACGAGTTCGAGAACAAGGTCACCGGCGGCCACATCACCAAGGAATTCATTCCTTCCATCGATGCGGGCGTGCGCGAGGCCATGGAATCCGGCATTCTCGCCGGCTTCCCGGTGGTGGGCGTCAAGGCGAGCGTCACCGACGGCCAGATCCACGACGTCGACTCCTCGGAGATGGCGTTCAAGATCGCCGGATCCATGGCGTTCAAGACCGCGGCCCCCAAGGCCAAGCCCGTCATCCTCGAGCCGATCATGGCCGTCGAGGTCCGTACTCCCGAGGAGTACATGGGCGAGGTCATGGGCGACCTGAACTCCCGCCGTGGCTCCATCCAGTCGATGAACGATGCCACCGGCGTCAAGGTCATCGACGCGAAGGTGCCGCTGAGCGAGATGTTCGGCTACATTGGCGACCTGCGTTCCAAGACGCAGGGCCGCGCGATGTTCACCATGCAGATGGACTCGTATGCGGAGGTCCCCAAGGCGGTCTCCGAGGAGATCATCAAGGCCCAGCGCGGCGAGTGACACGCGAGGCTGCAAACAGTGCATCTGTCCCCAGTCGGCACTATGATTTTGTAGCGCTGACTGGGTTCGGGCACCGTTTGTGGCAAACGACCCAGAAACCCAGTAAACTGTAGCGGGTGCCTGGTGCCCAGGGCACAGGCAAACTACGAGACGTCCAGGAGGACAAAACATAATGGCAAAGCAAAAGTTCGAGCGCACCAAGCCGCATGTCAACATTGGCACCATCGGCCACGTGGACCACGGCAAGACGACCCTGACTGCGGCTATCTCCAAGGTGCTGCACGAAGAGTACCCCGATGTCAACCCGGAGTATGATTTCGCTCAGATCGACGCCGCTCCTGAAGAGCAGCAGCGCGGCATCACCATCAACATCGCCCACATCGAGTACCAGACCGAGAAGCGCCACTATGCGCATGTCGACTGCCCCGGCCACGCCGACTTCGTGAAGAACATGATCACCGGCGCCGCTCAGATGGATGGCGCGATCCTCGTGGTCGCCGCCACCGACGGCCCGATGGCCCAGACTCGCGAGCACGTTCTGCTCGCCCGCCAGGTTGGCGTTCCGAAGATCCTCGTCGCCCTGAACAAGTGCGATATGGTCGACGATGAAGAGCTCGTCGAGCTCGTCGAAGAAGAAGTCCGCGATCTGCTCGAGGAGAACGGCTTCGACCGCGACTGCCCGGTCATCAAGACCTCGGCCTACGGCGCGCTGCACGACGACGCTCCGGACCACGAGAAGTGGGTCCAGAGCGTCAAGGACCTCATGGACGCTGTCGATGACTACATCCCGACCCCGGTCCACGACCTCGACAAGCCCTTCCTGATGCCGATCGAAGATGTCTTCACCATCTCCGGCCGCGGCACCGTGGTGACCGGCCGTGTCGAGCGTGGCAAGCTGCCGATCAACACCAACGTCGAGATCGTCGGCATCCGCGACACCCAGACCACCACCGTCACCTCCATCGAGACCTTCCACAAGCAGATGGATGAGGCTCAGGCTGGCGACAACACCGGTCTGCTGCTGCGCGGCATCAACCGCGAGCAGGTCGAGCGCGGCCAGGTCGTGGCTGCCCCGAAGTCCGTGACTCCGCACACCAATTTCGAGGGCGAAGTCTACGTGCTGACCAAGGATGAGGGCGGCCGTCATTCGCCGTTCTTCTCCAACTACCGTCCGCAGTTCTACTTCCGCACCACCGACGTCACCGGCGTCATCACGCTGCCGGAAGGCGTCGAGATGGTCCAGCCCGGCGACCACGCCACCTTCACCGTTGAGCTCATCCAGCCCATCGCTATGGAGGAAGGCCTGACCTTCGCTGTGCGCGAAGGCGGCCGCACCGTCGGCTCGGGCCGTGTCACCAAGATCCTCAAGTGAGTGATCCGCTGACGCAGCTGCGCTGATTGCGCTGAAGTAAACGCAAAGAATCCCCAAGGGCTTAAGGCTCTTGGGGATTCTTGCATTGGGGAACCAGACATATTAGGCATTGCTCAACCAATAGGCGCGGGCGACGGTGCCTGCGTCACAACTCCCGCATGATTACGAGGGCTATGCGGGCGGAGGCGTTAGCGGACAACGCTGTGCGCTGTCCGCAGCCGACGCCGAGGGCCTACTAAGGGCCCGAGGAAGCAACGGGGTTCACCCTTAGCCAATCGTTAAGTCACGAACTGTCACAACTCCCGCACTAGGGTCAGATTAGTGCGGGGGTTGTGACATGTATATGTATATGCACATTCACCGTTCTTGGCGTCTCATACATAAGAGCCCGTAGTACGCACTGATCGTCATTACAACGAGCCCGGCGGTAAGGCTCGCGAGGATAATCAGCGTGACCTGCACATTCCATAGCTTGAGTGACGTGCCGATTATTGCATACATGGCCGTGCCAGCGAGTGAGCGCATCATAGAGACGATGGACAATACTCGTGCTCTCGTGGCACTGACCAGATAATCCTGAGTGATGCTTTCCACGAGGATGAATAGCATCTCCGGAACAAAAGGGCGAGCGGACTCGCAGCGAGCAGCGCAGTCGGCTTTGCTGCAGCTATTGGCAACATGATGAACGACAATGCCTGCGCCGCGCATAGCCAGATCAGCACGGTTGTCCGATTGAATCGCTTGGTGAGCAGGCTGGTCAGCAGATACGCCGCAGCGTTGGCAAGCTTGGATAATGCGGCAAACAGCCCTATCGCAGGCAACGAGATGCCGGTTGTGGCGAAAATGATCTGCGAGGAATTCTGATAACTCATTGCAGTCATATCAAGGGCGGCACTCGCGGCAAGGAAACCGACGAATGCCCAGATCGGTGCATATGTCGTCCAGTGAGTGCTGCGTATTCGCCAATAGTTGTAGCTTGTATGGTGAACAGTATCGGTATCGGTGTCGGGATGCAACGCAGGGGCCGGTACTCGGCAGTCACTATCCGGTTTGACTTTCGGCTCGTGCACGGCAACAAGCATGACCAGCTCAACGACGTAGACGCCGCTCATCAGCAAGTACAGCATCGTCCACGAGTGCGCTGCCAAGAGTCCTCCCAGTAACGCTGAGACGCCCATCATGATTTGCTGCCCGGCCATCGTCTTGGAGCTGTACGACAGATAGCGTTTGCTGCCATGCCCGGTTTCCACCAGCTCGTACAGCAGCGAGGTATCGGATCCGGACAGGAAGGTGTAAGCGAATGCGCACAGCAGCATCATCGATATATAACCGATGAAACCGTGCGCCAGCAGCATGCCAACGTTGTATGCGGCAAGCAGCGCGGTACCGGTGAGCATTGACGCTTTGCGCCCGAAACGATCAGACACCCATCCTGTGGGGATTTCGAACAATACCGTTCCCAGCTGGAATATGGCTTCGCATAATGCGACCTGCTGCACGTTCAAACCGTGCTGCCCCATATACACCAGGAACACGGCCCGGTCGAGCACAAAGCCGGTCGAGGCCAGGTAGAGGCAATACAGCCGCAGATTGTGATCGGGTGCGGCAGCCCGTTGCAAGAATTGCATAGTGTTTCCTTAACGATTGCAAATATTGGGATTGAATCGAAAGGGAGCAGTTGATTGCGTTTGCCATCTGTTGCCGGACGCCGTGCAACATCGCACATCACCGTGAAATAGGCACACTGCTCCCTAGAAACGCTGGGTGTTGCCTACAAAAAGTGTGGGGACGGTCAGGCGGACCACGCGCGTGGCCAATACTTCCTGAACCTGATTCCCTGTGAAAACGGGTACAGGCTATCATGCTGCGCGGCCGCACGCCACAATCGCCATGAGAAGGCGCAGAAGATGTGCCAGCCCACCTGTATAGGCGCTGTGGCATAATAGCGGAGGCAAATTTTGACTCTGCCCATGAGATTGAAAATAGGTGACTTTACGTGGCACAAACAACCAATGACATTAAGAACGGTTCGGTTCTGAATCTGGACGGCCAGCTGTGGGCCGTCACCAAGTTCCAGCACGTCAAGCCCGGCAAGGGTCCGGCCTTCGTGCGCACCACCATCAAGAACGTGCTTTCGGGCAAGATCGTCGACAAGACCTTCAACGCCGGCATGAAGATGGAATTCGAGACGGTCGACAACCGCACGCTGCAGTATTCCTATGAAGACGGCGACAGCTTCGTGTTCATGGATATGACGACCTACGATCAGGTCAACATCCCTCAGACGCTCGTTGGCGATCAGGCCAAGTACATGCTCGAGGGCACGGACTGCATCGTGAGCTTCCATGACGGCACGCCGCTGAGCGTCGAGCTGCCGGCATCGGTCATTCTCACCATCACGCACACCGAGCCTGGCGTGCAGGGCAACCGCTCGAGCGCAGGCACGAAGCCGGCGACTGTGGAGACTGGCGCCGAGATTCAGGTGCCGCTGTTCGTGGGCGAGGGCGAGAGGGTGAAAGTCGATACGCGCGACGGTTCCTATCTGGGCCGCGAGAACTAAGGCGGCACCGGTTTATGGCACGTTCCACTGCTCGCAAGAGAGCGCTGAACACGCTGTACGAGGCTGACGAGAAGGGACAGGATTTCCTGTCCCTTCTTGCTGAGCGCATTGCACAGCCCGGGGCACAGACTCCGCTGCCTGATTACGCCATCGAGATCGTGCGCGGCGTGGCCGATAACCGCGTCACCATCGATCGGGCGCTTGACGAACATTCCACCGGCTGGAAGATTCGCCGCATGGCCGTGGTCGATCGCAACATTCTGCGCATCGCCGCCTGGGAGATCCTGCGCAACGACGAGGTTCCCGACAAGGTGGCCATCGACGAGGCGCTGAGTCTGGCCCGCACATTGAGCGATGACGACTCCCTGTCCTTCATCCATGGACTGCTCAGCGCGCTGCGCGCCGACAAGGAGCAGTATCCCGTCCGCAATGAGGACGATGAGGCAGAAGCAGCCGATGCATCCGAAGGCGACGAATCGTCCGAGACGGCCGTTTCGGCTGAGGCAACTGGCTCGGACGCTGCAACTGGCTCGTCTGACGCAGCCGAGTCTACTGAGCCGGCACCGTCCAATCCAGCGGACAGCCAGCCCGATCAGCAAGCCAGTGATCATCAGAACACAGATCGGCAAGCTAGCGAGCAGGAAACCGCGGCACAGGAAACCTCAACGCAATCGCAGGATGCTATATCTTCCTCTCAGATGGATTCCGGTGTGAGCAACACGACAGAATAAGGCAACCGACAGCGGCGAACGGCCGGGCCGCGAGTCCCAACCGGCCACTAATCTTGAGTTCCGATACGAATTCGAGGGAAAAGGGGTTTTGGTGAACCAGAACGATTCCGTGGCCAGCAGCTTTACGCCATCCGATGCCGTGCTCGTGCTTGAGGATGGGCAAGTGTATGTCGGCGATCCGTATGGCGCGGTCGGCTCGACCTGCGCCGAGATCGTCTTCTCGACCAGCATGACCGGATACCAGGAGACGCTCACCGATCCCAGCTACGACCGGCAGATCGTCGTGCAGACCTTCCCACACATCGGCGACACTGGTGTGAACAATGAGGACCCCGAATCCTCGCGCATCTGGGTCGCCGGCTACGTCGTACGTGAGCCGAGCCCCAATGTGAGCAATTGGAGGGCATCGAGCAGTCTTGACGACGATCTTGCCGCCCAGGGCATCGTCGGCATCTGCCGCATCGACACCAGGAAGCTGGTGCGTCATCTTCGCTCCGCAGGCGTGATGCGGGCCGGCATCTTCTCCGGTGACACGCTCAAGGATCCAGCGACCGGCGCACTGCGCAGCATCGACTCGCTGCTCGCGCAGGTCAGGCAGGCCCCGCGGATGAAAGGCCTGAGCCTGTACGACGAGGTCAGCACCGAAGAGCGCTATACCATCGAGCCTGCTGGGGAATTCGAAGGCAAGGAGCCGCTTTTCACCGTCGCTGCGGTGGATCTGGGCATCAAGGGCATGACTCCGCACCGCTTGGCCGAGCGCGGCTGTCGCGTGCAGGTCGTGCCTTCGACCGTCACCTTCGAACAGATCGAGGCGCTGCATCCCGACGGCGTATTCTTCTCCAATGGCCCGGGAGACCCTGAGCAGTCCGACCCGGTGGTCGAGCTGCTGCGCAAAGTCCTGAAAGCCGGATACCCCTTCTTCGGCATCTGCTTCGGCAACCAGCTGTTTGGCCGTGCACTCGGCTTCGGCACCTACAAGCTCAAATTCGGGCATCGCGGCTCGAACCGGCCGGTCAAGGATATGACCACCGGCAAGGTCGAAATCACCACGCAGAACCACGGCTTCGCCGTCGACGCGCCAATCGGCGAAACAGTGCCCTCACCGTACGGAAACGGCGAGTTCGGCCGGGTGTTCGTCTCGCATATCGATCTCAACGATGACGTGGTCGAAGGCCTGCAATGCCTCGACATCCCAGCATTCTCCGTGCAATACCATCCGGAGGCGGCGGCGGGTCCGCATGACGCCGCCTACCTCTTCGACCGTTTCGTGGACCTCATGGCCTCCGCCAAGAAAGGTGAACTCCTCAATGCCTAAGCGCACCGACATCTCATCCGTTATGGTCATCGGCTCCGGCCCGATTGTCATCGGGCAGGCCGCCGAATTCGACTACTCAGGAACTCAGGCATGCCGCGTCCTGCGTGAGGAGGGCATCAGGGTCATTCTGGTCAACTCCAACCCAGCGACCATCATGACCGACCCCGAAATGGCGGACGCCACCTACATCGAGCCGATCGCCACGCCGATTCTCGAGCGTATCATCGCCAAGGAGCGCCCGGACGCGCTGCTGCCGACCCTCGGCGGCCAGACCGCGCTGAATGCGGCCATAGCCTTAGGCGAGGCTGGCGTCCTCAAGAAGTACAACGTCGAACTGATCGGCGCCTCGCTTGAGGCGATCAACCGCGGCGAGGATCGCGAGCAGTTCAAGAAGGTCGTGGACAAGGCTGGTGGCGAATCCGCCCGCTCGGATGTCGCTCACACCCTCGAAGAGGTGGATCGCATCGTCGATGAGCTCGGCTATCCGGTGGTCGTGCGCCCCAGCTTCACCATGGGCGGACTCGGCTCCGGCATCGCGCACAATATCGAGGAGCTGCACCGCATCGCGGGAGCCGGCATCCACTATTCGCCGACCAACGAAGTGCTCGTTGAAGAGGGCATCGAAGGCTGGAAGGAATACGAACTCGAGCTCATGCGCGACAAGAACGACAACGTCGTGGTCGTGTGCCCGATCGAGAACGTCGATCCGGTCGGCGTGCACACCGGCGACTCCATCACCGTCGCGCCCGTGTTCACCCTGACCGACCGCGAGTACCAGCGCATGCGCGATATCGGCATCGCCATCATCCGCGGCGTCGGCGTGGAGACCGGCGGCTGCAACATCCAGTTCGCTGTGAACCCGGAGAACGGCCGCATCATCGTCATCGAGATGAACCCGCGCGTCTCACGCTCGTCGGCGCTGGCTTCGAAGGCCACTGGCTTCCCGATCGCCAAGATCGCAGCCAAGCTGGCGCTGGGCTACACGCTCGACGAGATCCGCAACGACATCACCCAGTCGACCCCGGCCAGCTTCGAGCCGACCATCGACTATGTAGTCACCAAGGTGCCGCGCTTCGCCTTCGAGAAGTTCCCGGGCGCCGATCCGCTGCTCACCACGTCGATGAAATCCGTCGGCGAGGCCATGGCGCTCGGCGGCAATTTCCAGGAGTCTCTGGGCAAGGCGCTGCGCTCCATCGACAAGCGTCACCTCGGCTTCAGCTGGGACGGCGAACGTCCGAGCGCCGAGGAAGTCGCGGATCTGCTTGAGCAGATGTCCACGCCGACCGAGAACCGCTACTTGCAGGTGCAGCGCGCCCTGTGGGGCGGGGCCAGCGAACAGCAGATCTTCGACGCGACTAAGATAGACCCGTGGTTCGTGAAGCAGCTGGCGCTCATCAAACAGACCGCCATGCAGGTGCGCGAGGCCGAGACGCTTGACGCCAGGCTGCTCAAGAAGGCCAAGCTGGCGGGTCTGTCCGACCTGCAGATCGCGCACTTGAGGAACCTTGGCGACGAGGGCGAAAACACGATTCGCGAGCTGCGTTGGAACTACGGTCTGCGACCGGTCTACAAGACCGTCGACACCTGCGCCGCCGAATTCGACGCGCTCACGCCGTACTACTACTCCTGCTACGCCGACGAAAGCGAGCTGCGCGAGCGCAAGCGCGAAGCCGTGATCATCCTGGGCTCCGGCCCGAACCGCATCGGCCAGGGCATCGAGTTCGACTACACCTGCGTGCACGCGGTGCAGGAGCTCGGCAAGAACTACGACACCATCATGGTCAACTGCAATCCGGAGACCGTCTCGACCGATTACGACATGTCGGACCGGCTGTACTTCGAGCCGCTGACCTTCGAAGACGTGATGGAGATCTACGCGGCCGAGAAGAAGATGGGCCCGGTCAAGGGCGTCATCGTTCAGCTCGGCGGGCAGACTCCGCTTTCGCTGGCCGCGCGTCTCAAGGCCGCAGACGTGCCGATTCTGGGCACCTCGCCCGAAAGCATCGACTTGGCGGAGAACCGCGAGCTCTTTGGCGAGGTCCTGCGCCGTGAGCACTTGAACGCGCCGCGCTACGGCACTGCGCTGAGCGTGGACGAGGCGCGTGACGCCGCCCATGAGATTGGCTACCCGGTGCTCGTGCGGCCCAGCTATGTGCTTGGCGGGCGCGGCATGGAAATCGTGTATGACGACACGCAGCTCGAAAAATACGTCAACCGTGCACTTGACGAGGCTCGGGCCGACACGGTGGTGTCCGGCCGGCTGCCATCGCCGCTGCTCATCGACAAGTTCCTGCAGGACGCCATCGAAATCGACGTCGACGCGCTCTTTGACGGCGATGAGCTGTACATCGGCGGCATCATGGAGCATGTCGAGGAGGCCGGCGTGCATTCCGGCGACGCGGCCTGCACGCTGCCGCCGAGCACGCTGTCCGACGACCAGATGCGCCGTCTGCGCGAGGCCACGCTCTCGATCGCGCAAGGCTGCGGCGTGCGCGGGCTGATCAACGTGCAGTACGCCTTCATGGCGAACACGCTGTACGTGATCGAGGCCAATCCTCGCGCCTCGCGCACCGTGCCCTTCGCATCCAAGGCGACCGGCGTGGCGCTTGCCAAGGCCGCTGCGCGCATCGTCGTGGGGGAGAGCATCGCCCAGCAGCGCGCCAACGGGCTGCTGCTGCCCAAGGACGACGGCGGCATCATCCGCCCCGGCCAGCAGGTGGCGGTCAAGGAATCCGTGCTGCCCTTCAAGCGCTTCCGCACTCCGGTGGGCAAAACCGTCGATGTGCTGCTCGGACCGGAGATGCGCTCGACCGGCGAGGTCATGGGCTTCGACCGCGACTTCCCGCATGCCTTCGCCAAAAGCCAGCTTGCAGCCTATGCGGGCGGCCTGCCGACCTCGGGCAACGTATTCCTGTCGGTCAACGACACCGACAAGCGCCAGCTGCCGCTGATGGCCGTGCGCCTGATCGAGTTCGGCTTCACCATCTGGGCCACCGAAGGCACCGCTTCGGTGCTGCGCCGCTATGGCATCGAGTCGAAGATCGTCGACAAGATCTCGACCCGCGTGGACACGGCCGCTGATGCTCCTGCTCCCATCGAGCACGCCGAAGGCAGCGTGGGCAAGAATGTCGTGGACCTCATCGAGGATGGCACCATCGATATGATTCTCAACACCCCGAACTCGCGCGGCTCGCGCTCCGACGGCTATTCGATTCGTGCGGCCGCCATCGCCGCCGACCTGCCGCAGTTCACGACCATGACCGAGTTCTCGGCCGTGCTCATGGCGATTGAGGCAGTGAAAAAGGACGATTACCAGATCATGAGCATCCAGGAGCATGCACGCCAGCTCTTCGCCATGGAAAGGCAGTGATATCCAATGACCGAACGCCCCAGCCAGCCGGAGATGCTTGCGAAACGCTCTGATTTCGGAGTGCGACTGAGCAATTCGATGGCGAAGTACGGACCATTGTGCATCGGCATCGACCCGCACCGCAAGATTCTTACCAACTGGGGCTACAACGTGGACGCCGATGGTGCCGAGATGTTCTCGATGCGCATGCTGCAGGCGTCGCGTGGTCGGGCCGCGGCGGTCAAATTCCAGACCTCGATGTTCGAGCGCTACGGTTCCAAGGGCTTCGCAGCGCTCGAACGCGTGCTGTACGCGGCACGTCAGATGGGTATCATCACCATCGTCGACTGCCTGCGGGGCGGGCTGCCGACGACGATCTCGGCGCTGTCGGACGTGTATTTCAAGAAGGATTCGCCCATGTTGGCGGATGCTATCACCTTGCTGCCCTATTACGGGGCGCGTTCGATCAGCCCGCTGGTCGAAGAGGCGCTCAGCAACGGCCGCGGCGTGTTCGTGGCATCGCTCACTTCGAATCAGGAGGGAGCGAGCCTGCAGACCGCCATCCGGCAGCGTGGCGAATACGAAGGCAAAACGGTAGCTTACGGCATTGCGAGCTGCGCCCAGAAGTTCAATGAGGGCTGCACCGGCATGGGGTCTGTCGGTCTGATTGTCGGCGCGACCATCGGACAGTGGATGAAGGAAAGCGGCGTGGACCCGGCCAGCTTCTCCGGCCCTATTCTCTCGCCTGGGTACGGATGGCAGGGTGCCGAGGCCAAGGACCTTAAAACCGTATTCAAAGGGACCAAAGGCAATGTGCTGGTGACCGTGTCGCGGTTCATCGCCTCACACGGCCCCGACATCTCCCAGCTATCGATGGCCACCGAATCCATCTCCTTGGATATACGACAGGCGCTGTTGGAGGCGACTGAGGAGGGGCAGGACGATGACGACCAGGACTGACGGCACCGACAACACTGACGGCACTGATACGAAGGATTACACTCAGTCCCGAACTCATCATGCTGACCACACAGGCCGGCTCATCGTCCTGACCGGTCCCACCGCCGTGGGCAAGGGCACGGTGGAGACTGAGCTGCGGGCCCATCATCCCGAAGTGTGGGTGTCCGTTTCCGCCACCACGCGCGCGCCGAGACCTGGCGAAGTCGACGGACGCACCTACTGGTTCATGAACGAAGCGGAATTCCTCGCCAAGGAAGCGCAAGGCTGGTTCCTGGAAACGGCGGTTGTGCACAATATGGCGCATTACGGCACGCCGCTTCAGCCCGTGCTTGACCACATAGCATCCAATACGCCCACGATTCTGGAAATCGATCTGCAAGGTGCCCGGCGCGTCAAAGACAGGGCCGCCGACATGGGGCTTGACGTCGTGTACGTGTTCATAGCGCCGCCGAGCTATGACGAATTGGTGCGGCGTCTGGTCGGCCGGGGCACTGAAAACGAAGAGCAGCGGCGCAAGCGTCTTGAGACCGCGAAACTCGAATTGGCTTCGGAAAGCGAATTCGACGTGACCATCGTCAACAACACCGTCGAACAGTGCGCCGAAGACCTCTGGGCCATCATCGCCAAGGAATACGGGCTGGAACAGTAGCTGGCTACAGTCGGCTTCGTCGGCTGGTTTGGCTGGCTGATGCCGGCTGGGTACGCGCAATGCCCCTTTCGTGACGGTTAACCCGAGTCAGCGTCACGAAAGGGGCAGAGCTTCGATGCGGAGTGCTGTACACGAAGAAGGCGGGTTGCTTCACGAATGCATTCGTGAAGCAACCCGCCTTCTTCGTTGCGCCCCAGTCGCATGGGGGGCAGAGCCAGACTGCTATCAGGCGAGACCGGAGAGCTTGTTGATCAGCTCGGGATCTCTGGTCGCGCCCTTGTCAGCGGAGCGGGCGAAGGCCGCGTAGGCCTTGAGCGCGAGGGAAACCTTGCGGTCGCGATGCGCCACATAGCCCTCGCCGGCCTCAAGCTCGGCACGGCGCTGGGCAAGCTGCTCGTCGCCCAGCTCGACGTCGATGCGTCGATTGGGGATATCGATCTTGATGATGTCGTCGTTCTTGACCAGGGCGATAGGGCCCTTGCTTGCGGCTTCCGGAGCCACATGGCCGATAGCCAGGCCTGAGGAGCCGCCGGAGTAGCGGCCATCAGTGATCAGCGCGACGTCCTTGCCGATGCCCTTGCCCTTGACGAAGGACGTCGGGTAGAGCATCTCCTGCATACCCGGGCCGCCTTTGGGGCCTTCGTAACGAATGATAAGCGCCTGACCGGGCTTGAGCGTGTCGTTGAGGATGACCTCCACGGCCTCCTCCTGCGATTCGACGACGAGCGCCGGTCCGCGGAAGTTCCAGATCTCCTTGGGCACGCCGGCGGTTTTGACCACGCAGCCGTCGGGCGCGAGGTTGCCGCGTAGCACGGCGAGGCCGCCTTCGGTCACGGCCGGGTGCTCGATGTCGTGGATGGCACCATTGACGCGGTCGGTATCCAGCTCGTCGAACAGCGTCTCATGCGTCCACGGTTCAGGGGAGACGATATGTCCGGGCGCGGCGCGGAAGAGCTTCTTGGCTTCGTCGGTGCAGGTCGGGCGCATGATGTCCCAGGCGTTGAGCTTGTCTTCCAGCGAGGGGAAATCAATCGAATGCACATCGCGGTGCAGCTTGCCGCCGCGATCCAGCTCGCCCAAGATGCCGCTGATGCCGCCGGCGCGGTGCACGTCGGAGATCTCCCAGGGGCCGGAAGGGCTGGCCTTGCAGATGCACTGCACGGTATGGCTGATGCGTTCGATGTCTTCCAGCGTGAAATCGACGTCGGCGCTCTGGGCTGCGGCGAGGATGTGCAGCACGGTGTTGGTGGAGCCGCCCATGGCCACATCCATCGTCATCGCGTTCTCGAAGGCGTGCTTGGTGGCGATGTTGCGCGGCAGCACCGAGGTGTCGTCCTCGTGGTAGTAGCGGTCGCTCAGTTGCACGATCATCTTGCCGGCCTGCTCGAAGAGCTGCTTGCGGTAGACGTGCGAGGCCAGCACGGTGCCGTTGCCGGGCAGTCCGAGGCCAAGCGCCTCGACCAGGCAGTTCATCGAATTGGCCGTGAACATGCCAGCGCACGAGCCGCAGGTCGGGCACACGCTCGTCTCATAGGAGAGCAGATCGGCGTCGGAGACGTTGTCATCGGCCGAGGCGTACATGACGTCGATCAGGTCGGTGCTTTTCTTCGTGCCGTCGGCGAGCGTCGTAGTGCCGGCCTCCATCGGGCCGCCGGAGACGAAGATCGTGGGGATGTTGAGCCGCATTGCGGCCAGCAGCATGCCGGGAGTGATCTTGTCGCAGTTGGAGATGCACACCAGAGCGTCGGCGCAGTGGGCGTTGACCGAGTATTCGACCGCATCGGCGATCAGGTCGCGGCTCGGCAGCGAGTAGAGCATGCCGGTGTGGCCCATCGCGATGCCGTCATCCACGGCAATCGTGTTGAATTCGCGCGGGATGCCGCCGGCGGCCTTGACCGCCTCGGACACCAGCCGGCCGACTTTGTTGAGGTGGACGTGCCCCGGCACGAATTCGGAGAACGAGTTGGCGATGGCCACGACGGGCTTGCCGAAATCCTTGCCGTCCACGCCGGCCGCCCGATAGAGTGCCCGGGCCCCGGCGAACATCCGGCCCTTCATGAGTTTTTCAGATCGCATTTGCATACGTCCCATTCAAATGTCAACGCACGACACCTGCGTGTTCGTGGCCGCATTGTGAAACGGTTGCGCGCTCAAAGCCTGGTAGCGCTCACAATCCTACGGCTTGCCTGCCATATCGATAACATCAACAAGTCAACAGGCAAGCCGACTAACCGAGGATTGTCTGCTATCGCCGATCGACATGCAGCGCGTGCGCGATGAGCTGATCGACGACATCGGCGAAGGTCAGCCCTGCGGCCTTCATCATCCGCGGGTAGCGGCTGTAGGAGGTCAGCCCCGGCAGCGTGTTGACCTCGTTGAGCACGGCCTTGTCGTCCTCGGTCAGGAACATGTCCACGCGGGCGATGCCGGTGCAGCCGAGCGCGCGGTACACCTTGACCGCGGCATCCTTGATGATCTGCTGCTGATATTGCGGGATGTCGGCGGGGGAGATGAACTGCGAGTTCTGCGAGCCGGTTTCGGGCGAGTTCTCCAAGTGAATCCTCAGGAATCCGGTGGATAGCGCGACATGGTCGACCTCGCCAAGCGTCAGCCCTGACTCGTTTTCCAGAACCGAGCAGCCGATCTCCTTGCCGATGATGGCCTGCTCGATGAGCACCTTGCTGTCGTACTGCCGTGCGAGCGCCAGCGCGTCCTGCAGCTCATCAGGGCCGCTCACCTTGCTGACGCCGAAGGAGGAGCCGGAGCGGGCGGGCTTGACGAAGACCGGATAGTCCAACGCCTGCGGGTCCGGGCTGTCGCCGTCCCTGACGATATGGAAGCCGGGCGTCGCGATTCCCGCATCGGTGGCGACCAGATATGCCAGGGACTTGTCCATGCAGATGACCGAGCTTTCGACGTCGCAGCCGACATAGGGGATGCCGGACAGCTCCAGCAGACCCTGTATCGTGCCGTCCTCGCCCATGGTTCCATGGAGCGCGGGAAGTACTACGTCAAGCCGGATGACACTGGCCTCGTTGCCGTGCCACGCCACCAGTCCGTGCACATCTCTGTCGGGCGAAAGCGAAGCCGGCACGAAGTCATGCTCCCAATCCGTATCCGGCCCCTTGCACAGCTTCCACGCTCCCTCGCGGCTGATGCCGATCCAGTACGGCTCGTAGCGCTGCGGGTCGAGGCTCTTGGCCACCTCGCATGCCGACTTGACCGAAACATCGTGCTCTTCGCCGATGCCGCCGAACAGGATGCCCACTTTGGTTGCACTCATTCGCGCTCTCTCCTTCACTTGGTGGCTTGCGTCCACCATTATGCGCCTATTCCTCAACGTCTCGTCGCGTCGAAGCATGCCATCTGGATGTCGATAAAAGAGTGTAGTCGAAACTATCCAGAATTCCCTACGATTATCCGACGAGGTATCGGCAAGTGGCGGTTTGTGCGCGGCGAAGAGTTACCTATCGGTTCGGAAGTGAGCCGATTGCGCGATGCAACGCTGCTTGCAAAGCGCGATTTTTAGTATTATAGTTTATATAGAACAGATAGAATGGAATTGCTTGAAAGACACGCGGAACGGAGAGCTGGATGATTGTCGAAATCGATCAAAGCGACGAAACGCCGATCTACGAGCAGCTGCGCCGCCAGCTCATCGCCGCGATAGCCGATGGCGAGCTGCTGCCCGGCGATCAGCTTCCCAGCGTGCGCTCGCTGGCCTCGGATCTCGGCATCAATCTGCACACCGTCAACAAGGCGTACGCGATTCTGCGCGATGAGGGCTATCTGCTCATGCGGCGAGGAGCCGGGGCCATCGTCTCGGACCGCAGCGTTTCCACGGCCAGGCAACGCGCCGATGCCCAGAATCAGCGGATGCGCGAGGAGCTGTACCGCATCGCGCTGGCGTACAAGGCACGCGGGGGCAGCCGCAAGCGGTTCGCGGCGCTCGCGGATGAGCAGGCCGCCAAAGTCTTCGATCAGCCCACAAGCCGATCGGACTTCTCAGATACATCGAATACATCGAAGTGAAAGGTGTTGCCATGAATAACGCTGCTGTTGTTTCTGCCGCATTCACGAGTCTGCTCGTTGTGCTGCCGCTGCTTGAACTGGTGAGCTTGGCAATTGTGCCGTGGATAACCGACCAGCGTGAATGCTTCGGCGTCAGTGTGCCGCCTGCCGCACATGGCGACCAGCGTGTGCGGCGCTACAAGACGCTGTTCTCGCTGATGGTAACGGCTTTCGGCATGGTTTGCGTGGCCGTCTCGCTGTTGCTGGCGCTGGCATATGGGCGTGCGGCCGGGTTCTGGGCGCTTATCGCATCCGTTGCCGCGCTGCCGATAGTCGGCTTTGCCCTTCAACAGGCATTCCGGCGCAAAATCATGGCGATCAAAGCGTCTAGTCGTTGGATTGTCGTCGACGAGCGCCGCGCCGCGCTGCTGGCCGAGCAGGATACTCCCAAGCCGATCTCGTTGGCGTGGAATCTGCTCCATCTTGTGCCGGTCGGGATTACGATTGCCGTAGGCTATGCCAGCTATGCCGCCATGCCAGCGCGGATTGCCATACATGAAAACGCAGCCGGAGCGATCGATGGCTGGGCTGGCAAAAGCCACGGCCTGTTGTGGCTGGCCCCGGGCGTGCAAATCTTGTTGGCAGTAGTGTTCGTCGTGGTGCATGCGGTGATTGTGGCTTCGAAGCGGCCCATAGACCCTGATAAGCCTGCGGAAACGGCTTATGCCTACGGCCTGTTCACACGGGTGTGGAGCATGTACCTCGTGTCGTGCGGCATGATATTGATTTCGGTTCTGGGACTGACGCTGCAGGCGGCGGTCATTGGCGCTGTAAGACTTGATGCCGTGGGTGCCGTCGCGTTGGTAGCTGCCGTTGCAGCAGTGGCGGGCGCAGTCGTGCTTGCCGTGTTCTACGGGCAGAACGGCTCCAAGGTGTTCGGCCGGGACACGTCCTCGCAGTCAGGCTCGTCGGACGACGACCGCTTCTGGAAGCTCGGCGTGTTCTATGTCAATCGCAATGATCACGCAGCCATCGTGCCCAAGCGCTTCGGCGTGGGCTGGACGCTCAATTTCGGACGCCCGGTCATATGGCTTGCCATCCTTGTGTTCGTATTGGTCGTCATTATGGTGCCAGTGCTGGCAATGCGGCAATAAGAGGCTGCCGCAGTCCTGATGGTGCTAGGAAGTTGTAGTGAAATCGGCATGGTGCGATATACTGAATGCTTTGATAGCCGCGCGCATGAATGCGGTGCGGCATCGTGTGACGACGATTGGAAGAGAACAACATGGCATTTGGCACTGAGCCCACCCCGGATGGACTGGCGAACCCGACAATCGACAATCTGATGGAGCACGCTGATTCCAAGTATGCGCTGTCGATTTTCGCTGCCAAGCGGGCACGGCAGATCAACTCCTACTTCACGCAGCTTAACGAAGGCCTGCTGCAGAATGTCGGGCCGCTCGTGGAATACAAGAACCAGGAGAAGCCGCTGTCTATCGCCTTCCGCGAAATCAACGAGGGCCTGCTTGAGGAGACCCTTGGCGAGGACGATCTGAGCGAAGGCAACTGATTTACTGACGCTTTTCCTGCAGTTTCGCGCGGTATAGCCAGCCCCCGCCACACGGTGATTCGGTGTGATTCGGCCTCAGCGAACACGGCAGCATAACGTATCCGCCCCGATTCGCGATGTGCACGCAAGACGTGACACGTCGTGGGTCGGGGCGTACTATATGCGGCATAACAAGGAGCCGGGGCACAGTATGCGGCCGTCCATGCGACCCGGCGACGACAAGGCGGAGCTCCGGTCACAAGGAGCAGGGGGAGTATATGGAACAGCGTCTGATTTCGGCGGAATCCGTCACCGAGGGCCATCCGGACAAGATATGCGATCAGATTTCCGATGCCATCCTTGACGACATGCTGCGTCAGGACCCGCATTCGCATGTGGCCGTGGAAACCTCGGCCACGACGGGCCAGTTCTTCGTCTTTGGCGAGGTGACCAGCGACGGGTACAGCGATATTCAGAGCATCGTGCGTTCCGTCGTGAAGAACATCGGCTATACGAGCTCCGACATCGGGCTAGATGCGGATTCCTGCGGCGTGCTGGTCTCGCTGACCGGGCAGAGTGCCGAAATCAACCAGGGCGTGGCCCGCTTGGGGCGCGACGAGGAGTCGGCCGCCTCGCGTGAGGAGCGCTACGCCGCGCAGGGCGCCGGCGACCAGGGCGTGATGTTCGGCTACGCCAGCGACGAGACGCCAGTGCTGATGCCGCTGCCGATCTATCTGGCGCATCGCCTGGCGTATCGCCTGACCGAGGTGCGCAAGCAGAGCATCATCAGCCATCTGCGTCCGGATGGCAAGACGCAGGTGACCATCGAATACGACGAGCAGGACCATCCTGTTCGCCTCGACACCGTGCTCATCTCCACGCAGCATGACCCTGAGGTCGACCATGACTGGCTGCTGGGCCAGCTCGCTAAGCATGTCATCGAGCCGGTGCTCGATGAGGTCCTTGGCAGCAACCTCAAGCATGACGACTACCGCGTGCTGGTCAACCCCACCGGCTCGTTCGTGCTGGGCGGTCCGGCTGCGGACGCAGGCCTGACCGGGCGCAAGATCATCGTGGACACTTACGGCGGCGCGGCCCACCACGGCGGCGGCGCGTTCTCGGGCAAGGACCCGAGCAAGGTCGATCGTTCGGCAGCCTATGCCGCCCGCTGGGTGGCCAAGAACATCGTCGCGGCCGGACTGGCGCACAAGGTCGAAGTGCAGGTCGCGTATGCCATCGGCGTGGCCGACCCGGTCAGCGTCAACGTAGAGACCTACGGCACCGAAACGGCGGGCATGAGCCGCGAGCAGATTCAGGCTGCAGTGCGCAAAGTTTTTGATCTGCGTCCGGCGGCCATCATCGACGAGCTCGACCTGCTGCGGCCCGTGTACCTTAAAACCGCCGCCTACGGCCACTTCGGCCGCACCGATCCCGACTTCACGTGGGAGCGTACGGACAAGGTAGAGGCGCTCAAGGCCGCGCTGCGGTGACCGAACGATTCGGCCCGCGCTTTTCGCATTCGAGGAAAGGCGCGGGCCGAATCGTTGCGCCTTGGGTATAAGTGAAATCTTTACCGTGTGCGAAATCGTCACACAGTGCGCGAATAGGAGAACTAGGCTAGAGCAGGAATATTCCTGTGGATGGAGGCGTGTATATGGCGGGTATGACCGTTGCGGACATGATCGGGCTGTTTGCGGACGATACGGGGCAGGTGAATGTCACGGCGTTCGATGGCTCGTCGTTCGGGCCGGAGGATGCACCGCTGCATCTGGTCGTCAAGAATTCGAGAGCCGTCTACTATATGGTCGAGCACCCCAATGATCTGGGGCTTGCCCGTGCCTACTTGCAGGGCGACATCGATTCTCCGGAGATTCTTCCCGGCGACCCTTACACGGTTTTCAGGCAGCTGACCGAGCTGGAAGACAGCTTCCACCGCCCCGATCCGATCGGCTTGGCCAAGATGCTCTCCACCGTCGCCAAGCACGGCATCAGGCATCCGGAACGCCCGGCCATCGAGGGGCCAAGCAAATTCAAGCGCATCACCGAAGGTCTGGTACCGCATACCAAGGCCGGCGACGCCGCCACGGTGAGCTACCACTACGACCAGTCGAATGAGTTCTACCGGCTCTTCCTCGGCCTCTCGATGACGTACACCTGCGCGGTGTTCAACACGCCAGAGGATTCTCTGGAAGAGGCCGAGGAGCGCAAGCTCAATCTGGTGCTCGACAAGCTTGGCGTCAAGTCCGGCGAGCGGCTGCTCGACATCGGCTGCGGCTGGGGCTCCATGGAGGTGCTGGCGGCCAAGCGTGGCATCCATGTGCTCGGCGTCACCTTGTCGCAGGAGCAGGTCGATTGGGCGCAGGACTGGATCAAGCGCGAGGGGCTTGAGGATCTGGCCGAAGTGCGGCTGATGGACTACCGCGATGTGCCGGAGGGTGACTTCGACGCGATCTGTTCGCTGGGCATGATGGAGCACGTCGGCTTCAAGCACTATCCCTCCTATTTCAAGGAGATTTTGGACAAGCTCAAGCCCAACGGCACGCTGCTCAACCATCAGATCACGCGCACGCGGTCCAGCGATGGCAAGACCGCCGGGCAGTTCATCGACCGCTACATCTTCCCCGACGGCGAGCTGGCCTCGCCCGGCGAGATCGAAATGGTGATTCAGGATACGGGCTTCGAGGTGGTGAACCAGGAGAATCTGCGTCAGCATTATGCGCTGACCCTGCACCAGTGGAACAAGAATCTGCAGGACCACTGGGACGAGGCCGTGGCGATGGTCGGCGAGCCGAAGGCACGGCTGTGGGGCCTGTATATCGCAGGCAGCGCGCTGAACTTCGAGCTGAACAACATTCAGATTCATCAGTTCCTGTGCGTCAAGCCGAACATGGAGGGCACGGATTCCTACCCGCTGCGCCCGTGGTGGTATGACGGGTCCAGCCGCCGATAGACCGGGGACTCCTACCTCTGCAATAGCATGGGCCGCTGCAGGTTGAACTGCGGCGGCCCAGTCATATGTAGTCATATACTTGGGCTGATAGCGCGGCGTGCACTGCCGAGAGCCGTGCTGGCCGAGATATGGACCCAGAAATTTGAGACTGCGCCGGGAGCGTACGCTATAACCATGACCGAAACGCATGCCGAACAGCTCGCGCTTGACGGGCTGGCGCCCCGCAAGCGGCGCAAGCGAGCTGCGGTACACGAGCAGGCGCACGAACTGCCGGTGGCGCAGGTGGTGCTCGACGTTCAGGCCACGCATCTGGGGCAAACCTTCGACTATCTCATCGATGAACGATTTTCGGCGCAGGCGCTGCCGGGTGTGATGGTCCGTGTGCGCTTCGGTGGCCAGCGGGTCAACGGCGTCATCTGGAACCGGGTCGCAGCCTCGCATGCCCCGGCCTCCGCCCTGCGCTACATCGAACGCGTGCTCAGCGCCGAGCCGCTGGTGGGACCGTCGATGCGCGAGGATATCACCATGATCGCCGATGCCTATGGCGGGACGCGGGCCAACATTCTGCGCTTGGCGGTTCCCGCGCGCGTCGCCCGGGTCGACAAGGAGCGGGAGGGCATCGTATCCGTGCAATCAGCGGGCGGCGGCCAAAGCATGCTTCGCGCGGCCACTCGGTCGGCGCTTGATCGCGAATTCGACCAGGTGCTGCGCGACTACGATTCGGCGACCCGCCTGCGCGATGCTATCGAAGGCGGCGGATTCGCCTCGTTCGTGCTCGATATGCTTCCCGGTGCGCAACGGTGGGCTGGCGACTTGGCGCTTTTGGCCGTGGATGCGCTGGCATCCGGCAAATCAGCGGTGCTGGTGCTGCCGGGCATGCGCGAGACCCGGGACGTCGCCGGGCAGCTGAGCCGCTTGGGCCTGCGGGCCTTCGACGCCGGCCAGCCGGTGCATGGCTCATATCATGGCGACTTCATCGTGCTGAGCGCCGCCCTGCCGCCGGTCGAGCGGTATCGCGCATACTGTGCTGCGGCAAGTGGCGCGATTCGCTGCGTGATTGGCACGCGCGCGGCCATGTACGCGCCGGTGGAGGGGCCGGGGCTGTTCGCCATCGTCGAGGACGCCGCCTATCAGAACGCCGACGGCATGATGCCCTATGCGAACGCGCGCGGCGTGCTGCGGCTGCGTGCGAAGGCGCATCGCGGGGTATTCGTGGCGATGGCGAACGCTCGCAGCCCGATCAGCCAGTGGGAGGTCTTGTCAGACGGCAAAACAGGTCACAGCACGCCGGTCAGCGGCGCAAGCCGGGAGATCAAGCCGCTGCGTTCCGTCGTCAAAGAGCAGGCTCCTTGGATTCGCTGGCTCAATCGCGAGGAATTGACGCGTTTGGCTGATGCGACGGTGGGGGCGCGCGTCCCGCATTTCGCCGTGCGCACGCTTGGCGAGGCTTTGGAGCGTGGGCCGGTGCTGCTTTCGATACCCCACGATGGCGTCGCCGAGGCACTTAGCTGTGCGCAATGCCATCGCCAGGCTCGCTGCCCGCGTTGCACAGGGCCGTTGATGCGCGGCAAGGACGGTACGGCGCGCTGCCGATGGTGCGGGGCCGCCGCAGCGAACTGGCATTGCCCCCGTTGCTCGGGTGAGCGCATGCGTGCGGTGCGCGTGGGTGCCGCAGGAACGGCCGCGCAGCTGCAGGGCCTGTTTCGCGGCGTGTCGATGGTGCTGTCCAGCCCCAGCCAGGGCATCTTCGAATCGGTGCCGTGCCGCCCGATGCTGGTGATCGCCACGCCCGGCGCAGAGCCGCGTGTGCGGCCTGATGATGACTTGGCACCGCAATCAGCCATATCTCCGCAGCCGGCTGCTGCTGCGCAATCGGCAACGCGGTCTCCTGTCGTTGCGAGGTCTCCGGCGAGTCGTAACGGCGATAATGACGAGAACGAACATGCCAGTGTGCTCGGCAATGACAGTGTTCCCGACAATGACAGTGCTCCTGGCAATGACTATGCCGCGGTTGCGATTCTTGACGCCTGGACGAGTCTGTACGCGCCGGGCGTCGACGCGCGTGTGGATGCGTTGAATGCGTGGATGCGGGCGGTGTCCCTGTGTGCGCCGCGTTCTCGAGGCGGTCAGGCGCTGCTGATCGGGGAGAGCGACCCGGTGCTGGCCCGTTCGCTGGTGCTGTGGGATTCCTCGCTGCTGGCCGCGCGTGAGCTCGAAGAGCGCGAGGAGACCGGCCTGCCGCCTGTTGTGGCCTGCGCCTGCGTATGGGGCAGGCGTGACGCAGTGATGGGTCTGCTGCGCCATGTGGGCGCGCTGGATGGCGACCTTGCCACGCTTGAGATGGCTGGCGAGATGATGCCTGCGGTCTTGGGTCCAGTGCCGATCGCCGTGCCACGCACGATGGATGCGCGCGAGCTTGAGGCGACACGCGACCGGGTCAAGGCGGTGATTCGGGCAGCTCCCGAGCGCCGGGCGATGCTTGCGCTGCGACTGCGCGACGAAGTCGCCCGGCATGTGGCCGCGCGCGAGCCGGGGGAGCTGCGCTTCCAGGTCGACCCCAAGGACCTGCTGTAGCAACTTAGGAGACTAACTGGCACGGAAAAGACGCTGACCAGTCGTCAGCGTCGCTTTCGGTCCAGTAGTCCAGTAGTCGAGGCGGGCCAGCCCACGAGGTCTGCACGGCATGGAAGCATGGAACCGCGACGGTTGGCAGGGGCACGATAAGGCTTTGGTCCCGACGCGAGCTGGACCACGGAGGAGCGTCAGAAGCGTTCGAGAAGTCATAAGGAGGATGCTGGTGCAAGGCTATCCAGGAGAACCTGATATGCGCTACGACCTGCTGCAGGCCGAAGGCAATGCGGCGCAGGCGCAAGGGCGGCCGGTGACGGATGTGATCTTCGACTTCGGCAATGTGCTGCTGAACTGGGATCCGGGCGCGGCGCTGGTTCCGCGCTATGATCGGGACACCATCGCGCGTTTTCTCGACAACGAGATTTCCGGCTTCTATGACGTCGACGACATGGTCGACGAAGGCGGCTCAGTGGACGATGCTCTGGCGATGGTGCGCGAGCAGCACGGCGAGCAATGGGCTGAAGTCATTCGATACTATTACGACCACACGCAGGATTCGCTGGCGGGGCCGATTCCCGGCGCGCGCATGCTGATTCGCGATCTCAAGGACGCGGGCATAGGCGTGTGGGGACTGTCCAACTGGCAGAAGGAGAGCTTCCCGCAGGCCGAGCAGCAGTTCGCCGCGCTGCGCGAGCTCGATGGCAAGGTCATATCCGGACTCGTTTCGATGCGCAAGCCGCAGCGCCGCATCTACGAACTTGCGCTGAGCACTTTCGGCATCGATGCCTGCACCAGCGTATTCGTGGATGACAAGGCCATGAACATCGTCGGCGCGAACGAAGCCGGCATCCGCGGCATCCGCTTCTCCGACCCCTACCGGCTGCGGGCTGTGCTGATCGATCTGGGACTTGATATTCCGGCGATTGCCTCGGTGCAGTAGGCCCGCCACCGTAGTCTGTCGAGACTGACCGATGTGGCGGATGGTCGCCTGTGGCGCCACAGGCGATTCGGCCCAATTCAACGCATATTACGTTATTTTAGTTTTTAATGGAATGGAAGAAACACATGATACGAGTGTTGTTTGCCGGTACTCCTGACGTCGCTGTGCCCTCGCTGCGCATGCTGGCGGGAGACACCGAGCATTTTGAAGTGGTCGCCGTGCTCACCAGGCCGGATGCACCGCGCGGCCGCGGACGCCGGCTTGAACCCAGTCCGGTCAAGCAGGCGGCGCTGGAACTGGGGCTTCCCGTGCTCGAATGCGACCCCAATGAGCCGGCCTTCGTCGACGAGCTGCTGGCGACCGGTGCCGAAGCGGCGGCTGTCGTCGCCTATGGCCGTATTCTCAAGGAAACCGTGCTCGAAGCGCTGCCGATGGGTTGGTACAACCTGCATTTCTCCCTGCTGCCGCAATGGCGCGGGGCGGCTCCGGTCCAGCGCGCGATCTGGGCTGGCGACACGCTGACCGGGGCCACCGTGTTCCGCATCACGCGCGGCATGGATTCCGGCCCGATTCTGGCGCAGTCCACCACCGAGATTGGCCCGCATGAGACCGCAGGGGATTTGCTATCCCGTTTGGCCGACGATGGTTCGCATCTGCTGGCTGCAGCGCTGCAAGCCATTGCGGACGGTCAGATTCAGCCGGTGGAGCAGCCGGTGGGGGCCTATGAGATCGCCGAGAAGATTCGGGTTGAGGACGCGCATATCCGCTTCGATGTGCCGGCTTTCGCCGTGGACCGTCAGATACGCGCCTGCACGCCTAACCCCGGAGCCTGGTGCTTTGTGGATGTGGAAGGGGCGCACAGTGTTGTAGATGACGGTGTTGCAGGTGACGGTGTTGACGATAACAGCGCCATCACCATGCATGTCTTGCAGGCCCGTGTCGCCGACACGTCCAACACCGCAGATGACGCCAATGCAGCCAATGCGCAGGCACATGATGCAGCACCAGCAGATCTGGCCCCGGGCGCTCTCGTCGCGACGAAAAAGCACGTCTGGGTTGGCACGGCAAGCGGTCCCATCGAATTACTGCAGGTCAAGGCGCAGGGCAAGAAAGCCATGACTGCCGCCGATTGGGCGCGCGGCGCGCGTCTGACGCCCCAGGCCCGCTGCCGCTAAAAGATAAACATACGCATAAACGTACGGCATTTCAGGCAGACGGCATGCAAGGCATGCGCCGTGCCGTGCATGCCGCGCCTCGCTAGTCGCGCAGCAGACCGAGCACCAGGCGCAGATCGCGTGTGTCGATGGCGGCGTCGGCGGCTTCGCGCACGGCCGGCTTGGCGCAGAAGGCCACGCCCAAGGCTGCGCGCTGAATCATGGGGATGTCGTTCGCGCCGTCGCCCACAGCCACGGTCTGGGCCGCAGCTATGCCGTCTTCCTGCGCCCAGGTGCGCAACGCCTGCTCCTTGGTCGTGCGGCACACGATATCGCCCACGACCTCGCCGGTGAGCCGGCCTTCGCTTGCAGCAAGCCGGTTGGCGATCCAATGATCGAGCTGCGCCTCCTGCGCCAGCCGGTCCACGGTTTCGTGGAATCCGCCGGATACCACGCCCACCTTCCAGCCGTGCTGGTGCAGGGTCTCGATGAGCGCAAGCGCACCGGTGGTGAAATGCAGCGTCGCATACACCGTGTCGAACACCGCGACATCCATGCCCTTGAGCAGCGCGACTCTGGCGCGCAGGGCTTGGCAGAAGTCAAGCTCGCCCGCCATCGTCCGGGCGGTGATGTCGGCGATGCGCTCGCCGACGCCGGCCTCCCGGCCCAACTGGTCGATGACCTCCTCGTCGATCAGCGTGGAATCCACATCCATCACCAGCAGTCCCGGCCGGGACAGGGTCGGAGTATCGAGCGTTGCATTAAGGGCCTTCGAATTTTGTTCGTGCATGCCCTCGATTCTCTAGAGTCGCTGGGACAATGGCGGACATACTGGCAATGGCTTGGCATGTACACGCGCAGACGCGCACTCATCGAGACTGACTGCCATGCATATTGAGTCTGACTGCGCTACGTTGTTCATTGTGGCCATAATCGTGCTTCTGACACGATGCATGCGTAATCTATTGTATTGGCGAGCAACCGAAATGGGGAGAGCACGAAGTGATGGAGAACGACACAGCCAGCGCGGCCGAGGACATGGTCGCGCAAGCCAACGGCATGGCCTCGGCTCAGGACAGCGCAGACGCGGCGCAGAGTCCCGAGGAGCTCGCGGCATACAACGACCGGCTCATGGCCAAGAACCATGCGCTCGCGGTGGCGCTGCAGCGCGCGGGCAGGGAGCTGAACAAGGCGAAATCGCAGCTGGCCCAGCTTGTCCAGCCGCCTATGACCTTCGCCGTCATGGTGCGCCTGGACTCCTCGCACACCGACGAGCAGGGCGTGCGCCACGCCACCGCCGAGGTCATCTCGGGCGCGCGGCGCATGATCGTCCCGGTGGCGGCGAACGTCAATGCCACGCGGCTCGCTGCAGGTTGCATGGTGCTGCTCAACGAGAATATGGTGCTGGTCGATCAGCGCGACGTCGACGGCCTGGGCATGGTCCGGCGCATCGCGCAGATACTTGACGGCGGACGTCTGGTCGTGGCGGACACGTCCGGCAACGTGTCCGTCGTACGGCGCGGCTCGGCGTTGAGCCAGATTGCACTGTCCGTCGGCGACCGGGTGAGCGTCGACCCCTCCGGGCGGCTCGCCCTCGACGCGCTGCCCAGCGAGGATGCCACCGAATTAGTGCTCGAAGAGACGCCGAACGTGACTTTCGACGACATCGGCGGCCTCGACACGCAGATCGAACGCATCCGCGACGCCGTGCAGCTGCCCTTCCTGCACCGCGCCCTGTTCGAGCGCTACGATCTCAACCCGCCCAAGGGCGTGCTGCTCTACGGCCCGCCCGGCAACGGCAAGACGCTTATCGCCAAGGCCGTGGCGCACGCGCTGGCCGAAGGCAGCGGCACCGGCTCGGGCGTGTTCCTCTCGGTCAAAGGGCCGGAGCTGCTGAACAAATTCGTCGGCGAGTCCGAGCGGCTTATCCGCATGATCTTCAAGCGGGCCAGGGAACGGGCCGAGTCGGGCAGACCAGTCATCGTGTTCATCGACGAGATGGATTCGCTGCTGCGTACTCGGGGCAGCGGAGTTTCGAGCGATGTGGAGACGACGATCGTGCCGCAGTTCCTGGCCGAGCTTGACGGCGTGGAGCAGCTGGACAACGTCATCGTCATCGGTGCCTCGAACCGCGTCGACATGATCGACCCCGCAGTGCTGCGCCCCGGGCGGCTCGATGTGAAAATCCGTGTGGATCGGCCCGACGCGGCGCAGGCGAAGCAGATCGTCCGACACTATCTGACCGACGATTTGCCGCTCGACCCCGATATGGATGCGGACGCCTTGGCGGGCATTCTGGTCAGCGACATCTACGCCCGCGAGGAGCGGCGGCATATCGCCGACTTGCGCGACGAGCAGGGGCGATGGAGTCCGTTGTACATGGCGGATATCGTCTCGGGTGCCATGCTGCGCAACATCATCGATCGGGCCAAAACCCATGCTGTCAAGCAGTCCATCGAGTCAGGCAGCGACATCAGGCTCGACGCACAGCTGCTCGGCGCTGCGGTCGAGGAGGAATACGGCGAGAGCGCTGACTCGGTGCTGGACGCCGACGCGCAGCAGTGGTCGCGCATCAACGGTGTGGCCGGTGGCCGGGTCGTCGCGCTGCGCCCTGCGGGGGTGGTGCGCTCATGAGCGTCAAGCGTGTGATGGGCACGGAAACCGAATACGCGGTGTCGCTGGCACATGCGGGAACATATGATCCCGTCCGGCTGTCCTTTGCCGTCGTGGCTGCTGCGGCAGACCCGCGCACCGCGCATATCCGATGGGATTATCAGCGTGAAGACCCAGTCAACGACGCGCGCGGCGGGCGTCTGGCTCGCTCTCAGGCCCGCCCCGACATGCTTACCGACGAGCCGCAGCGCCATATCACGAATGTCGTGGCTCCCAATGGCGGGCGCATCTACGTCGACCACGCCCACCCCGAGTACAGCGCACCGGAGACCACAGACCCCTTTGCGGCTGTCCGCTACGATCATGATGGCGATGGTCTGATGCTCGCGGCGGCCCGGAAGGCCAGCGAGCAAACGGGCGCGGCGATTGCGCTGCACCGCAATAACGTGGATGGCAAAGGCGCGAGCTGGGGCACCCATGAGAACTATATGATGCTGCGGAGCGTGCCCTTCGAGCAGGTCGCAGCGCTGATGACCGTCCATTTCGTTTCGCGGCAGCTCTACGCCGGCTCCGGGCGCGTGGGGCTTGGCGAGCGCTGCGAGACGGCGGGCTTCCAGCTCAGCCAGCGCGCAGATTATCTGCACACGGCGATAGGCCTGCAGACCACCTTCGACCGGCCGATCGTGAACACGCGCGATGAGCCGCATGCGCCGGGGGAATACCGCCGGCTGCACGTCATCGTGGGCGACGCCAACCGCATGGATACCCCGCAGGCGCTGAAACTTGGCACCACGAGCATGCTGCTGTGGATGCTCGAAAACGCCCAGTCCTGCGGCATGGATATCGCGGGTCTGCTTGATGCGACCCGTTTGGCCGATCCGGTGGCTGCTGTGCATACGGTGTCGCACGACCTAGGGCTTGCGGCCGAGCTGCCGCTCGAAGGCGGCGGCACGATAACCGCATGGCAGCTGCAGGCCAGACTGCTTTCGGCGGTGTACGAGACCGGCGCTCGGATGTACGGCACTGATAGCCGCGGAGAGCCGCTGTGGCCCGACAAGCCGACTGTGCGCATCATGGCGATGTGGCGGCAGGCCATGGCCGATACCGCAGCAGTGCGCCACGCCGACGACGATGAGCGGCTGGGCATGGCCGCCGAGGCCTCGCGCTTGGAATGGCTGCTCAAATGGCAGCTGCTCGAACGTTTGCGCCGCCGGCTGAATTGCTCATGGTCGGACAGCCGCATGGCGGCGCTTGACCTGCGCTGGGCCGCGCTTGATCCTGCGGTTTCGCCGTGGGAGAAACTGCGGGCGCGCACGGTCTGCCTGGATGACGACAAGCAGCACAGTGACGGCGAACAGCTCAGTAGTAATGAACAACCCAGTGCCGCCGAGCAGCTGCAGACGGCTGAAATCCAGCCTCCGAACGACACCCGCGCCTGGCTGCGGGCGTGGATAGTGAAGCGTTGGCCAGATCAGGTCGTGGCCGTCTCTTGGTCGCGCATCACCGTGCGTGACCAGGACTCGAAGACAGGCCTGCTGAGCGTGGACATGTCCGATCCGCAACGCTGGACCGCCGCATCCTGCGCAGACGCGCTGGCAGACGATGATGTGACGCAGAACGATGACGCAGCGCAGAACGGCACTGTGCAGAACGGCACTGTGCAGAACGGCACAGTGCAATCCCCAAAAGACGCCACGCAAACGGCTGCAGCAGCGCTGAAACTCATCATGAACGCCAGTGCAGCATGAACGTCACGGTACGGTGAGCAACAAGGCACAATGAACATCATGGATGGCAAGTAGACTGCTGAGGGCAAGGTCGGCGTCCCAGCAGACCGGGCATCGGCAGCATAAGGCATGAGGTGAGAGAGAAACTATGGATTTACGGGTTTTGGCGCTGAAGGTGGCCGATGTGACTCAGGATGCGGGCAATCGTGCGCTGCGGGACCAGCTCGCCCCTCGCGACCTCGTGGCAGCGCCTGCGCCGAGCATGCCTCAGGGCGAGCAGGTCACCTTGAACGTCGATGAGCGGCTGATTCGTTTCATCGAGAATCGGCTGACCTATCTCGACCCCTTCGATGGCTTCTGGCGCACCCGCCCCGAGGTGTGCGAGCCGGGGAGCCGCTTTTGGTGCGTGAGCCGCATCGACGGAGCCATCAATTTCATGCGTAGCATGGCCGAATGGACGGTGACGGTTTCGCTGTTCGAATTCGACGAGGACGGTTCGGCGCAGCCCATCCTCGGCGTCGTGCACGCCCCGGCGCTTGGGCTTACCTACTTGGCCGCCAAGGAGAAGGGTGCCATCCGCATCCGGCATACCGCAGCCGGAGACCGACGCGAGAAGATCATGCCGTCGACCACCGGTGAGCTGAAAGGATCTGTCGTGTGCTACGGCATGTCGTATTTTCCCGAGGAATCCAAGCGCGCGCTGGATGTGGTCGCGGCCATCGCGGGCAAACCCGCCGACATCAAGCGCGTGGGACCGACGTCGCTCGATTTGTGCAAGGTCGCGGATGGCACCTATGACGCCTATTTCGAGCCGGATTTGCACCAGTGGGACGTGCCGGCGGTTTCGGCCGGAGCCGTCGTCCTATGCGAAGCCCAGGGCAAGCTGCGTCAGTGGAATGGCGATATGATTCATTGGCGTCAAGAGAACGACGTCGTGGCGTCCAACGGGCTGATTATCGACGAACTCGCCCCATATCTGTCATGACGGGCATACTGGCGCAACCGCGCCAGACTGTACGCCAAGCCAGCTCACACACTATGACAACAACCATATGACAGATACCATGTGACAGGAATCGAGGAGATATGCCACAGCAATTCCAACGCAATCAGTCCCAGCAGTCCGACGCGGCGCAATCAGACGAGGCCCAAGATGCCCCTATGGCGCAGCAGAGCAGCAAACAGGCCGATCAGAGCGATGCGCTGGACTCCATTCTGGACGATATCGAATCCACCTTGGAATCCAACGCGGAGGAGTACGTCGGCAGCTTCGTGCAAAAAGGCGGGCAGTGATGCCCCAGCTGCGCGAAAGCGGCAATGACGGCGCGTCCCAGGGGCCGCAGGAGGATTTGGAGCAGGACGGCTTCGCCAGGATCTTCGGCATCGAGACCGAATACGGCGTGAGCGTGACCGGCGCCGACAAGCCATGCGATGCCGCAACGGTGGCCATGGCGATGTTCCGGCCGGTCGTCACCCGCTCGCGCTCGACGAACACGTATCTGCCCAACGGCGCCCGGCTCTATCTTGACGTTGGCTCGCACCCCGAATACGCGACCGCCGAGGCCCGGGACCCGCATACGGCCTTGGCTCAGGACCTGGCAGGGGAGCAGGTGATGCGCCAACTGGCGCTCGACGCGCAGCAGCGGCTGCGCCCGGCGTACGGCGAAGGGGCGACCGTGCACCTGTTCAAGAACAACGTCGATTCGGCCGGGCATTCCTTCGGCTGCCATGAGAACTATCTGGTGCGCCGTTTCGTGTCGCTGCGAGATGTCGAACGGGAGCTGCTGCCGTTTCTGATTACCCGTCAGGTCTTCTCCGGGGCAGGCAGGCTTTCCGGGCGTGGCCTGGTGATTTCGCAGCGGGCGGACTATCTGGACGAGTCCATCTCGTCGGCCACGACGCGCGCACGGCCGATGGTCAACACACGCGACGAGCCGCATGCCGATCCCGAACGCTACCGGCGGCTCCATGTCATCATCGGCGACTCGAACCGTTCGCAATACGCCGGGCTGATGAAGCTCGCCACGACGCATCTGGTGCTGTGCGTCATCGAGCAGGCGGCGCGGCTCGGCGTGGAGAGCGGATTCGAATGCTGTGCGTTGCAGGACCCCAGCAGCGCCAACCGTGCAATCAGCCGCGATGTGCGCTGTGGCGGCACGCCGCTGAAACTCGCAGATCCGGGAGGTTTCACTAGGGCGCGTGCTGAATACGGCGCAACGGGCCCGGCTGCGGCCGGTGGTAGCAGCACTGATGGCGGCAGCGCAACCGTTGATGCGCTCGGCATGCAGCGCTACTATGCGGCTGTCGTGGCGCGTTTTCTTGAGCGCTATGGTGCTCAGGTGCACGAGGCGATGCCACGGCTGGACATTGACATGGTGATGCATGAGTGGGCTAGGCTGCTGGATTGCCTGGCTGCCGGTGATTTCGCGGCTTTGGACAATCAGGTGGATTGGATTGCGAAGCAGACGCTGTTCGAGGCGCTGCGCAGACGTCATCCCGCAGCGGCCGAGGCGCGATTCGCGCAGCTCGATCTGGATTACCACGATGTGGCCAACGGCACGGTCTACGATTCGCTGGTGCGTCATGGCGCAATGCGCACGATCATCAGCGCGGACGAAGCACGCGAAGCGATGACGCGCCCGCCGCAGGACACCCGCGCGGCGCTGCGCGGAGCCTTTGTAGCCAAAGCTCTGCAACGCGATGTGCGCTTCTCCTGCGATTGGACGCGGCTGACGCTGGGAAGCTCCGGCCAGGACGCCGAGCGGGCGGAAGCGGTGATGCTCGATCCCTTCGAGACGCAGGCCAGCGAGGACTACCGCCGTCTCATGCAGCAACTTGAGGCATGACATGACGTGACGTGATGTCATATGACGACTGGCATGACCAGATGCCCGATACTGCGAGGTACTTACGCGCCGAACCGGCATATGATATGGAAAAGCCCCGACTGCCAAGAGTCGGGGCTTTTCCATTACATCGCGTAATGGATGACGAAAGGCGAGTCTTACTCGGCTACGGCCTTCTTCAGCAGCGAGCCAGCAGAGATGCGCACGCCGTAGGAAGCGGGGATCTTGATGGTCTCGCCGGTACGCGGATTGCGTCCGGTGCGCTCGGCGCGGCGGACACGCTCAGCCGAGAAGAGACCCGTCAGCTTCAGACCTTCGCCAGACTGCATGGCCTCAACGAATACGTCCTGGAATGCGTTGACGGCTGCCTCGGCCTGAGCCTTGGTCAGATTCGACTTCTGGGCGATCTTCGAGACGAGATCAGACTTGTTGTATGCCATAAAGCATCCTTCTTGAGTCAGGGGCTTTCGTATTTCTTCAAAAGCCACGTTCATCAACCGATACTAGCGCACATCCGCCCCGAATGCCGCATTTTCAACGGCTTTTCGCCAATGATTCGCAAAATATGCCTCGTTCGGATGATGCATGCAGGCAGTATGCAGAGCGCATTCAGATGAGGTTGCGTCGGTCGAGCCACTTCATAGCCAGCGCGCCCAGAGGGATGCGCAGCCAGTAGAAGCATACGCGGTAGAGCAGAGTGGCGGACAGCGCCACCGCCGCAGGCACGCCGACCGAGGAGAAAGCGAAGAGCAATGCGGCCTCGACCGCGCCCAGGCCACCTGGGGTCGGCACTGCGGAGCCGAGCGTATTGGCGAGCAGGAAGATGAAAATCGTCTCCATCGGATTCGTCGGGTGACCAAAGGCCAGCAGCGCAGCCCAGAATCCCAGACCGGTGGTGATGTTGAGCATCAGGGAGCCGAGCACGCAGCCGGTCATCTTCGCAGGCTGCGAGATCACTTCGACGAGCTGACGCGCGTAGACCTTGATAATCGGCAGATACTTGACGACGAGCAGACGGCGCAGCGGCGGGATGATCATCGCGGCGGAAAAGGCGAGCGCCACGATGCCGATCACGACGATCAGCGTGGGCCCCGGTATCATGCCCGAAAGCGTGTCGCGCCCGGTGAAGATGCCGATGCCTAGGATCAGCACGATGGTGGCGAGTGCCTGCACCAGCCAGGTTGCGCTCATGATCGCCGTGGCGGCGGCACCGCGGTATCCGCTTTTGCGCAGGTACTGCAGATTCACGAAAGCCGGGCCGACGCCGGCAGGCATCGACACAGCAGTGAATCCGGATGCCGCCTGCGAGCAGAACAGCGCGAAAGGCCGCCGTTTGCCCTTGTCCATGAATGCGCCCAGCGAAACCGATGCGCCCACCCAAGCCAGTATGCTGAATGCGAAGCACAGGAATGCCATGCCGATTTTGGCGCTGCGCACGGCATGGATGACCTCGTCAGGCTGCAACTGGGTGAAGATGACCGCGACGGCCACGATGCCCATCGCGATAATCGCGAAGGAGCGCAGGCTGAAACGCGAGAGCGTCACTGGCTCGGTGTTTTCGGCGCGATCATCAGGCGCCAGCGCGTCTATGGTGGTGCGCAGCTGGCCCAGCAGCTGCTTGTTCCAGCCGGGCAGCGCGCGCGTGCCATAGGGCACGGCGACTTTCTGGAAGAACGGCGTCAGGCTGATCAGCGTATTATCTCCCCAGACCGAACGCGCTGCGGAAAGCGTGCGCTCGACGCCGATGAGCGAGGCAAGCAAGCTGAGCAGCTGCACCCGGTCGAGTGCGATATTCGCGCTGCTACTTGCGCAATCGCCGTTGTGCCAGCCAGCCAGCATCATCGCGCCATCACTGGTGCGGGCGAGCGATCCGGGCGTGATGCGCCTATGCGTGTAGCCGCGGGCATTGGCGGCATCGAGATAACGCATGACGCCTGTCGCATCCTCGTCGCTGAGCGTGTCGAGATCGCATGGCCGCGCCATGCCCTCGGCCTCGAAAACGAGCAGCGAGGATTCCCCGCTGTCGATGACGCCATAGGCTTGCATGGTAGGCAGCCCCAGATGGGCCAGCCCCAGAATCATCGCCAGATGGTGATGATTGGCCGTACTGGCCGAGCGGTCCCGACGCATCGAAACGCCGGTGAGTCGCAGCCATTGCCATATCTGGTTGAAATAGCCTGCGTTATGCAGCTGCGCGTCGAGAACGGAGATGATGTAGCGTCTGCCAGCCTCATCCACGGCATCGTAAATGCGCGAGTTCTCGATGAGATCGTCGTCCAGCGAGGTCTGCAGCACGCCGGCGTCGTTTTTGTCGTCCTGCCGGCGCGTCAGGCCGGCAAGACGCACATCGATGGCGCGTACGGCATCGACGATCTCCTGCCCCCATGCGCCCTTGTTCTGCGTGCCGGCTGCGAAGCGCAGCAGCATGCCGATCACGCGGCCGACGACGAAGGAGACGAGCACGCCGGACACGGAATGCCAGGAGAGGACGACAAGCGCGACGGCCACGACATACAGGACGTTCCAGCCCCAGCGCACCGTGGAGCGCAGTCGGCGCGGCCCCGCAACGGTCAGGAATGCGCCGATGCCCGCATAGAGGTCCGGCAGCAGTCCTGAGCCCGCTGTCGGGGTGCCAATGGCATAGAAGGGTGCGAGCAGCGATGCGTCGCCGAACTGCGAAAGCGCGAGAGCCAGCACGCGAATGAGCACATAGCCGCCGAACAGCGCGAGAACTGCGACGCAGGACTGCAGCCATTCACGGCCTATGAGCATATGGGCCAGCACGCCGACCACGATGACGAATGTCGTGAGCTGCTGGATGACCGAGATGGGCATGTTCAGCAGCCAGTCGAAGGCCCGGCTCGCGTTATGGGCGTCGGATTCGACGCCAGAGGTGAATCCGCGCAGATACACGCCCATCAGGACGACTGCCACGGCTATGAGCAGCGCCGTGGCGGCGTGCATGAGATCGGCGAAGTCATGCGTGCGCTCAGGCGCGACATCCTCGATGCGAATGCCCGGCTGCGGTGTCGTCGTGGATTGTGGCTGCATCGGTGATTGCGGCTGCGGCGACGAGGATGCAGCCGCCGATTCAGTCTGCGTTGACGTCGTCAGCATGGATGCTTCGCTTTGGCTCATTGCTGCGCGTAGTCCACCAAGGTGCTTGCCAGACCGGTGTACTGCGCAGGGCTCAATGCCTTGAGACGCTTCGCGGTGGCATCGTCGAAGGCCAGCGAATCGATGAACTTCTCGACGTCGTCGCGCGTTATCGCATGGCCGCGCATCAGTTCCTTGACCTTCTCGTAGGGCTTCTCCATGCCGGGCAGACCTGCCAGTTCGGCCGCGCGCATCGCGGTCTGGATGGGCTCGCCGAGTACTTCCCAGTTCTCTTCGAGCTCGCGGGCTATGACGGCCTCGTTGGGATGGATGGATTGCAGGCCGCCGCCCAGATTGTACAGGGCCAGCAGCCCGTGGCCGAGCGCGGCGCCGATGTTGCGCTGGGTGGTGGAGTCGGTCAGATCGCGCTGCCAGCGGCTTTCCACCAGCGTGGCGGACAGCGTGTCGAGCAGCGAGCAGGACAATTCGAGATTCGCCTCGGCGTTCTCGAAGCGGATGGGGTTGACCTTGTGCGGCATCGTGGACGAGCCGGTGGCTCCCTTGACCGGCTCCTGCGCGAAGACGCCGCGCGAGATGTACATCCAGATGTCCACGGCGAGATTGTGCAGGATGCGGTTCGTGTGGCTGATCGCGCCGTAGAGCTCGGCCTGCCAGTCATGGCTTTCGATCTGCGTGGTGAGCGGATTCCAGGTCAGCCCCATGCGGTTCGCGACGAATTCGCGCGAAATCGCAATCCAGTCGGCATCGGGGCAGGCGGCGACATGAGCGCCGAAGGTGCCGGTCGCGCCGTTGAGCTTGCCGAGGTATTCCTGGGCTTCGATATGGTCCAGCTGACGTTCGAGCCGGTGCACGTACACCGCAAGCTCCTTGCCCAGCGTCGTGGGCGTGGCGGGCTGGCCGTGCGTGAGCGAAAGCATCGGCAGCGCGCGGAAACGTTGCGCCATATCGTTGAGCTGATCGGTCACCTGCTGGGCTGCGGGCAGCCAGACCTGCTCGATGGCGTTCTTCACGCAGCGCGCGATGGCGAGGTTGTTGATGTCCTCCGACGTGCAGGCGAAATGCACGAGCGTTTTCAGTCCCGGCAGCGAACTATCTGAGCCGAGAACCTCGCCTGCCCGATCCAGCTCGTCGTCGATGTAGTATTCGACCGCCTTCACATCGTGGTGCGTCACCGCCTCGTAGGACGCGTGCCGGGCGATGCCGTCCGCGTCGAAGTCTTCGGGGATGGCGCGCAGGAATTCGCATTCGGTGTCGCTCAGCGGGGTCAGGCCCTCAAGCACCGGTGCTGAGGCATTGCCATCGAAGCCGTTGCTCAGCAGGATCATCCATTCCACTTCGACGCGCATGCGCTCGCGATTGAGCGCCGGTTCGCTTAAGTATTCGACCAGCGGAGCAGTCTGGCGATGGTAGCGGCCATCCAATGAGGTCAGGGCGATTGCGGGGGAGATATCAGTCAGCTGCATAGGCTACAGCGTACTTCGAGCCGTGAACCGCTCCGCGTGCTGGGCAGCACCGCCGCCCAGGATATTCTTGGCGCAGCACGGCCCCGTCCTGCGGTATGTTCTGCGGCATGTCCGGTGGCCTGTTCTGCGGCTTGCACTGCGTGTGGCTTGTACTGCGGTCTGTTCTGCGTCTGGCACACTGCGTAATAGCCCAGCGTGCCAGACGCGGCCTGCTGTAAATTCATCAGCGGCCATCATCAGGCGCGGCTCGCTGCCCCACCATGCGTGCAGCTATGCGCTCGTTCAGAGCGGTCGGCGGTCCCCAGGACATGCGGCCCTGCCAATAGGAGGTCTCTTCGAGTTTGCCGCCAACGATGGCCTGGAAATGCTGCTCGTGCTGCTGCACGGCTGGGGAGCCGAGGTCGCTCGCGTTGCGGTAGGCCGCCTGGTGGTAGCGCAGATGATGGGTGATCTCCTTGCGCTCGCTAGCTCCTTCGACTGGCGCGGAGGCAAACGGGTTGACGGGAGCGATGGGAGCAACAGGAGCAGGAGCCGCCCCGGGCACAGGAGTCGCTGCGGGCGGCCTCGGTTCGCCGGTGCCGGCTGGCGGCGGCGCGCCTTTGGCATCGCGAAGCGCTGTGCCGCGTATGGTCAGCCAATGCTCGTTCGCTGGGTTCGCCGCCCCGTCGAGTGCCGCCACAATCTCGTCCTCCATTTCGATGCTCGTCATCCATGTCCGGTTCGGCACGGGATGATTCGCCACCGGCGAGCCAGCGGTCACGACATGCTCGATGCGGTATCGATTCTTCATATCGGAGGCGATGGCTGCCGCGACGATGCCGCCTTGGGAATGCCCGATGAGCGCCACAGCGTCCTTGGGCCCGATGCCGGCCTTCTCCATCGCGATAGCCACCAGACGAGCGCTGTCGCCGCGCATCCGCTGGCTGGCGTCGCTGCTCATCGCCTCAAGATTCTGCGGCCAGCCGAACGCGGAATCCGATTCGCCATCGGTGCCCGGAATCGTCACCAGCCACGAGGCGGTACCGTCGGCATTGCGGTAGCGCTGAATCGCTATGGTTCCGTAGTCGAGGCCGCTGCCCCCAGCATTGCCGCGACGCTGCGCGCCAAGACGCTGCAGATTCGCCAGCGACTGGGCGACGCTGTGGGATTCGTCCACCACCGGCCGTGACGATTTCACTTGATCGACATGTAGCAGATTGCCCTGCACCAGGTTGACGAGGCGCGAGGAACCCAGAGACAATATGGCCGCAGAGCGGTTCACACCTGCTCCCACGGTGCTCAGGCCCATCGTTTTGGCATTGACATGGTTGCTTGCCGCGTTCAGCAGACCCTCCTGCGCCCACGCCGTGCTGGACAGCGCTCCTGCGGGGCTGAAACGGCGCTCACGGATTGAGCAGGACAGCACGCCGCCTGCGGCCAGCGAGAGGAATCCCGCCGCTGCTGTAACGGGGAATACTGTGCCGGCGGTTTCCAGCAGCTTGTTCATCGCGCTTCGGGTGGCGTGCTCCGCCTGCGAGTAGAGCGAATGGGCCCGAATGAGCAGATCCGCCATGGTGCTGAGGTCTCGGCTGAGTGATTGGCATTGGGCTGCATTGTCGTTGCAGCGCTCGATAAGCGCCTGATAGGGCAGGGATTCATGATCCGCGCCGAAATCAGCTGCACTCGCTGAACCCATGCCGCTGCCGGCCAACTGGCAGATGCCGCTGACGCGATAATGGCCTAGCTGCAGCGCCGCAGCGGACCAGGCCGTGGATTGTCCTGATAATTGCGAGGCGTCGTCGGCCAGAGTCCGCGCGATTTCCGCGTACGCTTCGCGTGCGGCCGCAGTGTACTGTTGGCCGCCATTGATGGATGAGGCAACGCGCCAGTTCATGATGCGCCGCCTTGCCAGAGCACTGACTGAGTGGCGTAGACGGCTTCGTCTATGTGGACGGATGTGACGGCATCGGCGTGCAGATGCTCTCGGAAGTATGCAGCGGCTTTGCCCTCCCATTCGATTGCTGCGGAGCGGGCGACCGCCGTCCGCATATGGTCCGTTGCTTCGATGGTGGAGCGCGCGAGTGCGGCGACGAGATCGCGGCTGGCTGCTGCGGTGTTATGGCATGGGCATGAATTCGTGCCGAGCGCGCGTACGCGCATACCCGGCAGGGCAGGGGATCCGCCCTGCCCTGCCGGGTATGCAGGGAGACTGGCGATGGTAGGCATATCGGTGAATGTTTGAGCGGTGAAAGTTTTAGTGGTGAAAGTCATAGCACCATTGAACGCGGTGCCGCATCAGGCAGGCAAGCACGACAGGGCCATGTGGTCGAAGGCTTGGAGTTATCCACATGTTCGGCGTGTCGGAAAACCATGTGTCGGAAACCGTGTGTCTAAAAAAACCATGTACGCGATTCCCCGCACGTCGAACATGTGCGGCGAATCACCAAGGCCGTACGGCGGAACTCCCGGGATTGGGGGTTGCGGGATTCCCGGACGGCTGCGTGTCGTCGGGGGAGGCCGATTGCTGATTCGCCTTGAGCATCGCCTCGACCTTGTCGCGCTGCTCCTGGCTCAGGCCGTCGCTCTGCTTGCCGTTGCCGAGAGTGCCCTTGCCGGTAGTGCCATTGACGTTGGCCTGCCCCTCCGCCTGCTGCCTGACGATTTCCTGGCTTGTGCGCGTGGTCAGGGTTTTGGAGATCTGGGAATTGGCGTGAATCGCCGATTTGACTTGCGGAAGCAACAGGAACCCGAAGGCCCCGGCGTCGTTGAACTGCGCGTCGGTCTGCTGCTGACGGGTTTTGAGCGCGTCCAGATCCGTGTTGGGCGCAGCTGCGGATTTGAGATTCGCATCGAGGGACTGGGTCGCCTGATTATAGGAGCGAACGGCGGTTATATTCAGTATGCACGCCGCTGCCACCGCTGCGAGCAACACCGCAAGAACAGCCAGTGCCACGCGTACGGCGAGCGGCGCACGCGCACGATGGCGTGTCGCATTGCTTCCTGTCACGTCCTTTTTCATCACAGTGACCTCCTTGACATGACGATCCATGCGCCCAGCTCCCAGATGAGCAGCGCCGCCGCAGCAATGGCGAAGGGCCATACGATCGGCGTGATGCGTTCTCGCCGCTTCGCGTCATCGGTCATCCGCCATCGACGAGAGGCTTTTGCGGAGACATGGCCGGCCACGGTCTTGCCCGGTCCCAGAATGATGCTCTGGCCGCCCAGCTCGTCGGCGATATCCTTGAGATTCTTCTCATCCATGACTGAAATGCCGGGCTGCCCGGTGTTCGGATCGATAACCCACTGTGGCGTGCCGTTCGAGGCATTGGGGTCTGTGCTGATCTGCGGTATCCTGCCGCCCTTCGTCGATCCAACTCCCAGCGTGAAGGCGTCGTCGAAGTACTGGCGCAACGAGGAATAGCTGCGTCGGGCCTTGGGCGAGGTCTGCTCGCCATCAGTGATGAGGTAGAGCACGAGGGCGTCCTGCGGGTGCTCGGCGCGGATGGATTTCGCGGTGAGCAGCAGCTGGTCGATCGGCGCGTCGAGGCGCGAGCCGGTGGATAGCGCCGTGGGCTCCACGGCCAGTGTGTCCGCCCAGTTGCGAATCGCCAAGGTGTCGGGCGTCAGCGGGACGTCCAGAGTGCCGCTGACGCCGAAGCGCAGAGCCGCGAAACTCGAATTCGGGTAGGAAGCCGTCAGATCGTTGGCCGCCTGCTTGGCCGCGTCGAGTCGTGATATGCCGCTCGCAGGCCCGTATGCGGCATCCTTCACACCCATCGACCCGGTGACATCGATGGCGAGCACGACATCGGTTGTGTTCACTGCGTGCGAAGTGATGGGCGTCGTCGTGCTGGGGGTCAGGGCCATCACGGCGACCAGCAGGCATAGCACCGCCCGGCGCACGCAGGCGGCAAGGGTCTCATCGCTGCGCGAGCGGCGGCGCATGTGCATGGCTACGGCCAGCACCGCGAAGGCGAGCATCACGACTGCTATCGCCGCGCCGAGCGGCCATCCCAGTGCGGGGGAGAGTGTCAGTGCGTTCATCGGCGCAACCTCCATGCCAAGCCAAGCCATGCGGCGAGCAGCACCGCCAGCGCCAGCGTCCACCAGCCGGGGGCATCGACCATCGCCGCGCGGGAGTTGGCACGGTTCGCGGTGTCCCTGCGTCGTTCGATGTCGCGCACCAGCTCATTGACCGACGAGCCGTCGCGCGTCGTGACGAAGGTACCGCCATGCGATTCGATCAGCGATTTCATCTGCACGGCCGGTTCGTCCCGCAGGCTTTCCTTGGGACCCGCATATAGGCCATCCACGCCTATATGCGCCTTCGCAGCCAAATCAAGCGCCTCGGCGAGCGTATAGGTGGGCTTGCTGGATACCACGTTATCGGTGGCCAGCACGATGGACGAGGCGCGGGCGCGTGCGGACCCGCCCGTTGGTGCGTTGCCATACGTGAAACCGGGGAGCATCGCGGCGCAGCTCACGACGCCGTCGCCGATCAGCGAGGTCTCGTCGGTGCGGTTCTGCGTGCCCTCGAGCCAATTCGCGATTTTCTGATAGTCGGCATCGCTCATATGATCGATATCGCTTTGCGTCTCGACTCCTTTGAGAATCGTGCTCGCCGTCTGAAGCTGCTTGGTGACCAAGGCATAGTCATCGGTCAGCGGGAAGACCGTGCGGGAGGTCGAATTGAAGATGCTCAGGCCGATGCGTTCGCCGCGGAAGCTGGAAACCAGCGACAGGTAGGTCTCGATCACCTCGCGGGCGTAGGGCAGCGTCGAGCCCGAGACATCGAGGCACAGCACGATGTCCCGGTTGCCGGCGCGTTCCTCGCCCTGATCGACTTGCGAAGGGCGCGCCACCAGTGCGACCGATACGGCCAGCGCCGCAACCAGCACCGCGCAGGCCAATCGCCCCAGCGTGCGCCATAGGCGCAGCTGCTGCGAGGCATGCTCTCCGCTCAGTGCGTCGTCAAGATCGAAGACCTGGGGTCCGTCGGCATCATGGCGCCGACGCGACGCGCCGAAGACGATGGCGATGATGATAACGGCCAGCGCCAGAAGCGCCGCGACCAGTGCGGCCAGTGGCCATTGCCAAGACAGCATCAGCGCCACCTTTCCACAAGCCGGGACACCCATTCGCAGGCCTGCTCCACCGACGTATCGCGCGCCTGCGCATTGATCGCGTCGTCGGCGAACTGGGGCGGGTAGAGCGCTGCTATGGTCTGCCGCAGCAGCTCCAATCCGCGGCGCTGCGTACCGGGCAAGGTGCGCCGATTGAGCTCAAGCAGGGTCTGCGTGCTCAGGTCTGAGCCGCTGGCCGTGGAAGCATAGTCCCGTGCGATTCGGGCCAGTTCGTCGAAGGATTCGTCGCGGGTGAGCTCGCCACGCTGATGGCGTGCAAGCACCTCGTTGATCTTGGCCCGCCATGCGGTCTTGCCGCTGGCTCCGCTATGCGCGCCAGCGGCCTTGAGCTGCTTGTCGGCGCGACGAGGACGCGAAAGCATCACCACCAGCGCGATTGCGGCAATTGCCAGCGCGAGGCTGGCGATCAATACGATCAGCAGAGGCTCGTAGGCCGACAGCTGCTGCGCGGGATGCAGGTCCTGAGGATTCAAGGCAGCAAGCGTCATTGTTTCCGCACCCCCTGAACCTGCAACGGCCTACGTGCGCCGGCTGCAAGATAGCTGCCCGCCGAGCGCGTCAGCGCGAACGAGATCATGGAGACGAAGCGCGCGAACATCGCCTCGCTGGAACCGGCGCGTATAAGCGTCGAGCCGCAGACCGCCAGCTCGTGCTCCAATGCGGCGGCCAGAAAATCGCGATGCGTTGTCACCTCCTGCGCACCCTGCACATCGCGCAGGAACGCCGGTACGCGACGGCGCGAAACCCCGTCGATGACGCGGTCACTTGCTTCTGCATCGAGTGGGTTGAGCGTCGCCACGTCGATGAGCACCACCGGATGCGTGCGCGCGATGGAGCGAATCGTGCGCAGATGACGTTCGCGCAGCGCATGCTCGTCAGTGGCCAGCACGATCAGCGCCTCACGGTCCCGGATGCGCCGGGCGTAGCTCAGCAGCGCGTCGATGTTGCGCGGCTGCCGCCAGTCGCGCTCGAGCGCGGCGTCAAGCGTGCGTTCGAACTGCGCGAAGCCTCCGTGGAAGGGCACTCGGGTGATCGACGCCGCGTCGGCGAATACCAGGGAGACGTCATCCGAGCGTTTCAGGCTCAGCCCGGCGAACATGCACAGGGCGTTGGCGGCGACCTGATAGGCCGTTTCCCCCGAGGGGCAGGCGCCGCACATCTCTCGCCCGACATCAAGCAGCAGCCACGCCCGCGAGGTGACCAGCCGCTCGCGCTGCACGACCATGGGCTGGCCCGCGCGAGCGCTCGTCTTCCAATCGATGAGCCGCGCCTCGTCCTCAATCGTGTAGGAGCGAATATCCATCACATCGTCGCTGCCGAAGCGTCGGTGCGACGTGTGCTCTCCTTCCACGACGCCGAGCGCTCTGCGCACCGTGGGCAGCGTGAGCGAGCCTGCAAGTGCCTCGATGCGTCGGCGGGTCGAAGCGCTCGCAGGTTGTGGCCTGCCAAGCTGCGCTGTACCTTTGCCCGTCTCGCCCCTGCCAGTGCGTGCTGTGCCGAATCGTGTCCCAAAACTCATGGAACCGGCACCGCTTCCAGCACCGAATCGACGACCTGATCGGCCGACACGCCGTCGGCCATCGCCTCGAAGGTCAGCACGATGCGGTGGCGCAGCACCTCATGCGCGAAGGACTTGACGTCCTCGGGGATGACATAGTCGCGCCCTGCCAGCAGTGCGTTCGCCTGACCGATGCGCACCAGGGCGATCGAGGCGCGGGGGCTGGCACCCAGCCGCACCAATGCAGCCAGATCGCGCAGCGGGTTCGTGCCAGTGCCGCGCGAAGTCGCCGCGAGATCGACCGCGTAGCGCATGATCGAATCCGAAACATGCACCCGGCGAGCGCAGGAGCGCAGGAACTCCACATCTTGGATGGAGAGCACATCGCGATTCAGCGTCGAAGGGTCGATAGTGTCCGAGCCGCGGCGCGTGAGCATATCCAGCATGCGCTCCTCTTCATCGGCCGTGGGGTAGGTCATGACCGCCTTCATCATGAAGCGGTCCATCTGCGCCTCAGGCAGGGTGAAAGTGCCCTCCTCCTCGATCGGGTTCTGCGTGGCAATCACCATGAACGGCTTCGGCAGCGCGATGCGTTCGCCGCCGATGGTCGTAGCGCCCTCGGCCATGGCTTCGAGCATGGCCGACTGCGTTTTCGCATTCGAGCGGTTAATTTCGTCCAGCAGCACGAAGTTGGCGTGGATCGGGCCGATCTGCGTGCTGAAGCGCTGCTTGGAGAAATCGAAGACCTGCGTGCCGACCAGATCGGAGGGCATGAGATCCGGCGTGCACTGGACGCGCTTGAACGTGCCCGACACCGAAGTGGCCAGGGTCTGGGCGGCCGTCGTCTTGGCCAGGCCAGGCACCGACTCGATCAGGATATGGCCGCCGGCGGCCAGCGTGACGATCAGGGATTCACGCAGGGTCTCCTGGCCGACGAGGGTCTGGGCGAAGCGTGTGCGAAGCCGGTCCGCCAGCACTCGTGCGCGACTCAGATCCTCGGCGGCGAGCGGGCGGGGCAGCCCTGGCGCAAGACCCTGCTGCGCAAGGCCGGGCTGTTCGGGCATATGTGGTGGGGAGGGGATTAACGGCATGATTTCACTCTATCCGACGGTTGGTTGCAATGGTATTGGTTGCATCAGTTTTGGTTGCACTGAAGTTGCAATGAATATTGAGGAATACAGGTTATGGAAATGCAGTGTGCAGGCATGGCAGTCCTCATGGGTACGGTTTCTCGCAGTACGGCATTCCACGCATTGTAGCGGCTACGGGCGAGAGGGAGCCGAAGGCAGCGCCCAGTCGACGGCCGTGGCTCCCATCGAGACCAACGCCTGATTGGCCTTGGAGAAGGGACGCGAGCCGAAGAATCCGCGCGAGGCGGACAGCGGGCTGGGATGTGGAGATTTGATGACGACTGCGTTGGTGAGCAGCGGTTCCAAACTTTGCGCATTGCGTCCCCACAGAATCGCCACAAGCGGCTGCGGACGTCCCTGATCGTCCGTTCTGGCGTTCAGCGCCCGGATGGCCTGATCGGTGACGCTCTCCCAGCCTTTGCCCTGATGGCTGTTGGGGCGTCCCGCCTGCACGGTCAGGCATCGGTTGAGCAGCATCACCCCCTGGTGGGTCCACGGCGTCAAATCCCCATTATCGGGCATCGGCAGGCCCAGATCGTCGCCAAGCTCCTTGTATATATTGATAAGGCTCTTGGGCAGCGGCCGCACGTCCGGTGCCACGCTAAAGCTCAGGCCTACCGGATTTCCGGGGGTGGGGTAGGGATCCTGCCCCACGATCAGCACTTTGATGCTGTCGAATGGGATGGTGAAGGCGCGCAGGATGTTTTTGCTCGCCGGGAGGTAGTGCCGTCCCTGGGCTAGTTCGCCGCGCAGAAAATCCCCCATGCGGTGGACTTCGGGCTCGACGTCGGCAAGAGCCGTCGCCCATCCTGAGTCGATGAGCGCGGACAGCGGCTTGACATTCGTATGGGTCATAACCACCACTGTAGTAGCTGCCTACCGAGCTGCATGCCTGGCACCACGGTACTCGCGAGTCGCCTTGGCGGGTTGCGCCGGGTTTATTCGGCCTTCGGGTCGCGTTACACTCGGTGAGTACTAGCAGGCCCGGCATAGTGCATGGCCGGCGCAGTGGTTCAGGAAGTAATGGCTTAGGAAAGGGACGTGGCATGGCGCGCAGGAAAGAGAATGCAGTGGACTCCTACGAGAAGGATGCGTTCGACACGCCTCCGGCCGGTCCAGTCGGCGTGCATCGCGGCAAGCGGTCGTTCTCGCGCAGGGCGATGCCATTCGTCGCAGTCGTTATTCTGGCCGCGCTGGCCGGGCTGCTCGTGTGGGGAATCTACTCCGGCGAGATCGCCAAGATTCATATGCCTTGGCAGCCTTCGGCCACGTCGTCGCAGTCGGCAAGTGCGCCGGCCAAGTCGTCGTCATCGGCGGCCCCATCCACGTCCGCGCCGGCCACGGCATCGCAGAGTCCCAGCGCCTCGCCTTCGCAGCCAGCGCAGACCTCGCAGCCGGCTCCGCAGCAAACTGTTAACAAGTCCGCTGCCGTACAGGTGCTTAATGGCACCGGCGTCACGGGCTATGCCGGGCGGCAGGCCGCCACGCTCAGGCAGAGCGGCTACGCCAGCGTGACCGCCAGCACGTACTCCATGGGGCAGCCTCCTGCCGCCTCGGTGGTGTGGTATCAGAACGAAACCGATAAGGCCACCGCGCAGGACGTGGCCAGCACGCTGGGCATCGCCAACGTCGAGCAGTCCGCGCAGATCGGCACGCCGGTTGTCGTCGTGCTGATGAGCTAGGCAGGCGCAGGGCCGCGCGGCGTCGAGGGGAGCCGCCGTCAGTCCCTCGGCGAGCCGTTCGGCGTTTCTCTCGGGGCCTACCGTTACAATGTCTTTCAGCGGCGAGGTGGAAAGTCCGGAATCAATCGGGTTTTCTGTATGTATTCGCGGCTACTCGAACGAGAGATGATAATTATGGCACAAGGCACTGTTAAGTTCTTCAATGCAGGCAAGGGATATGGCTTCATCAGCCCTGACGATGGTAGCGAGGACGTGTTCGTGCACTATTCCGCTATCCAGAGCAACGGCTTCAAGAAGCTCGATGACGGAGACAAGGTTGAATTCGAATCCGAGCAGGGCCCCAAGGGTCTGCAGGCCACGAGCGTGGTGAAGCTCTGATTTGACGATTGCGTCTGTGCCGTCTGGCAATACTGTCGTTCAGTAGCGCTGAGGTGTAACGGAATCGATACCAAATATCTGTGAGGACCCCGACCGATGTGGTCGGGGTCCTTTGCGTTGTGCTGCGGGCTGTGGGGGTTATGGGGCTATGAGGGTTATAGGAGCTTTTGAGCTGGGTTATCGTGCAGCAGTGCACTGATGCCCGGGCGGTGCCGTGCACGGGAAGCGTGCGATTTTCTTGCCAACAGCGCAATCGGCAGACTCGTGTTGGCACTCGACGGGGCTGAGTGCTAATCTCCCAATTAGCACTTGGAGCCTGAGAGTGATAATCGGCAGCTGACGGCTGGTCATTGCTTCTGGGTTCGGTGTGGAAATGTCCCATGTAGCCATATGTGGAGGAACAATGGCAAAAATTATTGCATATGACGAGGAAGCTCGTCAGGGTATGCTCGCGGGCCTCGATAAGCTCGCCGATACCGTCAAGGTGACTCTTGGACCTAAGGGCCGCAATGTGGTGCTCGATAAGAGCTACGGCGCGCCGACCATCACGAATGATGGCGTGTCGATCGCCAAGGAGATCGAGCTTGAGGATCCGTACGAGCGCATCGGCGCCGAACTGGTCAAGGAAGTCGCCAAGAAGACCGACGACGTGGCTGGCGACGGCACCACGACCGCAACCGTGCTCGCGCAGTCTCTCGTGCATGAGGGCCTGAAGAACGTGGTTGCCGGCTCGAACCCGATCGCACTGCGCCGGGGCATCGAAAAGGCGTCCGACACCATCGTCAAGGAGCTGATCGCTTCCGCTAAGGAAGTCGAGACCAAGGAGCAGATCGCCGCCACCGCAACGATCTCCGCCTCTGATCCGGAAGTCGGCGAGCAGATCGCCGAAGCACTCGACAAGGTCGGCGAGGATGGCGTGGTCACCGTCGAAGACAACAACCGCTTCGGCCTGGACCTCGAGTTCACCGAGGGCATGCGTTTCGACAAGGGCTATATTGCCCCCTACTTCGTCACGAACGCCGACGAGCAGACCGCCGTGCTTGAGGAGCCTTACATTCTGCTCACCTCCGGCAAGCTTTCGAGCCAGCAGGATGTCGTGCACATCGCCGAGCTGGTCATGAAGACCGGCAAGCCGCTGCTGATCATCGCCGAGGATGTCGACGGCGAGGCGCTGCCGACCCTGATTCTCAACAAGATCCGCGGCACCTTCAACTCCTGCGCCGTCAAGGCCCCGGGCTTCGGCGACCGCCGCAAGGCGATGCTGCAGGATATGGCCATCCTGACCGGCGCGCAGGTCGTGTCCGATGAGCTGGGCTTGAAGCTCGAGTCCATCGACGTCTCCGTGCTGGGCACTGCCAAGAAGGTCATCGTCTCCAAGGACGAGACCACCATCGTCTCCGGCGGCGGTTCCAAGGACGAGGTCGATGCTCGCGTCTCCCAGATTCGCGGCGAGATCGAGAACACCGATTCCGACTACGACCGTGAGAAACTGCAGGAGCGTCTGGCCAAGCTGGCCGGCGGCGTGGCAGTCATCAAGGTCGGCGCGGCCACCGAGGTCGAGGCCAAGGAGCGCAAGCACCGCATCGAGGATGCCGTGCGCAACGCCAAGGCCGCCATCGAAGAGGGCCTGCTGCCGGGAGGCGGCGTGGCGCTGGTTCAGGCTGCCAAGAAGGCTGAGGAATCCGCTGACATCACCTCGCTGACCGATGAAGAGGCCACAGGCGCTGCCATCGTGTTCCGCGCCGTCGAGGCCCCGATCAAGCAGATCGCCGAGAACTCCGGCGTCTCCGGCGACGTGGTGCTCAACAAGGTGCGCGAGCTGCCCGAAGGCGAAGGCTTCAATGCGGCAACGAACGACTACGAGAACCTGCTTGCCGCAGGTGTCGCCGACCCGGTGAAGGTGACTCGCTCCGCGCTGCAGAACGCGGCGTCCATCGCCGGCCTGTTCCTGACGACTGAAGCCGTGGTTGCCAACAAGCCGGAGCCGCCGGCTGCGGCACCGGCCCCGGGCGCTGACATGGGCTACTAAAGCCCAGTCAGGCGAGCCGAGCCGACTCAGGCGCAATCCAATAGGCCTGAGTCGATGAATGGCAAGCCGTTGTGATGAACGGCGCATGCGAGGTCCCGATCCGAAAGGGTCGGGACCTCGTCATATGCGGTCATATGCTGCTATGCGCGGTCACATGCGCAGGATTATATTCATCAGTAGGCGAACAGATGCGATGCCTGGGCTTCGGCGTCCGCGTACACTCCCGAAGCCTGCGTCAGCGCGTTCTGGATGGATTCGAGCGAGGCCTCCATCTGCTGCTGGGATGCCCGCCATTGCTCGGCCACGGCGGAGAACTGCGTTGATGCCGCGCCTTTCCACACGCCCTGCAGTGCGGCGAGGTTGGCATACATGCCCGCCACTGCCTCCCTGATCGATGCAACGGATGCGGACACCGCCGCGCTTGAGGATTGGATCTCTTCCGAGTCGACTTGATACTGTGCCATGATGGCTCCTTTGCTTGGGTTGATATGTTGTCTGGCGGTCGGGCTGGTGGAACCCGGCCGCTACTCTAGAAGCTATGCGAATGACGAAGAACAGGTACGGAAAAACGGGTGATGTGGTCGAACGCTTGCCGATTTTGGCATGCTTCGGCGTGTCACGGCCATTCGACGCCAAAAGCCGTGCGGTTCGGCAACGAATCGCTGGATTGTGGATCACTGTGTTGCGAATCATTGGGTTGCGGATTGCTGGGCAGCAGGTGACCGGGCGTCTTAAGAAACCGTCCACATTCAGCGCTGCGGCACTGCTCCTGATTGCCGTGCTGCTGCTCTGCGTCATGCCGGTCGGAACTGCCTTCGCCGATAGCGGCCAGGGCACGCCGCCTCAGATAACCGCCACCGACAACATCACCGATACACAGAATCTGCTCGGAGACAATGTCGCCGCAGTCACCGACGCCATCAACAAGACGAAGAGTGAGTCGGGCGTCACTGTCAAATTGCTGTACATCGAGTCCTTCGGCAACAATGCGAAGCCGGATAAATGGGCTTCGGACGTACTGGAATCGACCAAGCCCGCGCCCAATACGGTTATGCTTGCCGTTGCATCGGGAGACGGCAATCTCGTGGTCGTGGTCTCGCCGAAATCCGACGAATGGCTCAGCAGCAAGAAGACGGCCGATGCGCTTTCGCAGGCGGCTCTTGAACCGCTGACTGCCAAGGACACGCCGGACTGGTCCGGCTCTGCCATCGCGATGATGAACGAGCTCGATACGCTCAGCAAAACCTCGACGTCCAGCGGGGCGTCCCGCATCGGCGTGGGCCTGATGGTCGCCATTCCCGTAGTGCTACTGGCAGTGGTCGTCGCGGCGATCGTGCTGCGTCGTCGGCGTGCTGCGGCGGCCGGCGAATCGGCGTCAGCGGATGTGGCGGGCGACACTGCGGTGGCCGACATCGCCGTATCTGACACTGCTGCGTCTGACGTTGCTGTGCCTGATGAGGCCACGCCTGACGTTGCGATACTTAGCGATACAGGGGACACCGCTACGGAGCCTGCTGCGGCACCGGATGAGCCGAGGCGACGTGGCGGGCGGCATCGGCGGTGATGACTAGCTGCGCAGCATCTCCCAACGGTGTTGTACCGCAAAATTCAGCGGGCATTCAGGAAACCCCCAGCACTACGAGCAAAGCTGAACGGTATGAGCAATTCCATAGAAGCATCGATCGTTGTCGTGGACGATGAGCCCTCCATCAGGGAGCTGCTTGTCGCCTCTTTGCATTTCTCGGGTTTCGAGGTCGAGACGGCCGCATCCGGTTCGGCTGCCATCGAGGTCATCGAGAAAACCATGCCTGACCTGATCGTTCTGGATGTCATGCTGCCTGATATCGACGGCTTTACCGTGACCCGTCGCATCCGGCAGGAGGGCATCACCGCCCCGGTGCTGTTCCTCACGGCCCGTGACGACACGCAGGACAAGGTCATGGGGCTGACAGTGGGCGGCGACGACTACGTTACCAAGCCTTTCAGCCTTGAGGAGGTCGTGGCGCGCATCCGCGCCATACTGCGCCGCACCCGTGACGAAATAGAGGACGACCCCATCATCCGGGTCGCCGATCTCGAGATCAACGAGGATTCGCACGACGTGTCGCGTGCCGGGCAGAGCATCGACCTGAGCCCGACCGAATACAAGTTGCTGCGCTATCTCATGGACAATGAGGGACGTGTGCTGTCCAAGGCGCAGATCCTCGATCACGTCTGGCAGTACGACTGGGGCGGCGACGCGGCCATTGTGGAGTCCTACATCTCCTATCTGCGCAAGAAGGTCGACGGGCTCGAGGTCGATGACGGCCAGGGCGGCAAGCACAAGGTGGTGCCGCTTATCGAAACCAAGCGCGGCATCGGCTACATGATTCGCGAGCCGAAGACGAGTCAGGCCGCCTGATGACGGCCGAGGGCGGCGCGCCGGTCGATTCGCATATGTTCGACTGGTTTCGTTCGACGGCTCGTCGGCGTCTCGACGCCGTGCCGCTGAGCACTAAGCTGCTGGCCTGCATGCTGGTGCTGCTGCTCGTCGGCACAGTGGGCATTTCCCTGTCGATTCGGCAGCTGGTGAGCAAATACCTGCTGGACAAAACCGACACGCAGCTGAGCCAGCAGGCCGAGCTGGTCTACAACAACGTCGATCTGCTGCGCCACAAGGACACGAATCAGGTTGCGGCCGGGCCGACCGACTACTTCCTGCAGATACGCGACACCCATAACGCGGTGGTCGGCGATGCGCTGGTGCCCACGCTCAAGGAAGGCGTCGTCTCGGTGCCCACGTTGCCGCCTGACGGCTCGATGGGCAGCGTGGAGCTCAACAAGCCCTTCACCGCGCCGGCGGTGGTGAGAATGGGCGGTCCGCAGACCTCGCGCAGCACCATGGTGGCGGCGCAGGCCCCGTGGCGCGTGCTGGCGCTGCGGTGGGTCGCAAAAGTGGACGACAACACCACCAATGTGGGCGGCGTCGTTTACATCGGCTTGTCGTTAAGCGATCAGATCGATACGGTCAACCGACTGACGCGCTATTGCACGCTGGTGAGCATCATCATCGTGCTGCTTGGCGGTGTGATTGCCTCCCTGCTGATTCAGCAGACGCTCAATCCTTTGAAGCGCATCGAGAAGACCGCCGCGAAAATCGCCGCTGGAGACTTGAGCCAGCGCGTCCCCTCGGCACCGGAGAACACCGAGGTCGGTTCGCTCGCCGCGTCGCTGAACATCATGCTGGCGCGCATCGAGCGCAGCTTCCGTGAGCAGGAGGAGACCACGGAGAAGATGAAGCGCTTCGTCTCCGATGCCAGTCATGAGCTGCGCACGCCGCTGGCGACGATACACGGCTACTCCGAGCTGTACGCGATGCAGCGCGACACGCCGGGGGCGTTGGAGCGTGCCGACGAATCCATAGCCCATATCGAAGCCTCAAGCTCGCGGATGACTCTGCTCGTCGAGGATCTGCTCTCGCTGGCGAGGCTTGACGAGGGGCGCGGCATCGACATCACCCAGCGGGTGCAGCTGACCATTCTGCTGGCCGACGCGGCTGACGACCTGCATGCGCTGGATCCCGATCGCGGCATCACCCGCGGCGTCGTGCGGCTGGGCAGCGGGCCGGGTGAGTCCTACCTGCGCTTCGAGCAGGGCGACATGCCGCAGGTGACGCTGAAAGGCGACGGCTCGCGGCTGCGTCAGGTGATCACCAATATCGTAGGCAATATTCATCGCTACACCCCTGCCGATTCGCCGGTCGAAGTGGCCTTGGGCGTGCTCCCGGCTTCCATCGAGCTTGGCCGACTCTCCTCCATGGCCTCCGATGCGGCGTCCCTGCGACGCTTCATCGAGGCCGCAGAAGTGGGGCAGTCGCTGCGCAATGGCATGGATTATGCCGTGGTGCGTTTCATCGATCACGGGCCGGGCGTCCCTGAATCCTCGCAATCCCAGATCTTCGAGCGCTTCTACACCGCCGACCCGTCGCGTGCCCGCCAGAAGGGAGGCACAGGGCTGGGCATGTCGATTGCCCAGTCCGTCGTCAAAGCGCATCACGGCTTCATCTGCGCCTCCACGTCTCAAGGCGGCGGTCTGACGCTCACCGTCGTGCTCCCCACTGGCGCCAATCATGTCAACCCTGAGCAGGCGGCTGAACGGGAAGGCGCAGGGGCCAAGACAAAGGGAAAGCCGAAGCCGGAGAAACGCTCAAAAAGAAGCAAGGAGCCGAAAGCCACCAAGTAATGGCAGTGCGCCTGCAGCGCAGGAGCCGCGATGCATGGCCGGGGTTGCGCTAAACTGGTGTGTTGATTCGCGGGATGCGCAGAAGATCCCGCAAGAGCGATGAGACGAGTGAGGTGTTGATATGCCCAGCGGACGGGTGCGTTGGTTTGACGCGAACAAAGGGTACGGGTTCATCACGGGTGACGACGGCAAGGACGTGTTCCTGCCGTCAGCGGCGCTGCCTGCCGATGCGGCGGCACCGCGCAAGGGTGCTAAGGTCGAATTCTCGGTTGCTGATGGGCGCAAGGGGCCGCAAGCCATGAATGTCACCTTTGCCGCGCCGGCGCCTTCACTGGTCAGGGCGACCCGGCCCAAGGCCGATGATATGGCCGCCATCGTCGAGGACCTGATCAAGCTGCTTGATTCCGCAGGCAACGGCCTGCGCCGCCACCGATATCCGTCGGCGACGGATAGCAGGAAACTGGCTACGCTGCTGCGCGCTGTGGCCGACGACTTCGATGTGCAGGACTGAGAACGCATGACTGAAACAACACAAGACCCCCGCAGCATTGCTCGCGAAGCCGCAATTGACGCCGCCCAGGACGCGCAGTTGGTCGGCGACTTCGTCGAGACCGTCGAGGTGGATGGCGACGTCACCGATTTCCGCTTCGTGGCGCTCAACCGCGGCTACGAGGGATGGCAGTGGTCGGTCGCGCTCTACCACGACGCTGAACTCGACCGGTGGACGGTCAACGAGGCCACGATGATTCCCACGGACGCGGCGCTGCGCCCGCCGGCATGGGTGCCGTGGAAAGACCGGCTGACGGCCGCCGATCTTTCGGTCACCGACTCGATTGGCACCGATCCGGATGATGAGCGCTTGGAAGACGGATTCCGCAAGACCAAGGCTGCCGAAGATTCCGAAACCGCGTCAGATGCGGATACTGCTTCCGGCAGCGAAGCGGGCGAATCGAGTGAACCTGGCGAATCAGGTGAATCGGATAAATCAGACGAGCCGGGCGAATCGGTCACCGCGCAGTCGGATGCGGATGAGATAGTCGAGGAATTCGACCTGTCCCGCCGCCATGTGCTGAGTCTGCTGGGGCGTTCGCAGACCGCGAAGCGCTGGTATGAAGGCCCGCGTGGCCCGAAGTCGCTGTCGACCAAAACCGCCGATGGCAAGGTCTGCTCGACCTGCGGCTTCTTCATCCCGCTCAAGGGCGATCTCAACGTGCTGTTCGGCGTGTGCGCGAACAAGTGGAGTCCTGACGATGGCCGTGTCGTCTCAATCGACCACGGCTGCGGGGAGCACTCGGAGATCGAGCCGCCGCAGACCGCTCACCTGTGGGTGCAGTCCGAACCGGCGTTCGACGATCTGCATATCGATGTGGTTGCGCAGGCGCCGCGCGAAGAGCGTAGCGAGGTCGAGCTGATGGAACAGCTCGCTGATACCGACGACATAGAGCCTGCGGCGGATGACGTCCAGAGTGCAGCGAATGGCACGGAGAGCCACGCTGCTGCGGATACTATGACTGCGGATAATGCAGATAAAGCTGTTGCTGATACTGATGCGCGAGCCGAGGAAACGTCTGCCGTTGAGCCCCAGGAACCGGCGCAAACTACGGTGGTAGAGGGCACTGCGGTAGAAAACACAGCGGTAGAGAATACAGCGGTTACGGATGTCGCAGATGCGCAGCAGGAACCGCAGCCGGAATCAGCCTCGTCTGACAACGCAGATACGGCTGAATCCGCTGCTGAGGCTACTACTGAGGCCGCTGAACCCCAAGAAACGACTTCGCCTGCCCAGACCTCCGAAGAGGCCTGAACAGACGAAGTCTCGCTCCGGCGAGCTCGGCACAGCGTGCCCGACTCAGTGCACTAGACTCAGTGCACCACGGTGACGGGGCACTGGGCCAGATTCACGACCTGACGGGACACCGACCCGAGGAAGCGCGCATCCAGGCCGTTAAGGCCTCTGGACCCCATGATGAGATGCCCGGCATAGCGTGAGATGTCGATTAGTCCCTTGGCCGCAGGAATATGGAAGGCGTGCGTCTGGATTTCTACCGCATCGGGGACGCTTGTCGCTTCGACCATGCGCCTGATGAGGTCTTCGGCATATGCCTGGCCGGCCGAGATTGGCGCGACTGCGTTCTCGTAGCCCGGGATTGGACTCAGCTCCTTGAGCTGCCAGCAGAATACGGCATGCAAAGGCGCGCGATGCAGTTTCGCGGTGCGCGCCGCAAAACGCAATGCCCGCTCGGAGACGGGGGAGCCATCCACAGCGACCACGAAGGGACCATCCGCCGATGCCTCCGCCTCCTGCGCAAGAGGCGATTTCGCTGAACCCAAAGCGCTTGCGATGTTGCTCTGCACATCGTCCGCGTCAGCGTCCACATTCGGCACGATGGTGACGGGCGCATGCGATTCCTCAGCTAGAGCCGCGGACGTGGAGGGGGAGAGCCAGCGCATCACGCGACCCAGGGAACGCCGACCGACGACAATCTGCTGCGCCTTGGCGCCGATATGCAGCAGTGCCGCCGTGCCAGAGGCCCTGACGGGCGTCAGCGTGATATCGCTAGGTTCGACATCGATGCCGTGGCATGCCTTATCGACCCATTCGCGCAGCGTGTCGGTAATCCGATCGCGCATGGCGTTCCAGTCCGCATCGGTTTGCGGCTCGCCGCCCATACCCCACGAGGTCGTCCATCCGAAGACCGCATTGATATGCTGTCCGCTGAGTTCGGCCTCGTGCAGAGCCCAGCGCAGCGCGGCAAATGATTCGGGCGAGCCGTCCACGCCGACGACGATATCCGTTTCTGCGGTGTTTCCGAGAGCGATGTCGCCTTGGCTTGTAACTTGTGATTGTTGCCTATCATCCATAGTGTCCTCCTTGATACCGGTTGATGCCTTCAATCTTAACGCGCCGTTGCGTTCTCAGCGCAATTCGCAAACGCCCGGAAATAAACGTCACCGCGAATCGGTAGAGTGAAGTGGATTATCAAGAAGTGGAAGGACAAGCATGTTCGAACGGTTTACCGACCGTGCCAGGCGTGTGATCGTTTTGGCGCAGGAAGAGGCCAGAGCGCTTCAGCACAACTATATCGGCACCGAGCACCTGTTGCTCGGCCTGATACGCGAAGGCGAAGGCGTCGCCGCCAAGGCGCTCGCCGCCAAGGGCGTGAACCTCGAAGACACCCGCAAGCAGGTCGAGGAGATGATCGGCAAGGGCAATGCCGCGCCGAACGGGCATATTCCGTTCACGCCGCATGCCAAGCAGGTCTTGGAACTGAGTCTGCGCGAGGCGTTGCAGCTGGGGCACAGCTATATCGGCACCGAGCATATCCTGCTTGGCCTGATACGCGAAGGCGAAGGCGTGGGCACTCAGGTGCTCATCAAGATGGATGTGGATCTGGGCGAACTGCGCAGCTCCACCATCGATATGATTCGCGGCAATTCCTCTTCCTCGGACGCCAACGGCAAGGCCGATCTCGCCAATGCCGGCGGCGTGCAGGACAAGGGCCGGCAGACCGGCTCCGCGATTCTCGACCAGTTCGGCCGCAATCTCACGGCCGAGGCCGCCGCAGGCAAGCTGGACCCGGTCATCGGGCGGTCCAGCGAGATTGAACGCGTCATGGTCGTGCTTTCGCGCCGCACGAAGAACAATCCCGTGCTGATAGGCGAACCGGGAGTCGGCAAAACCGCCGTCGTCGAAGGCCTCGCGCAGAAGATAAGCGCAGGAGACGTGCCTGAGACCCTGAAGGACAAGCAGGTGTACTCGCTTGACTTGGGTTCGATGGTGGCCGGCTCACGCTATCGCGGCGACTTCGAAGAGCGCCTGAAAAAGGTGCTCAAGGAGATCAAGACGCGCGGCGATATCGTGCTCTTCATCGATGAGATCCACACCATCGTCGGCGCAGGCAGCGCGGATGGCGCACTGGGCGCCTCCGATATGCTCAAGCCCCTGCTGGCGCGTGGCGAGCTGCAGACCATCGGCGCTACGACAACCGACGAGTACCGCAAGTACATCGAGAAGGATGCCGCGCTGGAACGCCGTTTCCAGCCCATTCAGGTGCATGAGCCGACGATTGCCGAGACCATCGAGATTCTTAAGGGACTGCGTGAACGCTACGAGAATCATCACCATGTGACGATAACCGACGGTGCGTTGCAGTCCGCGGCCGAGCTTTCCTCGCGCTACATCCAGGATCGCAACCTGCCCGACAAGGCCATCGATCTGATCGATGAGGCTGGTGCGCGGCTGCGTATCAAGCGCCTCACCGCCCCGCCCGAGCTCAAGGAGCTCGATGCGAAGATCGCGACGATCTCCGGCCAGAAGGATCAGGCGATCAAGGATCAGGACTTCGAGAAGGCCGCCGAATTGCGCGACAGTCAGGAGAAGCTGGAAGCCCAGCGCAAGGAGAAGGAATCCTCTTGGCGCGAAGGCGGCTCCGACGTCAAGATGGTCGTGGACGAAGACGTGATTGCCGAGGTGATTTCGAGCAGCACGGGCATTCCGGTGTTCAAGCTCACCCAGGCCGAGTCCAAGAAGCTGCTGGGCATGGAATCCGAGCTGCACAAGCGCATCATCGGGCAGGACGAAGCCGTTTCGGCACTGTCCCGTTCGATTCGGCGCACGCGCGTGGGGCTCAAGGATCCCAAGCGGCCCGCAGGCTCGTTCATCTTCGCCGGCCCTACCGGCGTGGGCAAGACCGAGCTGGCCAAAACGCTCGCGCAGTTCCTGTTCGACGACGAGGACGCGCTGATTCGCGTCGACATGTCCGAGTTCTCGGAGAAGTACGCGGCCTCGCGGCTCTTCGGTGCGCCTCCGGGGTACGTCGGCTACGAGGAGGGTGGCGAGCTCACCGAGAAGGTGCGCCGCAAGCCGTTCTCCGTCGTGCTCTTCGATGAGATCGAGAAGGCCCACCCTGACATCTTCAACACGCTGCTGCAGGTGCTGGACGACGGCCATTTGACCGACGGCCAAGGGCGCAAGGTCGATTTCAAGAATACGATTATCATTCTGACCACCAACCTCGGCACGCGCGACATCGCCAAGGCGGCCAACACCGGCTTCAACCTCGGATCGGACGCCGAAACGAGCTATCAGCGCATGAAGGACCAGGTCACGAGCGAGCTCAAGCAGCAGTTCCGCCCCGAGTTCCTCAACCGCCTGGACGACATCATCGTCTTCCAGCAGCTCACTGAGCCGCAGGTGCGTCAGATCGTTGACCTCGACATCAGCCAGCTCAACGATCGTCTCTTCGAGCGTCATATGTCGCTCGAGCTGACTGACAGCGCCAAGGACCTGCTCGCGCAGAAGGGCTTCGACCCGCTGCTGGGCGCACGTCCACTGCGCCGCGTTATCCAGCGCGACATCGAGGATGCCATCTCCGAGCAGATTCTTATGGGCGAGCTCGAAGACGGTCAGCGCGTGCTGGTCGATTCGGAGGGCGAGGGCATTCTGGGCGAGTTCACCTTCAAGGGTGAGGCCTTCGAAGAGCCCCAGCCACAAGGCGAGCTGGTCGGCGCATCCGTAGGCGTGTCCGATGCGGATGAATCAGGCGAGAACCCCAGCAACGGCACTGCCGAGTAAGTTGGCCGCTGAGTAGTACTAGCCCGGAAGACATACAGTAATGGCCCGGTTGCCAACCTGTTGATGCAGGTTGGCAACCGGGCCATTCTCGTTGCGTACTGGCGGCGAACGACCTCTTGGCGCAAGTCAGCGGCTCTTTCCCACCATTACCCAAAACAACTGGCGGTAAACGGCCGCTGAGCACATGTCAGTGGCCGTTTACCGCCAGTTGCCGAAGAATCCGCAGGGGTTGTCTTACTTCACGGCGTTGAGCCACTGCTCCTTGGTGGCCTTTTCGGCTTCGAGCTTGGCTTTCTTCTTGGGATCGCTTGCAGCGGCAATCTGGGCATCCAGTTCGGCGAGCTGAGCGGTCAGCTGCTCCTCGAAGCTCGACTTGCGGGCGTCGGCCTCGGGGTCGCGGCTCTTCCACTCGGCATCTTCAACGGATTTGATCTGCTTGTCGACGGCGTCAAGACGACCCTCGATGCGGCGCATGTCCTCGCGCGGCACATAGCCGATCTCATCCCACTGCTCCTGGATGGCGGCCAGCGCCTGGCGAGCCTGCTTGGCTGCCTTGGCGTCCTTGACCGGGACCAGTGCTTCGGCCTTCTTCAGCAGTTCCTCCTTCTTGACTAGATTATCCCGTTCGGAGGAGTCCGTCTGCTCGCGATCGGCCTGACGCGCGTTGAAGAAGGTGTCAGCGGCCTCGCGGAAGCGCGTCCACAGCGCATCGTCCTCATTGCGCCCGGCGCGGCCAGTCTGCTTCCAGCGGTCCATGAGCTCGTTGAACTTGCGCGAGGTATCGCCCCAGGCCGTCGAATCCTTGAGTTCGTTGGCTTCGGTGATGATTTCCTCTTTGAGGCGCTTGGTTTCGTTGCGTTCGTTGTCGCGATTCTGCGCCCACTTGCGGCGCGCCTGGTTGAATGTGGTGCGCGCCGAGGAGAAGCGCTTCCACAGTGCGTCGGCATCGGTTTTGTCGATGCGTACTGACGTGCGCTGATGCTGCTGCCACTGGTCGAACAGGGAGCGGAACTTGTCGGCGGTGGAACGCCAGTTCGTCGTGTCGCCAAGGGACGCGGTCAGCGCCTCGGCCTTCTCGACGATTGCAGTGCGTTCGGCCACGGCCTTCGCCACGGCTTCCTGATGGGCCTTGGCCAGCGTTTCCTTCTTGGCCTCGCCGGCGCTCTTCAATTCCTCGTAGCGTGCCTGCAGCGACGCGATATCGCCGACGACGGCCGGCTGCGCGACTTCTTCACCAAGGGATTTGAGCGAATCGTTGATCTCCTTGGGCTTGATGTTCGCGGCCTCCAGACGGGCGGCGAATACTTCGAGCTTCGCTTTCATATCGAGGAAGCGGTGCGCGTACAGGCTCAGCGCCTCCTCGTTGGTAGCGCCCGGGAACTGCCCGACTTCGCGTTCCGATTCGCCTTCGCGCACGAAAACATTGCCCTGCTCATCTACGCGCCCGAAGGATTCGGATGCCTTGATATCGGCCTGGGAGTAAATGCTCGCAGCGGCCGGGACCTTGTGCTGGGCCGGTTTCTTCGCCAGCGCGGCGGGGGAGGGAACGTGAGGCTTGGGTACCGGAGCCTTGGCAGGAGCTTTGGGCGTAGGGGCTGCGGCCGGCTGCGAGGCGCCAGACTGCTCTGGAGCCGCTGGCGTCGGAGCCTGTTCGGGGGTCTGTGGGGTGTGTTCGGATTCGGTGACGGTTTCGTCGGCCATGGCCAGCTCCTTACGGCTTGTGGTGCACAGGGTACGCAGGCGCGGGAGTTGTTCCCGTGTTTTTTCCGCGACTTCACCTATTATAGGGAATCGTGTCAAAAGGTGCATCAATATCAGGATTTCCGGAGTGGCTTCCCTCCGAGCGGGTTGTGGAGCAGCGCGTCATCGATACGCTACGTAGGGTTTTCGAGCTGAATGGTTTCATCGGCATCGAGACACGCGCGGTGGAGCAGGGCTCGAGTTTGCTCAAAAAAGGCGAGACCAGCAAGGAGATTTACTTGCTCTCCCGGCTGCAGGAGGTCGGCCATGAATCCGACACGCCGATCGAGGACCGGCTCGGCCTGCATTTTGATCTGACCGTGCCGCTGAGCCGGTACGTCGTCGAGCATTCGGGTGCGCTTGCCTTCCCCTTCAAACGCTGGCAGATTCAGAAGGTGTGGCGCGGCGAGCGCCCGCAGGAGGGCCGCTTCCGCGAATTCGTGCAGGCCGATATCGACGTGGTGGGCAACGGCGACCTTCCGGCGCACTATGAGGTCGAATTGCCGCTCGTGATGGTCAGCGCCTTGGAGGAGCTGCGTGCGTTCGGTCTGCCCAAGGCCACGGTGCACGCCAATAACCGCAAGCTTTCCGAAGGGTTCTATCGCGGGCTGGGCTTAAGCGACATCGAAGGCGTGCTGCGCGAGATAGACAAGCTCGACAAGGTCGGCGCGGACGAAGTGGCGCGTTTGCTGGTCGAGTCCTGTGGAGCGAACGAGGCTCAGGCGAAAGCCTGCCTTGCACTTGCCGAGCTGACTGCCGCCAATGGCACCGAGCTGGCCGAGCGCTTCGACGTGCTATGCGAAAGCCAAGCCATCAGCCATGACAGCGACGCCTACACGCTGGCTCGCGAAGGACTCGACACCTTGGCGATGATTGTGGATGAGGCGGCGAAGATACGCCCCGGCTCGGTGATTGCGGATTTGAAGATCGCTCGCGGGTTGGATTACTACACCGGTTCGGTCTACGAGACCTTCCTCGATGGCGCGGCCTCGCTTGGCTCTATCTGCTCGGGCGGGCGCTACGACAATCTGGCCACGCAAGGCTCCAAGCGCTATCCGGGAGTGGGCCTGTCCATTGGATTGTCGCGGCTGGTGTCGTATATGCTGCATACCGCAGGCGCACGGGCTTCGCGCGTCTCTCCCGCCGTGGTGCTGGTGGCGGTGTGGAATGAGGCGGACCGTGTGCAGTCGAACGCCATTGCCAATGCGCTGAGAGCTCGGGGGATTGCGGCTGATGTCGCGCCGAAGGCCGTCAAGCTCGGCAAGCAGATCAAGTATGCGGACAAGCTCGGCATACCGTATGTCTGGTTCCCGGCGCAGGCGGCGCAAGGCAGCGAGCAGAACAGCGAGCAGAACGACGAAGCGACCACGGAAGCAAACGGCGAAACGCCCGGCGACGAGGTGCGCGACATCATGTCCGGCGAGCAGCGGCCGGCCGATATCAAGTCGTGGGAGCCGGATACTGTGTACGCTCGGCAAACCGTCAGTCTCAAGGCCTGATTTCCAAGGCTTTGCAAGGCGGTCGCGCTTCAGGCGCGGCATGGAAAATGTTACGGATTGACAAGGATTCAAGGAATAGAGGCAGCATGGGCCGCACGGCTTACAGAACACATCATGCCATCGAGGTGACCGAGGCGCTTATCGGCAGCACGGTGACGCTCGCCGGATGGGTCGATCGGCGTCGCGATCACGGCGGCGTGGCCTTCATCGATCTGCGCGACAGCACCGGCTTGGTGCAGGTCGTCATCAACGACGAGGAGATCGCGCGCCCGCTGCGCAGCGAATTCGTCGTGCAGGTGGTCGGCGATGTGCGCGAACGCCCCGAAGGCAATGAGAACGTGCATTTGGCGACCGGCAAGATCGAGGTCGTGGTGCGCGAGCTCACCGTGCTTGCCAAGTCCGACGCGCTGCCCTTCCAGGTCTCGACCGCGCTTGAGAACGAGTCTGAGAACAAGCTTCCCGGCGAGGACGTGCGCCTCAAGTACCGTTACCTTGATCTGCGTCGCCCGCAGATGCAAAGCAACCTGAAGCTGCGCTCGGATATGACCCGCGCTGCCCGCCATGCCTTGGAGGATATGGACTTCACCGAGGTGGAGACCCCGACCTTCATTAAGTCCACGCCGGAGGGCGCACGCGATTTCGTGGTGCCGGCCCGCTTGGTGCCCGGTTCGTGGTACGCGCTGCCGCAGTCGCCGCAGCTCTTGAAGCAGCTGCTTATGGTCGGTGGCGTCGAGCGCTACTACCAGCTGGCGCGCTGCTACAGGGACGAGGACTTCCGCGCTGACCGCCAGCCCGAGTTCACCCAGCTCGACATCGAGATGAGCTATGTGAGCCAGGAAGACGTCATCGGCATGGCCGAGCAGGTCGTCGCTTCGATTTGGAAGTCGCGTGGCTATGAGATCACGCTGCCTCTGCCGCGCATCTCCTGGCAGGACGCCATGGACAAGTACGGCTCCGACAAGCCCGATCTGCGCTTCGGCAACCCGCTTGTCGAACTCACCGAATACTTCAAGGACACCCCGTTCCGCGTGTTCAAGGCCCCGTACGTCGGCGCGATCGTGTTCAAGGGCGGTGCCTCCACGCCGCGTCGCCAGTTCGATGCCTGGCAGGAATGGGCCAAGCAGCGCGGTGCCAAGGGTCTGGCGTACGTGCAGTTCACGGCAGACGGCGAGCTCAAGGGCCCCGTTGCCAAGAACCTCTCCGATGACGAGCGCAACGGCTTGAAGGCCGCAGTCGGCGCCGAGGACGGCGACGCGGTGTTCTTCGCCGCAGGTTCGCGCGAATCCTCGCAGCTGCTGCTCGGTGCCGCTCGTGTCGAGCTGGCTCGCCGCGCAGGCCTGCTGCATCCGGACGAATTCGCGTTCACCTGGGTTGTCGACTTCCCGCTGTTCAAGCGCACCGACGACCCTGATGACGACGATGTAGCGGTCGGCCACTCCAAGTGGACCTCGATGCACCATCCGTTCACCATGCCTTCGGCAGATTGGATCGACACCTTCGACAAGGACCCCGAGCATGCGATGAGTGATTCCTACGACATCGTGTGCAACGGCGAGGAGATGGGCGGCGGCTCCGTGCGTATCCACCGCGACGACATCCAGGACCGCGTGCTGAATGTGCTCGGCATCGAACCCGAGGAAGCGCAGGAGAAGTTCGGCTTCCTGCTTGAGGCGTTCAAGTACGGCGCCCCGCCTCATGCGGGTATCGCGCTGGGCTGGGACCGCACCGTGTCGCTGCTCGCCGGAGCTGATTCCATCCGCGACGTCATCGCCTTCCCGAAGGCTGGCGGTGGCCGCGACCCGCTCACCGGCTCTCCGGCCCCGATCTCGGACGCGCAGCGCGCCGAAACCGGCGTCGACTACGACCCGGACGAGGACAAGAACTGAGCGGCGGCAGATCAGGCAGACCAACGTATGCAATTGATCATCCGATGCACTGGTTGTCTCGCAGTTTGGACAGCTGACGGAAAATAAGGTTTCACGCCTTAGTTTTCAGGCCGACACGATGCTTTCACGGAGCAGTAAAATTCTGTAAAACACACCGTGTCGGCCTGATTTGCACTCAACCGTAATATTCTGTGGCTACGATAAACACAAGTTTTGCTTTAGGAGAGGAGCGACGCGTATGACATCTCTGGATTCGACCCCTGTCGAAAACCTGACGAAATCAGCTGCCGGGCAGGAGACGGGGAGTCCGCTGGTCGAGTTGCGGCATGTGGACAAGTACTTCGGCGACCTGCATGTGCTCAAGGACATCAACCTCTCGGTAGCCAAGGGCGAGGTGCTGGTGATTATCGGCCCGTCCGGTTCGGGAAAATCCACCCTGTGCCGCACGATCAACCGTCTTGAATCGATTGATTCGGGCGAGATTCTCATCGACGGACAGCCGCTCCCTCAGGAAGGCAAGAAGCTCACCAAGCTTCGCGCCGAGGTCGGCATGGTGTTCCAGTCCTTCAATCTCTTCTCGCACAAGACGATTCTCGACAATGTGACCCTTGCCCCGCGCAAGGTGCGAGGCACGTTCAAGGCCGATGCGGAGAAAGAAGGCCTTGAACTGCTCTCGCGCGTCGGGGTGGATACGCAGGCGAGCAAGCTGCCCGTGCAGCTTTCGGGCGGCCAGCAGCAGCGCGTCGCCATTGCGAGGTCACTGGCCATGCATCCCAAGGTCATGCTCTTCGACGAGCCGACTTCGGCGCTGGATCCCGAGATGATCAACGAGGTTCTCGATGTCATGGTGAACTTGGCTAAGGAGGGGATGACGATGATCGTCGTCACCCACGAGATGGGCTTCGCCCGTCAGGCTGCGAACCGCGTCGTGTTCATGGCCGATGGCGAGATCCTCGAAGAGGGAACTCCCGAAGAGTTCTTCGAGCATCCGACGAGCGAGAGGGCCCGGGACTTCCTGGGCAAGATCCTGACGCACTGATGTGCGTGGGCTGCATATACGCATATTATATGCGGCTTAGCGCATAAACCAGAGGCATGATGTGCTGTCTGTGTGCGTACGACGGAGGCTGAGCAGGGAATGACCGGTCGCACAATGGCAACACAATGGCAATTTGTCAATTTGTATCCAACAATCACTGAAGAAGAGAAAGCGAGCATCTGATGATGAAGCGCATGGGTAAGGTAATGAAGGCGATTGCAGCGGTGGCAACCGTCGCGACGATGGCATCGATGGCGGCGTGCGGAGGCTCGTCGTCCGGATCCTCCGATGGCGGCGGGAAGAAGATCACCATCGGCATCAAGTTCGATCAACCGGGTCTCGGCTTCAAGCAGGGCAGCAGCTACAGCGGCTTCGATGTGGACGTCGCTACGTACGTGGCGAAGAAGCTTGGCTATTCCGCCAATCAGATCGTGTGGAAGGAAGCACCTTCCAAGCAGCGTGAGAGCCTGCTGCAGAACGGCACCGTGGATCTGGTCGTGGCTACGTACACCATGAACAAGTCGCGCGCTGATGTCGTTGACTTTGCAGGCCCGTACTTCGTGGCGGCGCAGGACATCCTGGTCCGGGCGAATGACAAGAAGATCACCGGACCGAAGGCCCTGGACGGCGAGAAGCTGTGCTCCGTCACCGGCTCGACCTCGGCCCAGCATGTCAAGGACGATTTCTCGCACAACACGCAGCTTATGGAGCAGCCGGGCTACGCCGAGTGCGTCACCGCGCTACTATCGGGAACCGTGGATGCGGTGACCACGGATGACATCATTCTCGCCGGCCTCGCTGCGGCCAAGGGCAATGGGCAGCTCAAGGTGCTCGGCACGCCGTTCTCCGAAGAGCCTTATGGCATCGGCGTGAAGAAGGGCAACACCGCGATGGTCAAGAAGGTCAACGCCGCCATTGAAGACATGATCAAGGATGGATCGTGGAAGGCGGCTGTCGAGAAGGCCACCAAGGGCACCGGCTACACGCCGAACGCGAAGTTCAACCCGCCGACCAAGATCGGCGACGCGAGCTGGATTCAGGATAAGTAGTCCGTTTTTCGTGGCGTTGGCGGGGCTGCGGTCCTGTCAACGCCACGAATGGCATAAGGATGGTTGTGCGGCGCGTCTGCGGGATGCGTCGCCAGATGTGGATGGGGCGCTATGAATGTTCTGATCAATCTTTTTAGCAATTACAATATCGTTGGCGCGTTCGTGGTCAATATCGAACTGACGCTGTGGAGCGCACTGTTTTCGCTGATACTTGGCGTGCTGCTCGTGACGATGCGCATATCGCCGGTATCTTCGCTGAGGGCATTCGCTTCGGGCTATGTCGAGCTGTTCAAGAACATGCCGCTGACCATTATCATGGTGTTCATGGTGCTCGGCGTGTTCGGGCAGCTTAAGTTCCAGTTCTCGAACAATTTCGATACCAACTTCTTCTGGCTGGCGACCGCGGGGCTTTCGCTGTACACGGCGGCCTTCGTGTGCGAGTCGCTGCGTTCAGGCATCAACACCGTGCCGCTTGGCCAGTCCGAGGCGGCTCGTTCGCTGGGGTTGAACTTTGTGCAGTCGGCCTCGCAGATCATACTTCCGCAGGCCTTCCGCGGTGCTGTGGCACCGCTGGGCAATACCTTCATCGCCCTGCTGAAGAACTCCACCGTCGCCGCAGCCGCCTCCGTGGCCACTGAGAGCTCAAGCCTGATGAGCACGATGATCGAAGACAACGCCAACGCGATCATCGCCATATTCCTTATCTTCGCCTTTGGCTACGTCATTCTGATCATCCCGATTGGTTTGCTGACCACATGGCTTTCGAACAAACTGGCGGTGAGACGATGAGTGGAGAATCGAATATGATGAGTGCAGCTGTTTCCACGCCCACTATGCCCCAGCAGCCGCGACGCCGCAAGAAGAACGTTTCCGCATCGGTTCTTTTCGATGAGCCCGGTCCTCGCGCCAAACGCAAGATCGCAGTGGCCAATACGATTGGCATACTGGTATTCGTGGCGCTTGTGGTGCTCGTGCTCATGCGGCTGCATAACCCACCGCAAGGCCAGAACCAGCTGAGCGCCGCGCTGTGGAAGCCTGCAGTGTCGGGCGACGCCTGGATCAACTTCTACCTGCCCGGTCTTCTCGGCACGCTGAAGGCTTCGGTCGCTGCAGTCATCGGTTCGGTGATTTTCGGCATCATCTTCGGCATCGGACGACTTGTGCCCACGCGGATCGTGCGCGCCATATGCTCGGTCATTGTGGAGTTCTGCAGGGCCGTGCCGGTACTGATGTTCATGATCTTCTTCTGGCGCTGGTTCTCGTCGATGGGCATTTCCGACCAGGCTGCATTCTATGCAGTCGTGCTAGGGCTGATTCTGTACAACGGCTCGGTGATCGCCGAACTGGTGCGTTCCGGCGTGGGCAATCTGCCCAAAGGCCAGCGCGAGGCCGCGACTGCGCTGGGCATGAGTCCGCTGCGCTCTCTGCTGTCGGTGGAGGTGCCGCAGGCTGTTATCGCCATGCTGCCCGCCGCAGTCACCCAGCTCGTCGTGGTGTTGAAGGATACCGCGCTCGGCTCGATTATCGTCTATGCCGAGCTGCTGCAGGAATCCCGTCGCCTGGGTTCTTCGTATTTCAACATTCTGCAGACGCTGGTCATTGCCACGATTATTTATTTCATCATCTGCTGGCTGCTCTCCAAGTTCGCCGAATGGCTTCCCAAGCGCATGCAGCGGCGCACTACAGGCGATGCACAGACTGAGCCGCTTGCCCCGATTGCGATTCTTGATGCGTCCAACCGCAGCCAGATAGCGGTCGCCAAGGAAAGCGAGGAACTGCCCTTCGGCGGTGCTCCGCTCCAGCATCATGTACGCTATCAGGGTTCGAATGCCGCGATTCAGGATTGGCAGCATGTCGAATACGTGCAAGGCTACGATTTCATGCATCCGGAGACCCAGATCGATATGCGCTCCCTGCAGATTCCCGACTTCATCAAGCCGATTATTCCCGGGCTCGATAGTGATAAACGCAAGGATGATTAGTCCGGCAAGAAATGGGCGGCACCGAGTGGATGGCGCTGAACAGAGGATGCTGAATAAACGGCGCTGAACTCCGCGAGGAGGGGCGTGGCATGAGTAATCATGCTGCGCCCCTCCTTTTGTATTTTGCGCGGAGCGCGTCTACGGTGAGCGGCGTCAATGGGGTATGCTGGGCGTATGAATGAATCAATGAAGAATCATGGCATACAGGCCTGGCTCACTGATATGGATGGGGTGCTCGTTCATGAGGACGAGGCGCTTCCTGGTGCTGTCGAGTTCATCGAAACGCTGAAAGAGGCCGGCACGCCGTTCCTAGTGCTGACCAACAATTCGATCTTCTCGCGGCGCGATTTGAACTGGCGGCTTCATGCCAGCGGCATCGACATTCCCGAGGAGAACATCTGGACGAGCGCACTGGCTACGGCTGAATTCGTCAGCCAGCAGATGCCGGGAGGAAAGGCGTATGTTGTCGGCGAGGCGGGGCTGACCACGGCGCTGCACGATGTCGGCTACGTGCTCACCGACAAGAACCCGGACTATGTCATCATCGGCGAGACGCGCAACTACTCCTTCGAGCAGCTGACTCGTGCGCTCCAGCTTATTCAGGGCGGCGCGCGCTTCATCTGCACGAATCCTGACTACACCGGCCCGTCGTCCAGCGGTGATCTGCTCGCTGCCGGAGCGGTGGCCGAGATGATTCACAAGGCGTCGGGCTTCGAGCCGTACTTCATCGGCAAGCCCAACCCGATTTTCTTCAGGACGGCGCTCAACAAGCTCGCCGCCCACAGCAAGACCACGGCGATGATCGGCGACCGGCTGGACACCGATATCCGTGCAGGCCTTGAGGCTGGCGTCGAGACCTTCCTTGTACTCACCGGCATCTCCTCGGCCGAATCGATTGACAAATTCCCCTTTAAGCCTTCGCATGTCGTCAACAGCATCAAGGACTTGATCCCACTGGCCGAAGGCGCGCATCCCGATACGCTCGAACAGCCCAAGGAACCCAAAGGACCGGCGAAGTTGGTTCAGCCGACGTCGACTGCTGCGGCAAAGCGCAAGTAGCAGCAGGCGTCGGATTCCCTATCACGTGGCAGGTGTGCACTCTGTCTCGTTTGTGACACTTATTCAGCATAACTGTCACAAACGAGACAGAGTTTTTTTTACTTCGCTTTGAATCCGTGCAATTTTGATAGATGATTCGCTTTGAATCCGTGATATATTCATTGTACTTTCATCTTGAAACCGTATGCGACGGCTTCGCTTGATAAGTTCAAGGCCTGCTTTGCTGGCCGTATTGGCACCCAGATAGTCCTGCACACCGCTAATATCAAACGGGGGAACGGTCGCGACTACCTGCCCATCTGTCTCGCTACATTCCTGTGAGGGATATATGGGCGCGGATGCCTGCTCGGTAACGACTGAACGATAGACTTGGCGTATTATGGCGGATTCACAGGAAAACAACGATAAACAAACACTGAGTAAACGAACACTGAGTGAGCAGATACTGAGTAAACGAACACTGGGCGAGCTCGCGCCGCGCTGGGGCGACGAAGGCGGCGCAATCGACGTTGACGAGATATACGAGCGCTTCTTCGATTGGGTGGACGAGGTCAAGGGCATCGAGCCGTGGCCGCATCAGGAGGAGGCCATCACTGATCTGCTGGCCGGCGACCATGTGGTGCTCAACACGCCCACCGGCTCGGGCAAGTCGCTGGTGGCGCTGGGCATGCATTACGCCGCGTTGTGCACGGGCAGGCGATCGTATTACACCGCGCCGATCAAGGCGCTGGTCTCCGAGAAGTTCTTTGACTTGGTCGAGGCTTTCGGGCGCGAGAACATTGGCATGATCACGGGGGACACACGCATCAACGCCGATGCGCCGATCGTCTGCTGCACGGCGGAGATTCTGGCGAACCAGGCGCTGCGCGAAGGCAGCCACGCCGATGTGGGCTGCGTGGCGATGGACGAATTCCATTACTATGGCGACCGCGAGCGCGGATGGGCGTGGCAGGTGCCGCTGCTGACGTTGCCGCATACGCAGTTCTTGCTGATGAGCGCCACGCTGGGCAATGTCGACGCGATAGCCGACAAGCTCGAGACGATGACCGGCACGGATGTCGATGTCATCGCGGACGCGCCTAGGCCGGTGCCGCTGAGCTACGAGTACACCGACAAGCAGCTCGCGGGGACCGTGGAGCTGTTGTTCAACCGGCAGGACACGCCGATCTACGTCGTGCATTTCTCGCAGGATGCCGCGCTGGAAACCGCGCAGGCATTGGCCGGAACCGGCGTGTCGAGCAAGGAGCAGCGCAAGGCGATTGCGGAGGCGATGAAGGGCACGAAGTTCACGACGGCCTTCGGCAAGATTCTGCAACGACTGCTGCGCACCGGCGTGGGCATCCATCATGCCGGCATGCTGCCGCGCTACCGGCGCCTGGTCGAGCAACTCGCGCAGCAGGGCCTGCTGCCGGTCATCTGCGGCACCGATACCCTCGGCGTCGGCATCAACGTGCCGATTCACTCCGTGGTGCTGACCGCGCTGACCAAATTCGACGGCACGAAGATGCGCCGTCTGCGCGCCCGCGAATTCCATCAGATCGCGGGCCGCGCGGGCCGCATGGGATTCGACACCGAAGGCTTGGTCGTGGCCGAAGCACCCGAATTCGAGATCGAGAACGCGCGGGCGATCGCCAAAGCGGGCGACGACCCGAAGAAGCTCAAGAAAATTAAGCGCAAAAAAGCTCCCGAGGGTTTCGTAACCTGGAACAAGGGCACCTTCGAGAAGCTGGTCGATGCCGAGCCGGAGACCTTGGTGCCGCATATGGTCATCACGCACGCGATGGTCTTGAACGAAGTCGCCCAGGGCGGCGATGCGCGGGCACGGCTCGACCAGCTCGTTGACGACTCGGCGCAGACGCCGGATCAGAAAGAGCATCTGCATAATCGTGTTGGCGAGATATTCCAGACGATGTTCGATTCCGAGTTCATCGAGGTGGAAGACAACGATCGCGGCGGCAAGGATTACTATCTCGCTATTGATCTGCCGGACAACTTCGCGCTCGATCAGCCGCTGTCGCCATTCCTGCTGGCCGCGCTGGAACTGCTCGACACTGAGTCAAGCAGCTATGCGCTCGACGTGATCTCGATGGTCGAAGCTACGCTGGACGACCCGCGCCAGGTGCTCAAGGCTCAGCAACGCCAAGCCAGAGACGAGGCGATGGCGACGATGAAAGCGGACGGGCTCGACTACGAAGAGCGCATGGAGCGTCTGCAGGAGGTCACCTATCCCAAGCCCTTGGAGGAGCTGCTTGACGCGGCCTTCGAGCAGTATCGTAAGGATGTGCCGTGGGCGAACGACTACTGGCTGAGCCCCAAATCCGTGGTGCGCGACATGGTCGAGACGGCGAGCGATTTCACGGGGTACATCTCCCGCTACGGCATCGCGCGTTCTGAGGGCACGCTGCTGCGCTACCTGTCGGACGCCTACCGGTCGCTGGCCCGCACTGTGCCGGTCGAGAAGCGCAACGAGCAGCTTGAGGATGTGATCTCCTGGCTGCGCGTCGTCGTGCGCTCGGTCGATTCGAGCCTCATCGACGAATGGGAGCATGCCGGTGATGCCTCGCAAAGCGAACTCGACGCGCTGTCCGCAGCCGCCCCGGGCGCTGCTCATCAGGTGGTCGAGGACCGGCGTGGGCTCATCGTGCTCATCCGCAACGCTGTGTTCCGCCGCGTCCAGCTCATGGACCTCGACAAGCCCGCCGAGCTTGGCGCGCTCGACAAGGACTGGGGCTACAACGTGCATGAGTGGGAGGACACGCTCGACGACTACTACGACCAGCATGAGTACGTCGGCATCGACGCGAAGGCCCGCAGCGGTGAGCTGTTCATCCTGGACGACGCCCACGAGCGCGATGAGCACACGTGGAAAGTCCGCCAGATCATCGACGACTCCGACGGCGACCACGACTGGGCCATCACCGGCACCGTCGACCTCGACGCCACGCAGGAAGGCGGCGAAGTCGTCTTCGCCGACTACCACGTCGGCCCAGTCGCGACGGTGTGACATAGGTTTGCCGCAGCATCGACTGCATGTGTAAGTCTGCACTGTGTAGTTCTGCACTGTGCAGTCTTGCACAGTGCAGTCTTACACAAGCAGTCTCGCGCAACGCGAAGGCTGTGGTGTGCCGGTTGCGATTGTTTGGCTCGAGGCTTTGCCGGTGAGCGGCCTGACTACACTGGCAGTATGACTGAGGATTTGTTTGGCGCGGCCGATGCGCCCGAGGATATGACGCGGCCGCTTGCGGTGCGGATGCGGCCCTCGACGCTGGCTGAGGTGGTGGGGCAGGATCGCGTGCTGGGGGAGGGTTCGCCGTTGCGTCGGCTGGCGAATCCCGCGTCGAAGGGCTCGCTGACTGCGCCGAGTTCGATTATCCTGTTCGGCCCTCCTGGGGTCGGCAAGACGACGCTGGCCTATATCGTCGCCAAGCAGTCGGGGCGTGTGTTCGAGGAGCTTTCGGCAGTCACCTCCGGGGTCAAGGATGTGCGCGCGGTGCTGCAGCGGGCGCATGAGCGGCTGGTGGCGCAGGGGCGCGAAACCGTGCTGTTCATCGACGAGGTGCACCGCTTCTCGAAATCGCAGCAGGACGCGCTGCTGCCCAGCGTGGAGAACCGCGATGTGACCTTCATTGGCGCCACGACTGAGAATCCGAGCTTCTCCGTGATTTCGCCGCTGCTGAGCCGTTCCGTGGTGGTCAAGCTCGAAGCTTTGGAGCCTGAGGACTTGCAGGTGCTGCTTACGCGCGCGCTTGACGACCAGCGTGGGCTCAAAGGCGAGGTGAAGGCCAGTGACGAGGCCATCGATGAGATCATCCGTATGGCTTCGGGCGATGCGCGCAAGTCGCTGACGATTCTCGAAGCTGCAGCAGGCGCGGTCACCGGTGACAAGGAGCGCAGAAAGGGCGCTCGCAAGCCGATTATCACGCCGGAGGTGGTCGGCAAGGTCATGGACGCGGCCACCGTGCGCTATGACAAGAAGGGCGATGACCACTACGACGTGATCTCCGCCTTCATTAAATCGATGCGCGGCTCCGACCCCGATGCCGCGCTGCACTATCTGGCGCGCATGCTCAGGGCTGGGGAGGACCCGCGGTTCATCGCCCGGCGCATCATGATCGCCTCGGCCGAGGAAGTCGGCATGGCCGCGCCGCAGATATTGCAGGTGACGGTGGCCGCAGCGCAGGCCGTTGCGATGATCGGCATGCCCGAGGCGCGCATTATTCTCTCCGAGGCGACTATCGCCGTGGCTACCGCGCCCAAGTCGAATGCCAGCTACAACGCGATTAACGCTGCGCTCGCCGATGTGGACGCCGGACTGATCGGCCAGGTGCCGCTGCATCTGCGCAACGCGCCGACCAAGCTCATGAAGTCCTGGGGCAACCACGAAGGCTACCAGTACGCTCACGACGCGCCCGGCGCAGTCGCCGCGCAGCAGTACATGCCCGATGAGCTGGTCGGCCATGAGTACTACCACCCCAACGAGCGCGGCTACGAGCATGAGCTCGGCCCGCGTTTGGAGCGCATTCGCTCGATGCTGCACGGCAGCAAACCCGATTCGCGTGAAGCGTAGGTAACCGGAAGGCCAGCACGATGGCCTAGATTAGAGCTATGAGCATAATGCAGCATGATTCCAGTACTCCGCGCCTTATCGTCAATACCTTGCCGTTGAACGCCGAGCAGCGCGAGCGATTCTCCCAAGCCGCCAATGGCATCCGACAGGAGTTCGTCAACGACCCTGCCGACCTTGCAAGCATGATATGGCATGCCGAGTTTCCTGCCGCCTTGCGTCCCGAGACGACGGCGATCATCGGCAATGTGCCGACCGCCGACGCCGCGCAATGCCCGCGCCTGGAATGGCTGCAGACCACGAGCGCAGGCGTCGACCGCTACGTGGCACCCGGCGTGCTGGCCGAGCGCGTAGCCGTCACCAATGCCACCGGAGCTTACGGGCGCACTGTTTCAGAGCATATGTTCGCGTTGATGTGGGCGCTGATGAAGCAGCTTCCGGAGTATACGCGCAACCAGGCGGCACATCGCTGGGCAGACGAAGGCGAGGTGCTGAGCCCGCAGGGCGGGGCAGCCGTGGTGATTGGCACCGGCGATATCGGCTCATGCTTCGCCAAACTGGCGAAATCAGTGGGTATGCGCACCTATGGTGTGCGCAGGAATGCCGATCAGGGTGCCGACGGCATCGATGAGATGTATGGCTTCGAAGATCTTGATGAGCTGCTCCGGCTCGCTGACGTTGTGGCGATGGCGGTTCCCTCCACGCCCCAGACCCATCATCTGCTGGATGCGCGTCGGCTTGGCCTGCTGAAGTCCAGCGCCGTGGTGATTAATGCCGGACGCGGCGACGCCATCGACCCCAAGGCGCTGCTGCATGTGCTGCGCGATGGCGGCATTCGTGGCGCGGGGCTCGATGTGACCGAGCCAGAGCCGTTGCCTGCGGATGATCCGCTGTGGGATGAGCCGCACTGCCTGGTCACGCCGCATGTCGCAGGCGGTAATCATCTCGCGCAGACGAGCGAGGCTATTATCGCAATCGCGCTCGAAAATGTGCGGCGGTATGCGTCCGGGGAGCCGTTCATCAACCGTCGCCGCTGAGTTGACGACGGTTGATGAACGGGCAGCAGGGCAACCGTCTCTAGAGACGCTCGTCAAGCATCGTGTCGATGTCGTCGAAGCGCTTGACCTTCGGCCGCCACACCGGGCGTCCTGCGGCGACCACGAGCTTCGGCGAGGTGAGCGTGCGCAGATCCTGCGTCGGATCGGCGTCGAGCACCAGCAGATCGGCGGCCTTGCCGACCTCGATGGATCCGGTCTCGTCTCCGATGTCCAGAATCTGGGCGTTGACCTGCGTCGCGGCGTGCAGCGCCTCGGCCGCAGTGAACCCGGCGTAATGGGCGAGCAGATACAGTTCGCGCCATGTGGCGTACTGAGTGACGAAGGTCATGCCGGTGTCAGTGCCGACGCCGACGCGAATGCCGTTCATATGCGCCTGCCGTGCAGCGGCGAGCATGCCTTCGGACACAGGCTTGGAATTCTCGTACTGGATTTCGGTGATGCCTGAGACATCGCGTGGGAAGGCGTTGATCGACATGCCGGCGGACAGCGTGGGAATGAGCGAGGAGTAGCCGTGAAGCGAGTTGGGGTTCTCGTGGAATAGGGCGATCAGCTCGTCGTCGAGGGCGCTGCCGTGTTCAATGGTGTCCACACCGGCCGTCAGCGCGTTCTTGACGCCTTCGGGGCTTTGGGCGTGCGCGGCGACCAGAAGTCCGCAGGCGTGCGCGGCATCGCAGATCGTGCGCATGCTTTCGACATCCATCTGCGGGCTTCCCGCCTCGCCAAGCACCTGCGAATCGGTGATGCCGCCAGTGGCCGCGATTTTGATGGCGTTGACGCCGTGATCGATGTTCTTTTCCACATTCGTGCGGGCGGACTCTTCGTCCTCGCATTCCAAGGCCACCAGCGGGGCCCCGTGCCCGCCGGGCGAGGCGAGCATCGGTCCGGAGGCGAAGATGCGGGGGCCGAGCATCTTGCCAGCAGCGATCTTGTCGCGCAGCCCGACCGCCACATATCCCACGTCGCCGACGGTGCGAATCGTGGTGACGCCGGAATTGAGCAGCGTATCGATGCCTGATACGGCTTTCCTGCGGATATAGGAACGGCCCACGGGAGTGCGGGTCAGCGCAGAAAGCAGGGCCTGGCCTTTCGGCGTGGCCTGCTTGGGATTGATGGGCTTGCCATCGGCGAAAAGATGCACATGCATGTTGATAAGCCCTGGGGCCACGAATTTCTCGGAGGCGTCGATACGATGGTAGCCCTGCGGCACGCCGATTTGCGCGCTGGGCATGACCTGCGAAATGCGCCCGCCCTCGTCAATGACAATCGTCATGTCCGTGAGCGTACGGCCATCCTCATCGCCGGTGACGATGTTCGTATGCTCAAGGGCGAACGGTTCGACAGTGGTTGTTCGCTTGCGTATCGCCATAGTCAATCTCCTTCGAAAGTCGCGAGGTTTTCGTTTACTGTATCACCTGCATATGGCGTTGCTGCACCTGCGGCGACACGCAGGCGCAGCGTGCAAGCGGCGTGCGGAAAGCTGCGAAAAATGGTGGAAACTAACGGAAAATTGCGCGCAACGATACCGATCGCAGCAGTTACATCAGCCCCAGCACGATGAGGGCCACGATGTAGACCGCCGCAAGCACGCCGAATGCGATATCGCGAGTCCTGACGCGCATCAGCCGCCAATGGGTCCGGCGCGCGCCCTCCTCGTAGCAGCGGGCGTCGAGGGCGAGGCTCAGATTGTCGGCGTGACGCAGCGTGCCGGCGAACACGGGGACGATGATTGCGCTCATCGCCTTGATTCTCCGGGCGGGGGAGCCGGTTTCGATGCTGCCGCCGCGCGCCGACTGCGCGTCCATGATGGCGCGCGTCTCACGCCCTAGAATCGGCAGGAAGCGCAGCGCCAGGCTCATCACCAGCGCCAGCTCCTGCGTGTGCATGACGCGATGCAGCGGGGAGAGCAGCGAGCCGAAGCCGTCGGCCAGCGCGGTGGGGGTCGTGGTTTCGAGCAGTACCGCGCCGAGGATGACCACCAGCGCAAAACGGCATATGTACAGCATCGCGACGCTCAGGCCATCCGTGGTGATAGGCACGGACGCGATGGTGAACAGCGTGGCTCCCGTGCGTACGAAGAACACGTTGAGCAGTCCCATCATCACGAATAGAGCCAGGAACATATGAATCGAGGCGAGCAGACGCAGCGGGCTGATGCGTGCCGCTGCGACGATGCCGGCCACCAGCGCCGCGCTCAGCGCCAACTGCACGGGCGTGTGAATCATGAACGCCGTAAACATGAGGGCCAGAAAAGCCACCATCTTCACCCGCGGGTCGAGACTGGCCACGAATGATGCCGGTCGGGCCTCGCCCTGCTCACCTTCTTCGACGACCGAAAGCGGTGTGGCCGCATGCTCCGGAAGCGTGATGATGCGGCTCGCCAGGGTCTGCGCCTCCTCAGGCGAGTGGGTGATCATGACGATCGTCACGCCGCGATCATGCAGCGCGCGCACCAGCTCGTGAATGCGCGCGCTGGCTGCGGCGTCGAGGCTGGCTGTCGGCTCGTCCATGATGAGGATGCCGGGCTGGCATGCGATGACCCCGGCGATGGCGGCCAGGCGTTGCTGACCTCCGGAGAGGCTGGCGGGGGAGCGCTGCGCGAGATGGCTGATGTGCAGCAGCGTCATGGCATCCTGCACACGGCTGGCGACCTCGGCTGGCGCAAGATGCTGATTCGAGGGGCCATAGGCGATGTCCTCGGCCACGGTTTCGGCGAACAGCTGACGTTCGGGTCGCTGCATCACCAGCCCCACCTGACGGCGCAGCTCCTTGCGGGCGCGTCTTGACCGTGTGGCCGGGTCGATGCCGGCGATGCGGATTGTGCCGGCGCTCGGCTTCTCCAATGCGGCCAGCAGCCGGGCGAGCGTCGTCTTGCCTGAGCCGTTGCGGCCCATGATGGCTACCGTTTCGCCGGGTTCGATGGTCAGCGACAAGTCGTCGAGAGCTGCATTGCTGGCATTCGCATAGCGCATCGAGACATGGCTCACCTCGATGGCAGGACGGTCGACGTGGGCCTGCCAATCGGCCGTCATGCCGTGCCATGCGGTGCTGTGCGAGTCGTTGGAGGCACAGTCGCGGTTGGCGGCTGTGGTGGCGGTGACATGGGTGACATCGGGTTTGGCGCCGGCGGCGGGCTGCGTAATGGTCGTATCAGTAGCCTTCGCATCAGTAACCGTTGCATACGCAATCGTCGTATCAGCAACGATGCGGCCATGCTCCATGCGAATGACGCGGTCGGCGTGCGCGGTTTCGCCGCTGCGATGCGTGACGTGCACGATGGTGGTACCGCGCGCCTGCAAAGCATCGAGTATGCCCATGACCTCGGCTTGCGCCAGGGAATCGAGCATCGCGGTGGGTTCGTCGAGCACGATCATGGACGGGGCCATTGCCAGCGTTCCAGCGATGGCAATGCGCTGCTGCTGGCCGCCGCTCATATGCGCGGGATCGCCGTGGCGGTATGCGGCCATATCCACAGCCCCCAGCGCCGCGTCGAGACGCTGGGCGATGACAGGATGCGGCAGGCCGAGGTTCTCCGGACCGAACGCGACATCGTCCTCGACCACGGTGGTGACAATCTGGTCCTCAGGATTCTGGAACACCGCGCCGATGCCGTGGCGGGCCTTTCGGTACGCCTGCGGGTCGGGCTGCGCTCCGTCGAACACCTGATGCCCTAGTAATTGCACGGTGCCGCAGTCAGGCGCGACCAGCCCGGCGATGATGCGAGACAGGGTCGATTTGCCCGAGCCATTCGGCCCGGTCAGGCAGATGCGCTCGCCGGGCCGAATCGTCAGATCGATGCCGTCCAACGCCCAGGCCTTGCCACGGTCGTAGCTGAAGCGCACGCCGTTCAGCTGCACGGCGTGCAATGTCGGGTTCGGCAGCGAGTCAGTGGATATCAGCGGTTTTGTAGATATCAACGACTCCCCGAGTATCAATGACTCGGCGGGTGCCAACGGCTTAGTGGATATCGCAGACTCGGCGCGTCCGGACAATCCAGCATCGCATGCTGCTACTGCCGCTGATGATAGCGCAGCATCCGATAACGCCGTGGCAGCCCGCATGGGCCGCGGCTGTGCAATCACATTCGTCATGCGGCGCTCAGCGATGCAGTAGGTTCGAGACGGGCTTGTAGATCAGATATGTGACAACGCCATCGATTGCGAACTTGATGAGATTGAACGGCAGCAGCACCGGCACGATCAGCGCGGCGACTTGCGCGATGCTCATATGCGCGTAAATCGGCGTGACGACCAGATTGCCCAGAATCGCAACGGCCAGCGCGCACAGCGCTCCGAGCAGAATGCCTACGATAGCACCGCCTTGGCTGCGGCGGTACTTGTAGACCAGCGCGGCCGGTACACTCAGCGCCAGGGAAACCAGCACCGCCATAAGCGTGCCCCACGGGTCCATCAGCAGATGAGGGGTGAAGCCCAGCACGCTGACGATGGCTGCGGCCGAGGGGCCGAAGGCGAAGCCGGCGATGAGGCAGACGATGCCCGAAGGGTCGTATTTGAGCCACGGAACCCCGGGAATAATCGGGAATTCGACGAAACTCGTGGCCATGGCCAGCGCGACGAACAGCGCGTAGATCGCGATGCGCCTGGTTGACCAGCGGCCGGAGTCGGCGACTCCGGTGTCATGCGCATTGCGCGCGGCCGTCGACTGCGCTGCGGGGTCAGCACCTGCAGGGTCCGTCGAAGTTGAAATCGGTGATGACGCCGGGGTATTTCCGGCATGCGAAAGGTCGCTCATATGAGCCTCGTTTCTTCCATCCGGACTGTAACCGTTGGCCCCGGATTCCCACCGGATCAGCCGCTTGACGCGGGTCGCGGGCTTCTTCTTCACCGTTATGGCCGCCATGATGGCGCCGGAATGGAAGTTACCGCCAGTAAGGATTTTCACCTTCCCTGAAACTTGCGAGTCCCTTTATACCCCTCGCCGGGGCGTCATGCAAGAGGTATCTCTTCAGGCGGATGAGAGCGGGTGAGATGAGTGGGGATGGAGACAAATGAAATAAATTGAGACAGATGAGGCGGCGGGTGGACGCAGTGCGGCAGGTTTCAGGCCTACTGCCGTGTGAACAGGCCGCCGTCGCCCCAGGTCCAGCTGCCGGAGCCGGCTCCAATCTGGAAATGGAGCTTGGCTATCCCTAGGTCGTTGAAGGCGTGGTTGTCCTGCGCCTGATAATCGATATGCGCGGCGGCCGTGCCGTCTTCGGCGTTGTAGGAGAACCATGCCGGCTGCAGATTCCTGGCGCTCGGGGCCTTCATCGCGGCTTCGACGCCTGCGGTGAACCACGCGGGTGCAAGGCGGCGATCCTCGTCGTTCATCGAGCGGGTGAATTCCTCGAAGGATTTGCTTGTGCGATGCGTGCTCTGCACCTGCACAACGTCCTCGTAGCTGCGCTGCGCATAGTCCTCGTGATGCTCGGGATATCCGATGGCCGCCACGAGGTAGAGCTCTTCGCCGCTATCGATGCTGCAATGGCGCTCCACCTGCTCGCGGTCTATGCTGGCGGCCACCCAGCAGGCGCCCAACGAGCGTTGCACGGCGGTGAGTATGATGCGCTCGCCGTAGAATCCGGCCTTCTCTCTGGATTCGTTGTCGCCGCGCGGCCCCACGATGGCCAGATAGTTCGCGACATTCGCGAAGCGCCCGGAATCGACGGCCGGGCCGAAGGCCTGTCGCTCGTTGCGGATGAGCTGCAGATGCAGACCTGACAACGTGTTCACGGCATCAAGGGCCATGTCGAGCTGGCGGGCCATGTCTTCGTCGATGGGGGCGGGGTCATAGCGACGGACGGCTGAACGGATGTTGATGGCGTCAATGAGCTGGGTGTACGACATACTTTGATTATGGCGCAGATCGGCATGCATGGCATCTAGGAAACGCCGCCGAAGAGCGAACGAAGCCTCCTGCGTGTCAGTTTTCGCGCTGTTCTGCGGTCCTATGCGAGCATGGATGCAAACGTTAGCTTGTTTTTCAGATATTGGCAGCGTGTCGGGTGCAGCGTGTCGGGTGCAGAGCGCGCTAGAATCACGGATATCAGCAATGAAGTTGCCATCCTACAGAGAGGTAAGAGATGATAGAAACAGCACAGGCGTTTGGCGTCGATATCGGAGGCTCGGGCATCAAGGCCGCGCCGGTTGATCTGGAACAGGGCCAGTTCGCCGAACCGCGTCTGAAGATTCTTACGCCCGAGGTCTCCACGCCGGATTCGGTGGCGCAGATCGTGCGCCAGCAGCTTGATCATTTCGAGGTACCCGAAGATACCCCGGTGGGCATCGCTTTCCCTGCGCCGATCAAGCCCGGGCGCAAGCTCGATTTCATGGCCAACCTCGACCAGTCGTGGATTGGCGTGGACGTCACCGAAGTATTCTCTCAGGCGTGCGGCCGACCGGTCACCGTGGTCAACGACGCTGATGCCGCAGGCCTGGCCGAGCAGCAGTTCGGCGCGGCGAAAGGACAGAACGGCTTCGTGATCGCCACCACGCTGGGCACGGGCATTGGCACCGCGCTGATCTACAACGGCGTGCTCATCCCCAATAGCGAGCTGGGCCATATCGAGCTGCCCAAGGGTAAGGGCGACGCCGAGAAGTGGGCGTCCTCTGCTGTGCGCGAGCGGGAGGATTTGGGCTATAAGAAGTGGGCGAAGCGGCTGACCAAATACTACGGTCTGCTGGAAACGTATCTGAGTCCGGATCTCTTCGTCGTCGGCGGCGGCGTGAGCCGTGTGAGCGAGAAGTTCCTGCCCTATGTCGACATCAAGACCCCTATCGTTCCGGCCAAGCTGCGCAATGCCGCCGGCATCGTCGGCGCTGCATACTATGCGACGACGAAATGGAACGGGCAGTAGTTGGTAGTACTTCTGCATGCTTGTGAACGCAAGGCCGCTGACTGTTGTCGGCGGCCTTGCTGCATTGTGGGCACCCGCAACGGTGGGCACCCGCAACGGTGGGCACCCGCAACGGTGGGCACCCGCAACGGTGGGCACCCGCAACGGTGGGCACCCGCAACGGTGGGCACCCGCAACGGTGGGCACCCGCAACGGTGGGCATCCGCAACGCCCACGAATTCGCGGCGCACAGCTAGGCTGGGCGTGTGCGTTTTTCTTCACGAGTGGATATCAGCGATCCCAACCCCATAGCCCGGGCCGAGGCACAGGCTGCTGCCCAAGGTGTGGCGCCGGGCAAGCTCAACGATTCGAATCCCACACGTCACGGGCTCGGCCCCGCCGCGATTCCCGGCGTCTACGCAGCGCAGCCGCGCGGACCTCGCCAGGCACGCGAGGCGCTGGCGGACTTCCTTGGCTTACGCGATACCAGTGCTGGTGCCAGTGCGGGCGCTGCTGCTGGCGCTATCGATCCCGACCGGCTCTATCTGCTCAGTTCGACCTCGCAAGCCTACTCCTGGCTGTTTAAACTCTTGTGCGACCCCGGCGATATCGTGCTTGCGCCCAAGCCAGGGTACCCGCTTATCGAATCGATTGCGCGCCTGGAATGCGTGCGGACGCGCGAATATCAGCTATGCTTCGATGGCTCATGGTTCATCGATGCGGCGGCGCTCAAGGCACTGCTCGACGGCCCGGACGGCCCACGCGTTCGCGCTCTGGTGCTTATCAACCCGAATAATCCCACCGGATCGTATATCAAGCCGGGGGAACGCGGCGCGGTGCTGGAACTGTGCCGCAAGCACGATATCGCGCTCATCGCCGACGAGGTGTTCTTCGATTATGCGCTTGAGCCCTTCGCAAGCAATGCACGCCTAGCTGGCGAGCGCGGCGTGCTGACCTTCACCTTGGATGGCTTCTCCAAGATGCTGGCCGCGCCGCACGCCAAAGTAGGGTGGATTCAGGTCTCCGGTCCGCAGCCTGATGTGGACGAGGCCGTGCGCCGGCTCGATGTGATCGCCGACGACTACCTGCCGATGAGCGATATCATAGCCAACCGCATCCCGGAGCTGCTGGCCGCCGTGCCTACGCAGACCGAGCGCGTCCTGGGCAGGGCATCGGCCAATTTGGCGGCATTGCATACGCTGCTGGATGATGACGCCGACGGCTTGGTGTCCGTGCTGCGCGCGGAAGGCGGATGGAATGTGCTGCTGCGGCTGCCGGCCGTGCTGGACGAGAACGATGTGGTGCTGGCGCTGATTCGAGATCAGCGGCTTTCCGGTCAGCCAGGCTATTTCTTCGATATGGCGTCGAACGGCTACCTGGCGCTGTCGCTGCTGCCCGAGCCGGAGGAGTTCGCGCGCAATGTGCGGGCGGTGCTCGCTACCGTTGCGAAGCTGCTGGGCTAGCGAATAGTGAAGAGTCAGAGAAATGCGGGAGCCATCGTCATAACGCCATGAACCAGGAGCGTACGCTGTAGTAGAGCGTCGGATATGTGTGAATCAGCGCGTCGTCGCGGCCGGGGACGAAGAAGGACAGCAGCGTTATCGCGATGCTCGCGAGCATCAGCGCCAGCAGCGCGAGACGTATGAACCAGAGCGCGGAGCATGGTCGGCAGCGGCGTGGCTGGCAATTGGCTGCGTTGCGATTCGCAAGCGTCACTGTCTCGTGCGCGTTCGGAACATCAGGAATGCTAGAAACACTAGGAATACCCGACGCGCCAGAAATGCCCGGAAAAACGAGAACCGCAGCATCTGTCTCCCGCAACACCACCAGCATGACGGCGATGGCCGCAAGAGCGAATAGCCAGCCGAAATCGGTCATATAGCGCCAGCCGAGTCCGCCTCGCGCGGCATCCACCAGCATCAGCACCACAGCCAGCGACAGGCATCCTATCAAGGTGCTCCACAGCCCTGACGCGCGCAGTCGGCGCCGTAGGAACGGCAGCGCCCAAGCCAGCAGCAAAACCGGGCACAGCATGAACAGCCCGCCGACCAGCGGCTCCGTGTACGCCCATTGGGCCAGCGGAGTCGGGGAGAGCGCCAGGAAGGGGAAGCTGCCTGTCGCGCGCAACGGCAGCAGCAGATAGTAGCCGGCGATGGACAGGATATTCGCCGCTGACGGGGCATAGTGCGTCATATCAGCGACCGTGAGCTGATAGGCGTCGCCGAATATGAACGGGGATCCGAAACGCACGGCGTTATACGCGCCGATCGGCACCACCATGAGCAACGCCGGTACCAGCACCGTACAAGTCGCGCGCAGTGTGCCGGTTTTCGCGCCCGGGCGAGCATAGTGCCATGCGGCCGTGAGCTGCTGGCGAAACAGCGGGAAGCCCAGCAGCGCAATCAGCGCGAAGGTCGGCCGGCACCCGATGTTGGCGGCTATGCACAGGCTGCCTGCGGCCAGATGCGGCAGCGATATCGCCGGCGCATCACCGATGTGCCATACGAATCGCCCGTGGTGCTTCGCATCGCTCGCCCCGATCCAGAACCACAGGCCGAGCGCGCTGAGCAGCAGCGAAGCGGCGAAAGGCACCGAATAGAAATTCATCCGCAGCCCCAGATACGCGACATTCGACCCGATCAGCACGAGCAGCAGTGCCATCGATGTGGCCGCAATCGAGGCGTGCGGGGCGAGCCGGCGCACCAAACGGACGATGAGCAGGCTGCCGGCGATGATAAAGCCTGCTACCAGCATCAGCACCGCAGCCGAGGTCGGCAGCATCGCCCCTCCCGGCACCCACAGCGAGGAAATCGCGCGGTAAGGCATGAATAGCAGCACGGCTGGCAGCACGCCGAAATAGGAGAACCAATGACCCTGATAGAACACGTAATCCCAGTAGATCGGGCTCACGCCCTGCGCCAGCAACTGCTCGCGCGTCGTCGTGTCATAGGGGTTGGCGGCGGCCGCCAACTGCCTGGGCACCGGCAGATCGAGCCAGGTGCGGCCATGCAGCAGCGCATCGGCCACATGCCCATACTGGTCGAAATCATAGGTATACTCGCCCGGCAGATGAAAGCTCAGCGGGGCAGCGGCCCGCAGCCGAGCGACCACGCCCACTGCGGCAATGGCCGTCACCGCCAGCAGCGGCAGCGCGAAGGCGAGCCGCTGACGCACGCTATGCGGATTCAGCGTGATACGCCACAGCGCCGATCCCGGCCGCCACGCAGCGATAAGCAGCACGATTGCCGCCATAACGGCGACTCTGAGCCAGTCGAACTGGAATGGCACACGCGCGTTGGCGCGGACCGCGCGAATCGCGATCAGCGATCCGGCAGGCTCCTGCAGCCACAGCCGTATGCTCGCTTTGGCATCGGTGCGCAGATACAGGGATTGCGGCACGCTCAGATCCACCGACTGCGAACGCCCGGCGCGGCCATCCGAATCTAGCCGGACACGCGCCGCGAACAGCACGGCGTTTCGCCCGTTCGCGCTGTGCGATTCGCTCGGCACGGGCGCCGGATCAATGCGCGCGTAGGATGACGAACCGTCCGCGGCGAGCTCAAGATAAGCCCCCGTAGGGTCGGTCACTTTGAACAGCCCGTCAGCGGTGCGAGCCACCCCTGGGCCCATCGCGTTGTACACGCCATCGGAATCGGTGCTGGCGGCGATGGTGGTCCAGAACGGAAGGTTGAAGGCCACGCATTCCATCATCACGATCAACGCCGCCGCCAACAGGGCGCGCAGCCATGCCCGGCGGTGCCTTCGTAAGAGTCTTATGCGTGCGATCACCCCATTATTCTATAAGCATCATGTCTGAGTGGATTGGAACAATGAGGCACATGCCTGAATTCATCCACGATACGAACGAGCGTGCCCGCTCATGGCGCGGATCCGCCATATTCGCGAAGCTGCGAAGCGCGGTCCATGCTCTCGGCGTGGCGGATGACGGCGGGCGGCGCACGGGCGCCGATCAGAGCGCTGGCCCCTCGACCTCCTCGCATGACGGAGTCGCCGGTCTGCTGGACGATTTGCGACAAGGCGCGTTGCTGCTCCCCGCACTGACCAAGCATCGTATGTTCACGCAATTCGAAGGCATCCCCAGTGCCTTGGCATTGGGCTGGGCGCAGCTGCCGCAGAGCAACGGCCAGGCTTTCTCGCTCGGCGTGTTCATGGGCGAACGGCATTTCGCGCAGATCGCGCTCGCCGATGCCAAGGGACGGGTGTTCATCGGCACCGATCCGGCTATGGACACGCACGGCATGGAGCCCTGCCTGCTGTTCGGCAAAGAAGGGCTTTCCCACCTGCCCGAGGGCGCCCGGCTGGGCAACGACGGCATGGCGCATGGCTTGTCGCTCGCATCGACCTTGCGGCGATTGAAGGCGTCGACAGTGCGTAACGAGAACCAGCGTGCCGTCGACGTCGTGCGCGGCGGCATCGTAGGCCGCGACGCGAGCGGGCGGATGACGTGGCTCGCCTCATGGCTCAAACACGACAACCGTTACACACTCGAGCAGCTGCGCATGAAGCTGCCTGAATCGATGCGCTTTGATCTGGAATATCGCGATGCCATCGCCATCGCTTTCTTCGCCGCCTACCTGCTGGTGCAGCTTGGCGGCCAGCTGATCGGCTTCGGCTCGGGTAATATCTTCCGCCGGCTCAATCGGGAAGCTCCTATGGGTGCCATCAGGCGCTGCGTGCGCGATATGAACGATGCGCGCTCGCGCGGTCTGCGCGTCTCGGGATTGGAAGAATATTTCTCCGATCTGATGGAGCAGGCTGGCGCATTGGAGCCCACCCCAGGGCTTGAAGCGGTGCATGGGGCTGAGCCGCTGCATCTGTATACGTCGAGTTATTCGGGAAGCTATTTCTTCGCATGGGATTCCTCGATGGAATTCGCCCCTGCGCTCAAATCGCTGCGCATCGAGGGCAATCTCAACCGCTTCTCCTCGGTCAGCGGATGGCTGGAACGCAATGCGCGCATCGGTGCCACGCCGATTGAAGACACGGTGACCCGCATTCAGGCCGCGCAGATCGATCTGGCGCTGCTCGAAGACCCTGCCTTGGGCGCGTTGGGCTTTGACGACCAGCAGGCGGCTGATTTGGCTGGCGACGATGGCATACGAGCCATCGAGCATATGGTCGATGCGGCGCGTGAGAGCGCGCAGACGATTGCCCGGGAGTCGCCTGATCCTGCTGGCGGAACGGACGCTAGCGGTACGGATTCTGCTGGTACGGATGCCGGTCTGGGTTCGGAATGGGTGGTGCGCCAGACCTTGGCGACGCTGCTGCGCCAGTTGAAGCTGCCATATCGCTTTGATGTGGAATTCCGTTCGAATCTGAGCGCGGGCAACGCCGCCTTCGCTTTTACGACCGCTGGCGCATCGATGATGCCTTCGCAGCGATATGACAGTAAGACGCGTACATGGGCGCAGACCAGTCCGGAGGAACGTGCGGCGATGAGCGCTGACTACAATCTGCGCGTCGGCCTGATCATGGCGGCCCTTGGCTTTGGGGCCAATCCCCATATCCACCAAATTTCGCTGCATATCGATTCCATTGGCTTGGAGGAAGCCGTCGCCGAGCAGGATAGCGCGATTACGCAGATGATGAATCAGGCGCTGAATGCCTTCGAGCGTATGCGTGCGCCCGATCTGCGTTTCGACTCGTCCAAGGCCGACCCCAAGGACGGCGACGTGCACGGGGACCCCACTCGGGCGAATACAACGCCCGACGATGAGGAACTGCGGCGTCGGGGGGAGACTCCGGCGAACCAGGGTGACACGGAATCCGGCATTCATCCGGTGGCTGGCGACGGTGCGAATACCGCTGCTGCGAGTGGCGATGTTGTGAATGGCAGTGCTGTGAGCGGTAGAGCTGAGAGCGGCGCTGCGAATGGTTTGGCGGACGACAACGCGGGCAGTGCCGCGGGCATCGATGGAGTCGCTGCCGGGCATAACTACGAAACTGGCCACGCGGCTGATCACACAACTGGTCACGCGGCTGGCAGCGAAACACCGTCTGAGAGCGGACAGCAGCGCAGCGGTCAGTCACAGGAGCCACAGGCGGGCGATGACAAGGCGCAGCGAGAGCAGGGCATGCAGCCTTCGATTGATCGGCAATTCGAGGATCTGATGCAGGGCGTGGCATTCCCCGACATCGACGAGATGACCTTCGACACGATGGGCGGCGATACGGCCCATGACATTGCAGCTGAAGGCGATGGCGGCCAGACCGGTGGCGGCGATCCGCTTGAGGCATTGCGCCGCAACCCCAGCGTTCGCACCCTGGCTACAGTCACTTTCACGCGCGAGGAGCTGCTTGCCCGGCTGCATCAGGATGGGCTGCGCCACCCCGTGGAGACGTACCGCCGCTTCGGCGCGGTCATGGACGCGGACGAGCGCGGCGGGCTGCGGGCCGTCAACGCAGAGTTCAATCTGCGTGACGCACGGTTCTCGCCGCTCGGCTCCCAGGAGGAGCCCGAGCTTTCGGATGTGGATTTCAAGCCAGGCGTGGCGCGGGTGCTGGGCGCCAGCAATACGATAGGGCTTTCGATTCAGCGCGAGGATCTGCTGCAGCGCGCGGTCGATGATTTCCACCGCCTTGCCGCCGACGACGCGCAGCCATCCGTCGCCAAAGCCCAGCAGGCCATGCGCATCGTCGAAGAGCTTGGCGACCCGGAGCTTGCCGAGCTGGCTCCGCAAGTCGGTAGCGCGCTGATTGATGATCACGACACGCCTGATTTCGAATTCTCTCTGTCGTCGCGGCTTGATCAGGAGCGGGTCAAAACCCGCGATATGCTGTTCTCCGGGCAAGCAGAGCAGGCTTTGCAGCACTTGGGCGAGCAGGTCAATCAGCTTGACGAGATGTTCGCCGCAGGTGATGGCGTGCCGCGTTATTTCAACTCCTATGCGGAGCGCGTGGTCTACAACCGACTCTTCGCCACGCCCGGCGAACGCACGGTGCTCATCCCCGACAACCTGTTCTACGCGCATATGGAGCTGGCCGATGTGCTCGCGCAGCTCAAAGGGGCGAAGGAATCGCTGCCGCAGCTCAATGCGATGGTGTCCTACGCGCCGACCTACCCGCTTTCGCATATGAAGCTGGCCGTGCAGCTGGCGCGCAATGAGGACTGGGATTCCGCCCGGGCTGCGTGCCTGAACGCGCTGCGTGTCGCGCTGGATCGCAACGACGCCGCATTCGCATACTACCGCTTCGCCTACGCCGAATGGATGCGCGACGAGTTGGATGTCGCAACGGCCGCTTATATCATGAGCGATCACATCGCCTCGGGAAGCATCGGCTCGCTGGCTGCGGAGCTGCACGAGCTGCTTGCCCGGGCGCAGTCGCAATGCGTCATAGTGCCGCATGACGTGGAGCAGGCGCAGCAGCTGCTCGCTGCGCACGGTCTGCCGGTCTGGCCGCATACCGAAGCTGCCGAGATCGTACGCGATGCGGCGCGGGTATGCGTCGACAACGCCATGTTCGTTCCGGCGCGCACGCTGTCGGTCGCTGCGGCGCGGATGAACGATTCGGATGATGACGGGATCGACATGGCGCAGGCACAGTTCCTGCGTTCGCTTAACACCTGACTGTGCGCACTATTCCCGTCGCCCGTTGCGTAGTGCGCATGAAACGAACATCGATGCCGAGGTAGATTCCCACCAAAATGGCGGAATGACAAGGTTCGCACCAGAGATTATCGATGCCGAGCATGTTCATTTAGCACGCACTACGCGAATCGCGGCATGCGTAGTGCGCATATACAATCGTGAGAGACAATCCATATCCACGTAAGACACACAGGTGAGACGACTATGAGCGACACGACACGACAGCGAGCGCAGGCTACGTTGGATTTCGACGGAGCCGCTGCCTCGGACCGGCTCGAACCCGGCTCGGCGGCATGGATCGCCGCGCTGCAGCCGACCGACGCCGATGCGCTGCAGCTGGATGATCTTGACGTAAGTGCGATGAGCGCCGAGGATGCCGCCCGATTGTGGGCGCGACTGGCCTCATGGGTGGAATCGGATCAGATCGCCTATTACGTGAACGACGCTCCGGCCTCCTCGGACGCGGCCTATGACGCGCGCATGCGCTGCCTGCAGGCGCTCGAAGCCACGTTCCCGACGCTGGATTCGCTGCAATCGCCGACGCATCGCGTGGGTGGCTCGTTCTCGAATGATTTCGCTTCGGTGCGCCATCCCTCGCAGATGATGAGTCTGGACGACGTGTTCTCCATCGAGGAGCTGTGTGACTGGTACGATTCGGTCCGCCGCGATCTCGACTGGCCGGAAGGCAAGCCGCTGCCGATGACCTGCGAGGTCAAGATCGACGGGCTGGCATTAAATCTCATATACCGTAACGGTGTGCTCGAACAGGGGCTGACGCGTGGTGACGGCGTGACCGGTGAAGACATCACGATGAACGTGCGCACCATCGCCACGATTCCCGCCAATCTGGCCGGCGAGGCCAAGGATATTCCCGAATTCGTGGAGATACGCGGCGAGGTGTTCATGCGCTGGGACGACTTCCGCACGCTCAACGAGCGCAACGAAGACGAGGGCAAGGCGCCGTTCGCCAATCCGCGCAACGCCGCAGCCGGCTCCTTGCGCCAGAAGGACCCACGCATCACCGCCACGCGGCGGCTGAGCTTCTATGCCCACGGCCTGGGTCAGTTGCGCTGGCCGGGCGGCCGGGTGCCGCAGGGCGCAGACCACGTCGAGGACCAGTCGCAGGCCTATGAGTTGTATCAGGCTTGGGGCATTCCCATCTCTCCACATAATCGCGAAGTTACCGATTTCGATCAGATTCTGACGATGATCGACTATTACGAGGAGCATCGCGGCGACATCGAGCATGCGCTTGACGGCATCGTGGTCAAGGTCGACGACCTGGCGCTGCAGCGCACGCTGGGTGCCACGTCGCGCGCCCCGCGCTGGGCGATTGCGTACAAGTATCCGCCTGAGGAGGTCAACACCGAGCTGCTCGACATCCAGGTGCAGGTCGGGCGCACGGGCCGCGTCACACCGGTCGCGATCCTGAAGCCCGTGCTGGTCGCCGGCTCGACGGTGTCGCGCACGACGCTGCACAACGCCTTCGAGGTCAAGCGCAAGGCTGTACTGATCGGCGACACGGTGGTGGTGCGCAAGGCCGGCGATGTGATTCCTGAACTGGTCGGCCCGGTATTGAGCCGTCGCGAAGGGCGCGAAGATCAGCTGCGCGAATTCGTGATGCCGGCGCATTGTCCGTCCTGCGGCGCGGTGCTGGCTCCCACCAAAGAGGGCGACAAGGACATCCGCTGCCCGAATGTGGAGGCGTGCCCGGCCCAGCTCACCGAGCGCATCATCAGCCTGGCCTCGCGCAAGGCCTTCGACATCGAGCACTTGGGTGGGCAGAGCGCTGTGGCGTTGACCAATCCGGAGGAGAACCGTCCGAGTTCGGCCGACACCTATGCGCCCAACCTGCGCGAGATAACCGTTGCTCCGGGCGAATCACCGAAATCGTATGAGCCGGTCGAGGGGCTGGAATTGCCGCAGGAACAGACGCCGGTGCTCACCAGCGAAGCGGGGCTGTTCGCAATCACGGCCGAGGACTTGCGCAATGTCTACGTCTGGCGCGAGGCGCCCATCATCGAAGTGAACGAACGAGCCGACGAGTCTGGGCGCAAGCACAAGCAGCGCCGACGGGTCGGCAGCTCGGGCCTGTGGCATCGGGTGCCGGCGTTCTACAACCAGAGCAAGTCGGGCGAAATCGCCGCCAAGCCCTCGCGCACCACGCTCGCCATGCTTGACGAGATTCAAAAGGCCAAAGACGCCGACCTATGGCGCGTGCTGGTGGCGCTGTCGATCAGGCGGCTCGGTCCTCCCACCGCGCGGCTCGTGGCCACGCGGCTCGGCTCGCTTGAGGCCATCGAGCAGGCCAGCGCCGAGGAACTGTGCGACATCGACGGCATCGGGCCGGAGATCGCCCAGTCCATTGTGGACTGGTTTGCTGCCGCACATACGCCCGGCGACTGGCGCGGTACGATTCTCGCTGCATGGAAGGCCGCAGGGGTCGGGCGCGGCGTCGAAACGAACAATGCGCCGCAGACCTTGGCCGGCAAAACAGTCGTCGTCACCGGCTCGCTTGAGGATTTCAGCCGCGATTCAGCGAAAGAGGCCATCATTGAGCACGGTGGCAAGGCGGCCGGTTCGGTGAGCAAGAAAACGGATTATGTCGTCATCGGCGCGAATGCTGGCTCCAAGGCGGGCAAAGCCGAGGAACTGGGCCTGCCGATGCTTGACGAGGCGCAGTTCAAACGGCTGCTAGAGACCGGCGAGCCGGGGGAGACGGCTGGGACTGCGATCGAGTCGGCGGGTGATTCGGCAAACGATTCAGCGGAACAATCCGGTGAGTCGATGGGCAACGAGTAAGGCTTGTAAACGGCTGAGAATCCGGCTTGGCGAATCGCTCTGGCACGCCGCGCGTCGAGGCGCTAGGGTGGTTGGGGCGAATAACACGAGGAGGCTTGGATGACGCACACGCAGCCTGGATCACCGGCAACGCGCAATATCGAGGCGGAGCTGTATGAGCGCCTGAGCAAGGTGATCGACCCGGAGCTGGGTCGTTCCATCACCGATATCGGCATGATTGCCTCCATCAAGGCGACACTCGCGGCTGCGCCCGGTGCAACCGGCTTGGCAGCGGTTGCTGATGTCGCTGACGCTAGTGGTGATGCTGCTTCCGGCCTTGCTGACGCTGGCGACACCTATGACGTGACGGTGAAGGTCGAGCTGACCGTCGAAGACTGCCCGCTTTCCCAGACCATCACCAACCAGATCAACGGCGCAGTGGCTTCGTATCCTTACGCGACGCTTATCCCACATATCGAGGTGTCGTCGATGAGCCGCGACAAGCTCGCTGATTTGGTGGCCGGGCTCAAGGCCGAGCGACGGCAGAACCCGTTCAACAAGCCGGGCATCAAGACGCGCATTTTCGCCATCGCCTCGGGCAAGGGCGGCGTCGGCAAATCCTCGGTCGCGGCGAATCTGGCCGCCACTTTCGCGGCCCTTGGCTACGATACAGCCGCCATCGACGCCGATATCTACGGCTTCTCGCTGCCGAAACTCTTTGGTGTGCACACCCGGCCCACGAACCTCAACGGCATGCTCATGCCTGTCACCGCATGGGGCGTCAAGATGATCTCCATCGGCATGTTCGCCGGTTCCGAGCGCGCGATCCTGTGGCGGGGCCCACGGCTGCAGCGTTCCTTGGAACAGTTCCTCGCCGATGTGTGGTGGGGCAGCCCCGACGTGCTGCTGCTCGATCTGGCCCCCGGCACCGGGGATATGGCGATTTCCGTGGCGCAGGCGCTGCCCAACGCCGAGCTGGTCGTGGTCACCACGCCCCAGCCCAGCGCCTCCGACGTGGCCGTGCGCTCAGGACTGGTGGCCTTGCAGGTGCCGATGAAGGTGCGTGGCGTCGTGGAGAATATGAGCTACTTCGACCATAATGGCGAGCGGCTGCGGCTCTTCGGCGAGGGCGGTGGTGCGCGCGTCAGCCAGCAGCTGACCGAGGCGCTCGGCGTTGACGTGCCGCTGCTCACTCAGCTGCCGCTGCAGCCCGAGATCCGAGAGGTCGGCGAAACCGGCCGCCCGGCGGTCTTAACGCCCGAAGGCGCACTGGATTCAAGCCCGCTGGCGCGGTCCTTCGAGGCCCTGGCGAAGCGGCTTATGAGTTGAGCTGCTGCAATCACCGGATTTTACCCTGATTCCACCCCGAATAGCCCCTGATTCTCCTCCTGCTGCCACGACGCCAGCGATACCGTGGAGCCAACTAACAGATGGTTCACGGAATCAAAGGGATGCGATATGAGCGATGACGCACTTCGAAACAACGCCAGATATGGTGACATGGCCGATGGCATGACCGATGGCATGGTGATGGCGGAAGGGTTGGCCAAGAGTTTCGTCTCCGGTGATGGGACTTCGACCACGGTGTTCAGTGATGTCTCGTTCAGCGCGAGTGGTGGCATGACGGCGATCACCGGCCCGTCCGGGTGCGGGAAGAGCACTTTGCTGTATTGTCTGTCGGGTTTGGAGTCGCCTTCGCGCGGAAGCGTGCGGGTGTTGGGGGAGCGGCTTGACGGGAAGGATCAGCGCGGCTTGGCGCTTTTCCGCAGGTCGCATATCGGGTTCGTGTTCCAGGCGTACAATCTGGTCCCCTCCATGACGGTGCGCGACAATATCCTGCTTCCGCTGACCCTTGCGCGGCGGAAGGCCGACCGCGAGAGGCTTTCGGCGCTTATGGAGAAGTTCCGGCTGAGCGGGCATGAGGGCGCCATTGCGGGTTCGCTGTCAGGCGGCGAGCAGCAGCGGGTCGCACTGGTGCGTACGCTTGTCGCCGACCCCGATGTCGTGTTCGCCGACGAGCCGACCGGGGCGCTCGACCGGAGCACGGGCCAGCTGGTCTTTGACGAGCTGCGCGGCTTCTCCCATCGTCCGGGCAAATGCGTCATCGTGGTCACGCACGATCCCGGGCTCGCGCAGCAGTGCGATGCCGTCTATACGATGCGCGACGGCAAACTCGCTGCGCCCGGAAGAGGTGAGCTATGACGTGGGCGTTCAATGATCTGAAAGCCAATAAGGGCATCTGGGCCGGGGTGCTACTGGTGCTGACGGTGACGCAGACGATTCTGTGCGCCACGGGCGTGAGCATGGGGGTCAACGATTACTACCTCGGCGTGCCCGGGAAGACGGGCGAAGCCGCCAAGCATCTGGGCTCGGGTCTGGCCCTGGTGTATGCCGTAGCGGTGGTTCTGGGCTGCCTGGTGATCATGCTCACGCTGCAGGCCTCCATCCGGCAGCGGCGGCAGGGATTGGCGCTGCTCTCCCTACTCGGGGCCACGCCGCGACAGGTGCTGGCGTTCACCGTGACCCAAGTATTCGCCTTGACCATGATGGCCTCCGTCATAGGGCTGGCACTCTCGCCGCTGCTTGCGCCGCCTATCCTGCAATTCCATTCCGCAGTCCTGGGACTGCCGCCGGTGCTGACGTTCACTTGGCATAATTTCACACGATCGGCATTGACGGGCTTGGCGGCCGGGCTTATCACGGCGCTGCTGGGTGCCTTTCTGACGCTGCGGGACCTGAGAACGATGATTCCCGTCCAGCTGCTGAACCGGGCAGGCGCAGAGGAGAGAATGACGAAAGCGAAGAGCAGCAAGGGAAAGCTCCTGTTCCTGAGCGCCATGATCGTCCTGCTGCTGCCACTCGCCGGCAATGTATATCTGTCGCAACACGGCCTTGCCGCCATGAGCAGCGAGCAGATCATGACCGTCATAAGCCTGACAGGCAACGGCTCATTGCTGGCGATCATCCTGATACTGGTCGCGCTGACGCGCTCGGGCGGCTCCGCCATCGGCTGGTCCACCAGAGTCTGGACCCGCCTGATACCGGCGCGCTCGCCCGCCTGGAAGATAGCCCGCTCGCCGGCCATCACACGAAGCCGGGGCAAGGCGTTCGGCTCCTCCGTCATCTCCCTGACGGCCTGCCTGTTCCTAGTCGGCGGACTGCTCGCCGCAGGGCAGACCAGCACCGCCGGCATGCGCAGCCTCCCGCAATTGCGTGGTCTATCGTCGGCTAGCCCGATGGAGCTGCTCGCCGGATTCTGGGCGGCGCTGCTGATCACGCTGGTCGGGGCTGTCGCCAGCTTCGCCATCTCCGCCAAGGAACGCAACCTCGACCTGGCCCTCGTCTCCATCGCGGGCGCCGACCGCCGTCAGCTGCTCGCGATATCCGCATTGGACGGCTTTATTCTCATGACCACGGGCGTCCTCGTCGCCGCAGCAGCAACCTTGGTGGTCGGAGCCGCCACAGCCATAGCGTTCCTTCCTTTGTCTGGCAGCTTCCACATGGTCTTCCCCGGGCAGTTCCTCCTCGCACTAGGTGTGCCAATTATCACCATTGGCTCGTTTGCGACCCTCTTTTCCGCGCGATCGACCTTACAGAAGCCAGCTATCGCTACCATCCAAGCAGCCATCGGCGAATAGGCGGGAACGGGCCATAGCTGAACGAGCCTTGACATAATCATCCGATGATATACACTAAGTGAGTGCTCACTTACCTAGTGATTGGAGACGGCATGGCGAACATGACCGCGACTATGACTACGACCACGATGATTACGACCCTGATTGACCGCGAACGGCGGCAACGCTGATGACGCAAGCAGATAACAACAGGCCGGGCGGCGACAACACCGATGATGCCGCCGTGGTGACCGTCTTACATGTCTGCCAGAACTACAGCAAAACCGAAGTGTTGCACGACGTGAGCCTAGAGATCAGGCGTGGGGAGATAGTCGCGCTTATCGGGCCGAGCGGTTCGGGCAAGACCACGCTGGTGAGTGCCATCATGGGGATGCTTGCCCCGCAGTCAGGCTCCGTACAGGTGCTCGGCGCGCGCATGCCCAACCGCATGCTGCTCGGCAGCATCGGCTACATGGCGCAGAATGACGCCTTGTACACCGACTTGACAGCCTTGGAGAATCTTCGATTCTTCGGCACCGTGCTCTCGATGAGCAAACAGCAGCTGCGTGCGGCGATTCCGCAGGTCGCGGGCGTCGTCGGGCTAGCGAAAGACCTACATACCAAGGTCGGCAATTTCTCCGGAGGAATGAAGCGAAGGCTATCCCTCGCCATCTCGATGATCAGCAATCCGCCCATCCTGATACTCGATGAACCGACCGTCGGCATCGATCCTGAACTGCGCAGGCAGATTTGGACCGAGCTACGTCGATTGGCGGGCGAGGGGAAGACGATTCTGCTGACGACGCACGTCATGGAGGACGCGCAGCAATCGGACCGGCTCATCATGATTCGAGACGGCATGAACATCGCCGAAGGCACGCCTGACGAAGTCGTCGAACAGTTCAGCGCACCAACGCTTGAGGATGCGTTCATCGCGGCGGGAAAGGGACAAGATGCGCACCATAGCAATCATTAAACGAGTCATGCTGGAGATGCTGCGCGACAAGCGCACGCTGGCACTCATGCTCGTCGCGCCGCTGCTCATTCTCACGCTCTTGTACTACCTGTTCCAAGGGGTCGGAACCACCAGCGCCGATCTCGGTGTGCGAGCGGTGGATTCCCGGCTCGTCGCCGCGCTCAAATCCGACAGTCTCGCCGTGCATATGGTGCCTGCCAGCGGCAACGATGCAAGCACAAGCGCCGAGCACATCATCAGGGACAATGATTACGCAGGATTGCTCGAGCAGCATGGCAGCACGCTGACACTCACGTTGGCAGGCGATGACATCAGCAAGAATGCGCTTATCGAACAGCGCTTGCACGCTGCGCAGGTGACACTGCAAGCCAAAGCCGCCGAGACGACCATCGCCGCGCAGGCCCAGGCCTTGACAGCGCTGCAACAGCAACTTGAGAGCCTTACTGCGACGCTTAAGGCAGCGAATATCCCGCTAGCGACTCCTATGCCGGTAGCGCCTACGCAGCCCCTAGTTCCTTCAAAGTCAGCGCCCGCCACGGTTTCGGTTCACTACCTGTACGGCACCAAAGACTCGACCTTCTTCACGAATCTGCTGCCGGTGCTGATGGCGTTCGTCGTGTTCTTCTTCGTGTTCATCATCTCCGGTATGGCGCTGCTGCACGAACGTACCACCGGTACGTTGTACCGGCTGCTCGCCACGCCGATCACATTCCGCGAAATCCTTGGAGGCTATCTCGCGGGCTACGGGCTGTTCGCCGTCATTCAGACCTGCCTGATTATGCTGTTCGCCATCCAGGTATTCAAGATTCAGATTCTAGGCGGCCTATGGTTGGTCATGCTTATCAGCATGCTCATCGCGCTGACGGCGCTCGCTCTCGGTCTGCTGATCTCGGCCTTCGCGAAAACCGAATTCCAGATAATGCAATTCATCCCTATCATTATCATCCCGCAGATATTCTTCTCCGGTCTCATATCCGTTGATTCTATGCCGCGCTGGCTGCAGGTGATCGCCCATATCATGCCCCTGTATTGGGGTGCCACGAGCATGAGCGACGTCATAGAACGCGGGAGCGGCTTCAGCGACGTCGCGCCGCATCTTATGGTGCTCGTGGGATTCCTGATCGTGTTCTTTGCGCTCAATATGCTGACGATGCGTACGCTTCGGCGCTCTGGAACGCGGGGAAAGCTGCTGCGTCGGCTTCGTGGGCCGCATGCGTTGCATAGCTCTCGCACGCGGGCGGAAAGGTAGGTGCGCTGTGACGCAGTCACGTCAACTGATCGAGGATGCGTTTGCGGCGAGCCTGCAAACAGATGATCTGACCGACAAGCAGCGGGCCGTGCTCACGGCCTGCCTCACGCTGTTCTCACAAAAAGGATTCGACGCCACCAGCACTAGGGACATCGCGCAGCTTGCACACGTTTCCGAGGGAACCGTGTACAAGAAATACCGCAGCAAGCAAGGCCTGTTGGACGCGCTGCTCGCGCCGCTGGCCACCGTGGTGGTGCCCCGCCTCGCCAAAAAGTTCATGGGGGAGATCGCACGGAACGATTCTGCGGACTTCCGGGCGTTCCTGGATTTTATTGTGCGCGATCGCATGGCCTTCGCCATATCCAACCGTCAGCTCATCCGCATCATGATCGGCAGAGTGCTCAACGATTCTCAGATGCTCACGACGGTTCTAGGGCAGTTTTCCGACGCCATCACCGAGACGATTGAGCCAATCCTGAAACGCTATCAGCAGTCGGGCCAGCTCGTCGACTGGCCCGCCACAACAATCATGCGCACCATCGCCTCCACCGTCATCGGCACCACGATGCCATACATCTTGTTGGATTCGGCAGACCTCAACATCGATTCCGCCACCGTCAAAGTCGTCGATTTCCTCGCGAAGGGGTTGTCGCCGGGTGAGAGTCATTGAATTTTCTCATTTTTTGATGATTCACGCCAAAGATTTGGTTGCACCTGTCTTGTTTGATCATTTACTAAGCAGATTCTTGGGTACAGTCGTCTAATGGGGTCTTTCGAGCATGTCGGCACATATCTGGGAATGGCGGAATTCCAAGAGTTAGGTGAACAATTGAATCGACTCGAATGAGTTTGTACTTTTGCAAGTGCTTAATAGACGAAAAAAGTGCTGAGAAGATGGAAATTCTAGGGTGCAGAAGTCACTGGACCGCTAGACCACATTTATTCAGCACTTTTTTCGTCTATTAAGCACTTCGGAAAGTAGACAGGGAATCCAGCAGACAACATTTTGACGGAATGCCGGCGTTCCAGGAGAATAAGCAGTGTCCGTTTCATCGCATACGAAGGTTTTATTCATGGAATGTGCTTAATAAAATTGTGTGCAGCATTCACATGCTCAAGAAGGCTGCCGATAAAGGCATAAATTTTAAAATCCATAGTTTTCTGCCCCCAAACTGCCGAAATATCTGTGGTCTCTCGCACTTTTTCGACTAGGGCCGAAAAGTGTGAGTCGAGCCATGATATCGTAAGGTTTGAGATAGAGATTCCTGATATGCCAAGGGATCTGAATTTTTGGCGAAAGGGTTGCCGACCTTGCTTTTGTGATGAATGACGGATGCGCGAGACGGTCATGCTATATACATGGTGCTGTCTTGTAGTGCGTGCGCGTTGAGGCGCATTGCCGCGCTCGTCCCATCACATCGCTTCGCAGGCCAAGCCGCATCACGCTGGAATATAAGGGCTGCGAGCCTCAGTTGGGTTCCACCGCATACCGTCAGCATCGTTGAAGTTTCTTGCAATGCGCTATATTCCATGATTGGAGTGACCAACTATGGTGCACCCGCAAGTATTGACGTTGAATGACATCAGCTATGAATATCCCAGTTCTTCGACGCCGCTGTTCGAGCACATCAGCGTGACCTTTCCCTCCGGATGGACTGCGGTGCTGGGCGATAACGGCATCGGCAAGACCACGCTGATGCAGATTGTAATCGGGCATGTGAAACCTGACAGTGGCAGCATCGCACCGAAACCGGGCAGCCTCATCAGCGCCTACTGCCCGCAGCGCACCGACGAAGCCCCGGAAAACCTTGAGGATTTCGCCGTCGACTGGTCGCCGGAAACCTTGCGGATACGCGAGACGTTGGGCATCGGCGATGATTGGGCGTATCGCTACGACAGCCTGTCCGGTGGCGAGGCAAAGCGGCTTCAGCTCGCCTGTGCGCTTTCGCTGCGTCCTGACCTATTGATTCTTGATGAGCCGACCAATCATGTCGATGAACCCACGCGTTTGGCCATTGCCGAAGCGCTGCGCTCCTTTAGCGGCATAGGCATCGTGGTGTCGCATGATGTGGACCTGATCGAAGCTGCATGCTCGCGTTGCGTGGTGTTCGAGCGGCGGCATATGAAGGGCCGCAATGTCACTGCGATTCTGGAATTCGCCGGCGGGTATGCCGATATGACAGCTCAGGTCGAACGCCGCGACCACGCAGCAAGCGATGCGGCGGTGAGTGCGAATAAGGAGGCGAATCGCTTGCGACACATACGTGCCGAGCGCTTCCAGCAGGTGCAGAAGGCTGACGCGATCAAGCGGCATGGAGAGCGGATCGACGCCAGGGATCATGACGCGCGGGAGCGCCGAATCGGAGCGAAGGCGCTGAGTCTGGACGCCAACCCTGCGCGGCAGTATGCGCAGCTGGGCGGGCGTTTGGCGGCTGCCGACGAGCGTGCGGCGAGCATTGCGACTGCGGCGAAGCGCTATGACGGCCAGATCTGGTTCGATATCGAGTCAAGCCACCGCCGAGAGCTGGTGCATCTGCCCGCAGGGGTTATTTACTATGGCTCTGACGCGGTGATAGCCGAGCCGGACTCCGGGCATTATATGGCGCTGGCTCGATTGCGTGTCGTTTCGCAGGGGACTGGCTCGATGCCGGCTGGTTCGGCTGCAATCAATCCGGCAGCAACAGCATCGCAATCAACGCTGTCGCAACCGGTGCTGTCGCAAGAGCCAGAAGATACGTTAGGCGCAGCGGATTCCCCCCGAGTTGGCGTGGCGATCCCCGTGTTGAGTGTCGGTCCGCGAGATCACATCGGCATCACCGGCCCGAACGGTGGAGGGAAAACCACGATTGTGAATGCTGTGCTGAGAAGCCTGGGTGGTTGGAACGACAAGAGCGTTGAGCAGATTGACCAGAATGATCAGGCCAACTCAGGCGGCGAGATGCCCTACCTCATGATTGCGCAAAACACCACCGACGATGATGCGCAGCGCGCGTTGGCGCAGTTGCTCGAGTTGCCAGGCGAAGTCAAATCGCAGGTTCTGAGCTCCTATGCCCAGCTCAACGCCAATCCGGACCGGCTGGCTGCCGGCACATCGCCTTCGCCGGGGGAGCTGCGCAAACTGCTGCTGTGCCTAGGAATCGCACAGCATCCGCAGCTCATCATCATGGATGAGCCGACCAATCACCTCGATCTGCATTCCAAGCAGGCGCTGGCCGCAGCGCTGCAAGCCTACTCGGGCGCGCTAATGGTAGTCTCCCACGAGCGCTGGTTCCTGCGCCAAGTCGCTTCGACGCTATGGGAGGTCGGCTGACCGAGAGCTGAACAGCAGACAGGTGACCGTGCCAGCTGCACGGCACACAGTTGGAAGGCAGCACAGACGAGAGGCAGCACAACAGAGAGTTATAGGCCAAAATGTGGTGCTTATGTTTGGGGTTTGGCCTTGTGGGTGTAGGCGTGTCGGGGCGGTATTTTTCCGCGGGGAAAATTAGGGGGCCTGCCGGGTAGTGCCGGACCGGGTGAGGAC
>NZ_QLZA01000007.1 GCF_009371885.1 Bifidobacterium tibiigranuli | reverse complement strand
GGTACAACACGACCCGCATCAAACGCTCCCTCGGCTCCACAAGCCCCGACCAATACCGCCGTTCACTCGGCCTGATAGCATGAACAAGCAAACACAACAACGTGTCCAAGTTTTCCACCGCACCCCCCATATCAATACAAAGAAACTTGGATCTGGCACTACGTATCTGTCCCCTCTTTGCACCGACCTCTCGTAGAAACTATACGATTCCCCGAGGTAATCTGTTGCATTTGAAGAGTTTCTTGATTCCGTCTAGGTGCCAATCAGCGTGCTGTTTGTCGTCACACTCATTACAACACAAATCTCGTAATGGACAAGGCGTATTGACTTTACAACAGCAGGGCTGAGGCGTGCTTCGTAATCCCTGAGACTGATGATTTCATTGGCTTTGGTCGTTGTCATAAGAGCTCTTTCCATATCTGGAATATTTGAAATCTTGCAACGACTATGCCTCAGCGAAGAGTCCAAGGGCAATATCCGCTGGTCCACCAAACCGAATTAGATTAGATACATTATCCGGTTATTCATTATTGGTAACACATCATTGCACCAATGCGAAAACATACAAAAACGACTGTTGCACTTGGCATGGCCATAGCCTGTTTGCCGTTTGAGAATATTCGGTCTTCACATCTTCAATCACGAAGCGATACAGAATATATAAAGTAGGATTTACTTTAAACCGCTTTTCACCCTGCCCCAGCCTGTCGTCACATCGCATTGCGAATGAATGCAAGCGCGATATAGATTTTTACGCGATCTGATTCCAGCGAGAGATCCAGACCAATCAGCTGCTCCACCTTGGCGATGCGATTTTCGATGGTATGCCGATGCACATCGAGCCGACGCGCACTCATCCCCACATTGAACGAACAGGACACCACCTCGCGAATCGTTTTCATAAGCAATTCCGACTCATCTGCAGGAAGCTCCTGTAGAGGACGGAACAGCTCAAAAGCGTAAGCTGAGGCCAGCTGCGGCAATACCAGCTCGTGCGGGGACATGTCAACCACTGATCTTCCATCTTGTCTAATCTTCCTCATGTTCATGTCCTGAATCGCCTCAGGGAAGGACTCATCCAAAGATTCCCATGAACTAACGGATTCCATACCGTATTTGAGGTTTTTCTCGCTTTCGAACGCCTGTGCAAACGTTTCACGGTCGCCTTCGGCTACTACCATCCATAATCTGCCGCCATATTCACCAAACACAAAATTACCTTTCACTTTGGCAGTTTTCTCGGCAGACGACAGCATCGCGTAATGATGGTCCAACAAAGGCCTTTCACCGTCGAGACATATCAGGACTAGGGGCGGAGACGGAATCGTGGCCCATAGCTCATGAGCCATCAGAAGCGCGAGATGACTTTGCCCTTGAGCAAGACCCGCCATAGCTATGGCTCGAAGCTGCCTCATATGTCCATCATTTACTGTGATCCGAGGGAGAGTGACAGCAAGCACATCAGATGCAGACATGGTGATGGATCGAAAGAACATATCCGATTCCTCTAATAGAGGTATCGATGCCACGATAACTCCAAAAGGCGGTTGTTTGAGCGATTGAGGGTTCTGCACAACACATACGCAATAATCTCTGCCGTTTTCCATGCCAAATATTGTCTTGATTCGCCAAGGCTCCGTACTGCTTTCACGTTTCCGTATCATTTTCGATGCCCATTCCTGCGCCGAAGACTCAAAATCCTTGTGCGATATGGCGATGATTTCCCCTTCCGCGCTAGAGGACGTGTCAACGAACGCCACACACCCGTTGATTAACGAAGAGACAGTCGATATAACAGATCCTATCGGCATAGGGCTAGATAGAGCATGAATTACATTGCGCTGCGCTGTGTACGTCCTGCGCGTAAGGTTGTCGTTTTCATCGGTCAAGGACTGAGAGACGGCTTTAGAAACGGAAGCGAAAACCGTGTTCAGTGGAATTTCGAACAGCACCATATCGTTTTTCTTCGCTGCTTCGATCAGGGCTTTTGGCGTGGACGGATGCTTGATGCCAAGTCCGAAACCAAAAGCGAGCACACCTGCCTGGCTGAGCTGCGAAATATAGCAGTCCCACATATCCTGATAAGACTTATCGGCGTCATTATGCCGCGGAGAAAGCCCGAAAGCTTTCAGCGCCTTTTTCAGCAGTAGCCGCTCTTCCGGTGAATCATCATGTTCAAAAGGGATGTTCATCCCGCAGGTGATGAGAATCTCCCCAGGCTCAGACCAGGCCGCATCGAGCACCTCCGTCGGATGGCACCATACGATTCTGTGATTAAGCGCGCCGCGTCCAACGCCGTGAATCAGTTTGAGGTTGAGCGTAGGGTCAGAAAGGAGTTCTTCAACAGTGATGGCCATAAAATCATCTTCGTGGAAGTATATGTCGGCTTAGTTACCACAGAACACCAGTTTTCTCATATACCTGCATCAATAATCGCTCAAAAACCCCACGTAAAGTTTCTATAGCGATACCAAGTTGTCTTAAGCCACGGTGTGCTGATTCGGCGCTCAGCCCAACCGTGCGGGACTAACTCAGTATCATTGAGAAACATCAGCAACCCGGGAGTTCAGATAGCAAATAAATGGGATAGGGGGCAGACGATCGAATTGAATCCTATGAGTAAGCCGCTCTTAGTGTAGCTCGCCCGTGCTGCGCAGCTGCCCCAGCACAATGTCCAGTTCGCTCAGCAGCCGGTCTGCGTCGGCGCTGCGGAACGCCATCGGCGGCCGGACCTTGAGCACGTTGGCCTTGGGACCGGACGAGGAGATGAGCACGCGCCGCTCGCGCAGCCGATTCACGATCGCTGCCGAGAGCTGCGGGTTCTCGTTCAGGCTCTCGCGGTCGGTGACCAGTTCGACCCCGATGAACAGCCCGCTTCCGCGCACTTCTGCGACCTGCTCATCCGACGCGGTGAGCGACCGGATGCCCTCGAGGAGCTGGCGGCCGACGCTTGCCGCGTTCGCGATCAGCTGCTCGCTCTCGATCACGTCAAGCACTGCCCCTGCTGCCGCAATCGACACAGAGTTGCCGCCGAAAGTGTTGAAGTAACGCACCCGGTAGCCGAAATCAACGAGCAGATCCGGTCGGAAAACCGCTGCGGCGATAGGAATGCCATTGCCCATCGGCTTGCCCATCGTCACGATATCGGGCACCACACCGTGCCTGGCGAACCCCCACCAGCCGTCACCCAGCCGGCCAAAGCCCGGCTGCACCTCGTCGGCGATGTAAAGCCCACCTGCCTCGCGCACCAAGCGAGCGGCCTCGTGCAGCCAGCCGACCGGATTAGGATGTATGCCATCGGATGCGAACGCCCCGTCGGCGATGAATGCGGCGACCTTCACCCCGTGGCGCTGCAAATCGGCTATGGCTGCACGCACGGCGTCCGCCATGTACGCGTCGAAATCAAAGCCCTGCGCCTGAATGCGCAGCGCATCGGGTGCGGGAATGGTCCGTACATACGAGCCCAACGGCACATTGGCCCCCAACGACGGCGAAATCGCCGCAATCGCAGTGGTCACGCCGTGATAGGCGTTGGCCGTGACAATCACCCCGGTACCACCAGTCACCCACCGAGCCACACGCAGCGCCAGATCATTGGCCTCGGAACCGGTGCAGGTGAACATGACGTTGCCGAGCTCGTCGGGAAAAGTCGAGAGCAAACGCTCCGCGTAGTCAACCACCCCATCCTGTAGGTAGCGGGTGTTGGTGTTGACCCGCTCAAGCTGACGGGCGATCGCCTCGTTCACATGCGGATGCGCATGCCCCACGCACGGGACATTGTTGTACACATCAAGGTACTCGTTGCCCTCGGGGTCGTAGATATGCACGCCTTTCGCGTGGTCAACCACGACCGGGAGCTCATAAAACAGTCGGTACGCCGGCCCTAGGGCCCGCTGCCGCCGCTCAACGAGCTCCCGTTCGGCGGCTGGCAGCGATTGCAGCATGGAGGGCTCGAACCCGTTGGCCATGGCGCCGGGGCGCATATCAGGGGTGGACGATGCGGACATAAGGCATTCTCTTTTCTGTGATGGGCTGGGTTGCAAGCTATTGGTTTTGTGCTGTGTGATAGGTTCAGGACTTCGGCGCACGCCAGAATCGGCCGCTGCTGACCGCCGACCATGTCAATCGTGTCATCGGGCTGCGTTCCCAAGATCGAGCACATCGTCAATCCGTTGTGTCAGCGGAACCGCATACACAGCCTCAAGCGACTCCATCAGACCAGCGGTATGCGTCGCCAGATACGCCGCACGCTCAGGATTCTCGCGAGTGCTCCACGCCTGGGCGAGGATGCGCAGCGCAAGGCCGGGCAGGACCCAGCACCGCAACTGCGCGCAGCTCGTCATTGCTCAGGGTGCGCTCGCCAAGATACCCACCCAGCAAAGCAAGGCCGCGATTCCATGGGTCATCCAAGCGGGAAAGCTGGCTGCCAAACGCCACGGATACATCTGCCGCCACCCATGTACGCACGCAATCGCCGAAGTCGATCACGCCGGTCACATACTGAGGATCGTCCTCATCAACGAGCAGGTTGAAATTGTTCGCATCGTTATGCAGCAGCTGCTTCGGCAGGCTTCGCGCGATCGGAGCCACCACCGCATCGAATTCGTCGAACGCCTGGCGGGCAAGCTCACGCGTGGACTCGCCGCATACGTCCAGCAGCGGCCGCAAACCGCCCAGCTGCCGCAGATCCCAGAACAATAGGCGATCCTCGGCAGGATGCCTCATATCAGCCAGAGTGCAGGAAAGCCTGGCGACCATGCGCCCAATCTGGGCGAGCTGCACATCGCTCGGGTGAGCGTCGCCCTGCGGGGCGCCGGGCAGATAACTCATCACGCGCAGAATGCGGGGGTACACGCCAAGCCCTGCTCCGACATCCAGAGTGAAGCGGCCATCGAGGGCGGCGCGAAGCTGCGGCACAGGAACCCTGCCATCGAGGGCGACATGCGCCATCACCTGCGTCTGCAGATCGATGAGATCGGGCCGTTCGAACGATGACGACACTTTCACCGTGAAATCGCCCTCAGCCGTGGCAAAACGAAAAGTGTCATCCTTCTCCGTCGGCAGCCGATGCAACGTGCCCGCCAACCCACACTCCTCAAGAAGAATTCCTGCGAGACGCCCTTCATCGAAGCACGTCTCAGCCGCATTCAACGAGCTGTCAGCAATAATGGCACGAAAACGATGCTCAGCTTCAGTTGCCGTGGCTTCGCCCGATGTGGTCTCAGTTGACATGCAGCAGTCGAAGCCCATTGCCACTCCTCGGCTAGGCGCTGGCTCCATAACCTATAGGAACACAGCAATCAGACATAAACATTTGCGAAGCTACGAGGAAAACATTACGAACAGATTTCCAGCCGACACAGCGCAGGCAGACATCATATCGGCGCCGACGAAGAATTCGTGCTGAGATGCTCCATAAGCAATACTGTGAACGCCAAATCCGTTGGATTTTTTAGATTGAGCCCCGTGACCGTTTCAAACGATTTGATGCGCTTCATGACCGTGTTGCGGTGGCATGAACAGGCCATGGTGGTCAGTTGAATGCTGCCGGTCTGCACATATTTTGCTACCGTCATAACTGTGTCGTTCGCATGTTCGGCATCTAGTGCACTGATTTGGCGATCATAGCGTTCCGCCAATTCCGGGAGGAAAGAAAACAGCTCCGCTTGCGCGTAGCCCACCCAATGCTGTTCAATGTCGATTGGACCGGAAAGGTGGCGTTGGTCGATAGTCAGCATATATTTTCGCACGATACGGAGCGCACGAGGTACGGCAGCGAGATTTTCCACGGCCGCAAGATAGCCGCAGGGCGTACTGCGTAGAGCCTGCAGGGGATGTCCAGAACCCATTGGGACATCCGTAGGCCAAAAAAGCGCAAACGCCTCGGCGTTCCCCTGATAGAGCACCACACGCTTGGAATATGATCTGATGAGGCGGAGTGAGGCGCGGAAGGCAGGAACGGTATTGCCGTAGCACACACAATACTGCTGGCCATACGGTATGGAAAGGCTCCGGGAAACAATAGTGGCGGCTTGGGAAGTGCTGTCGTGAGAATGTATGAATTTCTCCAAGTCCAGGGCGCGCTCTTCTATCTGGTAGCTCTCTTCCCGCAGACATTCAGCATGATATTCTGCCTGCGTGGCCTGGCGAAAGCCGTTAACGGTCTCCCACAGGGATTCAACATTCTCGGCCAATACGGGGGCGTCTTCAGGAAGGGCGAGATGCGTAAGCACATTCCACATGATCTTGAAATCAAGTGATATCGATGCCTCCAATGTCTCTATCGGTATGTGCTGCTGCGCACGTTTTTGGCCTAACTGCCTGGCAAGCGGCATTCGAGGATCCACATCTTTAGGGTCATTGATGATGTAATGCAGCATCGCGACAAAGGCGTTGTATGCCGTCTCCTGCAAATCACTGAACGTGACCTCTGTCTTCTGATATGCGAATACTTCACCAACCTCCTCAAGGAACGAAGACACCAGCAGACCCCGGTGCTCATAGAGAGACAGCATTAATTCAAACCAGCGGTCATCTGTATCGGACATATACACAACATAGCGTGCCATTTCCTTATATCAATGGTCAATAGGTTAACTCCACGTTTCTGAAAATTTAACGGTATTCGATGATGTGCAAATGCACTGCAAAAAGATACAATTCATTGGCGGAAAAGCCAGCGGTACACAGCTCTTCCTAATTAGACTTTCGCTCAACACTGCAAAAATCAAGGAAAGTGAAGCCCTGACAGCTTGACAGGAGGTCTGAAAATGCGCATAGATACCATATTCGAAAACGCAAGATTCACCACGCTCGACAACAATCATCAAGTGGCTGAAAAAGTAGGCGTTCTTGATGGCAAGGTCGTCGGCCTCGATGACGAATTGGACGGCATAGACGCCGCCGAGCATGTGGACCTTGAAGGCGCGTATGTGGTTCCGGGGTTCAATGATGTTCATGCTCACGTGTCGTGGCTGGGAAGAACCCTTTCGGAAATTGATCTTACAGATATCTCGCTCGACATCGATCAGGTATATCAGCGAATCCAACATGCCGTCAACGATTCCCAGCCATCCTCACCGTCAGATTGGGTGCTGTGCTCCGGGTTTGATCACCATCGCTTTCATGGGCAGTATCCGCAGATATCGGTTTTGGACCAAATCTGCCAAGGTAGACCGCTGTTCATGCGGCACACTTCGGGGCACTCTTCAATTGCCAACACCGAGGCACTGACTCGCATAGGCGCATTGGAGCCAAATTTCCAAGATCCAGAGGGCGGTCACATCGTACGAGATGAACAGGGCAAACCGACAGGCCTAGTGCAGGAAAATGCGCAAAGTCTGCTGCAGGACCTGTTCAAGCCATACTCGTTGCAGACGATGCGAGAAGCAATCGACCGCGCAGGAAAAAAGCTTGCCGCAGATGGCATAACCAGTGTCTGTGATGCGGGAATCGGCGAGGGATGGATTGGTGACTCCCCCATTCAGCTCCTCGCCTATCAGCAGTTGGCTGACAGCGGCAAACTGTCCGTACGCACTCAAGCCATGCCAACGGTGTACAACCTGCACGGCCTTGAATCAAGCCCCGACGATGATTTCGGAATCGGCCTCGACCTCGGCATACGAAGCGGGCTCGGCGATGAGTGGCTTTCGATCGGGCCCACTAAGCTCTTTGCCGACGGATCATTAAGTGGCGAAACCGCTGCGATGACTGTCCCCTATAAAAGTCGGCCAGGCTATGTCGGATCGTTGGAAAACAACGAAGATTCCATCCATAGTTGGATTGTGAATGCCATACGCTCGGGTTGGAGTGTGGCCACTCATGCCATTGGCGATCGAGGAGTCGATGCCGCATTGGACGCTTACGAAGAGGCTCTGCAACTAGGCATTACACCTCCTATGCCGCTGAGAATCGAACATGCTGGTGTAATGAGGCCCGATCAACTTGATGTCATCGCACGCCTAGGCGTGGTACCCACGACACAGTCCGTCTTCTATGACAACATAGGCGATGGAATTATCGATTCACTGGAGCCTGAAGTTCTCAACTATACCTATAGGGCGAAATCTCTGCTAGACCATGGAATCACGCTGCCGGGTAGTTCCGATGCGCCATGCGCCAGCGATTCGGCTTTACTCGGCATCGAAAAATTCGTAACGAGAACCACAGGAAGCGGCAGGCCATTCGGACCACGGTCAGAATGTCTGACCACACTTGAGGCACTGCAGTGCTATACAACTGGCTCTGCCAAGGCGACCGGTTACGCAGGGAGCAAAGGCAGAATCTCCCGAGGCTATTTCGCGGACTTCACATGTCTCGCACAGGAATTGCTCACCACTCCTGCCGCTGAGATACCCCATATACCTATCCGATCGACGGTGGCTGGCGGGCGCTTTACCTACCACGAGTAACGATGAACGAGTGTTTCCCCCAAATCAAAACTCGCGTTATTCAATTACATCATCAAAGAAGTATTCCGTCACTCATTTTTAGCGAGGTACTGTAATGATTGCAACAATCGGCGTGCTGGAGAACAATCCAGAGTTCGCGTATGGAACGAAGGCATGGTCTGATCTACAGCAGCGAACGCAACGTCAGCCTGTCGATATTCTAGTACTCAATGAACTCCCCTTCGGGATGTGGCTGGCCTCATCGCATGAGTTCGATGAATCGGCATGGTCGCAAAGCCTGGAAACGAAGCAAGAGGCGATAAGCCATCTCGAAGATTTCTCCGCGACAAACATCGTGGGCAGTGTGCCCATGCAAACAAGCGAAGGTCTGCGTGTCAATGCAGGGTTCTCTTGGTCCAAACAGACAGGTCTGGTAATTCACCACCATAAGCAGCACCTACCGCATGGTCCAGGATACTGGGAGACTACATGGACAGAACCAGGGCCTCAAGCCTTCGAAACATTTGAACTTGCCGGATTGAAGGTCGGATTCATGGTGTGTACCGACATCATGTTCCCCGAACACGCCAGGCAGTATGGTCGTGAGAACGTCGATTTGATTGTGTGTCCGCGTGCGACTCCGCCTCTCGACGCAGCGATGTTCCATGCGGCGCTCACGATGGCGGCAACTGTATCCGGCTGCTATGTAGCGTCTTCAAATCGAGGATATACCGATTCCCTTGGATTCAGCTACGAAGGCGCAGGCATTATTGTCAGCCCACGCGCCATTCCAGTGGCAACAACCAACCCACAAGACCCCTACGTTGTAGTGCAAATTGACACGGAGACAGTGCGGGCAAAACAGGCGCGCTACCCAATCGATGTGTGCTGAGTTTATTGGTTACGTGATTAGTCTTTTGTCGCTGTCATGAAGCGGCGGCATAACGCACAGCGAGAAACCCGTAATATACGCATCGACGAAAATCGACAACGGTCAGTGCGAAATTCCATCGCCGCAGCTGTAAAGCGTCATCTCGCATATGGAGGGACGTCATAAAACTGTCCAGTCTTGGATTCCAACATTCAACAAGTTCTACCAACGAAAATAAACGAAAGGTGCATACCGATGCCAGCATCAACTGTTACCAAGCCACTAGCGAGTGTTCCTCAGGTCGCTCGAAATATTCTGACTCCTATACCAGGCCCGAAATCGCGGGAACTTATGCAGGAGCATCATCAATATGTGAGTGCTGGAGTAGGGGCGCTCATGCCGGTGTTTGCTGATTCTGCTTCAGGTGCCACGATCACGGACGTCGACGGGAACCGCTTCATCGATTTGGCAGCTGGCATTGCGGTAACCGGCGTTGGAAATGCTGCTCCTCAAGTGGTTTCAGCCGTGCAACAAGAAGTCGCGAAGCTGACCCATACCAATTTTGCGACCACGCCCTACGAAGGGTATGTGCGGGTTTGTCGCAAGCTTGCCGAGCATATCCCCGGACAATGGGAGAAAAAGAGCGTACTACTCAATTCGGGTGCCGAAGCGGTTGAAAATGCTGTCAAAATTGCCCGTAAATTCACCGGTCGACCGGCAATAGTGGTAATGGATAACTCATTCCACGGCCGAACGAATCTGACTATGGCCATGACCACGAAAGCATCGCCATACAAGTTGGGTTTCGGACCTTTTGCTCCTGACGTGTATTCAGTACCGTTTTCATATCCGTTGCGAGATGAGTACGGAGAAAATGGCGCTGAGGCTGCTCAACGAACCATTGATAAAATCAAGCTGCTGGTTGGCCACGAGAGCGTAGCAGCCATCATCGCCGAACCTATACAGGGCGAAGGCGGATTTGTTGTTCCGGCTCCGGGCTTTTTGAAGACGCTGAATACATGGGCTCATCAGCATGGTATCCTCTATGTCTCCGACGAAATTCAAACAGGCTTTTGCCGGACGGGTAGATGGTTTGCTTCCGAATATTCCGATTTGGATGCTGATCTTGTTACCACTGCAAAAGCTTTAGGCGGGGGCCTACCTATCAGCGCCGTCACCGGACGTGCAGAGATAATGGACAGTGTACAACCGGGTGGTATAGGTGGCACATATGGGGGAAATCCGGTATCCTGCGCCGCCGCACTTGCCTCCGTTACGTTGATGGAATCGGAAGATTTGCCGCAACGGGCTTTGCATATTGGTGAGCTCATTCAGGATAGGCTTGCACCTCTGGAACAAGAAGTTGCCGAGGTTGCACAGGTACGTGGTCTGGGTGCTATGCAAGCTATCGAATTTGTGCACAGCGGAGATGAACGACCGAATGGCGAAATCGTGTCACGGATTCTCAAACTAACAGCACAATCTGGGCTGATTTTGCTCAATTGCGGTATTCACGGGAATGTTGTTCGGTTGTTGCCGCCTCTGGTTATTACAGATGAGGAGCTTACTGAGGCTCTTGATGTCCTTATAGCCGCTATAAAGACAGCGAGCCAAGAAACAGCAGCACTCTAGATAATGTCTCTTCGGATTTAATAAGTTCTCACGATGTCTCTGTTCGCCGAGTTCGACGAACAGAGACATCGTTGAATCATCGATTTTGGGATTCTTCTCTTTTCCTGAGCACAATCAACCCTCCAATCAAACAGAATAAAACCTAATCGTTGGGCCATTCTCGCCCGAACACGCCAGATGTAAGCTCCGCATGCGTGCAGATGCGTCGCATGGTCACCGACTTGTCAGGGAGCGGAGGGGAGAAGAGAACAAGCACGTTGTCCGTCAAGTGGAACTCCATGCACCCGTTGTAATGCCCGCCGCGATTGCTCAGCACATGCGGGCCGTACGCATCGTCTACCCGGCCCTTAACAGCGAGGACATCCTCGATGATGGCGAACAGCTCGTCCACCAGACTGGGATGCCTGCGAATCAGCCTGCGCACATCCTTGTCGAAATCCGTTGAGTAATGAACCTCAAGCATCAATGCCAGCCTCGCGCTTGACATCCTCAAGATACCTGCGAATATCTTCGTGCGTGCGCCAAGTGCCGGCTATCTTGTCGCCCTCGGCAAGCTCGGCCTCGCGCACTTCGGCATCATGCGCGTAAGCGGTAACCAGCTTGCCGAGCTTATTGATCTCAGCGCCCAGATCAACGCCTTGACGCCGTGCTTCGGCTTCAGCTTTGGAATACGTCACATCATCAAAAGTCAAGACTGTCATGACGGCACCTCCCTCATGTTTTCGATAGCTCAATCATACAAGCAGCCACAATCCTCTTGAAGCGAACGAACGAAACATCACTGCCTCGTACCACAAGACACATGTAAATGAAACCTCAACAAAATGTCTATCTTTAGCGTACGCCCTATCCGCGCTTTCAGGCAGGCAGTCAATTGACAACGCACTCCTTTCTCATACACAAAATAAGATAGAGTCCAAGTCTCATATGACGATATTTATATCAAGGAATTGACCGGCTGGGCGATTCTGGGCATCGGGCTGACGCTCACGTCAGCGCCGATACCGCCGCCGATTCCGGAGAACAGCGCCACCACGGCCACCACATCGGCATCGAACAACTGCGCCAGCGACATCGAACCTTCCCATGGCTGCGTGCCGTCCCATTGCTCGATAAGCAGACCGTTGACGAATATCCTGCATGAAAAACGTTCGTCCGGGCGTTCGGCCTGAACGTGATAGCGCAATGAACCATGGTCGATGTCCACGTGCAGCTTCGCAGGGAATGTTCCGCTGCTCCGCCCAGAGCTCGCAGCGTCCAACGGGATCCGATTCAGATCCTCTATTGCTGGCACACGGCCCGGAGCAGCACGCCTGCGCGCGGATTGCTCGTACTGGTATGCGGCGGCGAGCAACAGCCGGTCGCTGCCCGACGGCCCCATGAAAGTCAGCCCTGCAGGGACGCCGGTATCGTCCATAATGCCCATGGTGACGTTTACGGTAGGAATGCCTAGGTGCCGTATCATGCGGTTCCCGTTCGAGAACCAGGTGCCGTCCTGCCATGCTTCGGTGTTGTGCACCTCGTCCACATCGGTATCGGCGTGGGCTATGTTGCTGTTCACCGGGAACACCAACACGTCGAAGCCTTCCGCCTGCATCCACGCTTCAAGGTGTCGCTTGCGGATAGCTTCCAGACCGTGCAATCCCTGTTCGAGCTGCGGGGTTTCCAGCGAGGGCCTGAGCTTGCCTTGCCAGATGTATTCGTAGGCCTCGCGGTAGAAGCCATAACGTCGGCCTGTCTTTCGCGCGAGCGAGTTCAAGGGATTGGGGAACACATCATCAGGGTTTACATCAGTGAGGCTGCCCACGCCGCTGATGTCGAAGCCCTGAATGAATTCTTCCAGCACGGCGGCGTTCAGTTGCAGCCACTCATGCTCCATCCATTCGGCCGGAATCAGGCCTTGGTCAGCGAAGGTTTTCAGCGTACGCGGAGCAAGCTCGTAGGCGTCACGCAGGGGCAGATTCGTCCAGCGCACATCGTCACCGAGCGAGCGTAGATCGTCAACGGCCCGCAGCAGCAGCCGACTGATACTTGGCCGCGTGTACACGGATGGAATTACGCCGCCCAGCCGTCCGGCGTACTCGTTGACGACGCCGATGCGCAGGCCGCCAAGCGCGTCCATATCAACGATGCCGTCCACGCCTTCCTCACGGAATCGTTGAGCGCCTTCGAGTGGCACGAAGCGCTGCCTGCGCCACATATCGCCACGCGTGTCATCGTCCTCGCGCATCAAGGTCGGCAGCAGTTCAAGCAAATCAGCCATGGTGCGCGTATGCGGCACCACTTCGTCCTTGGTGGCGTGCAAGGGCCAATTGCCACGCAGAGAAATCACGCCGCGGGAGGGGGTATAGGCCACCACGCCATTATTCGCAGCGGGCGAGCGCCCGGACGACACGGTTTCCTCGCCTAGTCCGAAGGCGGCGAAGCTCGATGCAGTCGATACCGCAGAGCCATTCGACGATCCCGAATACCAGGCGGCGGCAAGGTATTCGGCATTATATGGGTTTTCGGCGCGTCCGTATAGGCCGCGCTGCATGCCTCCGGCCGCCATCGGCGGCATATTGGTACGCCCGATGAGGATGGCCCCGGCCTCTCGCAACGCCTGCACGGAGAAACTGTCCTCGTTCGCCACGACATGCGCGAAGGCCGGGGATCCAGCTGCCATGGTCATACCCCGCGCCATATAACTGTCCTTCACGGTGTACGGTACGCCATGCAACGCCCCATGTGCCTTGCCGCTGGCCCGCTCGTCATCCTTGCGCATGGCCTGTTCGATTGCGTCGGCTGCGATGATCGGCACGGCATGCAGCCGAATGCCGTTGACATCGTAGTAGAACATCCGGTTGAGATAGCTGACCACCAGCTCGGTGGAGGTCAGCTCGCTGGAAGCGAGCATGCGCTTGATGTCGGCAATGGATAATTCGCAAGGGTCAAGCGCCGAAGCGTCGCAATCAGTCATATGAGTTCCTCGAAAGGTTATGGATGGATGTGGTTGAATGTTTTACGGACGATAGGTTCTCTCCTGTTAATTTTGCATCACCAATGTTTAATCATTACGTGTATAGGTACATGGGTAGTCCTTGGCACTGAAATAAAATCGACTTGCTGTCATAGGCATAATCCCAAGCCCAGCAAATTCGTTACTGCGCGAGCTCACAGCGAAGCCAGCACCCCGTCGAACACATCAAGGCCTTCGTCGATCTCCTCCGTGGTGGAGTTCAGCGGCGCGGCGAAGCGAATCGCGTCGTGGTCGGCGCCACAGCCCAGCAGCAGCAATCCGGCGTCCAGCGCTTTGGCAGAGACTTCGGCGAAAAGATCCGAACCATTCTTGCTGCCCTTCGAGCCGAACTCGATGGCGAGCATCATACCTTGGCCGCGAACGTCCGCTATGAAGGAGTATTTCTGCTGCAATTCGAGGAGCTTGGACTTGAAGTAGTCGCCGAGCTGCGCGGCATGATCGACGATGTGGTGTTCTTCGAACTCGTCCAGCACCGCCAGCCCAGCGGCTCCGGCGACCGGATTGCCACCGAAGGTGCCGCCGTGCATGCCAGGGCGCCACTGGCTCATATGCTCTTCACTCGAGATCACCGCGCTCATCGGGAAGCCGCCGGCGATGGCCTTGCCCACGGTCATGATGTCGGGCACCACCTGCGAATGCATGCCGGCGAACATCTTGCCCGTGCGGCCGTAGCCCGACTGAATCTCATCGAAGACCAGCATGATGCCGTGCTCGGTGCACATCTGGCGCAGCCCTTGCAGGAAGCTGGGGTCGGGAACCACATAGCCGCCCTCGCCCTGCAACGGCTCTGCGTAGATGCAGGCGACCTCATCCGGGGAAACGCAGTACTTGAACAGCTTCTCGATCTCGTTCAGACACCACGACGCACGCTGTTTGGCGTCGTAGCCTTCCGGGCACAAATCCTTGGAAGGGTACGGCGCGAAATAGACGCCGCCCATCAGCGGCTCAACGCCCTTGCGGTAGAAGGAATTTGACGCTGTGATGCTGGTCGCCCCTATAGTCCTGCCATGGAAGGAGCCCTTGAAGGCAATGACGGCAGGGCGGTCCGTCACAACCCGAGCAAGCTTGATGGCGGCATCCGTGGCTTCGGCACCGCCGTTGGCAAACAGCATCGAATTGAGATCGCCTGGGGTCACTTGCGCGATGCGCTCAGCGAGCTTCAAGGTGGTCGGGTAGTTGACGACGTTGAAGCTGGCCGTGATCAGCTTCGCGATCTGCTCCTGCGCAGCCTGCACGACCCGGGGATGGGCATGGCCTAAGGCGTTGACCGCAATGCCCTGCACCCAGTCGATGTAGTGCTTGCCGTTCACATCCGTCAGGTACATGCCCTTGCCCGATTCCGCGACCAAGTCCGTGGCCTTGGACAGTGCCGGGCTGAGATACTGCTTATAGTCGGAGAACTGAACGTCAGAATCTTCGATATCTTTCGTGAACGTCTCTACGAGCTGCTGTGGCATCTGCGTACCCTCCATGTAGTGGATTTCGTGTTACTTGTCTACGGATTACTCACGGATATCATGTGAACTGCATACGATGAATAACCATTGATGGTGGCCATTGTCCGACGTCGAAGAGCGCTGGGCAATGGAAAATATGCCAATATGAAATACAAAATTGGATATGATGTCCTATCAATCACCACCGTAACAAAGCGATTAGGTGGGGGGTGACCTAAAAACGTCCGTATTATCAGCCTTGCGGCGGTTGCTTGTTTCGTTTGGCAAACAGCGCTGCGTTACACGCCAGTGACCCGAATGAAGTCATGAAATTAACATGTTGGTGACAACAACCTTGTTGACGGCATTCTTGTTGGCAGCATTATCGGCGCCATCCGCATCGCCTGCACCGATATCGACGGCTCGGCCATCGACGATGACAAACGGCAACGACTCAGGCCTGCTCCGCGTCGCGGATGAAGGAATACGCGATCCACAGGCGCACGCGGGCGGATTCATCGGTGAAATCCAGTCCTAGCAGCCGTTCCAGCTTCACGACGCGATTCTCCACCGTATGCCGATGCACCTGCAACCGTCCGGCCGCAGTCCCGATGTTGAAGGAAGCCGACATCAGCTCCCGCAAGGTCGCCATCAACGAGCGGTTTTCGGCAGCAGGGACATCCTTCAGCGGCGCGAACAGCTCCTCGGCATACATTTGCGCGAGATCGGGATCCACCAGCTCGTGGGGCGTGATGTCCAGCACCGAGTCCCGGCTTCCGGCGCGGTGCAGCAGCAAATTCTGCACGGCCTTGTTGAACGCGCCAGGAAAGGAACGCGGGCCACGCACTGCGGCATAGCCAGAATCAAGTGCTCCGCTGCCCTCGATCCAGCGTTCGACCGCATCGCAGCCGTCTTTGCTCGTCAGAATCCACAGCCGGTCCTCATATTCGCCGAACACCGACTCGAGGCATGCCGATTCGATCGACATCGTGGCGAAATCCATATCATTGCTCACACCGAACGGCTCCACGCAGTACAGCCGCGCCGGGTACGACGGCGTCCAATTCCACAGCGGCCCCATGATGGACGCCGCGGATTGCACTCGGCCCGCCTGCAGCTCCCCCATTGCGATGGCGCGCAGCCTACTTTCGCTGCGGAAGCGTTCGATATGCTGCGGAAGGCTCCACATCAGAGCGTCCGCTGCGGCAACGCCCAGCGATCTGAAAATGTCACCATATGAGCCGCTGCGGGATGTGGAGACGACAAGCATGCCGAAGGCGCGGCTTTTCCGCCCTATCAGGCATACGCAGTACCGAATGGCACCACCCGCCACGCCGAACAGCGATTTGGCCGTATCCCCGTCATGCTCTTTCTGTTTGCCCATGCGCGCCGCCAGCGTCATGGCCCGCTTGCGCATCGACTGATTGGAGATGGATATGATGCGCATCTCATTATCGATGAAAGCCGCCCAACCCGAAGAGAGCAGCGCCGCCCGATTCACTACGGCCTCGATGGGATTCCTGTCATTGGAGGCTTCGAACAGCTCACGTTGCGCCGAATACATGACGCGCTGCACGTTTTCGCTCTCTTCGGCCTGGCTGCGGATCACCGTTTTGGCGATCTGCGAGAAATTGATTTCCTCGGGAACCTCGAACAGCAGCATATTATGCTGTTTGACCGCATCGATGCAGGCCTGGGGAATGACCGGGTGCTTCATCTTGACGCCGAAGCCAATCGCCATGACGCCCGCCCGGCTCAGGCTGGATACGTAATGCATCCATAGCTCGTCGTAAGGCTCTTTGGCACTCTCGGCGTCCTTGAACGAGGACGACAGCCCAAGCTTGCGCCGGTCACGCCGCAGCAACGACAGATCGTTGGCATTGCTCATGTCTTCCAACGGAAAATTAGTCGAGCACGTCAGCAGTACCTCGCCGGGTTCCGAGAATTCAGCGGCATTGACCACGTCGGTAGCATGCACCCACACGATGCTTTCCGTGCCGTTGCACCCGCCGTCGTGGACGAGTCTGAGCTTGAGTTCCGGCACGGCAAGCAGCTGACCAATGGTAATCGACATACCCGTATGGTCGCACGCCCAGATGTCGAACGGTTGTCGTGGGTATTGCGCAGGGGCTTCCGACTACTGGTGTAACCAACACAACCCACCACAACAATGACAAATGTCTTGCGACATGCGTGACGCATGTCGCAAGACATCACAATGCGGACAGGGCGGGATTCGAACCCGCGGTGGATTGCTCCACAACGGTTTTCAAGACCGTCTCCTTCGGCCGCTCGGACACCTGTCCATTGTGCTTCGCATGCGAGGCACAAGCTGTAACTATAACCGACGAAACCGACATCGGGTTAGGCTGAAGACGAAGACACGAGCGCGACTCACGAGGTCAGACCGCGCCTCGACTCTGCGATGTCGAATCGAAAGTTGCCATCAGGCAACTTGTCTCACGCCTCCCACGCCCTCGGCTCGATAACCTCGCGACCGCCCATGTACGGGCGCATCGCGGCGGGAATCTCAATCGAACCGTCGGCCTGCTGGTGGTTCTCCATGATTGCGACAAGCCAGCGCGTGGTGGCCAGCGTGCCGTTCAGCGTGGACGCCGAACGGGTCGAACCGTCCTCAAGCCGTTCGCGGATATTCAAGCGCCGCGCCTGATATTCCGTGCAGTTCGAGGTGGAAGTCAGCTCACGGTAGCGGCCTTGCGTCGGCACCCACGCCTCGTTGTCGAACTTGCGGGCCGCTGAGGATCCCAAGTCACCGGCAGCGGTGTCGATGGTGCGGTAGGGCACTTCGACCTTGTGCAGCATCTCCTCCTCCATCGCGAGCAGGCGCATGTGCATGTCGCGCGAGTCCTCCTGCTTGCAGTAGACGAACATCTCGACCTTGTCGAACTGGTGCACGCGGATGATGCCGCTCGTGTCCTTGCCGGCGGCCCCGGCCTCGCGCCGGTAGCAGCTCGACCAGCCGGCATAACGCAGCGGGCCGTTGCTCAAGTCAAGAATCTCGTTCTCGTGCATACCAGCGAGCGCCACTTCGGATGTGCCGACTAGGTACTGGTCGTCGGGGTCGCGCAGCCGGTAGATCTCATCGGCGTGCGAATTGAGGAAGCCGGTTCCGGCCATAATCTCCGGGCGCACCAGAGTCGGCGTGATGGTCAACGTGAAGCCCTCGGACTCGGCCTGATCAACGGCCATCGTCAGCATGGCGATCTGCAGGCGCGCAACTGCGCCGCGCAGGAAGTAGAAACGCGAACCGGAGACCTTCGCGCCCCGTCGCATATCAATGCCGGCCACACCGAGACCCAGCTCCAAGTGATCCTTCGGCTCGAAGCCTTCTGCCGCGAAATCACGGATATCGCCGACCTTCTTGACCACGACGTAATCATCCTCGCCGCCTTCGGGCGCCTCCGGCTCGACGACGTTCGACAACTTCCACATCGCATTCGTGTAGGCCTCGGCCGCCTCGTCGGATGCCATCTTGAACTGCGACACGTTTGCGGACAGTTCCTTGGTACGCGCGATGAGCGCCGCCCTCTCGTCGCCCTTGGCTGCGGCGACCTTGCGACCGAGCGCCTTCTGCTCGGCGCGCGCCGCCTCGAACTCCTTGAGCGAGGCCCGCCGCGACTCGTCAGCCCCCAGCACTTCGTCCACAAGCTCCACGGATTCCCCGCGTTTGCGTTGTGATTCCTTCACTATATCGGCATGATCGCGTATGAATTGGATATCAAGCATGGCTCCCAGAGTAATGCCGCAAGCCGACACGCGGCGCGAAACACCACGCCGTAAGCTCGATGCCACGCTCGGCACCGCACGCCCGACGCCACGTCTGACACCACGCGAGTTCGCGCCTGTTCGCGCGTGTTCGTGCAGGAATCGTTGACGTCACTATTCGCGCAGAGCGTTTTGCGCGATGCAAGCGCACAATAAAAGGTATGTCCACCACTGCGCTCATCGTCATCGCCAGCATCGCCGCCGTTATCGTCCTCATCGTCGCGGCGATACTTGGCATACGGGCGTATCGGCGGCATCGCGTCACGCAGGCCGTCGAACAGCGTGACAAGGATCGGGTGCATTACGCCTTCATCATCAATCCTTCCAAGCCGCAGGCCGCCGAGCTGCGCCAGCATATTCAGGAGTTTTGCGAGCGCAAGAGGCTCACGCAGGTCGAGTTCATCGACACGCAGCTCGACAAGGACGGGCGAGCCTGCGGACTCGAGGCGCTGGAACATGGCGCTGATGTGCTTATCGCGGTCGGCGGCGACGGCACGGTGCGCACGGTGGCGAGCGTGGTGTCCGGCACCGAGCACACGCTGGGCATCATTCCTATCGGCACCGGCAATCTGTTCGCCCGCAATATGGGCATTCCGATTGACGATGTCGATGCGGCGCTCACCGTAGCCACGTCGCATGGCTCCCAGCAGGTCGATATGGGCCGGCTTTCGATGCTCGACCGCCCCGAAGACGAACGTGAGCACGCGTTTCTGATCATTGCCGGCATCGGCTTTGACGCGCTGATGATCGACGACACCAATCCGGAGCTGAAGAAGAGCATCAGCTGGCTGGCCTATTTCGTCGGCGCTGTCCGGCATCTGTTCTCGCCCAAGTACCGGGGCACCATCACGATGACTGGCGCAGACGGGGAGATTCACAGCTCCAAAAGCGTGGCCTTCCGCACATTCATGGCAGGCAATTGCGGGCAGATACCCGTCGTCTCGCTGATGCCCGAAGCCGTTTACGACGATGGCCTGCTTGATTTCGAGCTGATCGACACCTCGGGTGGCATCATCGGCTGGGCGAATCTCTTCGGGGATGTATTGCATCAGACCGTGGTGGGCAAACCGGGGCAAAGCCCACTTTCAACCAATTCGACGCTCGACCAGATTCAGGGCATCAGCGCTGAAATCGAGCTGGAACGCAAGGCCCTGGCGCAGGTCGATGGCGATATCGTGGGCGAAACCAAGCGCATCCGCTTCGATGTGGATCGCAAGGCCCTGCGTGTGCGCGTGCCGCAGCTCGAAGAGCCAGAAGCAGACAGCACAGAAAACGCAGAAAACAGCATCGGCGTGTCGGATGAAACCACGGATTCGTCGCCACAGGAATTTGCTGTGGCCAAGTAGCCACCCGTCCCGTACCAAGTTCCGACTCACTACCCCATCGCAATGTGTGCAACTCGGACTGTTGTCACGCAAATCGGCCTGTTCGCGTGATAAGAGTCCGAGAAACCCGCAATCCTAGTAGAAACGTCACGCAAAACAGTTCATATGCGTGACGACAGTACGAGAAAACTATCCGGTTGCGCGCAATCGGTGTGCGCAAGGCCAGCAGCATGCAGTCAGCTCACATCGGCCGCAACGCGGGCCACATGCAGGGTCAAATACGCAACTTCGTCGTCGGTAAGCCCTGCATTCAGCCGCAATTCGATAACCGCGGCGATTTTCCACGCGCAGGCCGCCGCATCCGAATACGCCTGGCGGATTGAGGTGACGATCGGCGTCGGTTCGTTGGCGAGCTGCCGATTCTGGCTGATGCGCACAAAAAGATATCGCAGATGCGTAATGAAACGGCCGACACTCACGCTGTGCTGGTCGATGGTGATGCCATAGGTCTGTTCGACTATGGAAAGAATCTGCTGGATGACGCCGGTCATCTTGTAGGTATAGGACAGATCGCCTGTCGAGAATCCGGCGTTGACCAGATGCATCGCGAACGCCACGGCCTCTTCCTGAGGCAGCGCATCGCCCAGATGCTCGTTGAGTTCGGCCAGCAGCCGCTCGCCCAGCGTGTATTCGCGCACGTAGAGCGAACGCACCTCGGCTTGCAGCGGATAGGCGACGCTGGTGCCGTCGTGCGCGCGGCGCAGCGCATATGCCACATGGTCGGCCAAGGCCATGACCAGCGTCGGCTGGGTCTCGCATTGCTCGGCGAGGCCGACGGCGGTCATGGCATCGGTGACCAGATGAATGATTTCGGGCGGAATCTCGGAGAGCAACTCTGCGAGATGGTCCGGATCGCGCCCGTCGGAGGGAACGAAGGTCCTGGTCACTTTCGCGTTGTCGATCCGCTGCCCGGGGTGGGCTTTGAAGCCCAAGCCTCGACCGGTGAGGATCACCACGCCGTCGCCGCGTTTGGCGAGGACGACGTTGTTGTTGAACACGCGAAGTATCTCCAAGGACCTTCCTTCCAACCGCTGTGCGTGTTAGCGCACGATATCCAGCACAGGATCGCCCGCCTGGACGTCCTTGCCCGGCTGCGGGGTGACGCTGCCGAGTTCAGCGGTGTTCAGCACGGTGACGAGCGTCGTGGTGCTGAATCCTGCCTTCGTGACCTTATCAAAGTCCACGGTCGCCAACGTATCGCCCGCGTTAACGCTCTGGCCCTTCGCCACGGCGACGTTGAATCCGTCACCGTTCATCTTGACCGTGTCGATGCCGACGTGCACCAGCACCTCGACGCCGTCAGCGGTTGCGATGCCGAAGGCGTGGCCGGTCTCGGCCACAGTCTGCAGCGTGCCCGATACCGGGGCGACGATGGTCGAGGCCGCCGGCTGCACGCCGACGCCTTCGCCAAGGGCCCTGGACGCGAACACCGGATCGCCGGCATCATCCAAGGAGATGACATGACCCGCGACCGGGGATCCGACGACAGTCGTCTTCACCGCGGTTGCAGTGGAGGTTGCAGTCGCAGTCGCGGCGGCAGGAGCAGCAGCAACAGCCGGAGCGGCAACGGTAGCAGCAGCGACGGAGCCTTCTCCGGCAGCCTCAGCAGCCAGGGTGGCCTTGAGGGCTTCCTTCTGCTCAGGAGTACGGTAATCGAAGATGATGATGCCGAACATCGAGACGAGGAACGCTACAGCGATGGAAACCGCATAGACCCAGACCTGGCTGAAGATCGGGATGGTCAGCAGCGAGGTAAAGGCGAAGGCGTTCGCGGTCACGCCGTGGACCGCAACACCCTTGACGACGGAGGGGAAGAGCCAGCCGAGGATGGCGATGGTCACGCCGCCGGCCGCGCAGCCGGGGAGCATGCGGCTGTAGATCTTCTTGAAGCGAAGATGGATGCCGTAGAGGCTAGGTTCGGACACGCCGCCAAGCAGGCCGGCGAGCAGTGCGCCGAGGGAAACCTCGCGCATTTCCTTGTCCTTGTCGCGGATGGAGAGGTACAGCACGCCGGCGGTGGCGCCGAAGCATGCGAAGTTCCATGTGCCCATCGGGCCCTGGATGAAGTCGTAGCCGAGCGTGTTGAGGTTCAGCAGCATCAGGGCGTTCAGCGGCCAATGCAGGCCGAGCGGCACGAGGAACGGATAGAGCATCGGGATGATGATTGCAAGCACGAATGGCACGTACTTGTTCAGGAATGCCAGTCCGATGCCGAGGTAGTTGCCGGCGAAGACGCCGAGCGGGCCGATGAGGTACGCAGTCAGCGCACCGACGATCACCATGCACAGGAAGGGCACGAAGACGATCTGCACGCTCTCGGGGATGATCTTGTTCAGGCCCTTGTAAACCAGCGCCAGCACGGCAGCCATGAGCAGCGGGACGAACACGTTGCCGCTGTAGTCATTGAGCACCATCGGCAGGCCGAAGACCTTAGCCGTGCACATCTGAGTGCCCAGCGCCTGGTTCGGTACGCAGGTGACGGCGTCATGCCATCCCTGCAGAGACGTAAGGTCCACGCCGCGAATAGCCGAAACGGCCTTGATGTCGACGCCGTGGCCCTTCTCATCGAACATGCTCATGAACTGCGGGGTCATGAGCATGCCCATGATGGCACCGCCGAGCCAGGGATCGACCTTGAGCTTCTTGGATGCGTTGTAGGCGATCATGATGGGCAGGAAGTAGAACACGCCCTTCCAGATAGCCTCCACGAACACCAGGCCCGTAGTAGCCTCGGACCCGCTGATGACGTGAATCGAGATGAGCAGGTTCACCAATGCGATGATCAGCGACGCGCCGAGCAGCACGCCGAGGATCGGGCGGAAGGAATCGGCCAGGTACTCGAAGAAGGAGTTCACCCATCCGTTCTTGCTCTTGCCCTTGGCATGGGCTTCGGCCTTGACGTCGGCATTCGACATGCCTTCATCGGCCTCAACGGTGCCTTGGGCGCGCCCTGCCATCTCCGGCAGCGCGATAACCTCTTCGTACACCGTGGCCACTGCGCCACCGATGACGACCTGATAGCGGTTGCCGGCCTGCGGAACCGCCCCCAGCACGCCCTTGATGCTCTCCATGCGCTTCTGATCGACCTTGTCGGCATCGAACAGCTCGAAACGCAGTCGTGTGGCGCAGTGTGTCAGCGTCTTTACATTGTCCGCGCCGCCGATTGCGGAGATGATCTCCGACGCTCGTGTTGAGTTAGCCATCATTGCCTCCTTTTCTCTTGTCTATAGACCTTGACTTGCTTGCAGTGCAAGGGCCATAACAACTAAAGACCTGAGATATGCGGCACGTATGCCTCCGCTATCTCAGGTCTTGCGTCTTCATTGCGACTTGCAACCCTGCAATTAAATCGACACCAGCGTACGACCTCGGTCGCAAGAAGTCAAAGCGTTTGCATGTCGCGGGAAGCAAGGACGTCATAAGGATGACACACGAGTGTCGGGAAGGCGAAAATCAGGATACGCGACGCTTAATTATCTGCAATTGTTCCCAATAAGGCGCGGCGTCGTGGCACAATGGTGGCATGGTTGCAAAAAATGCGGGCATGCCCGCCACCCCAGCTGATCTAATCAATGTTGATGAAGTCGTCGGCAAGTATTACGACTGCATCCCCGACCCCGCGAACCCCGAGCAGCGTGTCTCCTTCGGCACCTCCGGGCACCGCGGCTCCTCGTTGAAGACCTCCTTCAACGAAGCCCATATCGTGGCCATCTCCCAGGCCATCGCCGAATACCGCAAGGCCGCCGGGGTCACCGGGCCGCTGTACATCGGCCGAGACACGCATGCGCTTTCCGACCCGGCGCAGAAGACCGCTATCGAGGTGCTGGCCGCCAACGGCGTGCATGTGCGCATCGACTCGCGCGACGACGTCGTGCCGACCCCGGTGATCTCGCAGGCCATTCTGACCCACAACCATGCGCAGGACGGCACGCAGCGCTTCACCGGCGAAGGCCTGGCTGATGGCATCGTCGTCACCCCGTCGCACAACCCGCCCACCGACGGCGGCTTCAAGTACGATCCCGTCACCGGCGGCCCCGCTCCGGCCGACGTGACCGAGCGCATCGCCAACCGCGCCAACGAGCTGCTGGGCGACTACCAGTCGGTCAAGCGCGTGCCGTACGAGCAGGCCATCGCCTCAGACCTGGTTGAGCGCTTCGATTACCGCGATCACTACGTCTCCGACTTGGGCGATGTCATCGACTTCGATGTGATCCGCTCCTCCGGCGTGCGCCTGGGCATCGACCCGCTGGGCGGCGCTTCGGTGAACTACTGGCCGCTTATCAACGAAAAATACGATCTGAGCATCGGTGTGATCCGCCCTGAGGTCGACCCGACCTGGCGCTTCATGACCATCGACCACGACGGCAAGATCCGCATCGATCCCAGCTCCCCCTATGCCATGAAGGGCCTGGTGGATGAGCTGAACGCCGGCGCGTGGGACAAGTACGATCTGGTCGGCGGCACCGATCCGGATGCGGACCGCCACGGCATCGTGTGTCCGAACTGGGGCGTCATGAACCCGAACCACTACATCGCCGTCTGCGTCGAGTACCTGTTCAGCGGCAATCGCCCGAATTGGCCCAAGGGCGCCGGCATCGGCAAGACGCTGGTCTCGTCGAGCCTCATCGACCGCGTCGCCGCGTCGATCGGCGCAAAGCTGGTCGAAGTGCCGGTCGGCTTCAAGTGGTTCGTGGATCCGCTGTTCTCCGGCGAAGTCGCCTTCGGCGGCGAGGAGAGCTCTGGCATGAGCTTCCTGCGCAAGGACGGCCACGTGTGGACGACCGACAAGGACGGGCTCATCCCCGATTTGCTGGCGGCCGAAATCACCGCGCGCACCGGCAAGAACCCGGCCCAGCTGCATCAGGCGCAGGTCGAGCGCTTCGGCGAGAGCTGGTACAAGCGCGTCGACACGCCGACCACGCTTGAGCAGAAGCAAAAGTTCGCGGGTCTCAACGGCGACGACGTGACCGCCACCACGCTGGCCGGCGAGGACATCACCGCCAAACTGACTGTAGCGTCTGGCAACAACGCCCCCATCGGCGGCCTCAAGGTGACGACCAAGGACAACTGGTTCGCTGCCCGCCCCTCCGGCACCGAGAACATCTACAAGGTCTACGCCGAGTCCTTCGAATCCCCCGAGGCGCTCGACAAGGTCCTCGAAGAGGCCACCGTAGTCGTGGACAAGGCGCTTGCGTAACTGCTAGCTGCTGAGCCGTAAAGCGGAAAGCCCTGTGGGCTTTCCGTAGCCGAGGCGTTAAGAGGCGGCATAGTGCGCCGTCGAATAGCCGAGGGCGAAGCCGCTCCGTATCGAGCGGCGCAGCAAATGCAAATGGCGAAGCCCCTTAATTGCGGTTCCGAGGTGAGCGACCGCCAAGGTCGCGAAGAAGTTAACCTTCTCGGCAAAGAGGCGGTGTGACTGTCATTCTCGACAGCCACACCGCCTCTTTTTGTAATTCGCGCCCTTGCTCCTTGCGTTCCTTCCAATCCTTACGCTTGCTCCTCTGCTCATCCCCCATTCCGCACACTCTGCCATTTTCTCTCCCCATACGTCACAATTCCCGCACTAATACGGCCCCAGTGCGGGCGTTGTGACGTATAAACCCGTTCAAACGTCACGATTCCCGCACAAGCCCCGTAATCATGCGGGAATCGTGACGTTTCCCCGCCGTCAAACATCACGACTCCCGCATATCCCTCACTATCATGCGGGAATTGCGACGTATAAACGACGCATCAACATAGCCTTTGTATGGTAGAAATCAGCGGAAAGAAAGCGACTCGCGCCGGTTTGATTTACCCTGATGATATGGCAGCGTCATACGACACATTCACCTTGGCCCAGGCAATGAACACACTCAGCCGTTTTTGTGGGCCTCGCGATATCGACAGGCTTTCACATACGCAACTTCACACTGCTTTTGGCTTCGATCAGGCCGACATCATGGTGCTGTTCGGCGGCAGCATCGTCGTAGGCGGCGACGTGCTTGCCGAAGGTATCACGAAGCATATGGCGCGCAACTACATTATCGTCGGCGGCGCAGGGCATACGACCGAGGCCCTGCGAGCGACCATGCGCGAACTCTTTCCTCACGTCGAAACGGACGGATTGCCTGAGGCTCGAATATTTCAGAATTATCTCAGTCAGCGATACGGCATACATGCCGATTGGTTGGAAATCGAATCGACGAATTGCGGCAATAACATCACATATCTGCTTGATTTGTTGGAACGCGAACACGTCGCGCACGATTCCATGATTCTGGTCCAAGATGCCACTATGCAGCACAGGATGGCTGCCGGAATGAAGAAATTTGCGCCCGATGCCGCGATAGTGAATTACGCCGCATACGAGGCGACTGTAATTGAGCAGAACACCATTCCTGATGCGGACATTCCTCGTGCAGGCATTTGCAGCATGGACGTCTCTAGCGTAGATATTCCCAAGGCGAGTTCCCCCAACGCAGATTTGCCCGATGCAAGTGGGCTCACCTTCACTCAGGCCATTCCGGGAATGTGGAATATGCCCAAATACGCGGAACTGTTGTTAGGGGAAATTGAGCGGCTGGTCGACAGCCCCAATGGATACGGACCGAACGGCAAGAATTACATCGCGCATATCGATGTTCCCAGCGCGGTGCTGCGTGCTGCGCAATGCATAAAACGATCCGGCATCAGCGTGCCTCGTGCGGCGAACCCTCAATTCGCGTAAGCACAACGACTGCTGCAAAGAAGCCACACCGGAATCAGCAGCATAGATTCTCAGCCCATGTCGAATATCTTCTCGAAATGAACCTCGTCGATGTCAGTCGAAACTTTGAATCGATGTTTGGAGGCTGGCTCGATGATGATCGATATCTCGAACACCCGGTTTCTGGTGTCCATCGAAGCCCGATGTATGCGGAAGGCCGGCGAGCCTATCGGCACATCGAGCTGCTGCGCATCGGTCTCGTCCAGACAGACCGCGTCGTAGATTTCCTCGCATCGCGCTGGCAAGGCATTGGATTGCTCGGTGATTCGCGAATATAGCGAGTGCTCGAGATCCTGCTCGCTGAGTTTCGGGCATAGCAGCGTGGGAACAAAAGAAGTAGTCAACAGCACAGGACTGCCGTCTGCCAAACGAACGCGTCGTATCCGCCATACATTCGCGCCTTTGGCAATATGCAGGTTCTGAGCGATTGACGCCGATGACTTGATGGTACGAAATTCCAGCACCCGCGACGAGGGCGTCATCTTCAAAGCTCTAATCTCGGAAGAGAAGTTCAGCGACCTGGTGATGCTCGCCTGCCCCGACTGGCGTGATACGAATGTTCCCAAGCCCCGGCGCCGTCGCACATGGCCAGCGTCCACAAGATCCTTGAAGCACCGCCTCACCGTCGCACGCGACAGCCCGAAAGTCTTCACCAGACTCTCTTCCGTGGGAAGCGGCACGTTTTCGTCAAGGACTCCTGTCGCGATGAGCTGTAGGATGCGGCGTTCAAGCTGAGCATACAGCGGTTCGTCGGAAGTCGAGTCCAGCGGTTCTTGAAATGCGGCGGCGATGTTGTTCACAGAACATCATCATACGACATATTTGCTCTATATGTACCGTACAAATAAGTTTATTGAATCGAATACAGAATTTTCCTGCACAACGTATTCTATCCTTTAAATAGCTCAAAAGAGCGGTACATTACATACAAATGTACTGATTTCAATGTCTGAAATCGACCGAATTACACGAAAGGAACCAATGATGGAAACCACGAAGAAAGCTGCTCAGATGTCCGAGCGGGAGCTTGCCCGCTATATCGATCAATCTGTGCTGAAGCCGGAATTTACGGTTGCCGAAATCAAGAAGTGGACTCAGGAAGGCATTGATTACGGATGCAAGACCATCTGTATCAATCCTTCATCGATGGCTATCGTGGCACCGATGATCAAGGGTACCGACACCGGCCTGTGTGTCGTATGCGACTTCCCGTTCGGTCTGGCTGCGACGCACGGCAAGGCGCTGCTGGCCGAGGAATACTGCGCACAGTATGACATCGAAGACCTCGATATCGTAGCTAACTACGGCTGGCTGCGTTCCGGGCTGCACAGCGAAGTCGTCGAAGACCTCAAGCCAGTGGTCGAAGTCTGCCATACGCATGGCACCAACGTGAAGGTTATCATCGAGACCGACTCCCTGACGATCGATCAGATCAAGGACGGCACACGCTGCGCCGTCGAGGCAGGTGCCGATTTCATCAAATCATCAACTGGCTTCTTCACAGGCGGCAAAAGCGTCGGCGCAACAGTCGAGGTCGTCAAAGCCATGCAGGATGCTGCAGACGGGCAAATCAAGGTGAAAGGTTCCGGCGCCATCCGCACCAAGGAACATTTCTACGAACTGATTGACATGGGTATCGACCGCATGGGTGTCGGTTACAAGTCGACCCCTGTCGTGCTCGGCATGAGCGCGGAAGAGGCAAAAAATCTCTGATAGTGAGCTGAGCCCGTGGGATTTCGTTGTTACGGGCTGTTGCGCATAGCTTCATTGCTATGAGCTGCTTACGACATTCCCAACGACTTCGCCATTATGGACATCTTGGCGGTTCTGGGTGCCTGATTCATCCATAACTGTCAAGAAAACCCTTGCGATCGGTTATTCTGACGTGCTGTCTGCCGCTACAACACAACCTATTGGAAGTGTTGCGCACTCCAATGTAGCGGCGGGCAGCATTTTTCATGGGCATTGCAGCACTCATACGCAAGGCTCCGATTAAGACTCCATCCATCAAGACCTTCAGCATGCGCTCAGTCATCGTTAATCTCCACGTGCATTCCCAAGACTTGGGAGACCATCAGCACCTTGCGGAAATCAAATGAGGCCTTCCCCGTTTCCACCTTTGCCAGCCAGCTACGCGACACTCGCGCCCTGTCGGCGAGTTGCTGCTGCGTCAAGCCGATTTTTTCTCGCCCTGACCAAAAGACCAGACCTGCGTCGTACATGGTTCTGATTCACATGATGAAAGCCCGCTCTCTCTCGACGACATGTATATGTTCGTATACTTTTGCCATTGTGCATGAACGTATACAAATGGTAAACGCGCAGCGCCGACGTATGAAAAGTAATGTTTCGACAGCCGCTAGCGTCGCTTTTTGTACGGTAAGACGAAGCTGACGTGCAAAAAGCGACGTTTTGAAGGTCAATTCCGTTACGTTTCATACGTTAGGGTCGCGTTAGCGGTCAAAAGACAACGTTATACCGTCTGGTAAGTTTGGTGCCTGCTTCGCGGTTTGTCAGGAACGCCAAGCCGTAGCCGTCCCTCTGCTACCAACGGCAGCACATAGTTGTTCATCGTATATGGGACTCCTGCCAGTGCAAGGAAATCAGTAATTTCCTGGCGCGTACGAGGAATGCGGCAAAACTCAAGGAGAGCGCTTCGCCGCTCGCTCTTCAGCATTCGCTTTCGTTTCACAGTGCTCGTCGTATCGTGCACATCCACCGCAGTGGTCTTCTCACTCGTTTTCAGTCGAAGCGTGGCTCGGAACTCACCCCGCGCATTCTCGAAAACAGGATCAGGCAACCCATGCTCGGCGGTCAACCTCCGCACCGTCGATATTCCCGAATATCGGTTCTCCGTCAATCCCAGTATTTCCATTGCATTCGCGATAACGGGATTACGCGTATCTGGCTGGATCTTGCCCAATTGGTCAACAGACAAACGTCCGTACAACCCACCGGGGTTGGTGACAGTCAGCCGGTCGTCGAAAATCTGCAACTGGATCGGCATGCCCTGCGTATGAATGCTGTAGTCGCGGTGAATGAGCACGTTGAGAATCAACTCCCTGACCGCCTCAATCGGATACTGCGGCACATCGGTCCTTTCGCCCGTGCTCTCCGATATCTTCGTAGTGACGCGTATGTTCTTGCGGACGAAAGCCACGGCCCCACTCAACTGGTCGCCAAGCGTCCCTTCCAAGCGGGCATTATCGATGAAACGCTCCGCGTCTGTGCCGACATCTCCGGCCCGTACGCCGGGAATGCGCGTTGCGATGATGCCAAGCTGCGGGAAGAAGGCCTGCGGATACAAAGAGAACAGCATGACGCCAGCAAGCGTGGGCTTCCCTTCACGCACGACACTCAGCAAGTTGAGAATTTTCGCCTCGCTCAGACCAGCCAAATGGGGCCGCCCCTCTTTCAGAGCCAGCTCATAGCGCAGCAGGCTGTCGCGATCCAGATCCTCTATTTCGGCACGTTCGACGACACGAAGCTCGTCCTCATACTTCCTGCGGAACGCTTCATAGCTATATATCTCGTATTCGGTCATCGGTTCGTCGGCATCCCCCACGCGCACATACGAGCCTTTGTATCGACCTCTCCCCTCGTAGAAGCACGGCCGATCTGCGACATCCTGCGCCGGTATTTCAGCGCTGACCACATGCCTGCCAGCTATGCTGCAATCAGTGAACACGGCGCGCACCTTCGGATGCATCTGGTTGCACTGCTCCCCCACATGCTTCATCAGATCCTGCACATCATAGACCCCAACGACTTCGAAGCCTCGGCTTTCATCGATGCCGAACAGGAGAATCCCGCCGTCATCCTGATTCGAGAAACTCGACAAGGTGTCATACAGCCGCGTCGGGCAACCTTCATGCGCCGCCTTCAGTTCGATCATCTGCGACTCCGCATGTCTCTCCTGGACCTCTTCCACGAGATTTCTCAGCTCAAGTTCAAGCACGATAACCTCCCTTTACTTGTCCACTTTCCCTAGGACTTTCTCCACTTATATATACTTTATATCTATATAACTTTATATCTATATAACTTTATATCTATATAACTTTATATAGTATACATTTTTATATGTGATATATACAAGAATATACACTTTAGTTATTCGAAAATATATAATTATATAAAATAATACTATATAAATGCTGGCCTGTGGTTTAATCAAACTTGTTTGTGTATATTTCTGCGGCAGACCACAATCCTCGGTTTTCCCCCGTCGCTCGTACTGTGGTCTGCATGACAATCACCGTATCGGCAGACGGAAGCGCGCTCGGCAACCTTGACGCTGAGCCGTCAAGCAGACAGTCCAGTGGACTGTCTGTAGCTGAGGCGTTACGAGACGGCACAGTGTGCCGCCGAATAGCCGAGGGCGAAGCCGCTCCGTATCAAGCGGCGCAGCAAAAACAAATGGCGAAGCTCCTTAATTGCGGTTCCGAAGTGAGCAGCCGCCAAGGCTGCGAAGGGGCCGTTGGGGTTGCCGGACATTGGAGTGCACAATGACAATCACCGTATCAACCGATGGAAGCGCGCTCGGCAACCCCAACGGCCCCATGGGCTGGGCGTGGGCCGACCACAACACGGACCCGTCTCTTGGCGACGAGCACCGGCACGATGGCGACTGCGATGCGGGCGGCGCGACGAATGGCACCAACCAGATTGGCGAACTGTGCGCGGTTTTGGAAGCGTTGCGCGCCCATCCCGGTTCCGAAGACCTTGTGATCGAAACCGACTCGCAGTATGCCATCAATTGCTCTACCAAGTGGGTGCATGGCTGGAAGAAAAACGGCTGGAAGAACTCGCAGAAGAAGCCGGTGAAGAACGCGCCGCTCATCAAGGCCATCGACGCCGAACTGTCCAAGCGCTCCGGCTCTGTGCGCTTCAAGTGGGTCAAGGGTCATGCCGGCAATGCAGGCAACGAGAAAGTCGATGACCTGGCGCATACGTATTCTGGCGACGCCCGCAGCGGGGTCAAGGACGGCTACTTGCCGTTGGAGGGCTGGCAGTCGCTGCTGGCCTCCGACTACGCCAAAGGCGTCGATATCCCTGCCGATGCGCAGATGCTGCTGGACGGCAAGATCACCTCCGAGGAATATCATCTGGGGCGTGGCATGGCATCATCCGCAAATGGTGATGGATACTCTGAGGGCGATGAAGACGGTGGCCGATATGAGACTGCCCCCGCCCCCGTCACCGACACCGCCTCTGCCTCCACATCCTCGCGCCGTAAACCATCACTGGAAGAACTGCTTGCCGAGCCCGAAGGGGTGCCGGACTTGCCGTCACACGCCCAGAAGACAAATAGCAGCCCAGCACAGACCGTGGAATCGCCAACCGACACGCCAGCAAGCACAGTCGCAAACGCTAATCAAGACCACGCTCACAGCAATAATTCAGCAGATAATGACTGGGCCGATACCAATGCAGCAGACGATAATGCGGCGGAAGCTAACGTCGACGAACGCGTCTCGTACACGGCGAATGCCGACGAGCCTGCACCACATGTAGACGCACCAGCCATCTCGGCGAACCACCATCAGCCCACAGGTCTGACGCTTTCCGGCACGCTGCGCTTCACTCCCCCGCCGTCGAGCAGCACAACCTACGACGGCCGCCCACGCTTCATCCGAGGCACCGTCACCGTCGAAGGATACGTCGAAGGCGACGGCACCATCGTGCTGCGGAATGCGCCTTTCGCGGTCGATATGTGACAAGCTACATGCGCTGAACTATGCATTTAACGGCGCAGCGGATAGGATGGAACCGACTTCTGACCAGACTTCACGAAGTTACGTTTCCACCGAAGGAGCATTATGGACAAGGCACAGCAGGATGCGCTCAAGAAGGCAGCCGGCATCGAAGCAGCCAAACTGATCGACAATGGCATGATCGCCGGACTGGGAACCGGCTCGACCGTGCGATTCCTCGTGGACGAGCTTGGCCGGCGCGTCAAGGAGGAGGGGCTCGAATTCACCGGGGTCACCACCTCGCGCCGCACGCAGGAGCAGGCGGAGGGCTACGGCATCCGCATCGTCAACATCGATGACGTGGATCATATCGACGTCACCATCGACGGCGCTGACGAGGTCGACAAGAACTTCAACGGTATCAAGGGCGGCGGCGCGGCGCTGCTGTGGGAGAAGATCGTGGCGACGAACTCCAACAAGATCGTGTGGATCGTCGACGAATCCAAGGTCGTGGACACCATCGGCAAGTTCCCGCTGCCGGTCGAGGTCATCCCCTTCGGCGCAGGGCAGGTCGTCAGGCGCTTTGAGGCCAAGGGCTACAAACCGGTGCTGCGGCTGGACGCCGACGGCAAGCCGGTGCGCACCGACGAGAACAACTATGTGGTCGACCTGCATCTCGAGCGCATCGAACACCCGGAGGACCTGGCCGAGGACCTCATCACGACGGTCGGCGTAGTCGAGCACGGGCTGTTCCTCAATATGGTCGATCAGGTCATCGTCGGCGACCCCAACGGCCCCCGCGTGCTGACCAACGCCAATAAGTAGGCACAAACCCGCAGTAGCGCCGCACGAAAAAGCAATGCGTGAATGAATACCGACGCATGATGCTGCTCACACGGCTCCAGTGACTTGGAGTTCCGGTGACTTGCTAAATCAGCAATTCTGGAGCAGCATAGACAGATATACCGGGCATAACAGGCGTGACAAAGGCGGCTGCCTTCCTATTCATCAGGAAGGCAGCCGCCTTTGTGCATATATACGATTTGCGAAGCTCAGTGCCGCACCGCGCCTTCACCAGCGCAGTGCGTGCAATCCCACGTAGTCCAGCTCAGTCCAGCGCGGTCACCGCAGCGCGCGCAGCGTCATAGTCGGGCTCGTCGTGGATCTCGGGCACCTGCTGGGTGTAGGCCACCTTGCCATCGCGGTCAGCGACCACGATGGAGCGGGACAGCAGGCCTTCGAGTGCGCCGTCCGTCATGGTCACGCCGTAATCCTCGCCAAACGACGAGCGGAAAGCAGAGGCAACGACCACGTTCTTGATGCCTTCGGCACCGCAGAAACGGGCCTGCGCGAAGGGCAGGTCCTTCGACACGCATACCACCACAGTGTCGTCAAGCTCGTCGGCAATGGTGTTGAAGCGCCGCACGGATGCGGAGCAGACGTCGGTATCGATCGACGGGAAGATGTTGAGAACGATCTTCTTGCCCGCGAAGGACGCGGAATCGACTTCACCGAGTTCCGTGTCAACAAGGGTGAAAGCCGGCAGCGTGGAGCCGGTTTCAGGAAGCGTGCCAATGGTCTGTACGGGGTCTCCCCCCAAATTTATCTGTGCCATACTCCCTATGATGGCACACCAACGGCGGATGCGCCAGAAGGAACGATAATTCCGGTGAAAGCGAAAGGGCCTGAATCCGAGCGAATCGGATTCAGGCCCTATCCCCATGTGACTGTTGTGGCCACCCGACTGCTCATAGCAGATTATCGGAGTAGACCATGCGGCTTGAGGGGTTACGCTATCGCAAGCGTACGCAGCGTACTACTACTTACGCTGGTGACGAGTCTTACGCAGCATTTTGCGGTGCTTCTTCTTGCTCATCCGCTTGCGGCGCTTCTTGATGACGGAACCCATCTGAAGCCTCCAATCCTTGACTATAAGTGTGCAACTTGCCCAATACTACACTGCTTGGGCGACTTTGGCACCCCGTGTGGTGCGCGATTCCTCAGCCATGCCATTCGTGCGCCCGAGACGCACACGAATGCGCGGATATGGCTGCCGCAGCGCCCACAGCGATCGCAACGGTCATGACAATCGCAACAGTCACAGCAATCAAGCGGTCACAGCGATTACAGCGATTACAGCGGGAATTTCTGGTAGAAGCGCTCGACCGAATCCTTCGGCCCGACGGCTTGGAACACCACGGTGTCATTCTGCCAGAGCGCCACGGCGTTCTTCGCATTGGCAGGATCGGCCTTGACCGAGTAGCTGCCGGTGACATTGCCGGAGACCTTCACACTGCCCGTGCCAAGCTCCTGGCCGGTCATAGCCGCAGCCAGCGCATCGTATTGGCCCTTGGCGCCATCAGCGCCCGACCACTGCGCCACGATGACCCTGATATCCTGCGCCACGTTGCCCGTCGAATAAGTCAGCGTGTACTCCTCGATAGGCGAGGCGCCGGTCCAGCTCGCACTGGGCACGGCTTCGGTTCGCGCGAAGTTCAGCACGCTGTCGGGCATGGCCTTCAGCAGTTGGCTCGCGTCCCCCGGCAGCGGCTTCGCCTTGATGCTTGGCGTCGTCGGAGCCTCAGTGCTCTTTGGACTTGCGGCGGAGACGCTCGTCTTGTTCAAAGCCCAGCCGGGCCAGATGAACGCCGAGAGCAACGCCAAGACGATGACCAGCGCGGCCGCGACGACGACCGCGATAAGACGGCCGTGAGAAGAGGAGGATTCACTTTTCGACATGGCTCCGATTATCGCACAGCGGATTGACTCGACCCTGCGCGAGGCCCGCTATCAGTGAAGAGTGCGCTCGGCAAATACGTGGCATCACATGACGTGTGGCGGTGCCGGCCGATGGTCAGCCTGGCGACAGCGATCAGACGATGTCTGGAAACTTCGCTAGCGTCAGGGACATGACGAAAAGCGCGACGCAATACGTATGCACGGAATGTGGCTGGACCGGGCCGAAATGGTACGGCCGCTGCCCCCAGTGCGGCCAGTGGGGCACTGTCGAGGAGTTCCACGAGGCCCGGCCGGCAGCTGCCACACGCACGGCGGCTCCGGGGCGCACTTCACGAACGCTGGCGAATCGCGCTGTCGACCTTGGAGCCACGCCGATCACCAAGGTCGACACCCGCAATGTGCAGCGCATACCGACTGGTTTCGGCGAATTCGACCGCGTGCTCGGCGGCGGCATCGTCCCCGGATCGGTCGTGCTGGTGGCTGGCGAGCCCGGCATCGGCAAGTCAACGCTGCTGCTGGAAACGGCAGGGCATATCGCGCGTTATGTGGCACGCGGCCAATCACCCAAATCGGTGCTGTACATCTCAGGCGAGGAATCGCAGGCCCAGGTCAGGATGCGGGCCTCGCGCATCGACGCAGTCGAGGAGAATCTGCTGCTGGCCTCCACCACTGACCTGTCCACGGCGCTCGGCCTGATCGAGCAGGAGAAGCCGGCGCTGGTCATCGTCGACTCGGCGCAGACCATCGTCTCGCAGGAAGTCGACGGCATCGCTGGCGGCTCGACGCAGGTGCGCGAGGTCGCCAGCGCTTTGATCGACAGCGCGAAAACGATGGATATTCCGGTGTTTCTGGTAGGTCATGTGACCAAGGACGGCTCGATTGCCGGCCCGCGCACGCTGGAACACGTCGTGGACGTCGTCTGCCAGTTCGAGGGCGACGCGCAGACCGCGCTGCGCATGCTGAGAGCCGTGAAGAACCGCTTCGGACCGACCGATGAGGTCGGCTGCTTCGATATGAGCGGCGACGGCATCGAGGAGGTGAGCGACCCTTCCGGACTGTTTTTGTCGACTTCGGACCAGCCGACCGAGGGTACCTGCGTCACTTTCACCTTGGACGGGCATCGCAGCCTGCCCATCGAAGTGCAGGCGCTGGTGACCGCGACCGCGCTGCCCTCGCCCCGGCGCGCCACCAACGGCATCGACTCGAACCGCTTGGCGATGCTCATCGCCGTGCTCTATAAACATGGTCACGTGAATCTTCTGGCCAAGGACGTCTACGTTTCGACCATCGCCGGCGGCTTGGCGAAAGAGCCGGCCTGCGACCTCGCTATCGTCTCCGCGCTAGCGAGCGCCGCCTCGTCACGCCCGATTGCACGCACCACCTGCGCAATCGGCGAAATCTCGCTCACCGGTCAGGTGCGCCCCATCCCCCGCCTCGCGCATCGCCTGGCCGAAGCGGCACGGCTGGGATTCACCACAGCAGTGGTGCCGACGATGCGCCAGCGCTCCGGCTCGGCTACCCCACCCGCCGGGCTGCGCGTAATCGAAGTGACCTCGCTGCGCGATGCCTTGGGAGCCTTGGGCGTGTCGGGCCGCTGACCATGAAGTGCATCCAGACCGTATCCAGGTATTGCGCCCGTTGCCAGTCACAAAACCAAGTCGTGAAGCCACGTCACGAGACCACGGTCCACCTTCGAAATCTGCGGCAGCGGCGGCGGCGGCAGCAGCAGCAGCAGCAAATCCAACACCATTCGAATGCAACACACCTATTAGGGAGATACCAATGAATATTGCTTTGCACGATATGAGTCCTTTCGCACGCGATGTGGCTCTGCGCCTCGGCCTTGAAGCCCATCCCGAGGGTGGTTGGTACACGCGCGACTGGCAAAGCGAACACCTCGATGCTGATTCGAGACGTCCTCTAGCCTCGCTGATTTACTTTCTGCTGCCGCAAGGCGATGCGAGCGCTTGGCATAAGGTTGATGCTGATGAAATCTGGCTATGGCATGGACCTGCGAATGTCACGCTGGAACTGGGCGGATTTGGCGACAAGCCGGAAACCAACGAATCTCGGCGCGAACGCATCATACTCGGCTCCGGTTTGTCCGCGGCTCAAGTCGTCACCCCAGAAAACGGCGAGAATAGCAGCATCGATGAGACCGGCAAGCTAGGCAAAACCGATTCAGCCATGCCCATAGGTCACGCGATCGTGCCTGCGGATTGCTGGCAACGCACGATTCCCGGTGTCGGCGATGCGCTCGTCTCGTGCCTAGTCAGCCCGGGATTCACCTTCGATGGCTTCACCTTGGAGTAGCCGCGACCTCCCTTTTGGTTCCGCTTACGCAAGCAGTCCCACTGCCCTCACTCGAACGTCATCGCCGCAATTTTGGCGAGATGGCGTTCGCGCTGCTGGGGCGTGGATGCGGTGATGCCGCCGAAGTTGATCCAGCGCCGACGCTGCATGCCGAGTTGCTTGAGCGTCTGATTGATGAAGATACGCTTGATGCCGTCGCCGAGGAACAGCCGGAAGAAGAGGGTCGGCGAGGTGGATGTGGTGAGCACGTAGGTGTGCTTGATGTTGGTCAGCTCGCCTTGGACGCCGAACCGGCCTATCGTGTGGCTCAGCCCCTCGCCCTCCTTCATCACCTTGTCGATGAAGCCTTTGAGCATGCCGGGAATCGAATTCCACCATATCGGCGTGACGAACACCACCGTATCGGCTTTGCGCAGCATATCCAGATATGCGCTCACCTGCGGGTCGTGCGTGCCGCCTTCGTGGAACAGCCGCAGCTCCTCGGCGTCGTAGGCGGGATTGAAGTTCTCGGCATGCAGATCGATGACATGCGTCTCATGACTCTGTTCGTTCAACGTCTTGACGACGGCGCTCAGTACGGCATGATTGAAGCTCTTCTCATAGGGATGACAATAAATAACGACGACGTTGCTCATATCAGCTCCTTTATTGCGGTTGTTGGTTTGTCGTAGTTGTTGGTTGCGAATGAAGGAACGTTTGGATATCGGCAGCTCATTTGGCTGTGTGTTTGCGTGCATCTGGCGGCATCGAAGACGCCGAAAACGACAAAGATTCCGGCGATGGCTTGCTGAGTAGGCGCATCAGCGCTTCGCGGAGCATGCTTGCGTCGTAATCGGCGACACCTCGCATGATGAGATTGCCGTAACCCTGAATGAAAGCCCATATCTGCACAAACAACTGATTCGGATCGACGGATGCATCGTAGCGTTCGCACAGTCGAGCGCATATGCCAAGCAAGGTGGCGAGAAAACGCGGCTGCTCGACTGCGCCGGGCTGCCGCATCGCCGTGCCGTACAACGGCCCAAAGAAAAGAAATTCCACGTCATACGGGTCGTCGCGCATCAGTTGCAGCAGCCGGTCTGCGATTCCCAGCAGAATCTCGACATCGCTACCTGTGGTGTCAACACTTGCCCTAGATGGCACAACCGCATCGTTGACAATCCGCGACATCTCATAACCTGCGGCGTTCAGCAGCTCTTCCTTGGACGCAAAATGCCTATACACCGAGCCGGTCGTCAGCCCGAGCTCCGCCGCAAGCGAGCGCAACGACACCTGCCCATACCCGTGCTCACGTATGTCGCGAACCGCCTGATCGACAATGCGCTGGCGAGTTTCGCTGCCTCGTGCCGTCATGAAGCCTCCCAACGATAACAGTGTCATCAGATAACACTGTTATCATACCATGCTTTTGCCCCATTGCAGATTCTGTCGTATTCTGAGCTACCCGTGTTTGCAGGCTTTCCTGTTGACTGTCGTGAACTCTGTCTTGTTTACGACAGTTCTCAGCGCCAAATGTCATGAACAAGACAGAGTTGCGCACACTCTGTCTTGTTTCTGCCGCTACGGTCGATTCACTGTCATAAACAAGACAGGGTTGCCGATCCGATCAGTTCAATCAGCCGTTGGTGATGGCGTAGGGTTTGGCCGCGCGTTAGCCGCTGAATGAACACCCGATCTCCGGCATACGTCCTAGATATGTACTGGAAATTCGCCTGGATCAGGATGCTTGAGTCGTCAGCTCCAAGGTGTGCTCTACATCGGCGGCGAGCGCCGCCTTAAGCTCGTCGATGCCGTCGAATTTGATCTGCGGACGCAGGAAACCGGCGAACTCGACCCGCAGCAGATGTCCATACAGATCGAGCTGTTTGTCGGTTATGGCATAGGATTCCACTACGCGCTCATTGATTCCGGTCGACTCGCTGAAGGTCGGCTTGGTGCCGATGGATATGGCGGCGGGCCAGCGCCACGCGGAATGTGCAGCCAGGCGCGTCTCCTCGCTTGGTGCTGCGAGTTCATCGGGCTGCCCAGGCTTGCCCAAATCGATCACCCAACCGGCGTAGACGCCATCGACGGGTATGTAGCCGTCGACGGACTGGCCGAGATTCGCCGTGGGGAAGCCGATGCGGTCGACGCCGCTGCTTTCGCCATGCACCACCGTGCCCTCGATGCCGTGCAGGCTCCCGAGCACCTGATTCGCAGCCTTGACGCGCCCTTGCGAGAGCAGATAGCGCACGTTGGACGAACTCCACACGCGCACTTTGCGGCCCTGATGGTCCTTGCTCCATGCGCGCAGTTCGGCCTTGGTCATGCCTTCGGTCGGGTCGACGGGTTCTCCCGGCCCAAGCGGCACCTGTGGAACGATGTCGGCGGGAATGCGCACATAGCCGGGACCTCGATCGCCCACGACATCCAGCTCGAATACGCCAGTGGCCTGAGCAAGGTTCTCGATGGCCTTGACGTCGCCGGTGCGGTTCGCACCCATAGCGGCGTCTGCGCCCAGCACAATCGTGCGCATGCCGAGCTTGCCGACCAGCTGGCCGAGGAAGAACCGGAAGGATTTCGCCGCAAAGGCCAGCGAGTAGCGCACGACCAGCACCTGGTCGATGCCCAGCTCGCGCATCACGCGGATGCGCTGGCTGGCCGAGGTCAGCGCCCCGGTATCGCAGAAGTCAGGGCCCGGCTCGCTGTTGTGATGCGTAGCCGCGTAATGATGCACGATGCCCGGGCGAGGGTCGAACATGATGACCACGGAGAAGGACTTGGTCGCCTTCGCCAGCTCTACCACCCGCTCGATCACTGCTCGATGGCCCAGATGCATGCCGTCGAATCCGCCGACCGTGACCACGGCCTTCTTGGTTTTGCTTAAGGTGGGCCAGTCGACCAAGCCGTTAGCGTCAGGTGTCAAAATGGTGATATTCATAAGTCCTCGTCAAGTCGTGTACCGGCGTCAACAATACCAGCGAATCAATCCGCAGGGAAGACGGCCACCGGCTTGGCGATGCCTGCGTCGGTGTCGCCAGCCGGTTCGAGAATCGCGATCACTTCGCCGCTGGCTTGCACGTACGCAGCCGTTGGAGCGTCGATATGCGCCGCGATGCGCCTGCCGAAGCGCAGATCGCGCGCCTGCGCCTGCGTTATCGCAATGCTTGGCATGGCGGCCTTCGCCGCCTCAAGCATCGGCATCGCATGCGAACGCAATCCGTCCGCATCGCAGTCGAACACCGCCTTATTGCGCGTGACCTCATGGCCTTCACGATCGGTGTAGCTTCTGGCGACCGCCCGGGCGGCAATGACATTCGGCGCGGCGACATCGCAATTGCCGATGCGAGTACGGCGCAGCGCGGTCAGATGCCCTCCGACGCCGAGTTCCCGCCCGAGGTCGCGGCCAAGAGCGCGGATGTATGTACCCGCCGAGCAGGTGACACGTACGTCAAGATCAATTAAGTTGCCGTGTGGAGCTGTTGCCGTTCCCGGTTGCGCCGCCGCGCTGGGAACGCGACGCATGGCAAGAATATCGAAGGCGCTGACCGTAATCGACCGGGCTTTCAGCTCGACGTCCACACCCTGTCGCGCAAGATCGTAGGCGCGTTTGCCGTCGATTTTGATGGCGGAGTAGGTGCTCGGCACTTGGTCAATCACGCCGATGAAATGCTCCCGAATGACCTGCTCAATCGCCGCCTGATCGATCGAAGCGCAGTCAGGCAGCGGATCTGACGCGATAGGCTCGCCTTCGGCATCGTCGGTCGTCGTCGCCACACCCAGCCGAATCGTCGCCTCGTAAGTCTTATCGTGCCCGACGATGACATTGAGCAGCCGCGTGGCGTGGCCGAATCCGACGATCAGCACGCCGGTGGCCATCGGATCAAGCGTCCCGGCATGCCCGACCCGCTTGATATGCAGCATCGAGCGCACCGCGGCCACCACGTCATGGCTAGTCACACCTCGAGGCTTGTCGATAACAAGCAGCCCGGAGCCGAGCTGCGAAGACTCTGCCGACATATCCAGACTCACGCCTCGTGTGCCGAATGCAGGTCAGGAGCATCAGAATCGGCGTCGTTGTCTACAGCGCTGCCATCCGCAGGGCCATCTGCAACCGTGTCATCGATAAGCGCGCCATCGGCCTCACTGTCAGCGTCATTAAACCCGTCGAAACCATCAGCATCCTCAGCATCATCGGACTCGTCAAACCCATCGTCTGACTCGCCATCTTCGGGCTCGTCATTGTGCCAATAGGGGTCTTCCTCGCCGGCGTACTGCGCATTGGCGCGTGCCTTGGCGAGCTCCTCGTCGCGTTTATGCGCCGTGGCAAGGATGTCTTCGATCTCGTGCGCCTCGCTGGGCACCTCGTCATACATGAACTGCAGCTCAGGCGTGAGCCGCAGCCCAGCCTTCGCACCGACGGCAGCGCGCAGCCGCCCTTTGGCCTGACGAAGGGCCTGGGTGGCGCGCTTGCGCTCCCCCTGCTCCTTGCCTTCATCGCCCAGCTGGGTCCAGAAGACCCGGGCGAGCTGCAAGTCGTTGGTGACCCGCACCTCGGTGATGGTCACATTCTCCAAGCGCTTGTCATGCAGCTGGGTCTCGATGGACGCAGCGATAACGCGCTGAATAAGTTTGGCAATACGCGCCGCCCGCGGATTAGTTCCCGCCATGTCACTCCTTAAATCCTGTAAACCCAATAAATCCAAAAAGATCAGAAAGTTTTATTCCCCTACAAGACCATCGCAAACCGTTCGAGCTTGAACCGAGCAATACCCAACTCAAAAACAGAGGGCACCGTACACGAATGCGAAACGAGCTGTGTCGAAGGGGGGTCTTCGTTGAACCGTATGACCGGCCGAGCGGCCTTGGAGCGTGTTCAATGAAGACCCCCCTTCGACACAGCGGACAACTCAACAAACTTAGCTAAATTGCCCCTACCTTATTAAGCTACTTCCGCTCGATCTCCTGCATTTCGAAGGTTTCGATGATGTCGCCCATTTCGATGTCGTTGAAGGTGCCGAGGTTGATGCCAGCCTCATAACCTTCCTTGACCGACTGTACATCGTCCTTGAAGCGACGCAGCGAGGATATCTCCAGGTCGTTGACCGTGGCGACGCCGTCGCGCAAGATGCGGCATTTCGTGCCCCGCTTGACTTCGCCATCTTGCACCATAACGCCGGCGATGTTGCCGAATTTGGAGGAGCGGAAAATCTCGCGGATTTCGGAATGCGAGGTCGTGACCTCCTCGTACTCCGGCTTGAGCATGCCCTTGAGCGCGGCCTCGATGTCTTCGATGGCCTTGTAGATGATCGAGTAGTATTTGATCTCCACGCCTTCGTGCTCGGCCAGATCGGCGACCTGACGGTTCGGGCGCACGTTGAAGCCGATGATGACGGCCTTGTCGACGGTCGCCAGATTGACATCGTTCTGCGTGATTGCGCCGACGCCACGGTGGATGACCTGGATTCCGACCTCGTCGGAGACCTCGATCTTCATCAGGGAGTCTTCCAGCGCCTCGACGGAACCAGAGGAATCGCCCTTGATGACGATGTTGAGCATATCCACCTCGGATTTGGCGAACTGCTCTTTGAGCCCTTCGAGGGAGACGATCTTGCGGCGCTTGGCCAGCTGCGCAGCACGCTCGCTCGCCTGACGCTTCTCGGCGATCTGACGCGCGGTGCGGTCGTCCGACGCCACGAGGAACAGATCTCCTGCCGTGGGCACGGAGGTGAGGCCCAGTACCTGCACTGGCGTGGAGGGCGCGGCTTCCTTCATCTGCTTGCCGTTCTCGTCCATCATCGCGCGGACGCGACCATAGGAGGTGCCTGCCACGATGGCGTCGCCGACATGCAGCGTGCCGGATTGCACCAGCACGGTCGCCACAGCGCCGCGGCCCTTGTCGAGGCGGGCCTCGACGGTCGCTCCACGGGCGTCCATATCCGGGTTCGCCTGCAGGTCGAGCTCGGCATCGGCCGTGAGCAGCACGGCTTCGAGGAGCTTGTCGACGTTGGTGCCGATCTTGGCCGAAATGTCGACGAACATGGTGTTGCCGCCGTATTCCTCCGGTACGAGGCCAAATTCGGTGAGCTGCCCACGCACCTTCTCGGGGTTGGCTCCGGGCACATCGATCTTGTTGACTGCCACGACGATCGGCACATCGGCTGCCTGCGCATGGTTGATGGCTTCGACGGTCTGCGGCATCACGCCGTCATCCGCGGCCACGACCAGAATCGCAACGTCGGTCAGTTCGGCGCCACGCGCACGCATCGCGGTGAAGGCCTCATGGCCAGGGGTATCAAGGAAGGTGATCTTGCGGTCGGAGCCTTCAAGATCCACCGTCACCTGATAGGCGCCAATGCGCTGGGTGATGCCGCCGGCCTCGCGCTCGACCACATGCGATTTGCGGATCGTGTCGAGCAGGCGGGTCTTGCCGTGATCGACATGGCCCATGACGGTGACCACCGGCGGGCGGGGCTGAAGATCCTCGCTGTCCTGATGTTCCTCGTCGTCCAAGTCGATGTCGAACTGCTGCAGCAGCTCCTTGTCTTCCTCTTCGGCCGAGACGATCTGGATGTTCCAGCCGATCTCCTCGCCCAGAATCTGGAAGGTGGCTTCGTCCAGCGACTGCGTGGATGTGGCCATCTCTCCCAAGTGGAAGAGCACGGTCACCAAAGCGGCCGGATTGACGTTGATCTTCTCGGCCAGATCGGAGAGCGTAGCGCCCTGACGCAGGCGGATGGTCTGCCCATGACCTGCCGGAATGCGCACGCCGCCGATGACTGGTGCTTTGATCTCTTCGAAATCATGACGCTTCGCAAGACGATTCTTGCGCGACTTGGAGGACCTGCCGCCCTGACGCCCGAATGCGCCTGCGGTGCCGCCGCGACCGCGACCGCCGCCGCGCGAAGGCCCATTATTCGTGGTGCCGGAAGCGCCTTGGAAGCCACTGCCGGTGTTGTTGCCGCCGCTGAAGCGACCAGTGCCGCTGCCGGTACGACCTTGAGTCGCGCCGCCGGCCTGGCCGGGGCGGTTATGGCCCCACTGACCTGGCCTGGCTGCTCCTCCTTGGCCTCCCTGCCCCGGGCGACCGCGGAAGCCTCCTCGGCCACCACCTTGGCCGGGACGGCCTTTGCCGCCACGTCCATTGTTGACCGTCGGGCGGGCCATCGGATGCGGGCGCGGAATGTCGCTCGGAGTAGGCGTATGCATGCCCTGCTTGCGGCTGAAGGGATTGTTGCCCGGACGCGGGCCGGACGCCGCATGGGCGCGCGGCTGCGCCGGGGCACCTGGCTGCTGGCCTCGTGGCGTGCCTGGGCGCGGCTCGTTGCGGTTGCCGCCGCCGTTGCCGTGGCCCTCATTGTCATGAGAGCGACCGGGGCGCGGCGCGGACTGGGATGCGGAACGCTGACGATTGCGATCACGATCATGATCGCCCGGACGCCCTTGACGCCCGGAACCACCCTGCTCCTGCCGATGCTGCGACGATGACCCGCCAGGCCTCGGCGCATTCGAGTGCGAGGAGCCGGGCCTAGGGCCATCGGTGTGCCTTGGCGCGGGCGATGGCGCTGCTGATGCCTGATGGGCCGCTTCGTGCGAGCCCAGTGCATGCGGTGTTGCTGTTGTATGCGTGTGCGACGTCGGCGCATGCGGCGCAACTGTATGCGATGCCTCTGCGGCCCTGCCCCCTGTGGGCTTTGCCTTGTCGCTGGTGCCTGCGGAAGCCGGCTGTTGCCCGCCGGTCTGCGCGAAGGAATTCTTCAATCGGCGCACAACCGGTGCCTCAACCGTCGACGAGGCGGATTTGACGAACTCCCCCATGTCCTTGAGCTTTTCAAGGACAGCCTTGCTGTCGACGCCAAGGTCCTTGGCTAATTCATATACGCGCTGTTTTGCCACTCAGTTTTCTCCTAATTCCGGTGACCGCGCGTACATGCGCGGTCAGCTTTCGATGACGGCGAGCCTACTCTGTTTCATCGTGCGACCATGATTGTGTTACCTCGTCTCCATGCCACGAAGCGCATGCGGTGTGCATACGCTCGCGAATTACCGCATTCAGCATACTCGAAACGCTGGATTGCGTCTATCGATGCAGAATACGGCATGTGTTGCCGGCGTGATGACCGTGCGTTGCATGCGTTGAGCAGACATCGTTGAACAAACAACGTTGCGATTCTCCGACGCGCCTGCCGGCACGTCACTCACGCCTTGTCGGCCTGCTGCTCAGTCTCGTTCTGATCGGCACCTTTTTGATCGGTGCTTTTCTGATCGGTGGTCTGTTGCGCAGTGCCTTTCTGATCAGTGGCTTGCGGTTCATTGCCATTGCGCACAGCATCACCATGCTCGGTTTCGCTGCTCTCAACATCGCTGTGCTCAGTCTCATTGCGCTCGGCCTGCTCAGCGGCCTTGCGATCGGCGGCTTCCTTGGCAGCGTGCGCCTCGCTGGATTCGATGCCGATCTTCCAGCCGGTGAGCTTGGCGGCGAGGCGGGCGTTCTGCCCCTCCTTGCCGATGGCCAGCGAAAGTTGATCGTCATGAATATAAGCGATGGCCGTCTTGTTCTTCTCACTGACGACCTGCACACCGGTCGCCACCGCCGGCGAAAGCGCCGAGGCAACGAACTGCGCGGGATCCTTGGACCAGTCGACGATGTCGATTTTCTCCGGCCCCAGGTTCTCCATCACCGCGCGCACGCGGGCGCCTCCCGGTCCGATGAACGCTCCCTTGGGATTGACGCCCTCCGTGTTCGCATGCACGGCGATCTTCGTGCGAGCACCAGCCTCGCGCGCAATGGCCATAATCGACACGGCACCGGAGACCAGCTCCGGAACCTCGCGCTCGAAGAGCCGCCGCACCAGCTCGGGGTGGGAGCGGGAGACGATGATCTCCGAGCCCTTGAGCCCGCGCGCCACATTGACGACGTAGACGCGAATGCGCTCACCGTGATGGTAGCGCTCGCCCGGCACCTGCTCGCGCTTGGGCAGGATGGCCTCCACCTCGCCTACGGCGACATGCACATTGGCCGGATCCTTGACGTCCTGCTGCACGACTCCGGTGATCAGCTTGCCGCGCTGACCGTAGAAGGAGCCGAAGATCTTCTCGTCCTCGGCGCTGCGGAACAGCTGACTGATGACCTGACGCGCCGTGGCCGCCGCCAGTCGCCCGAATCCCTTGGGCGTGTCGTCATATTCCTCACCGATCTCAGGCTCCGGGTGAGGATTCTCTTCAGTAGGCGCGACCTCGGTTTCGTCGCGCGCCCACACCGTAAAGGTTCCTGCGCGATCATCAAGCTCGACGCGAGCATGTTTCGCGGATTTTGGTGTTTTGAGATAGGCGAGACGCAGCGCTTCGGCAAGCGCGGCGTCCACCGTTTCGGCATCTATTCCCTGTCCATCAGCCAGTTGGTGAATACCCGTCAGGTCCAATTGCATGGTGCAAGACCTCCTATGAAGTTATTTAGCCGAGCGCTTGTGCCCCACTTGGTCATAATCCTTCATTACTCTAATGGTCTATGCAGACACGCACCACCCACTTCATGCACAGCGAACGACACCTGATCCACGCCATCGGCGGTGCGCTGGCGGGGTGTCTGCTGCTGTCAGCTACGGGATGCGCGGCTCCACAGCTGGAAACGCGGGTCGAGGCGAGCAGGGCTACGAATCCGTGCAGTCGGGCGTATCTATCCGCCATCGAGGAGCAAAACGTGGTGGCCGGCCATAATCCTCGCCTGATGCGTTTTCTTGCGGCTACGACGGCAGGCAGCCAGTGGACCGAAGTGGCTGCGGCATGCCCGCAACGTTTTGCGCAAGGCACGATACATGCGGCGCAGGCGCAGCATCTCGCGCATGTGCTGGCACCCTCCGTGGGCGGAACGTATAGCGAGCCTGCTGCGGCGACGCATCGCGGCGGGCTCGATGGCCGCACGCAGCTGCACGCCGATACCAACGTGCTTTTGGCGGCTGTTCTGGCCGAGGACCGGGCCGGCTTCGCAGCCGAGGTGCTCGCCGCGCGCGGAGTGTCGAACGCCACGCTGACACTTAGCGACGACCACAAGGCCACGGCTTCGCAGCTGTTTTCGCTCGCCTCAGCAGCAGGAAATATCAAGGATCCTCGGCAGAAGGTCTACTCCGTCAAGCAGCTGCTCGCCAATCAGGATACGATCATCGATGCGGCCACCGGCCTGCGCGTGCCGACGATGGCCGCAGTCGAAATCAATTGCGCCCGCGAGGAGATTACAGGCGTGGAAGGCCAAGATTCGCAGGGCACTCAGGGCACACAGATCACCCAAGACTCACAGCATACGCAACAATCCCAGCGCAGCAGCGCATCCTCGCCAGCCGACGATTCAGCGTCAATAGACGGTCTGCGAGCACTCTCGCTCCTAGCCGCGTCGCGCATGGAGCAGGCCTTCGACTTCGGCTACCCATCCTACGATGCCGCGCTGTTCGTATAGCGCTGAAATCCATAGTTGTAGCGATACATCAGCGGCCCTTGTCGCACTCCGCAGCGAAAAATGTCGCATGCGTCCAGCACACCATGCTCTATAGGCAGCGTGGCCACGCGCACCCAAGTGCGAGACCAATGTTTCAAAGTCAATCAGCTACGACTCCGCAGTCTGACCGCCAAGAGCTTTTCTCTTATCCTCCTCTTCGAGCTTCTTCATTCCCGAATGGCGCTCCAAGCTCCTCTTCTGCTGTATCGCGACATTGTTAAGAATCTCGAAACGCTTGTCTTTGTCCACATGGTCCCGAAGAAGCTCTGCGTTCCTTGCCTCTAGATTGGAGAGAATCAGATTCTGCATCACAGTGGCGAAATCCCGGACATTGTCAGAGCCATGTTCTGGATGCTCGGCTTTCCATTCCCGAGCAGTCACACCGAAGACGATGAGGTTGAGCAGGTCTGCCTCATCCGCGTACCTGATGCCTTCGAATCTGCTGCCTTTCATATGCTCCGGCATCGTATCCTTGATCGCGTCCGTCTGGATTCGGTAGTTCAAGGAAGCAAACATGCGTTTGTTGGACCATTCGATATTGAGGCGGCTCGATTCGTCCGTTTTCAGCCGCTTGTACTCTTGGAAGACATAGAGACGGAACTCGGGACTGATCCAAGAGGCGAAATCCATGGCGATGTCTACATGGGCGAAGGTTCCACCGTTGTATCTTCCACGTTTGGTTTTGATTCCGATTGCGCCTGTGGCAGTGATCCATTTAGTCGGGGTCATGATAAAGGAGTTCAAGCCCGCTTGTTTTTTAAACCCGTCGAATTCGACGGGTTTAAAGTCCGGGTTATTCAGCTGCTCCCAGATTCCCAGAAATTCTATGGTGTTACGGTTCCTCATCCAATTCTTGATCGCATCCGCCGGGTCTTCGCTTTTGGCCCTCGCTAGGTCGGTGAGCGAAATGTAATCGTTCCCATCGCCGGTCGAGCGGACCGTCACCTCAAGCCCTTTGATATCGAGCGTCTCCTGAATCTCCTTAGGCGGCATGATCGCTTCCCCTTTCCCCGTCGTTTATCATCGCCGGGCCCATATTGTGTCTCCCTCTGATCAGTGTGGTGCGTTCCTAGTGTGTTCTCCGCACCATCGCAGACAACACCTCAACACACACAAAAGTACCTGTGCCTTACACACTACAGCACTTCGCGACACTCGCAGACACTCATATGGGTTGTAGACTACATGCCCCGTGACGCCTACTCGCAGGCGGGAAGCGTTGGAAAGTAAGAAGTCCCCCGGGGTGGAAACCGGGGGACTTGGCGGATGAGGCGAGATTCGAACTCGCGGAGGGGTTCGCCCTCACACGCTTTCGAGGCGTGCTCCTTCGACCGCTCGGACACTCATCCACATTGCACAAGGCAACTTGTTTATTATACGACGAAGGGCGAATCGCGCAAGTCGAGCCTGTGTCGCACTCCCAACCTACCGTTCGCTACAGTCCACTACCTACTGCTCGTGCACCGAAGCGTTGACCCACTGGCTCTGGCGTACGTTGTCGCCGGAGAAGATGCCGATGTCGAGCATGCAGTCGCGGTAATCGCGACCGTGCGCGATGGTGATGTAGTTGTCGTCCACCATGCGGTTATGCGTCGGGTCCAGTCCGATCCAGCGGCCGTCGTGGTATACCTCAATCCATGCGTGGGTCGCGCCCTCGCCCCCGAGCAGACCGGCGATATAGCGCGCGGTCAGGCCGAGATGCCGGCATACGGCGAGCATGACATGCGCATAGTCTTGGCATACGCCCGTACCCTGGGTGAGCGCCTGCTCCGCCGTGGTGCGGATCGTTGTGGCTCCTGGCGTGTACGTAAATGCGCGGAACACCTCGTCCATCACCACTTGGCCCTGTTCGACCTCAGTTGCGTCGGGCTGCAGATCAGCCAGTTTGGCACGGCAGGCCGCAATCATGGCCGCAATCGAGGAGCCGGGCACGGTCAACGCGGAGTCAAAGCGATAGAGCGGCTTGTACTTTTCCGGCTTGGTGTTTTCGGTATCGACGAATGCGATGCCCTTGACGGAATAATTGAAATTCGAATGCGCCTGCCGGATGTATCCGGTCTTCACCACGGAATCGAAAGCATCGACCGTGGTCTCCAACTCGGCCTTGGGCTCTATCTCAACCTCGACATCCACCACCTGCTGGCGGGGGCCGGAGGCGGGAACGCAGCGCAACTGGAAACGGTGGTCGGTGACGGGAGAGCTGAACGACAGCTTCATCTCGTAATCAAACACCAGTTTCTTCATTGATCTCGGCTCCTCGAATTCGACATATGCTGCGAACGCTCATCCCACCTTAGCAGATGCGACTACGCGCTGGGCAATTCCTGTCTCGGCGATTCCGTTTCGGCGATCCCGACTCGCTGTCTGCACCGAGACGGAACCGCCGAAACACGGGCCGTGTAGCTTCACAGACGGCGTAGCTCACGGCCTGCTAACTCACAGACGACATAGCTCACGGACGACGGGCGTCCATGTTCATGGCGCTGAGCGTGCCGTCCTCGGACTGCACCAGCACCGACCTGCTGTCGAAGTCGCTCCGGAACTCGTTGAGCCGCTCAGCCAGCTGGGCGTATCCGCGTGCAGGCAGCTGCTCGGAAAGCCAGCCGACGCCGATGGCGAAGCATTGCGGCAGCGGCAGGCCATCGAGCGTATGCGCGTAGGTTTCCAGCTTCGTCAGCGGCGCGCTCAGCTCTTCAGGCGCCAGGTGGAGGCGCGTGTACAAGTCGATGCGTTCGATGTACTTGCCGATGAAGATGGACGCCTTCAGCGTCGTATCCATGCCGGAATCCTCGACGCCGCCCCAGAAGGCAAGCATGTTGTCTTCGATGTCGCGCTGCTTGTAGATGTCCTCCGCGCTGGCGAAGCGCGTCGCCGCAGCGGTGATATTGCTCACTGCAAGCTCGATGTACTGCAGGAGACCCGAGCTGAGTTCCGGGCGCAGAATCACGGCGTTGTCGAAGGCGCGCACGACGGCGCTGCGCACCGAATTCGGGTCCTGACCGTCGTAGAGGAAGGAATGGATGAAGTCGTCGAAATCGCCGAAGTCCTGCGGCAGATCGAGCGCCTCGGCGAAGGGGCGGAAGGCGTCCACATCGGTGTCCATCACGCGGTCGTAGAAGGGGAAGAAGCGCGCGAGCGTGGTGAAGGCACGTTCCGTATAGCGCCCAAGCCAGTATAGGTTGTCGGCCTTCGAGACGGTGACCAGCGAGAGCGTGTGCGGCTGCGGGTCGGCGATGAGGCTGGCCGCATCCGCTGCGGATACGCCGCCCTGCTGCTGGCTGTTCTTCGGCTTGTCGGGCGCCAGCACCCAAGTGTCCTTGAAGCCGCCGCCCTGCGAGGAGTTGACGATCATCTCTCCGGGCTTCGAGGAGTAGCGGGTCAGGCCCGAATACCACACATGCGTGTTCTGGCCGGTCACCACGAAGGCGCGCAGATCGCATTTGCGCGGCGTCTCCTCGCCGGTGACCGGGTCGATCACATTGATGTCCTTGAACTGGATGACCTCCTGCGCGATGAAACGGCGGGGCTCGCTCGTGATGCGCTCGGTCAACTCCTGGCGCTGCGCCTTGTCAAGGCTCGAGCCGAAGACCACGCCGTAGCCGCCGGCCTCGCTCACGTCCTTGATCACCAGCTCGCCGAGCCGGTCGATCACCTCGCGGCGATCCTGCTCGAACATCGGCATATAGGTCGGCGCATTGTTCAGGATGGGCTCTTCGTTGAGATAATAGCGAATCATACGGGGCACAAAGTAGTAGATCGCCTTGTCGTCGGCCGCGCCGTTGCCCGGCGCGTTGACGATGGCCACATTGCCCGAGCGATACACGGAGAGCAGTCCCGGCACGCCGATGACGGAATCGGGGTTGAAGGCGAAGGGGTCGAGGAATTCGTCCGACATCCTGCGGTACATGACGCCCACGCGGTGGCGGCGGCCGGCATAGTCCAAGAGATACAACCGGTTGTCGAGCACTTCCAGATCCTCGGGGAAGGCAAGCACCGCACCGGTTTTCTCGGCTAGATAGGCATGTTCGAAGAACGCGGAGTTGTAACGGCCCGGCGTGAAGACCACCGCGATGCCGTCGGTCGAAACGAAGTCCATGGCCTTGCGCAGCAGCCGCGGGTAGTCGCGATTGTCGCGCACATGCAGCTGGCGGAAGAGCTTGGGGTTGGTCCGGCGCTCGACATCCCTGGCGAACAGCGGGTAGCTGGCGCCCGAGGGGATGCGCAGATTGTCTTCGAGCACCCACCAGCGGCCGTCCTCGCCCTGCACCAGGTCCTCGCCGGCGATATGCGCGAAGATGCCCCCGGGAGGCGTCACGCCATTGACCTGCGGGAAGTAGCCTGCGGAAGTGTAGACGTATTCGCCGGGAATCACGTTGTCGGCGATGATGCGCTTGTCGCCATAGATGTCCTTGAGGTAGGCGTTGAGCGCATTGACACGCTGCTTGAGGCCGGCCTCAAGCCGGTCGAACTCGTCGGATTCGATGATGCGCGGAATCGGATCGTAGGGGAAGAGCCGATCGCGGTACTCGCCGTCCTTGTAGACTCCGAAGCGCACTCCGTTGCGGCTGAGTTCGCGATTGATCCCCTCCCTGCGATCGACCAGCTCCCCCGTCAGTTGATGCACTGAATTTACTGCCATTCGAAACTCCTCCGCGAATCACTGCAATGGTCACAACGCGATGCCGCGACGTGCCCGCGAGCATGCTTCCTTGCGATTTCCTTGGCAACGCTAACCACCGCGCATTACCATCGGCGCGTGGCTATGTTACGAACATGTCACGAGGCGTGAACAAGCGCGGATTGGCGAACGCAGACAGGCATAGACAAACGCAGGCAGCTGCAGACAGAATAGACAGACATAGCCGGCCGCAGACAGACATAGCCGCACACACGCCGCTCCGTCATGGCAGCGTGCGTCTGGCTCGGATGCGCTCGGCCCGCGCGCCCAGCTCCTCGTCTGGTGGGTAGGCGATGTGCTCAAGCGTCAGGCCGTGCGGTGCAATAGGGCCTGTGGAGCCCTCGCGCACCGGCTGCGCCATCTTGCCGGCGAACCAGTCCAGCGAGCGCTTGCCCAGTCCGACCTGCACGCATGCGCCGGCCAGGGAGCGCACCATGTTGTGTGCGAAGGCGTCAGCGACGATGGTGAAGCACACCAGCCCGGATTCGATAGTAGGCGTGCAATAATGCCCCCGTGCCTCTTCATCGGTCAGCGGGCGAGTGATGACGCGACGCCAGCATGCCGTCTTGACTTCTCGTATGGTGGTGCCACCGGGGTTCGGCGTGGCGAAGGAGCCGAAGTCGTGCAGGCCGAGCATCATCGCCGAAGCCTGATTCATCGCGTCAGTGTCGAGCTCGCCGTCCATCGACAGCACGAAGCCGCGCAGCCGGGGATCGGGCGCATAAGCGCCATCGGCGATGCGGAAGACATACGTGCGTTCCAGCGCGGAGAAGCGTGCGTCGAAGCCCTCGGGCGCTTCGCTGATGGCGTGGATTGTGATGTCGTCCGGCAGGAAATGCCGCAATCGGCGCATAAGCGCTTCGATGGCCGGCGTGTCCATATGGCCGATGCAGCCGGCGAGCGTTTCGGCCTGCACATCGAGATGGCACACCTGATGGCTCGCATGCACGCCCGTATCAGTGCGCCCGGCCACGACGAGGCGCAGCGGATCCCCCGCGTCGTCATCCAGCACACTCAGAATGCGATGCAGCGCCGTCTCCATCTCGCCCTGCACCGTGCGCAGACCGGGCTGCTTCGCCCATCCGTGGAAGTCGCCGCCGTCATAGGCCAGATCAATTCGCAGTCTCATCAGCATCAGTATAAAACGTGCGACCGTGCTGTTCTGCCGCCGCGTCGCACTGTTCTATTCCTGTTCTATTCCCGTTCGTCTTCGGGCTGGGGAATCAGGTAGGAGCAGCCGAATGCGGCCACCAGCAGCACCGCGCCCGCAATCATCGCCGCACTGTAGCCGGCCACCGAGCCGTGCGAGGCGCTCAGCGAGGTCATAAAGGCGTAGAGTATCGCGAAGCTCAGGCCAGCGCCGAGGTTGAACGCGCCGGCGTTCATGCCGGGCAGATAGCCGGTGTTGTCCTTCGGCGAGAGCACGATGCCCAGGCCGTTGAGCATGATGTTCGCCGTGCCGGCGTAGCTCAGTCCCAGCAGCACCGAGATGGCGACCAGAATCCACACGGAAGGGTCATGCGCCACGACGATGCCGAAGAGCGCGCCGAGTAGGCTCACGACCAGTCCCACGCGCAGCACTTTCAGGTAGCCGAAGCGGCTGGCGAGCTGCCCTGCGGCAATGCCGAAGAGCAGGCCGACGATCGCATACGGGGTGAGCGTGACGAAGGACACCACATCAGCGCCCATGCCGGACCACAGCTTCGTATCCTGCGCGATGGCAGGTATCACGCCGTTCATGATGGCGAACACGCCGGTCATGGTCAGCAGCGTCGTGGACAGCAGCCCCCAGGTGCGGCGCTGCTTCAAGTAGACCGTAGAGACCATCGGCGCCTTGGACCGGCTCTCGACCTGCCAGAAGACCACGAAGAACACGGCTGCGACGATGATTTCGATAATCACGACAAGCCAGTTCGCCGCCCCAAGCTTTTGAATCTCGTTGATGGCCAGATAGGCCGCGAGGAAGGCGATGCCGAGGCACACCACGCCGAGCCAGTCCATGCGCGGCGTGTCCTGCGCCGTCGATTCCTCGGTGGCGACGCCGACGAGCACGATGGCGACAAGCCCGATGACGGCCATGGTCCAGAACACAGAGCGGAAGCCGAAGTTGCCTGCGAGCCAGCCGCCGAGAATTGCATCAATGCCGGCGATGCCGCCGTTGACGGAAGTCAGAATCGACATGAGCTTGGCGTAGCGTTTCTCCTCGGTGACGCGCACATGCAGCATGATGAGGCACATCGGCACGACCGGGCCGGCCGCACCCTGCAGGATTCTGCCGAGCATGAGCACCGTGACGTTAGGGGCGAGCGCGGAGACGACGCAGCCGAGCGTCGTGGCGATGAGGATGCCCAGCAGCACCTTCTTGCGGCCGACCAGATCGGCCAGGCGCGGCAGGAACAGCGAGAACAGCGCGGCGGCGGTGAAGAACACCGTCTGCGTCAGGCCAATCTGGTCGGAGGTCGTGTTGAGCTCGCGCTCCATGGTCGCCAGCGCCGGCGAGAGCATCGAAGCGTTGAGCTGGAATGCGAAGATTGCGACCATGAGCGCGGTCATCAGTGCCACGATGGAGCGGCCGCCTTGGTCGAGCATCGCACCGTTATTGCCGTTGTTGCCGTTGCCGGTTTGCCCGCCGGACGGGGACGTCATCTGTTGAGACATCGGTATTTCCCTACTCCCTATTGCTGTGTTGCATGATTACTGTACTGCTGGTTGCTGTGCTGCTAGCCGATGCGCGTGATGGCGTCGATGATCAGGTTCCAGAACTTGTCGAAATCGAGCTTGAGCGCGACCTGCGTATGGCAGTCCTTGGCAGACGGCTCCGGCCCGCGCAGATCGGCGACGGTCATGCCTAGGGTCGGCCCGTCGGCGATTTCGACGTCGAGCGGGCAGCGGCGGGTGGTCATCACCGAAGGGTCGATCAGGTAGGCGACCGTGCAGGGGTCGTGCACCGGCGGGTCGATGAAGTCCTGATTGTTCTGGTAGGACTTGCGGAAGAAGTCCATCAGACCGCTGGCGAAGGCCGACAGATCGGTGCCGATTGCGTCGATGCGCGACTGCACCTGCGGCGTGCACAGCGCCTGATGAGTCAGGTCGAGGCCGACCATCGTCAGCGGCCATGCCTCGCGGAACACCACCCGCGCGGCTTCAGGGTCGGTTTTGATGTTGAATTCGGCCACCGCGCTCCAATTGCCCACGTGCACGCCACCGCCCATGAGCACGACCTCCTTGACGCGCTCCACGATGCGCGGTTCCAGACGCGCGGCCAGGGCGATGTTGGTCAGCGGGCCGGTGGGAACCAGGGTGATGGTGCCGGGCTCGCTGCCCATGATGGTGTCGATGATCCAGTTGGCCGCGTGGCCCTGTTCGAGCGGGCGTGTCGGCTTGGGCAGCGTCACGCCATCCAGCCCCGTCTCGCCGTGAATCGAGGCAGCGACCTCAAGCGGGCGGATAAGCGGCCTGTCGCTTCCGGCGTGCACTGGGATATCGGTCGCATGGGCCATTTCCAGCACGGATCGCGCGTTGTAGGTGACCTTGTCGAGACTTTGGTTGCCGCCAACAGTGGTGACGCCGATCAGATCGATGCCCGGGTTGCCCACGGCGAGCAGAATCGCCATCGCATCGTCATGCCCCGGATCGCAGTCGAGAATAATATGCTGCATGTTCGCTCCTTAATTCGTTGGCCCGTTTTTCCACCAACCACCTTAGCCTCTCCCATACGAAACGTCTAAGGTATCCGGCGATGGTCAGCTGCTGACAATCTGCGACTCGCCGCCGCGCGTGAAGTCGAGCACCGCACCGGCCAACTGCACCGCGTGGCTCAAATCAGGATCGGCATCGAGCAGTGCATCGGCATCGGCGCGGGCCTTAGCGATGATCGTGACGTCCTTGACCACGCGCAAGAGCTTGAGCCCGGATTTGACGCCTGACTGGGTATCGCCAAGCACATCGCCAGCACCACGCAATTCGAGGTCGGCTTGAGCAATCTCCGCACCGTCAAGCGAGTGATGAATGACTTCGAGCCGCTGGGCCGCGATGCTGTCCGGCTCGGCGCGCGAGACGAGGAACGCCCATGAATCGGTGCCGCCGCGCCCGACTCTGCCACGCAGCTGGTGCAATTGGGACAGCCCGTAGCGGTCGGCGTCGAATATCACGATGCAGCTGGCCTGCGGGACATCCACGCCGACCTCGATCACCGTGGTAGCCACGAGCACGAGCGTCTTGCCAGAGGAGAAGTCGGCCATGACCTGCGCCTTGGTCGCGTCATCGTCGCGGCCGGTCAGCGTTGCGAAGGCAACGCCTTCGAATTGGGGCAGCGATTGCAGCCGCTGCACGATTTCGGCAACCGCATGCAAGGGCGGCTTGGGCTCAGCCATTGGTTCCGAACCATCTGAACCGCTGCCGTTCGCTTGGCTGGCACCTTGCCCGCGCCTGCCTGACTGCCTGCTCGCAGCAGCCTGCGCCCGTTCATCATCCGATCCGTCATCGAAGGCTTCGAAGCCGTCTTCGCCGGCATCACCCGCGCCGTCTGCATCTTCGTCCATATCGATTCGCGGGCAGACCACGTAGGCCCGCTCCCCCGCATCGAGACGTTTGCGGATGTGCGCGAACATGGCTGCCATCGTCCGCGCATCGGCCTCCGGCACGACAACCGTTCTGATCGGCTTGCGGCCTCCGGGCAGTTCGGTGAGCCATGAGATGTCCAGATCGCCGAACCATGTCATCGCGGCGGTGCGCGGGATGGGCGTCGCGGTCATCACGAGCAGATGCGGGGTCAGCTCTCCACGAGCCCGCAGCGATTCGCGCTGTTCGACGCCGAAGCGGTGCTGCTCATCGATGACCACGAGCGCGAGATTGGGCGCCTGGAAGGTCGAGGAGAACGCGGCATGCGTGGCGATGATGATGCCCGGCTCGCCGCTTGCGGCCTGCGCCAAGGCTTTGCGGCGGGCAGCCAGCCGCATGCCGCCGGTGAGCAGCGTCACCGCCACCTGCATCGAGTCGCCGTTGACCATCGCCGATATGGTCTGGTAATGCTGCTCGGCAAGCACCTGCGTGGGCGCCACCAGCACGGCCTGATACCCCGCGCCCACGGCCTGCAGCATCGCGGCAACCGCCACCACGGTTTTGCCCGACCCGACCTCTCCTTGGAGCAGCCGCTGCATGGGATAGCTCTGCGCCATGTCGGCGGCGATATCGTCAATGACCTCGCGCTGGCCGCCGGTCAGCTTGAATGGCAGAGAGGCGATGAACATGTCCCGCAGCGAACCGTCCACGCACGCATGGGCCTGTGTTTGGCGGGCGTGCTGGCGCGATTGCAGCACGGCGGTCTGGGAGACCAGCGCCTCCTCATAGCGCAGCGTGGCGATGGCCTGATGGAATTCCTTGGTCGACTGCGGGTCGTGGATAGCGAGGAAGGCCTGCGCCCGATGCATGAGCGCGTGCACGTCACGAATCGATTCGGGCACGATATCGGGGACGGCCTGGCGCAGGGCGGCTATGTCGGGTGAAGTTCCGGAGGCGTCAGCGGCGGCGTCGGCAGCAGTAATAGCGTCAGCAGAACCGGCAGGGACAGCGTCAGCGGGTCGTGAAGTATCGGTTGACGCAGCATCAACTCCGACGACACCAGTTCGCGTCTCCTCATTCTCCGCATCACCGTCAGTTCCAGCGCTGCTGTCGCGCAGCAGATCGAGGAATCCCAGGATCGCCTCGTGGATATGCTCGCTGGAAATGCGCGAAGTGGCGTGGTACACGGGCCGGGGTCGGCACACTCGCCGCAAAGCCTCTTCCTCGGAGTCGGCATCGTATATGCGCCTCATCGCCGCTCCGCCGCGCGACTGCGCCTCGTCGCCCGGTCTGACACTGCCAGACTCCTCAGAATCACGCGAATCGGGATCGACCGTCAGCACCTCAGGATGAGTGAATTGCAACTGCCCATTGAATTCCGTAGGCTCCCCCGCGACGACGACATCCGCGCCGGAATGCATTCGCGCGCTGAGCCAGTCGATGTACTGCCGTTTGCCCGAGAAGAACACAAGCCGGGCTATGGTGTCGTTGACGTTTCTGGTCCGCGCGAAATCCGCGTCATCGACCATCACCTCAAGCCGAAACCCGCGCCGGGCATTCATCGGCACTACGCGCACCTGCCGCACCTGAGCGGCAAAGGCCATCGGCTGCCCTGCGTGAGCCTCACGCAACGCCCTAAGCGCGACCGGCTCGGTCACACGGAAGGGATAATAGGTCAGTGCGTCGCCGACCGTTATGAGCCCCAAGGATTTGAGCGCGCTGACCCGCCGCTTGTTCATCATCAATGACGAAATCGGGGTACTCAGTGAAACGCTCATATTTCCCATTGTTGTCAATTAGCCCGACAGCTTGCAGCTATGCGCTAGTCGTACAGCCTTCGTGTCCTTGAGGTCGTTCACTGGCGAATCGACAACTCTGTCTCGTTTGCGACAGTAAATCGGCCGTAATGGCAGAAACAAGACAGAGCATGCTGGACTCTGTCTCATGCATGACATTTACCACCGGTAATTGTCACAAACGAGACAGAGTCCCCGATTCTCTAGCAGGTAAGTAGCTTGGAATACACAAAACCCCGGGGGCTTGACGCCTCCGGGGTTTGAATCGCAATTGCTCGCGACTCACGCGGCCACGCGCTGAACCTTGCCGGCCTTAATGCACTTGGCGCAGACGCGAACGCGGACGTTCTCGCCGTCAACCGTGGTACGGACTGGCTGCAGGTTCGGGCGGAAGGTGCGCTTATTGCGGATATGTGAGTGTGAAACGGTGTAACCGGTTTGCGGTCCCTTGCCGCACACTGCGCAACGAGCTGCCATAATGGACTCCCTAATTCTTTGACTTGCAAGTCTTGGCGATCAGCAATCATACGCATACACGCATGCTGTTGAACGCACAATCACACAACTATACAGCCAAGGCGGACATAACGCAAATTCGGCAGCCTTGCCGTCCGCGTATCGCCAAAGCCTGCCGAGCGTTCAGCTTACCTTCATATGCTCAGGATATAAAGGAAAAAACCGCAGGTAAGGCCATATTCGATATACGAGTATGACCGTCATGCCGAAGGAGGTTGCAATGCTGCACGAATTCATGCCACACGCGTTCACGAGGCCGACCCGCCCGCAGGCCGCTTCGGTGCTGTCGCTCGGCCAAGTATGGGTCGATGTCATGATGGATGTCAACGAGATGCCGCCTTCCGGAGGATTCTCCGTCTCGCAGGCGGTCAACGCGACCATCGGCGGCAGCTTCCGCGTGTTGCAGGCCGCAAGCCGCATGGGCTCCCCTGCCAAGCATGCGGGCATCATCGGCAACGGCATGTGGGGCACCGCCGTGCGCGAGGCCCTGGCGCACAACGGGATCGATCATATCGGGCAGGATCGGCTGGACTCGGATACCGGGTTCAGACTGGTGCTCAACGACGGCGAGCACAAGACCTTCATCGCGACGTACGGCGCGGAATCGCAGGGTGACGTCAGCACCTTCGATGCCATCGAGCCACGAGTCGGCGATGTGGTGCATATCAGCGGCAACACGCTGATGGATCATTCGTCATCCGGCATCGAAGCGTTCTTTGCACGCACGGCGCTCGACCCCGACGATCGTCCCTATACGCTGGTGATCAATCCCACGAACGCCTTGGAGCTGGTCAGCGAGCAGCTGTTGGAAAATGTGGTGCTGGCCCGCCCGATCTGGTCATGCAACCGGCAGGAGGCGCACACCTTGGCTGAACGGCTCGGCGTGCCGCTCAGCGACGCCAAGAAGTTCACGGTCGGAGGCGCTTTCGACGAAGCGATGGAAGATCTGTGCGGCTCGCTCGGCGAAACCCTGCGAGCGCCCTTGATATTGCGTGCCGGCTCGCACGGCGCCTGGGTACGCGAGCCGGGAGGCGCTGTGACGCATGTGCCGGGATTCCCGGTCAAGTCGGTACATACCCGCTCGGCCGGTGCCTGCCACACCGGAGCCTTCTGCGCCATGCTCGCCCAAGGCTGGTCGATGCTCGACGCCGTGCATATCGCCAACGCTGCCGCTTCGCTCGCTATCGAACGCAATATCGCCGGCGTGCCCGACTGCCCTGACCGTCAGGACGCGCTGGCGCTGGCCGAAGGGCATGGGCAAGGTAAGGGCGAATAACGGGCACGCAACCAGGCCACGTAGACCAATCAGCCTGGCCCGAAGAGTCCCGGCCCGCGCGTTGTCACACCCGCACTATCACCGTGGGCGAATCAGCGTCGAAATGGGCGCGTTCGCACGGCTCGCCGGTCGCAAGAAGCTCGAATACGGCGATGTTATTCGAGGTCTCGTCGGCTGCGAACAGCAGCGTATCAAAGGCCACGAGCTGCCGTGGCCGCTTGCCGCCGCATAGTATGCCGCGGCCGCGCCAGCCGGGCGTTTCCGGCTCGGCAAGGCGTGCGAATCGCTCGCCATCCCAAGCCAGCGTGATGATGCGCTCCGATCCACGCAGGCCGATGTAGGCGAAGCCCGCAGCGGTTGGCGTACTCTCTCCCGGGCGAGCGGAACCGGCGGAATGAGCAGCGCGTGCAGAGCCATCAGGGCGAGCAGCGAGCACGGCAGCCGATGACACATAAGCCAGTGATGCGGCCTGATCGCCCGGGTCGCCGCCAAGATCGACGGTCTGCACGACGCGGATGCCGTCGCCGCCCGTATCACGCTCATGTTCATGTCCACCCTCATGCCCGTGTTCAGCGGAGCCTTTCGAAACGTCATCGCACGCCAGCAGCGTGACCGAATCGCCCCATTCGCCGACCACTGCGACGCACCAGCCGCCATCATTCGTGGGCATGAGGTGCATATCGCGCAGCCCGGTGCCAGGAGCAAGCATCACCGCGCCGATGCGACGCAGCGCGCCATGATCCCACTGGTGCACGTAGATTCGATCAGCTCCCAAGTCGGTGGTGAGCACGCGCCCATCCGGCAGCGGCAGCACCCAATGGGCGTGCGGCCCGGCCTGCGCCGGCAATGGGCCATGTCCCTCGCCGCGCAGTAGTTGCGTTCCGTGCATCGCGCCACCATCGTCGCCAATCGGATGCACGGCAATGCTCCCATCGCCGTAATCCGCAACGACAAGATGCCGCTGGCCTTCATCGTCCACGGCTATTGCGGCATGAGTCGGCCCATCGCCTTGCACCGGCACTCGGGACAGCTCCCGCAGCCGAAGCCCATCATCATCGCACTCGATGCGCAGCGAGGTGATCTCGCCGGTGTTTTCCAGCACCGCGTACAGCATGTCCCCATCGCGTTCGAGCCATGTGGGCGACGGCAGATCGGCCAGTACATCACGCCGAAGCACGCGGATAGTGTTACTGTCGTTGCAGCCGTTCCCGCCCTCGGTCTCACGCTCGACTTCAGCCTCATCTTCGCATTTAGCTGCGGAGGAAGCGTTGTGCGCATCAACCGTGAGCGCGAAACGCTCGATGCCTTTGCACGTCTGGCCATTGAGCGGGCCGAACCCGCCGACAAGAATATCCATGCGTTCATCGTATGCCTGCGCAGTGAACAGAGCGATTTCACTCGCCTGCCGACACGAGTGGTTCCACAGCATTGCGAGCAACAAACTATCGCAATTCTTTGTGGTTTCGCGCTGTCGCGTCACTTCACTGCACTGTCGCGCCACCGTTCTGCTAACCAACCACGCCACCACCTCACTATGCCGTTTTCGATGCCGCCACTCTCGATGCCGCCGCCCTCGATTCCGCCGACAGCAATAACGCCGCCCTGCGCATCGTATGCACCGCCTTTATCGTTGCGTCTCTGCATATGCCGTCGCGGCTACCGTACCGAATTCGCACGCACACGGTTATGTGCAGCGATTATCATCACAGATAATGCAGGAGGCTGTCATGGGCAACATCAACGACTACACGCGCGAAGAGACGCGCGACCTCTCCGAGCACCCTTTCAACGCGGTCGACGCGCTGGTGCTGGCTTCCCTCGCATATTGCGATGTGCCCGACGAAGTGCCCCGACTCAGCGACATCACGGCGAAATACGGTACGCTTGCCGTCCGCGCGCGGCTGTTCGACCTGCGGCATCCAATCGCTTCGCTGCGAACGCTACGCAAGGCCCCCTTCGAAGGTCCCACGCTTGCTGAAGTGAACGCCTGTCTCGTGGAGTGCCGCACAGAACCTGCCGACTCCAATCAGCCTAATCAGCCTGATCAACCCGCTCAGATCGATGTCGCCGGATTCGCCGACCCGCAGCTGACCAACGAATTGTATGCGGCGGCAGCGAGCTCCCCGCGCTTCGCCGGAATACGGATCTCAGCCTATAATCAGCGTTTCAGCGCACAGCGCCAGACGCAGTTCGCCGCCGAGACGATGCAGCTCCCCGATGGCACGCTGGCCATCGCGTTCCAAGGCACCGATGACTCCTTCGTAGGATGGAAGGAGGACTTCAACATGGCCTTCCAATACCCGGTGCCTGCGCAGGAAGCCGCCAGCGACTATCTGCAGGCGGTCGCACGGGTGTGGAATGGGCCGATAATGCTACTCGGGCACTCGAAGGGCGGCAATCTCGCCGTTCACGCCGCCATGAATGCCGCCGACGACATCCAGCAGCGGATCGTGCGTGTCTTCTCGCTTGACGGCCCCGGTTTCCCATCCGAGGTGGTGACCAGCCCGCGCTACCAGGCAGTCGTGCCGAAAGTCGAGAAAATCGTGCCCGATTCATCCATAGTCGGTATGATTCTGGAAACCCCGGAGCCCTGCGTCGTGGTGCGTTCCGACCAGAAGGGCATCATGCAGCATATGGCGTTCTCCTGGCAGGTGCAGGGCGGTGCCTTCGAAGTGCTTCCCGCCATCGCGCCCAGCTCGCAGTATTTCAACACATCGCTGAACGAGTGGCTGGGCAGTTTGTCGCACGAGCAACGCCAACGCGCCGTCGACGCCTTGTTCTCGATTCTCGCCGCAAGCGGCACCGACCATTTTTCCGGCGTGCTGGGCTCCTTGCCCAAGGCCTTGCCCGAGATGATCGGATCATTCGCCGGACTTTCGGACGAGGACCGGCGCAACATCCTGTTCGCCGCGAATCTGCTCATCAGATCGACATGGAGCTATCGTTGGCGCGCCCAGCGCGGGAACGGAAGCGATGCGTAGCACGGATTGCCGGCGCTCGATGCCCCCTTCGGATATGCTCGACGGTAGCAAACAGACGCTCGGCGCACAGCGGCTTCGCGCATCCGGCAGGACGAAGCCGACGCTATGAGTAATTCCAGCCTTTCAGGCGAGGAACCACGAGGAAAGGACGCTATGGAAACGATGCTGAACTGGCTGTCGGCGCACGCGGACAGAATCGTGCTGCTCGCGATTGTGCTGGTAGCCGCGCTGATCCTGGCGAAAGTCACCAGTCGGCTGCTGCGTAAGTTCCTGGAACGCTCGAACGTGCCTAACGCCTCGATCTTCATCAATCTGACGCGCCTGATGATTTGGCTGTTCGCTGCCACCATCGTGCTGCGACCTGTGTTCGGTATCAATCCGACGACGCTCATCACGGCGCTCGGCGTCGGCGGCCTCGCGCTGTCGCTCGGTCTCAAGGATACGATTGCCAACGTGGTCGGCGGTTTCGGGCTGATGCTCGGCAAGGTCGTCACCCCCGGCGACATCGTCACCGTTTCCGGCGTGACCGGCACGATCAAGGACATCACCTGGCGCCAGACCGTTGTGGAAGAGCGCGGCGGCAACGATCTGATCATCCCCAACTCCGTGCTCAACACCTCTCTGCTCGAACGCATCACGCCGGCGGCCGAAAGCCGCGTGACCATCCCCTTCACCGCCAAAGCGGGAAGTGACCTGAGCGATATCAGCAGGCGCATCGCCGCCTCGGTCGAACGCGCGACAGCGGACGCCACAAGCCCTGACACTTCAGCGGTGGTGAACTTCACTGGATTCACCCCCTACGGAGTCGAGGGGCAGGTGCTACTTTTCGCCAAGCCCGGCGTGCTGCTCAGCACTGTGCGCGACAAGGCCGTGCGTGCCCTGGCCGACGCCGAATTCATCGAACAGCGTGCCGCCATCGGTCAGTAAAACAGGGCAGTAGCCGCGTCCTCTCTGCGCTCCGATTCTGGTCTGTCATGCTTCCCCTCCTATTGCATGCCCCTTATCTGCTGTGATCTTTCGTCCACCCTCGTCATCTATTAAGCACATTTCAGTCAGGAAGCGTCTGCGCAGCACCTTGAAGCGTACTGTCCGCCGTCAAGGAACGGCGGAATTGCAAGGATCTCATGTGCCGTCTGACGAGCTCATACTTTCGCGTGTGCCTAATAGACGAAAAAAGTGCTTAATAGATGCCGCCTGTAGCTGTCTGTGGCTATGCGTCGCCTGTGACTAGCGATTGCGCGTTGCGAGGGAAAAATGTGGTTGCAAGCATTTATTAAGCACTTTTTTCGTCTATTAGGCACTTCGCAAAGTAGCCGCCAATTTCGGCGTTCGCTACTTTGGCGGAATATCAACGTTTCTGAGTTCAATCTTGGAGCCACCATAGCGTGTTTGCCGGCACGATTCCGCCAAAAGTGCTTAATTAATTCGCACAGTAACTGTGTCCTCATGCTGCCGGGCCAAGATCCTGTTATTTATCACCCGTGGAGGAACAGCTCCCCGACCATCAGCGCCACGCACAGCACGCCGTAGGCAATCATGCCGGGGTTGGCCACGGTGCGCAGGCGGGTTCCAGGCAGCAGTTCTTCGGGAGTGATGTAGAACTCGAAGCGCTTGCGCCACACGATCAGCAGGACGATGCCCGCCACGACCAATGCCAGCAGCGCCAGCCCATACAACGTGACCCCGGCGAGACCGGCGATGGACCCCTGGTTGATGGATTCCAGCTGCTTGAGTGATTCCGACTGGCTCTGCATCTGTGCACCCGCCGATTGCAGCGATTCGAGCGCCTTAGGGTCGAACTGGCGCATGATCCACGGTGCCACCACGCCGCCGTTGCAGTTGATGATCATATGCATCGCAATCGAATAGCGCAGGCGCGAGGTGCGCATGTAGACGTAGGCGAACACGAGCCCGATGCCAAATGCGTAGAAGAACTGGAACAGGTTTCCGTGGAAAAGGGCGAAGGCGAGCGCCGAAATCACGATGGCCGTCTTCTCGCCGTAGCGCCGCAGCCGGTCGATGATCTGCTTGCGAAATATCCATTCCTCGAACACCGGCGCAATGAGCACCATGAACACGAACGCCATTAGCGGGTCGAGCGAGGAGGCGAGCTGGCTGACGTTGCTGACCGCAGTGCCGCCTGACAGCAGGGACGAAAGCACTATGCCGACGAGGCTGCCAGCGTACATGATCGGCACGCACATGATCAGCAGCGCGAAAAACTGCTTGCCATCCAGAGAGAAGCGCCTTGTCGGCAATTTCGGAACCTTGCGGAGTATAGTCACGGCAATGGGCATCGCAATCACGTACAGCGGCCCGTTGGAGGCCAGCAGGTTCACCCAAGTAGGAATGTGCTTCGCATCGATGTCCAGCGCGGGCAGCGCGAACTTGAGGCTCAAGGAAACCGCAAGACTCAACGCGAACCATACGACCAGCATCACGCTGAGCGCGACTCCCACCGTCGAGAACCGGCTGCGGGCATGCTTCCACCACGGCGAACCGAGCCTGGGATCGTAGGCATGCGCGGGCTGGTTCTTATCCTCCGGGCGGCTCTTGTGGTTCATGATGCGTTCTCCTTGGGTCTTGCGTCTCGTTCTCGCGGTTCGTTGCGGCGTCTCGTCATCGCGATCTGTTGCGGTTCGTTAGTGCATTGCATTCGCGCTTGCGCCCAAGCATTGGCCCTGCGTTTGCTTTTATGTTTATGTTTATGCTTGCCTGAGCATAGTCACAATCACAGTTTGCCTGCTGACTGGGACTGAGGCTGAGACCGATGCTTATGAGCTTGGGCTGAAACTTGGGCCAAGGCTACGCGGGGTCAAGCGCGCTCTCGATCAGCGTCGTAATAAGTTTGCCATAGTTGACGCCGGTCGCCTCCCACGCCTTGGGATACATCGAAATCGGCGTGAAGCCGGGAATCGTGTTGACTTCGTTGACGACGATGTTGCCATCCGCGCCCACGAAGGTGTCCACGCGGCTCATGCCAATGCCATCAACCGCCTTGAATGCTTTGATGGCAATCTCCTGCACGCGTCGCAGCGTTTCGGCGGGCAGATCGGCTGGCACCTGCACATGCGAGGCACCAGAATCGATGTATTTGCTGTCAAAATCGTAGAACTGGACGTCGCCGGATTCGCGCCGGTCCAGCACGATCTCGCCCGGCCAGCTGGCCCGAGGCTCCTCGCTGATTCGCGACGCAAGCACCGCGCACTCAATTTCGCGGCCATCGATGCCTTGTTCTACCAGCACCTTCCAATCGTGCCGGGATGCCTCGCGCACTGCGGTGGCCAGTTCGGCGGCGTCCCCCGCACGTTCCACCTTAGTCACGCCGAAGCTCGAACCAGCGCGCGAAGGCTTGACGAACAACGGGTAGCGCAGCTTGGCCGTACGCACTTGGGCGATGAACTCCCCAGCTGCCGAGTCGAAGGAGCTGGCGGTCGTATAAGGGCGCGTGTCGAGAGTGACATCGGGCGCGACCGGTATGCCAGCGTCAGTGAGCAGGATTTTCGTGAAATGCTTATCCATGCACGCGGCGGAAGCGAACACGCCGCAGCCGACATACGGCACCCCTAGCATCTCAAGTAGGCCCTGCACTGTGCCATCCTCGCCATACGGCCCGTGCAATATCGGCAGCACGGCATCGATATGGCCCAGCGAGGTCAGCGTACTGTGCTTATTCGCGCTACTCTGCCCTTGCACACCGTCGTCCGGGCTACTGCGCGCGAAGAAACCGTCGCCTCCCATACCCATATCCAGCACGACACGGCTTGTGCCCTCCCCCGCACTCACGACAGGAAGCGGTGTTTTTTTGAAATCAAAGTCACGCGGATCCGTGCAGCCCGTCAGCCATTCGCCTTGCTTTGTGATGCCGATCGGAACCGCCTCGAAACGCTCTTCATCCATCGCGGCCAGCACCCCAGCAGCCGAAATGCACGAGATAGAGTGCTCATCGGCCTTGCCGCCGTACAGCACCACTATGCGTTTCCTGACCATGTCAATCCTCACGAATCCGTACCGACCGCCGCAGCAGCCAACCTCCCCATGCAGGGCCTTGCCTCGTTTGCTTCGTTTGCCTCTGCCAGCCAGAATACTCAGCCCACAGTCGTTTGGGGTTTCTTGAGCATACTTGACCGTGAGTAAGCCATTCCACGAAATCTCAAACAGGCTTAGCTCATCCTCGAAGCGCATTTGTTTCTAGTTGTTTTCGCAATGATAGCAGCGGCAGTATCACTTAGGACAGGCACATCGGAGGCCACTGATGGGCGAAGCCAGCCTCACTTTCAAGCAATGCACCAGCACTGAACAAGAGATCTTCATGACATGGCTTGGCAACAAGCTGTATGCCAAATGGCAACTCGTCGGGATTTTTTGGCGCAGGAAGCGATATCGAGGGGAACCCGGCAAGAGAGAACAGATATGTGCATTCCAGATAATCGGTTATCCTGCGCGTAGGCCGTCCGCCAACTGTGGTGACTTCACCGCTGTCATTCGGGAACGGCATCACGCTTGCACTGGGAACCATAAGCAAGTCATACCGTTCGAAGAACCGCTGCAATTCTCGATAGAAGCGTGTGCGTTCCTCTTGCGCACTCAGGTAGGACTCAAGAGAGATACCTTCGCCTTGCGCGATATTCCATTTGAATGGCTCCGTGGCCAATTGAGGATGCGCTTCAATCAGATGCCGAAACTCATACCACGTCTGGGCATAGCTCAGCGTGCAGAAAGCCCTCGAAGCATTGCCCACCGACGGATAATCCTCATCAATATCCATCAGAACCGAGACTTTATCTATTGCTCGGGAAAATCGCTGAGCCACTTCATCATCAACGGCATATTCATCGCCAAGAGTGAGACTCGCCGCTGCATGGAATCGTTTCGGCAAAGATTGGCGTGCATATTCATCATCGCTGGGGGCAAGGGGATCACGAGCATCGCTCCCGGACATAACATTTGCCATCAACCGTGCATCAGCAATAGAACGTGCAAGCACCCCCTGCGTAGCGATTCTCTCCCACCCCAGCAGACTTTGCGGCTCTGGTATGCGACCCAGAGCAGGACGAAAGCCGACGCAGCCGGTAAACGCTGCCGGAGTTCTGACGCTTCCTCCCAAATCGGTACCCTGCGCCAGCGACACCATGCCGCTCGTCACCGCAACAGCTGAGCCTCCGCTGGACCCCGCAGAGGTAAGCGCCGTATTCCACGGATTGCACGTCGTCCCTCTGATAGGATTCGTGCATACCGCGCCGAATGCATATTCGGGCGTGTTGGTTTTGCCGACAATGATCGCGCCAGCGGCTTTCAACCGAGACACGGACAAGGCATCTGCCTGCGCAGATTCTTTTGCCGAAAGCCTGGAGCCGAACGTAGTGGTCAGGCCTTTGACATCGGTGACGTCTTTGATGGCAACGGGCAGACCATGGAGAGGGCCGCATTCCCCTGTATGGCTGTCAAGCTGTTTCGCGCGGCTGATCGCCCCAGCACTATCAACGCTGATGAAAGCCCCGAGAGCCGGATCCAACCGATGGATTGAATCCAATGATTCCTGAACGACTTCGGTAGCGCTGCATTCATGGCTGCGAAGCCGTTGAATCAGTTCGCTGGCGGGCATCGATAAGAGATTGTTCACGGTGCCGTTCCTTATCTTTAGTCGTCCAAAATCGCAACGGCCCGGCACCAGGAGCCGCTTCCCTTGCGAATTTTGATTGGGAAGAGCGAGACTTTGAAGCCAGTGGCAGGAAGCAGTCGGAGGTTAATCACTTTCTCGGCATGGACATATTCGACGGCGCGTCCAATCCGATGCGCTGGGAAAAAGCCGTCCTTGTCACCATCCTTAAGCTTTTCGGCCATGTATTTCAAAGGGATGTCAAGCGAATACGCGTCCGTTGTTATCATGTGCACGCCGTGCTCCACCAGCCAGACGACAGCAGACGCAGTGAGGCCGGTGCCCATCTCATTATAGATCGGCGTATCCCAGTACTCCTCGGCTCCTGTTCGAAGCATCACGATGTCATTAGGCTGCAGTGCATAATGCAACTGATCGAGCGCAGCCACGATATCGTCTTCGTCGATAGGCTCTGCAGTCTTCTTTGTCGAGCTAAAATCAAGCACGACACCGTTGCCGTAGCACCATTCCAAAGGAACCTGATCAACGGTTTTTGCGGGCTGACCGGCCGTAGTGGGCCCAAAATGCCAGGGAGCGTCAATATGAGTGCCTGCATGTGAGGAAAGGGAAAGTTCCTCCCCTGCACTCCCCACATATGGCTCGGGGAAATCAGCAGGATCAAGACCCCATGTCTTTGCGGTGCGATGTGCAAAGTCATAATGATCCCAATAGGTGATGCTTGGTGAGTTAAATTCGCTGGCGAAATTTGACAAAGGGACACTGAGATCGATAAAATGGGTCATGCTTGCTCCCGACTCGATATTGAATTACCTAATTGGTAGGACCAATTATATGATGCGGAATGTTGCCTGAAACAAAAGTTCCGTTACTTTGGGGAAACATTTTTCTGAATCTACTGATGCCCCGCAATGCGTTTCGCACCAAAGATTCACTAATTGTATGATTGATTGGTCATACCAGCTAGTTTTAAGAGGCAACACCTGATGACTTCCACCGTCTATGGCTCCCAGGCGACACAGACACCGGCAGCTACGCAAATCGCAGCAGACTTGGAACGGCGCATCATCACCGGCACACTGCAGCCGGGCACCAAGCTGCCGCCGGAACGCGCGTTCGCAAAACGATACCAGGTATCGCGCTCCACATTGCGCGATGCCCTACTGGAGCTGGAAAACAAGAACCTCATCCGGCGAGTCCAAGGCAACGGGACCATCGTTTTGGAACCGCCTCGCGACGAATGGGATCTGCGCGCGATGACAGCAAAATCCAACCCCGAATATGTGGCCGAATTGCGCTATACCATTGAACCCACCATCGCCAGACTCGCTGCACTGCGCGCCACCGCAGCCGACCTGCTGCAGATCAAAGAGGCCGTGGCCAAAACCGAGGCGGCATCGAATCAGGAAGACGCCACGGATACAGATATCACCTTCCATGCATTGCTTGCCCAAGCCTCGCACAACCCGATTATGGCCGCCATCGTGACGATGACCGCCGAATGGACGCGCGAAGAGCGTGTGCTCACCCATTCCAATGATGAATGGCAACGGCTCTCGGTCGAGGAACACAGCGCCATAGCCGAGGCGATCGGCCTGCATGATCCCGACCTTGCCGAAGAGACCATGCGCAGACACATGGTTGAGGTGCGCAGGCGCATCGAGCAATCAACGCATCAATGAGCCCACGCCTCTCCAGCGTTCAATTCACTCGTTTCCCCTCATAGAATGACATCCACACCGGCGTATGCTCCAGCAGCACGTCACGCTCATTGGGGGTGTCAAACACCACGATATTCGCAGGCTGACCTTTTTCGATTACACCGCTTCCCATGTGATTCGCCTTGGCGGCGTTGACCGTGAGCATGCCCATCACGTCATGCTGCTGCTCCGCCGATCCGAAGTGCGCCATTTCGGCAAGCATGTTCGCCGCATTGAGCGGATCGCCGTTACCGAAAGGCGTGAACGCGTTCTGGATGTTGTTCGTGGCGACGACGACGTTCACGCCATGCTGCTGCAACAGCCCAACAGGCATGATGCCGCGCCGAGGAGCTTGAAGATCGTCACGTCCGTTGAGGTACACATCGGTCATCGGCAAACAGACGACGGAGATGCCGGCCTCGGCAATGCGATCTGCAATACGCGCCGCCTTGTCCAAAGGCACGGAGCCGAGTGAGGTCATATGCCCGGCGCTGACGCTCCCCTGCATGCCGTGCGCAATCGCATGGTCGGCTAGCGACAGTATATCGAGCTGCTCGGGATTGTCGGACAGATCGATGTGAACATCCACAGGCTTGTGGAACTCCTCAGCAAGCGCAAACACGAAATCGAGGTGTTCGACGGGATCAGGGTCGTTATATGGAATGCCCCCTACGACGTCTGCGCCCATTTCCAATGATGCGCGCATAAACTGCTTGACATTGCCCTGTCTAAATATGCCTTCCTGAGGAAAGACAGTGACTTGAAGCCGCAGCCGATCACGGTATTCCTCACGCAAGCGCAGCACGGTTTGCATGGCTTTGAGCTGCAACGTGTCATCGACCTCGACATGCGCGCGCACAGCCGTGGTCCCGAATGAGATTTCACGGTCCAGTACTTTGCGGGCGCGTCTGGCCATGTCTTCGCATGTGAAGCCGCGTTTCATCTCGCCGGTGATGTCAATCGCGTCAGCCAGCGTATGCGCATCGCGGGGCATGCTGTCCAAAAGGAAAGCCTTCTCCAAATGCAGGTGACTTTCAATGAAGCCACTGTTTGCGAAGCGCCCGCCCTCATCAACGTTGACAGTCCCTTTCAGTCCTGTTTCCACAGCGGCGATTCGGCCGTCTTTGATTCCGATATCCGTCGTCGGACCGTCCTTTAGCGACGTCAGACGAACATTGTTCAGCACTACATCAAACATGATTGTCTGCCCCTCAATCAGATAGCCGTATAGCCGCCGTCGACAATGTAATTGGCACCGGTCACGAACGATGCTGCCGGAGACGCCAAGAACGCTATGACCTGCGCAATCTCATCCGGTTTGCCCAGACGGCCAATCGGATGCTGGGCGATAAGGTCGTCAATCGTTCCCTGTGGCCCGCGCTTGCCTCCTTCGAATTGCCGCGCCAGCAGCGGCGTCTCCACCGCGCCAGGAGAGACCGCGTTGACGCGGATGTCGTCTTTGGCGAGCTCAATGGCCAGAGATCGTGTAAGCCCAAGTATGCCGGCTTTGGATGCGGTGTATGCGCTGAAGCGGTCCGCGCCAACCGAGGCAAGCTGCGAAGACACGTTCACGATAGACGCCGAATCCCCCGCTTTCAGAGCCTCGACGCCTGCCTTGATTGTCAGGAACTGAGCGCGAAGATTGGTGTTGATCACGCGATCCCATTCGTCCACATCAAGTTCGGCTACGCTGTGCACGGATTCCACGCCAGCTGCATTGATCAGGCAATCAAGTCCTCCTAATGCCTCAGTGGCCTCATGCACCGCATGCTCCACTTGTGCAGGATCGCGCAAATCGCAGATGAACGATAAGTCATCGTTGTCGGCATGCTGTATATCCAGCACAGCCACCTGCCATCCTTGCGAACGCAGCAGGCCTGCTGTTGCAGCGCCGATGCCGGACGCGCCTCCTGTTATCAGCACTCTTCGAGTGGTATTCATGGTGATTTCCTTTCTGTTATGCATCTGTTATGCAGCCGAAATCGCGCCGCTTATTATGCGAGCGGTTTCAAAGAGCTGACGATGCGTGATTGTTGAGGTAAGCGACGTGAGCAGCAGCCCGAAATCATAGGAAAACGACGAGTTGCTGCGGTGCATCGGTATGCAGATGCTGGCCGTACCCAGCACATTGGCTAGCGATGTGTATCTCGTAAGCCGGTGCAGCATATCCGACCGGTTGCTCCAGGGAAGACTGGGCGGCCGCTGCGGCAGGGCGGGCGTGAGCACGGCAATGTCAGGGAAACGCTGTTCCATATGCTGCGCATAATTTCGTTTCTCTTGCAAAGCTTGCCGATAGTCGCTGGCGGGCACTGTCGGATTGTCCATGTACCGGCTGACGTAGTCGTTGATTTCACGACGCAGCCATGATCCTGAGGTTTCGTCCTGTCGGATTGCTCGCATCAGCTCATAGTTGCTGATAGTGGCGGTGATATCAGCCGGGTAGGCTAGTTGTTCCCAATCAATAGCGGACGATTCGAGACGAATGTCGTTATCACCGCTCAGCACCACGAGGGCACGCTGATATTGCGCATTGATAGCAGGGCCCATCGATGCATTGTCAATAGTCAGCACCTTGAATTTTGTTGGTTTTCTTGCAGAATTGCGACTCTCGACATCAGCGTTCAGTATACGGTCCAACGCTTCGAGATCTTCCAAATTGCGTGCAAGCGTTCCAACATCGGTGAAACTGGGCGACGTATCGCAGATATGGTCAGACGGGTAGCTGCCATGCATGGGCTTGAATCCCCAGATATCATTGAGCGCAGCCGGTTTGCGCACTGATCCCATGGAATCCGTCCCCAAGGCCACATCGGTGATGCCCGTGCTGACCGCGACCGCACTACCAGTGCTGGAACCTCCCGGATATGCCCCTGGCATCGCAGGATATACCGTATCGACATCCGTCAATCCCAATCCCAGCGGTGGGGTCTTCTGCGTGGCATACAGCTTGTAGCCGTGATTGCGTAGCAGCGAAACGCATGTCGCGGACTCGGTCGCCTCAGGCTGCTTGTGCCCAATGCAACGCTCGAAACCGAGATAACGCGGCACTCCTTGTACCGCGATAAGATCCTTGACGCCGAAGACTGGGCCTTCGTCATCCGCCCGTGCGCCCGGCTCAGATTCCAGCACAGTCGCGCTGGTGTGAAATCGCTTGTCGAGAAGCATACGCTTGGAATTCCGCTCATTCATGATCATGCACCGCAAAGATCCGAAGTGCTTCCTGCCGCAGCTGCATGAGGTCGGCATTGGCCGGCGCGTGGTCCTTCACTACGAATTCGCCGTTCACGATAACGTCGCGGATATCGTCACGCCGGTAGTTATAGACGATATGCTGCAGTTCACCGCTGGCAGGGACCGACACCACAGGGTTGGGTTCGATGAGCACGATGTCGGCCTTGTACCCCTTTGTCAGACGTCCAAGATCATGCGAACGGCCGATGGCGAGAGCGGGATTGATCGTTGCGGATGCAAGCGCCCGAGACGCGTCATAGTCATCGGGATGCGGTGAACCAAGACGGTTCACCAGCGCATATAGACGCAGGCAATCCAGCATGTCGGGCATCATGTTGTCCGTAGCAACGCACACATTGGCACCAGCCTGGGCAAACTCGTCGCTTTGCAGACGGCAGCCGGATTTGAGATTTGCACCCACCATTTGGATCACGTTTGTCCCCGCTTGCGCTAGCCGGGCGATGCGTGACTGCGGCAGCGATAGGCAGTGGCCAGCTAGCAGCCATGGACCCAGCAAACCGCAGGATTCCAGCAGTTCCACCGAATCCATACTGTCACGGGACGAAACTTGGTTGCGCTCATGTGCTCCCTGCGACAGGTGAATCGCCACCAGTTGCTGGCGCTCTTTGGCAAGTTGCGAGCATTCCGCAAGCAATTCGCGCGAGCAGGTGTCCGGACCATGCGGCCCGATCATCACACGCATCAGGTCGTCGTCGCCGTTGCCTGCATAGCGATCCTCGAGATTGTGCTGTCTGGACAGCGTTTGCTCGCGAATAGCGTGCTGATATTCGTACCGGCCGCTGTACGCTAGTACGGCGAGATCGGCGTCATGCACGCGTTCGCTGACATAGCAACGAATACCAACGCGCTCTAGGTAGGCAGCGGAGGCATCCTCATGCTCATAGTTATCGACTATGGTGGTCGATCCCATCAGCGCTGCCTGCACCGCTCCGAAACCGGCGAGAACCGCAAGTTCATCAGGAGAGAACATGATGCCTTGCGCTACGCGGTGCTGATAGATCGGCGCCCCCGCATAGTCGTCTCCCCGGCCATGATTCGACAGCAGGGCGGAATGAACATGAGTGTTGATGAATCCGGGCAGCGCATAGGCATCGTGCGCGTCAATGACGCGCACCTCGGCATCTGGCGCCTGCGATGCGCGCACGGAATCTCCTATCCAAGCGATGGTGTTTCCCACCACATGAATGCTGGTATGGTGACGCACCTCAAATTTGCCGTCATGCTCGATGACAGCTGCGACATTCACCAGCCAGTACTCGTTGCCCATGATTCCCGGTGCATTACGCATTGAACATCGTTCCCCACTGCTGGGCAAGCCTGTCGGCACTCGGGTATTCAATGACGCGCAGCGCCTCCCAGACTGCCAAGGATGTGGAATCAACGAACGGTATGCCGTATCGACTTTCTGCCCAAATGGCTAAGTCTGCAGCATTCATATTCGTGCAGAACGCGTAGATGCCATCGGCGTCCGGGTGCTGCTGCATCAGCTCCTGAACTTTTGCCTTGATCTGAGAGCGGGTGAACTGCGAAAAATTCCAGTTCACATGCTCATTGAACGACGACCATCCGGCAACAGCCGTGCCCATCGCCCCAAACGTGTGCTGGATCGCCGCATTCACATCCTCGGTGTACGGATCCACCAGATTAATGGAATGCACCCCAAGCCGACGGAACAACTCGCGTTGCCCCAGCACGACAGATGAACATGGGATGCCCGTCTCCTGGCTGATGCTGTCACACAGCCGCGCGTCGCTGTCCTCTCCAAGCCATCCTGCGGAAGTGCCATTCCATATGATGCAGTCGACTTTTGCTTCCGCCAGCAATCTGGCCGCCGTCAGCATGGGCTCTATATCGAACTGCCCTACGCCTTTATTGGAAAGCGTGATCTCTGTAACTGAAAACCTGCCGAAGTGGACGCTGACATCAGGCAATGCCGACAGCATGGCGAAGGTTTCAGGCTCCAGAATAGTGTTTGATGACGGAGTCAGCATGCCAATGCGTTTCATAGAATGTCTCTTTCTGCGCGTTTTGCGCTCATCAGTTGACGAGAAGCTCTCTAATGTGCTTCTTCAATTCGTTGAACGGAACCGTGGTCGAGTCACGAGGACGGTCCAGATCCACATGAATGTCATCCTTAACCCCGGTCCCTCGCGATCCCATGACGATGACGCGATCGCCGAGTACGAGCGCCTCATCGATGCTATGAGTAATGAACACTACGGTTTTCTTGGATTTCGACCAGATGTCAACCAGACTTTCCTGCATGGATTCACGCGTCTGCGCATCCAACGCGCCGAAAGGCTCATCCATCAAAATAATCTGAGGATCCATGGCCAACGCTCGCGCGATACCCACTCGCTGCTGCATGCCCCCGGAAAGCTGCCAAGGGAAATGCCGCTCGAAGCCCTTTAAGCCCACTGTGTCGATAAGCGGTTCGACTTTCGCGGCACGCTCCTCTTTGGAAACATGCTTCACCTTGAGTGGCAATCCAATATTGGACTGCACATTCATCCAAGGCATCAGGCTTGCTTCCTGGAAGACGACCGCACGATCACTGCCCGGCCCTTCAATCGGCTCGTCCAGAAGCGTCAGCCGGCCGGAAGTGGGCGATTCGAATCCCGCGATGAGATTAAGAATCGTGGTTTTCCCACATCCACTCGGTCCAACGATGCAGACGAATTCATGATCCTTAATGCGCAGATCAAGATTCTCGAGCACATCAAGCGCGCCGTTCGGCGTCTGATATCTCTTGCCTACATTCTCAATACTGAGGTAGCGATAAGCCATGTCAGGACTCCTTCCAGAACATAACGCGGCGGTAGCTGAGCCGCAGAATAAAGTCGGACAGGTAGCCGATGACCCCAATGCTCACCATGGCGGCAACGACCAGATCCAGACGCATGAAATTGTACGAATCCCACAGGGAATAGCCCAAGCCGCTTTTCACCGCTATCATTTCGGACGTCACCACCGTCATCCAGGCTGCGCCAAGTCCTGTGCGCAAACCTGTGAAAATGGAGGGTACTGCATGAGGCAATGCCACGTATATCAACTTTTGCAGCGAGCTTGCACTCATCATCTCCGTGGCACGAAGCAGGTTTTCAGGCGTGCTTACAATGCCATGCGTCGTATTGATAAAAATGTGGAAGAACGCTGCCAGGAACACGAGGAACACCGCAGGACCATCGCCTATGCCAAACCATATGATGCTTAATGGTATCCAGGAGACTGGCGGAATGAAACGCAACATCTGCACCGTCGGCTCCAAAAGGCGCTTGGTGACCTCCCACCACGAGCATACAATACCTGCGATGATGCCCAGCACGATAGCAAGAGCATACCCGGAAAGCACGCGCGTCAGGCTGCTGGCCGCGGCCGTGAGCCACTGGCCGCTGACGCTCTGCGTACTGCCGTCAAACCCGAAGATCCAGTCTCCTAGTGCATGAATAATTTTGCTGGGTGTTGGGAAAACCGAGCTATAGTCTGAGCTGAACGAGGACGATTCCCATATCGCAATGACCAGAATCGGGAAGATGAGTTTTTGAATCCCGTGGCCAAGCTTCGAAAGAAGCGTTTTGCCCCACGTTGCAGGATTCTTGCGACCAGTCATGCTCATCACTACTTACCAAGCTGGGCTTCGGATTGCTTGGTCGCTTTGGACAGGAAGCTGTAGTCAACATGCGAGGAGATTTGGCCGGAAACATCCTTTTGCACATATCCCATGCCCTTGAGCGTCTTGGCTATCTGCTCGACCTTGGTCATTTTGATGGTGTAATCAGGCCTTGCATTCTTCACCGCTCGTTGCGCAATGGCCTTGTCCAGGCCCGTCTTGGAGACGACCGCATCCACCCATGGGCTTGTATCACCTTTCAGCCCATCGACAACTTCAACGTTCGCATCAACGAATTGCTGAAGCGCGTCATGCTTCGATTTGATTACATCATCGCGAGTCAGGATAATATTGGTGAGGTCGCCCATCGGCTGATCATACGGATAAGCGAAGTGATAGCCGGAATTCGATAGGATGATACCGGATGCGAATGGTTCGACAGCCGATACAAGGTCAATCTGCTTGTTCACGAGATTATTCTTGAAATCGGCCGGATTCGAGATATTCACGAAGTCCAGATCCTTGTTGACATCGACGCCTTCGGCGCTGAACTGCGCACGCATCTGGAGATCCTGCGAGCTTCCTCGGTTGGCGCCAATCTTCAGCTTTGCGCCATCAGATGCCTTTTGTTTGATATAGGAGGAGAGTTCTTTCCAGTTGCCTGGGCTGACCTTATCCTTCATACCGTTGGAAAGGATGATATCACTACCGCCATTGATCTGGCCTGATATTGCGACCACGGGAGAACCTTGATTCAAAGCGGTGACAAGATGCCCATAGGTGACCTGAGCGACATCCACCTTCTTGCTCATGAGTGCCATTAGAGAATCGTTGCCATTTTGGAACTGATGCATGTCCAATTTGAGGTCCTTCGCCTTATTCGGAATCAGGCTCATAGGGATGCAGTGTGCACAACTCGCGTAGCCAACGCTCAGTGCATTCGTTGCGCTCGATGAAGAACTGGCTGATGATCCACAGCCCGAGGCAAGCAGAACGACACTGGTGACCAAAGCGAGAGATTGCGCGATGTACCGGTTTACATTTTTTACTCTCATGATTTTTCCTTTTGCATGTGTTGCAATCACCAATTCAAATTGGTAGGACCAATCATAAATAGTCTGAGAAACGCAACAGTAACGCTCGTATTTCGAGACTGTTACGGATTGCCAAATGTCGACTGATGATCTCAGCGCCTTTGGCAAGGTTTGCGGTAATGACAGCAAGGAAAAGAGCCACTGCTCATCCGCTTATTCGCAGCAGTCCGATAAGCGGACAACGTTCTGCCTCAAGGATGCGCCACAATTTCTGAATGAGCATGCTGCTTAGGACTGCCATGCTCCTGACGTTATGTGTCGCAATGCCGGCACTGCCACAGGGGTGGAGCGCCGGCATTGCGATATTTCAGACCTTTTACGCGATGCAACCCCGCATAGACTTGCTCATCATGCAGGAGTCGTGACGTGTGGATGCCACATTCTATGCGTCATTGCATCATTGCATCATTGCATCATTGTGCATAAGTCAAATAGCTACCTACGTCCAAAGGCAAGCACAGTCTGGTGACTGAGACTCGAAAACTCGTCCGATGCATTCGGCCCTGGGTTCGCCCTATTCCTCGCTGATATCGGCGCTGAACAGCTCGGCGAGCATCTGCGCGCACGGGATGCCCTCATCCAGCACCCGGCTCATTGCACAGGCCAGCGGGGTGGGCACGCCAAACTTGCGGCCCAGCGCCACGACGGCATCGGTTGTGGGCACGCCTTCGGCCACGCCGCTGCTGGCGGCCGTCGCTTCCGCGACGCTCATGCCTTTGCCCAGATTGGAGCCAAAAGTATAGTTGCGGCTCAGCGGCGAACCGCAGGTGGCAATCAGATCGCCGACGCCTGCCAGTCCGGCAAAGGTTCTCGGGTTCGCCCCGGCGGCCTCGCCCAGCGCCGTAAGTTCCGCAAGCCCGCGCGTCTCGATCATGGCGGCAGTGTTCTCGCCGTATCCGGCCCCTCGGGCCATGCCGACCGCGAGCGCCACGACGTTCTTGAGCGATCCGCACATTTCCAGCCCAATCACGTCAGTGGTGACGAAGGTCTTGAAATATTCCGTAGCGCAGGCAGAGGCGACCGTATGCGCCACATCGATATCCTCGCATGCGACAACAGTGGCCGAAGGCTGGCGGTCGGCGATTTCCTTGCTCAGATTCGGGCCAGATACGGCGGCGAAGCGCTCGGCCGGCAAGGCAAGCGCCTCGCGCACCACCTCATCCATGCGCTTGCCGGTATTGCGCTCGATGCCCTTCATCAGCGAGACGACGATGGCATTCTCAGAAATCAGGTCTTTGAACGGCTCAAGCGCTATCCGAGCGAACTGGGCGGCTATCGCAACCACGACGATGCGCGCACCGCACACCGCCTCGGCTCGGTCGCCGGTCGCCGTCATATTCTCGGGGAGGCGCTTGACGCTGGGCAAACGGACCGCATTATGATGCTGATCCCGGATACCCTGCACGATCTCAGGTTCGCGCGCCCACATCGTCACGTCATTGCCGGCATCCGCAAGCACCTGACCGAAGGCCGTGCCCCAGGCTCCCGCGCCCAACACCGTGATCTTCATACCTCGCTCCTTCGCGCCAGCGGACGTATCTATGCCTTGTTATGCTACCGCCCGCCTTGACTTTGCATTGACTTTGCCGAGTCGTTAGGCGGATAAACGCGGCTTGCGACTCATCGTGCGGAAGTCCCAGTATCCCTCGGCGGGTGGCTGCTCACCGCGAATCTCGGTCATCACGGCTTCCATGCGCTCGCGCACCCGCCCGGCCAGCTCATCGGCCAGCGCTGCCGGCGGCTCCTCGCCCCATTGAGCCATTGAGCCAAGCAAATCGGAATAGTCAAGCTGCGTGTCATAGCACATGACGACGTTCTTGCGCGGCCACGGCCACCAGTGGTTGATGCTCGCCGCGCCCCAAGTGACCGCGCAGAACAGCGGCACCTGATGGCCCAATCGACGCGAGGCCTCAAGCGCGATGATGCCGACGCCGTTCTTCATGCTCATCGGCCATTTGAGCGGATCGCGGGTCAGCGTGCCCTCCGGCCAGATCGTCAGCGGGCGACCGGACGTGAGAATCCTGACGGATTCCTCTTCGATGACGCGCGCCTTGCCACTGCGCCTCGGCACCGGCTGCATGCCGACCAGCTGGAACCATTTGCCGATCACCGGCCAGCCGCCCAGCTCCGCCTTCGCCATGAACCGCGGCCGTCTGCCCATATGAAACAGCGTCATCATCGGCACGAACACGTCGTACATCGTCACATGCGACGCCGCTGTGATGAATACGCCGGTTTCGGGGATATGCTCCAATCCCCAAGCCTGCACTTTGCTGTGCGTCCGCATCACGACCGACACTCCGGCAAGCAGGCGCTTGGTGCCTTTGGGATGCTGCGCCTCGATCTCAGCCGTATTGGGCGCGTGCCCTTGGATGGGCGGCTCATACGTCGGGTCAACCAGATGATGGCGTTCGTTGAGTATACGAACCTGCTCATCGCTTAAGGGTTTCACAGCCGAGCGCGGCGACGGTTTTCCTTTGGAAGTCATGCCCCCATTGTGCCGCAAGCGCCGAACGAACCGCAGGAACGGCCACGATTCAATCGCAAAGATATCAGATATACTCTTAATTTTACATACCGACCGACGGTATGTAAAGTTGCAGTTAGCAGCACACGATGGCTGGCGTTTATACGCACGACCATCTCCGCCCGACAAACAGCCGCACACCTCGCAGCCTCGTTCTAGAAAGGAAGCAGCCTTATGGCACGCAACGCCCACCCGGAAGTCACCCGGCAGCGCATCCTCAATGCGGCCCGAGCCCAATTCGCTGCCAAGGGCTTTGAGAAAACCTCCATCCAAGACATCCTCAACGAGCTGGGCGACCTCTCAAAAGGCGCGATCTACCACCATTTCGCTTCAAAAGAGGCCATTCTCGACGCGCTGAGCAATCAAGATATGGAATTCACCGAGAATATCTTCGCTCGCCTCGACAGCGACAAGACGATGTCCGGACTGCAGAAACTGCAGGAGACCATGCGCTCCACCATGCGCGACAAGCAGCATCTCACCGCCATCCGCGCCCTGCTCCCCCAGCTCGACGACCCCACGACGCTGGCCGCGAACCTGCGGCATTGGGGCAACGAGCTCTCGCAGCAGCTGCTCGTCTATATCGAGGAGGGCGTCGCCGACGGCTCCACGCCGACGCAATACCCGCGCGAAGCGGCCCAGATGCTGGCCATCCTACCGAACTACTGGCTAATCCCGCACTTCTTCCCCGGCACGCCGAGCGAGCTGAGGCACCGAATCGAATGTCTGGAAGCCATGCTTGAAGCCATCAACGTGCCGGTTTTCGACGGTGCGCTCATCGATGACTTCATGACCGGCATCGCCGTGCTTGCTGCGCCGAGCAACGAATCGTCAGCAGAGGCACCGCAGATCGTAACGGAGCAGTAGGCATTCATCTTGGCAGTCGGTCGGTCGGTTCGGTCGTCGGACGGCCTATTTTCCCACCATTCAGATCTCTCGTCAGTCATCCTTACGCCAATCCAGCCTTCTTTTCAACGCTCCAATCCGGTCCAATTTTTATCACTTCTATACATACCGTCGGTCGGTATGAAAGGATTATTATGGCATCGTCACATCCCAACCCCAACCTCAGCCCCGCCTCTCACTCCCCACTCACCAGTCGCAACTTCATCCTCCTGGTTGCCGGTCAAGGGCTCTCCCTCTTCGCCAACACGATGCTGCGCTTCGCGATGTCGATGTGGGTGCTTGACGAAACCGGCTCGGCCTCGGCCTTCGCCTCGATGCTCGCTGTAGCCGTCGTGCCGACGATTCTGCTGTCCCCATTCGGCGGCGTGCTGGCCGACCGCATCAACCGGCGCACCATCATGGTTGCGCTGGATGCGCTTTCCGGCACCTTCATTGTGCTGGCAGCCATCTGGTTCGCCGCAGGCAATGGGTTCAGCATGGTCGCGGTCAGCGCGCTCATGGTGTCGCTCTCTGTGCTCAGCGCCTTCGAAACGCCGACCGTTCAGGCCGCGCTGCCCCAGCTGCTGCGCGATTCCGGGGAGACGACCATGCGCTGCGGCATGGCCATCGTCAATCAGGTTCAGCAGCTCACTTCGCTGCTGCCCTCCTTCGCCGGCGGAGTGCTGTACGCCGCATTCGGCATCCGAATGATGCTCATCATTAGCATCACGGGCTTCTACGCCACGGCAATCCTCGAATGCTTTCTGCACCTCGCGCCTCCACGGCGTGCAGATCACGACAGTGCCGCAACCGCAACCGACGAAGATACGCCCAAGGACATACCCACAGCCATGCCCACGCCCATCGAAGATATCAAAGAGGCCTTGCGGTTCCTAGCCCGCAAACAACCCAACATCCTTAAGCTCATGCTGTTTGCCACCGCCGTCAACTTCTTCGTCAACGGCAATAGCTCCGTAGGGTTCACCTATATGGTGCGCGCCACGCTGGGCTTCAACGCCACCATCTACGGCATCAGCGAGGGAATCGTCGGTATCGCGGGAGTTGCGGGCGCCTTCATCACCGGCGCGCTGGCCTCGAAGCTCATCATCGAGCGATTCCCGGCCGCCTGCTACGCCATTGCCGTATGCGTGCTGCCCTGCGCAGTAGCGTTCGCAGTGCCATTCAACGATTGGACCAGGCTGGCGCTGATCGTCGCCTCGTTCTGTGCCATGATCATCGCCGCCAGCTTCACCACCATCATCGCAATCCCCGCCATCCAGATGCGCACCCCAGAAGCGCTCACGGGCAAAGTCATGGCGATGGTTTCAAGCCTGTCAATCTGCGCCATGCCGCTGGGCCAGATGGCATACGGCTGGGCCTACGACCACGTGCCCCCGCTATGGATCGCGCTTGTCACCGCTGCCGCCATAGCCGCGCTGACCCTCTGCGCCCGGTCGCTGTTCGCGCATTTTGACGCAGGAGCCGAGCCGCACCACACCACACGCGGCAACTCCCGCCATCAGTCTCCTGACGTTTCGTAACGCTGAAATCGCTCTGCACAACCGACTTCGACCGGCAAAACCCTCGGCGTGTCGAAACCCCAAGCCTTCGACCACATAACCATGATACGCATGACGCGACCGGGCAACCTCCCGTACGATGCCAACATGCAAACTACTTCCCGAAGCACATTCTTCACCCTCGATGAGGCGCAACGAATCGCCAGCGAGCAGCATCTGGCCTGCGCCGAAGCAGCCAGACGAACCAAGCGCACGCTCATTTTCAGTCACATCACCCTTCTGAGACTATGCGGCATGAGCGTCAACGTGCCCAGCACTTTAGACAGCAGGCTGCTGCACGTCACAGCGAATTCGCCGCAACAACTCTCGCATCTGCGCGGCGTACAGAATCATTTATGGCCGCACCCCATGACCCATACCCAGTTCGGCGACAATATCGCCGGAGTTTCGGTAGAGCAGGCAGTATGTCAGATGGCTGCCTTCTGCGACCGTGACTCAATGGTCATAATCATGGACTGGCTCACTTGCAACAATCCCGATTTGAAACAGACCACTCATGATAACTTGGCGGATTTCATCTATAGCATCGGCCCTTTTCGCGGAGTGCGAGTCTGCAAAGAGGCTCTTCCCCTCAGTGTTGAGGGAACGGACTCTCCTCAGGAAACCTATATTCGTCTCAAGTTTCCCGAAGTCGGGCTCCCTATCCCCGAAGTGAACCCGACCATCATCGACACCGTTGAAAGCAATCAGTTTTCAGTAGATATGGCCTATCTCAAACAGCAGGTGATTATTGAATACGACGGGGAATACCACCACACCAGAGACCGCTGGACCTATGACCTCTATAAACGCAACAGATTGCAGAGTCTTGGATGGAAAGTTTTCACTGCAACAAAAGAAGTGTTTTCAAGCGATACAACGCTGCATAACTTCGTGATGATGGTTGCCGACGCTCTCGCGCAGGCCGACAAAGCCATTCACCAGTTCGGACGTCCAAACTGGTGAGGCAGCGTACGAAGACCGAACTCTCACGTTCGCGGTCGAAACGAACCACTCCGCTCTGATGGGCAGCGAAAAGCACGGGGCAAGTCAAGATACATCGATTTGCCCTGCAACCTCATTTATTCAGCACTTTATTCGTCAATTAAGCACTTGCGAAAGTATCCGGAAAATAATCTGCTCTCAAAACGGCTCAAATTCAACGTTTTCAAAAAGGTCCTATCCCTTAATATCCTCCGTAGAACTTCAATTCGAGCCAAATCTGCTTAATAGATTCGGGAACACTGGCAGATTGGCATCCGGTTCGCCGTAACCAGGTTCATTACCGTTCGGTTCACTGATGTTCAGGCCATTGACCATTGAGCATTGCGATTTCTTGCGCCCCATGTCCTTCGCCCACAAGCTGTCGTGACGTGATATCGTCTGCACCTGAAATCTATTAAGCACTTTTCTCAGTCATGTATGGTCTTTACCCATATACTCTGAAAAGAGATTATTCAGAAACGGCGTAATTTCAACGTTTTCATTACCTCATAGAACCGTGGCTACTTTCGCATGTGCTTAATTGACGAAAAAAGTGCTTAATAGATGCAAATCAGAAGGTTTTATGCTGCATTCTGCATCCGATATATCTGCGTGGCACCATATAACAACCAAGGCAGCTTATTGGGGCACCCTATGCAGCTTGGATGCCCCGTATTTCGAATGTTTCAACGCCAATTGCCTGAAAACAGCACGGGTGCAGACACGCAAACACCGCTAGTCGATGGCGGCGTCGAGGGCGGTGAGCTTGCCGCGGAAGTCGGCGTAGCCACGGTCGATCAGGCTGATGCCGCGCACGTCGGAGGGGCCTTTGGCCGTCAGCGCCGCGATGAGGTGGCTGAATCCGCCGCGCAGGTCGGGCACGTCGATGTCACGGCCTTCGAGCGGAGTCGGCCCGAAGATCACTGCGGAATGCTTGTAATTGCGCTGCTGGAAGCGACAGGGCAATGACCCCAGGCACTCGCGGTAGAGCTGAATGGTCGCACCCATCTGCACCAGCGGCTTGGTGAAGCCGAAGCGGTTCTCGTACACGGTTTCGTGCACGATCGACAGGCCGTTGGCCTGGGTGAGCGCCACGACGAGCGGCTGCTGCCAGTCGGTCATGAACCCGGGGTGCACGTCGGTTTCGAGGGCGACCGACTTCAGGTCACCGCCCGGATGCCAGAAGCGGATGCCCTTGTCAGTGATATCGAATTCGCCGCCGATTTTACGGAATACGTTGAGGAAGGTCATCATCTCGGGCTGCGTCGCACCTTTGACGAAGATATCGCCGTGCGTCGCCAGCGCCGCCGAAGCCCAGGATGCTGCCTCGATGCGATCGGTCAGCGAAGTATGCGTGTAGCCCTTGAGCTCCTTGACGCCTTCAACGCGGAAGGTGCGGTCCACATCAACCGAGATGATGGCGCCCATTTTCTGCAGCACCGCCACCAGATCCATGATCTCCGGCTCGATTGCCGCGCCGGATAGCTCGGTCCTGCCTTCGGCGAGCACAGCGGCGAGCAGCGTCTGCTCGGTCGCGCCGACGGAGGGGTATGGCAGGTGAATCTTCGCGCCATGCAGTCCGTCTGGCGCGGTGATGTGGATGCCGTCCTGATGCTCCTTGTCGACGTTCGCGCCCAGCTTGCGCAGCGTCTCAAGGTGGAAGTCAATCGGCCGGCCGCCGATGTTGCAGCCGCCCAGCTGCGGGATGAAAGCCTCGCCCAGCCGGTGCAGCAGCGGGCCGGAGAACAGGATCGGGATGCGCGAGGAACCTGACAGCGTGTCGACATCGGCGACATCGGCCAGCTGCACATTCGTCGCGTCAATGGTGACGATGCCCTTGTCGCCATTGACATCAACGTTCACGCCATGCAGGCGCAACAGATCGGAGACCACGTGCACGTCCCGGATCTCGGGCACGTTCTTGAGCACGGACACGCCCGGCGCGAGCAGCGCGGCCACCATGGCCTTGCTGACGAAATTCTTTGCGCCGCGCACCTTGATGGTGCCGTTCAGCGGCTTTCCGCCGACCACATGCAGAACATCTTCGCTATCTTCAGCCACTCTTCAGTCCTCTTTCATTCCCCACGCAGGTTTGCGGGCGGGTATAACGCTAGCATTTAGTTTGCCACAAGGCTTGTGGGGGCTTGGTGAAATGCGCTACATACGCCCGCAGCCTAAACGACACGCGCCGATAGGCTGTCTCGTTTCCGCACGCGTTGCAATGCCGCAGTGTTGAGATAACTCAGTATTGCAATACCACAGGGATGCAACGCCGAGCGCAGTCATTCTCTGTGACGCAACACCCTGGACCGCAGCTCCATCTAAGTTTCCTTGCTATATTGCCGCTTGTATTACTGCTGCACCAATTCACCCTTAATTCGATGCGCCAGCTCACAGTCCCACATGGCACCGGTCGCGCTCATCACCGCATTCGCGCCAGCCGACCGGTATGCCTGATAATCTGCCGGACCCATGACCCCGCCGATGCCGATAATCGCAAAATCAAGTCCCAGCCGCTCGCGCATATCGGCGAGTCGACGAACCATGTCCAGCCCGGCGCTGCGAATGGCCGAACCGCACACGCCGCTGCGTTCGCGCCCTTCGCCCGGCAGCGCCTGATTGCCCTTGCGATCGACCAGCTTCGCGGAAACCGTGTTGATTGTCGCGAAGGCCTGCACGCTGCCGTGCGAGGCGGTTTCGCGCACCATGCGTTCCAAAGCCTCATCGCTGGGCAGATACGCCAGCTTGATGATCAGCGGCATGTCGCCGATCTCGTTCTTCACAGCCTGCGTGATTTCGCCGACCAAGCGCGGGTCATCGCAGAGCAGACGATTACGGCCTTCATTGGGGCAGCTCGTGTTCATCTCCATGAGCTGCGCCCCGGTTTCCCGAACCAGCTTGGCGGCAGTCACATGGTCGGCGATGTATTCGCTCGTCGTCATGCCCTCATGCCGCGAGCCTTGGAAACTGGGGATGAGCAGCTGCCCAGACCCTGCTGCAGCGATGGCGGCACGCATGTCCGGCTGCCATTCGTCCGGGTCACGCGAGGGCACGCCAAAGGAGTTGGAAATCGACAATGGCCGTTCGAAGTGACCGTCCGCCAGCACGCCTTCGTCCAGCTCGGCGTCACCCGGAGTCAGCGCGCTCGTGCGCGGATGCACCGAAAGCACATTGGGGAAAGGATTGCAGTCCCAAGCCCGGGTACGCACGGTCTTATAGACGGCAAGATCGAAGCCCATGCGGAACGCGGCCGTAGTGAACCGCGAATTGAGCAGCGGGCCGGCGGGGATGCCAAAAGGCAAATTGACCGGGAAACCCAGGAAGTTCGCATCGGATTTGGATGTAGACAACCCGGTAGGCTGGGATGACTGTTCGGCAAGCGCCCCGGCGAATGCGCCGAACGGGCCACGTTCGTAGTTCTCGGCATAGCTAAGATTCACATCGTAGAACGGCTCGGCATACTCGGCCATAACACACTCCTATAGATTTTTGCACCAGTATAGGAGAACGGCGCTACGAACAGCAGAAGCTGAGTCTGATGGAAACGATGACTGGCTGTGAGCGATCACCGGGGTGCCTGTTCCAAGGGCGGTCTTGGTCCGTTGGACAGCCCACCGCGCTACGCGGCCGATGAAAGACCCGATTTTTCTTCACTCAGGTATAGAACGGCCCTGGTTCTGCAGTCATTAATCGTATGCTACGCAATACTCAGTGCGCGCAGACACCAGGCTTTCCATAACTACGACGGTCCTGGTCCTGCAATTTTTGACTTGTAACGAAGACAATACTGACTCCGGGCAGTCCGCCTGGCCGCCCATCCTAAGGACGGTCCTGGTCCTGCACTTAGGGACCGCCTTCGGCGGGCTCAGTATTGGCTACGCCGCTCGTAAATCGCGGCTCCGCCCAGGACCGTTGGACAGCGCACCGCGCTGTCCGCTTAACGGTCCGGGCCACTTACCCTCATCTTGCTCTCTGGCGGAGGCGATGCGATGTTCGGGCATGTGCTTGGCGGGGAGGGTCTTGGGCTTGAAGGGGAAGCGCTCGGCGCGCAGCTTCTCGTAAGCAGTGATATCGTCCTCGTGCTGCAAGGTCAGGTCAATGTCGTCGTAGCCATTCATCAGGCGCCAGCGCGTGTAGTCATTCACCTCGAAGGGCAGCGTCACGTCGCCGCAAGTCACAGTGCGCTCGATGAGGTCCACGGTCATCGAACGGCCCGGCTCCTCTTCGAGCAGCTTCCAAAGCAGCTCGATGCTCTCCTGCGGCATGATTGCAGCCAGCACGCCATTCTTGGCGGTGTTGCCGTAGAAGATGTCGGCGAAGCGCGGCGAGATGATGACCTTGAATCCATAGTCATGCAAGGCCCACACGGCGTGCTCACGCGACGAGCCGGTGCCGAAGTCCGGCCCCGTGACCAGAATCTTGCCATTCGCATATTCCGAACGGTTGAGCACGAACTCGGGGTTGCGCCGCCACGCATAGAACAGCGCGTCGTCGAAGCCGCTCTTGGTCACGCGCTTGAGGAACACGGCCGGGATGATCTGGTCCGTATCCACATTCGAACGACGAAGCGGTACGCCGACGCCGCTCACCACAGTAAGTTTTTCCATAAATCTTCATGTCCTTTGACGTATCCGTTTCGCAGCCATGTCCACTGAAACCAGCCGAAATCGAATTAGCCTGATTCCCTATTCAGTCCAGCAGAAGCGCCGCGCGAATCCTCTTCTACAATCCTTACCAGCCATACGGCCTGCTGGCAATGGTTTTCTCGCCAGACAGACCATATCGGCCGAAATCACATAGGCCGAAAACCACCGCCCGCTAGAGCCGCCGGCCAAACCGCTGAAAGCTGGCTTTACAAATCTTCCAGGCTTGAGATCGTGCCGCGAATCGCAGTCGCAGCGGCCACGATCGGCGAGGACAGATGCGTGCGCGCACCCTTGCCCTGGCGGCCTTCGAAGTTGCGATTCGAGGTCGAGATCGAGCGCTCGCCCGGCACCATCTTGTCCGCGTTCATGCCCAGGCACATCGAGCATCCGGCGTTGCGCCACTCGGCTCCGAAATCGGTGAAGACCTTGTCAAGCCCTTCCTGCTCGGCCTGCAGCCGCACGCGCGAGGAGGCGGGAACGACCAGCACGCGGTGAATCGACTTCGCCTTGTGGTGGCCCTTCATGATCTTCGCCGCCGTGCGCAGGTCCTCGATGCGGCCGTTGGTGCACGAGCCGATGAACACCGTATCGACCGCGATATCCTTGATCGGCATGCCCGGCGTCAGCCCCATGTACTCGATGGCCGACGTGGCCGAAGCCCGCGCGTTGGCGTCCGGAATCTGCTCCGGTACCGGCACATTCGCAGTGATCGGCAGGCCCTGGCCGGGGTTCGTGCCCCAGGTCACGACCGGCGCGAGGTCGCTGGCGTTCAGGTTCACAGTCCTATCGAACACGGCGTCGTCATCGGTCTTGAGCGTCTTCCAGTACTCGAGCGCCTGATCCCACATCTCGCCTTCAGGCGCGTGAGGACGACCTTCAAGGTATTCGAACGTCGTCTCATCCGGCGCGATCATGCCGGCGCGCGCACCGCCCTCGATGGACATGTTGCACATGGTCATGCGCGCTTCCATCGACAGCTTGCGAATCGCCTCGCCACGGTATTCGAGCACATGGCCCTGGCCGCCGCCGGTGCCAATCTTCGCGATAATCGCAAGGATAATGTCCTTCGAAGTAACACCAGCCGGCAGTTCGCCGTCCACGTTGATGGCCATCGTCTTGAAGGGCTTCAACGAAAGGGTCTGCGTCGCCATCACATGCTCGACCTCGGAGGTGCCGATGCCGAAGGCCAGCGCGCCGAAAGCCCCGTGCGTCGAGGTGTGCGAATCGCCGCACACGATGGTCATGCCGGGCTGCGTCAGTCCCAGAATCGGCGCGAAGGCGTGCACGATGCCCTGATCGGCGTCGCCCAGGCCGTGCAGACGGACGCCGAACTCCTTGCAGTTGCGTTCCAAGGTCTGCAACTGCAGCGCTGAGGTCTTGTCCGGATTGGGACGGTCGATGTTGACCGTCGGCGTGTTGTGGTCCTCGGTGGCGATGAGCTGGTCGATGTGGCGCGGCTTGCGCCCGGCGAGCCGCAGCCCTTCGAACGCTTGGGGACTGGTCACCTCGTGCATCAGCATCAGATCGATGTACAGCAGATCGGGGGCGCCGTTTTCTCCCCGCCGCACCAAATGGTCGGCCCATACCTTCTCAGCCAATGTGGTTCCCATGTAGTCTCCTTTTGGACTCGCCATACACGGTTTTGCGCCTGAACACATTTCGGCTGTGCGTCTGAACACAGCCCTTCCACAACCGAGTATGCGAGCTTGCAGCGCGCACGGACTTTTGCGTTTCGAAATATGAGATGGCATAATCCGAATATGACTTCTATTAGCACCAACACCGACGAGTTCGATGCGCAGATCGACGATGATGCCGCGCGCAACGGCCACGGCGCGACCGGGGCTGCCCACGTAGATGACGGAGAGATCCATTCGGGGGTCGGCGTGCTTGACAAAACCGTCAAGATTCTCGATGCCTTGGAATCCGGCCCGTTGACACTCAGCCAGCTGGTCGCAGCCACCGCTCTGGCGCGCCCTACCGCGCACCGGCTGGCGATTGCCTTGGAACGACACCGTTTCGTGCTGCGCGACACGCACGGGCGCTTCGTGCTGGGCTCGCGTTTCGCAGAGCTGGCCACAGCCGCCGGCGAGGACCGTCTACTGACCGCCGCCGGGCCTATTTTGCAAACGCTGCTCGACCGCAGCGGCGAATCGGCGCAGATATATCGTCGGCAGGGCGACCAGCGCGTATGCATCGCCGCAGTGGAGCGGGCCAGCGGGCTGCGTGATTCGATTCCCGTAGGCGCGATGCTTTCGATGGAGGCCGGCTCAGCAGCGCAGATCTTGATGGCATGGGAAGATCCGGAGCGGCTTCATCAGGGGCTGCTTCACGCCAAATACACGGTCAGCCGTCTCGCCGCCGTGCGCAAACGCGGATGGGCCGAGTCGATCAACGAGCGCGAAGAAGGCGTGTGCTCGATTTCCGCGCCGATTCGCAACGCTTCCGGGCAGGTCATCGCCGCCATCTCCATCTCCGGCCCTTCCGGTCGCATGGGTTCCGCGCCGGGCCGCCGCTATGCGCCGTTCGTAATGACCGCAGGCAAGTACCTGACCGATGCGCTCATGAAGGCCAGCGTCAATCGCTAGGCACACGATGAGGGACTTGCAATAACTGGAATGAAAGGGCCGCACCCCCTTAGCTCAGCAGCCGTTTCGTTCCAGTTCCACTATTGTGAGTTCGTCATCGCCGCCCTGCGCTGCTGACGCTATTGGCACTACTGATATTACTGACCGATACCGCGCAGTCGCTTGGCAATGCGTGAGACCAGCCCCGGCTTGCGCAGCAGGTCCATCGTCTCCCCTGGCGAGGCCGCCGTGTCGTTGAGCGCGTAGGTATAGGCCTTGCGATTGCTCGGTTTGCCGACCAGCTCGCCGAATTCGAGCAGCTGCGTGCGCGGGGCGAAGGGGTGGCGGATGTCGAATTCGAACAGGCGGGCGGCGCGCTGCGCGGGCGCAGGACCGTAGGAGCCGAAACCGCAGGTCGGAGTCGCCGCCAGCAGGATGCCGTCGAGCGTGCCGACGAAGCGATTGCGATGGTCATGCCCGGCGCTGAGCGCGAAGCATCCCTCGCCGTCCTTCATCAGGTCGAATTCCCCGCAGTCGTGATCCGGGCAGCTCACGCCTTCGCCGAGGTAGCTGCCAGGCAGCGTCTTGGTCTCATCGATGACATAATGATGCCCCGCGAAAGCGCGGTAGCCTTCCACAGCATGGTCGGCCGTGGCCAGCACCTCCTTGAGCAGCTCGTAATGCTGCGGCAGCGGGAAATGCTGGAAGACCATCGAACGCACGCCCAGCAGACCCGAAATCGAATGCAGGAAGGTCAGCGCCCGGTCAGAAGGCACTCCGTAACCGCCCAGCGGCGAGTAGTCGCCCGAGTCCAGCAGCACCAAGGCAATGACGGCACGCCGACGCTCTGCATCCAGCACGGGCAGTGCGAAGGTGCCCGGCTCGCATGGGAAAATCCGCTGCTCAGGAAGCCCGGACGAAGGCTGAATGCGCGGATGACCGGGACTCGCAGCCGTGGACTCGGGATTCAGACAGCCGGGAAACTCGCGGTAGATGGCGTCCAATTCCGCATTGTCAAGACCGCATTGAAAGTCATGATTGCCGTAGGTCACAGCCCACGGAATTCCACGGTCGATAAGCGGCTGCACAAACTGCGTAATCTGCGAGCGCACCAGTCCCCGCGTATGCTCCAAGTCGGCGGCGAAGCGATCCGCGTTCTGTGTCCTGACCCGATTCCATGCCACAGTCCAGTGACGCTTGCGGAAGGTCGCGGCGTACGCGGTGTCGTAGCCGGCGATCTGATTGCCCGAAAACACGACGACATCCGGCCGCGCCGCGTCCAGGCAGGCACCTATCAGCTTGATGGTGTCCTTGTCGATTTTGGGGCCGTCCTGGATGTCGGCCAGTTGCAGCACACGGAACTTGCCTGAATTGTGGAATTGCAGCCGACCAAGCCGCGCGGACACCGACAGCGGCCGCCAGTCGCCCTGATGCGCGGATTGGGCCTGCTGGGCATGTTGGGCCGGCATCGTCGTCGGCAACGTTCGCTGCGTTTCGTTCATACTCACCACCATAGTGCATCCGTGTGTTCGCTGGCTATTGGGCAGATTTGCGCATTGTACGGCGAGGCTGTGCGGCTATATGTTCATTATGCCCGACTTCCTACTCAGTCCGTCTCGGTCTGCTTGGCTCGCTGGTCCACTGCGGTGGCGGTGATGCGGTTGACCGCTTCCACGACTTCGCTGGCATCGCGCGGCTGCTGATCGAGGGCACGATGGATGCTCAGACCTTCGATGAGCGCGTCGAGCATACGCGCGGTATCAGGGTCGAAGAACCGTTCCAGCGCGGCGCGGCTGCGACGCATCCATGCCGTGGTAATGGCGCGGAATGACGGGTCTCTGGCCGCGAGTGTGTACAGCTCGTGGGTGAGCACCTGCTCGCGCGGGCCGGAGAATATGTCTTCGGTGATGATGGCGACGACCGCGACTCGGGCCGAATCCAGATCCTCGGCTTGCGCCATGCGGCGCTCAAAACGGTCGGCGACACTGTTGGCAAAGCGGGTGAATGCCTCGCGCAGCAGCTCGTCCATGCCGTTGAAATGATAGGTCATCGAGCCCAGCGGCACATCGGCAGCCCTGGCGACCACGCGATGCGACGCGCCCGCCACGCCGACTTGCGCAATGACATCCAGGCAGCTGTCAATGATGCGATCGCGCCGCCCAGGGTCGGTGCGCCGCAAGCGGCGGGTCTGCTTTCCTGACGCAGCCTTGACCCTATGAGCTGCGTTGCTACTGAGCCTTACGCTGCTCTTGTGAGTCGATTCCTCAGCTTGCGTCTTGCGACCCGGTATCGACTCCGATGCCGACTCGTTTTTTGCAGGCAGCTCGGCCTTCATATCCATGCTTCCTCCCCGATTTGACGATGTGTCCGCAGTTGGCTGCCGGACGCTGCGCCAACCGTTATCCATTGACATGCCTGCGTGCACAGCTCATGCAGGAATCGCCTGCGCAATGATCATGTGTCATATTCCGCATCGTATCATGAAATGTACAGTTGTACACACTATACTGATATCGATATGCACTCAGGCAAGAAAGGCGCCTCTCATATGACAGCACTGGTGGTCGCAGGGCATCCCGACCTTGGCGAATCAGTTATCAACCGGCACTGGGTCGAAGCATCGCGCCGGCACAGCGAACTATGCGATGCGCATGTGCTCGCCGAGGCATATCCGGACGGCCAAATCGACGCCGAACGCGAGCGCCGCCTCGTGGACTCGCATGACGCGCTCATCCTGCAATTTCCTTTGTACTGGTTCAACTGCCCGCCCCTGATGAAGCAGTGGCTCGACGACGTGCTTACCCACGGCTGGGCGTGCGGCGTGGGCGGAAACGCGCTGCGCAACAAGCCTGTTGCACTTGCCGTCAGTGCGGACATCGCGCAGCCCGACTACAGCGCTGAAGGCAGATATCGGTACACGCTCAAGGAATTGCTCACGCCCTTCGAAACCACATTCGACTACTGCCACGCCGATTACCGGCCGTTTTTCGCGTTGTACGGCACCGCGCACGCCCCATCGGAGGAGCACATCTCGCAGAACGCCGAAGCGTATGTCCAATTCGTCAGGGACTTGCAGTCTCGATAAGCCGTAGCTCGCTCATTTCGACGGTAAACCACGAGTCAGGCGCACGCTGCTCTGTCCCATAGCGTCACATCATCCAGATGACGTGACGCTATGGGACAGTGATTGGCATGCAGCACGAAAGAAAAACTACTATGTCAGAACGGCTATCGGCCGCCACGCACGACGATGAACCTGATGCTCCGCCATCAAAGACACCCACACGCTGTGTGTGGGCATACAGCGCGGGCGATGCGATGCTTGCCTACCATGACGAGGAATGGGGCAAGCCGTGTCATGATTCCCGTGATCTCTTCGAGCGGCTGTGTCTGGAAGGGCTGCAGGCTGGGCTGTCGTGGAGCACGATACTGAACAAGCGAGAACGGCTGCGGACCGTATTCCATGAATTCGAGCCAGAGCGCGTGGCCGCGATGGATGATGAAGTGCCCGCGCTGATGGCAGACCCCGGTATCATCCGCAACCGGCGCAAGATCGAGGCAATCATCCACAATGCGCAATTGGTCGGCACTATGGATGCAGTCGGAGAATCGTTCGATAGCTACCTATGGTCCTTCGTCGATGGCAAGGTGCGGGTCAATCGGCCTGCGGATGCGAGCGCGATACCGCCGAGCGACCCGACATCCACCGCGATGAGCAAGGCAATGAAAACCCGGGGATTCAAGTTCGTCGGCCCGACCATTATGTATGCCTTCATGCAGTCGGTCGGCATGGTCAACGATCATGTGCAAGGCTGCTTTCTGTGCCCGCAGAACGGGTGAGTCGCAGGAAACTGGTAGGCAAACGTCACAACCCCCGCATGAATTCGACCATCATGCGGGGGTTGTGACGTATAACTGGCAGGAGACGCCGCAACCCCCGCACCGGTGTCGAGATAGTGCGGGGGTTGTGACGTATGGGGTATGGGTGAGTGTGGTGTCGTCCTTCGGCCCTTTTCTCTCCTACGGAGTGACGCCGCCTACGGTGTCGTCCTTCGGCCCCTTGGCGGGGCCTCACCTCGCCTACGGGGAGCCCACTGGGCTCCCCGTTTAACGGCTCAGCCTTTTACCGCACCCTGGGTTACGCCGCTCATCACCCAACGCTGGGTGAAGATGTAGGCGATGATGGCCGGGGCCATCGCCATGAGGTACGAGGCGAAGGACACGTTGTAGTTGTTGCTGAACTGCGACTGGAAGATGTTCTGGCGCACCGGCAACGACTGAAGCGTCGCGTCGGAGATGATCAGCGAGGGCATCATGAAGTCGTTCCACGCATACAGGAACGCGAAGATGCCGACCGTGGCGCTCATCGGGGCCAGCAGCGGGAAGACGATCTTGCGGAAGGTCTGCCACGTCGACGCGCCGTCGATCTGCGCGCTTTCCTCAAGTTCGTTCGGAATCGAACGCAGGAAGGTGGTGAACAGCAGGACGCTGAACGCCAGCTGGAACATCGATGCCAGAATGATGACGCCGAAGGGGTTGTCCAGGTGCAAGCGGCCCGTCAGGCTGATCTGCGGCAGCGCCACCACCGGGAAGGGGATGAACATCGCGGCGAGCACGTAGAAGAAGGAATAGCGGAAGAAGCGATGATCCCAGTTGCGCACGATCGAGTAGGAGAGGAACGCGGCCAGGAAGATCACCAGGAACACCACGCCGGCGGTTATCAGCACCGAAATGCCCGCGCCGACCGGGGTCTTGGTCATCGTCCAGGCCTGCTTGAATCCGTCGACGCTCACCGGGTTCGGCAGGCTGAAGGCGTTGCCATCAACCGCCTGCTTGGTGGTTTTGAACGCCATCGAAACCGTGACGTAGAGCGGAATGAGCACCGTCAGCGAGCACACGGCCAGAATGATGGTCGCAGGCCAGTTGACGCGCTCCATGCGCGCCCTGATCTTCTTCGGTTTCGCGTTTGAAGCGGCCGGGGTTATGGATTGTGCACTCATCACTTGTTCCTTCCACGCATAAGAGAAAGCTGCAGCAGCGAGACGATCAGTGTGAAGATGAAGAAGATCGTCGCATTGGCCATCTGGTAGGCGTAATCGCCGTTCGTCAGGCCGTTGACGATGTTCATCGCCACGCTCATCGTCGAGGTGCCCGGGCCGCCGTTCGTCAAGCCGACAATGATGTCGTAGGCGTTGAGGTAGCCCTTGAAGCCGAGGATCGTGTTGATCACCACATAGCTGAACACCAGCGGAATCGTGATCCTGGTCATCTGCTGGAACTTGCTCGCGCCGTCGATGTCAGCGGCTTCGTACACATCCTCGGGCACGGACATGAGACCGGCGATGTAGATCAGCAGGGTTCCGGGAATTGACTGCCAGGCCGTGACGAACACGACCGCCACCCATGCCAGATGCGGGTTGGTGACCATACTCTCCTTGAGCCAGCCGACGCCCAGCGCCTGCCCGAGCGCGGGCAGCGAGTTGGAGAACAGGAACTGGAACACGTACGCGATCACGATGCCGGAAATCACCATCGGGATGACGAAGACCGTGCGCAGCGCCACCTTGGCCCGGATTCGCGCGGTGAGACCTACTGCCAGCAGGAACGAGATGACGTTCACTGCGAGCACGGTGACCAGCGAGAAGCCGATGGTGAAGATGTAGCTCTGACGGATCTGCGGGTCGGTGAACATCGCGATGTAGTTCGCCAGCCCGAGGAAATGCCATTTGCCCACGCCGATATAGTTCGTGAAGCTGTAGAAGATTCCTATCGCCGCAGGAATCGGTATCGCCAGGGTGAAGACGACCAGCGTCGGGACGGTCATCCACCAGAAGACCGGCTCCACCTTGCGATGCTTGCGATCTGCCTTTTCGGGAACGTCAGGGACGCTGGGAAGTGAACTGATAGCCATGATGTAACTCCTTCGATTCCACGGTTACTGGCGGCGGGCGAAACGCGCCCAGTCCGCATCGATGGTGGATAGGACGTCCTTGGGATCGGCTCCCAGGACGATGCTTTGCGCGAGCTGGGGAATCGGAATCGCCTGCGGAATCACGTATGACGGACCGGCGTAGATCTTTCCCTTCTCGTAGTAGGGACGCAGACCGGCGACGCGCGGATCCGTCTCCGGGGCGGAATCCTTCAGCGGGCCGAAACCGAGCTGCGAGGCGTTGTAGGCGTTGATGATCTTCGGCTGGAAGAGATAGTTCATGAAGTCCCGAGCCTCAGCCTGATGCTTCGACTGCTCCGGGATCATCGCGCCCAGATCGACGTTGACCGCCGTCTTCAAATCCTTGGGATTGTCTGTCATCGGCAGCGGGAAGGTGCCCAGATTCGCCTTGGGATTGGTCTTCGAGATTTCGCTGAAAGCCCACGGGCCCTGCAGGTACATCGCTGCCTTGCCGTTGGCCATCGCCGTGTTGCCATCGCCGTAAATCTTGGAGTTGGCGTCTGGATTGGTGTAATCCTTGGCCAGCGTCATCATCTTGTTCATCGGCTCGAGGAAGTCCTTTTCGTAGGACACCGAGGAATTGGGACCGACATTGGCGCCGTCCTTCTCGATGGACTGGAAGAACGATTTCAGATCCAGCGACCCGCCAGCAGCATAGTCGAACCATCCCTGAGAGACGGTCCAACCGTCATAGAATGTGCCGAAGAACGGAGCGACGCCGTTGCTTTTGAGCGTCTTGCTTACGCTCAGCAGCTGATCGTAGGTTTTGGGCACCTGCAAGTTGTATTTCGCAAAGATGTCCTTGTTGTAGATCACGCCGGCGGCCATGATCGAATACGGCACCGCGCTGGTGCGCCCGGGGCACTTGCCCACGCCATCCACAAGAGCCTTGACGTCGGGACGGACGCGTTTGGCGGCATCGGTGTCGGACAGATCTGTCACCGCGCACTGGTTGACGTAACGGGCGGCCTGATTGTTGAAGTTGGCCAGCAGCAGGTCGGCAGGCGCGCCCCGCACGAAGCCCGCAGCAGTGGAGTTGAGGCCCGAGGTGTCCATCACCACGTTGACCTTGTCCTGCGATTTGTTGTAGTCGTCGACGACCTGCTGCATGAACGGCACCGCTTCGCGCTTGTTGAAGGCGAATACGAGTTTCGTGCGGCCGCCGGACGAGCACCCGGCCAGTCCTGCGCCGATCATGGCAACAGCCGCGAGGGCCGCCATGACGCGCTTGCCCCTGCCTGCGTTGGGACGGCGGGAAGACCTGTCAGCCCCCCCCTCCCCGCTGAATTTGCCCTCGCAAAGCGAACCATGCGCGAGAGAACAAGGTCTCGTGCCCGGCCTCCTGCGAGGCCATGGCGCGATCCGGCCGCTGCGGCCGGTAGAAGATACGTGGCATCATCGCCCTTCTTTCTATGTGTGCTGTGCGCTCACATCACTGTGTTCGCACATCGTGTTTCATATCGTCTCACGGTTGACGACCTAAAATCAACCGGTTCGACATGTCGCCCGAAACACCCGCTTCAATTGTGGGTATCTGTGCTTCCATATAATAACATCGATTGTGTGCACTTTTCACGGCGTGCCTTACATGAGCTGCACCGCCGTTGCTGATTTCGTTCAGAGCCTCTGCAACGACGTAGATCAGCAGAGAGAATATGGGAAAGCCCCGCAGCCGTTGTGGCTGTAGGGCTTTCGTATTTGCTGGGGTACCTGGACTCGAACCAAGAACAACAGTACCAGAAACTGCCGTGTTGCCAATTACACCATACCCCAATTGGCAGGCGTCGCAGCTGCGAGCAGCTACAGCGTCTTCGTACCTCCAACCGGATTTGAACCGGTGTTGGCGCCGTGAGAGGGCGTAGTCCTAGACCGCTAGACGATGGAGGCTTAAATTATCTATCGCCCTTTCAAGCAACAGCATGTAAATATACCGGCATTCGTCACCAAGCGCAAGACGGCGTGTCGAGCCGTAAAGCGGGCAGCGCAGTGCTGAACCGTTAAGCAGGCAACGCAGTGCGTTGCCTGTAGGTGAAGTGAGCAGCCGCTAAGGCTGCGAAGGACGGTGACGAAGACACCGTCAAACCTTCGGCTGAGCTATGGCTGGACGGCTACCACACCAGTCCTCCGGACTCGGGACGCGAGACAACGTCGAGCCGTAAAGCATATCCGGCGCCACCCGAACTCTGTCTTGTTTGCGACAGTTTCCGGCGTCAAATGTCAGGTACAAGACAGAGTTCACCATAGTCTGTCTCGTTTCTGCCGTTATTTGAGGCTTATTGTCAGAAACAAGACAGAGTCGTCAATTCCTTCTGGCTGCTGCGGCAGCTTTTAGGAAAACGCCACAGCCGTATACATCACGGTTTCTGTATCACAACTGCGCAAGCAACCCCTTGAGCCGCGCCACGCTGATCGTCTTGCCGACGATCTGCATGGACTCGAACAGCGGCGGGGATACGCGGCGGCCGGACATCGCCACGCGCACCGGGCCGAAGGCGAGCCGGGGCTTGTAGCTGCCATCCTCCACCAGTGCCTGGGTCAGCGTCTCGTGCAGGTTATCGGTCGTCCAGGCGGATTCTTCGATTGGCTCCAGCGCAGCGATGGCCTTGCCGAGCACGTCGGCTGCCGAGTCCTTGAGCTGCTTGCGCGCGTCAGCCTCGGGTTCGAGGTATTCCGCGTCGCTCAGCAGGCTGCCGACCATGCCCGACACCTCGCCGAGCAGCCGCACGCGCGGCTGGACCAGTTCGGCAGAAGCGCTCAGAATCTCCCGTTCACGGTCGGTAAGCGCGCCCCACGAGTCGGCCGAAACCACGCCATCACGGTGCAGGTAGGGCACGGAGCGATTCAGGAAGTCCTGCGGCTCGAGCATACGAATATGTTCGGCGTTGATGGCAATGGCCTTGTCGATATCGAAGTGGGCCGGATTGGCTTTCACATCGCGCACGTCGAAATGCTCGATCAGCTCGCTCATGGAGAACACGTCGCGGTCGGGGCCAATCGACCAGCCGAGCAGCGCCAAGTAATTGAGCAGTCCTTCGGGGATGAACCCGTTCTCGCGATGCAGGAAGAGGTTCGACTCCGGATCGCGCTTCGAGAGCTTCTTCTTGCCTTCGCCCATCACATACGGCATATGGCCGAACAGCGGCATTTCGCTCGCCACGCCAAGCGCGATGAGATAACGGTAGAGCACAATCTGCCGTGGCGTGGAGCTGAGCAGGTCCTCGCCGCGCAGCACGACATTGACGCGCATCATCGCGTCATCGACCGGGTTGGTCAGGGTGTAGAGCGGGTCGCCATTCGGCCGTACGATCACGTAGTCCGGCACTGAACCGGCCTTGAACTCGATGCGCCCGCGAATTAAATCGTCAAAGGCGACATCGTCATCGGGCATGCGGATGCGCAGCGCAGGCTTACGGCCCTCGGCGCGGAAGGCGGCCTTCTGCTCCTCGGTCAAATCGCGGTCGTAGCCGTCGTAGCCGAAGGCCTTCGGACGGCCTGCGGCGAGATTACGCGCCTCGATTTCGTCGGAGGTCGAATACGATTCGTAGGCGTAGCCGGCATCCAGGAGCTTTTGCGCGACATCGCTGTAGATTGCGCTGCGCTCGGACTGGCGATACGGGCCGTCGGGGCCGCCCACTTCAACACCCTCGTCCCAGTCGATGCCGAGCCATTTGAGCGCGTCGAGAATCTGGTTGTAGCTTTCCTCGCTGTCGCGCACGGCGTCGGTGTCTTCGATGCGGAACACGAAGGTGCCGTGGCTGTGGCGCGCCTGCGCCCAGTTGAACAGCGCGGTGCGCACCATGCCGACGTGCGGGGTGCCGGTGGGCGACGGGCAGAATCGGACGCGGACGTTTTCAGGGAGTTCGGGCTTGCCTTCGGCGGCGGGTCGTGCTTGGGTTGCGATTTCAGCTTGAGTCATACGCCCTATTGTGCCGCGCAACTGGGACGTGGCGGCATACCCGCTGGCCTGCCGTCTGCCCAGCCGACCTTCAGACCAGCGACGCGCCGAGTGCTGTGATGCGTTCGAGCTGCAAGGCAGCGGCAGCGCGCTTAGCTGAGTCGTCATCTCCCATGCTCAGATTGTCAACATACACGAGGTCCACATCGTCCACGCCGCAGTACTTCGTGAAGGTCTGCGCGCATATCTGGTTGCGCAGCGCGGCATCGATGCCGTCCGACTCGTACCACTGCCGTGCGCCGCCGGTGAGTGCAATCACACGCACCGTCTTGCCCGCGAGCGCAAGCGGCTTACCGGTGGCCGCGTCGTAGGCGAACCCACGGCAGATGACCCGGTCGAAGAATCCTTTGACCATCGCCGGCATAGTGTACCAATACACCGGAAAGACGAGCGCGATGACATCCGCATCCGCCAGTTTGCCCTGTATCGGCACCACATCGTCAGGCACCGGTGCCTGTCCAAGATAGTGTGCACGGTCCTCGGCGCTATAGACCGGATTGAAGCCGACCTCGTACAGATCGAGCACCTCCGCCTGCGCTCCGCGCCCGCGTGCACCCGCCGCGAAGGCCTCACCCACCGCGTCGGTAAGCGAGGCAGGCTCAGGATTGCTGGTGATAACAAGAACGTTGCTCATACCCACATTGTTCAGCGCCTGCGGGACAGAACAGGCAGATTCATCCTCACTCCGCATCAGCCCGGCTGCGCATCGCCGGCGCGTATGCGCAGCCCGGCTTCGTTCAGCCATTCGTGCAGATGAACCGGGGTGCGCATGACGATGGACGTGTCAACAACGCTTAAGCCCAGCTGCTGCGCCAGCGCGGTTTTCAGGCGTTCGAGATCCTCCAGGCTTTTCAGCCACGCGGCCAGGGCGATGTCGCAGCTGCCCATGACAGCGGTCGCCAGTCTTGTCTCGGGCATGGCGGCAAGGCTTTTGAGCGTCTTGGGAACTTGCCCCGCAGCGACCTTGATGAACAGCCACGCATACACCGGCGTTTGCGACAGAATCCTGGCGATTTCAGCACGCAGCACGATATCGCCTTCGGCAAGCGACAAGCTGAGGCAGTCGCGCGCCCGCTGCGACGGAATGCCGGTATAGCGCGCCAGCGATTCCATGCTCATGCGCGGGTCATGCCTGAGCGCGGAGGCAATCAGATCGCGTTCGCGCCGATCGGGCTTGCGCTGCACGGCGAGACCGCGCTCGTTCTGGCTTTTCTGGTATTGCGCCAGCTGGCGGACCTCGGCTGGCGTCAGGACATTGAGCCGCCATGTGCGCGCGTCGAAGGTGAGCCGGTTCGAAGTGACGATCTGCGTGCGCATGCTCACGACCTGGGGAAGTAGCCGCATGCGTTCAACCGCATAGTGCTGCAGCTCCTGGAAGTCCTCGCACAGCACCGTCAGCAGCAGATCGCGCGCGCCGGTGGTCAGGTCGATGGTGAGCACCTCCTTGTCGTAGGCGAGACTGCGGGCGACCGCGAGCACTTGAGATGGCGGGCAGGACAGCTCGAACAGGGCGCTGGCCTTGGCGGCGTTGCCGGAAAGGTACGCCCCTATCCAGGCGATGCCGCAGCGTTCCAAGCGCGCCCAATGCCGGGCGAGGGTGACGGGGTCCTGCCCCAGCACTGAAGCCGGCACCGACCATGGGGCCCAGGGCGATATCTGCAACGCATTGATCAGACGATATTCGTCATCTGATACGGCAATCTGTGATGTATCCTGCATAGACACGGAGTATGTGCCTAGATTACTTCACGGCAATGTATTCGTTACATCAGTTAACATTTGACCGCCTATGTTTCAGCAATATCGTTCAGCAACGCAGAACGTTACCAACCCAGCCCGAATACCCGTGAATCATCTCCCCGCGAGACTTCAACCTAAGGAGGACGCCATGTCCGCAGCGCAAACCGAGTCGGCCGCACCCAACGCTCCAGATGCACCTCATCACAAGCCTGAATTCCCCAAAAAAGCCGTTCTTATCGTCAGCGTCATCGTACTACTGATAGCCGCGGTATCGCAGATCGCCGGCCCGCTGATCATCCCGCTCGGAAAATCCATTAAGGTTACGCTGCTTCCCATGCTCTGGGGTCTGGTCATCGGCACAGTGGTGTCCGCGCAGAAATTCAGGCCGTTCAGCGAGCGCGATGTCGCCATTGCACAGAAGATCATGGACGTGGCCGTGCTGCTGCTCACCGCTAGGCTCGCCTTCACCATGGGCCCGAGCATCATGCTGCTGGTGCACGCCGGGCCGGCGCTGCTGCTGCAGGAGCTGGGGCACATGTTCGCCACGATTCTGCTCGCGCTGCCGTTGGCGGTGCTGCTGCATATGGGCCCGTCCACCATCGGTGCGACGTTCTCCATCGACCGTGAAGGGTCGTTCGCCATGGTCAGCGAACGATACGGCTCCGGCTCGCCCCAATACCGTGGCGTACTCACCATGTACATCTTCGGCACGCTGTTCGGCACCATCCTCGTCGGGCTGATCGCATCCGTCACCAGCCAGCTGCACATCTTCAACCCGCTCGCGCTCGCCATGGGCGCAGGAGTCGGATCCGGCTCGATGATGGCGGCAGCCACCGGCGCCATCACGGCAGAGCATCCCAATATGGCAAACGAGGTGCTGGCGATGGCTGCGACCTCGAACGTCATCACCGGCCTCATCGGCGTGTACGTCGGCGTATATGTCGCGCTGCCGCTTGCGGAAAAGCTCTACAACAAGCTCGCCCATGACAACGTCCGCCCCATCACCGCAGAGATCTCCGCTGCGCCGTCTGGCGAAGTGGAGAAGAAGCCGGAGAGCCTGGTGACTATGCCGACCTGGGTTATTTTCGTCATTCTCGTCGTCATCGGCATCCCGATCACCGCCATCGCCACCAAGTCCTTCACCTACCAGCTCGTAGTCGGCTATCTGCTGGTGGCGGCGCTCGCCGCAGCCGGCATGGCGCTCTCGAAGCTCACACGGAACAAGGTCCCCGCGATGGTCATGATCGTCACGCTCGGCGTCATCATCAGCTCCCCGATCAGCCCGATTGCGAAATGGGTGACGGCGATGACCACCCCGGTCGACTTCCTGTCCATCTGCACGGTCGTCTTGTCCATCGCCGGTCTGACCGTCGGCACCAAGCTGTCGCTGCTCAAGGGCCTCGGCTGGAAAATCATCCCTGTCGGCCTCGTGTCGGTCGCCGCATCGTACTTGCTGTCGGTGTGCGTGGCCGAGCTGGCCTTGGGCCTGTGGAGCTGACAACAAGCCAAAGACGCCGGCTGCCTCGCTACTATGTTCGAGGCGGCCGGCGGCATCCTGCCTCGCGAGAGATACCGATCCGGGATGCCGATTGACGATCCGCAATAATTAATAACTAGGGAACATATGGGCATGTGACCGCAGGCGTTCTGCTGCGCACGGTTCCGCTGCCAGCTAGCCCAGCAATGCCAGTAGATCGTCCTTGGTGAGCCGGGAGACGGCGGCGCCGGACGACGAAGCCGAATCGACGAAGCGTGAGGCCAGATCGCTTTTGGACTGCTGCAGGGCAAGGATGCGCTCCTCGATGGTGTCCTTCGCGACGATCTGGTAGACGTTGACATCCTGCGTCTGGCCGATGCGGTGGGCGCGGTCGGTGGCCTGATCCTGCGCGGCGGCGTTCCACCACGGGTCGGCGTGCACCACGACGCAGGCCCCAGTCAGGTTGAGGCCAGTGTTGCCGGCCTTGAGCGAGATGAGGAACACTGGCGTATCGTCGCGGTTGAACTGGTCGACCAGCTCGACGCGGCGCTTCTTCGGCGTTGCCCCGGTGATGACGTCGTAATCCACGCCGCCCGCGCGCAGCCGCTCGGCAATCAGGTCCAGGTAGCTCGTGAACTGCGAGAAGATGAGCATCTTGCGCCCCGCATCCTGGCAGCTCGACACCAGCTCTTCGATGGCATCGAGTTTGACCGAAGGTACTTTGCGGGCCTTTCTGCCCGATGCCGTTGAGCTCGCCGAAGCCGCCAACTCGCGTTTCGCCGTTGCCTCCTGCGACTCCTCAAGTGTGCGGGCTGGCATGCCCCAGGCCTTTGCATTCGCTTCGACCACGTTTTCGCCCACATTGGAATACAGCAGTCTCGGGTCGCAGCAGGCCTGCCGCAGCCGTGTGAGCTGCGCGAGAATCTGAATCTTGCCGGTGGCGAATTCGATATCGCGCTGTTTCAGAAGCGTCGCGCGCAGGCGCTGTTCAAGGGCCGCGTACAGCTGCCGCTGCTCGCCTTCCAAAGGTACCGCAATGACGTTCTCAATCTTGTCAGGCAGATCCTTGAGCACGTCCGCCTTGAGCCGGCGCAGAATGAACGGCCCGACGAAGGCCTGCAGCTTGCCTTGCGCATCCTCGTCATCGCTCAGGATGGGCATTTCGAAGCGCTCGCGGAAATGCGCGTACGACCCGAGCATGCCCGGCATGAGAAAATCGAAGATGCTCCACAGTTCCGAGAGCCGATTCTCGATAGGCGTGCCGGTGAGCGCGAAGCGGTGACGGGCATTCACGGAGCGCACAGCCTTCGAGGCCTTGGTCGCATGATTCTTGATGTACTGCGCCTCATCCAGCACCATGCAGAAGCATTCAAGCCCCTGATAATCCGCGATATCCCGCCGCAGCAGATCGTATGACGTGATAAGCACATCGGAGGTGCGTTCGCTGCTTTCGGTTTGCGACGCGGTTTTCGCGCCCTGCCAGCCGGTGCTCGCAGCGACGGTGCCGGCATCAGCTATACCGGTAGTACCTGCATTGGCTTGCCCGGATTGCCTAGCTTGACCGATCCGCGCATACTGTGCCTTGGCTTCGTCAAGCATGGCGCGCCGTGAGGCCTTGTTGCCCGCGACGGCCAGCACATTCAGTTCCGGCGCGAATCGCTCGCATTCCGCCGCCCAGTTGTAGACCAGCGACGCCGGACACACGATGAGGCTTGGCCCCACCTTGCGGCTCTCCTCACGCCGCGCAACCAAGAGCGAGAGCAGCTGCACGGTTTTGCCCAGGCCCATCTCATCGGCCAGAATGCCGCCGAAGCCCTTGTCGCACACTGCGCTCAGCCAGCGGAAACCCTCAGCCTGATACGGCCTGAGCACGTCTTGCAGCGAATCCGGCACCTGATAGGTCTTCGGATCGATCACCCGCAGATCATCGAGGTAATCCTTGAATCCCTCGGACTTGTCGGCGTCGTCCACCTGATGGTCGAGATAGTAGGCCTCGTAGGCGGGCACCGTCACCGAGCCCTTGTCGAAGGCTGCGGCGGAAAGCCCCAAGTCAGACGCAAGCTCATCCACAGCGCTGGCATTCACATCGCGCATATCAACGAAAGCCCCGTTGCGCAGGCGGTGGAAACGGCGGCGCTTGCGATAGCTATTGAGCAGCGCAGGCACGTCATCGGGGTCGATTTCGTCGGCGATCGGCGAGATTTCGACCAGTCCGGAACTCAGCGACAGCCCGACCTTGATATTTGGCCGCGGAGCTGACGTCAGCCCGTCGAAAGACGGCGTCGAGAACACGGTGCCGAGCGAGCGCAGCACCGGCAGTCCCTCACTGATGAGCTTGTAGATCGCCTCGTCATTATGCTCCGGCAGAAACGCGATATTGCCCTGCGGCATGGGGAAGTAGTGACGCACCGCCTCGACGGCGAGCCGCTCGCTCTGACGGTCACGCGCCACGCCATCGGTGACGCCATCCGTAGGAATGCCGTCGAACACATGGAAGCGCCGATCGCCATACCGCGCCTGCACATCGCAGGTGACCCCGCCCACGGAGCGATCCCGGTCGAGGTATATCTCGATCAGGCACGGCTCGGGCTTGCGTTGCAACAGCTCGGCGGGAAGGCGTACGCGCAGGCCCTTGTTCGAAGTTAGCGAAGGTGCAGCATCGTCCATCACACCGGTATCTGCGACAATATCGCCTTTCGCACCGCCGACGTCACTGCTGCCTTCACCGTCGCCTTCGCCTGCATCGCTTTTGCCGGCATCGTCCCCAACGGCATCGCCCTCAACCACATCGAGGAATGGCAGCACCGTGCGCGAGAACGCCTCCACATCGTCCTGCGCGAGGAAGAGCTCGCCCTCCTCGCCATTGCCGCACAAGGTCTGCGCGAGTTTGCGATTGCGGTAGAACGCCTCCGAGCAGCGGTAGATGGTCACGTGCGCATCAGACTGGGCATGGGCACGAGCGTGGGAGAATGCACTGCCGAAGTCTGCGTCAGCACCGGCATCAGTGCCGTCTTCGCGCACCATCACATAGCGCGACCGCCCTCCCGACACCACGTCTTCGACGGCGCGCGCGTGGCGGATGATGAACCCCTGGGTCTGGGAGGACTCGCCAGCGCGCACGATGCGCAGCCCCAGATCGGGGTCGCCATCCTTGACCTGCGCGAATGTGGCGTGGGTGAACCACACGCCGCGCGGAACGTACCCAACGGCGCAGACTTCGGGGTCGCCATCACCATTTCGGCCACTGTTCCGTTCGGCAGCACGGCCAGTCTGTGACGTGCGCCGCGAAAAGACCGCTGTGTCCTGATGAATTTGATGAACCTGATGAATCTGACGAGTCTTACCCGAAGTCGCAGTGTCCATAACGTCTGAGGCATCGGTAACGTAGAGATCGAGAATATCCGCAATCTCGTCATCGGACAGCGTCATATCCCCGCCGCCGGTTTCGGAAGGCATGCTGCGGCGCACCACTCCCCCGACGCTGCGGCGGATATCGACAGCGCGACCGAGCACCGAAAGCATCCGGCGCGAGCGCTCGTCAAAGGAATCCACGGTGTGCACGAAGGCGAGCTTCTTGCCGTAGGCCACCGGCTCGTTGCGGCGCACCGACCGCAGCAGCGAACCGATGTCCTTGACAACGTATGACGCGGCGCGGTTTGGCGCGGCAATCCGCAACCGCAGATACCACGCGCCCATCGACCGGCCTATGGTCGGCAGCAGCGTGACGCTGCCGATGGGCATATGCTGCATCGCCGCCGACGAGGCCGCCGACGACCCTTTCTTGGCTGACGCCGCCTCGCCGTTCACTGTTTTCAGGAGCGCAAGATGACGGTTCTTGGCCTGCTCCTGCATCTCGCGATCCTGCGTGCCCATGAAGGCTTTCAGCAGACGCGTGGTGTCCTGCGTCGGCGAGCGCCGCAGCGGCCCGCCTTGCAGCTCGAAGTTCTGCGGGTTCTCGTTGTACGCCATAATCAGCGCAATCACATGCTTGCAGATCGCCCCGTACCGCCCGAAAGCCGGGCAGGTGCAATGCGATTCAGTGATGTCGTTGGCCTGCTCGTCAACGACTGCAAGGACCTCGTAATCGTCGCCATAGCCGTCGGCGCTGTCCACGTAGGCCGAGAGCAGCAGCCCGTTCGGCGTCTCCTCGTCGTCGGCGACGCTCATATCGTGCATGCGGCCGCTGGATATGACCTCGTAGGCGCGGTAGTACGCCGATCCGCCTAGCTGCTTCAGCTTGCGGTCGGATATGATCTCCTGCGCGCCGTAGGCGATGCCGTCTTCGCCTTCATCGAAGCCGAATTCGTCATCGTCGTATGCGCCGTACCCGCCCTCATGGCCGGTGCGCGATCCGTATACCGAGGCGTGCCAATCCAAAAACCCGTTATCTCCTCATCTGCCGCATGCGTGCGGCGCACACGATACTTGTATATATAAGGTATGCATCCGGTCTCAGGGCATTCCGACTTTGACCTCGTTATAGTGCCAGGAAATGCCTGACATCCGCGAACTCCTGCTCGCATACGTCGTGGCCCATATCAGGGTAGACATGCGCATCCACATCGGCGAAGCGCGCCAGCGAACGACCGATCGCCTCCTGCTGCTCGGCCGGAACCCTCGTGTCGAGTGCGCCATAGCCCAGGAAGACGCGCGAGGGCTGATCCGTGATCTGCTCGACGACCAAGGACTCCTCGATTTCCTCATCCCCGTCGCCGTCATCATCCGCACCGTCATGGAAGGAAGGCGAAAGCAGCACAGCCGCGTCGAAAACATCCGGGTGCTCGGCCAGCAGCCGATACGCCAAATACCCGCCCTGCGAGAATCCGATGGAGACGACGGGCCTGTCGTGCATCGCGGTCGCGTCGAGCATGTCGACAATGTCGTCGCCGACTGCCGAGCACCGGTCACGGATGGCCGCATTATCGTCGGATCCGCTGTCGTACCAGGCATTGCCGCCTTGGCCCTCGCGGCGAATCGGCCCGCGGACCGACATGTAGTCGGCATCCGGGTCGATGGCGCCAAGCATGCGAATCATCTCGGTCTCGTCGTTGCCGTACCCATGAAACATCACGTAGAGTTTGGCATCGGACCGGTGATCGGTCTCGATGCTGCTTATCGTCGTGAATCTCATCCACACCTCCTGCAGCGGCTAGTCACCGCCTCAACCTTTCCATTATCACCACTCCCCTGTACCTTTGCGTTGTTTCTGCCCCATGGCTACCGGGCGAAGGCATTGCGGAGGAAGGGCAACGAAGCCTTTCTGCGCCCACCTCTTCTCATAGCGAACGAAAGCGCGCGAAACGACGCCCGAGGTGCGATACTGTCGGTATGACAACCGATAGCAGGGAAACCAGCAGCACGACTACCGAGCGGCCCGGCGATGCAAGCCAGGCAATTTCGATCAGCAATCCGCAGCATGAGCCGCAGACTCAGGATGCCTATTTCGCGGGTGGCTGCTTCTGGGGAATCGAGCGCTATTTCCAAGGCGTCGATGGGGTGAGCACTACCCAGGTCGGCTACGCACAGTCCAAGGTTCCCAGCCCCTCCTACGAGCAGGTCTGCTCAGGCGAGACCGACGCGGCGGAAAGTGTGCGCGTGACCTTCGACCCGGCACGGGTGACGCTGCGCACGCTCGCGCTGTTGCTGCTCGATGTGATCGATCCGTATTCCGTGAATCAGCAGGGCAACGACACGGGGCGTCAATACCGCTCAGGCATGTTCTTCACCTCGCCAGACCAGCAGGCCGTATATGATACGGCGCTGCAGCAACTGGCCGCACGGAATCCGCGCACGCCTGCCGTTGCAGTCGAGGAGCTGCGCAATTTCTACAATGCCGAGGACTACCACCAGGATTACCTTGACAAGAATCCAGGCGGCTACTGCCATATCCCTCTTGACAAGATTTTCAACGTCGGCCGACGGCAGCGCTACATCGAGCGCGTGTGGGAGCTGAGTCCGGAAGAATACGCGGTGACGCAGGAGGCGGCGACCGAGCGGCCCTTCGACAATGCCTACGACCAGACCTTCGAGCCAGGCATCTACGTCGACATCGTCAGCGGCAAGCCTTTGTTCCTTTCGAACGACAAATACGATTCCGGCTGCGGCTGGCCGGCGTTCTCAAAGCCCATCGATGATTCCGCACTCACCAATCACCGCGACACAACGCTCCCTGGCCGCCCCCGCGTCGAAGTGCGCACCGCCGACTCGCAGATTCATCTCGGCCACGTCTTCGACGACGGGCCACAGGATCGCGGCGGTCTGCGCTATTGCATGAACTCAGCCTCACTGCGCTTCGTCCCGCGCGAGCAGATGGAGACAGAAGGCTACAGCGAGTACCTGCCGCTGCTCGATAAGTGATTGCGGCTTGTATTGAAGCTATCGCAGCTCAATACCCGCCTCGCGCATTGCAACCCGCGCAGCCTCCCCGGATTCAGGGCTGACTGGAACGGTGAGATCCGAGAACACTGTCACCTCGTAGCCGAGCTGCTTCGCGTCGAGAGCTGTCGCCTTGACGCAATGGGACTCGGCTATGCCCACCACGTCAACGTGGTCAATGCCCGCGGCCTTCAAGGCATTGGCAAGGGTGCGACCCGCCCGTTCCTGCGCCTTGACCTCATCGCGTGACGGGATGGCATCAGTGTTGTCTTCGATGCCTTCGAATCCCGAGTACGCGGCGCTGTACTGCCCCTTCTTGAAATGATGCGCGATGCCCAGCGCGGCGATGGCAGGGTGCAGCTGCGCGTTCGGCGTGGACGCCCGGCCGTGCGGTGGCCATGTGTCCACGAAATCGGGATGCTCCGAGAAGTGCGAACCCGGCTCGATATGCCAATCCTGCGTAGTGGCCATATAGGCATAGTCGCCACGATGCTCGCTCACGAACGCCGCGATGCGCTCGGCCACGGCGTTGCCGCCCTGCACGCCCAGCTCTCCCCCTTCGCAGAACGTCGGCTGCACATCAACGACAATAAGCGCCTTGGACATACGCTGCTCCTTTTTATATAGGCCACTACTCGTCATATGGCGAGTGTGCCTTTCGCGGATTCACCAGCTTGTGACGTTATTGCCATAATAGACAACTGTATTTTCATATCGCAACAGTGAGTGAACGCTTCTGTAGGGATTCGTTTATTTTTAACATTGTGCCGCAATCCGGGCCACGCTGCTCTGCTAAGAATCGCGACGACCGCTGTGCAGAATCCGACGAAGATAGCACTTCAATACGTGAGTCAGGATTACCGGGTCGGTCAGCACAGCGAGCGTGTCCAACAGCACCTGAAATACACGGCGAAGCAAAAAACCAGCAAGACCACAGCAAACATCTAGTAACGCTGTCTGGCATGGTGATTCTTAGTCGGGGTTCAGACCAATTGTCCCATTGGAACGCGAAAAGGTCTGAGAAATCAGACTATCGAAAGCTACTATGCTCCAGCGGCAAGAACGCCAGCCTCTAGGACGACAGTAACCGAATTGGCGTTGCCGAGCACCAAGGCGCAGGTCTGGGCGCTCGGCGTGGCGAGCCCCACGAATAACACAAGTCCACGGCAACCAGACATGAAACCGACCTGGGTTTCCCCGATTTAGTCGTCACCCAAAACCATAACTTGGCATTAAGAATTACCACAATCATGCATTAGGAGATGCCATAATCTGACATTAGGCCTTACAAAATAGCGCGTGATACCAATCCAATACCAGCATCATCATCCACGCGGCAGCTCCGCACCTCGCCGACACCACAAAATTCAGTCCTAAGCGTAAGATTTCCTACGGTTTTCGTTCGCCATACGGCGACGTGCGCCACCCTACGACAGTCGAGGTCGACTACTGTGCCTTGCGCGCTGCAACCGGCCTCGACTGCCCGTGCAAGCGCGATATCATGCGCGAAACCCTGAGAAGAGGATGACAGAGGACACTATGGAATACACGCTATTCACCAAACTGGCCGCGGAATTCGTCGGGACTGCGCTCCTGATGGTCTTCGGCAACGGCTCCGTCGCGAACGTGGAGCTGAGCAAGACCAAAGGCCACCATGCTGGCTGGGTCAACATCGCGATGGGCTACGGCTTCGGCGTGATGTTCCCCGTGCTCATGTTCGGCGGCATTTCGGGGGCGCATGTCAACCCCGCCATGACCATCGCGCAGGCCGTCAACGGCATGTTCCCGTGGAGCGAGGTGCTCCCGTACATCGTGGCGCAGCTGCTCGGCGCACTGGCCGGCCAGCTCATCGTCTACGTGACGTATCTGCCGCACTACGCCTCGACCACCGAGCCCGAAGCGATTCTCGCCACCTTCTGCACCACCGACGCGGAGGACAACCGCTTCAACTACTTCATCAACGAGTTCTTCGGCACCTTCCTTCTGGTGCTCGGTGCCCTGTGTGCGCTGTCGAATCCGTGGGGCGCAAAGAACCTTGGCGCCGCAGCCATCGTCGTCGGTTTCATCGTCTGGGGCCTGGTGACCTCGATGGGCGGCCCGACCGGCCCGGGCCTGAACCCCGCACGAGACTTGATGCCGCGCATTCTGCACGCCATTCTGCCTATCGAGCACAAGGGCACCTCGCGCTGGGGCGAAGCCTGGATCCCAGTCGTGGCCCCCATCGTGGGCGCAACCGTCGGAGCCTGGCTGTTCAAGCTGCTCTTCGCCTAGCCTTCGGCAATACTCCAAATACTCCAGCTAGCTCAACGACTCAAAGGCTCAACGGTCAAATGCCGTTGAGCTTTTGCTGCTTCAGCACATATCCCGCTAGCTTGCTCTGCCGTTTTCTCCGCCATCACCCCGAGAATTGTTGTCGTGAGGCTCGTGCAACACTAATCCGCTACGGTGGAGCAAGTTGCTTTGAAGGATCTTCGAAAGGTCGATAATAATGGCAAGAAAACGCATTCTCACTGCGAGCACCATTCCGCTGATCGCGATCATGACGGCCATCACCACCGTGCTTACTTTCGCGGTTCGTATTCCCTCGGCCCCTACACGCGGTTACTTCAATCTCTCGGATGCCATGATCTACTTCTCTTCGCTAGCATTCGGCCCGTGGATCGGCGGCGTAATCGGCGGGCTCGGCCCGGCCTTGTCCGATCTGATCTCCGGCTACCCACAGTGGGCCGCATTCACCTTCGTGATCGACGGCGGCCAAGCGGTAATCATGGGACTTATCGTGAAGAAGTTCAAGCCGTCGTATCTTGTCACCGGCTCCGTGGTATCAGCCGTCTGGAAGGTACTCGGCTATCTTGTTGCCGGCACCTTCCTCTCCGGCTGGGGCCCAGCACTCACCGAAGTCCCGGGCAACTGCGTCCAAGCCGTGTTCGGCCTCGTGATTGGCCTCGCACTGTTCACCGCCATCCGCAAGGCGTATCCGCCGCTAGTGCGCATCGGCAATCTCGGATACGAAGTATCGTTGCCCGAGGACAGCAAGCAGTAAGCTAAGACGACGTGATTGGTAAACGTTAATTATCCAGTGCGGTGTGGCATGACAGGCAGGTTATGCCACACCGCACAACACTATGCGCACAACAGCGGCCAACACTATGCAGCCGACAACGCGCCCAACAAACCAAAGAAACGACCATATGACGAACATCATCGAGGCACATGACCTGAGCTGGCACTACATGCCGCTCACGGCAGACGGCCAGCCCGTACAGGCGCTGGATCATGTCTCATTGAGCGTGCGCCAAGGTGAATTCCTTGCCGTCACCGGCGCGACAGGAGCTGGGAAAAGCACGCTGTGCCTTGCCCTGACTGGGCTTATTCCCAGTTCAGTCGACGGTTTCATACATGGCCAAGTGCTCGTCAACGGCGACGACACGAACCAAGCCGCGGTCGCGGATATCGCCCGGCACGTCGGCTATGTGCAACAGGAGCCGCGCGCACAACTGTTCAGCATCACCGTCGAGGACGAGATCGCATTCCCGTTGGAGAACATGGGCGTGCCCTACGATCAGATGGATCGCCGCATCACCGAGGCGCTGAATCTTGTATCCATGAACGAGTTCCGTAGGCGCAAGCCCACCGCGCTGTCGGGCGGCCAGATGCAGCGTGTGGCGATTGCGGCTGCGCTGGTGAGCGAGCCGGACGTGCTGATACTCGACGAGCCCACTGCGGCCCTTGATGCGGCAGGGAAGGCGGAGGTCTTTGCCGCACTCGAGGCAATACGGCGCCAGCGTCCAATCACCATCGTGATGGCGGAGCAGGAGACGGACTGGATTACACAATGTGCCGACCGTGTCATTGTTATGGATGAGGGTCGCATCATCAGACAGGGCGACCCTGCGCTGTTTGCCGACGACCCGGAGCTGTTTATCAGCAACGGCATCGAACTTCCCGAAGCATGCGAAATGGCGTGGAAGCTCAATGAGACCGAACACTGCACGGAGGGCGCAAACAGTTCGGGCACCGTCGATGATGCTAACGGCGGCCATGCGTATCATTTTGCGACGACAGACGAAGCCCTGCGAGCACTGAGCAATGGCGGATTGGCTGCATTAGGCGGTCAGCAGGTTGAATCACACGCATCCACCGTGTTGTCTGCGCAATCACCGTTAACGTCGCCCTCTATGCCGTCCATGTCGTTCGCATCGACACAATCGGTTCAGGCAATGCAGCCGGAGCGACGCGATCTGACAAACCAGGCGGATCAGCCAAGGCAGCATGTTCGCACAGGCCAGCAGCATTCGCCACGCCGAAATTCACCAGACCGGCAGCTTTCCTCGGGCATCGCCATCTCGCATCTGTCCTACAGCTATGACGATTCTCCGGCACTCAGCGATGTTAGCCTGAGCATCCCTAGCGGCATGTTTCTTGCGCTGCTGGGTCGCAATGGCTCGGGCAAGACTACGCTCGCCAAACATCTCAACGGCTTGCTGACGCCCACTTCGGGCAGCGTCACCGTCGACGGACTCGACACCAGCAAGCACCCTATCGGAGTACTTGCCCAGCATGTGAGCATGGTCTTCCAGAATCCGGACGATCAGATCTTCTGCAGCAGCGTGCGCGACGAAATCGCGTTCGGCCCCAAGTCGATCGGCTACGACGCCGACCAAGTACAACAACTAACCGACGACGCTATACGCCAGTTCGGTTTGCATGATCTCAGCGACGCTCCTCCGGCGACGCTGGGATATGGCGACCGTAAGAAGGTGGCCATAGCCTCCGTGTTCGCCATGAATTCGGGAATCATCGTGCTTGACGAGCCGACCGCAGGACTGGATCGCGCAATGGCCGACCAGCTGCTGGGCATTCTGGCCAATCTCAACGCGCAAGGCGTCACCGTCATTATCATCTCCCACAATATGCGCGCCGTAGCTCGCATCTGCTCGCACGCGGCAGTGCTGGATGATGGGTGTCTACTGGGATTCGACACCACACGCGACATCCTCACCGATACCGCACTGCTTTCGAAGGCGGGTTGCGCCGTGCCGCTCGCCGTGCAGGCATCGCTTGCCTTAGGTGTTAAGCCGCACGAAGCGGCGCTGACGCCAGGTGAATTCGCCGCACGTTTCGTGCCTGCGACGCGCGTGCAATCCGACGCGACTCAACCCAACTCACCCACCCCCCACACCGGAGTGCCGCGATGAACGCTGATCTCTACGTCCCTGCTGATGGCTGGCTGCATCGAGCCGATCCGCGCGTCAAGCTTGCACTGGCTGCGCTGCTGCTTATCCTGTCGCTTGCGCTGCGTCAGACCGGTGTGATCATGCTCGCGCTGCTGGTCGAGCACGCGCTGCTCATCACTTCTAAGATTCCGCTGCGGCACATAGTACGAATCTGGAAGATGCTGCTCCCGCTGATTGCCATGATTGTCATCATGTGGCCGCTCTTCGACCACACGGGAGTCAACGTGCTGCTCAGCTTCGGGCCTTTCGTACTCACCGAGCAGAATCTGGTCATGGCCGCAGTGATGGGTCTGCGCGTCCCAGCGCTCGCCTTCGCGTGCTTTGTGCTGCTGTTCACCACCGATCAGTCGATGCTCGTGCGCGGCCTCGTGGCGCTGGGCGTGCCGTACCGCATCGGGCTGACGATATCCACCAGTCTGCGCTACATCCCCGAATTCTTCGCCATGTTCTCCACGATTTCGCAGGCCCAGCAGGCTCGCGGCCTCAACCTCAAGACGCGAAAGACCAGCCTCGCCAAGCGCTTCCGCGCTTACATCCCCGTCATCATCGCCGTGCTCATACAAGGGTTCAAGATGGGCGAGAATGTCGGCCGCGCCATGGAGTCACGAGGTCTGGGCATGCAAGGCGTGCGGCGCAGCTACTATCGCCGTCTGCGTATGAGGCCCGCCGATTGGGTGATTCTCGTCATTGCCATGCTGTGCGCGGCCGCAGTCGTTGCGCTGGCGATGGCCATATAGTCTGTTGATTTGCCCAATTCCCGGCTTTCCGTGTGCTTTACTTGTTCCATTCTCTACGCACATTCCTCGTATGCCCTGCCTATAATTCCCTTCTCACCATTAACTAAGCACTTTGTGCTAATCAACTGATTAAACAAGAATTCCGAGTCATCGCCATGCATGCAGGATCGGCTTAATTCCAACAGTTCGATGAGTGATATTTCAATCGATACTTTATATAAGTGCTTAAAAGACGAAAAAAGTGCTGAATAAACGCCCTGCACCGTGCAGTATCGTCTCATTGTGTCCATCCAGCTCCACACCGTATCGAATTCTCGTTGAATTCTCGTCTACTAAGCACTTTTTTCGTCTATTAAGCACTTCGCAAAGTAGACACCGAATTCAACGCAGGGCATTTTGGCGGAATACCGCCATTCTAGGTAATCCTCTCGGAGTCACTTCGACGTGTGAGGACAGACGATTCATGCAAATGTGCTTAATAGATTTCACATAGCGGCCGTACTTGCTGCCATACTCATTGCGACGAGCGTACTGGACGCATCAACCATGACTATGCTTGGCAAAGGATAAGGCGCGCGATATATTCGCAAACAGATGAACGGGAACGGGCAATACTCAACGTGATCAAAAACCACAGGCCCGGTACAACGGCAGGAGCAGACATGACGCAGCACTTCAACGACAGCATACCCGAGCTCACTATGGCGTCCGGACCGACCACCATCTATCCGCAGGTGCTCGCCGCGATGTCCAAGCCGATGATGCACCATCACGATCCGCATTTCACCGCTCTCATGCACGGCGTGACCGACAAGCTTGCGAAGGTGTTCAAGACCACTGGTACGGTGCTGCCCATCGCGGGCGAGTCGATTGTCGGCTTGGAAATGGCCGCGTACAATCTCGTGCAGCCAGGCGACGTGTGCATCAACATCGTGACAGGCGTGTACGGGGCAGGCTACAGCCGCGTTCTCAAGGCCTATGGCGCGCAGGTGGTCGAGGTCAGGACGGCGTACAACAGCTCGGTGACGATGGATATGGTGCTCGACGCGATGGACAGCAATCCGCAGGCCAAGATCATCGCGATGGTCCACTCCGAAACCCCCTCCGCCAGCGAGAATCCGATCAAAGAGATCTGCATGGAGGCGCGTAGGCGCGGAATGCTGAGCATTGTGGACTCGGTTTCGGGCATCGGCGGCAGCAATGTCGAAACGGATGCGTGGGGCATCGATATCTGCGTGACCGGAAGCCAGAAATGTCTCTCCTGCTCGGCCGGCATGGCGTTGGTCTCCGTCAGTGACAAGGCGTGGGACGCAATCATGGTCTGCCCTCGCTATGATTCGTCGTATCTGTCGTTCAAGCCGTGGCAGCGCAAGTGGCTCGAACATAGCGTGCTGCCGTACACCGCGCCCATCAGTTTGGTGTACGGACTGGATGCTGCGTTGGACATCATCCTCGACGCTGGCATCGATGCGACGATAGCACGGCACGAGACCGCAGCGAAGGGCATGCGTGCAGCAGTGCTCGCCTCCGGGCTAGAGCTCTGGATAGACGACGAATCCCACGCCGCCCAAAGCGTCACCGCCATACGGATTCCGCAAGGAGTAGAAGACGAAGAGCTGCGCGCCACCCTGCGCGAAAGCTACGGCCTGTGCGTCTCCGGCGGCCTCGGCCCCATGGACGGCCAGCTCGTTCGCATCGGTCACATGGGCGCCACCGCCACCCGCCAACGCACCATCACCGCCTTCAGCGCATTGGCCTGCGCGCTAGCTGATCTCGGCCACCCCATCGACGCCACTTCCGGTCTGGATGCGTTACGCGAGGTATGGAGCAGGCAGTAATACCAGTCCTCTACTCCATCACCGTCTCGTACTACTGGGCTTTGCCCCGTGGCTGCTCGGGCATTGTCGCAGTAGACTGCAATCGGCGACTATGGGTCGCATATATGCTCTTCTACTGCAATGTCATACGTCCGAAAAATCTATTTCCAACTCAATATTATGATCTGCTTCCCAGCTAGGAGTAAGCTTTTCTTCGGCACTGCTGCCGCAAAGGGATGAAAGAAGATGATATGGGCTGGAGACTGCGCAAAAGCATCGGCGGAAAATATTTCCGAATCAATATCGGGAAGAGGGGAATCAACAGCGTCACGTTCGGAGGCAGAGGCAAGCCTCATGTGACAACCGGGAAAACAGGGACTCGCGTCGGCGCGGCAATTCCCGGAACCGGCCTGTCGTATACGCATAAGATCGATGATCTTGGCGGCAAACCTCAAATGAGGAAACAAGAGCAATCTCACCGGATCACGCAAACAGACACGCAGCATTCCTCCCGTGCCGACGATGCCCCAACCATGGCATTCCCAGTTCAAATTCCTAATCCAGCACCATCAGCACCCAGCGATAATGGCCCCATTCCCAATACGCCCGGAGGAAAGCATGCCGGCCACGATTCACTCCCCTGGTCGAAGCTGGCAATCGCCTCCGTGATTCTCGGCGTGGTGTCGCTTGTTTGCTTGATAGCCAAAGCGCCTGATTTCGGAGCCTTTCTCGCGCTCATTGGAGCCGTCCTTGGCGCGGCCAGTCTTGTCGTGATTCAGCTGCGCAAACGACGCCGCAGCACGCTCCTTGCAACGATCGCCATCATCATATCCATAGCATTATTCGTTGCATGTGCCTCAGCAAGCCCCTCTGCCAGCTCGCCGTCTCCATCAGCGACGCATAGTGTGTCGGCTGCTCAGAAGGCGAATGCCGCCAAAGAAAAAGCCGCGAAAAAAGACCAGAAAGAGAAAGCGGCAAAAGAGGCGATCGAACTCAGCGCAGCGAAAACAGCACTGTCGCAAAAGCTCAACGAAGCCCATGCGCTTCTCGATTCTTCCAATGGAAATGTCGCCGACGAATCCACACGCGACGCCCTCAATGCTGACATCACCACTGATGAAGCTATGAATTCCACGCAGCCCGGCAACTGGACGGCGGCGGTTCAGCCTCTTCAGTCTGCGATGGACGCAGTGAATGGCAGCATTGGTCAAAAACAGCAGAATGATGCGGCCGCCGCCCAAGCCGCAGCAGCTGCGGCTGCCGCAGCGCAAGCCAAGGCCGAGCAACAGGCACAACAGCAAGCCGAACAGCAAGCAGCTCAACAACAGGCTCAGCAACAGCAGTACCAACCACAACCCCAGGCGCAGCAACCCCAGCAACCAGCTGGGCCCGATACACTCACAGCCGTATGCAGCGATGGCACGCAATCAGTATCCAGCCCAGGCGCGCCGAATTACCGCGGCATGTGCTCCCATCATGGCGGCATAGCCCAAAAACTGGGGCACCAGTAGGCCAATCGCCTAGCAAGTCACGTGTTGTGCTGCCAATATCGTTCGTGCATACTTCATTGGCAGCACAACACGACCAAATGTGCACTTATCACGGCGTCGCATTCAAGACCAGTCTTGTCGCGATAATGAAATACTTCCTCGTCGAGCGCATCCGCGTACACGCGCAGATCGCGAACGCACATGCTTTCGAACAGCAACCCGAATGTTTGCAGGTCTTACAACAGGTATTGCAGACCGACGCCAAGTGCGGCCGCCGCTATCGAATGGTCGACGAAATGCCGGGTTTCAGCCGATCGAATCGCCGTCTTCGAGCGAAGATTCAGATTCCACGAGCACCGCGCATTTAGAGGCACCTTCCCCTCAATACGGCATCATAGATGCGCGGAAGATATTGCGAGTTCACAGGCATCATGCAACTCCTTGTCTCCTCTGTGTTTTCACCGTTCTCACTCTGCGTTTCCGCATTTGGACCGTTTCTGTTTCCATATTTGGACCAATTCTATTTACCCATTTGGACCGAATCTGTTTCCTTGTTTGGACCGTTTTCGCTTCCATGTTTGGCAGAACCGACCGATTAGCCAATCACGGCAAGACGTCTTCACACCATTCAATCAGTTACCCCGGCTATGGTTGAGAAGTAGCTGGGAAACCTTACGTCTCGCGCGGACTCTGTTGCTAGTCAGTCGTCCGCGAATGCAAACGAGCAGGTAGGCAGCCACGCAGCTTGGAATAATCGGGAAAGGAATCCAGAATAGTGAGCAATACCGCCTCAGAGCGTTTGACTTCAACAAGCACATCGTTGCAACCTCCGGCGCAACGCCACACGTTCTCTGCAGCACAAACCGCGCTTTCCACGTCTCTCACGCAACAACAGCTCGCCCGCGATCCCTCTGACATCCTGTTCTATATCGCGCTGGCCCTGCTCCCCGTGGATGGCACGCTGCTGGGCATACCGCTGCCCTATTGGACTCCGCTTTCGCCGTGGTTCTTCCTGGCATACGCACTGGCGAACTGGCGCTACCTGCGGCTGACATTGCGCGCGTATCTGCCGTTTTTCCTGTTCCCTGTACTGCTCGTGGTGACGTCAATATATGGGTGGCAAACCGTTGCCGTGCATGCCAATGCAATCGCGCTGTCATTCGTCTCGCTTCTGCTCGGCTTGGCCTGCCTGGCATCGATCGACATCGCATTCACGCGGAAGCACTTGTCGGCGCGCGCAGCGATCACGGTTGTGGTGTGCACCTACTGGTTCGCCTTTGCCGTCGGCGTCGCGCAGTTCATCGCGCTCAAGCTGCAATCGGACGCGACTTTGCACTACTTCGCAGCCATGATGTACCGCCGCTACATCCGCGTCAGACCGCAGTTTCTATTCGCCGAGCCGTCGTACATCGGCATGCATATTTTCGGCGTGCTGCTCCCGCTCTTCTGGCTGACGCGCGACCGACGGCTCGCAGCGCTGATTCCGGTTTTCGCAGCCGGGGCGATCGCTATGGGCTCGGGCACGCGCATCATCGTCGATTCCGCCGTGGCGCTGTTTCTGTGGCTGCTCAGCGCGGTGAATTTCCGCAATCGCAAGGCAACCTGGGGCTTCGTCGCCGGTTCCTCGGCCATAGCAGCTGGCGGCCTGCTCGCTGTCATCCTCAATCCACGGCTCAATGATCTGGCGACGCGCGGCGTGCTCGCCGGCGACCCCTCGATGTCGGCCAGAATATTCCACATGCTCGCGCCGATGTGGTCATGGAAGCACGACCTGAGTCATTTCCTTTTTGGCTGGGGTGCAGGCAATATATCCGAAGCCGTGCGCGACGGCTATGCAGGCGCACGGCAATGGTTCGATGACCACGGCGGCGTGGCAAATTCGGAGATCAACGGGCTCGCCAATCCCCCCACGAACACCTTCACGATGAGCGCCTATTCCAGTTTCATCACGGAATTCGGCATCATTATGTTCGCACTGCTCGTCGTGATGATGCTCGTCCACGTCACCAAACATCACGCTTGGAATCGCACTACCGTATGCTGGCTCGTTCTGACCGCATATCTTTATATCCAGTTCGAGTCATACGCCTTCTACGCCCTGTGGCTGCTGGTTTTCGCCGTCGGTAGTGGTTGCCTCTCCGTCAGACGAAAAGTTGACGATATCGCCATCAATACAACGCAGTGAAGGAAATATCCTGAAAATCCTTACTGCTGAGGCTGATCCTTTGGAGTCGTCTCTGTAGGACTTGATGTTGGATCCGTCGGCGTTGTCGTACTCGGTGCCACAGATGGCTCCGTTGTAGGTTCAGCCGACGGCGCAGGCACAACAGGCTGAGCCGGCGTCTGCTGCTGCTGGTTCTGCTGAGCCTGCTGTTGCGCTTGCAACTGAGCCTGCTGCTGCGCGGTGATCTGATTCTGCACGACGAGGTCGCTCATCGAAGACTTGACCGCGTCGCTCGCGGTCTGCAGCCCGGTCAGCGCATTCTGCATGGCTGCCGCGTCGGGCTTGTTCTGCCCCAGCAGCGTATTCGCGGTTTTAATTGCGGTTTCGAGCGCGACACGTGTGGAGTTGTCGGCCACGCTGTACAGGCTGTTGTTCAGCAGGGTCTGCGCATCGGCGGTGGCCGTTTTCAGGTTCGCCTGAATCGCGGCAGCGTTCGCCGTATCCTTGGCGGCCTTGCTCGTCGTCACGGCCTTGGCGGCTGTGGTGATGTCATCGGTGCTGCCCCTGAGCGCAGCCGCAAGACGCTTCGCGTCCTTGGCGTTGTCCTGCAACGCGTCGGCCGATAGGGATGCCGGGCAGCCGGCGGCGACGCTTATCGAGTTTGCCTTGGAAACGGCGTCGCGCAGCGTAGTGACGGTTTTCGCATCCGTCACCTGATCGGATGTGACGCCCTGCATCGATTTCGTATTGCGCAGCACCGTGGCCAGGTCGGCATCGGCCTTCGAGTATTCGCCAGTGGCGGCATTGCATGCGCTCATAGCCTGTCGGTACTCGACAGTGTCCCTGTGCTGCCGCCACAGGAAGTTCCCTCCCACTGCCAAAGCAACAATTACGATCAGGACGACAGCAGCGATGACTATCTGCTTGACATGCGAGCGCGGTGCCTCTTCAGGATCCGCTTTGTGCAAGCCTTGCTTGGCATCAAGTGCATCAGACGCGCCGCTGATGATAGCGTCGAAATCGAACTCCGCAGGCGCAAAGGTTTCAGTCGTGGCCTGAGATGGGCGCTTCGAATCACCTAGGAACAGCGGCAGCCCGCCAGAGAGCGCAGCCGTCGGAGCGCCCGATTGCTGGCGCCGAGCCTGAATTTTCTCACGTTTCGCAATCGCCTCGGGAGAGGGAATGTCAATCGCGGGTATGTCCCAGAACGTGTCAACGATGTCGTTGCTCGCCAGCGGAGGTGTCGGTATCGGTGTCGGTGTCGCAAGCAACTGCTGGCCGTCCGCAGCTAGCGGCGCGGCAGCGGCAGTGACAGGAGCAGAAGCAGTGGGGGCAGCAGCGGAAACAGAACCATCAGCAGCGGAGAATGCAGCAGAGTTATCAGCATTAGCAGCAGGCTTGCCAGGAACCGCGAAGGCCAGAGTGGCCGTCTGCGCATCCGGCTTGTTCTTCCGCTCAGCCACGGGAAAGTCGAAATTCAAATCCGCGTTCTGAACCTTGCTGCGACTCATGCTTTCGGCACTCCTCTTTCTCTTTCCTCTGAACGCTCATCACGCCGATGAACGCCCGCTCACGGTCGTTGATCTGCCCTACAGTCAACCGCAACTTCAACAATCAGTAATCGGTAGTTGTCAATTGCGCCGGACCGTCGAAGCCGATACATCAATTAATCAGCTATCCGCGCTGCCTAGCTCTATCGGCTAGTCGACTCAGTGGTGCTTACCCTTCCCCTTGGTCTTGGAGCTCTCCTTGTCGTCTTTGCTGCTGACTGTATCCTCGTAGTAGTAATAGTTCTTCGAATGGCTCTTCTTCGGGTTGGCGAAGTTGAAGACGTAGCCAAGCACTGGCACTTCTGCGGCGCCAAGAGCCTGCACGGTGGACGCAAGTTCCTTCTTTTCCGCTACGCCCTTGCCCACGACCATCACGACGCCATCAGCCAAACGGCCGAAAACCGCCGCATCGTTGGATACGGACATCGGGGCCGTGTCGAGAATCACGTAATCGTACTGCTGAAGCGCCTGCTCGACCATCTCATGCATGACCTGCGAATTGAGCAGAATGCTCGCGTTGCCAGGGCGCTTGCCCGCAGGAAGCACGTGGAAGTTGGGCTTCCAGTACTTCTGCACGATATCGCGCGGAGAGGCCTGACCCGAAAGAATATGCGACAGACCGACATGCCCTTCGATGTCAAGGGACTTCGCCACGGACGGATGGCGCAAATCGGCATCGATCAGCAGCACGGTCTTGCCGTCTTCGGCGATGGCTGCGGCCGTGTTGACCGAAACCGTGGTCTTGCCTTCCGACGGCTCCGTAGAGGTGATGACCAGCAGATGACCGTGATTGCGCACATCGGGGTTCAGGAACGCGATGTTGGTGCGGATGCGGCGGAATTCCTCGGCCTCGCGGCTGCCCGTGTTGCCCACCACGGCAGGGCGCGTGTCATCAAAGATATCGGATTTCGGCACCGTACCGAGCGAGGAGGTCTGAGTAAGTTCCTTGACCTCGTCGGTGTCGTCCACCTTGGTGTTGATCATGTCCTTCAGCAATGCCGCGCCAATCGCCGCGATAATGCCCAGAATGATTCCGGCGGCGAGATACAGTGTGGTCTTCGGCGAGCTGGGAGCCTCGGGCGGTACGGCCTTCTGCACCACCGACAGCTGAATCGGCGACTTGCTCGTGCCGTCGGTGTACAGCGCCGAGGAAATCTGCTGCGAGAGGTTGTTGGCCACGCTGTTGGCGATGTCGGCCGACTTCTTCGAGTCCCCCGCCACCACCGACACATCCACCATGAAGGTGTTGCTCGGGTTGGTGGCCGTGACCATGTCGGCCAGATCGGAGACCTTCATGTCCAAGTTCAGATCGCTAATCACCGGCTGCAGCACCGCCTGCGTTTTGATCAGCTGCGGATAGGTCTTGATCTGCGTGGATAGATACGTCGCGCCCGAGCTCATCTCCGACGAGTTCTGCTGCGCATCCGTTTGCCCGGTGTAGGTGGCGAACAGCTCGGCCGTCGCCGTGTACTTCGTCGGCGACATGAACGTGAACGCGGCAACCGCTGCGAAAACGACGCAGAACGTCACGATTACGGTGGCGATATGCTTGCGGATAATCTGCACAAGGTCGACGATGGTCAACGCAGTCCCTTACTCTTCAAAACATTTAAGCATCATCACGTTACCATCGAGAGCGGATTTGCGGCGTCCTCGGAGGATTCCCCCACAGGGTATACATATTGTCGACGTTGCGGCTCGATTCGTTGGCGTCACTGTTGGTGGCACCGTTGGCGTCAGGGTGCCGTCTTTCGCCGGGCAATTGCGCGGATTCAGACGTGTATAGAGGCACGAGAATATCGTACGCAAGGAAACCGCATTTCGCGTATGCCGACGTGTATGCCTTGCCATTGCACTGCCACTGCCCTGCCACACGCCCAGCTAGAGCATGCCAAGAACCAAGTTTCTTTTATAAAAGAAATGCATCCTATCAGCAGGGTTTCTTTATTGTATGGAAGAAACTCGCGGCAGCATACTTCATTGGGAACGCATAATATTCTTGAGTAACGATTGTTCTTGAATTGTCGAGATGAGGTCTCGAATCGAGTTCCCGAACCGAATTCTCGAGCACTCCGGCATCGCAAAGGAAATCTTATGAAGCAGCAGATATTGGGGAAATCCGTCGAGCAGTGGGTCAGCGAATTGCCGTTGCTGCGAGACATCATGGATTGCCGGGAAGTCACCTGGTTCAACGCCAATCATGTCAGCTTCCGCGAGGGCGCACCCGATGTAGGTTTGACGACGGCGGATATCGGCGACGCCGCAGCGCGGCTTAAACGATTCGCGCCGCTTATCGCCGAGCTGTTCCCCGAGACCAAAGGCACGGCCGGCATCATCGAATCGCCTCTGGTGACGGTTCCGGATCAGCAGGAAACGCTGGGAAAGCGCTACGGCCAACGCCTTCCCGGCCAGCTTTGGGCCAAGCTTGATAGCGAGCTGCCGATAAGCGGCTCGATCAAGGCCCGCGGAGGAATATACGAGGTGCTCAAGCATGCGGAAGACCTCGCAATCGGGGCCGGGCTGCTGTCACAGACGGACGACTATCGCAAGCTGGCCAGCGAAAAGCTCCGGAAGTTCTTCAGCGGCTATAAAATCGCCGTCGGCTCCACGGGCAATCTCGGCCTTTCCATCGGCATCATGAGCGCGGCACTCGGCTTCGACGCCAGCGTGCACATGTCCGCCGACGCCCGGCAGTGGAAGAAGGACAAGCTGCGGTCACATGGCGTCCACGTCCACGAATACCAGGACGACTATTCCGTGGCGGTTGCGACGGGGAGGAAGGAATCTGCAAACGACCCGAAGGCGTATTTCGTTGACGACGAAAATTCGCCGACGCTATTCCTGGGCTATGCCGTGGCTGCGCACCGTCTCGCCGGCCAGTTGCAGGCCTATGACGTGAAAGTTGATGAATCGAATCCGCTGTTCGTCTATCTGCCGTGCGGTGTCGGCGGCAGCCCGGGCGGTGTCGCCTTCGGCTTGAAGAGCGTGTTCGGCGACAATGTGCGGTGCATCTTCGTGGAGCCGACCCATTGCCCATCCATGCTGCTGGGCGTCTACACCGGCTTGAACGACCACGTGAGCGTTCAGGATTTCGGCATCGACAACGTCACTGCGGCCGACGGTCTGGCATGCGGCCGGCCGTCGCAGTTCGTCGGCAAGGCGATGCGCCGGGTTATCGACGGCTTCTGCACCATTGACGATGATGAACTCTTCAGAATCGAAGCCAACCTCCACGACTCGACTGGAATCGACATCGAACCCTCCTCAGCAGCCGGCTTCGCCTGCCCTTGGCGCGTGCTCGCGAGCGCACAGTACCGGGAGGAAACCGGCCTTGACGACACTACCATGTCGCACAGCACCCACTTGGCATGGGTCACCGGCGGCTCCATGGTTCCTCGTGATGAGATGGCCGCATACATCGCACGAGGCGAGCGGCTGCTGAGATGATGGTGGGTGGCGGGTGGCGAATGTTGGGCGTTCGTTGGCGCGCTGTGTTCGAAATAGCCAAGAAAACTCTAGGCCACAAATCAAATGCAAACGGGGTTACGGCTGTAATAATCGCGAATGGAGTCCTTCGTGATCTTCGTAGTGCATGACGCCGTTTGCGGCAAACCAGCACGCGCCTCGCGCCAAGGATCCTCTCCGTGGGTTCGAGAACTCAGCTGGTTACCTGTCAACCCAGCCAGTGAACTACATACTGAATCAATCAGACGTTTCTCCTGGTCGGTAAGCTCCTTCACACCAGTCAGGGCACCCTCGCGTATGAGGAACATCCCACGATGACACGCGTACAATTCAACGCTGACCGGACCGCCCCGCCAAGCCTGAAAATCCTCAGGAAACAAGGGACGCCCACTATGAGCCAGTGACTCCGCTTGAGAATAGAACGCCAACTTCTGCAATTTCATCGTAGTCATCGAACCGCAGCGCCGAAGAATATATGCTGCCACGTCAATAATACTGGTCATGTGTCCCTCCTTTCCTATTCAAATTAATATAGTATATGGCTTATGACATTGGACAACGTGGAATCCCCGGTTAGCCGAAACGCAGCAACGGGAGCAGGAAGAATTCTGCGTAACAGCCCTAGCTCCCATACCGCCGACGAATACCAAACATCATTCGCAATTGCACAGCGATGGCGCGCTCAGCATGTCGAACCTACAGAAAGCTGTTTCAAGCATGTCCTCGACTGTTCAAGGCAATTTGATCAGTCAGTAGCTACATATCGTCTTAAACGCATGAAATCCATCATCGGGAAGATTCGACGGCCGCAGTCACACTTCAAATTAGGGGAACTCGATGACATCGGCGGTTGCCGCCTCATCGTCAAGACAAATGATGATGTCAGCAGAGCCGCCGAATATCTGCAATCTACATTATCGTTAAAAAATCACGGCCAAGCCCAGAAAGATTACATCTCTTCTCCGGCAAGAAGCGGCTACCGTTCCCGTCATCTTCTGACCAACATCCCTACAGATTACGGTAACTATCACGTCGAAATCCAGATTCGTACAAAGCTGCAGCATTATTGGGCAACTGCCATAGAGGCCACGGATGAAATTTACGGAACCAATTATAAAAGCGGCGGAGCAGACACTCATCTTTCGGCAGTTGATAACGATAGAATACGATTCTTCACCACAGTTTCTAGCTTATTCGCTCTTGAAGAGCGTTCCCCGCAAATTCCCGGATTCACAGGTGACAGGGATTCGCTCATTGGTCAGCTCAACGAGTTGGACTGTGCCAGTCAGCTCCTTAAGGATCTGAGAGCAACCACCGATAGCGTTTTTGAAATTCATACGAAACTGACAGAATGCCCTGAACTATTTCTACTGAAATTTTCTCGCGCCAATCAATACCTTGATATCGATTCCTTTCAACAAGACCATCTGAAAGATGCACTGATTCAGTACGACAAGCTCGAGAGCGAAATCCAATCGGGTTCCTCACAGCAAATCCTTAGTTCCACTGATGCCGACACTTCTTATGACAATGTCGTATTGGTGTACGCACAGAACCCAAAACAACTGGACATTGCCTACCCAAACTATTCCGCCAATGTCAACCAATTTGTCGAAATAGTTTCTCATTATTTGGATTGACACCCCATCACCAAGAGCCATCTTTATCATTCTGTCAGAATATTCTTATGTGCCTTGCACCCCTCGTCCAAGGGGAACAATGTTCATCTATTCGGCGATAGGCTGCGGCTTTATGACCGACATATTCCATTTTCGACAGTCGAGCCGGTGAGCGTGGCAAGGCATGAGGCTCGCGCGCTAGGCGAGCCGCCAATACATGCTGTTGGAGCCGGGAATCGAACTGAACCCGAAATGCGTGTAAAACGAGCGAGCCGAATCGTCATAGGGCTCAACGACGATGGCGCGCGATCCAAGCTGTTGGCTGATGCCGCGTGCGCGCGTTATGGCATCGTGCAGCAACTTCCAGCCGAGGCCTTTGCCTTGAAATTGCTGCGAGACGCCAAGCATGCCGATGAGAATTGCAGGGATGCGGTCCGGCGTATTGCGACGCAGCCATCCGCCTGGCACGTCGTCTCGGTCAATCGAGTATGCGCTGAACGTATAGAATCCGGCAACCAGTTCAGATATAAAACCAAAAGCTCAGAATACCTATAATCCAAGATTAATGTTGGAAATTACCTACTCTCAAACCGCTTTCTTGCGCCCGCGTTGCTTCATGGTGCCCGCAACGGCATTCGCCGTATCGAATACGACTGCTTTCTCGTCCTTGTTGAGCGTGCCGGCAGCCGTCTGGTAGGAGATTTCACCCTCCGGAGCCGGCCTGAGCGTGAAGAATTTGCCAATCGCGGCAACAAGCACCTTATTGCCCACCGTCACCGACGAGACCTGCTTGCCCTCGGGCTTGCTGAACTTGATCGCGTTAGCGTCACGCCCGGTGCACGCCTGGAGGGCGACCTGCCTGGTCTTGTCGTTGATCAGCACCTTCACGTACGCCGGATAGCCCAGCTCGACCGCAGTCGCCTTATTGAACCTGACTTTAGAATCCATCACCGTCATCGTCAGCTTGCCAACAGGCTCCGTAATAGCCACTTCCTCAAATCCCTGAAGACTCATTCCTAACCTTCCTTATCAATCATGCAATTATTTATGCAATATATTTATATAATAGTCTTACATTATCGCTGCTATTGTTCAAATATAATTACTACTAATAAATTAATATTAGCAGTCTGTATAACTAGATTCTGCTGGTACTTGAAAATTGCGTGACCACAGTTCAACGACCAGCCTCACGACTAACCTCGATACATGCATGTAGAAGGGAAATTAAACTACATTGTATGTATCTTTTTACATATATCTGATGTTGTTTGAAACTAAAAATATAGCTATATCTGTGTCCAAGTTTTCCACCGCACCTCCGGCATTCAACACACGCTCACAATTCAAAGGAAAAACCGTGAATAGCACCAAGCGTTGCCTGGGAACACTGGGGAGCTATCGGAAACTATGGGAAACCCGAGTTCTATAAATTCTTATGTTGATAGTCAATATACTTGGAAACTAACGGTTAATACGTTATTATCCAAGTATGAAAAGTCGCGAGGCGCTGCACGTACTCAGCGAGGTCACCGAGTCCCAATGGGGCCTGGTTACCTCGGCGCAGGCAAGTTCGCGCGGCATCAGCCCCATGACTATCACCCGTCTATGCAAGTCTGGCGATCTCGTCCGGATTGCGCATGGCATCTACCGAGACGCGGGTTCCCCCAGCGACGAACATGAAGCGCTTCGCGCGGCATGGCTGATGACCGAGCCTGGCAAACCCGCCTACGAACGACTTTCCGAACATCCTATTGGTTTTGTCGTCTCCGGCGAATCGGCAACACGGCTTCACAACATCGGAGATCTGCGTGCACAACATCACGAGTTCACTACGCCCCGCAGAAAGCAAACACAGCGGGCAGATACGCGGTACCGAATCGCCATGCTGCCTGAACAGGACATCACCATCAAGAATGGGCTACCCGTTACCACACGCGAGCGAACCATAGCTGATCTGGTCGAGAGCAGGTACGATCTGAGCCTTATTGCCGACACACTACGGGACGCCTGCACGCAGTTCAATGTCAATACATCCCGCCTCACTGAGCTGCTCAGCCCGCTGGCCAAACGAAACGGGCACGGCAGCGGTGACGGAGCTGCTCTGCTGGAACAACTGCTTGTCATTGCAGGAATCAACCAGAGCGCTCTCGCCCATGAAGTTGCATCCGACCCCAAGCTTGGCAGCCTAGTGACTGAACGCTATCTGGAATCGCTCTATGAGAGCCTCGACGCTCTCCCAGATTCCGATTCACTTCCGCTGCAACACGCCATCACCGCAGTGCTTAATGCCATGCGTGGCACTCTCTTCGAGTCTGCACATACCCAAACCAGTCAGCAGGTTGACAATATTGCCCAGATAGCAAATATCCTGCAATCAGTTCCTAAGCCAGATATGAAAGCAATCCCACAGACGCTCAAAACGACATAGACAAAATCTTCGCGTGGCACAGCTCGTCTGCCACGCGATGACATGCCTTCGCCAAGTTGCCCACCCTCGTATACAATAATGCGAATACACATTGATGTGATAACAGCAGAAGCAAAACAGCAAGGCAACCCATGGATCATGAGACCTCATACGCAAGTCCTGCGGCGGTGGAGCAAGCCATCAAAGCCGCAGCGAATCAAGCCTTTCGCGCGGATGCTTCTATTTCTGTAGACGAGCGCATCCGATTGGAACACTTTCACCGCTTCCTTAGTCGCATCTTCTCTCAGGAAGGCAACCATGCTTGGGTGCTGAAAGGCGGCACAGGCATGCTGGCGCGAATTCCCTCCGCACGAGCGACGATGGATATCGATCTATATAACCACGATCAATCGCTCGACAAGGCGCTGACAGAGCTTCGTCGACTGGCGTCCATAGACCTAGGTGACTTCTTCCGATTCCAGTTCACGGGCTACAGCAAAACACTCATTGGCACCAACAACGATTACACGAATGGGTACCAGATCAACTTCGATGTCTATATCGGCGTGCAGAAGAAACGAAGCTTTCACGTCGACCTAGTCACTGCGACAACGACAACCGATGATGTGGAGATTGCAGCACCTGCGAATGCCTTGAATCTCCCGAAACTAAAAAGCTATCCGTATCGGCTATATCCGGTCGCAGACCAAATCGCCGACAAGGTATGCGCAACCATCGCGCTGTACAACGGCAAACCATCAAGTCGCGAGAAAGACCTTGTTGACCTTGTCATCATGGTAACCACATATGACATCGATGCGGCAAAACTCCGAAAAGCTCTAGTCGCCGAGAAATCACGGCGCAGCCTCACATTGCCCACCGTCTTTCCCGTGCCAGCATCATGGGGAGTTAGGTATGCAAAACTGGCTCATGACGTGCCAACTTGCAGCGAATATAAACATATCGATGCGGCAAAAGAGCTGATGAAGGATTTTCTGAATCCGATTCTGGGAGCATAGGCAGGTACCTATGCTGCGAAGCATGCGATTTGGAGTCACGTTCGATGTCGGTGGGATGTTTCGTCGAACGCTTAGCGTTAACGGGCTCACCTTTGTGGTCGCTTAATTCGACTTGATTGATGTGCCAACGAAATAATTGCGAAGAGATTAAACTGACTATCTATATTGAAGCTAGAGGAATATGCGACAACCTTCATGCCAACATAGGAACGAGGCCAGCGGCATAAGTTTTCACCTCATGCATGTGTAGAGAGAGAGCTTGTCCCGCATCAGCAAAACTGACACGTTTCCCCCTACCATATATTGTCTGCTTCAGAAGCGAAGAGCTTTCATGTACTATTCCATCTGGCTCGTCAAACCTAAATCCTTTGTCTGCCAGTTCAATGCAGCATGCCCGGTATCGCGCATCTGTAAGCAATCCGATTGCATGCAACCGGTGCGTCATTGCCAGTGCAGACACTTTCCAGTACCGTTTCGCCGCGAATATTCTTTCCAGTGTCGGATTATCCAATTGCTGAGCCAAAATCCTACTTCTCGGCATAAGGAATTCAGAAGCGAATTTGTTGGCTTGCTGTTCTCTTTCGCGTGAATCAGCTGGGGACATATCTGACCCGCCATGTAACACCAAATGCCCCAATTCATGAGCAATATCGAATCGTTGTCTCTCCCCTGTCTTTGAAGTGTTCATAAACATATATGAAGTATCATCTCGTGTTAAACAAAAAGCATCAATATCTTTAGCGCTAGGATTGAGAGATAAAACTCGGACACCCTTCGATTCAATCAGATGCATCATATTTGAAATTGGGCGATCGCTCAAACCCCAACGCTTTCGAACCATGTCTGCTGCCAGTTCTGGATCCACTTTATCGAACGTAGGTATATTAGACGACGGCAGAAGAAAGTTTTGTGACAGCAGTTCATAGAATTCGACGCCAAGTGTGGCTTCAGCCAAAACCATGTTCCTCTGGCGCGCACTGGCTTTGCTCAGTTTCCGGAAGCTCACCGCCTCGACTGGTATGACTTCGATATCTCCACGATAGAAAAAACTTTCAGGGACATCGAGCGTAACTGACAGTCTTTGTAGCGAGTCTCTAGAGATGCTGGCACCCCCCTTCTCATAGTACGATAAAGATCGTCTTGAAATCCCGCTAGCAGCAGCTAAATCGACAAGAGTCATGCCAAGCCGCTGACGCGCAATTATTAATCTCGAGGGGGTAATTACAAAATTGTTCATTCAAATCAAAGGTTTTATAGGGGTTCAACAGGGACATCGAAGTCATCATCAGGCCCATCCGTGGCGAATGGGGACAAATCCCCCGTTGCGCTAAGGAACGGAATTGGGATACGCTGACTCCATTCTGTAACTACACCAGTTTTGTCATCCATCGCAGCCGGGCTGGAAAGTTCAAGATACAAACCAGCCGGAGTGTATTCATGCAGCAGGAAGAAAAAAGGAATTTCGTCGAAGACTGGATCTGATTCGTTTTCCTCCGCTTCGAACAAAGCATCCTGAGCATATGGTTTACTACTCAAACTCATTCTCGTCGAGCGTCCTTTAGCATTCGTGATAGGTCCATCTCCAGAGCGCGAAGAAAGTCCCTTTGCCGCACTGACCGTGAAGGACATAACGCCATTAGGATGAACCAACCGAGGCTGCATATGAAACTGAAGCAATCTCCATCCTTTCGGTTTCAACAGCGCAGTGAGGTCTTCCATAGAATCCTGATAGATATCACTGCCTTTGGCCGACGGCAAAGCTGCAGCAGTCCGATTCCGAGCATTCCTCAAGCCACGCGCCACACCCAGGTGAAGAATCTCAGTTGTCAAATTGAACTGAGCAAGCTCCTGATCCGCCCGCGAGAGGCCGCCCGGTTCAGACCAATCGTCATATTGATACACCTGCGTCATCCATCTTCCTATCTTAAAATTTAAACGTTGCACATTACTATACCACAAATGAGGTAAGGAAATGTGCAATTCCGACGCTTCTTGCGTCTTTAAACGTGTGATTTGGAGTTGTTCTTGTTCGTCATTGAAAAGTGAGCGTGAACGTGAAGCACGATCCGCCGCTTTATGGGACGGGGATGCTTGCCTTATGGAAGGCAGAATCGACATGGCCGCACAAGCGCAGGCTGACGAACCGTTTCAAGGACGAATACGGCAAGGCCACGAAGAAGGAGAAGAAGCTGATCCTGGATCGTCTGGCCGGGATCGGTATGGGCCGCTCCACGGTCCGCCGCCTGCTCAGTAAGCCCGCGGCCCCGATGGGCAAAGGCCGACCGGGACGCCCACGCAAACCAGGATCGGGACGAAAAAGCAAGCACTCGCAGGGAAGCGGGCGGCTCCTGGAACGTCTGCGGATGCTCATGGGCATGCTATGCGGGCTGTATATGAAGGCGATGATAGGTCAATGGATCTCCGCGCTGGAGGCCAGCGACGAGCTGACCGGCGCCACGCGCATGCAGATCGACGCGGTCGGGGCGATGAGTTCCTCGACCATCGATCACCGGCTCAAAACGCTCAGACTCGAGGCCTCGCCCAAGGGAAGGTCGCCGACCAGATCGAGCGCCTGCCCGGGCTGGCCGAGGCCGACACCGTGGCCCACTGCGGACCCAGCGCGGCCGGCGAGTTCGCGCGCACCCGGACCATGGTCGACTATGCGACCAACTGGACCGTGAACGCGGCCACCCGCAACAACGCCAAGTGCAACATCAGGAGCGCGGCCGACACGGCCATCGCCCTGTTCTCCTTCCCGGCCGCCTGCTTCGACTCGGGCAACAGCAGCAAGTCCGTCAACGACGAGCTGAACGACTACCTGCTGCACAAAGACATCGAACAGACCAGGAACCAGCCCTACAGGAAGAACGACCAGCTCACGCCCACAATTCAACGACGAACCGCGGCGGCCAGATTCCATCAGAATTCAGCCCTCTAGCTCACGCACACTCAGACGGTCTTCGAGAATAAGCTTATGTATCAGATTTTTGCCGTGCGCCGGATTGTCGAGAGTGTCAGCGTATCGACTCAGCAGATTGACGACCGCCTGATAGTACTGTTCCACTCTAAAGCCATCATATGGCCGATAATAGAAAACCAGAACTACGTCGCCTGAGTAAAGATTTTCCTGATCAAAGATAGCCTGAAAGTACGAATAATCCGCCTTTCCCAATGAATGACCGAATATCTTTATCGCATCTAAGCAATCTCCATTCCTGCGAGAGATATGCCCAGTGTCGAAAAGGCCTTGGATGGATGGCTCGGCATTGTGCATTATCCGGTAAGTCTTGGTGAAGGGCAATACCGCCTTGTTCTCCAAGAGGTTATTCCCATCATCCGCGAGACTGTCTATGCCGAAGATGATTCTCCCACCTTCCAAAGATCCATGAATGTTCCGGTACGTGTGAATTTTGTGGGCAACATTGACATGCTCTTGATTCAGAGGGAATGGCTGCGTGTAGTTAAACGATAAAACAGAATTGCTCAGATGCTCCGGTGAATCGCCTACCTTGGAGATATGTTCTAAATCTTGGCCGGCCAAATCATCAAACAGACAGCATGCTCTCGTCTTATATTCTGGCGACACGGCGCTCTCTAGATAGCTCGCAAAGGAATCCTCGAACATACTAAGCTCTTTTAACATGATTTCATTAATCTGGGAATCTTCAATCTGCGCGTTTACGTCATATTCTTTAGAGAACATGTACGCTACCATGGCTAGACAGACTCCTAGCTCTCCCGAGTTATCGTAGCCGACATTTGGCACTCGCCCATTCCGGAGGCTACCGACAATTTGTTGAAGATAGCTATTCGACACCCACTTGCGTATTACGGCCTCAACATCTTTCCACTCGTTCGGCTGATTCCTGGTACACTCGTAGGCGAACACATAATCCCAGACGCTGTGAACTTTCTCGATATTGTCAAAAGTCAATCGGGTATGCTGCCCATTATTTATGCTTCCCAAGCCGCCACATGACTCTTGGATTTTACGAAGTACTTGTTGTCCTTGTGTGCTTGGAGAATTCCCTATGCCTTCGTCCATGAAATCATGGAAATACCAATTGAAAAAATCCGAATACCTACTCTTCAAACCGCACGCAAGATCAAGACCGTTTCCTAAGATAATCAATTGAGATGTATCGTTTTTGAAGAAAAAAGAGGGCAAAGTCTCAGCGCTCAGACGATTCGCTAAACCATTTATGCCGCTGCCTATTTGCGGAAGGTTAGGCCTTGGGCTGCCTTGCATGTAATCAGCTGAATCAATTGGGAGAGTATTGTCCATGACTAGATGATACGACATCTCCCACGGGGGTACTCTCCCTGCTCGCGGACGGCTGCTGCAGGTCGTCTCCGGCCTGCAGCAGCCGTATCCATTCGTGGCGCATGACGGCGAAGTACTTGCTGTTGGGCAGGCCCATCAGGCTCCAGACGTGGGTCAGCAGCCTGCACGCATCGTCTGTGCAATGGCGTTTCCTCACGGTGCGCCCGCCGATTTGCTCGCGCGGCGCGGGCAGTCTTGGGCCGGCTAGCAACCGCCTGACCGAGACCCTGGCCAGGCCGGTGACGGACGCCACCTGGTCGAGGATGCGGTCTTTGTCCTTCTTGCTGGCACGCAGGTAGGCGGCACGCAATCGGTTCGCAGCTCCTCGACGCGCGGTCATTGCAATCAGATCTCCCATACCATGATCGTAGTTTCGCGATCAAAGTATGTGAGGAACCAGCAACCCACACACGATCAAAATACACGAGGAACGTCGGGCGGTTGACAAGTCTAGGCAACGAGGCGGTAATCTTGCAGTACCAAACAGACAGAAGGGCCTACGATGGTGACGAAACGAGCGCATATGATTCCTCGCAGCTATCTCGACGGATGGGCCGACGGGAAGGGCATGGTAGATGTAGCCGATCTCGCGAAAGGCCGCTCTACGACAACGGCAATTATAAATGCCACCGTTGTCAGTTACGCATATAGGACCGAAATTCTGAGCACGGATTTAGAAGGTCAATTCGCAAAGGTCGAGAGTGCCGGTATATCTGCTCTAAGGAAATTAAGGAGGACCGATACACTTACTCAGGGTGAGATTAGAGCTGCTATTGCATTTCTGGATATGTATCGCGAACGCGGTCTCTATGCCGATCAGGCGAAAACCCAGACTCCTGCGGTCCTTCTCATGCAGGACCGCAGCCTTCAAGAAGCCGAGCTTTCTCTTGGTGACCGAATGGTATTAGCAAGCTATATGAATGAAACCGTCGAATTTGATCAGCTCGGAATCGAAACGTGGCCGTGGAGCATTTGGGACTGCACTAATGCCTTGACAGGAGACGGGGCTTTAACACTATGGCGCGAGGCGAATTCCACTGCAGTCACCACAATCACTTTCCCGCTCTCACCAACGAAAATACTTGTGATTGGCAGAAAACTAAGCCGCTCAGTAGATATCAACCTGGTGACAGTGCTGAAGTCCAGACGCTGGCTGATCGCCCAGCGTGGAATGTTTGACGAGAAGAAGATTTCCCTCATTGCCAAGAATCATAATCCGGGGCCACTGCGGTGGATCTCACTGAAGGAGAAGGGCATCTCATTAGATCTGGAAGTCTCCTAGTTCACCAGTGCATACAATATCCAGCATTGGCAAATACCGAACAAAGCATGCGACAGGAACGAGCCTCTGTATAGGTTGTTTTCTAAATTCAGACGTTTTAGTCGATTTAATATTTAAAAAATCTATATACTTAGCAATACAACATTATGAGGAGGATTCAGTGGCAGGAAAGAATAAGCTTAATATCTTTTTGATAAAAGAAGGTTTCCCAAATGACAAAATTATCGAGCAACACAACAGCTCAAGCGCTCGGACCATACAGAAGTTAACGATACATAATAATTATAAGCTGTACATCCGGGCAAATCCTCAACATAGGCCTGATTGGGTAACTAAATTCTTCGATTCTTCGCAAGATATACCGAATATTATGGTTTCGAGCATAGGGTCAATCTTAATTATACCTATTTCTATGCATACTCAGGATTCTGTTGTAACCCGTCTCTTCGCCCTAGCTTTCGGATATGGTAGAGCTCTCCTCAACCCCTCGGCTATAGAACAACGATTTGGTTTGAAATGTGTGTTGAATTCTGTTGCGGACGATGCCTTACGTAAAATTGGGTTTACTGATGTTTCTGGCAATGCTAAACGTTCTAGCGAACAATTACCTCGGTCGGCTACAATTGCAGAATTTGCTCTTGATGTAGAACGCAATCTTTTGAACAACGTCACGGCAAAAGGCCAAGAGAACGACTTATTAGACGGAACCATCACGGGAGGAGATTCAATTTCCCTTACAAAAAATATAGATATAAATATCATTGAAAATTTCTTGCCTCAACTATATCAGCGCTATCGCAGTAACAAATATAAAGAAAATTTTGAGTGGGTAGACAACATCTCACCAGTAAAGGATCCCGATCTAAAAAGACGCCTATGGGATGAAGCCATACACCAAATAAACCCATCTTCCGGCGAAAGGCCAGCTTCCACATTATGGATGGCCATTCCAGACATATTGAATTGGGAGTCAGTATTAGGCTTCCAGATTGCTGGAGAGCCAAAATCGAATGGTGGTGAGCTTCCCTTGCATGATGACATTCTTTTACCAGAAGTTATAGCATCGTTCCGAAAACCACTTCAAACATATGATCAACTAAGCAGTAAAAAAATATTAGTAAAAGATTCGGAAGATACACATCAATCATGGTCTGCAGACAAATGCCTTGTAGGAGAAATCGAATTGGGGCACAGAAATTATTGTGTCAGTGATGGAGCATGGTACGAAATTCAAAAAGACTACGAAAAAAGAATCAATGAAGATTATAGACAAACCAAACATTCAGATATTTCTTTTATACCATATTTAAATGATGAATACAATCAGCCATTCCAGGTGCCTAAAACCGATAGGGAGAAATATGAGATTAAATGCGAGGAGCGTTACAATTATGAATTAGAACGACAATTAAATCATTCGACTCTCGAACATTACATGTTGATGGACAGGCACCTTGTCTCATATGGCGGTGGCCGTAGCCGCGAAGAATTCTGCGATTTACTATCAGATGACGGACAGAGAATTCATGTAAAACGATACTCTGGTTCGGCAGTAATGAGCCACTTATTCAATCAAGGGCTGGTCTCCGCTTCACTGGAGAAAGATGCCGATGCCTTCACCAACAAAGTAAATGATATAATTAGCGAAATCGGAGCAGAATATAAATCACAAGTTGAACATTTCCTTCTTAAGAACAACCAGGTGCATGAGGTTGTATTTGGAATTGTGGCTCCTCATAGTAACTCTACAAATCACGATCTCCCCTTCTTCAGTAAAGTAGCGTTTTCCGCTGTAAAAAAACAACTACAACGTATGGGTCTAGAAACCAGCATACAGTGGATTGAAAATAAGTAGTAGGCAGATTAGATAGTATTGACCACTAGTTCTTATTGTGTTTCGGCACCGGATGGGCTAAATTTTCTTCCGTCATGCGATGGGCGTGCGGTGGAAGGAGGCTCCTCTTAGGGTATGCAAAATCAAGACAAAGATTGGTTCGCACTTTACGAGCAGGGGCTGCCAAGCAGCACGACGGCTGTGGAGCACGGCATGTCGGAAGAATAGCGTAATCGGCGCGTCCGACCGGCTCACTGTTTTGCACGGGGATATGGAGGTGAAATCAGAGGCAAGGTACGCCTTGCCGTAACGCCATCGGGAGCACATACAGGCAACTGACACCTACATCCCCCGCACATGCGTCCCGCGCCCCCGCTTCCCCGCCGGCCTCGCCGCGCCGATTGACCACTACATCCAGCGCTGCACGAGCAGATCGGCCACAGCCATGAAGAGCATGGCGAGAACCGCGACAATCACGCCGACAGCCCACTGGCCAGCCGCAGGCAGCGCCGCGCCATTGACGTGTAGGACCCGGAAGACCGCGAGCTTGGCGGCATTCAACATCAGCGCGTTCAGGGCGTAGAACACGATGCTGTGCCTGCCGACGCATTCCAGCACACGCGAACGGCCGATCAGCACGGACAGGAACACGCAGCCAGCTACGCCGGCGAACATGCCCAGCACGGCGAACCACTCGGACGGCGAACCGATGCCGGGCTGCTTGGGCACAGCAACAAGCGCACAGGCCACGTATACGGCAACAGCGCCAGCGAAAAGAAGCGCCGTGGACGTGCCCCGCCGCAGCGGGAGCAGCAGATTCCTGGCAGCCAGACCAAGCAGCATGAACCCGGCGGCCTTCACCCCCTGCAGCATCCGGAACGGCAGCTGCAAGCCGGGCAGCACATGAACTACCGCCAGATAGCAGGCGATGAGCAGCAAGCCAATCCCCGCATCATAGGAGCGGCTGCGCACCAGCCTGACGATCCCGTACGTGACGAGCTCACCGACGAAATAGGCCCACAGGAACCACAGCCCATTGCCGTTGACGAGCACATCATAGAAATCGCGGCCCATCGAATAGTCATGACCAGTCTTGAAGACCCGCGCCAGACCCGGGGCCAGCAGCAATGCCAGCGGCTTTGCCAAGAAGTACAGGGAGAACACATAGTATGGAACCAGCAGCGTGCGCGCCTTACACGCAAGGAACTGGAAGGTTGTGGGTGTCTCATATAAATCTCACCTATATAATCCCTCACCCCCGCAAATGCCGCGGCCGCCCCGCACCCCACTCATGCCCAGTGCTCCCGGAACCCTGAGGTCACTCCCCTTTCCCGATCCTCCGCAGCACTGTCCTCTTCTCCTCCCCGTTCATGACAAATTTCCAGGCAAGCCCAGCAAAAAGAACCGAATAAGCAAGGCCCCATGCGACAAAAGCGACAAGATTCGTGACAGGGAAGAAGAACACAGCAACGCAGAACAGTGCGGTCAGTGTCACCGACATGAGGATGATGGGCATCTGTCTACGCCAGAAATAGAACATGTCCAGCCCGATGCGCGCCTGATAGAACCAGTTCATAAACAAGCCCGGGCCAATCACCATGCTTAGCAGATAGCCGATCGTCGGCGCCCAATAGCCCCAGCGCGGAATAAGAACCAGCGAGAACACGATGTTGAGGACAGCTGTAATGACGTAAACGATGCTTCTTGTCTTGTGCTGATTTTGCGCCCGCTGGATCTCGATCCCCGTATTTTGCACCAACGGCACCATCACCGGGGCTATCATCACAATTGACAACCAGAAAGCATCGGCATTCTGCCCGCCCGCCCACAGATGAATGAAATACCGACCGAGAATAATATACCCACCGAAGATGTACCAGAAAATAATCATCTGATATCTGCCGACTTTAGTCATCAACTTTGTCAGCTGTTGTTCGCTTCCGCCCCCGGCCACTATCCGGTTAATCAGGGGAACAAACAAACTCGACAGAATCGTGGACATCGAGAAAAACAGGTTCCGCATCTGCGATGCGATGGCGAACACCGCCACCGTGGAAGCCCCAGCCAAAGCCCCAAGCAGAAAATTAGGAATCTGATTGTTCACCAGATCGGTAATCTGGTTCAGGAATATCCAAAAGCTGAATACACCAACTGCACGAAGTAGACCGAAGTCAAACTCTTTAAAAAGAAAACGCATGCCCAGCTTAAAATATGCAAATCTCACATTCAACATAAGCAATACGGCACTTACCGACAACTGCGCGATAGCCACCCCAACGGCCCCCATGCCGATAGACAGCAACGCGATAGCGAGGAAAGGCGTACAAATATTCAGGAAAATCTGCCGTGATTGCTGAAACACGAAGCGCTCATGAGCCATGATGAAAGCGTCGAAAGGAGATGACAAAAAAGTGATGGCCACATTGATGATCATTATTACCATCAACGACTTGCACAATGCAATCTCGTCAGCCGTCAACCCGCCAGAGAAAATCCGTTGCGTATTGGCAACAAACAAACCACCAATCACCAAAGCAAGAACCGCAATAGAACCATACAACGTGAAATAAATACCATTTAATCGTCTGACTCCGCGATCATCCGATTTCGCCCTGAGCCGCGAATAGAAACGAACGTATGCTCCATCAAATCCCATACTGAGAATGGTGAGGGAGAACACGACCGAGTTCGTCATTTGGAAAACTCCGTAGTTTCCCTGCCCAAGGTAGTGGAGGAGGAGCGGAGTGTATAGCAGGTTGACAAGGTTTTTCAGGCCTATGTTGATATAGCCTAAAACCGCTCCTGATTTTCTCTGGCTCAACGGTATATCTCCTTATTTGCAGCATTACAGCATTGCAGGAAAATGACAATCACTTAGCTGCGATGGTCGACGCTATCTTTTCCACAATCGGCGCGTCCACAGCCGTGTCGAATTTCCTTGCGAACAGGCAGCCCGAATCCATCAGCTCTTCGAAATCGGAGAGTCGATAGATATACGGAGCGCCACGGTTCCAATCAATCAATCGCATTGTCTGGTGCGGGTCAGAATCGAACTCGTTAATATACCGATCTGCGGAAAAAGGCGAGTTCAGCAGAATCGTCTGCAAGAAAAGTTCATCGCAGCACAGTGTGCGACTCATAAAATGACTCTCGGTAATCGACCAATGATCCAGAACATACTGCGCGAAATCGCCTGTTATGCTGAACCAGTTCGCGCCCTTCCCATGCTTGAGTGCGCATGACTTATCCCTATTGACTCCGAGCAGCATCTGAGCATGCGAGAGCAGGTCCCCCATCTTTCTCCACGGCTGCTGCTGCCCTTTCTTTCCGAACATACGATAAGTATGATATTTTGAAAGATCTTCAAAAGTCAGAGAATCATCGATATCGGTGTGTCCGATGGACACAAACTGTCTTCCGACATGCTGCTCGAAGAAACGGCAAATCTCATCGTTGGTCCTTAGCGGCAAGTCCTGTCCGGATGGAAGATGAAGGTAACTATATTGCCTGCCCGACTGCATGGCGGCATTAATAAGCACTTGCTCGCATCGAATCTGGCTGGAATCCCCCCAGGCCACATCTACATCATGCAGGAAAGTTAAATCGGATTCGGTCACCGATTTTTGCATGCTCTCCCAAGGGACATCTTTTACCTTGTTGTCTACATGCAGGTAGATATCAAACCGTGCGTCATCCAACAACTGAAGAAGCAGCGAAACCTGCTCGAAGTTCTTATGGGCCATGATAAGGAACGCGTGGCGGCTCATATTATTCCTCTTTCACAGCGCTCGGTCTCTCTTTGTAGAAACAGGTTTATCGTACACCTCACGCTGCACGTAACTTGGTTGGCTAGATTTCCAAGATACAGAAATATCTCATGCATTAGTATGTTGACTGCTGCGACATAGTGAGCAGAAGCGCAGAAGAAACGACAAGATGATTTTAGCCTTGATACAGTTCCTCCAAAGTTCTCGTGACCTGCTTTCTGTCGTATCCAAGGCTTCGCGCTTTGCGCGCCTTTTCAGGTCGATTCCCAAGCCGATTCTTAGCCTTCATCTGGACCTGAATCTGCTGAATTGCATCGGCCCATTGCGATGCATCGTCAATCGGCAGGTGCATTTCCGCGTCTTCTGTATCACCAATCACAGGTACAGCTTCTGACAACGCCAAGTCCAACCCATTTGCATAGGCCTCTATCGCCGCTATGGGAAATCCCTCGAATGCGCTCGGCATGGAGAAGACGTCAAGCATGCTTAGATAATCCTGAACCTGCATCGCAGACTCAGGCGTTGCAGCGCCCGGCATAATCAACCGGTCCGTAACCCCTTGTTCCTCCGCATATGCCTTTATTTTCTCGTTCAAAGGACCGTCTCCAACGAGCAAAAGATAGGCAGGCATTTTTTTGCCGCAGAGATCGCAGAGGACATCCACTTGGAACAACGGATTCTTTGCCTCAGAAAGTCTCCCCACCGCCCCAAAAACAAGAGCGTCCTGCGAGAGTCCGAATCGCTGCCGCATCTCGATACGTTTACCCTCATCGAACACGTATTTCTCGGTGTCGATTCCATTATGAATAGTTGTGAATTTTTTTCTGCCGAAGAGGTAGGTGCCTGCATCCTGCGAACACGCAAGACAAGATGTGGCAGAACCGCCAAACACTGTTTTGCCTATAATATGAGCGATTGTTTTCACTGTTTTCGAACCGGAACCGAAGCGCGAATTATGGGAATGCACGATGCGCACAGGGACCTTATGCCTTTTCGCTATCGCCGAGTAGACAAAACCGAGTCCATTCATAGCGTTGATGTGGACTACATCATATCGTCGCTGACTCAGCAACGTATCCCATGCCTTGCTGCTGTCCAGCAAACGTTTAATGAAGCCGGGCTTATTGCCTTTAAATACAACATATCGATGTCCATGCAATTGAGAGATTCTTTCGTCATGGACATCGCTCCAATCATGCGTGGAAAAAATATCAAAGGAGAACTCGTCCCGATTCAAGGTCTCTACGGTATTCATGACGAAGCTTTCGATTCCGCCGATTCCCCATGCCTCAGTGTAAAAAAGCACCTTTGTCATACTCATAGCAAGACCCTATTTTTCTCGTTTGGCAACAGCTGCATCAGCGTTGAAGAGATAACGATACTTTTTGAAATAATACGCCAGCCCAAGAAAGTGCTTCATATTCATGATGCTGAATATTTTTTTCTGAGAGATTCTCTGATAGTCGTGAATGATTGCTGCGTCTGCACAGTACGCCACTCGCAATCCTGCCTGATGCACTCTTACACAGTAATCGACATCCTCCGGCGCATAGAAAATACGCTCATCTAATAGCCCCACCTTTGAAAGCGTAGATGACGGCATAAGCCAGCAAGCGGAAAGAAGATAGCCAACATCTTGCAATCCATCAATTACCTGGGCATCTGGCACCTCCATTGCGGCACCACGCCGCTTCAACGATGAAACCGGCATAGCCTTACGTATCTTAATTCCCATCGTAGGCAGATTTCGGCCACTGAGCTGGCGAACACCTTTTCGGTCCCTCATAGTCGGGCCAATAAGCCCGATTGACTCTTCGCGATCATCGACAAGTTTTTGGACAAGGTTTTCGAAGGCTTCGTTATTCACCTCAGTGTCCGAGTCAAGAACGCAAATGTAATCCACATCTGTCGAAATCTTTCTCAGCGCCATGTTTCGGGATTTTGTCGTTCCAAAGTTCGTGCTCAGGCGTATAAGCGAAACATCCATGCTGCCGGATGTATACGGCTCTGTAATGCGAATCGTTTCATCGTTCGAGCCATTGTCTACAACGTAAACTCGTACTTTCCCGAAGTGCAGAGCAGTGACTGAATCCAGGCACTTTCGCACGTATTGGGCGGAATTCCATGTCAGTATGACAAACGCGATCGTAGCCTCATCCATCGGCTTTCGCACATCACTACCCTTCTCTTCAGTTCCAAACGTAAATCTTGGAGTCTCGTCAGGATTTACTTTTTGTCGTAAATGCCTGTAGAGTCCATTCGTATTACTATTGTACCGTCCCGATAACCGAGAAGAGAGTGCCCGAAATGCATACAGTGTCGGTGGTTGTCCCTGTGTACAACGTGGAAGACTACATAAATGCATGCATAGATAGTCTGCTTACCCAGGATTATGCCAACACGGAGATTATTCTTGTAGACGACGGGTCGACAGATGCCTCAGGAAAAATTTGCGACGACTATGCGCAGAACAACCCGAGTATCATCGCTCTGCACAAGAGTAATGGCGGACTTTCCAGCGCTCGAAACTACGGCATGGACCATGCCACGGGAGACTATGCCTTATTTGTCGACTCCGACGATATCATCGCTCCAAACACGTTAAGTTCCTGCATGAAAGCGGTATTACAGTCAGGTGCGGAAACTGACTGCGTCGTGTTCACGTATGTGCTGATTGACGAGGAAGGGAAAAAACTAGGCACTGATGCCGAAGCTGACACCTTTCCCCGGAATGTATGTGTCAGCGGCAATGAGGCACTCACCTATTTGTTAGAAGATCGAATCCAGAACTTCGCATGGCGAATGCTTTTTTCAATCGAAATGTGGCAGAATTCAGGGATTCGGTTCCCATTGAACCGATTGTTCGAGGATGTGCTCACAACATACAAGTTTTTCATGCATTCAGGCAAGGTCACGTTCCTGGACGAACGCCTGTATGGCTACAGGCAAAGAGCGCAGTCGATTCTTCATAACATCACTGCGAGAACAGCCGAATCGTATCGTGAAGCATTCATCGAACGCAGCAATACCATCGAAAAAGTTTTGCCCAAACTCCACGGCCTTTGCGAAGCTCAACGATACAAGGCGTTCTATCGGGTTGCGATGTTCACGTTGACTTCCACACAACAGTCGGTACTTGAGGTGAGAGACAAATCCATCAGTTATTTGAAGAAAAACAGGCCAAGCGCATCGACGCTGGAAATATTCAACCGAAAGCAGCGTATCACGCTGTCTCTGTTACGCCGGATGCCCGTCAAAAGCATCGCCAAAACCATTGCTCTCGCCAAAAAGGTCCAGCTAGCAATCAGTTCTCGTTAACAATGAATACTTACGATCGCAGCCGCGCGCGAGTCATTTCAAGTTAATGTAACCTTCAAACTTGTATCGCTGAGTCTGCATTCATCAGCATCTTTTATTTTCGTCTCAGTATGCTCTTGAGTTTATGAAGCATGGCAAATAATCGGAATCGTCTGCGGACAATAAGCGAAGATGTTATATCCCGAGGCTCTCGGAGATAATACGGGTTATTCTTCCAATTGGGAAAAGTCAAGTCCACCCAGGACGTAAGTCTGCAGACATAATCCATATTATGCAAACCCCCGCATAGCAGATACCACACCTCAGCATAGAGAATATGATGTATGGCTTGCCATTCCAGTTCATCGTGATAGCTATGCAGCTTCGGCCCCAGCGCAGATATCATAAATTCAAAGGACTTCACTATATCTAACCGCGCCTCAGGCTTCGTGTTATGCATCACGCTTCCCTGGTGCTGACGGTAACGATAGGGAGCACAATCCAATACTTCGCATGACTGCGACTGAGACAAAACCAGAAAAACAGCAGCTAAATCCTCGCCGATAGAAATGTCCTCACAGAAGAAATCTTCCGAAAGCAGCGGACGCCTTATAACTTGCATCCACAATTCAGCACAGTGAGCCATCATTGGACGACGAATATCCTCCTCGGCGCCAGCGCTATCGCTGTAACCGTAGCCATCGGCAACGATTCCGGAATCATTTACGACTTTGCAATTAAATCCAATGAGGTCTTTTCCCCCGTCGCACGCATCGAGTACCCGCAGGAAATCATCCCATTGTATGTAATCATCACTGTCAAGAAACCCTATGTATTCGCCTGATGCCGCTTCGATTCCGCGCTTTCTAGCGGCATTTTGGCCACTATTCTCTTGGAGAATCAGCGTCATTGAGTTTACGCAGCGTTGTTGAATTGATCTGAGTTGAGATCTGGTATCCTCATGTGACCCATCGTCAACGACAATCAACTCTATTCTGCTATCGAAATTGTTAAGAAACCCGGAGAAGCATTGTTCGAGGTACTCTGGCTTAGTATTGAAAACCGGCACTATCACTGACAGTTTTTTGGGGTCATTCATAGGAGTTCCTTGTTCTAGATTCACCAAACAATGCGATAGTTTTGGGGATATACAATTGTGTTTATATCGCCCATATTATCAGGCCAACCGAACGTCGGCAAAATCTCGATATCTCAGAACCATTGAATTAGTTTTTATTTTTGTCAAAATAATATTGCTGTAGGATCACTTGGTGCCTGCCAATAAAAGCTATAGTCAATTAGCTGATAATCTTTTTGAAAATAAAGAATTATAAAATATATCAAAAATAATACAATCAAGAAAAATAGAGAAGCATAAGTTGAATCAGATTTTCGCTTGTCTCTTTCATACAAACAGTCGGGAATAAGCAGTGACGCAAATTGAACACCGTAGAAAGGCAATCTTGACAGAACAGGCAGCGATACCGCAAGAGACTGAACAACAATACCGTACTCAAGTGCTCCCAAAGAAGGACTACTCACATTTTCTTTATTTCTTTGATAGTTCAAGACCCATACTAGAATGAGCAATCGAAAAAGAAAAGCAAAAACGTTATCCATAGAAGTAGCTGTGTCAAATTGTGATCCAACATAGTTTTGAACATAAGGAATTCTATTCATTACAAATTTAAAAATTGGTATGGCTAAATAAAAGAATGGAAGAGAAAGCATTATTTTAGTAATTACAGAAAGGCTATTATGCTTCTTTTTTGAAAAAAATGGAATAAGTAAACAGATAAGAGCCGATATATGGAAAGATGACGCCACAAATATCAACAGATAAAACTCCAGGTACTTATCTTTATCCAGAAATTGCATTGCAAAAAAAATAATACACAGGGACAAAAATTGTCTGTACTGATTTGCAGCTTCAAGCGGATTCCCGAAACACAAGAGAATAAATAAAGTGAGAGAAGGCATCTTGCTTTGTCTCCATATGGCTACAAGTAAGAAGTAAAATGTTAGCGCAGCCATTACAAGAAAAAGATACTGATACTGGTTGAAGCCGATGAGACGCAAAAGGAATTGTAGAAGAGTGTATCCTGGTGCCAAGTAATCGCGTAATGTTAATTGTTTTATATTAAATACCGAAAACTGAGCTGCATACTGATTTGAGTCAATTCCTACTTCCCAAGATCGGAATCCTACGACGCATGATAAGATCACCCAAGCCACTAGAAGCATTAATACACTCAATTGTCTTGATTTTTTTGAAAGGAATTTAGCAGCGTGGATACACATCATAGCCGCCACATAGGCACCAATAATAACAGACATCTTTCCTTCTTTTCACACATTAGCCCCAAATCATTGTTTGTTATTCACAGGACTATACTATAATTATTTCGTTTTTCTTCTAAAAGTATGTATGAGTATTATGGAATACTGACTTTCGCGGAGTTTAAACCCAGGAAGTGCGGTGGAATACCTGTATTAAGTCGACGCGTTTTCCTATTCATGCCGATAAGCCCATTGATATAAGTCATATCCGTGTTTCAACCTGACTTTCCATACCATAAGAAGTATCTCTTTATCCACTGCGAAAGCCTCGTATGGTGGAGCCTCCCTAGTACCAGTCCTCACCGTAATAACGCTGACCCCGAAACCCACCGACAGCACAAAACACCGTCAGCTCCGACCAACATTAACTTCGATTCCCCCATCCTAAAAGAATATTCAGTCGTGGGATTCCCGCCCTACGCAACCTTCCGCATGTGTCTAGTCATTCGCAATCGCCTGAGTCAGCCATGAATGAGATAGCTCACGGTACTCTTGTAACTTAGCGAGTACCGCATCATGATCGATTCTGTCGATGGCTGTATTATCTCCCATCGTATCCGACAAATCGAAAAGACGCATCAATGTCTGCATGCGCGAATTCATGTTCTTGCCACCTTCAAAACCGGAGCGGTTGAATACTTTGAAATCTTTCTCGAAAATAAGCGAGAAGCAGCAGGCATGATAGGAATCGGTGAAGACGTAGTCGGCCTTAGCGAACAGCTCGACAAAATCCTGAGGGCCTGCGACATATGTTTCAGGGTCAGAATAATCGCGAATACGCCTGATGCGCAATCCTCGCAACTCAGCATATTCCCGCATCACCGCCTCCTGTTCGTCCGACGGCTTGCCTAGAAAGTAAGTCAGCACATATCCGTCATGCTCCGGCACAAAGCCGCGAAAGATTCGGCTCCACTGCTCCGGAAGCAGCATTAGCGTCGGATCCAAAACGACCTCGGCATCTAGGTTCGGCACTGATTGGACCAGATCTTTTGCCTTATCCTCCCTCACGGATATATGAGAGATGCCCGGCAGACCTTTTTCGAAAATAGGAGCAGCAGAATCGGACAAATCATCCACGCCGATGCTCGCCGCGTAGGAGATTTTACGCAGCTTTGGTTTAAACATGCCGAGCCGAAGTTTCAAATCACCCTTGTCCAACCAGTGATAATTCCAAACCTGATCCGACCCAATCACCACCAGATCAAGTGCGTCCTTGGCCTCCAGACCCCGGAACTGCGATAATCGAGCCGAAGTGTCAGGAACGAGCTTTCTCGTGAAAGCTATTCCTGAACGCATCGGCTGGCTAAGCAGACGTTGATTCCGGTTTCCAAACCTGAAGGCAGTAGCCTTGCCACGCTGCTTCCAATCGCGCAGAATCGCCTTCCAGTACGAAAAACGACTATCGGCACGGGTAAGCATGCGAATCGTCGATACATCCCCATATTCCTTGAGAATCTGTTGCAGTGCGTAATTCTGCAAACGATTGCCATAATTCAGATTATCGTTGATTGTTAGAATGGCTATGTTGATTCGTGAGTTATTATCCAACACCTACGGAATCTCCCTCTCTAAACGACAGCAGAACATCCACCTTCGTTCACATTCTGCTTTTCGAATTACTACTATATTTTCTAATGCCGTATGCTTGCTCGGTAATACAGGATGGTTCGGTCTGTCTATCGCGTTCCTGATAAAATGCGTTTGACCTTCCGAGCGATTCGCCTCCATAAAGGATTATCTGCCTTTTTATATGCCTTAACAATTGGACCCATATGCCGGACAAAAAAGGACATACCTTCCCCACTCTCCTGAGCACCATGGAAAGCTGTGAAACTTTCATTCATTAGTTGGATACGGCCTTCATAAACTCTTTTTCGATTCCGCGGAATATTATCCGTGGCTGATACACGTTTCGTAGGCCTCCATTCACCTGCCTCATCCTTGAGATGGAGACGATATGAAAGTCCTTCACGGCGGTGCCTGACGCCTGAACTCTGGGACTGAACAACCAATTCTGACGGCACCTCCTCAAGCTGGGTCTCACTTGAAAACTTTTCAAGCAGGTCAAGAATGTCGGAATTGCGTACAACTACGACATTTGTTCCTTTGCCATCGCTTTGGTAACCCGGCAGCCATGCATCGCCGCATGTGACATCTGCGGTTTCCGCGAGCACGTCGTCGCAATATTCGCACGCGTTATATTTGAAATATCCGTATCCCCAGTTTGTCGTAGATAGCTCGCGAGTCGGCTTCACAACTTCAATAGGCTTCCCATTGGAGATACCAGTGGCTTTTATTGCGTAATCGTTGGCGGGGCGATCCGGCAATTTGTAACGAAAATCGACATTTTTGACATGTTCGGGGTCGATGCCACTTTCCCACGCCTCCGCTAATGCGAAGAAGGAAGATTTCAAATGACCGCATACTAGACCTATATGATACTTGATACGGTTTCGTATAGACTCATCTTCTTCTTCAAGCAGTCGAAGAGCCTTGATGAAGCAGGGGATGCCGATGACCACAAATCGCTCATCATGATTTTTAACATAATCAAGAACTTCCGAAAGTTCTATAGGATAGTACTTCGATTTAGCACCATTTTGTATTTCCTGCACAGATCTAGAAACTTGATAGGAATACATGACGTTACCGTCCGAGGATTCTTTGACGTGAATGACTGCGTCGACTTTATCAGCAGCCAATAGTTTGGATGCCATCCAATTCACTAAGCCACCAGAGCTGCCTTTGTCCCGGAATCCACCTGAAACAGCATGACCGATGTATGTTTTAAGATAAAAGCCAAGCACATCGTCGTGCTGTATTCCACTTACCGAACCAAAAATTTCTTTTCCAAGCACATCTTCGTTATATTCACCATTGGCAAAGGGACATACGCGAGACGCTATGTCGGAATGCTCTTGCGATAGTTCAACAGCCTGATATTTCCCGTCTTCGTCCATTCGCATGGCAAGACTCGCGTCGACGAATGGGCATACACCACATCCAATGCAGTATCCGCCTTGAATGACCTGGGAGACCCTGTCCATGTATGATTCCTTTCCAAAAGCAAACTACGAATCTACACTCGCCTATTGTCCTATCAAGTATGGAGAGAAAAGCGCTCCTAGGCAAATCAAGATTACTGATTTATTCAACTTAAAAGAGTTGATCTTCCACTGCCCATCAGCCGCCGCTCCGGCGCGTGCTCCACCTGGTAATGCTTGCGCATGCTGGTCAGGATGCGGCGGATTCCTGCGTTGGTGGCGTCGGCAGCGGCGTGGTACTTCTCGAATTCCTGCTTGTGAGGGTCTTCGATGTCCTGCGAGTCGGGGAGCATGGGGCGGACCATGGATGACTGGGCGACGACGGATTGCAGGCGTTCCTGGATGGTCGTGCCCTTGATGAGGCCGCGCTGGGCGCAGTATTCGCACATGTTGGCGAAGTCGCCAAGCAGGAACGTGTAGCGCACGGCGGTCGGCACGAGGGTGACGATGCTTTTGCGCTGCTCCTGCTCGAAGCACAGCACCAGATCCGCGGCCTGCACCATCGAACGGGTGAGGCGGCGGGAGCGGAAGCCGGAGGAATCGATGCCGATGCTGTCCATGATGCGCCTGGCCGAGGGGTCGATCGCGTGCATTGCCAGACCCTTCGTCCCGGCGCTCGACACCCGTATGCTGGTGCCTCGCAAATACCTGGTCAGCAGCAGCTCGCCCATCGGTGAACGGCAGATATTGCCGGTGCAGACGAACATGATGTGCATGAGATCACTTTCCTATCGCGCAGGCGCTGTTTTCCAGTGTGACGCCGGCGTCGGCCCAGCCCATCGGGGTCTGGTCCACAGTCAGGTCGCTGACGGACTTCGGCGACGTGGTCACATCGAAGGAATACACGGCGGCCTGCCCTGGGCCGATCTGCGCGAGGCTCGCGTTGATGGCCTTGCCGTTCAGGTTCTCCTTGCGCGACTGGGTCACATTGCCCTGCGTCTGCAAGTTGGCGATCTTACCTCCGGCAGGTGCATAGATCAGCACTTTCTCGATGCCCTGGGTCTGCTGCGTCGGAACGACGCCGCTGACGTACGCGGGAAGCGAGCTCCCATCCTTCGCGTTCAGGGTGTTTTCGAGTTTGTACTCCACCGTGTAGGTCTGCGAGCTGTCCGCGTTGCAAGACATGCGGGTGACAGTCGACGTGCGATGAATGTACCAGTCCATCTTCGAGGGGTTCTGCTCGGTGACATACACGCCCACCGACGGATGCTCCTCGCTGTTCGGCGTCTGCGCGGTGAAGCCTGCGCCGCTGATGGTCTTCTCGACGGCCGGGTCGAACGCATACATCGAGAAATGCCGCCCGGACGCCATGGAACTCATGATATTCGCCGTCTGCGAGAGCTTCTTCACGTTCATGTTCGAGAACATGCTGCCGATGCTTTGCGTCGCCACCTCCTGGAAGTACAGATCCTGCTCATAGACCGGGTACTCCTTGTACACCGTATTGAGCAGGAACTCGGCCGTGTTCTGGCCATTGAGCACCCTGCCGTCGCTCAGCTTGACGTTGCCGTTGATGCTAATAAGCTCCTGCAGGAACACCGGGTCGATGAGCAGCACGCCGTCGATCGGCTGGCCGCTGCCCCACGGAGTGCGCTGCCAGATCGCCTGCATGCCCTCGGCGGTGCGCGAAGTGTCCGGGTACACCGCCAGATCGCGGATGTCGAAGGACATCGACAGCGGGCCCCACTGCCTGAAGATGCGCTGCTCGTCGGCCGTAGGGTCTCCGGAGCCATACGGGATGTATTCGGTGTTCGGGCGGAAGTTCCCGATTGATATCTTCCCGTTGTCGGTCGTCATCACGCCCACCGAGCCGATGAGGCCGCCTGAGGAACGCGCCTCTGACGTCGTCATGGACATGATGAGATACGTACGGGGCTGCGACGACCCGAGGAAATCAGGGAGGATGTTCATCGCTTTGGAAAGCGCGTCGGTCTTCTTCGCCACGCTGTTCAGACTTTCCCTCGCGCTGGTGTAGGAATCCTTGACCGCACCGATGCTAGGAGTCGGCAGCGCGTTGAAAGCGGCCACCTGCTGCTGCAATGCGGCATTGGCGCTGGTGATGTTCTTCTGCGCGTCCAGAATCGGCTGAAGGTTGAGCTGTCCATCGCCTGTCGACAGCTGCGAGGACTGCAGACCGGTGACGGCGTTGACGAAGCCGGGAACAGCGTCGTTGACGATGCCATCGAGCGATGTCGTCATGCCCTGCACTGTGGTGACATCATTGCCGACCTTCGGCAGCTTGGCCGCGACATTCCACAACCGCCCGTGGGCGATGCTCTTCGCCTCGCCCGTTTCATGGCGGATACTGGGCAGCTGGCTGTTCAGATTCCGCACGGCGTCGGCATTGGTGACATCGGAGAAGCCGCTCATCATCTGCATGGCGTTTTGCGAATGCTCCCTGACCTGCTTTGCCTCCGAATAGAACTTCAGGCCGAACACCCCGGCAACGGCGACGAGGGCAAGCAGCAGGACGACCACGCCCGTCACCCAGGGCCAGACGCGATGCCGCCGTGACCGGTGCCCGCTATTGGCATGCCTGCTTGTTGCCATAATATCCGTCTCCCATTCCTGCCGTTGCATCCGTTACATCCGTTGCCTGCAGCCCTTGCGGCTTGTACAAAGCCCTGCAGCCCACGCAGCTCACACGGCACAATATCCGTCTTATTATTCCTCGCCCGTTTGGGCTTCACCACGGTTCCTGCGTTTTCTACACATTCTTTTCCATAACACTCCCTGCTATATGTTGCTTCTGCACCGCATCCCCCCGCTCCTACATCTGCGGCGGAGACTGTGCCGCGGCAGCAATGCAGCGTTGTCTGTCACCACGCAACAAACATAACGCAACAAACTTTTCAAAAAAAGATGAAAAGTTTTTTGAGTATTGTCTTTACCATGTCACAATGAGCGTAACGGGAACGGTTTTGCTATGCGTCTGTGCATAAGCAACACAGCACCTGAAAACATCACCCCCCGCGTAGTATCTTAGAACAGTCTGAGAAACACGAAGGAGAAGGCGCATGACTCTGAGGGATGCATACGTGGATTCGGCAGTGTCCGAAGAAACTACACGCATGCGGGTATCCGGCCCCCCGAAGGTTACGGCAGACCTGGCGCAGGCGCAGCAGACTCCTCCCGAACCGCCACAGGAAACTGCCACCTGCTCGAATCCGAAAGACGCTCCCCCTACATTCTTCGACGGCTCATACTTCGTCGCCGGACCGCAAGGCAAGCCTGCCAGAGCCAGGGACGGCCGCAAATGGCGTCTCTTCGACTACAACGTGCCCAAGTGGAGCTACATCTACAACGCCACGCTCGTCGTGCTCGACATGCTGATGACGCTTATCGCCGCAGCAATCGTACTGGTCACATTCCCCGGCTCCTATACATATCTGCGCACGCACAGCGTGCTGGGCGACGGACTTGTCGAATATCTCATGCTGGTCTGCGTGACGTGGATTGTCAGCCTGGGACTGAGCCATATCTACGAACGCCACACTATGGGCGAGGGCTACGCGCTCTACGGCAAGATCATGCGGGCGATGTTCGTCAACTTCATCATCCTCGCCACCTTCAGCTACTTCTTCAAGATGGACGTTCCTCGCTCGCTCACCTTCTTCGTGCCGGTACTGACCGCCGCGTTCACCATCATCGAACGCTGGCTGATGCGCAGGGCGCTGCACCGCAACCGCGTCAAGGGCGAATACAACTACCCCACCGTCGTCGTCGGCTCGCCTGCAGGCATCCACGACCGTATCCGCCTGCTGCGCGAGCACCGCGGACTGGGCTACGCCCCGATAGCCGTGTGCCCGGTCGCCGCTGTTTCGGCCCCGACCCCGGCTTTCGATTCTGATTCTGCTGACGTTGACGCTGACGCTGTTGGAGCGGTCAACACTGCCAGTGCTGGCACCGCTGACCGGCCGCAGCATCTCATCTCCGTTCCCTTCGAGCCCATCGACGAGTTCGAAGCGGGCCTGCGTGTACTGCCGATGAACTCCCATCTGCCGCAGACGGCGCACTATCTCAAGGCGCAGACCGTACTGGTCACCGATGTCATCGAACGCTATTCGGAGACGATGCGCACGCTTTCGCTCGCCGTGGAGTCCATGGGCATCGAGCTGGCCTTCAGCGCAGTCGTCGCCGACATGGATGGTGCCTCGCTGCATCTGCGCAACGATCCGATCACGCCTGTTTTCACCGCACGACTGCCGCAGTACTCGACCTTCATCAGGGCTTGCAAGCGACTTTTCGACATCATCTGCTCCACGATTGCCATCATCCTGACTTCGCCAATCATGGCGTACGTGGCGATTCGCGTCCGCTCGGAGGACGGCGGCCCGGCCATCTATAAGCAGCAGCGCATCGGGCTGTATGGCAGGCCGTTCACCCTGTACAGATTCCGCTCGATGACGGTGAACGCCGACAAGCAGGACGAAGCCCTCGCCGAGCAGATGGGCGCCGAACACGGCGTGCTGTTCAAGGCGAAAAACGACCCGCGCATCACCGAATTCGGCAAATTCATCCGCAAGACCTCGCTGGACGAGTTCCCGCAGTTCTTCAACGTGCTCAAAGGCGACATGAGCATGGTCGGGCCGCGCCCCCAGCAGCAGTACGAGGTCGACCAGTACGAGTCCCTCTACTCCACGCGACTGCTCGTCAAGCCCGGCATCACCGGGCCGTGGCAGATCTCCGGCCGCAGCAACTTGAGTCAGAGCGAGGCCGAGCAGCTCGACGTGTCATACATTCAGGACTGGTCGCTGACCGGCGATCTCGCGATACTGTTCAAAACCGTCGGCGCTGTGGTCAAGGGCACCGGGTCGTATTAAAGGGCCGATTTCTCGGGCACGTCAACGTGACACGCCCGAGAACCCATACACAAGTCGCCTATTACGATTATTGACTCGCGGAATTCCGCCATTCGAAATCACTATCGCTCGACTTGTGCGACTTAATCCGGGCGCGTCGCAACGTAGGCGGCGAATGCCAGCATGTCGCACGCCAACGTAGGCAATGCGATGCAACATGCCCTGCTACGAGCCGTGCAGTAGCCGAGCCGTCATGCATATAGCGAACATCCGTGACTCTTGGCAATACGACGGTGTAGACTTTTGAGGTCTTTGCGGGTAGTGACGATCACGACGAACACAACAGAAGAAGACAACGAACGAACAGACGAGAACAGAGCGGAAGAAGTTGGTGGCGCATGAGTGGGCGCAAAATCGAGAATAATCCGGTTGATACAGGGGACGCGCCACGCACCGCCAAAACTGCCACTGGCTCTTTCACGAGGCGCAACAATCTTTCTGCGGTGCTGCCCAAAGATCAAGCCTACGCGAATGGGCATCTGACCCGCCCGGCGTTCATATCGATCGCGATTCTCACCTTTATCACCTTCGTCGGCAATTTCACGCAGCTGCAGCTCAGCGCCGCACTGCCGACGATCGTCAAGGACTTCGATATCAGCATCACCACCGGTCAGTGGCTCAATTCGATCATGCCGCTCATCATGGGTGTTATGGTGCCGCTCACCGCCTTTCTGACGCGCCGTTTCTCGACCCGCCAGATCGTTATCGTCTCGATGGCAGTCTTCACGTTGGGCTCCGTGCTCGCATGGCTCGGGCCCACCTTCCTGCTCGTGCTCGCAGGCCGCACCTTGGAGGCAATCGGCTCCGGCGTGATGTGGCCGGTGCTGCAGATCACCGTGTTCTCAATCTTCCCCATGTCCCGCCGTGGCGTGGCTATGGGCACCGTCGGCATGGCGATGAGCATCTCCCCCGCCATCGGGCCGACCATCGGCGGAATGCAAACCGACGCAAGCGGCTGGCGCTCGATTTTCATGACGCTTACCGTCATCGGCGTTATCGCATTGCTGATGGCGATTTTCGGCTTACATAACTTCGTGCAGAACGACACCAGCGTCAAGGCCGATTTCTTCTCGGTGGCCCTCTCAATCTTCGGATTCGGCGGCGTGATGTACGGCTTCACCAACAGTGAGGCATACGGATTCGGCGCGCCGGTGGTCTGGGCGCCAATGGTCATCGGATTTATCGGCATCGTCTGGTTCGTGCTACGCCAGCTCAAGGGCGCGAAACGGTTCAAGGCATTCTCCGACCGCGTGTACGCGGCGCGCAAGGCGGGTGCGGACGAAGCCACCGTACAGAAATTGAAGGACGCGGATGTCCAGCCGCCGCTGCTCGATCTGACCGTGCTGCGCAACCGCAGCTTCGCCATCGGCACCATCACGGCTACGCTCAGCTTCTTCGCTTTCAGCTCCATACTTGTGATCATGCCGCTTTACATCCAGAACGACCGTGGCTACTCGGCCACTATGAGCGGTTTGATCATGCTGCCGGGGGCCTTGGGCCAGTGCATCTCCCAGTTCGCCGGAGGACGCGCGCTCGACCGGTTCGGCGCGCGTCCGGTCGCGCTGACCGGTGCGATTCTGCTGTTCGCGGGCACCCTCATGATGAGCACCATCGGCCCTCATACCTGGATCTGGTGGGTGTCGATATGCCAGTTCATCCGGCAGATCGGCATGGGATTCGTGCTTATGCCCATCACCACATGGTCGCTCAACTGTTTGAAGCCGCGCGAGGTCTCGGCCGGCTCGGCCGTGACCAACACGGCCCGTCAGCTCGGCGGGGCCATCGGCGCGCCCGTGCTCGTGATTCTTATGGAGACCTTCACCAAAATGCGCCAGAACGCGCTCGGCGGCGGTGCCGAGCATGCGGCCGCAGCGAGCATATTTGGCGTGCAGACAGCGCTGCGCATCAGCTCCGCAATCGTCCTAGTCATGGTGTTCATCGTGCTCTTCGGCGTGAAGGGCGACGGCGCCGGCTCCACCCGCGACCTCACCCACCGCGCGATGCGCCGTTTGCATGCCGAAGTGGAGGAGCGCGCAGGAGCCGTCTCCGGCTCAGGTGCGTGGCCTGCCCGCATTGAGTAAGTGGTAGCTCAGCTTGTCTTGACAGACTAGCTCTGCGGAAGCTTTTGGGCGGGGCAGGCGTGCAGGACGGACTGCATCGCGCGCTTCTCTTTGCTGGTGATGCTCAGGCCGTATTTCGTCTTAACGCCGATTTGACGGGCGACGTACTGGCAGCGGAACGCGCCGTTGGTCGGCAGCCAGTATGCGGCTGAGGCCGAGCCCTTCTCCTGATTGGCCGGTCCGTCGACGGCGAGCAGATTGAGCATGTCGTTGCCGAAGCGATAGCGCTTCGCCGTATCCCATGCGCTGGCACCGGACTGCCAGGCGTTTTCGAGCGCGACGACATGATCGATCTGCACGGCGGCGCTGGTCTTCGCTCCGCGTACGAAGTGAATGGTTTTACCGGTGTACGGATCCTGCAGCACGCCGGACTTCACCTTGCAACCGCCCGCATAGGTGTAGCGCACTTCGGTCAGGTCTCGGGACAGCACATCCTCGCGCACGTCGCAGCCGTTGCCGTCCGTGTCTGTCTGGTTGTAGCCGAAGGCGTCGCGCTGATAGCTGCTCGTCTTAGGATTGTCGTTCACACTCAGCGCGTCCAGCGCATCCGCCGCAGGGCCGCTGGCCGTGTACTCGCCGGTGAGCTGGCCGACCGGCTGACTGATCTTCGGGAGCACGACGCCGATAGTAATGCCAACAACCACCGCCACGACCAGCAGAATCAGCAGCCGCTCCAACGGGCTGCTCGCGTTGAAGCGGCGCTTGGTGAAATGCGCGTCGCGGGGCGCACCGTTGGCGGCCTCTTGATTGCGCGATCGGTTCGGTCGATTATGCCGGTTCGGTAGGTTCGGGTTGCGTGGATGCTGCGTCATAACCTTGCCATGATAGCCGAAGGTGGGCCGAAATGCAGGGGCGGCCTCTGTACCGCCTCCGGCAGTGCTGGCGCTATACTGGACTGCGTTCGCGCGGTTGGTGGCAGCAGCCGCGTCATAATCAGCAATAGGTATAGGCATCCTTGGCGGCGGCGAGCTGCTTAGGATGCAGCCTGAGACATCGCGCGGACTCCTCACCTTTCCGTGCCTTGCTTCGGGCCATAGCAGCAAAGGCAAGGTGACGATATGATCGCATCACATCGCAATCATGGTTCCAATAATCATGGTTCCACAGAGGAAATCACACATCTACGTAGACTACGCGCGTCGATGCGCGCAGTGCTGGCGGCGCTGATCTGCGCGGCTTTGGGGCTGAGCATGGCGGCGTGCGGCAGCAGCACGAACGACAGCGCCTCATCGAATGGCGCGCAGAAGCTGTCGTTCATGCTCGACTGGACGCCCAACACGAATCATATCGGGCTGTATGTGGCCCAGAAGCTCGGCTATTTCAAGGATGCGGGCGTCGATCTCACCATCCTGCCCACCGCTCAGGCGGGCGCAGAAACCAGCGTGGAGAACGGCGTGGCCAATGTCGGGTTCACGACGCTGAGCAACGTCGCGGCGTTCAACGCGCAGGGCGCCAATCTGCGCTTCGTCTTCGACCTGACGCAGAAGCCGGTCGCGCAGTGGTGCGCGCTGGCCAGCCGCAAAGACATCGTCACCCCGAAGGACCTCTCCGGCAAGACCTTCGTCAGCTTCGGCTCGGCCGAGCAGAACGCCGTCGTGCGCCAGATGATCAAGCATGCCGGCGGCACCGGCGAGTTCAAGACCGCGACTGCCGGGACGAACACCTTCACCACGCTCAGCAGTGGCAAGGGCGACTTCGGCGGCTTCTACGCCACCTGGGAAGGCGTGGAGAGCAAGCTCAACGGCCCGGCGCTGAACTGCTTCGAGGCCGCCGACTGGGGCGTGCCCGGCAACCCGGACCAGCTGGGATTCGCCGTCAATGCCTCCTGGCTCAACGACAGCGCACATCAGATGACGCTGCGCCACTTCCTCGCCGCAGCAGCCAAGGGCTATGACTACGCGCTGGCGAACCCGCAAAAGGCCAGCGACATCCTCGTGGCGCAGACCAAGGAATCGCAGCTCGACCCCAAGCTGGTGCGGGCCTCGATGGATACGATCATCGCGAACAAGTACTGGACCACGAAGGACCCCAGGCGCGTGACCGGCACCACCGATTTCAGCGCCGCACAGCCGTACCTGGACTTCCAGAACAACGCGGGCACCTACGCCCCAAGCAAGTCCGACGCCAAGTCCAAGGATGGCAAGAACGGCACGAGCGGCACACCAGACCAAGCGCCGCAGGCCCGCAAGCTCGCCACCAATGACTACCTGTCCTAAGGCACACTGATGCAGCGACCAACCCCAGCAGCCAAACGACGACGACATGGTGTCGGGCGTCTTGGACGTCTCAGACGCCTTGCGCGCCGCGCGCTGCCGCCGGTTGTCACTATCGGCGTGCTGCTGGCCGTATGGGAGGCAGCGGTGCGCTTCGGCGGCATCAGCGACCGCACGCTTGCCGCCCCCAGCCAGGTCGTCGCCTCGATGATCGACACCTGGCCCGATCTCATGTCCGCCGCCGCCATGACCGTGTATGAAACGGTTATCGGCTTCGTGATCGCTGTGGCGGCAGGCGTCGGCATCGGCGTGCTGCTGTACTCCTCGACGGTGCTGCACCGGGCGCTCTACCCGCTGCTGACGGCCGCGCAGACGATCCCGCTTATCGCCATCGCCCCACTGTTCATGCTGTGGTTCGGCTTCGACCCGACCGGAAAGATCGTCTTGGTCGCAGTGCTGGGATTGTTCCCTGTCGCAGTGCAGACCACGCGCGGCCTGGCAGCCGTGCCGCGGTTCTACGAGGATGTGGCGCTCACCTGCGGCGCAACCCGCGCGTGGACCCTGTGGCATGTGAAACTGCGCGTCGCCGCCCGCCAGATGTTCGGCGGCATCCGCATCTGCGCGGCATACGTGTTCGGCACCGCCGTGACCGCCGAGTATCTGGGCGCGACCAGAGGCTTGGGCATCTGGCTGCAGGGCGCGTTCAACTCCTTCCGCACGCCGCCGATCTTCTCGGCCACGCTCGTGATCATCGCGGGCACTGGCGTGCTGTTCGTGCTGATTGCGCTGGCCGAATATCTGCTGCTCGGCCCGGCGAGCGATGACACGCTGGATGAGGAAGAGGGACAGTAGCCTTTCAGCATTCTTTATGGGCGGATGGAGCATTTTCGTCGCAACGCCTGAGAGAATAGAGATGTACGCAATCATGCCGAAAGGGACATCATGACCGATTCACAGCAATACCCCGGCAATCCGGGCATCAATGGCGATGACGCGTCACGTTCTCAGGACACGTCGTATGCTGCTGCGTCTAGCTCCGAGCAAGGCAATGCTCCGGACACTTCAGGCGACGCACAGCAGCCCTATACGCCGTATGCTGGCTCATACGCTCAGCAACAGCCGCTCGGGCAGACGCAGCCTGAGCAGACTGGGGCATCCGGGCAGCCTGTGCAGCCACAGCAGCCACAGTATGGGACACCAGAATACGGGCAGCAAATTCCATCATACGGACAACAAGCCCCGCAATACACAGGTGCTCCGCAGTACGCAGACGCACCGAATTACAGCCAACAGCAGTACGCACCTGGATATGGCGGCGGTCAGCCCTCCGGCCCAGGTTTCTCGCCAGCCGGAGTGCCGCCGCTGAACAGGCCGTATTACGGCTGTCCCTTCCCCGAAGCCATCAAACGCTTCTTCCAGAAATACATCGTGTTCAAAGGCAGAGCCTCAAAAAGCGAGTTCTGGTGGGTGGTTCTCGGCAACGTTGGCGTATCTCTGGTGATTAGTATCCTCAATAGCATCAGCGGCGACCGGATGTCTTGGCTGTCCAATCTTTGGAGTCTGGCAATACTCGTCCCCTTTATCGCCCTTTTCGTCAGGCGACTGCACGATTCCAACAAGTCCGGCTGGTGGGCCGCGCTGCCGTACGGATTGATTTTCCTCACTGGACTGCTTGGTGGGATCATTGCAGCGCAGGCTATCGCTTCCAGAGCCGCATACACTGTCACAGGCACTCCAAGAGTCGGCTCCGGAATGATTGTGTGGGGTTTGCTCGCTGGGTTGTGCGGCATCGGAGCCTTGGCGTCCTTCATCGTGTTTGGCGTCGCAAACTCAAATCCCGCCGGCGCCCGGTATGATGACGACTTCCAAGCCCAGCAGACCGGATACCCGATCGGCTACCCCCAAGCCCAGCCCTACAACGGTCAGCAGGCATATGGCCAGCCGTATGCGCCAGATCAGTCACCGAACGACCAGAATCAGCAGTCCTACGCCAATCCCGCTCAGGACCCCTACCAGCCGCAGAGCGGGTACACCGAGAATGCTGGGAACAGCAACTACTCAGGAAACGCCGAATCCCAGCCAACTCCGGGCTACTCGCAGCCAGCGAGCGAGCCCGCCGACAACCAAAGCAATGGGAACGGCAGTTCCGACAGCACCGGCACTACAAACTGAATACATGTGCATTCATGAGACCCTCTGCGGGAATCATGCTATTGAACACACCGTAATCCTATCCCCCGGCACTCAGTTCTTGTTGTCAGGGGCGTTGGCGAATTTGGCGGCGAGCGCCTCCTTGTTCTTGCGCTCGTCCTCCTCTTTCGCCTTCTTCTTCGCCTCCTGCGGGTCCCAGAGCACATCTTCGCGATGCTTCGCCCATTCGGCGGCGATTGAAGGCGCAAGCATGCGGGCCACGGCGAGGCCTGCATTTCCGTTCGAGCCCACTGCACCAGTGCCGTCGCGCGCGTCAATCATATCTAGGAACTCCTGTGCGGAGATGAAAACACGCGGAATCGAAACCCGCTCGCACAATTCGTTTGCATACAGCATCACCGGCAGTGCGCGTCCGGCCCGCAGCCGCGCCGATTCAGCGTCGTCGCCTTGCAGACTCGGATCATCGCCCTGGCCTATGACACCGAGCAGCCCGTCAACCGCCGCCAGCACAGTGGCTAGGCGCTGCGCCACGGCCTCGATGTCAACGCTGCCGGATGAGTGCTCCGGCGAATCCGCCGGCTTATCTACCGGCTCCTCGTTGCTCTCGGATTGCAGAGCCTCACCGTCAGCAACCGCGTTCTCCACCTCTTCCAGCGCCTGTGCAACCGCAGTGATGGTATCCTCGCCCCAGTCGACTCCCAGTGCGCCGCAGCCGCCCATGACCAGCGCGGTATCGCCGGTTTGCGAGTAGTCGGCCATGGTTTCGCAGGCGTCGTTCGCGGCGAGCAGTGCATCGACGATGCGCTGAGGCCGCCCCGGTATCTCCTCGGCGCCCTCGTAGACGAATTCGGCGTCCGGAATCGTCACCTCCTCGCCGGTCATGATCGCGGCCATTGCGCGCGTGATGCGCACCTGAAGATTCTCGGTGTACTTCGCATCATTGTCCAGCAGCTTGGCGTCACTCAGCGGCCACAGCGACATCAGCCGGGCCCCTTCGCCCGCAGCCTCGCGCACCTCGGGAAGTATCGCGATGCGTACTATCACTTCATCCTGCATATGAAATGCCATTTCAGCTCCTTTGCACTTGCACCGCTTCCATTATGCCCCATGCCCTGCTACGCCTTGTCGCGGCGTCCCGTCGCTGCATCATTCCGCCCACTCTGCGCCGTTTATCCACAGTGTTCATCCCATTCCGTTCATTCCACAGTGTTTATTCCACAGTATTTATTCCACATTGGCGGCCGGGTCGGCATAGGCGATGGACAGCATTTTGCCGGTTTCGGGGTCGTAGGTGATGGAGGTCACCGACGCGAGCGCGGTGTGGCGCATGAGCATGTTGTGCTCGGGACGCCCGGTTTCCAGCAGATGCCGGTAGGACCAGATTGGGGACTCGTGGCTGACCACGATAATCTGCTGGCCCGCGTACTGTCGTACTTTCTCATCGGCGAAGTCGCCCATCCGCTGCGCTATCTGCGCATAGCTCTCCCCCCAGCTCGGCTTCCACAGGTTGGACACCAATTTGAGATTATGGTGTTTCCACAGCGCGCCGTCACCGTGCCCGATACGCGTTCCGCGGAACTCGTTGCGCGCCTCGATCAGCCGATCATCGGTGACCAGCCGCAACGGCTCCTGACCGCGCTGCGCCCGCCGGTCATTGAGCTGCGTAAGAATCTCGCCGGCCGTCTCGCGCGTACGCTCCAAAGGTGAGGAATACACGGCCGTCACCGCGCTCAGCTGAGGATCCTGCGCGATGTACCGCGCCGTCGCCTGAGCCATACGCACGCCGGACCCTGAAAGATGAAAGCCCGGAAGCCGCTCATAGAGCAGCTGGTCGGGATTCTCGACCTTGCCATGACGTACGAAGTGGATGGTGGTTGCCGGCATGCCCAGCCCCTTTCCTATGCGCCGATGACGCGCCCGCGCGCCTCGGCCTCCTGATCCGCGATTGCAGCCGCCTGACACTAGAGAAGCCACGCAGCCTCATAAGGCTTATGCAGTCCAGCTGAGCTGCAATCCCGCCGAGCCGCGCGGCATTAAGCACACTGCTCGGCTCATCAACCAATGTACCGCGTGTCGCGGCCTGAGTCTCATTACACTTGCACAATCGTACTCGATGTACGAGAATCTGATTCCCTTTCTCCCGCACTGCCCTCCTGCACCCCGTACCAGCGCAAAGGAACGCCATGAGCAACCCCGTGTTCTCCGGCTTCACAGAAGTCACCCACCGCCTCTTCGGCGGCTATGCGGAACTGCTGCACATGCCCCATACCGCTCGATTCTCCATCGGGTCGGTGCTCGCCTGCATGCCCTTCCCGATGATCGGCATGACGATCACCATCGCCGTGCAGCACTATTATCACAACTACGCATTGGCCGGTGCGCTGGCCGCCATCCAGGCGATTGCGATGGCTGTCGTGGGCCCGCTGCTGGGCAAGCTGGTCGACAAGTTCGGGCAGCGCCAGGTCGCCATCCCCACTATCATCGTCTGGCTTATCGCGGCAGCTGCCATGATCGCATGCATCACTGCGCGTGCGCCGCAGTGGACGCTGTTCGTCATCGCGCCATTCATGGCGGCGATACCGCCGTGGGGCGCAATGAGCCGCAGCCGCTGGACGCATCTGCTCAAGGGTGACCGCGTGCGCACGGACCGGGCGATGTCGCTTTCGGGCGTGTTCGACGAATGCATGTGGGTCATCGGCAATCCGCTGGCCTCCGCGCTGGCCGTTGTTTCCGGCACGCTTGCGTTCGGGGTCACCGGCGCATGCGTCGTCATCGGGGCGCTGATGTTCCTGACCGAACTGACGACCGAGCCGCCCTCGCAGACCACGCTGGCCAAGCAGTCCGGACTCACTCGCAGGCAATACCGCCAGCGAGAGGCGGCCAAGGCCGAGGAGCTGCACAGCAGTGCCTCCAAGAAGACACAGGAACTGCGCAGCAGTGCCTCTGCCAAGTCGGAGCGCGTCAAGCAGTCGATCTGGGGGCCGGGCCTCATCGCGCTATGCGTCACCTGGTTCGGCTTAGGCGCGTTCCAGTCGGCGGCCAGCATCTCGATTATTGCCTTCGCCACGGAGCAGAGCATGAAGCAGTACACCGGCCTCGTCTTCGCATGCTTCTCGATCAGCTCGCTGTGCGGCGCCATCGTCTACGGTGCGAAGAACTGGATCACTCCGCTGTGGAAGCGTTTCTATTTCTGCCTGGCCGTGGTCAACATCGGCATCGGAACGTTCCTGTTCGCCAGGCATTTGTGGGTCATCATGATCATCTATCTGATCATCGGCGTATGCCAGGCACCCACATGGATCAACGGCAACCAGCTGCTGCTCCACATCGTGCCGCCGACACGATTCACCGAAGGCGTGGCATGGATCGGCGCGATGAACTCGATCGGCGGATCGGTAGGCTCGGCAATCGCGGGCATATTCATCGATCGGTCCGGCTCGCAGGGAGGCTTCCTCGTCGTCACGCTGCTTGCACTGCTCTCGCTGGTGCTTGCCTTCGTCGGATTCAGGCAGATCAAGTCGAGCACGGAAACGCCCACGCTGACAGCGATAACCGTCTAATGTCTAAAAGCGGGGACTCGGCCCGCTGCTTTCGGACGGTGTTGTTTCCAGGCGCTACCTCCAAGAACTACTTCTGTGCTACTTTTAGGCGCTACTTCCAGCCGTTCGGCGTGTGCGCGAGGGACCACAGCCCCAGCCTATGCGAGAAGCTGCCTTCCCACTTGCTGTCCAGCTCCTCTTGGGTAAGCCGATTCGACTCGCCTTTGAGCCGATTCATCGCGTTGGTATGCGTGTCGTCGAGCAGCCACTTTCGAATCACGAAGTTCCAGACCATGACCACGGCGGTGGCGACCAGCTTGCCGGCATTCGTGCGCAGCACGTACTGGGCGCTCTGCGAAACGTAGGCGTCGCGGTTCATCCCGTATGTGCTGATCCACAGAATCAGATCGTTGATGAACAGCCCAATGACCGAAGCCACAACGAAAATAAGAATCTCCATCCAGCGGGCCATGTCCTCGCGATGCTTGAACACGTACTTCATGCTGGCCAGATAGTTGAACACGAGCGATATCGTGAAGGAAATCGTGCCAGCCAGCACGTTGTGCATATGCAGGCCCCACACCAAGGCGTTCAGGATGCCCCAATCGATGAAGAAGGCGATGACGCCTACGACGCCGAACTTCATCAGCTGTTCAATCAGTTTTCTCACAACGCTTCATTAAACACGTCGCAGCCGATAATCCGGCAGGCCCGCACGCAATCTGAACCGAACCCATGCATATCTTCGAGGTTTCGTTCAGCATGTTCCACGGCTGCACTCGGCTGTGGCTCGTGATTTCCAATCGCCAGGTCTGCGCACCAGAACTGCGCATATGTCCGGCCGCAATCGGCAAGCCGGATTAGACTGGGCCTCACGACTAACCGTCTACCTATTGGAAGGGAATATCATGCCAGTCATCCACACCCATGTCTCAGTATCCACCACGCCCGAACAGCGTGAAGCGCTCAAGGCCGCCTACGGCAAGGCAATTACCGCAGTTCCCGGCAAGTCCGAAGGCTGGCTGATGTGCCCCTTCGAAGACGATATGCCCATCTACTTCGCTGGCGACGACAGCAAGCCCGCCGCCTATGTCGAGGTGAATGTCTTCGGCCGCAGCGTTCCGGGCTCAGCTTGGGAGCAGCTCACCACGAGCATCATGAAGGCGCTCAACGGCGAGCTCGGCATCCCCGAGGACCGCACGTACATCCGCTATACCGCCACCACCGACTGGGGTTGGAACGGCAGCAATTTCTAAGGGTAATTTTAAGGGACTAGTGGCTGACAGCCCTAGGACGCCATGGAATGCGATAGGGGTGCAACACGTTCAGTACGCATCGCACATCGCGCATGCCACGGCGTATGAAGGCGGTGCACCCGGTCTGGGTGCGCCGCCTTCATACGTAATACAACCGCTAGCTAGCCAGCCAGCCAAGGCTCACACGATCTTGGGCATTGGGGTGGTCAGTGACGTGGTCAGGTTGACCTGCACGAGGCCTGCTCCGGCGTGGACTTCGACCTTCTTCAGGGTCACCGTGTGCTCGGCTTCCGGCGCGGAGTCGTTGTCGGTCATCACGGCCGGCGACTTGACGGCCACGAAGGCCAGCTCATCGAGGTTGAGACCCGCATCGGCGCACAGATCCCGGGCCTGGGCAAGGGACGCGCTGAACCCGTCCTTGAGCAGCACACGTTCGCCAGGCACGCCATAGGCCTGCTCGGCGACCCACTTGGCGTTCTCGGTCAGGGACATGCCGCGATGGCTGTGCGGCTGCGCTGGTGTTTCGCCGTTCTGCAGCGCATCGATGAAGCCTTCGAGCTGGTCGCTCAGCGCATCACCGCCGTCGCGGAACAGGTTGCCGATAATCGGATCGCGGAATTCCAGGGTCTTCGCAGTCTCGCGCAGCGACGCAATCTCGCCGTCCTCGCCCTCCCACAGGTTGATGAGCGGGAAGGTGGGAATGTCAAGGCCTTCGAGGCGCTGGACATGGAAGGGATAGCGCCACGAAAGCGCCGGGTCGTCGCGCCAAGTGGTCGCGCGCGTCACGATCACGGCAGCCGAAGGCCACTGCGCGCCATAGTCGCGGCAGGCGATATCGAGCCACTTCTGCGCTCCGGCATCCGCACCGTACCCGGCTTCTACGACCACCACATCGTGCAGCGCGCACGCCATTTCGACCGATACCAGCGAGGGGATGCCGATGGACACGTTCGCGAAAGGTCCGCAGTGCACGTAGACCGGCGAGCCAGCTTGCGTCTCCGTAAGTGCCGGTTTGACCGCGTCAAGCAGAATGTTGGTGATGCGCCACAAATCGATGAATTCGCCGTATTTCACCGGCTTGCCGTCCTTGGTTCCGGCGATCATCGCGGCGACCCGCTCGCCGATTTCAGCCATCGAACGCGAAAGCACCACGATCTGCATCAGTTCGCTGGTCGGCGTCAGCACAACGCGCTCTGGCACATTGCCCTTGCCGTAGTCGACGGCAATCTGGCGCAGCGAGCGCGAGGGAACCTCGCTCACCCGAGGAGTCAGAATCGTATCGAGCAGGCCTTCGTCCACGGCCTTCTCGGCGAAAGAGACCAGCAGGTTCTGCGCTGCGGCGATGGCGGTCATCTCGCCGCACAGACCCCAGTCCACGAGTTCAGGATGGGTCAGCGATGCCTTGCCGCCGCCCGAAGCGCCGCCCTTGGAGCCGGCTGCGGTGATGCCCATGCTCGGCTGGCGCAGCACGGCTGCCGCGTCGATGCCCTTGGCACGCAGCGCATCGATCAGCGCGATGGTCGTGGTGGTCTTGCCTTCGCCGCGCGAGGCCTTCAGCGGCGTGTCGGCCGTGACCAGCACGACTTTGCCATGCTTGCGCTCAATGCTGGAGTCGCTCTTCAACTGTGCGAGATAGCCGAAGGCGTCGATTTTGCGCACGAGGCCGTACTGGGTGGTGAACTGATCGATCAGTGGCATGTTGTTCCTTAAGTTTCCGTGGATAGGGGCGTGGGTAAGGATGGTGCAATTACTCAGGATAATACGATAATACGTGGGGCGGCGATTACGTGACAGGCAGCTATGTTAGCTATGTCTCTTTCAGTTATCGGAGCGATTGAAGCCGTTGCTCATCTTCATGCTGGTGGTGTACAGCACAGCGTCGAGCAGTTCGTCGGTCTGCGCCTTGAGCTGGCCGGCCATCGCTTGGTTTGCGGCGGCCAGTATCTCGCGCGCCTCGCTGTTGCGGATGGCGGTGGGAATTTCGCCCGGTTCCATTGGCTGGATGTCGTTGCTGATGTCATCAGTCACGTCGATATCGTCGCTTTCGGCGGTCTCGGCATCGGCCTCATAGGATTCGTCAGCCGCGCTGTCGGCCGCGACGCCGTCCAGCCGCGCCACCTGCTCGTCGGTGACGGTCACCATGCGATGCCCGATGCCGCCGATTTTCTCTTGGTAGCGCTCAATTGCGTTCGAGGTCTCGGCGAAGGCTGAGTTGCACAGCGCCGCGATGATGCGGTTCTCCCAGTAGAAGTTCTCCGAGGTCACGCGCGTCGTGGTGTCGGCCAAGTAATCCGGCGTCGTGTCGACGTTCGCGTAGAACGGCACGAGCGCATTGAAGGGGTTCGAGCCGTAGGCCATCCATTGGATGGCGCGGTTGGCCTGCGGCTGGTAAGGGCGAATCTGGATGACGGCGAGCTGGCTCTGCCGGTTGATGCCGATGGTGCGGTACATATGCCGCGTATGCTCGTCGCCGAGCTTGCCGTACGGGTCGTATGGCGTGCCCTGATAGTGCGAGCTGAGCACGTATTTGACGTCTTCGATGGTGATCTTGCGATCAGGCTGGCGCGCCCACGGAATGTCGTCGCTCTGTGGGCTGTGGTCGGCATCCGGCCCATCCCAGACCTCGTCGTAAGGGTTCAGGAAGCGCTGCATGAACCACGCGCGCGGCGTGTTGTACACATGGTCGGAGTCGGAATGTGAGCCGAAGGCATCGCGCGGGTTGAACGGCGTGGTCGATTCGACCGAGAGATCCAAGTGGTTCGCCTCGATGAACTCGGCCAGATCGGCGGAGCACATGTGGTCTTCCTGATCGCCGAGGGCGTCGTCAAGGTCGAATTCGTCGATGCCGAGCTGATTCGGCATGGTGACATAGGCCTCGTCTGGCACGCGTTTGGCGATCCAGTGATGGCCACCGACCGTTTCCAGCCACCAGATCTCGCTCGCATCGCTGAACGCGACCCCGTTCATCTCGTAGGTGCCGTACTGCTCAAGCAGCGAGCCCAAGCGGGCCACGCCTTCGCGCGCGGTGGTGACATAGGGCAGCACGATGGTGAGGAAATCCTCCTCGCCGATGCCGCCGGGCACTTCCGGCTCGTAGCCCAGTTCGCCCGCTGCGCCCTTCGCCGCAGTGAGCTCGACCATCGGATCGGCGCCGCGCACGCGTTCGTTGGTGGTCAGCGTCTCGGTAGCGCTCATGGCGACATTCGCCTCATTGACCCCGGCCTCGCCCCAGATACCTTCTTTGGCATCGGCGTTCGGTACTGCGCTGTACTGCAGCGGGTCGTCCGGCAGGTCAAGCTCCACATGGCTGATAACACTGCGATAATGGCGGGGCTGCTCGCTCGGCTTCACGATGAGGAAGCGCTTGGGATTGAACTCGCCGTTCGCCGAATCCTCGTTGCGGGCGATGATGGTAGAGCCATCGTAGCTCACGTCTTTGCCGACCAGAATCGTGGTGCAGGCCATATGCTGTTGCTTCCTTTGCTTGTATATGCTTGTGTATGTTGGCGCAGTCGCCTAATTACTTATTGTCTTATTGTCTATTTGATTGTCTATGTGTCTTGCCGCGCCCGGCATTCAGTCGCTTTTCGGACCGTACTCCAAGACGATGCCGCCATGATCGAGCGGGCCCTCGTAGCTGTGCAGCGCGTGCAGCAGCTCGTTGAGCCAGAAGCCTTGGCGCAAGCCCGGCAGCGGCGATGCGGTGGCCCAGACCTGCAGCTCATAGCCGTGCAGCTTGTCGGGCGGCGTGGGGCCGTTATAGCGCATGGTCACAGCCGGGTCGCTTTTCCCGACGAACTTGCTTGCCGCCGAAGTCCGGCCTTGGATGGCCTCAGGAATCATCGAGGGCAGCGTGCGCGAGAAGTCCGGCGGAATCTGCAGCGCGTGCGAATCGTTGAAATCGAACATGAGCGCGTCGATGGGCACATTCGCCACACCCCAATGGATCCACTCGAATCCGCAGACGGGAATCGAATCAGGGTCGACGAACTGCCAGTGCAGATACTGGGCGGATGGGTCGAGATTATCGATGTAGAACGGGAAGGAGACGACGGGCGTCCCATCGATGAGGTTCTCCGGCGGCGCTGCGGCGGCGAACTCATCGGGGACGACGGTGAAATCAGCTGAGACTCTCATGAATCCAGTATCCCCCACCGCGCTGACTTGCCCTAGGAGAATAACGCGCGAACAACGGATTGCGGCCATATTGCACGCCATTCGGCGTGTCGCATGGGGGTCAAGTCCGTTTGAGCGAGCGGATAAAGCTGCTCAAGACATGTGAGCGAAGACACGGCCCATGGTCTCAAATGTCACAACTCCCGCATGATTACGCGGCTTATGCGGGAATTGTGACGTTTGAACTGCCTCAGACATCACAATTCTCGCAGGACCCTCGTAATAGTGCGGGATTTGTGACGTTTCAGCGTCATGTTTTGTACGCTAACGCCAGTGTCCTGTATGAAATGCGATGCAAAACAGCCATTGTGCGTAGTCTTTTGTACGGTAACGCGACCTTGACGTATAGAATGCGACGGGAAATGGCTGTTCTGCGTAACGTTTTGTACGGTAAGCCTAAGTTAGCGTACAAAAGGCTACGCGAGACAGCCATCTGCCATGTGTCATAGGCACAGCACTTCGCATATCAGGCACCGCACATATCAGCGGGGCCCTGCACATGGGTAATGCGCAGGGCCCCGCTGGTTAATGGCGTCGGTTTGGCCATGTCGGGATTGAACCCGGCAGGCCAATGGATTGGTTATGTATTACTCGGCTGGGTGGTAGAACTCGCCGGCGAGGGCCCGCTTGGCCTTCTCCTGCGCCTCTTGCAGCGTGTACTTGGCCAGTTCGGCGCGCACGTCGTCGAGGGCCACAGGGGTCATCGACAGCGAGGTGACGCCGAGGCCGGCGAGCACGACGGCCAGATCCGGGTCAGCCGCAGCTTCGCCGCACACGCCCACCGGCATGTCATGCGCCTTGCCGGCGTCGGCGATGAGCTTGATGTTGCGCAGCACGGCCGGGTGCCAAGCAGTCTGGTAGTTGGCCACGGAGCCGAGCGTACGGTCGGCGGCCAGCGTGTACTGGGTCAGGTCGTTCGTACCGATCGAGACGAAGTCGGCCACTTCAGCGACCTCGTTCGCCATCAGGGCGATCGAAGGAACCTCGGCCATCGAGCCGACGAACTTCAGGCCCTTCGACTTGCCGAGCTTGACGAAGTATTCGCTCTCATACTGATCGGCGATCATCGGGGCCATGACCCACAGGTGCGCGTTAGTGGCGCGATCGGCTTCAACGAGCGCCTCGAGCTGGTCTTCGAGCACCTGCATATGCGCCTTGAGCGTGCGCAGACCTCGCAGACCGAGCGCCGGGTTCGGCTCGTCCTCGGGGGTCAGGAACGGCAGGGGCTTATCCGCGCCCGCGTCGAGCATGCGGATGACGACCTTCTTGCCCGGGAAACGGCTGAGCAGCTCGGCATAGGCCTTGGCCTGCTCCTCGACGCTGGGCGGCTCGGAATTACCGATGAACAGGAACTCGCTGCGGAACAAGCCCACGCCTTCAGCGCCGTATTCGAGCGCCGCATCGGCGTCCTTCGGCTTGCCGACATTGGCCAGCAGCGGGATGGGCGTGCCATCCTTGAGCGCACCGGGCTTGCCGCGCAGGTCCTTGGCCTGAGCAGCCGAGGACTGAGCTGCCTTGGCCGTTTCGATTTCCTTGTCGCTCGGGTCGACGGTGATCTCGCCCTTCGCGGCGCTGACAATGACAGTCGTGCCATTGGTCAAATCGCTGGCCCGGGATGCGGAAACCACGGCGACGATGCCGCGAGCACGGGCCAGAATCGCGGTATGGCTGGTCGGCCCGCCCTGAGTGGTGACGATGGCCAGCGTGTTGTGCATATCCAGCGCAGCCGTGTCGGCAGGAGACAGATCCTCGGCGACCAGCACGAATGGATGGTCGCTCTGCGGCACGCCTGGGGCGGGAACGCCAAGCAGATTGGCGATCACGCGCTGCCCGACATCGTGCAGATCACCTGCGCGCTCGGCCATGTAGCCACCGAGCGAGGTGAGCGTCTGCTCAAAGCCTGCGAAGCCCTCGAACACGGCGCGATCAGCGGTTTTACCCTGCTCGACGAGCTTGCTGATGGAGTCCAGCAGTGTCGGGTCCCCCGCCATCTGCGCCAAAGCTTCGAGTATTGCCGCTGCCTGCCGGGTTCCCTCGTCGCCATGCGACGCGGCCTCGGCACGGGCGTTCAAATCCGCATTGACCGCGTCCAGCGAAGCCTTGACGCGCTTGATTTCGCTTTGCGCGTCCAAGCCCGCGCCGCGCGCGATGTCCTGCGGTTCCTTCAACGCTGAAGCCATGCGGATAACCGGCCCTATAGCCGTGCCACGGCCAATGCCAACACCTGTAATAATCATCAGAGTCCTTTCTCCAAATCTTTGTCAGTATATCGAGACACCTAGAAAAAAGCCACGACAGGGCGAGTCAGCCTCCCAGTCTAGATTTTCCATACCCATGCTAGACTAAAACGCGACAACGTTATGTCGCAGCATGCCCAGCAGGACACTGCTCAAACTCAAAGGAGCGTTGCATGTCAACAGCAACCCGCACCATCACCATCACCGACCCCGTAGGCATCCACGCACGCCCGGCCTCCCAATTCGCGCAGGCGGCCGCCGCCAGCGGAGCCAAGGTGACCATCTCGAAGGATCCCAGCAGCGCAGGCGTGAACGCCGGCAGCATTCTGTCCGTCATGGGTCTGGGCATCAAGCAGAACGACGAAGTGACCATCACCGTGGACGGCGACGACGCCGAATCCGTGGCTGACAAGCTCGCCGCCACCATCGCCGCAAGCGAGTGATTGCCAGCCTTTATTAGGCTACGAATACAGTAATGCCGGACGCAGTTCGCTGCGTCCGGCATTATTTTTTACCCAACAACTGGGGACTCTTGGACTCAAGCCTTGGCTGCGTCCGTGTTCTTGACGGCCTTGGCAGCCCGTGCAGCAGCCTTGGCGGCCTTCTCTTCAGCCTTGACCTGCTCAATGAACTCAGCGTGCTTGACGCCAGGCAGCCAGCCCTTATTCACGACCTTGACCTGCCAGACCCAGGCCACGGCGAACAGGATAACGGCGAAGACGAACAGCGAAATCGCGCCGCCCACCGGGCCCATGTGCACCAGGTTGCCCACGACGATGCCGTACCAACCGAAGTCCGAGTCGCCGAAGGTCGAGTTGGACAGGCCGAAGCTGCCCATGACGGTCATCAGCGCCGCGGGCAGGAAGGTAATGAGCATGCCATTGATGAACGCGCCTGCAATAGCGCCGACACGCCCGCCAGTCGCGTTGCCGAATACGCCGGCACCACCGCCATCGAAGAAGTGAGGCACCATGCCGGGCAGAATCAGCGCGACGCCCCACACCGGCCCGAGCCATACTGCGATGATGCCCAGCGCCACCAGGCCGCCGACGAAGCTGGAGAGGAAGCCGATGAGCGAAGCATTCGCGCCATAGGGGAACACGATCGGGATGTCGAGCGCAGGCTTGGCACCCGGCACGACCTTGTTCGCGATGCCTTGGAAGGCGGGGACAAGCTCACCCAGGATGATGCGCACGCCGTAGAGGATGATGCTCACGCCGATGCCGAACTGCAAAGCCTGCGCGAACGCGGCCATGAAGAACGAGCCGTAGTTATCAGGGTTGGAGGCGAAGATCTTGAACGCGGTCTTGGCCGGCAGCACGATGGCACCCCAGACGGAGAAGATCAGATACAGGATGACCATGAGCAGCGTAGTGGAGACCATGGAGTCGCGCAGGAAGCTCAGGCCCTTGGGGAAGTTGATATCCTCAGTGGACTTCGATTTCTTGCCGGAGGCCGCGCCGACAGCACCCGAGACGATGTAGCCCAAGGTGTTGAAGTGGCCGATCGAAAGCTTGTCGCTTCCGGTCACACGGTTCATGAAGGGCTGTGCGAAGGCAGGCATCACGACCATGATGACGCCCATGAGCACTGAGCCAAGCAGCACGACGAGCCACTGGTTCTTGGCGCCAAAGCCAAAGGACAGCACGATGGCGAGCATCATCGACATGAACACCATATGGTGGCCGGTGAGGAACACGTATTTGAGCGGCGTGAACCGTGCGGCCAGCAGCATGATGATGAAGCTCAGCACGATGATATAGGCCGAGGCCGAGCCGAACTGGCTGGAAGCCTGACCGACGATGACCTCATTGGTCGGCACGACGCCGTGAGCGCCAGTCGACTTGAGCACAAGCTCACCGAACGGGGCAAGCGCTGCAGTGACGACTGTGGCGCCGGCACCGAGAATCAGGTAGCCCATGGCGGCCTTCAGCGCGCCTGACACGACCTGTCCGACGTTGCGTTTGAGTGCGATGAGGCCGACTGCGGCGACAATGCCGATGAGGTAGGCGGGGACGTTGAGAATCTCCTTGCTGATGAAATTCAGCACGAGCATGAAGACATTCATGATTGTATCTTTCTATGATGATGGGTTCCGCTTCATCGCGGCAACCACATCAGTCGGCGTACTTCTCCAGAATGGTTGTGATTTCGTCGGTATCCATGAAATTGTTCACGACTTCGACGGGGGTTGTGGTGCCTTCAAGCTCCGGCGCCAATTCCGCGGAGGTGAGCACGAGATCGTTCATATTCGCCGTGCCCTTGGCACTGCCGGCGTCGGACGTCGTGACGGTGACGTCCATATCAAGATCGGCGGCGGCGGATTCGACATTGATCTTCAGCAGCACCGAAGTGCCGATGCCATTGCCGCATACGCATAGGATGTTCATAATTCCTCAATTCTTAACTTTGGTTCTTTGTTGATTTGGGTCTGCCCGGACGGACGAACCGCACCGAGACAATGGATGCTCCGGCAGGATGCGCTGCCGGGGACAATCAGGATTCCAAGATGGCACGGATGCTCTCAGGCGTGGAAGCCGTGGCCAGCTGCGCTCTTTTGTCTGCATTCGACAAGGCCGAGGCAATCGCCGACATCACGGCGATATGCTCATTCTCATCGCGGCCGGCCAAGCCGATCACCAGCGACACCGGATCATTGCGCTTGCTGCCAAACTCCACTGGCGTGCTCAGCCGCACCCAGCTCAGCCCGGTATGCAGCACAGCGTCGGACGGCCTCGAATGCGCGAGCGCCATGCCCGGAGCGATGACGATATACGGTCCCATCTTCTCGACCGTGCCAATCATCTCCTCGGTGTAGGCCTCAGTGGTGAATCCGGAAGCGACCAGACCTTGCCCTGCCAATCGGATGGCATCCTTCCAGTCTGCGGCTTCAACGTCCAGCAGAAACGAGCTGTCAGGCAGGAATCCGTCAATGTCAGCGGACATAGCGTACGTCCTTTCGTGAGTTCGGCGCACTGCACATGTCGCATCAGCGCGCATCCTGTGTTCGGCTGGGCTCATGCCCGGCGCGAATCGGGTACTTGCATTCGATGGCGACATGTCGTGCCCGCGAGACTTGGTCAGTTGCCGCCGACCTCGCCCGGAAGGCGCATAACCCGTTTCAGGGCCATGCTCTTGTACAAGCGAGGCGTCGAGAATGGATGAATCATTATCCGACCTCGTTGTCGCGCTGCAGGTGATATTCGCACCTGTATGTGCCATCGGAGCTTTCTCCGATGCCTCTGAGTATACACCCTAAAATCGGCTTGTTATAAAAGGTAAACGTTTTCTGAATAATCGTCGGATACGCGTATTATGAATCTCAGTCGACCATGCGCAGCAGGGACGAACGACAGTTGGAACTGATGCGCGCAACGCCGCGGTTGCTGAGCACGAGTACCCTGCCAAATATGGACTCATCTGTGAACCCAGTTGCACGGACATTACCAGCGCAGACCCCGTCTGCACGGTATTCTCCCGCACGAGAACAGGCCGAGCCCGGAGCCACCACCAGTTTGGAGCAGGAATGACACCCGATTCGACGATGCCCATCTCGAACGCTTCAATCACCGATGTCGCCGCCATGGCCGGCGTGTCCACAGCGACGGTGTCGCGCGTGATCAACGGGCAGCGCACGCAGGACGACAGCATCGCCCGGCGCGTGCTCAAGGCCGCAGACGCACTGCACTACTCCGCCAACAATGCCGCAAGCACGCTGCGCAGCAACGTGACCCACCTGCTGGGACTCATTCTGCCCAATCCTCACCAAGCGCTTGCGGCAGGACTGCTCTGCGAATTGGAACCGGCCGTTGAATCCACAGGCTGCCAGCTGGTGGTAGGCATAGGCTCCGATGAGCAGACCCAGCGCGACCGCATTGCCGCCATGGCCGCCCGCAAAGTCGACGGACTGGTCATCGTCCCTCCCGACAACGCGCAGCCCGACCATGAGCTGGACGCTCTCGCCAAGCTGCTGCCCATCGTGCAGATATCCGGACCTGTCATCTCCTCACGCATCAACTGGATAGGCATCGACCAGAGCGCCGCTGTGCAGATCACCCTTGACCATCTCTCGGCGCACAACGCGAGCGCCGTGGCCTTCTTCGGTAATGATGTCGATTCCGACGACGCAGCGGAACGATATACGACCTTCCAAACGTCGATGAGCATGCGCAATATGGACAGCGAGCCAGCGTGGAGCACCTTCGGTTCGAACACAGTCAAGCGCGGATATGATGACGCCATGGCGCTTTTCGCAGCACCAGGCAGGCACCCCGACTCCATCATCTGCTCTAGCGACGCCGTTGCCGCAGGAGCACTGCTCGCCCTGCATGAGCTGACGGTACGCGTTCCCGAGGAAGTCTGCGTCATCGGCGCAGGAGATACCCCGACGGCGCAAGCCGTGCATCCCACCTTAAGCTCGCTGCGTCTGCCGATTGCCTCAATAGTCAAGGAGACCTTGCGACTGCTGCACAAAGGGCCCGCAGGAAAACGCTGGCTGCCATCTCACACCGCATTCCCCCCACAGCTCATCGAGCGCGAATCAACGGCGACCCCGCGTTTCGGCAGCAGCGATATGGAGGTTCCCGACGCTGATCTGGGGTAAGCGGCTCACACTTTTTGGCCGCGGCTGAAAAGTGTAAGTTGTGCCGCTGCCTAGCTGCTAGCGAGCTATGAGCGCGCAGAACAGGGCTTCGAAGACGAGTGTTGGGTTGCCGTTGCCTGCGAGTCGGCGGCGCGCGGTGGCGATGTCTTCGAGGCATTGCACTGCGCCGGCGCGAGTGAGGTGGGCCGACAGCTCGGTGATGGGCGTGCGGTTCTCAAGGTTGATGAGCCCGACCGCATCCTCGGCATTGTTCTGCAGCACGGCGACATCGCGGTAGATGCTGGCGACCGAGTTCAGCGCGCGGTCCAGCACATCGCGGCTGCGGCGCGTGGTCTGGCGCTTGAGCACGTCCTTCTTGCCGATGGCGTTGAACGCCCCGCGCAGCTTGGGCGGAATGCGATCCTTCGCCCCCAGTCCGTTGATGCGGCGGAATTGGGCCTCGCGCGCCTCGGCCTGGCGCTGCACATCCGCTTGCGCCTGACCTAACGCATTCTCGATCAGACTTGCCGCCAGCAGCACGGCGTCGGAAGCTCGTTGCAAGGCGAGCACGCCGACAATCAGCTCATCGCGGTCAGCCATCACCTGATCGTCGTTGGCGTACAGCCGCGCCACGCCGATATGTCCTTCGGCCAGCCGCGCGGCACGCAACGCAATATTGCGGTCCACATGGTCCTGCTCGACCAGAAAATCCGCGACGGCCGAGACAGGCGGCACGGCAAGATTGATGATGCGCGTGCGCGAGCGGATGGTGGGCAGCACGTCCTGGGCGCTGGGCGCGCACAGCAGCCAGATAGTGTGCGGGCTGGGCTCCTCGATCTCTTTGAGCAGCACATTCGTGGTGCGCTCGAGCATGCGGTCGACGTCTTCAATGATGATGATGCGCCACGGCGCGGTGCTCGGCGTCTGCTCGGCGGTTTCGATAAGACCACGCACCTCATCGATGCCGATGGTCACCTTGTCGGTCGCCAGCACGGTCACATCCGGATGCGTGCCGGCAAGCACCTGCGCAGCAATCCGCGTCGGCTCCGCGTCCATACCATGATCAGGGCTTTCCAGAGCTGCTGCGAAGGCGCGGGCGATGTTCGAGCGGCCCGAGCCGGGAGGACCGCAAATAAGCCATGACTGGGCGATGGCCTTCGCATCCCCGGCGGCGATGGCGGAGATCTGGCCGACGACGCGCTGCTGGCCGACGATCGAATCCCAGACGCTCATCGCGTCTCTCCCCGTGATTCGCCGGAGTCCATATTGTCAGAAACTATGCCGCCGGAGGCCAAGCCACCAGAAGCCATGCCGTCAGCCAGTACGGCATCGAAATCGGCCTTGATCTCCTGCCAGACCACATCGACGGGCCGCGCGGCATCGATGACCTTGAACCGCTGCGGCTCCTTGCGCGCAAGCTCCAAAAAAGCCTGCCGCGTGCGATGCTGAAATGCCGCGCCCGCCGATTCCATGCGATCCTCGCTATGCGTGAGCCGACGATGCGAAATATCCGTATCCATATCAAGCAGATAGGTGCGTGCAGGCAGCAGCGCATCGCTTGCCCAGAGATTGAGCCGGCGCACGGCCTCGACGGTCAGTTCGCGCCCGCCTGCTTGATAGGCGAGCGACGAATCCAGATATCGGTCGGTGATTACGATGCCGTCGCGTTCCAGGGCCGGGCGTATCACTTGCGCGACATGCTGCGCCCGGTCGGCGGCGAAGAGCAGCGCCTCGGCGCGCGCGGCGATGCCTGCGTTTTCAGTGTTCTCGGCAGCATTTCCAGCAGCGCTCTCGACAGTTGCCGCCCCTCTCATGGACTCGGCGTCCTCGGGCACGCCGTGTAGCAGCATCTGGCGGATGGCCCGCCCCAAGGCAGTACCGCCCGGCTCGCGTGTGACGGTGACCGAACGCCCCAAGGACTCGGCATACTGGCGCAGCCGCTCGACCTGCGTGGTCTTGCCGGCGCCGTCAACGCCTTCGAAGGAGATGAACAGCCCCGCCATCACTTGGCCTTGGCCGAAGCGCTCTTGCGGGTGCTTGCGCTGCTCTTGACAGCCCCGGTCTTCGCTGCGGATTTCTTCGCCGTGGATTTCTTGGCTGCGGTGGATTTCTTGGCAGCAGCGCCCTTCTTCGCGGTCGATTTTGCGGTCGATTTCGACTTTGACGTTGTCGCCTTGCGGCCCCGGCGCTTCACCGGCCCGGCTGCACGCTTCTCGGCCAGCAGCCGGAAGGCCTCCGGCACCTCGATCGACTCGGGCGTGTACTGCTTGGGCAGGGTCCGGTTCGTCTCGCCATCGGTGATGTACGCGCCGTAGAACCCGTCCTTGATGGTCACGTTCTTGCCGGTCTCAGGATCGGCCCCGAGGTCGCGCAGCGGCGGCTTGGCAGCTCCCCGGCCGCGCCCACGCCCGTATTTGGGCTGGTCGAACAGGGCCTTGGCCTGTGTGATGTTGACGGTGAAAATCTCGTCCTCGCTGGTCAGCGAGCGTGTTTCGCTCGTGCCGTCAGCGCCCGTCTTGGTCAGGTACGGGCCGTATCGCCCGTTGCTTGCAGCCACGATCGCCTGCGAAACCTCGCCGGTTTCGGCATTGGTCTCCTCGATCGCGCCGACTTCACGCGGCAGGCTGAGCAGCTTCAGAGCGTCCTCAAGGGTCAGCGTGTCCGGACTCATCGACTTGAACAGCGAGGCCATCTTGGGCCTTGGCGCGGTCGGAGTCTTCTTCGCGCGCTTCGACGCGGCGCTCGTAGATTTTGCTGTTTTGCCTGCTTTGCTCGTCTTGCTCGACTTGGCCGCAGTATCTTTGCTCGCAGCCGTCTTGGCTGACGCTTCCGAAGCCGCAGCGTCCTTGTCCTCTTCCGGGGTTTCGGGTGCCACCAGCGCCACATACGGTCCGAAACGCCCGTTGCGCACTTCGACGGAGCCACCGGTCGCCGGGTCCTTGCCCAGTTCGCGCGGCCCGGAGGCGTTGTGTTCGATGAGCTCGTGGCCCGCCTCGATGGTCAGTTCGTCAGGCGCCATCGTGTCCGGCAACGAGGCTCGACTAGGATTGCCTTCCTTGTCGAGGTGGTTCATATCCTCAAGATACGGGCCATAACGGCCTACACGGACGTGCAGCCCATCGCCGATATCGATGGTGTTAATGGCCCGCGCGTCTATCTCGCCCAGCTGAGCGACTTGCTGCTGCAGGCCTTCGTGGGCTTCGGCAGCGTTCTGCGCTGCCTCCTCGCCGGAGCCGAAGTAAAAGCGCGTGAGCCATTCCTTGCCGGTTTCCCTGCCATGCGCGATCTGATCGAGGCCGTTCTCCATATCGGCGGTGAACTCGTAGTCCACATATTTGGGGAATTTCGTCTCCAGCAGCTTCGTGACCGCGAACGCCAGCCAGGACGGTATCAGGGCGCGGCCGCGCTCGTAGACGTAGCCGCGGTCGATGATGGTTGAGATGATGCTCGCGTAGGTCGACGGTCTGCCAATCTCCTTGGCCTCAAGCGTTTTGACCAGCGAGGCCTCGGTGTAGCGCGCCGGCGGCTGGGTTTCGTGCCCATCGGCCGTCACCTGCGACGCGTGCAGCTCGTCGCCGACCTGCATCGGCGGCAACGACTCATTCTCATCGGCGGACTTGCCGGATTTCGCATCCGCCTTGCCCGACTGCGCATTGTCGGCAGTCCGAGCCGACTGCGCTGCCGTCGACGAAGACGAACCGCCGCCGAAGCGGCCCGAAACGGCCTTAAGGAAGCCCGGAAATTCGATGACGGTGCCCGAGGCCTGGAAAATCGCCTCGCCCTGCTGCCCTGCGGGCGCGGAGAACCTGACTGTAGCGGTCGATCCGGTTGCGTCGGCCATCTGCGAGGCCAGCGTGCGCTGCCAGATCAGCGTGTAGAGCCTGAGTTGGTCCGGCGGCACCTTGCCGCCCAGCTCGTTCGGGTCGCGGAAGCGCGAACCGGCGGGACGGATGCATTCGTGGGCCTCCTGCGCGCCAGCCGTCTTCGTGGCATACTGCTTGGGCTTATCAGCGAGATACGACGCGCCGAAATGGAATTCGACCGCATCGCGGGCGGCGGAAATGGCCTCCTGCGACAACGTCACCGAATCCGTACGCATGTACGTAATATAGCCGTTCTCATACAGCCCCTGCGCGGCGCGCATGGTCTGGCGCGAGCTCATCGACAGCCGGTTGCCGGCGGTCTGCTGCAGCGTCGACGTGGTGAACGGCGGCATCGGGCGGCGGCGGTAGGGCTTCGATTCATTCGAGACCACCGTGAACACGGCGTTCTGCACCGACTTCGCGAGCGCAGCTGCACCGGCCTCATCCAGCAGGCAGACGTTGTCTTTGAATCCGGCCGGCGTGAGCTTGCCGTCATCGCCGAAGTCCTTGGAGACGGCCAGCCGCTTGCCATCCAGCGACACGAGCCTGGAAGCGAAATCGACATTGTCGCCTTGGACGCTTGGCGCCCCCAATATAGCTGTGACGTCCCAATACGCGGCCTTCACGAAGGCCATGCGCTCACGCTCACGCTCGACTATCAGCCGTGTCGCCACGGACTGCACACGACCCGCCGACAGCCCGGGGCCGACCTTGCGCCAGAGCACCGGGGACAGCTCGTAGCCGTAGAGCCGGTCGAGCACACGACGCGTCTCCTGCGCGTCGACCATATTACCGTCTACATCGCGGGTCTGCGCCAGCGAGGCCTTGATGGCCTCCGGGGTGATCTCGTGGAAGACCATGCGCTTGACCGGAACCTTGGGCTTGAGCGTCTGCACGAGATGCCAGGCGATGGCCTCGCCTTCGCGATCCTCATCAGTCGCGAGGTAGAGCTCATCAGCGTTTTTAAGCGCGGAGCGCAGCTCGGATACGGTTTTCTTCTTGTCCGAGCCGACGATGTAATAAGGAGCGAAGCCGTCGTCCACATCGACGCCGAACTTGCCGAATTTCGCCTTCTGGGCCGCAGGGACCTGACTGGGCTGGGCGAGGTCGCGGATATGACCCACCGATGCCATCACGGTATAGTCCTTGCCGAGATATCCGCCGATCTTCTTGGCCTTGGTCGGGGACTCCACGATGACGAGCTTGGTGCCGTTAGCCATTGCCCCTCCTTGTTCTACTATCAGTTCCTCTGCCATTGCTCATGGCATTGCGCAGCGCCATCATACGCATGCGGCATGTCGAAGCGCCAAATCGGGTGCGTGCCGTCTCAGCGTTTCGCCAGCAATTCCAGCGATTGCCGCGGCGATTATTTCGGATTACTTCGGCTTACTTCGCCTTCTGCTGCGGTGCGGTCGGCGGCTCGGGAGGCGCTCCAACAAGGCCGAGCTTCGAGAGCGGCGACGCGGTCAGCTGGCGCATCGCCAGCACCAGACCGAAGACCAGGGCGCTTGCAGCCGCTATGAGCACAATCGCCGAAGCGATAGCTCCGCTATGCGTCCACTGCTCGCTCAAGGGCAGCCCGGGCGCGAGCTGCCAGATGATATAGCCCGCGTACAGACAGCCAAGCACTCCGGCAGTAATCATGACGCTGGCGACGATCTGTATGCTGGGCGAGGAGGCCCGCTTGCCCGGCGCGTCCATGCCGGATGCGCGCGTGAAGGCGAGCACCAGCAGGGTCACCGCGCCGATCAGCAGGATGGCCATGATGACATCGGTCGGGCGATGCCACTGGCCGACGATCACCGACAGCCCCACCAGCACTGCGTAGACGGAAGCCAGCAGCGCTGCGAGCGCCCGCCAGGCTCGGCCGACCGCAATCAGGAGCAGCACGCCGGCGGCCGCGGCAAGCAAGGTATGACCGGACGGCGCGGAATTGAGCTTGCTGGAAGCCGTGTTGACGATGAATGGGCGCGGCAGCACGTCCTTAAGATAGTGAACGGCCCAGAACAGCAGTCCGACGACGGCCATCTGCCCCAGCAGCCACCACCGGCGGCGCAACGCGGCAACCGCCACGGCTACGACGATGATGGCGACGCTCAGCCCAATTACAAGAGAAGAGTTGGTAAACATCGTGGTCAGCGGACTGAACCAGCCGGCGATGGAGCCGCGCAAACCCGTATACACGGCGTCGTCGTAATTCTGACCCGACATCATGTGCACACCCAGCCACCACACGCCGGCGGCAAAGGCTGCGAATATCAGAGCAAACGCCACGCACAGGATTCGGCTGGACATTCTCGGGCGCACGGTCAGCGGGTCGAGGCGGGCGAGGCCGTGGTCGAGATCGAGATCAGGGTCGGAATCGTGGCCGAGTCCGTCTTGCGATGCGGAGCCACTTTGCGAATCATGTGCGGATCGCCCGGATTGCAAGCCTTGCGGACCCTGCGGCCCGATCAGGCCTGTCAAATCGTCTACCTGATTGCTCTGCCCAGACTGCACCTTCAAGGAATGCGGCGAATCGTCTCCGAGCGTTGCAAAGGCTCCGTGGCTCGAAGCCGCTGGCGACGCTGATGTCGGCAGTCCGGCCGAGGCCGGGGGCTCAGGCAGCGGCGTGAACACGGGCATTGGGACGCTGGGTGAGGCTGAGCTCGCGTCATCCGTGTCATTCGCGTTAGATGCGCCATCTGCGCCGCCAGCCTCGGCCGCGCCATGTTCGCCATCTGCATTGCCGGAAATCTCCGTGTTGCCGACATTCTCTGTATCTTCCGCACTTTCCGCATCTTCCGGCGTCGCGGCAGCTGTATCCGCACTGTCTGCGTCGTTCCTCATATCGCCGGCATCATCAGGATTATTCGGGTCGCGTGCCACGGCATCGGGTTCAAATTCGGATTCTGTTTCGTCGCTCATATTTCACGACTCTACGGCCAAGCCTGCGACGATGCATTCGCTAGACGCGCAGTTGCGGCAAAACTTGCACATAAGCGGGTTATAAGTCAAATATGTGAAAACCTCCACGCACCCGTCAGAGGCCACTTACCCTTGCTGCATTCCTGCCCTGGGGGAGTTGGGTGACATAGCGCCGCGTGGAGGCTTTCCCTAGTGTACACCACCCTCGGATGCACGTCGGCACGCAAGGCTGCTCAGAGCAGAGCGACAGGCTGCCGTGGCTTTCGCAACGTTTCCGAAGGAGTTTGCGTCGCCTTTTGCACGCTAATGCGCCACTACCGTAAGTTTCGCAACGTTTTGCACTGATTTTGCGTCACCTTTTGTACAGCAGCTTCGAGTTGGCAGATAAAAGACGACGCAAACGGGTTGATTCGTCAGATGCAGAGAACCCCGGCGAATCGACCTTCATTCTCACCGCGCGACAGGCTATTGGGCCACGGGAGCGCCTGCGGGTAATATAAAGGAGATTATGCGTTGCGACAAGCGGTTGTTGCCTTCAGCAGTCCATCGCATATGGTTCATGACACTGAACACATGGGAATATTGGGAACGGAAGGATATCCATGAACGCGGATCTAGTGGTGGTTGGCGCTGGCTTGTTTGGGCTGACGGTGGCGCAGCAGGCGGCTGAACGTGCGGGGGCGCGAGTCGAAATCATCGACATTCGCCCGCATATCGGGGGGAATGCGTATTCGCGCATGGATGAGGAGACCGGCGCGGAGATTCATCAGTATGGCGCCCACCTGTTCCATACGTCCAACGAGCGCGTATGGGAGTATGTGAACCGCTTCACCTCGTTCACGAACTACGTGCACCGCGTGTACTCGACGCATGCGGACGAGGTGTTCCCGCTGCCGGTGAATCTGGGGACCATCAACCAGTTCTTCCGCGCGCACTACACGCCGAAGGAGGCCCAGGCGCTCATTGCAGAGCAGGCGGGCGAACTGGCGGGAGTGGAGGCCAAGAACCTCAACGACAAGGGCATCCAGCTGGTGGGCCGGCCGCTCTACGAGGCTTTCTTCAAGTACTACACGGGCAAGCAGTGGCAGACGGATCCGGCCGACCTGCCAGCCAGCATCATCAATCGCCTGCCGGTGCGCTTCAACTACGACAATCGCTACTTCAAGGACAAGTACGAGGGGCTGCCGACCGACGGCTACACGGCATGGATGGAGCGGATGATTGACGATCCGAAGATTCATGTGACGCTCGGTGTCGACTTCTTCGACGAGAGCCAGCCGCTGAACAAGGCCGCGCTCGTGGGCAAGGTCCCGATCATCTACACTGGCCCAGTGGACCGCTACTTCGACTACGCGCTCGGCGAGCTGAAATGGCGCACGGTGGACTTCGAGGAGGTCCGCTACGAGGAGGGCGACCACTACGGATGCCCGGTGATGAACTACCCGGATGCGGACGTGCCCTACACGCGGGCGATCGAGTTCAAGAACTTCAACCCCGAGCGCCGCGAGCAGCAGAACCCCGACAAAACCGTGGTGTGGCGCGAATACAGCCGCTCCGCCGGCCGGGATGACGAGCCGTACTACCCGGTCAACACGCAGGACGATCGCGACCTGTACCAGCAGTACAAGCAGCTGGAGGACAAGGAGCCCGGCGTGATCTTCGGCGGCAGGCTGGGCACGTATGCGTACTACGACATGCATCAGGTCATCAACAGCGCCCTGACCGCGTATGACAAGCGCATTCACCCGCTCATCGCGAAGTAGCTCAGGAACCGGCTCACACTTTTTGCGAACGTTGAAAAAAGTGTGAACCGAACGGTAGCCACATGCATCAATGGGGGCTGCGCGCGATTCGTACAGAATCGTGCGCAGCCCCCATTGTCATATACAGACTGGCGACGCAGGCTAGCCAGCAACATCAGCCGCTAGCCTACAGAGCATAAGCCCGCTCGCTCAGGCGTGCCAGACGTCCTTGCCATTGGCTTTCGCCTCGGCCACGTCGGCATTGAGCTGGGCTTCGGTCGACTCGACCTCGCCGGCGATGAACTTCTCGACGAGCTGACGCGCCTCGTTGTCCTCATGCTGCACGGCCGGGGACTTCATGAAGTAGGAGCTCGGCGCCAGCACCGGGCCG
>NZ_QLZA01000006.1 GCF_009371885.1 Bifidobacterium tibiigranuli | reverse complement strand
GTTCTCACCCAACTCAGCAGTACCCGGCAGGCCCCCTATTCTCCCCGCGAAAAAACAGCACCCCGACACGCCTACAGACGCAAAGCCAAACCCCAAACACAACCAACACGTTTGTTCCTATAACCCGCAGTTTCGCTATCCGGATGCAATTGGACACAATCATTTGGCATAATCACATGCCGTAATCGTTTGAACACTGCACGTGGGCTTGCCGGCTTGTATTCGCCGGTGACAGGCAGCGCGTGCGAACAGCAGAAAGGCATATGCGACTATGGATGACAAGCAGCGCATCATGGACATCGTCGACGACAAGCAAGACGAATTCATTGCGGCGTCGGATCGGATCTGGGATACCCCGGAGACCCGCTTCGCTGTGAAGCGCTCGGTGGAGCCCTACTACGAGGTGCTGGAGAAGGAAGGGTTTTCGATCCGCAAGGGCATAGCCGGCATGGAGTACGCCTTCATTGCCACTTGGGGCAGCGGCAGTCCAGTGATTGGCATCACGGCCGAATACGACGCTTTGGGCAACCTGAGCCAGGAAGCGGGCAACAGCGAACGCAAGCCACTGGTTCCGGGAGGTGCCGGGCAAGGCTGCGGGCACAATGTGCTGGGCACTACGGCGCTGGGCGCTGCGGTCGCATTGAAAACCCTCATGGAGGAGAAGCAGCTCAAGGGCACGCTGCGGCTGTACGGCTGCCCCGCCGAGGAAAGCGGCTACGGCAAGGCCTTTATGGCGCGTGACGGCGTGTTCGACGATCTGGACGCCGCATTCACCTGCCATCCGATGGACGCCACGACGGTAGTGGGCTCGGCGAGTCTGGCCGTGATGCAGGCCAACTTCGAGTTCACCGGCGTCGCCGCCCATGCCGCAGCCGCCCCGGAGATGGGCCGTGACGCGCTGGACGCCGCCGAGCTGATGAACGTCGGCGTGCAGTTCCTACGCGAGCACATCATCGATCAGGCGCGCATCCACTACGCCTTCCTCGATGCCGGCGGCGAATCCGCCAACGTCGTGCATCCCTCTTCCAAGATCTACTACTTCGTGCGTGCGCCTCGGCTCGACCAGGTCAAGGAGATCTACGATCGCGTGGTCAACATCGCGAAGGGCGCGGCGCTCATGACCGACACCACGCTCAATATCGACTTCGATTCGGCCTGCGCGAACTACATCCCCAACCATCCGCTCAGCGAGGCAATGGACGCGAATCTCGATCTGATCGGTCCGCTGCAGTTGACGCCGGAGGAGCTCGCCTTCGAGAAGGACATCCAGCTCCACAGCGCTCAGCCCGGCCTGATCGACAAGCTGGCCGCGCGCGCCAAGGAGGCGTTCCCGGACAAAAGCCCGGCGGAGATCAGCGAAATAGCGAACAGTGGTATCGCGTTGCAGAAGCTTCCACTGGTCTACACCGACAACCCCAAAGGGCAGGGTTCGACCGATGTGGGCGACGTGAGCTGGTGCACGCCGACCACATACGTGGCGGTCGGCTTCGAGCCGCAGGGCATGTCGCCTCATTCCTGGCAATGGGTCGCGAACGGCAAGTCCTCGGTGGCGCACAAAGGCCTGGTGCTGGGCGCGAAGACCATTGCGCTCACGGCGTACGACGCGCTGACGAATCCCGACCTGCTCAAGGCCGCGCGAGAGGCTTTCGAGCGCGATCTCGACGGCGCGACCTACACCTCGGTGATCCCACCCGAAGTGGTGCCCCACTGAGATAGTCTCTGACAATAGCCGAGGTGCATGGCGATATCTTAATTGAGATGACACAGTGGGCCGCTGGGCTTCGCGCAGGATAATCCGCGCGCGAAGCCCAACGGCTCTACGCATGATCGATTTCGACACGATGTTTACGCCAGCTTCTGCACTTCGCACGCGTCGCGCGGTATTCTAGTGGGAGAAGGCCGGTTGCACAGCAGCTTCGGCCGCTACTCCAAGGAGGTTCGCCATGATCAACGAAAAAGCCATTCTCGTAGGCGTCGATGGATCGCATGCCAGCTACAAGGCCACATGGTGGGCGGCGAACTACGCCAAACATGCGGGGCTGACCCTGCAGATCGTATGCGCGTACTCGCTGCCGAGCTATGCGGCGGTATCGTTCGACGCGACCTATACGGCGATGGGCGACGACAACGCCGCCCACAGCGACGCGCAGGAGATTCTTTCCAAGGCCAAGGCCATCGCGGATGAGCAGGGTGTCGAGGCTGCGACGCTGATCGTGACCGGCGACCCGTCTTCGGTATTCGTCGAACTGTCGCGCAACTACAATCTCATTGTCATCGGCAACCGGGGCAAGGGCGGCCTGGCCGAGCGTCTGCTGGGCACCACCAGCTCCTCGCTGCCGGCATATGCCTACTGCCCGATCGTCGTCGTGCCCTACACCGACGATGACGGCAAGGTGATGCATCTCAACAACACGATCGTCAAGGTGGCCGTCGGCATCGATGAAAGCAAGTGGGGTCTCAAGGCCTTGGAGATTGCCGCCGATTTCGCCAGCGCTTGGGATGCTTCGCTTGACGTGATTCAGGCCGTGCCCAATATCAAGGGCCTTGAGGGCGAGCAGGGCGTCACGGATTCGTATATGGAGGATTTGGGCGAAAACATCAAGCCCTTGCAGGCGGCCCATCCTGATCTGCACATCGACAAGACCATCGTGCCGGATACGGCTGTCAACGCGCTGACCAAGGCCAGCTACGACCATGACGTCGTCGTGGTGGGTTCACGCGGCCGCGGCGGCTTCACGGGGCTTATCATGGGCTCGACAAGCCAGGGGCTGATCCAGCATTCCGTGGGTCCGGTCTATGTCGTGCCGCGCAAGTACGTGGAGGCGCAGGAGGCCCGTGCCAAGAAGATCTCCGAAATCAGCGGCGTCGAGGAAATCTCGGTGCAGGCTGCAGGCGATGCGACGGCCGAAACCATCGAGTCCGCCATCGACCCGATGCACGAGACGCTGAACGGCGATTCGTCGGCGCAGTAGGCGGTAATTCCTGCGACTGATGCTGAGGGGCTGACGCAACCATAACAGGCTGCGCCAGCCCTTCAGCATCACGAGGCGCTGTTCTATTGAAGGCGTTGTCCTCTTGAACGAATAGGTTTGAGCCATGAATTCCACAGCACTCCGTATGTCAACTCTGTTCCTGCGCACCTTGCGCGAGGATCCCGCCGACGCCGACGTTGATTCCGCGCGTCTGCTGCAGCGGGCCGGCTATATCCGCAAGGCCGCCCCCGGCATCTGGACCTGGCTGCCGCTGGGCCTGCAAGTCCTGAACAAGATCGAGGCCGTGGTGCGCGAGGAGATCAACGGCATCGGGGCGCAGGAGGTGCACTTCCCGGCGCTGCTGCCGCGCGAGCCCTACGAGGCGACGCATCGCTGGGAGGAATACGGCGACAACATCTTCCGGCTCAAGGACCGCCACGAGGCCGACTACCTGCTGGCTCCCACCCACGAGGAAATGTTCACCCTGCTCGTCAAGGACATGTACTCCTCGTACAAGGATCTGCCAGTCACCTTGTACCAGATCCAGACCAAGTACCGCGACGAGTTCCGCCCTCGCGCAGGCCTGGTGCGCGGCCGCGAGTTCATCATGAAAGACGCGTACTCCTTCACCATCGACGAGGATGGGCTGCGCAAGGCGTACAACGACGAACGTGGCGCCTACGAGCGCATCTTCCGGCGGCTGGGCGTCAACTACGTGATCGTGAGCGCGATGTCCGGGCCTATGGGCGGCTCACAGTCCGAAGAGTTCCTGGCCCCGTTGGCCATCGGCGAGGACACCTTCGCGCTTGCTCCTTCGGGCAAGGCTTGGAACGTTGAGGCGCTCACCACACCGAAGCTGGACGATATCGACTACGCGCAGATTCCGGCCGCCGAGAAGCGCGCCACGCCCGATGCCAAAACCATCGACGGCATGATCGCGCTTGCTGATGCGCGCTATCCGCGTGCTGACGGCCGCGCTTGGGCCGCTACGGACATTCTTAAGAACGTCGTCATCGCGGTCAAGCACCCTGATGGCGGCGAGGACGACAAGCCGTGGCGCGAGGTGGTGGCTATCGGCGTCCCCGGCGACCGTCAGGTTGATATGAAGCGTCTTGAAGCCCAGTTCGCGCCCGCCGAAATCGAGGAGGCCAACGAAGCCGATCTCAAGGCGCATGCTGAGCTCGTTCCGGGCTATATCGGGCCGATGGTGCTGGGACCGCAGGCCAAGGCCGCCGGCATCGAGCATCCGGTGCGGTATCTGATCGATGCGCATGTGGCCAAGGGCTCCGTATGGTTCACCGGTGCCGATGAGAACGAGATCGACTATTACGATTTGGTCTACGGGCGCGATTTCGAGGCGGATGGCGTTGTCGAGGCCGTCGAGGTGCGCCCCGGCGATCTGAGCCCGGACGGCTCGGGTCCGCTGAGCCTGGAACGCGGCGTGGAGATCGGGCAGGTCTTCCAGCTCGGGCTCAAGTATTCCAACGCGCTCGGTCTGAAGGTGCTTGACCAGAATGGCAAGGCCGTGCCGGTGTGGATGGGCTGCTACGGCGTCGGCGTCTCCCGCGTGCTCGCCTGCATCGCCGAAGCGCATCATGACGACAAGGGCCTGGCTTGGCCCGTCAACATCGCGCCTGCGCAGGTGCATATCATGGCCACCGGCAAGAACCAAGAGGCATTCGAGGCCGCTGAGCAGCTGGTCGCCGAGCTGGAATCGCGCGGCATCGAAGTGCTGTACGACGACCGCCTCAAGGTCTCGCCTGGCGTCAAATTCAAGGATGCCGAGCTGATCGGCGTGCCGCTGGTAGCCGTTGCCGGCCGTGACACCGTGAACAACGGGACCATTGAAATCCGCAACCGCGACGGCTCCGATTCGGTGGCCGTGCCGGTCGCGCAGGCTGCCGACGTGCTGGCACAGCGGGTTGCTGCGCTGCAATGACGCTGGTGCAGCTGGTCTGCGACAACTGCTGATGGAATAATGCTGCAAGGATTGCAGCGCGAGAGATACGGGCGACGCCATGCATTGGCGTCGCCCGTTGCGCGTTATCGTGCGTACGATGCTGTCAAGAGCATTCCTGGGCGCAGGGCGTGGCGCAGGGCGTGGCGCAGGGCGTGGCGCAGGGCGTGGCGCAGGACGTGGCGCAGAGCGTGAGGTTTGTCACAAAGCATAAAGTCGTGTCTACATCCCAAGGAGGCGGTGCCAGCATACAATAAATATGGCCCCTTAATCAGGACTTGAAAGAAGGCAACGATGCAACAAGTTACTGTGCTGGGCACGGGCGTGCTCGGCTCCCAGATCATTTTCCAAGCGGCGTACAAGGGCAAGGACGTCGTGGCATATGATATCAGCGACGATATCCTCGCCAAACTGCCTGAGCGCTGGGAATACCTCAAGAAGGCGTATCGTCAGGATCTCCCCGATGCCACCGACGCGGCGCTTGATGCCGCGGTTTCACGCATCCGTGCGACCTCCGATCTCAAGGATGCGCTCAAGGACGCCGACATCGTCATCGAGGCGGTTCCCGAGCGGCTTGACATCAAGCAGAGCACCTGGCGCAAGGTGAGCGAAGCCGCTCCGGCCAAGACGGTGTTCTGCACGAATTCCTCGACCTTGCTGCCCAGCAAGATCGCGCCGTTCACCGACCGCCCCGACCGTTTCCTCTCCCTGCATTTCGCCAACGAGATATGGAAGAACAACACCGGCGAGGTGATGGCGCAGCCGCAGACCGATCCGGAGGTCTTCGAAAGCGTCGCCAAATTCGCCGAGGAGATTGGCATGGTGCCGATTCGCGTGCGCAAGGAGCAGCCCGGCTATGTGCTCAATTCGCTGCTGGTGCCATTGCTCGGCGCTGCGGCTGACTTGTGGGTGCGCGGTGTTGCGTCGACCGAGGATATCGACAAGACCTGGCGCATCGCGACCGGGGCTCCGCTCGGTCCATTCCAGATCTACGATGTCGTCGGCATGATGACCCCGTACATGCTCAACAAGGACAGCAGCGACCCGGTCAGCCGCGAGTTCGCTGAGCGGATCAAGGCCGAATACATCGACAAGGGCCGTCTTGGCAAAGGCTCTGGGCACGGCTTCTATGACTATGAGTGAGATATAGCGGGCTGTAGGTTGTGAATGGGCGTCGGCTGCAGTGCAATTCAGTTCAGTAATTGCGCTGTGGTCGACGCCTATGCAGTGTGGATAACTCGATATTGTCCACATCGTATCCACAACACGCCGGATTCGTAGCCTTCGACCACATGACCCGTTTTCGCTTGCGGTGGTTCGCCTCCAAGCTGCATAGTGGAGTCACCGCGGGAAGCACGGCTCAGGCCGATGCCGGCTGGCGTCGCAGCCAGCCTTATATGTTCCCTGTACGACGGCATCCCTCGCCGTGCTTCCTGCGGTCCAACGACTGCAGCGCAAGAGCTGCAGTCCGGGCGATTGTATTCGACGACGAATGGAGGAGTCATGGCACAGCAGGGAATAATCACGATAACCGGCTTCGTAGGCGCAAACCCGATCGGCTTTGGCCGGGAAGGGAAGACTGGCGGATGCTCGTTCCGTGTTGGCTCGACGCGCAGCTATTTCCACGCCGCGAGCGGGGAGTGGAAAGACCAGCCCACGACCTGGCTGACGGTAAAAGCGTTTCGCACGCTCGCAGTGAACGTTCTTGCCTCGGTGCGCAAGGGGGATCCGGTTATCGTCTCCGGACTGCTGAACACCGAGGAATGGCAGCAGGATGGCGGCAATCGCAGCCGCATCGTCATCGAAGCCAGTGCAGTAGGGCACGATCTGAGCCGTGGCGTCGGCTCGTTCCAACGGCAGAACGCACAACGCGGACAGCCGTCTGGACCGTTATCCGGACAGTCAGCGGAGACGCCATCCGGACAGTCAGCAGAGTCGGCTGGGCAGTCTGGGTCGGCTGGGCAGTCTGCGGAGCCATCAGCGTTGTCGGCGGGACCTCCTGCGAATCAGCAGGGCGAAGGGCAGGACAGCGGGCAGGAATATGACGGCGAAAACGCCGAGGCCGGCGAACCCCGCAATGCCGAGGAGTTCGCCGACCCTGAATTCTGAGGCGAGTCAGTCACCAGATGTGTACGCGCTGCTCCGGGTCGAGCCACATACGGTTTTCGGGGCCCACGCCGAAGGCCGTATAGAACAGGTCGACGTTGCGCGTGATGCCATTCGTGCGGCACTCGGCAGGGGAGTGCGGGTCGATCTGCAAGTACTGCTCGGCGAGCTCGTCGCGCTGCGTCGAGCGCCAGACGGACGCATAACCGAGGAAGAAGCGCTGCAGGCCGGTGAACCCGTCAATGCTCGGAGCCTGTTCGAGCGTGCGCTCGATGGCGGCCTGCGAGCCGTCGTTGTCCCGCCCGGCGGCCTCATCGAGTGCGAAGGCATAGGCTTTGAGCGCGATATTCACGCCGCTCAGGTCGCCGATGTTCTCGCCGATGGTCAGCGCGCCATTGACATGCGGTGCCTTGCCGGGTTCATCCGCATATTTGGCGGCCAGCTGACTGGGCACAAAGGCGTTGTACTGCTCGATCAGCTTGGAAGTCAAGGTCTCGAAGTTCTTGCGGTCCTCCACGGTCCACCAGTCGTTGAGTTTGCCGTCGCCGTCGTACTTGCTGCCCTGGTCGTCGAAGCCGTGGCCGATCTCGTGGCCGATGACGGTGCCGATGCCGCCGTAGTTCACGGCGTCCTCAGCCTGCGGATCGAAGAACGGAGGCTGCAGAATGGCGGCGGGGAAGACGATGACGTTGAGCGAAGGCTCATAGTAGGCATTCACCGTCTGCGGGTTCATCAGCCACTCGTCCTTGTCGACCGGCTTGCCGGCCTTGGACAGCTGGAATCCGGATTCGTAGATCGAAGCGGCGCGTATATTGTCAATGAGCCCCGCGTCGTCGCGTACGTCCAAGGCGCTGTAGTCGCGCCAGTGCTGCGTGTAGCCGATCTTCGGCGTGAACTTCGCGAGCTTCTCAAGTGCCTTGCCTTTGGTGGCTTCGCCTAACCATGCGCTGTTCGAGATCGAGACACGGTAGGCTTCGATGAGGTTGCCGACGAGCTGCTCCATGCGTTCCTTGGAGCTCTCCGGGAAGTGGCGTTTGACGTATTCGCGGCCGACATCCTCGCCGCAGATGCCATTGACGAGGGAGACGCCGCGCTTCCAGCGGTCACGCTGCTGCGTGGTGCCCGAGAGCACCTTGCCGTAGAAGTCGAAGTTGGTCTGGTCGAAGTCATGGCTGAGCATGCCGGCCCAACCGGTCAGCGTATGCACGCGTGTCCAGAGCTTCAAGTCCTCAAGATCAGCGGAATTCCAGAACTCATCGAGTCCAGTCAGGAAGCTGGGCTCATGCACGATCGTGTGCTGCAAGGCGGCCGTCATATCCACATGCAGGCTGCGAGCGGCGGCTGTCGCAGCGTAGGTCTCCTGCCACGCCTGAGCCCATGCGTCAATGTCGAAATGCTGCAAGGCGGTGGACAACGCGGCGTAATCGGTGGGATTGTAGGTCTTCTCGGAATCGCGCGTAGCCACGTTGTCCCAATGCTGCGCCGCGATGCGGGTTTCGGCGCCCAGGAATCGCGCGGCCTGCTGCTTGGTTTCCTGCTTGTCGCCGTAGCCTGCCAGTAGCAGCTGCTTGGACACCATCTCGGTGTACTGCTCGCGGATGGGCGCGTAGCGATCCTCGCGGTAGTAGGCTTCGTCAGGCAGACCGAGACCCGACTGCTCGATATGCACGATATTCGTATCCGGGTCGCCTGGATCCCCATAGATGCCGATGCCGAACAGGTCAGGGCCTCCGGCGGGGTTGAGCGAGCCAAGCAGATGAGTCAGCTCGGCTTTGCTCCCAACGGCGTCAATGGCCTGCAGGTCCGCCCTGATCGGCTCGATGCCATTGCGCTCGATGGTCTGCGTATCGCAGAAGGAACGGTACAGCGCCTGCGATTTCGCGGCTGGGCAGTCGTCGTCTTCCAGAATGTCGCGAATCTGCTCTTCGGCGTCCTGTGCGAGCTTGTCGAAGGAGCCGAAGCGCGAACGGTCGTCAGGCAGACGATAGGTGTCGATCCACGGGCCGTTAACGTAGCGGAACAGATCGTCGCCGGGTTTGATGACTGAGGAGAAAGAGGCCGGGTCGAGGCCTGAGATCATAGCTGTTTCCATGACCTCACCCTATCGGCGTTCGGTGACAATCCTGCGTCAGCGAACGCCGGTCTGAAACTGCTTGAGGATTGGCGCCAAAGCTTATAGTGTGAACGTAGGCAAAGTGCCCGTTCGCAAATAGCGGATGATCTGGAAATAATGATACAAGGAAAGGTGGCGTGGTATGTCGGATTTTACCGATGCCTCAACCCCTGATTCGAATAATGCTCCGCAGCAGCCCGTGAATCCGTTTAGGCTCGTCGAAGAACAGCTCTCCAAGGAGGCGACCAACGCGGTGCGCGGCGTGTACGGCGTGGTCGGCGTTGCAGCGGTCATCCTCGGCGTGGCGCTGCTGTTCTGGCCGGTCAGAGTGCTGTCCGTAATGGCTGTCGTGCTGGGCATCTACTTCGTCGTATCGGGCGTCATCCGCATCGTCAGCGCAATCGTGGGGCTGGGTCTGCCCAGCGGCTGGCGCGTGCTGGATATTCTGGTCGGCCTGCTGCTGGCCGTTGGTGGCGTGGTCATCCTGAAGAACGCCGTGCTTTCAGGAGCGGCTGTGGCAGTGCTGGTGACGATGACCGTGGGACTGGGATGGCTGATCGAGGGCATCATGGCCATCGCCGAATCCTGGCGGACGCCAGGCTCAGGCTGGGGCGTGCTGTATGCCGTGCTTTCGATCATCGCCGGTATCGTGGTGCTGGTCTCTCCCTTCAGCTCGACGGCTTTCCTCATGCTCTTCTCAGGCATTGCACTGGTTGTCATGGGCATTTCGGCGGTTATCCGCGCCTTCTCCTTCGGCAGGTCTGCGAAGGCTAAGAAGAACTGAGAACGAAACCGAGCCGCACGGTGACGGTACAGGAAGCCTGACGGCGTCGCAGAAAACAACGAGACATTATTGTTAGGCGTTGTTAGGCACGCGCAGTAGGGTGAAGGCATGATAGAGCTGAAAACACCTGCGGAAATCGAAGTGATGAAGCCTGCCGGCCGGTTTGTCGGCAGCATTCTCAAGGAATTGAAGGCCATGACGAAAGTCGGCACGAATCTCCTTGAGATTGATGAGCTCGTCGCCAAACGCATCGCCGACCGCAAGGGTGCCGAATCCTGCTACGTGGATTATGCGCCGGACTTCGGCACCGGCCCCTTCGCACATTACATCTGCATTTCGGTGAATGATGCCGTGCTGCACGGGGTGCCGTACGATTACAACCTCAAAGACGGTGATCTGGTCTCACTTGATCTCGCGATCAGCGTGGACGGCTGGGTCGGTGATTCGGCCATCAGCTTCGTGGTCGGCAGGGATGCGGATCCGGAGGATCTGCGGCTGATCAAGTGCACCGAGGACGCGCTCGTGGCTGGCATCGCGCAGGCGCAGCCGGGCAATCGGCTGGGAGATATCTCCAACGCGATCGGAGACGTCGCACGCTCGCAAGGCTACCCGATCAACCTCGATTTCGGCGGTCACGGCGTCGGCCATATCATGCATGGCGATCCGCATGTGGCCAACGACGGCAAGGCGCACCACGGGTACCGTCTGCGCTCGGGCCTGGTCATCGCCATCGAACCGTGGTTCCTCAAGACCACCAACGAGATCTATCAGGATCCTAAGGATGGCTGGACGCTGCGCTCGTCCGATGGCTCGCGCGGCGCACACACCGAGCACACAATCGCCATAACCGACAACGGGCCGGTTATCCTCACCACGCGGGATTGATTGACTGAAGAGTTGAATACCTTGAATAAAGGCTAGTCAGGCAGTTTTGAGACTGCTGTAGGCGGGTCGTCGCGCATGTTGCGGCGGCCCGCCTACACGTTTTCGCGCAATTCCGCCAGTTCGCAGCCAATGACGGCTGATGATCCGTGGCATTGTTTACCGAATTGCGCATGTTGGTCTGATAGTATGACTTTCCCGGTACCCGTATGCACGGGTCTCGCCATCCGACGGGCTGACGGTGTTGCGCCAGCTGCCGGGACACGCCAATTGCGCGCCCCATGTCGCTGCGAGCAGCCGGACTGATCCGAAAGGGGAGCGCCGATGGCCACAGCCGAATTGGATATCGACACGAATAAATTCAAGCTGCCAGTAGTCAAGGCCACAGCCGGCCCGGATGGCATCGTGGTTTCCAGTCTGCGCAACGACGGCTGGGTGACGCTTGACCCTGGTTTCCTCACCACCGCGCAATGCGAATCGAAGATCACCTACATCGACGGCAACAATTCAGTGCTGCGCTACCGTGGGTATCCGATCGAGCAGTTGTGCGACCAATCAGACTTCTTGGAGGTCGCGTGGCTGCTGCGTTTCGGCGAATTGCCGACGAAGGAACAGTACGACAATTTCAGCTCTGACGTGAATCATCGCACGATGGTGGGGGAGGACTTCCGCACCTTCCTGGGGTCCTTCCCGCGCGCTGCTCACCCGATGAGCGTGCTCGCCTCGGCGGTCAACGCGCTGGCGACCTTCTACCCGGATACTACGGATCCCAACGATTCCGACCAGCTGGACGAGGCTGCGACCATCATCATGGCCAAGGTGCGCACCATCGTGAGCTACATCTTCCGCCGCCGGCGCGATGAGCCGATGCTCTATCCGGATTATGCGCGCGGCTACGTCGACGACTTCCTGCGCATGTGCTTCGCTGTGCCCTACGAACCGTTCGAATCGGACCCGCTCTACGTGCACGCGCTGGGCCGGCTGCTTATCATCCACGCTGATCATGAACAGAACTGCTCCACTTCGGTGGTGCGCATCGCGGGCAGCGCTCATGCGAATCTGTATTCCTCCATCGCCGCAGGCATCAACGCGCTCTCCGGACCGTTGCATGGCGGGGCGAACGAGGCCGTGCTGCGCCAGCTCAAAGCCATTCGCGACAGCGGCCTGAGCGTCAAGGAATTCGTAGACAAGGCTAAAAGCGAGGGGCGGCGCATCTCCGGACTTGGGCACCGCGTCTACAAATCCTACGATCCCAGGGCTGCGATTGCACGGCAGTATCTTGAACAGCTGCTTGAACGCGAGGACACGCTCAAGCTCTCCCTGGAGGAGCGTGCGCTCTTCGACGTGGCAACCGAGCTTGAGCGTATCGCGCTCAGCGACGAGTACTTCGTCTCCCGGCATCTGTACCCGAACGTCGATTTCTACACGGGCCTGATCTACCGCGCCATCGGCTTCGATCCGGCCATGTTCACCACGCTGTTCGCCTTGGGCCGCATCCCCGGCTGGATTGCGCAGTACCGTGAGATGCTCGCCGACCCCGACGCCAAGATCGGCCGCCCCCGCCAGGTCTATACCGGCGAAGCCAAGCGTGACTACGTCCCGATGGAGGAGCGGTAGCTCCTTTACAGCGCTATCTCATGCTTATTGGCACGAAGGGGTCGCTGGGCGCTGTGGCATGCTCCGATTGCCCTGCTCGGCTATAACTTCAACCGTCCGAATTTCGTCGGATTGCTGCTGATGGTGATTGGCTGCATTGCCTATGGCGTGCTCGTCGGATGGCTCCGCATCCGCTCAGTCAATATCTGGCCCTCTGTTGTCGCGCACGGTGCGTTCAATGCGGCGGGCGCGGCGTTCCTGTTGTTCTCGGCTGCCGGTGCTCCTTCGGACCCAGCTGTAGTGGGTCCGCTCGGCTGGGTGGCGTGGGTCGTCATGGCCGCGATTGCTGTGGTTCTTGTGCTGACCCATCAGATACCCGGTCGAAAACAATGGAGTCGATAGTCACAGCAGTTCGTCGTGGCTTCCTGTGGCAACGAGCACCAACGTAAGCGTGTTGTTCTCGATGCGATACACGAGCAGCCAATCGCTGTCGATATGCAGTTCACGATATCCTTGAAGGTTTCCAGTGAGAGCATGATCGCGGTAATGGGTGATGAGCATGTTCCTGTCAGTCGACATAAGGTGCTGTATTGCCGCTTCCAAGAGGTCGAGATTGTAGTGCTTGCTTCGCAGCCTCTTCACCTGTCGCAGAAATGAACTTGATCGCTCAATGTGTTCAAGCACTGCGAAGCTCTTTCATAAGCTCATCAACGTTGTCGAATTGGCGTTTTGGCCCGCTGTCGGCTTCGAGCACGGCCTGTTCGAACTGAGTGAGCCCGGGATGGAACGGCAGCCGGTGCTCATGAACGGTTTGATGCAGGAACATGTTGACGGCGGTGCTCATGTCGAGCCCCATATCTTTGAAGATTTTCTGAGCCTGGCGTTTGGTGTCCGGATCAGTGCGGACGGCGATGGTTGCACTAGCCATAGTTATTCACCTCCTTTCAGCTATTCGTATGACGGATGTATTCATATTGTATAACAATGTATCGGTGCTCAACAATTCGTTGAGCTCGCCGCCAATCTTCGATCGAGCATTGCGCCTTGTGACCGAGCAGAAGATATTCGCCCAAACAATCATCGGATGAGATGCCCTTGAATGCGCACCATGGTTCTAGCTGGCATATGGGGTATATTCGGCATCGTAGACGCGCGACGGCGCGGCGTACCAGGGAAGGGCGGCAACGATGAGCATCATGACGTTGGCATATGCGTCATTCGCGTTGTTTGTGATTCATGAGTTCGAGGAGATCATCCGCTGCAGGCCTTGGATCGAGAGGCATGCCAGCGATAAACGGTATGCGCGGGACTATTGGATCAGGAACAGGGAGTATTACCCTTCGACTCCTGCGCTGTCTGCCTGCATAGCGGAGGAAATCGTGCTGTATGGCGTCGCGATGTTCTGCGCAGGCCTCGTATCCTTTGCGCCAGTGGTGTTTGCGGTGACATTCGCGAATTCGCTGCATCTGCTGGGACATCTTGGGTTCGCGCTGCGCTCGCATTCATGGAATCCGGGCAGCGTCACCGCCGCGGTCACGCTTCCCATCAATATTGGAGTGATAGTCGTTACGGCCCACGCTCTTGACATGGTTCCCGCCATTATCTGGACTGTTGTGGTAACAGCTGTCGCAGGTGCGAATCTGCAACTGCTGCACCGATACGCTGGAGCCATCGAACGCATCGTGCGCGGATAAGTAACAGTGCAATGGGCGCAGTGGGCGCGGCAGGTCACTGTTTGCGTCCGTTATGTAGCGCTGACTCATGCCTGTCGCTACAATCCTGCCGCTCAGCAGTGCCCAGCGTCCGTTGTGTAGCGCTAGTCTTCGGGCAACGCTACACAACGGACGCTGGGGGTCGTGGGAGATTGGCGTGAGACGCATAAGACCTTGGTTGCCGGTTCTGGGCCTAGTTCTTGTGCAGGGCGGCGTTGAGCTCGATGCCGGTTTTGCGCTGGCGGGCTTCGATGCCGCCGGTGATCGAATTGCGGATGAACAGCAGATTGTCCTTGCCGGACAAGTCCGCGCCCTTGACCACGTCGAAGGGTTCTCCGGCGGCCTTTTTGGTCTTGTCGACGACGGTGATCTTGGTGCCGGCGGTCACGTAGAGCCCAGCCTCCACCACGCAGTTGTCGCCCAGCGAGATGCCGATGCCGGCGTTCGCGCCGACTAGGCTATGCTCGCCGATTGAGTTGCGCAGCTTGCCGCCGCCCGACAGCGTGCCCATGGTAGAGGCACCGCCGCCGATATCGGAGCCGTCGCCCACGACGACGCCCTGCGAGATGCGGCCCTCGACCATCGAAGTACCCAGCGTGCCGGCGTTGTAGTTCACGAAGCCAGCGTGCATCACCGTGGTGCCTTCGGACAGGTACGCACCCAGCCGCACGCGGTCGGCGTCGCCGATACGCACGCCGGTGGGCACGACGTAATCGACCATGCGCGGGAACTTGTCGATCGAGAGCACGTTGACGGCTGCGTGCGGCACACCCGGGTTGGTGCGCATTGCCGCTGCTTCCACGTCGAGCTTGCGCTGGGCGAAGTTTTCGACGGCGAATGGCCCGTAATTCGTCCACACCACATTGGTGAGCTTGGCGAAGATGCCATCCAGATTCAGCGTGTTCGGCTTGGCCAAGCGCATGCTCAGCAGGTGCAGGCGCAGGTAGGCATCGGCCGCATCGACAATGTCGCCATCGAGCTGCGAAACCGTGAACACCGGGATGCGCTTAACGCCTCGCGCGTCCGGATCCTCGTGCGATACCCCATCGAATCCGTGCTTCGGCCGCGCGGACTCGCTCGGTGCGTCTCCCAAGTGCAGCTCGGGATACCAAGTGTCCAGCGTGGCTCCGGATTCGTCAATCGAGGCAAGTCCCCAGCCCCATGCAGTGCGTTCGTCGCTCATGTGTGCTCCTTTACATATACATATGTGCATTTCGTTATACCGGTTCGGCGGTGCGTCCCGCCACTGCGTAGACAACACAGCGCAGCCAACACTGTGTAGTCAACACAGTGCAATCACCACACACGATACAACGAAGCTTAGGCGAGCGTACGTTGCATGGCATGCTTATGGACTCCGTATTGGATAACGTACGCTGAACACGAGTAAGCGTACGTTATCCAACACGGAGTCCATAAACGATTAGGAAAACGTACGATACCGGAACATGCGCCTGCATCGATGAGAGTGCACCGATGAGAGCAGCAGGACGGCCACATCCACCAGTACCGGCCTGCCACGGCTTCGCCCACTCGATTCTGCCGCTCGTACGCACGCATGAGTACAGTGAAGCCCTATGAGCAAGGAACGCGATGATCGGCTGCGGCGCGAGAACCGCCGGCGCGTGGTGACGCGCACGGTGTGCATCGTGCTGGCCGTAGCAATGCTGCTCGCGCTGGTGATTCCTGCGATTTACGCAGGTCTTTGACGCGGCTCTTTCGGCATGATCCCGTTCATATGCCATGCACTGAATACGCTTGGGCAGGTTCGCGGCCCGATGCTGCATAGTGCGAGCAGGGCTTGCCGGACGGGCAGATCATGCGGGCCGGTTTGTGCAGGCCCTGTTGACGCGTGGTCGACGATGATATTTTCAAACAGTACGTATGTATGGTGGTAATGATGGCAGATTTTGATTTTTCCCAGGCGCTCGGCGAGGCGCGGACCAAGTACGAGTCCATCGCCAAGGCGCTGAATGTCGAACGGCTCAAGGCCGAGATCGAGGATCTCGAACGTCAGGCGTCCGCGCCCGGATTGTGGGATGACCCTGAAAACGCGCAGAAGGTGACGAGCCGGTTGTCGGCAGAGCAGTCGCAGGTCAAGAAGCTGGACAGCTTGGGGGAGCGTCTTGACGATGCTGAGACGCTGTTCGAGCTGGGCCAGGAGGAGGGTGATGACGATTCGCTCGCCGAAGCCCGCTCCGAGGTGGGTGCAATCCAGAAGGATCTCGACGAGATGGAGATCCAGACCTTGCTTGACGGCGAGTACGACGCTCGTTCGGCTGTCGTGACGATCCGCTCGGGCGCCGGCGGCGTTGATGCGGCCGACTTCGCGCAGATGTTGCTGCGTATGTACCTGCGCTGGGCCGAGCGCGACGGCTACAAGGCCAAGGTGATGGACACTTCCTACGCCGAAGAGGCCGGCATTAAATCAGCCACCTTCCAGGTCAACGCGCCGTACGCCTACGGCCGGCTTTCGGTCGAGGGCGGCACGCACCGGCTGGTGCGCATCTCGCCCTTCGACAATCAGGGCCGTCGTCAGACCAGCTTCGCCGCCGTCGAAGTGGTGCCGCTGGTCGAGGAGACCGATCACATCGACATCCCGGATTCGGATATTCGCGTGGATACCTACTGCTCCTCGGGCCCTGGCGGCCAGGGCGTGAACACCACGTATTCCGCGGTGCGCATCACCCACTTGCCCACGAACACCGTGGTGACCATGCAGGACGAGCGCAGCCAGATTCAGAACCGCGCGGCCGCGATGGCCGTCCTGCAGTCACGCCTGCTCGTGATGCGGCACGAGGCGGAAGCCAAGAAGAAGAAGGAGCTTGCCGGCGATATCAAGGCCAGCTGGGGCGACCAGATGCGCTCCTATGTGCTGCACCCGTATCAGATGGTCAAGGACCTGCGCACCGGCTACGAGACCTCGCAGACCCAGGCGGTCTTCGAGGGCGATATCGACGGGTTCATCGACGCGGGCATCCGCTGGCGGCATGAGCAGCGCCGTGAGGCGGCCGAAGCCGAAGAGACTGCCGGGAAGTAAACCCTGAAAACAGAGTGAATGGTAAGGATGGCATAGCATGGCGCTTATTTCGCTGGACCACGTTTCCAAGGTCTATCCCAAAGGCACTCGACCTGCGCTCGACGACGTCACGGTGCACGTCGATCGCGGCGACTTCGTCTTTCTGGTGGGGGCTTCGGGCTCGGGCAAGACGACCCTGCTGAGCCTCCTGCTGCACGAGGAGGAGGCCACGGACGGGGAGATTCGCGTCGCCGGCAACGACCTGCGCCGGCTGGCCAACAGCCAGGTGCCGCAGTACCGCCGTTCGATAGGCTTCGTGTTCCAGGACTACAAGCTGCTAAACAACAAGACCGTCTGGCAGAACGTCGCCTTCGCCCTCGAAGTGATCGGCACCAGCCGTTCCACGATCAGCTCCTTGGTGCCGAAGGTGCTGGAAACCGTAGGGCTTGTGGGCAAGGAAAGCAACTACCCGCATGAGCTCTCCGGCGGCGAGGCGCAGCGCGTGGCCATCGCAAGGGCCTATGTGAACCATCCACAGATACTGCTGGCCGACGAGCCGACCGGCAATCTCGACCCCACGACCTCGCTGGGCATCATGGAGGTGCTTGAGGCGATCAACCGCACCGGGACCACGATTGTGATGGCGACGCATAACGAGGAGATCGTCAACTCGATGCGCAAGCGCGTCGTGGAGCTGCACAACGGCAAAATCGTGCGCGACCAGGAGCACGGCTCCTATGATTCCGCGCTGTTCTTCCCCGATTCCGAAACCGAGTCCAAATCCAAGGCGCAGCAGGTCGTCGCGACGTCGACTGCGACAGTCACGGGCGTGGGCGCGATCGAGGCCGTGGAGGCAGCGAGCAATATGCCGGAGCACGACGCCAGCACCTTCCAGGCGATGAACGCCGTGGTCGAGGCGATGCATGACGACTCCGAGGACGACGGAGGCATTGCGCGGCTGGCGAAGTCGGTGCATTCCGGCCGGAAGGGCCGCTACGGCGAGACCTTCAAATCGGTCGAAACGACCATGACTTGGGGGCGTGGGCTGGATGTCGGCGAAATCGCGGCCCAAGGTGATGTGGATGTACCGCCTGCGCAGGGGGATGATGCGCAAAACCAAATCGATGCGCATGTGCCGCCCGCGCAAGAACATGATGCGCCGGAGAACGGTACGCCGGAGCAAGGCGAGCAGCAGAGTCAAGGCGAGCAGCAGGGTGCGGATTCCATGCCGCCCGTTCCGCCGGCACCGCCTACGCCATCGGCGCAGCAGACGCACGATTCCGCGCAATCGGGAGATGCCGAATCCGCACAGGTCGACGGCGCAGACGCAGCGACCGATGACGGGGATGCGGCACCCGAGCATGCGGAGACAGAGAACGCAGCGCCCCTGAACGCAGTGCCCCGGAATGCCGATGCTGCAGACGGCAGCGAGCAAGAGACCGAGACCATCCACCATGAGGAGCAGTAGACGATGAGGACGCGATTCATACTTTCCGAGACCTGGACGAGCCTGAAGCAGAACGTCTCGATGATTCTGTCGGTGATGCTCGTCACCTTCATCTCCTTCCTCTTCATCGGTGCCTCGGGCCTGATGCAGGCGCAGGTCACCAAGGCCAAAGGCGACTGGTATGACAAGGTCGAAATCGTGGTGTGGCTGTGCCCCGACGGCACCAGTCAGGCGGCTTCCTGCGCTTCTGGCAAGGCCCCGACGAATCAGGAGATCGTCGATCTCGAAAACGTCATCCACCAGGAGCTGGGCAGCGTGGTCTCGAAGATCACATATCAGAGCCGCGCGGACTTCTACAAGAACGAATTCCTCAAGCAGCATCCCAACGGCGTATTCGAGGGACGCACGCTGACCGCCGCGAATATGCAGGACACGCTGCGACTCAAGCTCTCCGACCCGACCAAGTATCAGGTCGTCTCCGAAGTGCTTTCCGGGCGCACCGGCGTCGAGGAGGTGGTCGACCAGCGGCAGATATTCGATCCGGTGTTCAATGTGCTCAACAAGGCGACCATCATCACCGTAGTGCTGGCGGCCGTAATGGTGGTGGTCGCCATACTGCTCACCGGCACGACGATTCGCATGAGCGCGGCCTCACGCAAGAATGAAACCGAGATCATGCGCCTGGTCGGGGCGTCGAACTGGACGATTCGATTGCCGTTCATCCTGGAAGGCGTCATCGCCTCGTTCCTGGGGTCTCTGATGGCATGCGGCGCGCTGAGCGGCATCGTCAAGGTGTTCATCACCGACGGTTTGTCACAGACGGTGCAGTGGATGCCGTATATCGATCAGCGAACCGTCTGGATCATCGCGCCGGTGCTCGTGCTTGGCGCGATGGCGTTGTCGGCGCTCGCCTCGGCCTTCTCGCTGCGCCGTTATCTCAAGGCGTGAGAGGCCCTGCAATGCTTGGGCACACGCGGAACCCTTGGCATGCTCAGAATCATTTACTACACTGGGCTACCTAACAACGCTGTGCAGCGTGATGACGCTATATAACTGAACCGCATAATAGCTGAACTGTTGTGCAGCTGAACTGCATGATGATAATTGAACTGCACGGTGACAACTAAACTGCATAGTGACATGCAACGATACTGTGGAATCCAAGCGCTAAGGAAGGCTTTACAAGAATGACGCACGCGAAACGCATTAACGCCGCTGTGGGGATTGCGCTGGCTGCGGCCAGCATATTTGCCGCCGGCACGATGGGCACGATGATAGCAGTGCCGCAGGCGCAGGCTGCGCCTGATTGGAATGCATATCAGAACAAGGTGCAGGATCAGGAGAATCTCAAGCAGCAGCTTGCCGGAGTGAACCAGAATCTGGCGGACCAGATTCTGTCATTGAACGATTTGACGGAGAATCAGATTCCACAGGCTCAGCAGGCTGCGGATTCCGCTCAGCAGCAGGCCGATCAGGCGCAGAGCCTTGCCCAGGCTACCAGCGAGCGGCTTGACGCCGCCAAAAAGGACCAAGGCGACCTCGAAGCAAAAATTAAGCAGACCGGTGCCGACTATGACGACGCCAAGGAAGCGGTCGCCCAGCTTGCTCGCGACAGCTTCCACGGTTCCAGCGCCTCCCAGGTGATGGACGTGGTCACCAAGTCCAAGACGACCGATCAGTTCGTCAATTCGATGCAGTCGGATGCGGCTATCACGCGCAGCGAGGCGAATGCTGCGGACAGTGCCGCCACGACGCTCAACACGTCGAAGAACCGCAAGGAGCGCCTCAACGCAATTGCGCAGCAGATCTCCGATCTCAAGCAGCAGGCCGATGCGCAGGCCGCATCTGCCCAGAGCGCCGCGCAAAGCGCCCAGGACAAGCAGACGCAGCTCCAAGCGCTGCGTGAGCAAGGCAATCAGGCCCGCGCCAGTCTGGAAGAGCAGAAGAGCGGACTGACCAGCAAGGCAGCCCAGGAGGCCGCCGACATCGTCACGCTCAAATCGCAGATCGACTCCTACAACGAGCAGATGGCCGCCCAGGCGGCAGCGGCCCCGGATCCGGGCAACGGCGGCCAGCAGCAGACCACGGGCGGTGGCAATGCCGGCGGCGGTTCGGGAGGCGGCGGCTATACGCCTGCGCCAGCACCCATCCAGCCAGCTCCCGCGCCGGCCCCTGCTCCGAACAACGGTGGCGGCGGTGCCAACGGCATGAATTACGGCGTTCCTGGAAACTGCCCCTCGGGCTCCTCGTTCTGCTACGGGCACTACACCGGCAATACGGCGGGCGGCAGCGCCTATCCTTCGCGCCAGTGCACGCTGTGGGCCTATCTGCGCCGCTCCGAACTGGGCTTGCCGGTCGGATCCTACATGGGCAACGGTGGCCAGTGGGCCGCTACGGCGCGCGGCATGGGCTACCTGGTGAACAACACGCCGCATGTCGGCGCTGCGATGGTCTTCGCCCCGGGCCAGAGCGTCGGCGGCCACTGGACCGCCGACTGGCAGTATGGCCACGTCGCAGTCGTCGAGCGCGTCAACTCCGACGGTTCCGTGCTGATCTCCGAAGGCGGCACAGGCTTCGCGAGCTTCCCGGCATATGAGACCATCAGCGACTCGTGGAACTATCAGTACGTGCATTACTAAAGTGCATTATTAAAGAGTTCGCCTAACACATATATTCATATTTATAGCGCGGCCGTGCCTCGTGGTGCGGCCGCGCTATAAATAGATTGCGCTGATGAATGCACACTGCTTGATAGCATGTCATCGTGATGGCATGCACAGCACAGACTCGAGAGCATGCACAGAGAGGAGGGGATAGCGTGGCTAAGGAACAGGGAACGACGACGATTGTGCTCAACCGCAGGGCGCGGCACGACTATGAGATCGAGGACCGGTACGAAGCGGGCCTCGCGCTGACCGGCACCGAGGTCAAATCGCTGCGCGAAGGCAGGGCGTCGCTGGCCGAATCCTTCGTCTCGATCGACCGCCGTGGCGAGGTATGGCTGGAAAACGCCAACATCCCCGAGTATCTCAACGGCACATGGAACAACCACGCCCCCAAGCGCAAGCGCAAGCTGCTGCTCCATGCCGCGCAGATCGCCAAGCTCACCCGTCAGACCGAGGCCAAGGGATACACCATCGTGCCGCTCAGCCTGTATTTCAAGGATGGGCGGGTCAAAGCGGAAATCGCCGTAGGACGCGGTAAACGCGAATACGACAAGCGCCAGGCGCTGCGCGAGGAGCAGGACAAGCGCGAGGCCCAGCGCGCGATGCGCTACAAGAATCTGCGTTCGCGTTCATAGCGCTAGATACTCATAACGCTCAGTGATGCTGCGGTCACATAGCGGTCAAACAGCGGCCTTATACACACGGCGGTCATAATAGTGCAGTACTTTATGAACGCAGCATAACCCCAGCAACCACAGAGAAATCACAGAGAGAAGAATCAAAGCCATGTCCCACTATGCCAAGGGACTCAAAGCCCTTGCCGCCGTCGCACTCGGCGCGGCCATGATCGTATCCACCGCAGCCTGCGGCACCAACAATGGGGATACAAGCGGTTCGTCGTCATCCACAACAGCCAAGGGCTTTGACGTCAGCTCCATCAAGAAGGATGACGCCATAGCCGCCATCGCGCCTGCCTCGGTGACCAAGGACGGCACGCTTACCGTCGGCTCCGATATTTCGTATGCGCCGGCCGAACTCCTCGATACCGACGGCAAGACGGTTATCGGCTACGATGTCGACCTGTCCAAGGCCATTGCGGCCGTGCTCGGACTCAAGGAGAAGACCATCCCCTCCAGCTTCGATTCGATCATCCCCTCGGTCGGTTCCAAATACGACATCGGCATGTCCGCGTTCACGGTGACCAAGGAACGCCTCAAGTCGGTGGACTTCGTCAGCTACTTCATCGCCGGCTCCACGTACGTCGTGAAAAAGGGCAATCCCAAGAAGATCAACACTGCCGACCTGTGCGGCTCCAAATTCGCCGTAGGCACGGGAACCATCCAGGAGACCGCAGTAGGCGAGCTGAGCAAGCAGTGCGCGGCCGCAGGCAAGAAGCCCATGCAGACCCAGTCCTTCAAGGCGCAGAGCGATGCGACCACTGCCGTAGCCACGGGCAAGGCGGACATCTTCTATGCGGACAGCCCAGTCGCCGGCTACGCCGTCAAGCTGACTAACGGCACCTTGGAGACACTCGGCAAGGATGTCGATGTCGCGCCCGAGGGCATCATCATCAAGAAGGGCGACGATGCCACCGCGCAGGCGGTGCAGAAGGCGCTGCAGAAGCTCATCGATGACGGCACGTATACGAAGATCCTCGATCACTGGGGCGTTACTTCCGGAGCCATCAGCAAGGCCGAGATCAACCCCGCAGTCTGACCGGCGAAACCGGGCTGCCGCCCGCATCCCTTCTCTTCTGTCAGCTGCCCTATGATGGGCATGTAACGCTTTCGTAGCAATGCGTGCCTAGTGTGTGAACGCAGAGCGGCGCAGGCCATGTGCCGAACGAGACAAGAGCAACACCAGAGAAAAAGGGATGTGGGTATGTCCAGCAAGATAATCACACGGATTTCGGCCGTCGCGCTCGGCGCAGCCATGATCGTATCGGCGGCCGCCTGTGGCACCAGCAATGCAGGCTCCTCAAGCAGGTCGTCCTCATCCGCAGCAGACAAGGGCGTTGATGTCAGCTCCGTCAAGAAGGATGACGCCATAGCTGCCTTGCTGCCCTCCTCGGTGACCAAGGACGGCACGCTTACCATCGGCACTGATACATCCTATGCGCCGGCCGAATTCCTCGATGCCGACGGCAAGACGCCCATCGGATTCGATGTCGATCTGGGCCAGGCCATCGCGAACGTGTTTGGTCTCAAACGAGTCACCGTCAGCTCCACCTTCGATTCGATCATTCCTTCGGTCGGCTCCAAATACGATATCGGCATGTCCTCCTTCACCGTGACCAAGGAGCGCCTCGCGGCCGTCGACTTCGTCACCTACTTCAACGCCGGCTCCACTTTCGTGGTGCAGAAGGGCAATCCCAAGAAGATCGACACCGACAACCTGTGCGGCGCCAAGCTCGCCGTGCAGACGGGAACGACCCAGGAATCCGCGGCGCACACGATCGATAAGCAGTGCACGGCTGCGGGCAAGAAATCCATCCAGATTCAGTCCTTCAAGGCGCAGACCGATGTGACCACCGCCGTGGCCTCGGGCAAGTCGGATATCTTCTATGCTGATACCCCGGTCGCCGGCTACGCGATTGTGCAGACCAACAATACCCTGCAGACCATCGGCAAAGATGTCGATGTCACGCCTGAAGGCATCGTCGTCAAGAAGGGCGACACGGCCACCGCGCAGGCGGTGCAGAAGGCCGTGCAGAAGCTCATCGACGACGGCACGTACGAGAAGGTCCTCAGCCACTGGGGCGTTGCCTCCGGCGCCATCGACAAGGCCGAAATCAACCCCAGCGTCGAGTAGTCTCCCTCGCACCTGCCGCCAAGGCGCGTGAAGGCCAGGCAGCCGGTCGCGTGGCGGCGGGCGCCAGGGAACACCAGATTGGAAAGAGGATATTCATGTCGCAACACAGTAAATCCGATGCGGATAGTTACGAGGGTGCCAAGATATTGCCGGTAAGGCATACAGGAACCCTCGTAGCCAGCATCATCGTCGCCCTCCTGGCCTTGATGCTGATTCAGGGCATGGTCACCAACAAGAACATGGACTGGCCTGTCGTCTGGAAGTACTTGTTCGACACGAATGTGCTCAGCGGCATCGGCTGGACGCTGATCCTGACGGTGGCTTCGATGCTCATCGCCATTGTCCTGGCCGTGCTGCTCGCCGTCATGCGCAAATCCCTCAACCCGGTGCTGCGTGGCGTGAGCTGGTTCTACATCTGGTTTTTCCGTGGCACGCCTGTATGGACCCAGCTGGTGTTCTGGGGCCTGTTCGCCGTGCTGATTCCGCAGATTTCGCTGGGGATACCATTCACCAGCGTCAGCTTCTGGTCGATGGACTCCGATCACTTCACCCAGGCCATTCAGGCAGGGCTGCTGCCGGCCATCCTGGGCCTGGCGCTCAACGAGGCGGCGTATCTGGCCGAAATCGTGCGCGCTGGCCTTGAGGCGGTCGACCCCGGTCAGGCCGAGGCTGCGAAGGCTCTGGGCATGCGCAGCACAAAGATCATGCGCCGCATCATCCTGCCGCAGGCCATGCGCATCATCGTGCCGCCGACGGGCAATGAGGCGATCGGCATGCTCAAGACGACCTCGCTGGTCACCGCCGTGCCCTTCGGTCTCGAACTGCAGTTCGCCACCAACGCCATCGCCAACCGCATCTACAAGCCGATTCCGCTGCTGCTCGTGGCGTGCATCTGGTATCTGCTCATCACCTCGATTCTCATGGTCGGGCAGTCGTATCTGGAGCGTCACTTCGGCAAGGGCTTTGACCAGCGGCACGTGTGGCCGCAGAAGGATGCCGTGCCGCTGCCGGGCAAAACCGAGGGCGAAGTGAAGAACGATGTGAGCAAAGGCAACCAGGCCACCTTCGTGGGCCTGAACGCGTGAATGAGGCATGATGACAACCACAACGAATACATCATTTGACGACGCTCAGATCGATTCCTCTGATTCCGGTCAAGCCGGGGGGGCTGAGTCTTTCAGGCCCGCCGTGCAGGCAGTCGGCGTGCAGAAGAGCTTCGGCTCCCTGCAGGTGCTCAAAGGCGTTGACATGACGGTCATGCCAGGCACGGTCACCGTGATTCTGGGGCCGTCCGGCTCCGGAAAATCGACTTTCCTGCGCCTGATCAACCAGCTGGAGACGATTTCGGCGGGCACGATCACCATCGATGGCGAACTCATTGGCTTCCGCCCGGTCACCAAGCATGGCGAGCAATGCCTGCAGGCTTTGAACGAGAAGGAGATCGCCCGCCAGCGCGAGCGACTGGGCATGGTATTCCAGCGCTTCAATCTCTTCCCGCACAAGACGGCCCTCGAGAACGTGATGGAAGCCCCCGTGCATGTTGCGAAGGAATCCCGGTCCAAGGCGCGCGAGGAAGCCATCGCGGAGCTGACCCGAGTCGGCCTGGCCGAACGACTGGACTACTACCCCTCGCAGCTTTCCGGCGGCCAGCAGCAGCGCGTCGCTATCGCCCGCGCGCTGGCGATGCACCCCGAGATCATGCTCTTCGACGAGCCGACCTCGGCGCTCGATCCTGAACTCGTCGGCGAAGTGCTGGGCGTCATGCGCTCGCTGGCCGACGGCGGCATGACGATGATCGTTGTCACGCACGAAGTCGGCTTCGCCCGCGAGGTAGGCGATCAGATCGTCTTCATGGATGGCGGCGTGGTCGTGGAGAAGGGCGGTCCGGAGATCTTCGACAATCCCAAGGAGCCGCGCTTCAAGGACTTCCTCAACCACGTGCTGTAGTGGCGGCAGGCGCGCAGTCCTCGTCGTTCTAGTATTGTTATCACGCAAACTGGTCGGATTGCGTGATAACAATACTACAAGCTGACGTTTCTCGTATTTTCATCACGCGAATCGGCCTATAAGCGTGATGAAAATACGAGAAGTATGAGTATGAATGGCACACACGCCTATGAATAGGCTTATGAATATACGGACTGCGTGAATATTCATGCGAAGCGGGGTGTGTCTCCAAAAATTCCCATAGACTGGTGAACCATGTGTGGAATCGTTGGATATGCAGGAAATGTCACGACCGCCTGCGGCAAGCCTTTGGAGGTCTGCCTGCAGGGTCTGCGTCGTCTGGAATACCGCGGCTACGATTCCGCGGGCGTGGCGCTTACGGCACCCGGCATGGGTTCGGTCGCGGTGCGCAAGAAGGCCGGCCGGCTGGCCAATCTTGAGACGGACCTCGAACGTCGACCGATGCCGGATGCGACCGTGGCCATCGGGCACACGCGCTGGGCGACCAACGGCGAGCCGAGCGACGTCAACGCGCATCCGCATACCAGCGCCGACGGCCATATCGCGTTGATTCACAACGGCATCATCGAGAACGCCAACGAGCTGCGCTTCAACCTGCAGACCGAAGGCTACGCCTTCGTCTCCGGCACCGACACCGAGGTCGCTGCCAAGCTGCTGGGCAAAGTCGCCGCCACGGTCATCGAGGAGACCGGCAAGGCGGACCTGTTCGAATCGCTGCGTCGCGTCGCACGCATGCTCTCCGGTGCCTTCACGCTGCTGGCCGTCGACGACCGCCAGCCGGATATCGTCGTCGGAGCCCGGCACGACTCGCCGCTTGTGGTGGGCCTGGGCGAGGGCGAGAACTTCCTGGGTTCCGACGTCGCTGCCTTCGTGGCCTACACCAAGCACGCCATGGAGCTGGGGCAGGACCAGGCCGTGTGCATCAGCGCCGATAGCGTCACCGTCACCGATTTTGAGGGCAATGTCGTCACGGATTCCAAGCGCTTCACCGTGGACTGGGACGCCAGCGCCGCCGAGAAGGGCGGCTGGCCGTCGTTCATGGACAAGGAGATTCATGAGGACCCCGAGGCCGTGGGCAATACGCTTATCGGCCGTTTCAACGCGGCCGGCGACATCGTGCTGGACGAGGTGCGCATCGCGCTTGAGGATTTCAAATCCATCGACAAGATCATCGTCGTCGCCTGCGGCACGGCGAGCTACGCTGGCATGGTCGCGAAATATGCGATCGAGCACTGGGTGCGCATCCCGGTCGAAATCGAACTGGCCCACGAATTCCGCTATCGCGACCCGATTCTGACCCCGCGCACGCTCGTGGTCGCCATCTCGCAGTCCGGCGAGACGATGGACACGCTTATGGCCTTGCGGCACGCCCGCGAGCAGGGTTCGCGTGTGCTGGCGATCTGCAACACGCAAGGCTCCACGATTCCACGCGAATCCGACGCCGTGCTCTACACGCATGCCGGGCCGGAGATTGCGGTCGCCTCCACCAAGGCCTTCGTGGCGCAGATCGTGGCCGCCTACATGCTTGGCCTGTATCTGGCGCAGATCAAGGGCACGATGTTCCCCGACGAGATTCGCGGCATCGTCGCGCAGCTCAAGGCCATGCCCGCCAAGATTCAATGGGTGCTCGACACGCAGGCCGAAACGGTCGACAAGGCCGCCAAGCGCATGCTCAACGCGCATTCCTTCCTGTTCCTGGGTCGGCATGTGGGATACCCGGTGGCGATGGAGGGCGCGCTCAAGCTCAAGGAGATCGCCTACACCTTCACCGAAGGCTTCGCGGCCGGCGAGCTCAAGCATGGGCCGATTGCCCTGGTGGACGAAGGCGAACCGGTCGTGGTGATCGTGCCTTCGGCGCGCGGCCGCAACACGCTGCATAACAAGGTCATCTCCGGCATCGAGGAGGTCAAGGCGCGTGGCGCGTTCACCATCGTCGTGGCCGAGGAAGGCGACCCCGACGCCGAGCGCTACGCCGATGTGGTCTTCTGGCGGCCGGCCTGCCCGACGCTGCTCAGCCCGCTCGTCGATGTGGTCCCGCTGCAATTGTTCGCTATGGATATGGCCAATCTCAAGGGCTATGACGTCGACAAGCCGCGCAACCTGGCCAAGTCCGTGACCGTGGAATAAGCACGGCTCGATAAGCACTGCAGAATAGTTATCTGATCTTATGCGCCAGCCTATGCGCCAACGCAGCCGCGCCTTTTTCGCTGCCCACATCATCGATATCGCCGTTATTCTGCTGGCGATATGCGCTGAGGTGTTCGTGTTCAACATGCCGTTCTGGCGGATGATGACCAGCACGCCGACGCATATCGCGCAAGGGCAGGTGACGCTCGGCCCGGGGCTGAAAGCGCAGGGCCATGACGCGGCGAAGGTCACTGATGAGAATCAGGCGTGGATTGAAATGACGAGCGACGCGCCGATCGAGTATCTGCGGGTCAATCTGCCGGCAGGGCACATAGCAGGCGATGCCGAGTCGGGCGTCGCCGCAGCGGATGACACGACGGACGTCGTCACATGGACGATGGATGCGAGGCAGAAGGACGCGGGCGGGCTGCGGAGCAATCCCGACAGCGTCAAGCAGTACTCGCCGTGGTACGAGGATTCGCAGTACATCCGCATCGGCGGGGGCATGAACACCATTCGCTTCCACTATCAGACGCATAACGGCGCTACCGTTGCGCTGAGCTCTTTCACCGTCAATCCGCGCATGCCATTCCGTCTTGCCCCGGTGCGCGTGTGCCTTGAGCTGCTTGCTGTGCTGTTCCTCATCGCGTTCCGCCCTGGCTCGCGGCTGTACCGGTATCGTTTCTCGCTGCGGGACCGGCGCTGCGCGATGGGGCTGACGGCCGTGTTCCTGCTGCAGAGTGCGATTGTCATAGTCATCTGGCTGCTGTTCGGCGGCAATCATGCCGTGCCGATGCTGCGCCCAGCGCCAACGGGGGACTACTACGACCCGGGGCTTTACAACCAGATGGCCGATGCGCTGATTCACGGTCATGTATCGCTCGATTTCCCCGTCAACCCGGATCTGGCGGCTATGGCGAACCCGTACGACACGCTTTCACGCCAGCAGATCGCCGCCCATACGCACTCGGGTGCCCCGATTCCCGTCGATGTCGCGTTCAAGAACGGAAAGTACTACAGCTATTTCGGCGTGCTGCCAGCGCTGACGCTGTTCGCACCCTACAAGCTGCTGACAGGCATGAACCTTGAACTGGGGGTGGCGGTGCTGGTGCTCGCGCTGCTCGTCGTGGCAAGTTCGATGCTGCTGCTGGTCCAGCTCACGCGGCTCATCACACGCAGGATCGGCGCACCGAGCCTCGGCAGCGTGCTGCTCGTCGCCAGCACCATGATGCTCGGCTATCCGCTGTTCATCGACATGAAGAAAATCATCATCCATCAGCTGCCGCAGACGATGGGCGTCACGCTCATCATGCTTGCCTTGTCATGCTGGATGGAATCCACGATGCGCGGCCTGAGCAAGCGCTGGCTCGCCGCTGGGTCGCTATGCATAGGTCTGGTGGTCTCATGCCGGCCGCAGATGGCCTTCGCGGCGATTATCGCGATTGCGCTGTTCTGGGGAGACATCGTGCGGCTGTGGCGAGACGGGCGCGCCTCCCGGCAAGCCGTCAGAACGGAACTCGCGGTATGGGCTGCGGCCCTGTTGCCATTCATCGCAGCGGTGATTCCGGCGCTGCTGTACAACAAGGCGCGGTTCGGCAGCCTGCTCGATTTCGGCGCGAAATACAATCTCACCAATTTCGACATGGCTCATCAGACCTTCCCCTGGACGCATGTCTTCACCTATGTCTGGCTGTATCTTGCACAGCCGCCGAACGTGCAGACCGAATTCCCCTTCATTGACCAGACGGTGCAGCCCATGCCGGTGTGGCTGCTGCCGCAGACCTTCAGCTACGGCGGGCTGTTCGTGGCGCTCGCCCCGTTCGCCTGCGTGCTGTTCGCCGCCATCGCATGGCGGAGGGGCCTGAAGCGGGCGCATATGAACGCGCTGTTCATGACGGTGCTGCTGTACGCGGTGGCCGTGCTTGTCGCCAATGCGCATATCGCCGGATACGACGTGCGCTACACCTTGGACTTCGGCTGGGCCGTCATGCTGATGCTCGCGATGTATCTGCTCACCGCCGACGCCTGCCGGCCGTGCGAGCCGACAACCGTGGTGCGGCGATCGGCCCGCGATCCGCAGGGATTCCTGATGCGAGGGATACCCGAAGTAGATGCGAGCGAGGTGCGGGTTCCGGGGGCAGGAGCAGTGCAAACCTTGCCACAAACGCTTCCGGCGATGTCCGATATCTCGCGAATCATGACGGTTTTCGTCGTTATCGGGGCGTTGTGCGCTTACGCATTCCTGTTCTTCAGCCTGTTCCGCACCGACCCACCGATTCTCAACGCGTGGCTGTGGTGGGATGTGCGCTCATGGTTCCTGTTCATATAGTCAGATAGCGTCATCAGTCAGATAGCGTCAGCGGGGAAAATCGGAGCGGAAGAGGCACAGCATGGTTCAGGGGCATCGTTGGGTGGGCGACGAGCCGGAAATCCCTTTCGAATATGACATCGTGTACGAGGACAGCGGCATCATCGTCATCGATAAGCCGCATTTCCTCGCCACGACGCCGCGCGGCATGTGGTACCGGCAGACCGCGCTGATTCGTCTGCGCGAGCAATTCGGCGAGCCTGACATCACGCCGGCGCATCGCCTGGATCGCTCGACCGCCGGCATCGTCGTGTTCACGCGCAAGCCTCGGCTGCGCAAGACCTACCAGATGCTCTTCCAGAAGCATATGGTCACGAAAACCTACGAATGCCTAGCGCCATGTGTGCCGATCGCCCGCCCGAGATTCGGCACCATCACGCGGCTTGACCCGCCCGCCGTGTTTCCGCTGCTGCGACGTTCGCGCATCGTCAAGCGTCGCGGCATCTTGCAGGCGTACGAGGAACCCGGCGAAATGAACGCTGAAACGGTGATTCGGCTGGGGGATGTGGACGCGGATGTAGATGCGGGCGTGGCTGCGGGCACGCCGCGTGCTTGGCCGATGCGCTATCGGCGGTACGTGCTCGAGCCAAGAACTGGCAAAACGCACCAGCTGCGGGTGCATATGAACGCGCTGGACCTGCCGATCGCCGGCGACGAGCTCTATCCGAGCATTCAGAACCGCGCCTACGACGATTTCTCGCAGCCCCTGCAACTGGTCGCCAGATCGCTGGAATTCATCGACCCGATCACTGATGAGCCCCGCCGCTTCGTGTCGCGGGTGGAGTTGGGATGGGGGTGATGCGCACTACGCGCCTGAGCCGTTGCATAGTGCGCACGAAACGCACATGTCAGGCAGATTGCATTCCCGCGCGAAGCTTGCTGAGCAAAAGGTTGCGTGATAATCAGCTGAGGCGGGCAATGTGCGTTTCGTGCGCACTATAGGAATCGGCATGCGCGTAGTGCGCGGGCCACGCATGTTCTACGCCCAATGTCGTAGACTCGACGTCAGCGGTTGCGACGGCCGATATGAGTGAGATACGCGACGACTAGCTGCGGCGGAAAGGATCGAGGCATGGGATTGAAGCGTGCAAAGCGTGCGTTGGCCTTGGGGCTTGCGGCGCTGATGCTGCTTGCCTCTGCGGCCTGCGGGCAGCAGGACACGCGCACTGTGGTCACGGTCTGGTCATGGGAGCCGAGCATGAAGGCGCTGGCCGCCGGGTTCGAGGCGGCGAATCCGGACATTCGCGTCGATATCAAGGGGACGAGCGGCTACGAGAACCTCAACACGGCGATTCAGGACGGCTATGGCATGCCCGACGTCGTGCAGCTCGAATACTTCGCGCTGCAGCAGTATGCGGTCAGCGGGCAGTTGCGCAATCTTACCGACAGGACCTCGGCCTACGGCGGCGCCTACACGCCGGGCACCTGGGCTTCCGTGCGGCTCAATGGCCAGGTGTATGGGCTGCCGATGGATTCAGGGCCGATGGCGTTCTTCTACAACAAGGACGTCTTCGATCAGGCAGGGGTGGATGCCTCGAAGATCCACACGTGGAATGACTATTACGAGGCGGCCAAGAAGCTCAAATCGATCGGCGTGTACATCGCGGCCGACTCCGGCGACGCAAGCTTCTACGCCGCGATGATCTGGCTCGCCGGAGGCCGGCCATTCCACACTTCGGTCGATGGCAAGACGGTGACCGTCAATCTGGACGGCGACTCGGGCACGAAGACCTTCACTGCGTTCTGGCAGAAGATGATTGACGAAGGACTTATCGACACCCATCTGCCCACGTGGTCCGACGGGTGGAAGCAGGCCTTGGGCTCCGGCGATGTGGCCTCGGTGTTCTCCGGGGCGTGGATGCCTTCGCTGATGCTCGCGGATGTGCCGGGGACTGCGGGGCTGTGGCGTGTGGCGCCGATGCCTACCGCCGACGGATCGTCCACGAATTCAGAAAATGGAGGTTCGGCGCTGGGCATTCTGCAATCCAGTCGCAGGCCGAATGCGGCCTTCCGCTTCGTCGAATACGTCTGCCACGAATCCGCCGGAATCCGTACGCGCGTGGACGGCGGCTCCTTCCCGGCTGACACGGCCTCGCTCAATGCTTCCGGATTCCTCTCGAAAACCACCATCAGGGATGCGCGCGGCATCGACGTACCGTACTTCGGCGGCCAGGAGCTCAACAAAGTGCTCTCCCAGGCTGCGGAAAACGTGTCGATAGGCTACCAGTATCTGCCCTTCGAAGTGTATGCGCGCAGCGATTTCAACGATACCGTGGGCAAGGCGTACCGCTGGTCCACCGCCGAGCGTGATTTCGCGCAGACGCAGTCTCGTATCGATTCAGGGGCCCTCAACCCCGATGGCAGCCAGATCACGCTGCCCGAGCTGCCGGGTCCTCAGGTCTCGCTGGGCGACGGCATCGCCCTATGGCAGAAGGATCTCAAGGAGTACGGGGTCAATCAGGGCTTCACCATCAGGTAAGTTGGCCGTTCATTATTTGACGTTGCGCTGGTAGATGGCGTATATGCCCTTGAACATGAGCTCGGGGTCATAGATGTCGATTAGCTCGGTGTCGTTGATGAAGATGCTGCCGAGCCCGCCTGTGGATACCACGGTGAACTCCTCGTCGATCTCGTCATGGAACTGCCGGATCGTGCGCTCGATGCCGCCGAGGAAGTTGTAGTACAACCCGGCCTGCATGGCGGTTTTGGTGTCGGTGGCCAGAATGGAGTCCGGCCGGGTGATCTCGACTTCGGGCAGCTGCGCGGTCTCGCCCCACAATGCTGCGGCGGCGGTGCGGATGCCCGGGGCGATGAACCCGGAAACGATGGTGCCTTTGGCATTGACGTAATTGAAGGTCGTGGCGGTGCCAAAATCGGCGACCAGCACTGGGCCGCCGTAGCTGAAATATGCCCCGGCGCAGTCGGCCAGGCAGTCTGCGCCCAGCGATTTGGGGTCGTCGAGCCGGATGCCGATGCCTGATTTGAGGCCCGGCCCCACGATCATCGGGTCGATGCGCAGGAACTTGATAATGCTTGAACGGAAGGAATGCATGACCTTGGGCACGACCGAAGCGATGATGACATCATCCACATCATCGGGTTCCAGGCCGCTCAACGTCAGGAACTGCCTGAGCATCAGGCCGTATTCGTCCGAGGTATGGCTCACCTTGGTGGCCATGCGGTAGGTGCCGATGACCTCCTGCCCGCGCAGGAAGCCGAGCACGATGTTGGTGTTGCCGATGTCAACCGCGATAAGCATGGGGCCTCCCGACCGGTGATATTGCTTGCGACGTGCCGTCATATGCCGTGAACAGTTGCGACTAGTTGTGACTAGTTGCGACCAACTGCTACGTGCTGTGACAAGCTATGAGCCTATTCGACTTCCCATCATAGGACTATGCTAGGCCTATGCGGACGACCCATGCGGGCGGCCAGCGTAGAACTGAAACATAACGACACCGAGTCATATTCGAGGCAATGATGACAGAGCAGAACGGTGCGTACGGCGATGCCGACGCAACCAAGGCCAACGCAAACAATACAACCAGCACGGCCAATGAGGCCGGCATTGGCGTAGGCGGTATCAATGCAACCAATGCAGGAACCGATGCTGAGCTGAACGCCAGCATCAAGCCGCGCAAGCCGGAGCATAGCCAGCGCAGGCCGTGGGTATGGATTGCGATTGCGGTTGTAGCGGTGGTGGCAATCGTCGCCGCCATACTCGCATTCAATAACCGACCGGGCACAACCGCGCCAGCAGCCAGTGCCAAGGATACAGTCACTATCGGTCTCAAACTGGCGCCGACCAATCTTGATATTCGCAATCAGTCTGGGTCCGCGCTCGACCAGATTCTCATCGGCAACGTCTACGAAGGCCTCGTGGCGCGCGACGCGAAGAATCAGGTCGTGCCCGCGCTGGCCAAGAGCTGGGATGTGAGCCAGGACGGCAAGACCTACACCTTCCATTTGAATACGGGCATGAGCTTCTCCAACGGTGACAAGCTCGACGCCGGCGACGTGGCGTGGTCGATCAACGAACTCGTCGCCAAGCAGTACCACGACTCCGAGTCGCTGCGCAACTTCCAATCCGTGCGAGCCGTGGACGCCAAAACCGTTGAAATCACGCTGAGCGCGCCATATTCCAGCCTGTTGTGGACGCTCACCGGAAGGCCCGGGCTGGTCTTCGACAAAAACGCGCAGTATGACGCGAAAACCACCGCCGTCGGCTCAGGGCCGTACACGGTGCAGCGCTTCGTGGCCAACAATTCGATAGCCTTGAAGGCCAATCCCAAGTACTGGGGGCCGAACAAGGCGAAAACCGCGAACGTCCTTGTGCGGTACTTCGCCGACGACAACGCCGCCGTGAATGCGCTCAAGTCCGGGGATGTGCAGGTGCTTGCGCCGATAAGCGACAATCTGGCAGCTCCTTTCCGCAAGGACATGGGCAAGTACACGGTTCAGGCGGGCGACGGCACGGACAAGTTCGTGCTGGCCTTCAACTCCAAGGGCGCGAAGACCTCGGACAAGCGCGTGCGCCAGGCCATACGCTACGCGATCGACCATCAGGCGATCATCGCCTCGCGCGGCGGTGCCGACAAGCCGCTCGGCGGCCCCATCCCCAGTCTCGACCCCGGCTACGGGGACCTGACCGGCCTGTACCCGCATGACGTTGCCAAGGCGAAAAGCCTGCTCGCGCAGGCCGGATACAGCCCGTCCAAGCCGCTGCAGCTGAGCCTGACCTATGCGAACGTCTACGGCACCGAGCTGGGCGACCAGCTGCGCTCGCAGCTCAAAGCCGTCGGCATCGATCTGAAGGTCAACGTCGTCGAATTTTCCACCTGGCTGCAGGATGTCTACACCAACAAGAACTACGATCTGTCGCTGGTCGACCACAACGAAAGCCACGATTTCTACCAGTGGGCCACGCCGGACTACTACTACAACTATGACAGCAAGGACGTGCAGGCGCTGTACGCGAAATCCCTCGCGGCCACGAGCGACAAGGAACGCGACGGGTATCTGGCGCAGGCCGCGCGCCAGGTGAGCCAGGACGCGCCGGCCGACTGGCTGTTCAACTACCGCGTCACCACGGCCTGGGCGAAAGGCGTTGAGGGCTTCCCCGTGAACCTGAACCAGACGCTGCTGCCGCTAGCCGGCGTGGTCTACCGGTCGTAACGGTGGCATGCTTGGGTTTGAGGGCATAGGGCGCGGCATATGAGCATGGCATCCATGCGGTTTCTTCTTCGCCGACTGGCGTTGTTTGCGGTGGCGCTTGTCGTCATCTCCGTGCTGGTCTTCGTGGCGCTGCGCATTCTTCCCGGCGACGTGGCTTCGGTTATGGCTGGTCACGATTCCCCGCCGGAGCGGGTCGCCGCGCTACGCATGCAGCTCGGACTCGACCGGCCGCTGACCCAGCAGTATGTCGACTGGGCTGTGGCGCTGTTGCACGGCAATTTCGGCGTGTCGATGCTCACTGGGCGCACGATTTCCGAGCAGGTCGGCGCGCGGGCATTGGTGACTTTCCCGCTTATTGTCATGGGGCTGGCGGTTGCGCTGCTGATTGGGATTCCGCTCGGCTGCGCCTCCTGCCTGGCGAAAAGCGAGCGTGTGCGCGGGCTGTTTCATCTGGTCGCCATCATCGGAGGCTCGATTCCTGCGCTATGGGGTGGGCTGCTGCTTATTCTGCTGCTGGGCAAAGGCATCGGGCTGGTTGGGCTGTTTCCCTCTCAGGGTTTTCCGCAGGATGGTTGGGCGGCGTTTCCGCAGGCCGTAGCTTCACTGGCGCTTCCGGCGCTGGCGGTCGGCATCATCGTCGGCGCTGGTCTGATGCGCTATACGCGCGCGGCGTTGGAGGAGCTGATGACAAGCAGCGCCATCGATATGGCGATGTCCTGCGGCATGACCCGCACACGGGCCATGCTTACCGTGGGGCTGCGGTTGGCGATGCCGCAGCTCGTCTCCGTGATCGGGCTGACCTTCGCCGAGATGATAACCGGCGTGATGGTCATCGAGAACCTCTTCGACTTGCCCGGCCTTGGCGAAGGACTGATAACCGACGTGGGCAATCGCGATTTGATCGCTGTGCAGGGCGAGCTGTTCATGCTCGCCGCATTCTTCCTGACCATCGGGCTGGCGGTTGATCTGCTACACCGCGCGCTCGATCCGAGGCTTAACGATGGCGAAGGGCGGGGGCTATGACCGAAGGCTTCGACTATCACAGGGCAGGCGAGGAGCGAGACGATTGCGAAAGGGGGCGGCTATGACTGTGCTGAAATCCATCTGGGCGCATGCGCAGGGCCGCTACGCGCTGATCGTGCTCAGCGCGTGGGTGTTGATTGCGTTCGTATCGCTGCTGTGGACGCCGCATTCGCTCTGGGCTACCGACGGCTATCATGTCTGGGCCGCGCCTTCGGCGGATCATTGGCTTGGCACCGACGGCACCGGGGCCGATGTGTTCAGCTGGCTGATGGCCGGCTCGCGCACGAATCTGCTGATTGTCGTGCTGACCATCGGCGTCTCCGCCGTGATCGGGCTGCTGCTCATAGCCGCTATGGTATCGAGCGCCGCAATGCTGTCGGGCGTGACAGTGGTCGCCGTGGACGCGCTGATTTCGATTCCCACCGTGTTGATCGCCCTGATTCTGGCGGTGCCGATGGACGCGTCCATCGCCGTTATTGTCATCGCATGCGGGCTGGGCTATGGCCTCAATCTTGCTAGGGTCGCGCGGCCCCAGGCCTTGCTCGCGGCGCGTTCCGACTACGCCGAGGCGGCCCGAGCCGCTGGCGTTTCGCCGTTGCGTGTGCTCGTAAGCCATATTGTGCCCAATGCCTTACCCACCATGTCAGTGCAGCTTTCGCTGTCCGCAGGCACTGCGGTACTGGCAGAGTCCGGGCTGACCTACTTGGGCATCGGCGTGCCCTCCGGCGTGCCGAGCTGGGGGCATTCCTTGGCGACTTCAGTCAAATTCATCAATGTGTACCCGCTCACCGTGCTGTGGCCGGGATTGATAGTCACCTGCGTGGTCGTGGCGCTGAACCTGTTTGGCGACGCGCTACGTGAGGCCGCCGATCCGGTGGCGAATCCGCTCTTGAGACAGGCGCAGGTGCGGCAGGCGCAGCCGATGGAAGCGGCGGTGGTGCAGCCGCAATCGGAGCAGGTGGTTTCGCAGCCGCCGCAACCTAAGCAGGTGCGCCCATGAGCGTAGACATTCAGGGACTTTCGATTGCGATAGGCGGCGTACCGATCGTCAGCGACGTGAACCTCCATATCGGCGACCGCAGCCGCGTTGGTCTGATAGGCGCTTCCGGCTCAGGCAAATCGATGATCGCCCGGGCGATGATGGGCCTGCTGCCGCCGACCGCAACGTGTTCCGGCTCGATTCGCTACGAAGGTGAGGAAATCATCGGCATGGGTGAACGCGGGCTTGCCGACCTGCGCGGCCGGTATGTCTCGATGGTGTTCCAGAATCCCGGCAGCGCGCTCAACCCGGTCTTGACCGTCATGCAGCAGGTGATGCTGCCGCTGACCTTGCATTTCGAGCTTTCACAGGCGCAGCGCAAGGCGCGCGCGATTGCGATGCTCGCCAAAGTGGGGCTTGATGCATCGGTCGGCAGCCGGTTCCCGCACCAGCTTTCCGGCGGGCAGCAGCAGCGCGTCGGCATCGCCACTGCGCTGGTGGGTGCGCCGAAGCTCATACTCGCCGACGAGCCGACCACTGCACTGGATTCCATCACCCAACGCCAGATTGTGCGGCTGCTCGTGTCGCTGGTTGACGAAGCAGGCGCTTCGATGCTGTTCATCACGCATGACTTTTCGGTGCTCGCGCACGCCACCGACGACTGCTATGTGCTCGATGCGGGCCGCATCATCGAATCCGGTTCGACGCGCGCTCTGCTCGACCAGCCGCGCACGCCGCAGGCCCGGCAGCTCGTGCATGCCGCCCGCGAGCTGACATTGCACACTGCTCCGGATGAAGCGACAGCGTCGAGTCATAAGAAGGAGCGCCGATGAACGCGAATATCGATTCTGGATTTTCGGCTGATGCGATGTCCTCGGAGGAAATCGCTACTGGTGATGTTGCCAATAGTGCTGCCCGCGATGAGATTGCCATGATTCACGCCGAGCATATCAACAAGCGCTTTGGACGCGATGCTGCAGGTCGTCAGGCCCTTTCCGATGTGTCATTGCAGATTCGTCGGGGCGAATCTGTGGCGATTATCGGCGGATCGGGATCCGGCAAATCGACGCTTATCAGAATTCTGCTCGGGTTGGATAGCGCTGACTCAGGAGCGGTGGAGTATCGCGGACAGCCGGTTCGTGGCAAGCGCTCGCCCGGCTGGCGGCTACTGCGCCGCGAATCCGGCCTCGTGCTGCAGAATCCCTTCACCTCGCTCGACCCGCGTTGGACAGTTGCGCGTTCAATCGCCGAACCGCTGCGCAGTGCCGGGGTGCGCGGCCGTACTGACGTAACAGCCGCAGTTGAATCGGCGCTGCAGCAGGTCGGGCTGAAACCTAGTCACTTTATACCGCGCTATCCGATCGACCTTTCCGGCGGCCAAGCACAGCGCGTCGCCATCGCCCGCGCCATCGTGGCTGGCCCGTCGCTGCTGGTCGCCGACGAGCCGATGAGCGCCATCGATGTGGCCGCCCGACTGCAGATTCTTGAGTCCTTCAAAGCATTGCGTCGCGCACACCCGAGTATGGCGTTGATTATGGTTTCCCATGACCTCGGGGTAGTGCGCCGCATCGCCGAGCGCATCATCGTGCTGCACGAGGGCGTGGTGGTCGAGTCTGGCTCGACCACCGCCATCCTCGAACGTCCGCAGCACGACTACACCAAACGTCTCATCGATGCCGCCTCGCTGTAGGAGATTTCCGCACCGATTGTGTTGTACCGGGACGCTGCAACGAGAGTTTTGTAGCAACCACCGTCATTTACTAAGCACATTGTGCGCAAAACGACCCGCACACAGCCTTTTCGTTTCGCGTCGTGTCTTCGAGATTGGCGGAATTCCAAGGATTGTGTGAGCGCTGCAGCAGCCGTATACTTTCGCATCTGCCTAATAGACGAATAAAGTGCTTAATAGATGACAATTTTGATTTGTCGAATCAGATGTTGCTGCGTCTGGTGGAATTAGCCTGTTGGAATCACGTATTAAGCACTTTTTTCGTCTATTAGGCACTTCGCAAAGTAGACCTCGAATATATCTCGAAGGTTTTTGGCGTCATTTCGCCATTTCCACGTTTTGGCGCTGAGACGAAAATGGCGGAATGTAACGGAATTTTCCCAAATCTGCTGAGTAAATCGATGCTGAGCCCCAGAACGCATGTTCCGAGTCATACGGAGCCTGAATCAGACTTCAGTTCGCGACGTTGAAGGACTCGCCTGTGAAGTACGCGGCAATCGACTGCGTGACCTGCTTGGTAAGGCTCTCATATGCCGCCTCGGCGCGCCACGCGACGTGCGGGGTGAGCACCACATTCGGCAGCGCGCGCAGCGGGTCGTCGTCCGGCAGCGGCTCGACGTCGAAAACGTCCAGCCCTGCGCTGATGTCGCCGCGCTGCAGACGACTCGTCAATGCGCCCGGCTCGATGACTTCGGCCCGTGCCGTGTTGACGAATATGGTTCCGGGCTGCAAATGGTCCAGTTGCTCCGACGTGATCACTCCGGCGGTGTCCGGCAGCAGCGGCAGGTGTAGGCTGACGATGTCGGCGCGTTCAAAGAGCTCGCCCATATCGTCCACAGGCGTGGCTTCCAGATCGTGTACGGCCTGAGCATCGAGATGCGAATTCCAGACAAGGATGTGCATGCCGAATCCGCGCGCGATGCGGGCCACATGCTGCCCGATGCCGCCGAATCCAACCAGTGCGATGGTCTTGTTCTCAAGCGAGATGCCGTCCTCGCCATGCCAGCCGCCGATGTGCATCGCAGCATCCATCCGCCCGGTGCGCCGCGCCAGCTCCATGATGAGGGCGACAGCGTGCTCAGCCACCGCACCGTTGCCGTAATGCACGACATTGCACACCCGGATGCCGCGCTCGCGGGTCGCGATGAGATTGATGTAGCTGGCGACGCCGGTGCCGCCGAACGCGAAGCACTCGACATGGTCGCTGACGCGGTCCAGCATCGCATCGCTCACATGGAAACCGATGACGATGACGGCCTGCGCGTCGTCCATACGCTCGACCAGCGTGTCTTCGTCCAACGTGGGCTCGGTGTAGATGCGCACGCGCGCGATGTCGTGTAGGAGATCCAGCGTACTGGTGAACGGCTCCACCATGGAATCGACGATATTGGGGACCGAAAGAAGCGGCAGATCGGTGCGCTCCGGCTGTGTTTCGATGATGCTCATGTCAATACCCTAAGCGATGCCCTGCACGAGCGGCGCATGCGCCCACTCTCTTTTCGCGTTCCAGTGAATTGCGGAGTGTTCCGAGATGCCCTGCGTAGTGGCGATCCTCGTAGTATTGTCACGCAAACCGACTGTTTTACGTGACGACACTACGAGAAGCGGACGATTCCAGTACGACCACGAATGCTTGGCGAGTAAGGTGGGCAGTTATGTACCACGAGGACGCGTTGATGGGGAATAGGGCTTCGCGGGCTTTCGTGCGCGGCGTCATGATCGACTGGTCGCAGGTCGACGCGGATTCGTACCTGCGCCGTATTCCGGCGCTTGCGGCACTCGATGAGTTGCGTTTCGATTCCCCGGTGACGATGTTCTGTGGCGAGAACGGCACCGGCAAATCCACACTGCTTGAGGCCATCGCTGTGGCCTACGGCTTCAACCCGGAGGGCGGCACGCTCAATTACCGTTTCTCGACCTACGACGATGTGTCGCAGCTGGGGTCCGCGCTGACCTTGGTGCGCGACCGGGCGCGCACCAAGTCAAGCTATTTCCTGCGTGCCGAAAGCTTCTTCAACGTCGCCACGAAAGCCATCGAATACGATGCGCACTACGGCAATCGCGACCTGCACGAGCAGTCCCACGGCGAAAGCTTCCTGTCGTTTTTCAACGCATTCGATAGCGCTGGGCTGTACCTGATGGACGAGCCCGAGGCCGCGCTTTCGCCGCAGCGTCAGCTCGCCCTGCTAGTCAAAATCCACGAGCTCGCTGCCAAAGGAGCGCAGTTCATCATCGTCACCCATTCCCCGATTCTGCTTGGGCTGCCCGGAGCGCGGATTCTTGAGTTTGGCGAGCATGGCTTGCAGCCCTGCGATTGGGAGGATACCGACAGCTACCGCGTGACCGAGCTGTTCGTGAACCGGCGTGAGACCCTGTTGCGCAGGCTGTTTGAGTGAGTCAGGAAAGTGATCTCGTCTATTCGGCGCTGTCTGTTCGTTTCATCTCTGTTTGCTTCATATCTGCCCGTTTCACCATCGAGAGGATGATATCGGCGGTATCCTCGATCACGATTTCCCTGTCGTAATCCACCTCGGGCAGCTGCGGCCACGACAGCTCATTCTGCACGGCGTCGACCAGCATGCTCGCCAGCATCGATTGCTCTCTGGGATGCCGCAGGACATAACCGTGGGCTTTGAGCTTGTCGAGAATCGCTTCCGTGAGCACAGCGATGGTGGAATCGAGGAACGCTCCGATTTCGGCGTCGCTGTATTTGAGCGACATGAGATCGTCATGGTATTTTCTGCTGTACTGGTCGTGTGCGTCCACAAGGATGCCCAGAATGTCGCGCACGGTCTGCCGCAGATCGTTGGTAGTTTCCAGTTGATGCAGTTTTTCGGTGAAGTCAGCTAGCCGCTCATCGCGGAACTGCTGCATGCATATGAGCAGAATGTCGCGCTTGTCGTGGAAATAGGCATACACCGTCCCGGTCGAGATGCCTGCGCGCTTCGCGATCTGGGGTATGGTGACGGGGAAGTAGCCGGATTGCGCGAAGGCGGTGCTCGCGGCCTTGACGATGCGGTGCTTCTTCTCGATCGAGCGTTTCTGCACGGGAACGCGGATCTTGGTGTGCGGCATCGCAAAACCTCCCTATGTTGGCGCAGCTCGAAGCGCTTATTTTTCTATCTAGGGCAATATCGTACCCGCAGCTCGGCCAATCACAATTATATGAAATAAGTTTCATATTCACTTTACAAACAGCAAAACCATCGCTAATATACAAATATGAATTCAGTTTCATATATAGCAGTATATGAAACTACGCAAACGCGGCTGCATGCCGCACGCCTCTACAGGAGGAGCATGATGACGAACAAGAACAGCGCTGAAAGCAGGTCGATAGTCGACACGATGCCGTTAAACACGACGGCGTTAGGCGCGACGGCTTCGAAAACGACGTCAATCAGCGCGGAATGCCACACCGCCAACGAAGAAACGGGTGCGGCGTCCAGCACAGGCGGCCGAATGCGGCGCGTCTTCGGTTTCATCGCGATTTGTCTGGCGATGTTCGTGGTGATGCTTGACACCACCATCACCAACATTGCGCTGCCTGACATCATGGATTCCTTCCGATCGACGCTGAATGACGCGAGCTGGATCAGCACGGTGTATGTGCTCGGCGTCAGCGTGCTCATCATCCCTATGGCCCGCATCGCGGACCAGTTCGGGCGCAAGAAAGTGCTGACCGTCGGATTCGTCCTTTTCGGCGCGGGCTCGGCGTTATGCGGTGCCGCAGGATCGCTGCCGTTCCTTATCGCGATGCGGGCGCTGCAAAGTATCGGCGGGGCTATCGTGCTGCCGCTGGCCGTGCCGATGGGCCTGGCCATGTTCGGCATGAAGCGCATGCAGGCGATCTCCGGCGTGGTCGGCGCGACGACTGCCGTAGCCGCTGCGGGTGGTCCGGCGATTGGCGGACTGCTGATTCAGTGGTTCGGCTGGCGCAGCATCTTCTACGTGAACGTGCCGTTCGTGCTGCTCGCCGTCGTGCTGTGCATACTGTGCGTCGACGAATCATATGACGACACCGCCTCGAAACGCGTCGACGTGCTCGGCATGGCGTTCCTGGCTGCGACCCTGTTCCTGCTCACCTTCGCCCTGCTCAAGGGCAAGGACTACGGCTGGGGGTCGGCCACTATCATCACGATGTTCGCTGGTTCGGCAATTTGCCTCGCTGCGTTCATCGTCACTGAGCTGCATGTTTCGGCTCCGATGATGGAGTTCTCGCTGTTCCGTGAGCTCACGTTCACTGCTTCGACCATCTCGTATTTCATCGGCGGCTTCGCCATAGTCTGCCCGGCGCTGATTCTGAATTTCTTCCTGCAGAACGTGCTCGGCTACACGGTGCTGCATGCCGCGCTCATCACCATGTGGATGTCCGCTACTGTGGTTATCGCCATGCCGCTGGGCAATGTGGTCGCCAGCAAGGTCGGCGACGCGCGTGCAGTCAATCTGCTCGGCCTGCTGCTGCTCAGCCTTGGCTGCTTCCTCATGGCGCGAATCGGCGTGGATACGTCCAAAACGGTCATGATTGCGGATATGGTCGTGTTCGGCTTCGGGCTTGGTCTTTCCGCCCAGTCGATTATCACCGCCGTTAAGCATCTTCCCATCGAGAAGAGCGGCATGGCCTCCGGCATTGTCAACTCGATGCGGCAGATCGGCACCTGCCTTGGCATCGCGATTCTCGTCACCTTGCTCGATGCGAATATCACCACCGCGCATAGCGCTATTGAAAGCACGGCCTTGCAGACGGTGTCGCAATCCAGTCTTGCGCCATCGGTCAAAAGCGTGGCGTCGAAGGATATCCGCACGCTGTTGGTGGATGGCACGGATTCCGGCGCTGGTTCTGGCGGTGGTGCGAGCGCGACCTCATCAACCGACAAGCTCAAGCGAGACCTGACCGGCAGCATCAATGCGCTGCAATCTACTCCGACCCCGGAGGATGCTCCGCTGCGCACGTTGTATCACGGCTCCCAAGCTCTCGGGTCATCGGCATCGAAACTGGCTGGCGGGCAGGACAAGCTCGCCGCAGGATCATCAACGCTGGCGAATGGGATATCCGGACTTGCAACCGGTTCGGTGACATTGTCGGGCAAACTCAATCAAGCGGCCGACGGCTCGGCCAAACTCAGCAGCGGCATCGACGCATATACAGCAGGCGTGGCCAGTGCGGCATTGGGAGCGGCGACATTGAATGCGAAGTCCGGCGAAGCGTTGAATTCGCTGGCATCGGGCGCTTCGACGTTGGACGCCGGCGCGCAGCAGTTGTTGGCGCAGATGAGCGCGGGTTCCGCAACGAACGGTGCTGCGGGTAGCAGTGCGACGAGCGGCGCCTCGAACGGTTCGAACGCGATAGCAGGCAGCGCGTCAGGCACCACCATTCGAGACGGAGCCGATGCTCTGGCCTCCGGAGCATCCCAGCTCTCGCAGCGCATGGCTGAATACACGAACGCTTCGGTGGCGATGTATTACACCATGATCAGCGCCAACCCGAACTCTGCGCAGCTGCTCAAGGCCTATACGGCCCAGCTCACCGCCTTGCAAACCTCGTGCACGAAAACCGCGACCAAAGCTGTGGCGAGCAACTGCGAGCAGCAGATTCCTATGTTGTCAAATCTTGTCGCGCTGTACACGGCCGGCACCAGCAGCGGCGTCACGAATGAGTCCGATTTCGTCAAAGCCTTGCAATCGCAAGCATCGGCTTCTGGGCAGGGCAACATCGTTGCCGCTGGCAGCTCGATCACCGCGGCCACGGCGGAGCTGTCCAAAGGAGCCGACAGCCTTTCGAGCCAGTTCCAGCCTGACGGCAAGTTTTCCCAAGGAATCGCGGCACTCGCGCAGGGAGCCCAAACCCTTGACGCTGGCGCGGCTCAGGCCCGAGACCAGCTGCACGGCGGCATCGGTCAGCTTTCCAATGGTCTAGATAGGCTCAACCAGTCCGGAAGCGCACTGCAATCGGCGTCATCGTCGCTTTCTGCGGGACTCACCACGCTCGCACAAGGTTCCAGCACGCTCGGAGCCGGCCTGGCGTCTGCGCAGCAGGGCAGTAGTTCGCTCGCCGAAGGAAGCAAAACTGCCGCACGGGGCGGCCAAGCCCTTGCCGAGGGCACTGGAAAACTGACCAGCGGCATCGGCAAAGTTGACCAGGGCAAAACCCTGAGCGCCGTGTTCGATTCCATCAGCGACACCAAAAACAACGAGATCTCACACGCTTTCGGCAAAGTGTTCACCGTAGCAGGCATCGTCCTAGGCCTGACCAGTATCATCGGTATCTTCACCGATCGCAAGGCAGCAGAGTCGCCCGAGTCGGCTGGCGCGGCATCGGCCAGCACATCAAATTGAGGTACCTAAGCCAGAATCTGGAACAACTGCCACTGGTGCTGGGTCGTGGCAAAGGTTGCGCTGGCCTTATATACAGAGCAGACAAAATAAAATGTATTTTTAACTTGTGACGTTTTTCAACATAAATAAAATACATTTTATTTATGTTGAAGTATGGGCTGTTTTCTCTGCAGACGGTGCGCGACAATTATCCGAAAACGCTGATCACGCTTGATGATGAGCGGCCTTCCTTCCATGAAGGCATACGACAGGTGTATGCCTTGGATTGGCTGCTGGGCCAAGGCGCTGGGGAATCCCAGTAGAATCTAGGAGACACGCGGGAGCGCGGGGCTGTGCTATGGTATGAGACATGAGTTATATCTTATGTTGTTGTTGTCTCTGACCGACGCCACTGAAGGCGGACGGGCAACGATGCATAATTGAAGAGACGATGACTCAAGTCACATACCTGCCAGAGTGAAGCATTTCTGGATTGAAGCACATGATTCTTGATTAATGGTTCGTAATTTGAACGAATCACAATCATCGAATGAGCGTTTTCGCGGTGTTGTAGATAGCTGACATTGTAGAGTACGGCGATATAGAGAATTCTGTTGTTTTGGATTCGTAATACTTACATTCCGCGGTATTAGACTCGCAGTGTTTTGCCCATATGCTGCATGTGCCGAGGTTGTGCAATGGCATGAGCTGGAATCCAAACGGCGGACGACACGGCTTAGATTGCTGCGATTCGCTGGTTATGGCATGCGAAGCATAATCGACTGCACATGGCATTGCCGCGGAATTGCGGCACTGTTTTGGTTGTTGTGCTGCTATTGATATCATCTACTTTTGTCATTGTCTCGACTCGTATATCGTTTGCCTATCGTCTTCCCTCGATGCTGATATCGCACAATCTCCGTCCATCGCCCTCGCATCTGCGGGCCACGGACAGCACAGAACCCCAAGACTGCAAGACTTGAAATATCAAGCGATGAGCACCAAGCGCATCGCGGAAAACGAGACGATGATGACCATTCCTGCCACAATCGATTTCACTATCCATTCCGTTGCTGATGAGCCTGCTGACGACTCTTCCGATACCTCTGTCTCAGCCGCGCACTCTGACGACACCCGCTCTGCTGGCATTGCCTTCTCGGTGACCGAACTCATCGGCGACACGCCGCTGGTGCGGCTGAATCGCATCGCAAGCGACGTCGACGCGACCATCGCGGTGAAAGTCGAATACCTCAATCCCGGAGGGTCGAGCAAGGACCGCATCGCGCAGCGCATCATCGAGGCTGCGGAGCGTTCCGGGCAGCTGGGGCCCGGCGGCGTCATCGTCGAGCCGACCAGCGGCAACACCGGCGTGGGGCTGGCGCTGGTGGCCCAGCAGCGCGGATACCGGACCATATTCGTCCTGCCCGACAAGGTCTCGGAATCCAAGCGGGCCGTGCTGCGCGCCTACGGTGCCGAAGTCGTGGTGACCCCGACGAACGTGGAGCCGCAGGATCCGCGATCGTACTATCAGGTTTCCGACCGGCTCGCGCGCACGATCCCCGGCGCATTCAAGCCGAATCAGTATTCCAACGAGAACGGCCCGTTGAGCCATTACGAGACCACCGGACCCGAGATCTGGCGCGACAGCGAGCATCACGTCACCCATTTCGTCGCTGGCATCGGCACGGGCGGCACGATTTCCGGCACTGGTCGCTACCTCAAAGAGATCTCCGACGGTGCGGTGACAGTCGTCGGTGCCGACCCGGAAGGCTCGATCTACTCCGACCCCACAAACGTGCATGTCTATGACATCGAAGGCGTGGGCGAGGACTTCTATCCCAAGGCTTTCGACCAGTCCATCCCTGACAGCATCGTGCAGATCAGCGACGAGCAGGCCTTCCTGATGACTCGGCGGCTGGCTCGCGAAGAGGGCCTGCTGGTCGGCGGGAGTTCCGGCATGGCGGTCGCGGCGGCCGTGCAGTACGCTCGCGAGCATCATCTCGCCGCAGACGACCTCGTGGTCGTGCTGCTGCCCGATTCGGGCCGTGGCTACCTCGACAAGATCTTCGACGACGAATGGATGCGGGCGCACGGCTACGCGGATGTCGTCGAGGCGACCACGCCCGAGCCGTTGGTCGGTGCGGATGGTGAGGCGCGCGTGCCGGCGGGTGTTGCAGGCGGTGCAAAGGAGGCATCGTCTGTGAACTCATAGATTCCAACGCAAACTTTTAACCTACATAATTAATCGTTCCAATAACCGCAATTACCAATACTTACAAGCGTTCCAACATAACCATCACAAGGAGCAATTCATAATGACCACCGAGAACATCGCCACCGCCGCATCCGCCGCCCTCTCCACCCGCGCCATCCACGCAGGCCAGGAGCCAGACCCGACGACGGGCGCAGTCTCCACGCCAATCTACATGACCTCGACCTTCAAGCAGGATGGGGTCGGCGGCCTGCGCGGCGGCTACGACTACAGCCGGTCCGTCAACCCCACAAGGACCTCCTTCGACGAGCAATTGGCGGCAGTGGAGGGCGCGAAGCATGCGATTTCCTTCGCCTCCGGACTGGCCGCCATCGATGTGCTGCTGCGTGCCACGCTCAAGCCCGGCGACGCGATCCTGCTCGGCAACGACGTCTACGGCGGCACCTATCGGCTGCTGTCCAAGGTGTTCGTGCCGTGGGGCATCACGCTCGACGTCGTCGACATTACCGACCCCACGGCGGTCAGCGCGGCGCTGGCGCAGCGCCAGTACGCCTACGTGTGGGTCGAGACGCCCAGCAACCCGCTGCTGAGCATCACCGACATCGCGGCCACGGCGGCGCTCGCACATGCGCACGGCACCAAGGTCGCGGTCGACAACACCTTCGCCTCGCCGGTCCTGCAGCACCCGCTGCAGGATGGTGCCGACGTGGTGGTGTATTCGACCACGAAGTACATCGGCGGCCACTCCGACGTGGTCGGCGGCGCGGTGCTCGTGGACGACGACGAGACGGCCGAGAAGGTCACCTTCCTGCAGAATGCGGCAGGCGCAGTGCCTTCGCCCTTCGATGCATGGCTTGAGATTCGCGGACTCAAGACGCTTGAGCTGCGCGTCAAGCAGCACAGCAAGAACGCGCTCGCCATCGCGCAGTGGCTTGAGCAGCACAGCGAGGTGGAACATGTGTGGTACCCGGGTCTGGAAAGCCATCCGGGCCACGACATCGCGGTGCGCCAGATGCACGGCGGCTTCGGTGGCATGATCTCCATCCAGCTCGCCGCCGGGGGAGAGGCCGCGCGCGCCTTTGCCGCCGCGACGAAGATCTTCACGCTCGCCGAGTCCTTGGGCGGGGTCGAATCGCTCGTCGAGCACCCTGCCGCCATGACGCACGCCTCGGTTTCCGGCACGACCTTGGAAGTGTCCGACAATCTGGTGCGCCTGTCGGTCGGCATCGAAGGCGTGGACGATCTCATCGCCGACCTCGATCAGGCCTTCGCGGCGATTGCGCAGTAGCGCTATAAGTTCAGCAGAACACTGCGCTGCCTCACGCTCAGCGTACGTTTTCCATATCGAAAAGGCTTCGGATGTCGGAAAACGTACGCTGACGCATGGGCATCGTACGTTTTCCAATACGTCCTTGGTGAACGTGCCAAATAACGTACGCTGAGAGTTGCTGATTGCTGGAACCTGCAATCCGCATGAGATTTGTGCTTGATGCGACAAGGCTGCTCGTGGCGAAATAAGGACGCGGCTATAGACTCGAAGGCATGACACCGTCGCATTCAACTGAGTCGCTTGTAGCCGAGCCGCAGCAGATCGAATCGCCCCGTGCTGAATCGCGCGAGGCCGAGCCGTATAGCGCTCAATCGCAGCAGGCCGCGCTTGATGCGCTGCATCGGTATTTCGGCTACGACTCGTTCCGTACTGGGCAGGCGGGGCTTGTCGATGCGATTCTCGCTGGGCGCGATGTGCTGGGCGTCATGCCTACCGGCGCGGGCAAGTCGATCTGCTACCAGATTCCCGCTACGCTGCTGCCTGACCTGACCATCGTCATTTCGCCGCTCATTTCCCTGATGCGAGATCAGGTCGATGCTCTGAACGACCTCGGCATTCCGGCGGCGTACATCAACACCACGCAGGATATGGACGAGCAGGGCATGGTGCTCGCCCAGGCGGCGCGCGGCGACGTGAAGCTGCTTTACGTTGCGCCGGAACGCCTGGAAACCGAGCGGATGCGCTCCTTCGCGGCACGAGTGCCGATTTCGCTTATCACTGTGGATGAGGCGCATTGCGTCTCGCAATGGGGCCAGGATTTCCGCTCGTCGTATCTGGGCATCGGCGAATTCATCGCAGCCTTGCCGAGCTGTCCGACCGTGGCCGCGTTCACCGCGACCGCCACGCAGCATGTGCGGCGTGATATCGTCGCGCTGCTGAATTTGCAGCACCCGCAGGTGACGGTGACCGGCTTCGACCGGCCGAACTTGTTCTTTGATATTCTGCGCATGCCGACGAACACCAAGAACGTCTGGATCGCGAACTACGTCATCGACCACGCCGACGAGTCCGGCATCGTCTACTGCGCCACGCGCAAGGAGACTGAGGCGCTCGCGGGGCTGCTGTCCGAGCGCGGCGTGCCAGCGGTCGCCTACCACGGCGGCATGTCGGCGCAGAACCGCAATGACGCCCAGCGCGCCTTCGTCACCGATGCCGCGCCAGTCGTCGTGGCCACAAACGCGTTCGGCATGGGCATCGACAAATCCAATGTGCGTTACGTCATCCACCACAACATGCCCGAAAGCATCGAGGCCTACTATCAGGAGGCTGGCCGCGCCGGGAGAGACGGCGAACCGAGCCGCTGCACACTGCTATGGAACGATAGCGATATCGTCACGCGCCGCCGCCTGCTCGACATGGATTCGCAAAACGACCGCATGAGCGAAGACGAGCGCGAAGTCGTGCGGCTGAGCCATCGCCGGCTGCTTGATGCGATGATCGGCTACTGCCGCACGACCGAATGCCTGCACGCCTATATGACGCGGTATTTCGCCGATCCCGATGCGGCGCAATCCGCGCCTCCCCAAGACGAATCATCGCATGCCGCTGCTGACAACCAAACGAGCAACGACCCGGCACCAGCCAAACCAAACGGTTGCGGCAATTGCGCCAACTGCCTGAGCACCTTCGCCACCATTGACGTCACCGACATCGCGCGCTCAATCAGCCGATGTGTGCATGACCTCAATCAGAGCTTCGGCATGGGCAAGATCGTGGCCGTGCTGCGAGGCTCGAAAACCCAAGATCTGCTCGCTCGTCACCTCGACTCCTGCCCGAGTTATGGGGTGCTCGAGCAGGTGCCGCAGGCCCGCGTGCGCGATGTGCTCAATCAGATGACCACCGACGGCTTCCTGACCGTGTCCGAAGGGCGGCTGCCCGTCGTGCATTTCGGACCGCGAGCCGCAGCGACGGCCAGTAGCGATTTTCATTATGAAATCAAGCGCGTCGAACGGCCTGCTGCGGTTGGCGGACGAACCGGTCAGGTGAAGCAGTCCGGACAGACGCTTGGCTCGGATGCCGGCATGGATACCGAAGTCGACGAGCCGCTGTTCGAACGGCTGCGGGTTCTACGCCGCGATATCGCACGCGAAATCGGCAAGCCGCCCTACATCGTCTTCTCCGACAAGACTCTGCGCGATATGACCCGCATTCGCCCGGTGACCAATGCGCAGTTCCTCGCAGTCAACGGCGTGGGGGAGAACAAGCTCAACCTCTACGGCAAGCGCTTCATGGAAGCCATCCGCTCGTTCGAGGAGTAGTAAATGGCACTGCATAGATGGCACTGCGTAAATGGCACTGCGTAAATGGCGCTGCGCGGATGGACGCTGCGTAAATGACACCGCGCAGCTCGAACGTTGCGCGGTCGGAACACTGCGCGGGGCAAACACATCAAGTCCGGCATTACTTCCACATATAGCCAGTCATAACATTTGCTGTCCTTGCTGAGCGAAAACTTGGCTGCACGCCAAACCATGCACGGCGTAGGATGCTCATAGTGACGAATTCTCCGTGCGGGATATGCCGGGGAGCCGAATGTCGCTTATGCACGAACGGAGGAATCATGCCAACGGATACCGCAACCAAAACAGCCGAGACGGAGGGCACCAAGCCGCAGCCGGAAAGCTTCCAGCTCGACCACACCAAGGTGAAGGCGCCTTACGTGCGCTACATCGACACCGAAACCGGCCCGAATGGCGACGTGATCTCCAACTACGACCTGCGCCTCGTGCAGCCGAACGAGAACGCCATACCGACCGCCGGCCTGCACACCATCGAGCACACCATCGCCGTGCTGCTGCGCGAGCGCATTCCGGGCTACATCGACTGCTCGCCCTTCGGCTGCCGCACCGGATTCCACCTGCTGACCTGGGGCGAGCATTCCACCGTGGACGTAGCCAAGGCACTCAAGGAATCCTTGGAATTCATCGCCTTCGAGGCCACATGGGACGATGTGCCGGCCACCACGATCGAGAGCTGCGGCAACTACCGCGACCACAGTCTGTTCACCGCCAAGGAATGGTGCAAGGACATCCTCGCCAAGGGCATCAGCTCCGACGCCTTCGAGCGCAAGGTTGTTTGAGGGCACCGTGGTCTAAGGGTGCCATATTTGAATATGCCGTGGTCTGAGGGCGCTGGAATCTGAAAATATTGTGATTTAGTCGACTCGATGGGAGCCTGCACTAGGAAATGGCTTGCTGCTGAGTCGTATCTCGCTTATGTGAGGCGTTATTCCAAGCCCGCGGAGGTCTTTCTGCGTTATGTGGGGCGTTAATTCCACGGCACCCCAAGTATCAATGGCCCAAAACGGCGGTTCTGATACTCGGCCCTCTAAGAAATAGCGCCTCACATAACGCAGAAAGACCTCCGCAGCACGCCCATAGCGCCTCACATAAGTGAGATAGCTGGCGATAACATGCTGAAAACGGAGCTCTGGGATCTCTGGGGCCAATACCCGTTGGGGAACAGGCCTAAACACCCTTGTGACAGCATGCTGGGAGGGTGGCGTGATAGCCTAGCGGCCGATTCTTTCCATTGTTCTGTTTGGCTCAAGGTGGTTGTGGTTGTATGGGCAGTATTGCGTCCTCTCGTCGGTTCCGTCATGCGACTATGCGCGATTACGAGCGCATCCAGCGCATCTATGCGTACGCTCGCGCGATAATGGCGGCGAATGGCAATCCGACTCAGTGGGGTGATTCCTTCCCGCGCGAAAGCACTGTTCGCGCCGATATCGCCGAAGGCCGCACGATGCTGCTGATTGATGACGGAATCGATGACGGAATTGATGACGGTGCCGAAGGCGACGGCGAGCGCATTCTGGCCCAATTCGCCCTATGCCCAGGCGAGGACCCGACCTACCGCGATATCGACGGCAGCTGGCTCGACGACGACCCCTATGTGACCATCCACCGCATCGCCTCCTCGGGGCAGGCGGGGCATGTGGCCTACGACTGCATCGACTGGGCAGCGGAGCACTACGGCAACGTGCGCGCCGACACGCACCCCAACAACAAAGCCATGCAGCATGTTTTCGAACGCAGCGGCTTCGTCCGGTGCGGCCTTATCGCCCTGCTCGACCGCGACACCGATAAGACGCGCATCGCCTATCAGCGGCACGAGTAGTAGGGCGCGGGCGGTGGCGGGAACACGGATCGTTGCTTCATGGGCCGAATTGGGCGGTTTGTGGCATCGTCGTCAATGATGCGAGTCACAATGAAGCCATGACTGCGAATGCATGCGAACCATGGCCCTTCTCCTCGCCCCAAGGCATAGCGAATTACGAAGCCGCGCTGCGGCAATACCCCGGCCAGGCGATTATCGATCTGGCCGCGCTGCGCGACAATATGCGCCACTTGGTCGAGGTGGTGGGCGGGCCGAAATCCGGCACGGCGGTGATGGGCGTGGTCAAGGCCGACGCTTACGGGCATGGGCTGGTTCCTGCGGCGCTCGCGGCGCTGGCAGGAGGTGCCACATGGCTGGGCGCGGCGCAATCGCATGAGGCGCTGGCCCTGCGCAAGGCCGGCATCGGGCTGGATCGCTGCCATATTCTCACCTGGGTCTACAACGGCTTGGCGGTGCCGTTTGACGAGCTTATCGCCAACGACATCGATATCTCGCTCGGCTCGCTGGCCGGCATCGATGCGCTGGCTGATGCGGCTCGGCAGTTGGGCCGCCCCGCTCGCGTGCATATCAAGGTGGATACGGGCTTTGGGCGCAACGGTTTCACCGAGCAGGGCTTTGACACGTCTTTGCGCAAACTCGTCCCATTGGCCAAGGAAGGTGCGTTACATATCGTCGGGCTGTGGAGCCATCTCGCCGTGGCTGATGCGCCGGACGTCCCCGAATTCGTGGACTCCACCGACCGTCAGATCGAGCATTTCCATGATTTTGAGCGCCGTATGCGCGCCGCCGGCATCGAACCGGAGATCCGGCATCTGGCGAACACCGCCGCCACGTTGACACGCCCCGAGATTCATTTCGAATTGACCCGGCCCGGCATCGGGCTGTACGGCTACGAAGCCGACCCGGCGATGGGCACGCCGCAGGATTACGCATTGACGCCCGCCATGACCCTGCAGGCCCAGCTGGGCACCGTCAAGGATGTGGAGGATGGGCACGGCATCTCCTACGGCCGCACCTATATCACCGAAGGCGAGACAAGCACCGCCATCGTGCCGCTGGGCTACGCGGATGGCATTCACCGCTCGGCCTCGGGATTCGACGAGCGCGGAGCCAAGCATGCCGTCAAGCCCGGAGGCCCCGTGCGCGTCATGACTGCCGCAGGACCGGAGCTCATGCACGTTTCGGGGCGCGTGTGCATGGACCAGTTCATTCTTGATCTGCATGGTTCGGCCGCGCATCTTGGCATCCACGAAGGCGATACGGTCAAGCTCTTCGGCCCCGGGCGTGGCGAGGAATTCGCCGAGCCGACGGCTGACGACTGGGCGCGCGCCGCCGACACCATCAGCTACGAGATTTTCACCTGCCTGCGCAACCGCATCCCGCGGCTCTACCTGCATGCGAACGAGGTGCTGGGTGCCGATGACCTTGCCAAGCTCGACCCCGCGAGTGTGCTGTAGGGATTGGTTGTAAGGCTCGCACTTTTTTGACCGGCCTCGAAAAAGTGTGAGCAGAACGCACATTTCATGTGCGTTTATTTCGGGTGACAAACGTTGAAGCTACGCCATTTGCAGTGCGGGAAACTAACATTTCCATTGTTCATTTGACTCGCACTTTTTCAAGGCCGGTCAAAAAGTGTGAGCCGTAAACGCGGCGAAAGTCCCATGCTCTCCCCAAACGCGGGGTGTGGCCCTATGCTGGTGCTATGGGAACAACGCGAGATGGCGAGCAGGTGCTGGGCGATGAGGGCTACGATGCCTTCGATGAAGAGCGGTGGGCGGTCGAACCGCCGAAATCGCGCTCTCGTACCGCTTTTGAACGCGATCGGGCACGCCTGATTCATTCCTCCGCATTGCGCCGGCTCGGCGCGAAAAGCCAGATTCTGGTGGCTGGAACAGACGATTTCGCCCGAACCCGGCTTACTCATACGCTCGAGGTGGCGCAGATCGGCCGGCAGATCGGCATGATGCTCGGCTGCGACCCCGACGTGGTGGACTGCGCCTGCCTGGCGCATGACCTCGGCCACCCGCCCTTCGGACACAACGGCGAGAAGGCGCTGGCCGCCATCGCCGCTGATATCGGCGGCTTCGAGGGCAACGCGCAAACCCTGCGACTGCTTACGCGCTTGGAGCCCAAGGTCTTCCACGCCGACGGCCGCTCGGCCGGCGTCAATCTGACCCGCGCCTCGCTGGATGCCGCCGTGAAATACCCGTGGACGCTGGCCGAGGCCGCGCAGCACCCCAAGGGCGAGCGTAGTGCCAAGTACTGCGTGTACCCCGACGACGTCGACGTGTTCAACTGGCTCAAACAGGGTGCGCCGAAGGCCACGAAACCGATGGAATGCCAGGTGATGGACCTGAGCGACGATATCGCCTACAGCGTGCATGACGTCGAGGACGCAATCGCGACGGGGGCCTTCAACCCGATGGCGCTGGCCGACGCGCGCATCATCGACGCGCTCATCGAGGACGCGCGGGCCTGGTATGGCGCGAAATGGGATGCCGACAAGCTGCTCGCGGCCTTGCAACGGCTGCAAGGCGAGCATATGTTCCCCACGCATTTCAACGGTTCGCGCGGGGCCTTGGCGCAGCTCAAGAACATCACGAGCGCCCTAATCGGCCGCTTTGCCGGGTCGGTGGAAGCCGCCACGCGCGAGCGCTACGGCGACGGCCCGCTGACGCGGTACAGTGCCTCGGTCGTCATCCCTGAACAGACCGAGTACGAAATCGTGATCCTCAAAGGCATCGCCGTCTACTTCGTGATGGAGCCGCGCGAGCGCGAGCCCATGCACCAGCAGGAGCAGGCCATTGTCGAAGATCTGGTCGATGTGCTCATGGCTGACTCCCCACGGCCCAGCGACGCGCTGGAAGCCGTGTTCCTGCAGGACTGGAACGAGGCCAGTAATGACGACGAGCGCCTGCGCGTGGCCGTCGATCAGGTCGCCAATCTCACCGACGGCTCGGCGCTGGCGATGCATTCCATCCTGTGCTAGGCGCGTTTCGGTTGCGAGTTCCGGCGAGCCGCCCGCTTCACTGGGGTGGGGTATTGTAGGGCGCTATGGCTGGAATGATTCTGAAGGAAGATGTGGAGAAGGTGCGCGCTGCGGCGGACCTGTACGACATCGTGTCTGCGTCCGTGACGCTCAAGCCTTCGGGAACCGGCACCTACGTAGGGCTGTGCCCCTTCCATGACGAGAAGACGCCAAGCTTCTCGGTGCGGCCGTCACTGGGCGTCTGGCATTGCTTCGGCTGTGGTCTGGGCGGCGACGTGTTCGGCTACGTCGAGCAGCAGGAGAACATCGACTTTCGCGAGGCCGTGGAGCTGCTGGCCGACAAATACCATATCGAGCTGCATTACGAAGCCGGGTCGGGCCGCGAGGAGCACTCCGGCTCGAAGCGCACGCGGCTGCTGGATGCGAACGAGGAGGCGCAGCGCTTCTTCGTCTCGCAGATCATGAGCAAGGAGGCGCTCGCGGCCCGCAAGCTGCTCGGCGGGCGCAACTTCAGCCAGGCCGACTGCGAGCGCTTCGGCTGCGGATATGCGCCGCAGGGCTGGGACAATCTCGTGCGCTACTTGGCCGCCAAGGGCTTCACCCAGCAGGAGATGCTGGACGCCGGGCTTGCGCGCCAAGGCCAGCGCGGCGTCTACGACTACTTCCGCGGGCGGGCGACCTGGCCCATCCGCGACTCCACCGGGCGCACGCTGGGCTTCGGCGCGCGAAAGCTCTACGACGACGATACGATCGGCGCGAAATACATCAACACCCCGGACACGCAGCTCTACCGCAAAACGCAGGTGCTCTACGGCATCGACCTGGCCAAATCCGCCATCGTGAAGAAGCGCCAGGCGGTTATCGTCGAAGGCTACACGGATGTGATGGCCTGCCATTTGGCCGGCATCGACACCGCCGTGGCGACCTGCGGCACCGCCTTCGGCGCGGAGCACGCCAAAATCGTGCGTCGGCTCATTTCCGACGATTCGCTTGGGGCCGTGCAGCTCATCGGGCCGCTCAATGTGGAAGGGCAGTCGCTCAGCTCGCGCATCGTATTCACCTTCGACGGCGACGCGGCGGGGCAGAAGGCGGCGCTGCACGCCTTCGCGCTTGATTCCGCATTCCTCTCGCAGACCTTCGTGGCGGTCGCCGACGGCAATCTCGATCCCTGCGATCTGCGCCTGGAGCAGGGCAACGAGGCGGTGAGCTCGCTCATCGAGCATGCGAAGCCGCTGTATGATTTCGTGATTGAGGCCGCTATCGCGCGCTTCGACACGTCATATACGACCGGTCAGATGGGCGCGGTGAAGGCTGCGGCCCCGCTGATTGCGCAGATACGCGACCGCTCGCTGCTGGACATTTACACGCGCAAGGCGACGCGTCGCATCGGCGTGGACCTCGACATCATGCGCCGTGAAGTCAACGCCGCACGTCGGCAGCTCAACGTGCGAGACGACGATGCCTATGCGCCGAAACGGCGCTTCGGTGGGGCGGCTTCGGGCAGCGGCATGGGCGGCTCAGGCGCTTCCGGCGGTTTTGCGGGTCGGGGCGAGCGTGGGGAGCGCGGCGAGGATCCGTATGCGAATCCGGCCCGGCGCAAGGCGCTCGAGCGCCGCGATGCCAATGAGCAGACCTACTATCGTATCGATGACGCCGTGTTCATCTGCGAGCAGCAGTTCATGGCTACGCTTATTCAGGTGCCGCGCGCCATCGACCGCGCGTGGTTCGCACAATTGAGCCTGTCGAACTTCATGACCTCGGTGTTCCGTTCGCTCTTCCAGGCGGTGGCTGCCGCAGGCGGTTTGCCAAGCGATGACACGCCGCAGGGATTGTGGATTCACAACCTCACCAAAGCCGGCGGGCCGCTGCTCGAACAGGTCATCAACGAGCTGGCCGTCATGCCGCTGCCGTTGCCGCCCAATCCGCGCGACAGCTCCAATTCGACAGCGAATTCATCGGCCCAGAACGGCCAGAATATGCAGAACGGTCAGGCCGCGCCTGTGCAGCTGCGCGCGCCCAGCCCAGCCGAGCAGCGCTACGCCTCCGAGCTTTTGGCGCGGCTGCTCGATATGGGCTTCATGCGCCGCATCGGCGCCGCCAAGCGCAAGATGTCACAGCTGCCTGACGGCAAGGAGAAAATCACGCTGCTGGGCGACATCACCACGATGGAAACCGCCCGTAAGGACCTGCAAACCCAGGTCTACGGCAACGTGGCCTGAATGGCTCTTCAGGCTTTTGGCAACGCTGCCTGATTTGCGGCTTCGGCGCGTGGCTCTCGATCTACTCCTCGTAGGCTCCCAGCGGCCCGATCGACAGCGCGTCGTCGTGGGTGCGGCCGGAGTGGATGGCGTCGTTGATGCCGGCGATCTGGGCTTCGTCGACGTCGTAGGTGCGCCCGTCAAGCGCGGATACGGGGATGACCCAGCCACCGTGCGTGATGAACAGCCGGTCGGCCTCGCGCAGCTGGTCGATGGGCAGCTTGGCATACTTGATATCCAAGCCTTCCTGCCGCGCCCAGGCGAACATCTCGCGCTGCGAGGTGCCGTTCAAAATACCAATGCGCGGGTCGGGGGTGATGAGGCCGTCGCCGTACTGCGCCACGACCGACGAATTCGGGCATTCGAGCGTGAAGCCGTCGGCGGTATAGGTCACCGCGTCATCGACGCCGCGCCGCCGGCATTCGCGGTGCATCGCCTGATTGACCGCGTAGCTCAGGGTCTTCGCGCCGTTGAGCAGCCACGGCGCGCGGGCGGTGATATCGCTGGCATACCCTCGGTTGAGGGAAGTCAGGGTAATCGGTGCGGTATCGTGCAACGTGCCGCGTCCGTCCAGGAACATCCACACGCTGGGCGTGCCGTAGTCCGTTTTGCCGATGCCGGTGTCAGGGTCCATGCCGCGCGACACGAGGATGCGCAGCAGGGGAGCCGGCTCAGGGTCGTCGTACTGCGCGATGACTTCGTTGATTGCCGCGATGAACGCCTGATGATTCGGCTGGGGCATGTCCATCAGCCGCGCCGAATTCGACATCCGCTTGAGATGGTTCTCCAAGGAAATCGGGTAGCCGTGCCACACCGTGGTCGCCTCGAACACGCCGTCGCCGCGCAGCACGCTCAGGTCGAAGGGCGATACGCAACGGTAATACGGGTCGACGATGCGCACCAGGTCCTCGCCGAAATCCTTCGGTGAGGTACCTGCTGGCGCGAATAGGCCACTGCCGCCCACACCCAGAATGATCGAGTTCATGACGCTCCTTCTCCTTCAGATTCACACATAAGGTAACGCATTGACATTACCGGTGCGCTCCTTGGCGTGTGTCGACGCGTAACCGGCACAGTCGAGATATAGCATCTGTAGCGGGAGAGCTACAGGACTGCTGCCGCACGACACAGTTAACACATGTTTCGATAATGGTAATCCGTGTTTAATCTTTCGTGCTTACCGTGAAGTGTAGCGCGACGCAGAAGGGACCGCCTGTCGCTTGCGCATGAATTCTCGACTCGAAGGACAGATAATTCGTATGGAACACATTTTGCTCGACGCTTCCGCTTCACCCGCTCAGGCACGGCGTGCTTTTAGGAATGGGGAAGCATGCCCGACCTGCGGCATCGCACGGGGATATGCCCAGGCGAATATGATCAGTCTGCCGAAGGAATACGCCTTTGATTTTCTGCTGTTCGCCCAGCGCAATCCGAAGCCTTGCCCGATTTTGGAGGTGCTCGACCCGGGATCATATGAGCCAAAAATTGCTCCGGGAGCCGACATTCGCACGGATATCGGGCGCTATCGTATATGGCGCGACGGCGAGCTGGCCGGCACTTGTGATGATATCCGCGATGTTTGGGGCGAACATAGCGATCTGGTCACCTTCCTGATCGGATGCAGCTTCACCTTCGAATTCCCGCTGATGGATGCTGGCATACCGGTACGCCATATCCTTGCTGGCTCCAATGTGCCGATGTACGACACCTCGATTCGCTGTGCGGACGCGGGACGGTTCAGCTCCACCATGGTCGTCTCGATGCGCGGCATCCAGCCCAGCCAAGTAGCCGAGGCATCGCGCATATCCGGCCGTTATCCGGGCGTCCACGGGGCCCCGGTATGGGTGGGCGACCCTGCGGGCATTGGCATTGACGATATCGCCCATCCCGATTACGGCGACGCGCCCGTTCTTGAACAGGGCGACATCCCCATGTTCTGGGCGTGCGGCGTCACCCCGCAGGCTGCGGTCATGGCTTCACGTCCGCCCTTTGCCATCACCCATGCGCCGGGATATATGTTCATCACCGACGTTCCCGACCGCCAGTACATGGCGTAGTAAGTACACGACACAGACACATGCTCCGGATAGTCAGAGCGAATGAGCATCGTGTGCAGCAATGCTTGTGAAAGGGGAAAACCAAGTGAATAATGACGAGAGCGGGGCTGTTTTCGGCTCAGAGCGCCTAGCATACAGCGATAACAACAGCAGTGCTCTTAACAGCATTGATTTGAATAGCGATATGGGGGAGAGCTTCGGCCGTTGGACGCTGGGCGATGACAAGGCCTTGCTTGATGTGGTGACCAGTGCGAACATCGCCTGCGGATTTCATGCGGGCGACCCCGCAGGAATCCTACGCACAGCGTCTCAGGCTGCTGCCAACCATGTGTGTATCGGCGCCCATGTGGCTTACCGTGACCTTTCCGGGTTCGGGCGGCGCTTCCTTGACGAGCAGCCGGAAGATCTCAAGGCCGACATCATCTACCAGATCGCGGCGCTCGCAGGCATCGCCGCAAGTGTGGGAACCAGCGTGTCGTATGTCAAGCCGCATGGGGCACTCTACAACCGCATCGCTGTGGACGAAACGCAGGCTCGCGCCGTCGTTGATGCCATCGCGGCCGTCGATTCGTCACTGGGATTGCTCACGTTGCCTGGCTCGGTCGTTGGTCGTATCGCCGTCGATGCTGGGCTGCACGTCTTTAGCGAGGCCTTCGCCGACCGCGCCTACATGCCCGACGGTCGACTGGTCCCGCGCTCGCAGCCTGGCGCAGTCATCCATGACGTAGACGAGGTAGCTGATCGCATCGCAACGCTTGTATTAACTGGCACTATCGAAGCCGTCGACGGGACGATGATTCGTATCGACGCCGACTCCATCTGTGTGCACGGCGACAGTCCCAGCGCCGTGGACATGGCACGGGCGGTGCGTAGCCGCTTGGAATCGGATGGCATCACCGTGGCATCGTTTACAAGTAGCGGGCAACCATGCGTTTCCTGAACGTCGGCACTTCGGCGCTGCTCGTAGAACTTGACGACAGGGACGCGCATGATGCGATGAGTCTGTTCGATGCTATCGTCCAACAACAGCGCAACGGAGATTCCAGCTTGTCGCAGCTTATCGAAATCGTGCCGGCCGCGTGCACGCTGCTTGTGCGTTTCGATCCGCTGGAAGTCTCGCGCAGATCGATCGAATGTGCAATTCGCGATCTTCGCAGCAAGGAGTCGCGGGCGACTCGTGTGAGCCGCACTATCGAGGTTCCGGTTATTTACGATGGCGAGGATTCGGACGCAGTCGCAGCCATGCTGGGCATTTCCTCGCAGCAGCTGATTGAGCGACATGTGGCATGTTCGTGGACGGCGGCTTTTGTCGGCTTCGCGCCGGGGTTTGCGTATTTGACAGGCGACGATCCATTGTTCAACGTGCCACGCCGCCAAGAACCACGGCTGCGCGTACCGGCGGGTTCCGTCGGTCTCGCCGGAGCGTACAGCGGCGTCTACCCGCGTGCAAGTTCAGGCGGCTGGCAGCTGATCGGCTTCACGCCAGCCCTGATGTGGGACGAGCAGCATGACCCGCCAGCGCTGATACAGCCGGGAGACAGCGTCCGATTCTGCGTATCCCATGAGCACATCAGTGCCGTCAACGGCAGTGTTGCCGAGCAACAGACTCGACAGTCGCCTGGGTTTGCGGCTAAGCCGTCTAAGTCAGCGCCAGCGCCGATACAGGCACGCGGTCTGCACGTAGATAGACCAGGTGCTTTCGCCATATTCGAGGATGACGGCCGCATAGCTGCGAATATGGGCGTGACAGCCTCCGGCGCAGCCGACCCGGCCTCGTTGCATCGGTCCAATATCCTCGCGGGCAATCCTGCTGGCACACCGGCAATCGAAATCACCGGTGGCGGGGCACGCTTCACCGCCGTAGGGGAAGTGGTGGTCGCTCTTGCTGGCGCTCAGGCACCGATTGCCGTCCATGGGAAGGACGGCTCCTACACTGGCATAGCGCGTCAGGAGGCATTCCTCTTGAATGATGGTGACACGGTGGAACTCGGGGTGCTGTACGACGGCTTGCGCGACTATCTCGCTGTGCAAGGTGGCTTCGTGGCTGATGAGGTGATCGGCAGCGCTTCAGGCGACACAATGTCACATATCGGCCCTGCACCGCTTTGCGCTGGTGACTTCCTGGCCTGTGCCGACGGGCCCCATACAGTGACTGGGCACGCCGTCGACTGGTCGCGGCTGCCGGTACGCGGTTCCCTCACCGAGCTGACAGTGGTGCTTGGGCCACGCGACGACTGGTTCACCACGCAGGCCATCGATGATCTGATTGGTCAGAGCTGGACGGTGACGCCGCGCTCTGACCGCGTCGGTCTGCGGCTGAGTGCCGCTCGGCCGTTGGAACGGGTCGTGGCAAGGGAGCTGAACAGCGAAGGCACGGTGACCGGGGCTATCGAGGTTCCCAGTAATGGTCAGCCGGTGCTATTTCTGCGCGACCATCCGGTGACCGGCGGCTACCCGGTGATTGCCGTGCTTGACCCGGAGTCGCTGGCGCTCGCAGGCCAGCTGCCAACAGGTGCTTTGGTGCGGTTTCGTACGGTTTATAGTGATGCGCCGGCCGAAACAGCGCAAGTGGTGAATGACAAGAACTATGGCGAGAACGATAGCGAGAAGCATGACATCAGCTATGACTCTGCGCGCAACGAACACGCCTTACGAATGCAAAGGGGATAAGGGAATGCAGCGGATTCTGATAGCCAATCGCGGGGAGATAGCCGTGCGTATCATCCACGCCTGTCATGACGACGGTCGCACGGCGATTGCCGTATACGCCGATGATGATGCGGATGCACTATTCGTCAATCTGGCCGACGAGGCCTACGCCCTGCACGGCCGCAGCATGCAGCAGACCTACCTGGGCATCGACGCGATCATGCGCGCCGCCCGCGCCGCCAAGGCCGACGCGGTGCATCCGGGCTACGGCTTCCTGTCGGAGAACGCCGATTTCGCGCAGGCGGTAATCGATGCCGGCATGATATGGATAGGCCCGAGCCCTGACGCGATTCGCGCGTTGGGCGACAAGGTGCAGGCCCGCGCTATCGCCGCCGAGGTCGGAGCGCCTATGGCTCCCGGCACCACGGCGCCGGTGCAGGACCCTACCGAAGTCGTGGCTTTCGCCAAGGAATACGGGCTGCCGCTGGCGATCAAGGCCGTGCATGGCGGCGGCGGTCGCGGACTTAAAGTCGTGCGCCGGCTCGATGAGGTGCGCGAGGCGTTTGCGACAGCGACTCATGAAGCCGAACTCGCCTTTGGCAATGGCGACTGCTTCATCGAGCGTTTCCTGGACCGGCCACGACATGTGGAGGTGCAGGTGCTTGGCGACTCCTCCGGTAAGGTAATTGCCGTCGGCACAAGGGACTGCTCGCTGCAGCGGCGCAACCAGAAGCTTATCGAGGAAGCTCCTGCGCCATTCTTAGATGACGAAACAACCACGCGCCTCGAAGATGCCGCCGTGGCGATCTGCTCGCAAGTTGGCTACGTGGGCGCCGGTACGGTGGAATTCCTCGTCGCCGACGACGGGACGATGTCCTTCATGGAGGTGAACACACGCATTCAGGTCGAGCATCCGGTCACCGAACTGGTCAGCGGCATTGATCTGGTTCGCGAGCAGCTGCACATCGCCGAAGGCGGGTCGCTCGCCAGATTGCGACCGGAACAACGCGGGCATGCAATCGAATGCCGCATCAACGCGGAGGACCCCGCCCGAGGCTTTGTACCGTTCCCCGGCGTCATTAGCGTGCTGCGCTCGCCGAGCGGACCCGGCGTGCGTTTCGATACCGGCATCGCGGCCGGTTCGAGCGTGCCCGACCAGTTTGATTCGATGCTGGCCAAGCTCATCGTCCACGCCGATACCCGCGCGGAATGCATCAGACGGTTGCGGCACGCGCTCGACGAGCTGCGCATCGAAGGCGTGCCCACGGTCGTGCCATTCGACAAGGCCGTGCTGAACGAGCCTGATTTCGTCGCTGACGACGGGCGCTTGGGAATCTACACCCGATGGATCGAAGAGGTGTTCCTGCCGCGCACGGATCCCGAGTCGCTTGATGGCGGGACTGCAGGGATGCGCGCAGGCAGCGAAGCTGTGACACGAACCTGGATTGAACTCGATGGCAGGCGCGTCGAACTTGGTCTGCCTGCGCAGCTAGGTGCCCGACCGAATAGTACACAGTCAGGCACGCTTACAGCATCGGCTGGCGGGCAGGCAAGCGATGCGGCGCAGAGCAGCCAATCAGACCATGCAGTAGTCTCCCTGCTTGCCGGCACAGTGGTCCGCTGGCTTGTTGAGGATGGCGCGAGCGTGAACAAAGACGATCCTGTCGTCGTCATCGAAGCCATGAAGATGGAGACACAGGTTGCTGCTTCTCGTGCCGGGGTGCTGCGCAGTCAGGCGGCGGTAGGAGATTTCGTCGAATTTGGCCAGCAGCTGGGCGAAGTGTTATGACCGAGAATCGTAATGAGAGGGAAAACAGTGTCCGCGAGGGCAATGTCCGCAAAGACAGTGCCCTCAAAAACAGTGCAGCCCAAAACTGTGCAGCCCCAAACGATGCCATCATAAACGGAGTCCTCGCAAGTGCAGTGCACGCTGGCACAGGGAATGGCATACGCCCCTTGTGGGCGTCGCTGGGCGTGTGGCGGCATTACCGCAATGTGACCGGCATCCAGACTATGGCCGCTCACGATGTAGGCCGCGGCAGCGAAACACTCATGACCTTCGTGAAGGGCGATCTGTTCCGGGCTGCACGCTGGCTTTCTTCAGGGGCCAGACGGAAGGCTCTAGTCGTGACTGGCTTCTACATTCCGCATGCCCAGCACCCGGCCGCCGAATCCGACGGTCCCGCAGGTGCTGTGGAACTGTGCTCCGCACTACGCTCCATAGGAGGCGATGCGTGGCTGGTGAGCGACGTGTGGTGCGAACCAGTGGTCGCTGCAGCAGCGCAGAACACCCTGCCCGATGATCATGTGCTTATTGCACCCGGAGGCGACCATTTCGCCGCGTGGCTGGAGTCCGTTCGGACACTGGTGCGAGCGCGGTCTATTGACACGGTCATATTCATTGAACGCGTCGGCCCGGCGCTCGACGGTATACCGAGGAACATGCGCGGCATGGACATCCTCGAATGGACGGCCCCGCTCAGTCGTTTGGCCACGCTTGGCCTGCACACCATCGGCATCGGTGACGGCGGCAATGAGATCGGCATGGGGCGTATCGCACGATTCGCCATCGAAGGGGCCGTCGTGGACGGTACCCATATCGCCTGCAGCGTCGCCACGCGCGAGCTCATCGTGGCGGGCACCTCGAATTGGGGAGGGCATGCGCTGGTGTGCGCGATGTACGCTCTGGGCTGCCGCAGCCTCGAGGCGATGCTCGACGAAACGTGGCACCGCGATCAGCTCGCGCGAATCGCTGCGGCCGGTGGTTTAGACGGGGTGACGCTGCGCAACACCCCCACCGTTGATGGCCTGAACGAGGAGCACTACTACGCCCAGATACGGGCCATGTCGCATCATGCTCGGATTCGCCTGCGGTCCTTGAGATTCTAGACAAACTCGCACATGCTGCGGATGTATGCCGTGTACCATGTGCGAGTTTACTATCAGAACCCCGCTGTGCAGCCCGATGTGTCTGACCGACTCACTCAGTTCACGCAATACCGCGTGGCCCGTGCGCGGCCGATCCTGCGAATCTTGCCCTGCGCAGTCAGGTTGCGCAGCAGATAGGAGGCTTGGCCGTGAATGAGGCCTAGCTGATTTTCGATGTCCTTGCGCGACAAGGCAACGCCCGCGTCCGCCATGACATGCAGCGTCACCTGTTCGAGCAATTGCACATCGTAGGTATGGGGCTGCTCAAGCGGCTGCTGCTGGGGCACTGCTCCGGGCGCGCCGAGCACCAGCGTCGCAAGCGGCGCGCAGCCAATCACTCTGGCTCCGACCAAGGCCTGCGCGTAATCCTGCGTGATGTAGGGCCGAAGTTCGGGGAAGACGTAGCGCTTGGCTGCGGGCTCCGACTTGTCGGCGCCGTTGCCACTGCCATGCGGCGTATCTGCGTCATTCGCGCCATTCACGGCATGCTCGTCGTCCATATCATCCCAGGACTCGTCATCGAGCACCGGCACCGGCAGAATCATTGCCACTGAGGACGGTCCCACGCGCAACTGCGGGCTGGCCGAGCTGGTGGCGTAAGAGTCCATGATGCGCGGAATGCCAGTGCCGTAGTTCTCGCTGATTCCCAGCGCCGTGGCGGTCAGCACGAGCCAGGCATTGCGCGGCTGGCAGATGCCGTTGAGCAGATCGTTGATCTGCAGGCCGCGGACGAGGCCACCCAGCGAGACGATTTCGACGCGATTGGAAAAGATATTGACGAGAATCGGCCCCGAATACTCATAGTCGCGGTGCAGCACGGCGTTGATAAGCGATTCGTGGAGCGCCGTCTCGGGCCACTGGCCATCGGTGTTGTGCTGGTTGAGAAAGAGCGCGGCTTCATTGAGCTGGCGCAGCACCGAGCCGTGAATCTCGGCGCGGTCCGTAAGCTTCGTTTTGGTGTCTCCTTCAAACACCGCGCATTTCACCGAAAAAGGATTCTGATCGGAAAGCAGCAGCGCGGCCCCAGTGAATGCGCCGTGGGCGTCGCGCAGATGGAATGCAGCAGGGTCGAATGCGTCCCAGTCCAGACCTGCCGTGGCGTATGCATGCTGCAGGTAGACAAAAGTGAGGTTTTCCTCGTCGCAGGGGCGGTAATCGTATGGCGTGGGAGTCTGCGTCGACTCGTCCGCAGCGGGGCTATGCCCGCCGCCTGCGCCATCGTCATGTGGCTTTTCCTTATGCATCCCCATGCTGCTCATGGTATCGATGCGATACGACACGATGCAAAATTCATCGCATTTCATCGATTTTCATCGATTATCAGTTTCTTGCGATTAGGAGTGTATGGCAGTCTTGTACAGCAAGCCAGCCTTTTCGGGCTTCAGCGTTGCTGCATCTCAGCACTACAGGATCTCAGCGCTGCGTCATCTCAACACCTGTGTCGTCTCAACATTGTGGCCGCTTCACGATAGTGGGATCGCTGCCCCAATACGCGCCCGAACCGATGTGCTTCGGCGCGTCGGGCACGTTCAGTTGCTTGCGCCGTTCGCGCCAGCTCTGCGCGGTGAGCGCGAGCACATCCTCGTCCCGGATTTCGCCGAGCGAGGGGAAGGAGTTGTCGTATTCGGTGTGGTCGTAGGCGAAACCGCAATGTTCCAGCAGAATGCGCGAACGGGTGTTGTCCAGAAAATGACGGGCGTACACGGTGCTGAGATTCAGATTCTCGAAGCCATAGCGCAGCATCGCCCCAAGCGCCTCCGGCATGAAGCCGCGGCCCCAATGCGGCTCGCCCAGCCAGAAGCCCACTTCGCGGCATGCAGCTGGATCGCCGCCGTCCGGAAGCTTCTGGGCCTGGGGCAGCGGTTTGAACGCGATGGAGCCGATCGGCATGCCGGTCTGCTTGAGGATGATCGCGAAGCACTCCGGGTCGGGTGCCTGAACCTTGTCATGGTAGGCGCGGCATTCCTCGATATCGTCATAGGGCGCCCAGCCGCTGGCCCGGGTGACATCCGGATTGGTGGCGTAGGAGTATTGTGCGGAAATCTCGATTTCATTCCCGACTTGCCAGCGGCGCAGGATCAGTCGGGGCGTGTGCAGCAGATCCGATTCTTCACAGGCGTTCTCGTTCATACCTATACGTTATAGCAGAGCTTGGGAGCATGCGCAGGTAGAGGAGTGCTCGCGTCCGTCCATTCGGTGCCGTTCGTGCTGCCTGCGCTGTGTCGATGCTGTGCTGTGCGGAATTGCGTCAACGCCTGGACTCCATGCGAACCGGCGATAGGGAGGTGCTGCTAAAGTATCGTTTCGTTGTTTGGCCCCGTAGCTCAGTTGGATAGAGCAGGAAACTTCTAATTTCAAGGTCGCCGGTTCGAATCCGGCCGGGGTCACCAAAAGACATGGCTTTCCGCCAAGGAAATGCTATGTCTTTTTTCATATCATAAAGTATCCTAATATTCTTCAGGACAAACAGAAATTCTGTGGGGGTGATTCGCATAAACAATTTGGCCAATATGATAACCGCTACTCGCATTGCAGGTGCTGTCATACTCCTGTTTTACAACGCCCTTTTCGCTGCCTTTCTGGGGAATGTATCTATACTGCGGCATGAGCGATATACTGGACGGTCTGCTTGCCAGAATCCTGAAGCAGGAGAGTGATTTGGGGGCAAAACTTGACAGCATAGCGGATATGGCGTTTGTTTTTTCGGTTCTAATCGCTATTGTTCCGGCTGTTGCTATTCCAATGTGGCTCTGGATCTGTGTGGTGATTATCGCGTCCATTCGGATGGCAGCATATTTAATCGGGTACAAAAAGTACCATGTGTTTTCTGCTTGTCATACCTATGCCAATAAAGCCACGGGGGGGATTATTATTCTGCGCACCGGTTTTCGTTTACTGGTTAGGAATAACACCTGCGGGAATTATACTTTGTCTTTTCGCCGCACTGTCCTCCTGCGAGGAGCTACTCATCGCGGTGCTGTCAAAAGAATTGAACCGTAACCGCAAGAGTTTGTTTAAGCAATAGCTTCCTAGTCGCCTATTGGGTTATGTGCCCCTGTTATTCTGAAAATCTTTTTACCACAGTTTTTCCATGATTGCGTCGCCTGCATGGGTGATGAAGCGATTACATAGCAATAGGTCCCGAGGAATCAGATTCCTCGGGACCTATTCATGAATGCCGTGGCGCTCATCGCGCCGGCAGAAATCAGGCATTTGGCCTTTTGCCGTGATTGGCGGCCTTCTTACGGCGATCCTTGCGCTTGCGTCCGCGCATACCCATGATGGACTCCTTTACTCAACGTTTATTAGCCTAGGGGATTATCGCACACCCGCACGACGTTGACAAGACAGCGTCCGTGCTTCGCCACAGCCGTAGCGTTTGCGTTTGTTGCGTCTGGAGGTTTCAGCGCTGCTCGGCGTGAATGAGCAGCGACGTGGACGCCGTATCTCCCGGTTCGATGGTAATCAAATCCTTGCCGGTATTGAACGTGTTCGCATACGCGGTCTGCGGCTCGATCGCCACGCCGGAAGGGTGCTTGAACGCCGGGAAGCCGGTTCCGGTGCACACCTGGAAGGATGTGATGCTCTCGTCGCCGATGACCTGTACCGCGAGCCCGTCAGGGCGTTCGAACTCGGCGGTCGTCGTGCCATCGGCATCATGGTGCAGATCGGTCCACGCGTCGTCATAGGGCTGCTGGTTGAGCAGCTGGCCTTCGCGCAGATCGTATTTCGTGCCATCCACTGGCTCGGTTCCGGTGGGCAGCAGCCGCTCATCGACGGTCACATGCGTATCGCCGGGAATCGTCACGCGGCACTGGGCGTTGAATCCATCGATCTCGTCGCCGTAGCCGCCAAATCCGTTGGCGAACCACGGGTGTAGCCCGAAGGCCCACGGCGCGCGCTGCTTGCCGTGATTCACAGCGGTGATGCGCAGATGCAGGCCGTCGTCGGCCAAGCGGTAATCGGCGGTGACAAGGAGATAGAACGGATATCCGGATATCTGCGGAACGCGCCAGGCGAGCGTCACCCGATCGTCCTCAAGCGTTTCGAGCTCCCAGTACGAGCGATAGCCGTAGCCGTGGATGGCGTTGCGCCGTTCGATCTCGTCAATGGAGAGCTGGTAGGTTGTGCCGTCGAAGGTGTACGCGCCGTCGGCGATGCGGTTGGGGAAGGGGATGAGCACCCGCCCGTTGCTGCACGGCGCGGTCTCGTCGGCCGGCCATGAGCAGACGACCTCCTTGCTTCGGTATGTAAGCTCGCGCAATGATGCGCCGAGTTCGGTGACCACTGCGGTGTAGTCGCCATGCTTCAAGGAAAATTGCCGGCCCGAGCGAGGAGGCAGGTTAGCGGATGTCATATCGCATCTCCCATATCGTTGTGGATGACTCACGGCGAATCGTTGCCGCGGTCCATGATGATTGACAGTGTCACTCTACTGCGAGCAATGGTCTTACCGAGGGTTTCCGCTTGCGCGTCGTGTTGGTACATCATCAGGTCGCGATGGAAGCGGTTGCTGCGCGCAGCAGCGTGACGAGATCCGCAGGATTGACCGCAACGTCGAGGCCGCGCTTGCCGCCTGACACGAGAATAGAGTCGAAGTCTAGTGCGCTTTCGTCAAGCACGGTGCGGTGCCGGGTGCGCTGACCAAATGGCGAAATGCCGCCGAGTACGTAGCCGCTTTCGCGTTGCGCCACATCAGGCCCAGCCATGGCGGCCTTCTTCGCGCCGACTGCTGCGGCCAGCGCTTTGAGATCGAGATGCCCGCTGACCGGCACGATGCCGATGACGCGCTCGCTGCCGGTGTCCGCCATCAGCGTCTTGAATAGCTGATGCGGGTCCATCCCGAGCCGTTGCGCGGCCTCGACGCCGTAGCCCTCATCCATATGATCGGCGGAATGCTCGTATTCATAGATTTCGAATGGCACGCCGGCTTTGCGCAGCTGTGCGATGGCAGGAGTGCCGCCTTTGGCAGCTGTGCCTTTGGCTCCTTCGCCCTTGCCATCCGATGTACGCTTGCTTCGTTTCGCCATGCCACCCGTTCTATCGCATGGAGACGATATTCGTGCCATGCAACGTCTCGTGCCACGGGCTGGGCTATCGCGTCGGCTTAACTGGCGCGAATCGGCCGCTGACGAGCGCTGAGCGTCCGTTTCGGGCCAGTAGCCGATACTGTTTGGCACGAATCGGCCGCTGACGAGCGAACAGTGGCTCTTTCGTGCCAGTAAGCCGAGGCCAGAGTCGCAGCCGAAACCTCATCAACGACTTCGCCCCTGCCAGGCACGAGCATAATGCTCGATGCCCGGCAGGGGCGAAGCGGCAGACGGAAAGTCTGCGATCAGTCAGTCAGCTGGCGGCGATGCGGACGAGCCGCAGCGCCGCTGGGAGCTCACTTGGAGAGTTCCGCGAAATACAGCAGCGTGCGAATCATGTTGCAGGTGAAGCCGTTCTCGTTGTCATAGAAGGAGACGGTGCGCACGAGCTGGGTGTCGCCAACGGTGTTGACATCGGTCTGCGTCGGATCGAAGACGCCGCCGTGGGTGTCATCGATGATGTCGGAGGTGACGATGCCATCAGGGTTGTAGCCGAAGTAGTCGGTGTCGGAGTATGCGGCCTTGAAGGCGTCGTTGATCTCGTCGACGGTGACCGTTTTCTCCAGCACGGAGGTCAGCTCGGTGACGGAGCCATCAATCACGGCGACGCGCTGGGCATGGCCCTGCAGCTTGCCGTTGACCGAGGGGACGACCTTGCCGATGGCCTTGGCGGCACCGGTGGAGTGCTCGATGGTGTTCGCAGCCGCGGCGCGGTTAGCGCGCACGTTCTTGCCGCGAGGTCCATCCTGCAGCACCTGGGTGGCGGTGTAGGCGTGGATCGTGGTCATGAAGCCCACCTTGACGCCGAACTTGTCGTCGAGCAGCTTGACCATGGCGGCCAGCGAGTTCGTGGTGCAGGAGCCGGCGGAAACGATATTGTCCGAAGACTTCAGAATCTCGTGGTTGACACCGTAGACGATGGTCGGCGTGGTCTCGTCCTTGGCCGGAGCGGAGATGAGGACCTTCTTGGCACCGGCGTCGAGGTGAGCCTGCGACTTCTCGGCGGAGGTGTAGAAGCCGGTGCATTCGAGCACGAACTCGACGCCGTCGTTCTTGACCCACGGGATGTTGCTGGCGTCGCGCTCAGCGTACACGGTGTAGGACTTGCCGTCCACGACGATTGCGGTGTCGGTGGAGGTGACCTCGACCGGGGTGCCGTCGTCATGACGGAAGTTGCCGTGGGCGCTGTCGTACTTGAGCAGGTAGGCGAGCATCGACGGAGTGGTCAGATCATTGATGGCTGCGACCTCGATGTCACCGGCCTGGCCGCCACGAGCCTGCAGCTCGAAGATACGACGGAAGGCGAGGCGACCGATGCGGCCGAAACCGTTGATACCAATCTTGACTGTCATAAAATTACTCCCTTAGGGATCAGGCTCGGGCGCGCGCCTGCGCGCCCCGGCCATTGTTTATCAACGCTGCCTACTCTATCCCGTCGTCTGTACTTGCCAGTGACGTGCGCCACACTTCAGGCGCAAAACCGACCAAAATGCCGTGAGCGGTCACAACGATGGGCCGCTTGACGAGCATGCCGTCAGTGGCAAGCAATTCCAGAGCCTCGTCATCGCTCATCGCGGGCAGCTTGTCCTTCAGCCCGAGCGCGCGATATATCTGTCCGGAAGTGTTGAAGAAACGGCGGATTGGCAGGCCGCTGGCGTGGTACCAGGCGGTGAGCTCGGCCTTGGTGGGGTTGTCGGTTTTGATATCGCGCTCGGTGAACGCGATATCGTGCTCGCCCAGCCAGCGCCGCGCCTTGGCGCAGGTCGAGCAGCGAGAATAGCAGACGAACAACAGGGCATCGGCGTTATGGTCGGTCATGGAACCTCCTGATTTCATGGTTGCTGAATTAACGATTGAATGCGCGATTGGTGAACCGGGAGTCCAGAATCGGCGAGATCTCGGTATCGAGCGGCCCCAAGTCGCCAGTGAATTCGCGGTAGCGGGTGATTCTCGGCATCGGCGCTGTGATGGGGAAGGTCACGATAAGCGTGCCATCGTGCACATTGATGGCGCTGGCGACGCCGGGCAGGAACTCATTGCTCACGCCCTGCACGACGCTGTTGGTCAGGGTCGCGTGCCGCAGCTGGTATTTCAGCCCCGGCTCGTTCACGTCACGGGCCATATCCGACTGCGCGAACACCGACACCATGCCGCCGGGCATCGCGTCATGTGCTTCGAAAGCAAGTTCGCCGTCAGTTATGGCGGTGACGATGGCACCGTCGCCATACAGGAAGCCGACGCCGCCATGCTGAGCCAGCAGACCCATGAGCTGGATGTTGGCAATAGTATGGTCGATTCTCCCTCCTAGGCCGCCAAGTATATGCAATTCGCGCGCGCCGCGATTCCAGCCGACCTTGAGCGCCGAAAGCATGTCGGGATCGTCCTTGAGCGCCGGAAGCCGCAGCGTGCGGTCGTCGTCGGGGACGCTGCCCTGCACGGAATCGAAGTCGCCAATCACGATGTCGGCGCTGACTCCTTCGGCGCGCGCATGGTCGAGTCCGGCGTCGGCTGCGATGACCAAGGGACGGGAAAGCCCTGCAAGGAGGTCTGCGGGCACGCCCGGCGTCGGACCATAATATTGTCCCGCCGCGAAGATGACGCATACGTGGTTCGTCTGGTTCATGCTGCCACTCTAGCCCACGCGCCAACTGGGCAGGTGCGCATTTTCTTTGATTTGGACAGACGCAATCGTCGGTTTCGTATGCATCTGCGTTATGTGAGGCGCTAATTCGCCTTTGCGGAGGCCTATCTGCGTTGTGGAGGCGTTAATACTGTGAGTCTCCATATACTAGTGGTCGAAAACGGTGGTTTTCGGCCACCTGGTACTCGACGCTTTGTGAAATAGCACCTCACATAACGCAGATAGACCTCCGCAGCACACCCATAGCGCCTCACACAACGTAGATACCCGATTGCCAAGGCAGCGAAGCAGATGCATAATGCGGCATATGGGTTGCGGTACATGGACTTTTGACGGAATGGAGATTTGATGGAGGATACGTACTACGATGCGTACGCTGATACGCCGAGCGGGCCGGCGTCAGCAGCCCGCCGAGACCACGATGAGTTGACTATCGAGCCGATTATGCCTGCCTATATGGGCAAAAAGGCTCAGGTACATAGCCAAACTTGGCATGAAACCTATGCGGGAGTGCTGCCGCAGCCCATGCTTGATCTCGTCACCCCTGAGTTTGCGTTGAATGTCACGAAAGCCCATGATCCCAGCACTGTGTTCATCGCGCGTTTCGGCGACGATGTTGTCGGTTATGCGGAATTCTGCGATACCGCACGGCCGCCGGTCACTTACCCGTATACCGCTGAACTTGCCGCGATTTACGTGCTGCGTCGCTGCCAGCGGCGGGGCATAGGCTCAGCGTTGATTGAAGCGGTTCGCAATGCGGTTTCCACGCCAAGGCTTGTGCTGTGGGTGGCTGAAGGCAATGTTGATGCGCAGCAGTTCTATGCGGCTATGGGTTTTCACGCCACCGGGGTGCAGCAGGTCGAGGATGACGGGGCGATGCGTGAGTTGGAGTTCGCGAACTCTGACGAAACCGCTGAGCTCGGGCGTCATGAAGCTTGATGCGAACGGCGTTTCGTGTGAAAGTAAGGGCAGGAATACCGCCATTAACGTGACGCGACCAATGGCGCTGCTAGGCTGAAGGCTGCGAATATGAATACGATATGCTGCGAATATCCCATGCGTTTCGAGGAGAAAGAATTGTTATGTGCGGAATAGCCGGGTTTGTGAACGACGCTCCCATCGATGCCAAGGAACGCATCCTCAAGAAGATGACCGATATCATCGCCCACCGTGGGCCCGACAGCGAGGGGCACTGCATCGACGAGCATGCGGCGCTCGGGTTCAGGCGGCTGAGCATCATCGACCTCAAGGGCGGCGACCAGCCGATCTACAACGAGGATCGCACGATGGCCATCACCTTCAATGGCGAGATCTACAACTTCCAGCCGTTGCGCGAGGAGCTTATCAAGCTGGGTCACACCTTCTCCACGAAGGCCGACACCGAAGTCATCCTGCACGGCTACGAGCAGTGGGGCGCCGGCGTGCTGACCAGGCTGCGCGGCATGTTCGCCTTCGTGATCTGGGATTCCAAGACGAACGAGCTCTTCGGCGCGCGTGACCATTTCGGCATCAAGCCGCTGTACTACACCGTGATGAACGGCACCTTCATGTACGCCTCCGAGATCAAGAGCCTGCTGCAGCATCCTGATTTCGTCAAGGAGCTCAACGACAAGGCGCTCAAGCCCTTCCTCACCTTCCAGTACCCCGCCACCGATGAGACCTTCTTCAAGGGCGTGTTCAAGCTCAAGGAGGGACATTACTTCACCTATCGCGACGGCAAGATGGATACGCACGAATACTGGGATGCGGCATTCGGCGAAGGCAATCAGAAGCTCGATGCGCTGGTCGAGAACATCGACCAGTCGGTGATCGACTCCGTGAAGGTGCATGAGATCGCAGATGTGGAGGTCGGCTCCTTCCTGTCTAGCGGCGTCGATTCCAGCTATGTGGCCGCCGTCGCGCGCCCCGAGCACACGTATTCGGTCGGCTTCGGCGCGGGCTACAACGAATCGACGCAGGCCAAGGAGCTGGCCGACAAGCTCAAGCTCTCCAACACCGCCGAGATCATCGACGAGGAGGAGGCCTTCTCCTACTTCCCGCAGATTCAGTGGCACTTGGACGAGCCGGATTCGAACCCCTCCTGCGTGCCGTTGTTCTTCCTGTCCCAATTGGCCGCGCGCGATCTCAAAGTGGTGCTGAGCGGCGAAGGGGCCGACGAGCTGTTCGCCGGCTACGACGACTACGGCTTGCACACCAAGTCGAAGGTCATCACGGGCGTCACCAATATGCTCACCCATCTGCCGGCCGGGGCGCGGCACGCCATCGCGCACTGGGCGAAGGACAAGCATTTCCACGGGGCGACGCATCTGTATGCGAACCTCGCGCCATCCGAGGAATTCTTCATCGGCCAGGCCAAGATATTCGATGAGAGCGAGGCGCAGCAGCTGCTCACGCCGCATTACCGCCAGGCGCCCGGCGTCCATGACATCGTCGACAAGACGTATGCGCGCATCGAAGGTCAGGGACTCTCCGAGATCAAGAAGAAGCAGTACCTCGATATCCACCAGTGGATGCCCGGCGACATCCTGCTCAAGGCCGACAAGCTTACGATGGCGCACTCTCTGGAGCTGCGCGTGCCGTTGCTGGATCAGGAATTGATGAAGGTCGCCGAAAAGGTGCCCACCAAGTATCTGATTCGCAACGCGCTCGCCAAGTACGCCTTCCGTCAGGCCGCGGCGCGGCATCTGCCCAAGGCCTCGTCCGATCGCACCAAGCTCGGCTTCCCCACGCCGGTCAAGATCTGGCTGAGCGAGGAGAAGTACTACAAGCAGGTCCGCGCGGTGTTCCAGCGCGACTACGCGCGCGATTTCTTCGATCAGGACGCGCTGCTGAAAATGCTCGACGACAACTACGAAGGCAAGACGAACGACCGCCGCAAGATATGGACGGTGTACACTTTCCTGACTTGGTACGACGTGTACTTCGTGCATGACGGCAGCAAGCCCGAGCCGCTGGCCGAGCAGTAACGTTGCTGGGGGGTAACGCTGTCGGCCGAACGGTAATGCCGTCGCCCGAAAGCCAGGGCAGGAACCAGAGCGAAAACTGGTCCAACGCCGTGCCCTGTCGGGTTTGTCCGCGGGCATGGTACACTAGTTGATTGGCTTGAGTAATCAAGAAAGTGGGGAGACCCCACCTGGAAGCTTGTTATGGCTTCGGGTTCACGGCATGAGTCGCGCAATCGGCATGCGGATATGATTCCGCGCTGAACGATGCGCAGGCAACAGCATGGCGAATGCGCATATGGGCGTGTTCTCAGGCTGAAACGAGCCTGTTTCATGTCATGAATTCGAGCAGTTGCATGCCTCCGCTTGGGTCCCATGAGAAGGAACATAAGGATTGGAGTCATTATCAGCGACGAACCACGTATCAACGACGAGATTCGCGTCCCTCAGGTGCGCCTGATTGGGCCGAACGGCGAGCAGGTCGGCGTCATCGCGACCACGGTCGCATTGAATCTGGCCAAGGAAGCAAACCTTGACCTCGTCGAGGTGGCACCGGACGCGAAACCTCCGGTCGCCAAGCTCATCGACTACGGCAAATTCAAGTACACCGAGAAGATCAAGGCCCGCGAGGCCCGCCGCAATCAGAACACGGCGGAAATCAAGGAGATTCGCTTCCGACTCAAGATCGACGAGCATGACTTCGAGGTCAAGAAGGGCCATGTGACGCGGTTCCTGAACGGCGGCGACAAGGTCAAGGTCACGATTATGCTGCGCGGCCGCGAGCAGTCCCGCCCGATCGGCGGCGTCGAGCTGCTGGAGCGCTTGGCCGACGAGGTCGCCGAATACGGCAGCGTCGAGTCCTACCCCAAGCAGGAAGGGCGCAACATCATCATGACGCTGACGCCCAAGGCCAAGAAGGTGCACACGCAGTCCGAGCAGCGCCGTCGCGGCGCTGAATCGCGCGCCGAGCGTCAGGCCCGTCAGGCCGCACGCCTGGCCGCCAAGAACAGCGCGGGCGAAGCCGAAGAGGCTTCGAGCGAGACGCCGGCAGACTAAGCTTCCGAGCAGGACGCGAAGAAAGCCTGAGCCGGAAGGCCGAATACCGAAAACTGTCACGCCGGAGTTGATTCCCCGGCTGATCACCGAGTCATCGGATAGTATGCGATGGCGAAATATTTGTGCAGTAACCACAAGGAGGGCAGCAATGCCGAAGATGAAAACCAATTCCGCAGCCAAGAAGCGCGTCCGCGTCACCGGCTCGGGCAAGCTCATGCAGGCCGGCAGCGCCATGCGACACAACCTCGAGCACAAGTCCGCGCGCAAGCGCCGCGCATTGAAGGCCGATCAGGTGCTCGCGCCCGCGCAGAGCAAGAACATGAAGAAGCTGCTCGGCCGCTGAACCGCGACGAGTGTATAGACGCTAGACAAAGAAAGAAGATACTACTATGGCACGTGTCAAGCGCGCGGTGAACGCTCATAAGAAGCGTCGCGTCGTTCTCGAAAGGGCTTCCGGCTATCGCGGCCAGCGCTCTCGCTCCTACCGCAGGGCCAAGGAACAGCTCCTGCACTCATTCAACTACAACTTCCGCGACCGCAAGGCGCGCAAGGGCGACTTCCGCAAGCTGTGGATCCAGCGCATCAACGCTGCTGTCCGCGCCGAGGGCATCACCTACAACCGCTTCATCCAGGGCCTCAAGCTGGCGGACATCGATCTCGACCGTCGCGCTCTGGCCGAGTTGGCCGTCTCCGATCCCGACACCTTCAAGGCGATTGTGGAGCAGGCCAAGGCCGCGCTTCCCGAGGATGTCAACGCCCCGGTCGCTGCCTGATTGCTGATTTCGGCTGGCAGTGTTCGGTTTCGGACACTGTGTAAATTGGTACTGTGTAATTGACCACTGTGTAAATTGGCACTGCGTAATTAACACCGTGTAACTGACACCGCGCAGCCTGATAAAAGCCCCATGGTGTGCATGGCATATGTCGTGAGATATTGCGATATATGGTGTGCATGGCATGGGGTTTCGCATATGTGCTGCGCTTTTGCCTAGGATAGGTCGGTATGGAACGGAACGGATTCGATGCGCTGCTTGAGCAGTTTCTCGCGCATATCGATGTGGAGCGCGGGCTTTCGCGGGCGACGGTGAAGGCATACGAATCCGATATCCGCCGGTATGTCGACTGGCTGCGCGGCCGTGGAATCGACACGCCGAACGCCATCGCCAAACAGGATGTAGAGGATTACGTCGCCTTCCTTGATGCAGCGGGGGAGAGCGCACGGAGCAAGGCGCGTCGGCTCGCCAGCATCCATGAGTTCCACAAGTTCGCGCTCGCGCAGCATGCGGTCGCCGATGATGTCGCCGCAGCGGTGAAGGCGCCGAAAGCCTCAAGCGATCTGCCCGATGTGCTCAGCATCGACGAAGTGGGGCGGTTGCTGGATACGGCGGCGATGCATGGCAGCGATGATCCGGTCGTGCTGCGCGATCATGCGCTGCTCGAATTCATGTACGCGACCGGCTCGCGCGTCTCGGAGGCGGTCGGCGCGGACCTGAATGACATCGATATGAATGAGCATGTCGCGCGGCTGACGGGCAAAGGTTCAAAGCAGCGGCTGGTGCCGGTCGGAAGATATGCGCAGGAGGCGTTGACCGCGTATTTCAATGCCGGGCGCTCGGCTTTGGAACGCAAGGCCAAGGGCACCCCGGAGCGGCGGGCCATATTCCTCAATAAGCGCGGCAGGCGGCTGTCGCGCCAGAGCGTGTGGGAGATCATCCGGCTCGCGGGGGAGCGGGCCCATATCGACCGTCCGCTGCACCCGCACACCCTGCGCCACTCCTTTGCCACGCATCTGATTCAAGGCGGCGCAGACGTGCGCACCGTGCAGGAGCTGCTCGGCCACGCCTCGGTCACCACCACGCAGATATACACGCATGTCAGCCCCGAAAATCTCATCGAAACCTACCTGACTTCCCATCCGCGGGCGCGATGACGGGCAAAGCCGTCTTCGGTGTTTCTTGGAATTCGCAGTGCCTCTTGGAATACATGTTGTCTCTCAAAAATTCGCAGTGTCTCTTGAAGTACATAACGTCTCTTGGAATTCATTATGATATTCCCTATAATTCACTTTTCGTCTGCTGAGAAGACACTGTGAGAAATTATCTTGAGATATGTGAAATCTCTCAAATATATCAGTAGGGCGGCCACTGCGGCCGCCGTCTCCTTGATAACCATCGGCAGCTTCGCCATGGTTCCTGCGGCCTTCGCAAGCGGCACCCAGACCACCGACACCATCACGCAGACGGGACTGAAGCCCGGCCAAGTCAAGCACGTATGGACAATCGTTCTCGAAAACAAATCATATGACGCGACCTTCACCGGCCTGAACCAGAACAGCTACCTCTGGAAGGATCTCCCCGCTCAGGGAGCGCTGCTCACGAACTACTTCGGCACCGGCCACTACAGCCAGGACAACTACATCTCCCTGGCATCCGGGCAGGCCACTTCCAACGATCTGCAGTCGGACTGCAGCTACAAGAACTTCGATTTCGGCACGAATAAGAATATCGTCGCAAGCCACACCGGCGCGAACTTCGGGCGGACCGACAACTTCGGACAGCTGCTCTCCCCGGCTGGCGCGAATGCCGCGAACGGCGAGAACGGCTGCACCTTCCCGAAGGACATCCCCACGCTGTTCAACCAGTTCGACGCGGCAGGCGTCAGCTGGAAGGGCTACGCACAGGATCTGCACAACCAGCCCGGACGCGAGGATGCTCTTGGCGGCGGCCCCGGCACCGCAGCCAACAACCCCACCACCAATCCTAGGGTGATGAGCACTTCGGCCAGCGACAAGGCGAACGGCATCACCTCGTTCACCGGGGCGCAGTCGAATGACCAGTATGTCGCCAAGCACTTCCCATTCCCGTGGTTCCACTCAATCATCGGCGACGACAACACCGGCAAGGACGCGCTGACCGCTCCCGCGGGCGGCACGATGACCGACGCGAACCACATCGCCAATCTCGACGATCCCAGCCTGGGCCTGATCTCCGACCTCAAGAAGCCCGCCGACCAGGTGCCGGCGTTCAACTGGATCACGCCGAACAACTGCTCCGACGCGCACGATCCCACCTGCGTAGGCAACAACCTCTCGGGCGTGTTCGACGCGAACGGCAACCCGAATTACGCGCTGCCGCTGACGACGCCGCCCACGAACCACACCGGCGGACTGTATGCGGCGGACCTGTGGCTCAAGTACTACATCCCGCTCATCGAGCGTTCGGCGGCCTTCAAGGACGGCGGCCTGATCGACGTCACCTTCGATGAGGCGAATCCGCCCTTCTACAGCATGTCGTTCAACAACGCGACCGACCAGACCAAGGTCGCGCAGGACGCGGCGGGCAACGAGCGGTACAGCTACAAGACCCCGACGATCAAGGACTTCGCCGAAGGCTATAAGCAGTACTCCGCGAACACCTTCCCGGCACCCGGCCCGATGGCCCAGAACTACATCAAGGCGGATCTCGCCGGACAGAGCATCAACGGAAAAGGCGTCGACTGGGAGCCGACCGGCCCGAACACGCCGCTTGCCGCGGACGAGAACGGCAACCAGCTCTACCCTGGCCCCGGCGATAACGGCTACATCACCCGACCGCCGTCATGCGAGCAGGACACGACACTCGTGAACGCCGACAAGAGCAACTGCGTCTCGGGTGCGAAGAACACGAGCTCCTCCTTCTCGGGCGCCAAGGATCTCGCCGTCACCGCTGCGGCCGGCACTGACACGCTGCAGGGCGCGGTGAGCGTCTCCGACATCGGCCGTGCGGTCACTGGCGCGGGAATCCCCGCCGGCGCCTTCGTCGGCTCCGTGGCGAACGAAGGTCCGAACCTCGTTGTCAAGCCTTCGGATCCGGTGACGAACGCATCCTTCAAGCTCGTCGATCAGCAGGGCAACGCACTAAAGACGACCGCAGCGGTCGCTGACGTCACGCTCTCCGCGACCGGCGTTCCCGGCCACCTGAACCCCGGCGAATCGCCGCTCTCGACCTTCGACGCGCAGGATGCGACCCCTGGCGGCGGCGACTCCGGCTCCGTGCTCATCTCCCCGCTCATCAAGCCCGGAACCGTTTCCAGCACGTACTACAACCACTACTCGTGGCTGCGCACGATGGAAGACATCTTCCAGGTTGTGAAGGGCAATGATACAAAGCAGCTGACCGCAGGCAGCGTCAGCGGCGGTCTCGACGGCCTCGGCCACCTTGGTTTCGCGGCGCAGGATGGGCTCACTCCCTTTGGCGCTGATGTGTTCACGAATGCAGCGGTTGACCAGACTGCGAATCCGACTCCGACCCCGACGAAGACCACGCCAGCGGGAACTCCGACGCAGACCGCGCCGCAGGGCACCTCGCCTTCGAATCCGGCCAGCAAGCACCCTGAGGTGAATGCCGCCGCGAAGCCTCAGGCCAGCGGTCCGCTCGCTTCTACAGGCGTCGATATGACCACTGGCATCGCGCTTCTCGTGGCAGCGCTCGCCCTGATTGTGGGTGGCGTCACGGTCCTGCTGGTTCGCCGTCGTCACGAGGCTCACGAGGCATGATGCGCAGAATAGTGAAAACAGCCGGACTGCTCAGCGCGATGGTCGCCATGACTATCGCACTGGGTGCGTGCGGCGGTGCCCAATCATCGGCATCCATTGCGAACTCGATCGGCGACATGCCGAGCTACCTGCCTTCGGCTCGCTCAGCATCGATTGCGCACGGCAGCGCCGACAAGCCTGCGCTGTCGTACCCTGGCAGTCCAGTGCTCGTATCGGTAGGCAAGACACAGCTGAAGATCGATATCGCCGGCCCTGAGTATCCAAGCGATACGAAGGAAGAGGCGACCGACATACCGAGCGTATTCACTGCCACGCTCACGAACACCGCGGCCCCGGGCGGCGCTGATGTCCCGCTCTCCGCGAGCGTCTTCGACATACTCGACAACGCCGGAGCCACGCACGCGCTCATACCGACCCCAGGCCTGCCCAAGAAGCTCGCAGCCGGGCAGCAGCTCACGATAAAGCTGCGCACGTCGCTGCCGGGCGGCGAAGGGCTGCTGCGCTTCCACCCGGATGGCGGTCCCTCAGCCGCCGGATGGGATTACGTGCTCGAAGACGACTGATTTCGTCCTCTCAGGCGTTATCTTCCTATAAGGATACTGAACCGCAGCCGCGAGTCGGCCGGGCTTTCGAGCTTGGCCTTCTCTCGGCTGCGGTTCTCTGTTTTGGCAAGTCCGACGCAAAGCATGCGGGATGGGGCGAGCTCAGTTTGCGGCGCTGCGCCGGGTCTCGCACACTGCACGTACTACGCGCGGCTGAATATACGGCTGAATGAGCCGCGTGCGTTACGATGTGCGCGTTATGATGTTCCTTTGTGAGCGATAATCGTCTGCGATGGTGAGCATGCCAAGATTGGCGAGAATCATGTCGGTGAAAGGCATGTCGCTGAGAAACGCATGTCGTTGAAAAGCATGGAACGGAGGGATGATGCCGTACGAGAGCCGGTGGGCCGCTGAGGTTGCCAAGGCAGCCAAGGAGCCGCGCGATTCGGATGCTTCGCAGTCGAATGCTCGCCGTGCGCATGCTGTGCAGGCGCAGTTGCCGATCTCGGGCACCCTGCGTATTCCGGCCGTTGACGATGCAGACGATATGCCCGGTGCGGCTGATTCGGCGCGTGGGGCGGTGAACAGGCCTCTTGATATGGTGAAGAATATGCCTACTGATCTGCTTGGTCGCGAATATGAGACCTTTCCCGCGCCAAAATCCCTGCACCAGCATGGTCCGGCACGGATTATCGCCATGTGCAACCAGAAGGGCGGCGTAGGCAAGACCACCAGCTCCATCAACATCGGCGGGGCGCTGAGCCAGTACGGCAGGCGCGTGCTCATCGTCGACTTCGACCCGCAGGGGGCGGCCACCGTAGGTCTGGGCATCAACGCGAACACCGTTGAGAACACGGTATACACCGCGCTGTTCGACACCTCGATTGATGTGCACGAGATCGTGCAGCATACCGAATTCGAGAACCTTGACATCATGCCGGCCAACATCGATCTGTCGGCCGCCGAAGTGCAGTTGGTCACCGAGGTCGGGCGCGAGCAGATTTTGGCCAGCGTGCTGCGCCAGGTGCGCAATGAATACGATGTCATCATCATTGACTGCCAGCCCTCGCTTGGCCTGCTGACGGTGAACGCGCTGACGGCCGCTGACGGCGTGATCATCCCCGTGGCCGCCGAGTTCTTCGCGCTGCGCGGCGTGGCGCTGCTCATGCAGTCGATCGACAAGGTGCGCTCCCGCATCAATCCCAGCCTCGAAGTCTACGGCGTGCTGGTCACGATGTACACGCGCACCCTGCATTGCGAAGAGGTGCTGCAGCGCATCTACGAGGCCTTCCAGGAGAAGGTCTTCCATTCGGTGATCTCGCGTTCCATCAAGCTGCCCGATGCGAATGTCGCCGCCGCGCCGATCACGGTGTACGCGCCCGGGCACAAGACGGCGAAGGAGTACCGCGAGGTCGCGCGCGAGCTCATCGCACGCGGCATCGTCGCATAGCGTGTGATGACGCTTGCTGCCGAGGAGATGCCGGTTTCCGGCTTTCAAGTAGACGTCGAAGGCTATGCCGGGCCGTTCGACGTGCTGCTGGGCATGATTGCGAACAGACGGCTTGAGGTGACCGAAGTGTCGCTTTCGGCCATCACCGAAGAGTTTCTGGCGTATGTGCGGCGGCTTGGTTTGGCGGCGGGGCAGACTGCGACATCGGACCAGTCGGTGGCGGCGGGGCAGTCGGTGTCGTTGGACCAAACAGTGTCGCCGGATCAGGAAGCGTCGCCGGAGCAGCCAACCTCGTCAATCCAGTTCGCGCAGCATATGGACGAGGCCAGCGCCTTCCTTGACGTGGCTTCGATTCTGGTCGAGGCGAAAAGCGCCGCGCTGCTGCCGGGCGACGAGCAGGGCAAGCGTGACGAGCAGAGCATCGAGGCGCTGCGCGAACGTGATCTGCTCTTCGCGCGACTCGTGCAATACCGCGCCTTCAAACGCGCCGCAGGGGACTTCCGCGCGCGCTTCGCCGCGAATTCCGGACGATTCCCTCATCCTGCGGTTGTGGATGACGCGGTTGCGGCCATGCTGCCTGAACTGGTCTGGACGCTGGGGACCGATGAATTGGCGGCGCTTGCTGCCCATGCGCTCGCCAACGCGCCCGTCGACCAGGTCTCGCTGCACCAGTTGCATGTGCCGATGGTGGATTTGCAGGCCCAATCGGCTTTGGTGCGCGACCGGCTGCGGGCGTTGGGGAGCGAGGGAAGCATGACCTTTGCCGCACTTAGCGCTGATGCGGCGTCGCGCATCGAGATCGTCACACGATTCCTTGCCCTGCTTGCCTTCTTCAAACAGGGTGCAGTGCAATTCAAGCAGTCCGGGCCGTTCGAAACCTTGCATATCCGCTGGGCTGCGGATGCCGACGAGCACGCCGAACTGACGATAAGCGAGGGGGATTTCGCATGAGCGATGAAACGCAGACACCACAGGGGCCGCAGTCTGAGCCGAACTCGTCCGCAGCTACGACACAAGAGCGCGAAACGCCGCCAGCCCGTCCGGAATACGTCGATTTCGATGTCGAGGATTTCCCGGGCGGTCTGCGCGGGTGTCTTGAGGCGATTCTCATGGTTGCCGATCAGCCGCAGCAGTCCGCCGATCTGGCGAGGGTACTTGCCATCGACGAGGCTCAGGTCGATGATGCGTTGACGGCGTTGCAGGCGGACTACGACGGGCGGCTAGGCATAGCGGAGCACGGTATTGCGGGCCGGGGCGACGACTCCGGCAGCTCCAATGACGCCAACGGTTCGGCTGGCATATTGCGCGGCTTCGAGCTGCGGCGCACCGCGCGCGGCTGGCAATTCGCCAATCGGGCGGATTACGAGCCGGTCGTCGCCGCATTCGTGACCGATGGACAGACCGCGCGCCTGTCGCAGGCGGCCCTTGAGGCGCTGGCGATCATCGCATACCGTCAGCCGGTGACCCGCGCCCAGGTCGCGGCCATCCGCGGCGTGAATTCGGATGGCGTGATTCGCTCGCTTGTCGTGCGCGGGCTGATACGCGAGGAGGGAATCGACCCGGAATCCCGTGCCGCGCTGCTAGTGACCTCGGGGCTGTTCCTGGAGCATATGGGCTTGGATTCGCTCGACCAGCTGCCCTCGTTGGCCCCGTTCATGCCGCCCATCAGTGAGATGGAAAACACGGAAGTGGAACACAGTGAAATGGAAAATACGGAAATGAAACATGTTGAAATGGGCGAGAACGCAATGGAGCTGAACGGTTCGGATGGGAACGGCGACATCATCTGAACGACGCCACCTCTCGCGTGTCACGCGATGATTTGATTTATAGTCATGATGACTATAAATAATGAATCGGGCGTGAAAGGCGGCGGGAGATGGGTTCAGGCAATGTGACCGAGCGACGCCGGCAGCAGCCGCTGATTGGCGTATCCACAGTCATTTTGGCGCTCGGGGGAGGAGCCAGACCCGAGTTTTGGCTGCCGCTGGTCCGTCGGGTGCGCCAGCCCTTCCTCGGCGACTGGGCGCTGCCAGGCGGCGGTGTGCAGGCGAATCGCTCATTGGAGGAATCGGCGTTCGAGGCGCTCGCCTCCACGACCGACCTGCGCCCCAGTTACCTCGAACAGCTCTACACCTTCGGTGATGCGCAGCGCTCACATGAAGGGCTGCCGATGATTTCCGTCGTCTATTGGGCCTTGGTGGGCACGGTTGAGACCCAGAACTTTCACGAGGCGAACAACGTCGCATGGTTCGCGGAAAACGACCTGCCCGAGCTCGCCTTCGACCATGGCCGCATCATCACTTATGCATTGGAACGGCTGCGCTCGAAAATCGACTACCCTGACATCGTCGCCAAACTGGTCGGGCCGACCTTCACCCTGGCCCAGCTGCATAACGTCTACGAGGCGGTGTCCGGCAATTCGATAGACCTCGCTAATTTCCGCAGACGCATGCTCGCTTCGGGGCAGCTCGAAGCCACAGGTGACAAGGTGCGGTACGGGCGTCAGCGTCCCGCGACCTTGTATCGATACGCGGGCACTCAGGCAGGTGACGACGATATGTATAGCTTGGGTACCGACGCAGATGCCAATGGAGGCGACAACGGCGAATCAGACCGAGCGAGCCGAGAAGTGTGGCAGCGTCCCACGGCATTCGACGTCATGTGGCATGGAGGAAACGGCGCATCGGAGTCCGACCTCGAAGAGGTGCTTTCGGTACTGTCGCCCGAGCTGCGTCCAAGGGATGCGTCATCGAATGTGCCGCGCGATGCTATACGCCAATCCAACTTCAACGACAAGGAGTCGTTATGACCTCCCAATCCGTTCTACCAGCTCCCGAGGCTGCACAAATCCCTGATTCCAAGCAGTCTGTTGGCGCCGCGCAGACTCAGAAACGACCGTTGACGCGCAACGAACGATTGGACCGGCTGCCCTTCAACGCGGCGCACCGCAAGCTGCTGGTCGCCTCCGGCATCGGCTGGGCCTTCGACGCGATGGACGTCGGCCTCGTCTCCTTCGTCGTCGCCGCAATCGCTGCCGACCCGCATTTCGCGCTGAATAATACCGAACGCTCGTGGGTGCTGTCCATCGGCTTCGTCGGCATGGCGATTGGCGCGGCCCTCGGCGGCTTCATAGCTGACCGGGTCGGGCGCAAAACCGTATTCACCGCCACGCTTGTCATCTTCGGCCTGGCCAACGGGGCTATGGCCTTCGCATGGAGCCTGGCGGCGCTGCTGGTCGCCCGTTTCGTCATCGGCCTGGGGCTGGGCTCCGAGCTGCCGGTCGCCTCGACGCTCGTCAGCGAGTTCGCGCCGACCAAGCACCGCGGTCGCATGACCGTGCTGCTCGAATCCTTCTGGGCCGTGGGCTGGATCATCGCCGCTGCGATTGGCTTCTTCGTGATTCCGGGCACCGGCGACTGGGGCTGGCGCTGGGCGCTGCTTATTGGCGCACTGCCGCTGCTATACGCCATCGTCGCCCGCATGCACATCCCCGAATCGGTGCGCTTTCTTGAAGCCCACGGCCGCGACGCAGAGGCAGAGCAGGCCGTGCGCTACTTCGAAGCCGCCAGTTCCGTGGCGCCTGTGGCCTCGCCCACCGGCGTGCCGCTGCCCAAGATACCCACGCGCACCCTGTTCGGGAAGCGCTATCGCGGGCGCACGATAGCGATATGGCTCACCTGGTTCTTCGTCAATTTCTCGTACTACGGCGCCTTCACCTGGATGCCCTCGCTGCTCGCCGATCAGTTCGGCTCCCTGACCAAATCATTCGGCTACACGCTGGCGATATCCCTGGCCCAGCTTCCCGGGTATTTCCTCGCCGCATGGCTCGTCGAGGTCTGGGGCAGGCGCAAGACGCTGAGCATCTTCCTCGCGGTGTCCGCAGTGGCCGCCTTCCTCTTCGCTCAAGCCGGCACTCCGGCCCTCGTGCTCGTCTTCGGCATGCTGCTGTCCGCCGCGAACCTCGGTGCGTGGGGCGTACTGTATGCGGTGACGCCGGAGATCTATCCCACGCGCCTGCGCGCCGCCGGCTCCGGGGCGGCAGCAGCGGTAGGGCGCATCGCGGCCATCGTCGCGCCATTGCTGGTGCCGTGGCTGCTGACCATCGCCGGTGGCGGTAAGACGGTCGCGTTCATCGTGTTCGGCGCAGTGTTCCTCTTCGCCTGCCTTTCGGCGCTCGCCTTGCCTGAGCGCGCGGGGAAGGAGTTGGAGAACTAGCAGCAGCGTGCCGGGTTGCCGCCGTGCTTGGTGAATAAGGCGAATAATGGCCCAGCCGTCCTCTCATGCTGCGCTGTCGTGCCGCATCGCTATTGTGGTGAAGGTTTGCGGGTAAATACAGGTGGAAACTCATTCGATGTTGGGCCGGTATGCAACGGCAAGTGGAACGCTAGAAATTTAGCTAGGAAATTTTAAACCATTAAAGAGAGGTTTTCGATGGCGGTACGTGGTGATATTCGAAATGTGGCGATTGTGGCTCACGTCGATCACGGCAAGACGACGCTCGTCAACGCGATGCTTCAGCAGTCGCATGTGTTCTCGGAGCGCGAAGAGGTTCCGGATCGTGTGATGGACTCGAACGATCTGGAACGTGAGAAGGGCATCACCATTCTCGCCAAGAACACGGCCGTGCAGTACACCGGCCCGCTGGCCGAGAAGTACGGCCACCCCGAAGGCATCACGATCAACGTCATCGACACCCCCGGCCACGCCGATTTCGGCGGCGAGGTGGAGCGCGGCATTTCGATGGTCGACGGCGTGGTGCTGCTCGTCGATGCTTCGGAAGGCCCGCTGCCGCAGACCCGTTTCGTGTTGCGCAAGGCGCTGGAAGCCAAGCTGCCCGTCATCCTGTGCGTCAACAAGGTTGACCGCCCCGATGCCCGTATCGAAGAGGTCGTAAGCGAATCCACCGATTTGCTGCTCGGTCTGGCTCAGGATGTGATGGAGGAGGGCGTCGATCTTGATCTCGATGCGCTACTCGACCTGCCGGTGATCTACTGCGCTGCCAAGGCCGGATATGCTTCGACCAACGTGCCGGAGAACGGCGGTCTGCCCGACAACGACGATTTGGAGCCGCTGTTCGAGTCGATCATCGCCAACATTCCCGCGCCCGAATACGAGGAAGGTGCGCCGCTGCAGGCGCATGTCACCAACATCGACGCCTCGGAGTATTTGGGCCGTCTGGGCCTTATCCGCATCTACAACGGCACGCTGACCAAGGGCAAGCAGTATGGCCTTTCGCGTGTCGACGGCTCCATCGAGAACTTCAAGCTCACCGAGATCCTGCGCACGCAGGGTCTGGACCGTGCGCCGGTCGACGAGGCCGGCCCTGGCGACATCGTCGCTGTTGCTGGCGTGAGCGACATCATGATCGGCGAGACGATTGTCGACCCGAGCGATCCGAAGCCGCTGCCGCTGATTCACGTTGACGAGCCGGCCATTTCGATGACCTTCGCGATCAATGATTCCCCGCTGGCTGGCACTGAGGGCAAAGACCACAAGCTCACCGCCCGCATGATCAAGGATCGTCTTGAGCATGAGCTCATCGGCAACGTGTCGATTCACGTCCTGCCGACCGACCGCCCCGACGCCTGGGAGGTGCAGGGCCGCGGCGAACTCGCGCTGGCGATTCTCGCCGAGCAGATGCGCCGCGAAGGCTACGAGCTGACCGTCGGCCGCCCGCAGGTGGTCACCAAGACCATCGACGGCAAGATCAATGAGCCGATGGAGAACGACACCATCGACGTGCCCGAAGAGTACATGGGCACCGTCACCCAGCTCATGGCCGACCGCAAGGGCCGCATGGACTCGATGAGCAACCACGGCTCCGGCTGGATCCGTCTGCAGTTCACGGTTCCTTCGCGTGGCTTGATTGGCTTCCGTACTGCGCTGCTGTCCGCCACACGCGGCACTGGCATCTCCAGCTCCATCTCCGCCGGCTACGCTCCGTGGGCCGGCCAGATCGTGACCCGCCAGAACGGCTCGATGGTTTCGGACCGCGCCGGCGTCGCCACACCGTACGCCATGCAGCGCCTACAGGCACGCGGCAACTTCTTCGTTGACCCGCAGAGCCAGGTCTACGAGGGCCAGGTCGTGGGCGTCAACAACAAGCCCGACGAGCTCGACGTGAACGTGACGCTGGCCAAGCATATGACCAATATGCGCTCCGCGACCGCCGATGTGCTCGAAACCCTGACCCCGCCGATCAAGATGAGCCTCGAAGAGGCGCTTGACTTCGCGAACGAGGACGAATGTGTCGAGGTCACCCCCGAAGCCATCCGCGTGCGCAAGCTGCTGCTGAACCGCGATGACTGGTACAAGTGGCGCTCCAAGCAGCGTCGCCGCGACGGCAACAAGTGAGTCGGTGATTCCGGACTCACATTTGCTGTGACCGTGTGCCTCGTGCCTTGGAAAGGTTCTCGTATGGAGAGCTTTTCCGAGGCACACGCATATCTGGGCGTTTCGGGCGCTTTCGGGTGCCCATTGCCACCTTTGCGCATTGCAGCTTTCGCATGTCGTGGCGATTCCGGCTCACATTTGGCGGGTCTGGCGGGCTTGTCGGGTCCGCTTAAAAAGGTGCTTAACAAGTGCTTAACAGTGCAAGCCGAAGTTTGATGCAGCCGGCTTGACTAACGGCTGAGGCATACTGATAGCCATGACCCAAGCCAGCACAACCAATGACCGAGACGCGCACAACGAGTCAGTTCGCTTCCTACCGTGGTCTCATCAGCTCGATGCGCCGCTTCGCGCGCTGATCTGCGTGGTGGCGGGGATGGGCGTCGCCATAGTCGGCACCTTCGCGCACCGCATGGGCGCGGCGCAGAACATTCCCTATGGCCTGGTGCTGGCGCTGGTGATTGTTGGCCTATCGACATGGTGTGCACGGTCGCGTTCAGGCGCCATCGGTCTTGCACTGCATCTTATAGCGTCCTCGGCTGTGGCATGGCTTATGGCGATGGGCTATCCCCACGGCGATGTAGTCACCCCAATAGGATTCGGCGTTCCGATGCCGTATTTCAGCGAGCATGTCGGATATTTCTGGCTGTTCGGCATGATTGTGGTGCAGGTCGCGCTGCTGATGATGCCTGCGCGGCTGTTCATAATGCCCGGCAGACGGGCTGATGATGACTATGACGCGGCGGACAAAAACTCTAAGAATTCCAAGGACTCCGTCTCAGCAGCGGCAGCGCCCGCATCCGGCGCTGGGATTGGACTGTGATGGCAAAGCAGGCACTGTACTATCTGGGGCCGCAGGGCACCTTCACCCATCAGGCGGCAGCCGACGCCGAACGGGCGTTACAGGCGTATGCGCCCGAGGGCACCGAGCTCATCGCTGCCGAAGACGTGCCTGCGATCATTCGCATGGTGCAAGGCGGCCGGGGATGGGGCGTCATCGCCTGGGAGAACAACGTCGAGGGGTACGTGGTCCCCAACCTTGACGCGCTGATCGACGTTCAGGGGGTGGCGGGTTTCGCGCGTATCGGCGTTGACATCAGCTTTGACGCCTTCACGCTTGCGGGCGATTCGACCGTGTCTCACATGTCGCCCGTTGCCGCCGATTCAGTTGCGGTATCAGAGGATGTGACGCGCAATGGGCAGACTCATGAAGAGCATGCCGTTTCCGCGATGCCCAACGTCGACGCCCTAGCACGTCTGGAAGTCAGCGCCCACCCGCATGGATTGGCGCAATGCCGCCATTTCATCGAGCAATACCAGCTGCTGCCGGTTCCGGCGACCTCCAATGCCGCCGCGTGCCGCGACCTCAAACCGGGGCAAATCGCGCTGGGACCGGCTATCTGCGGGCCGCTGTACGGCCTGCACACCTTTGCTGCGCAGGTGCAGGATTATCAGGGCGCACGCACGGAGTTCCTGATGCTTGGCCCTCGTGATGAGGCTCCCGATCTGCTGCAGGCGGCCAGAGTGCAGGGCGTAGCCGAATTCGAAAGTATTATCGCGTTCATCCCGTTGAGCACTGGGCCGGGCGTGCTGGCGAATCTGCTCGACGTGCTGCGCGACGCAGGGCTGAACATGACCAGCTTCATCTCGCGCCCCATCAAGGGCCACGACGGCACCTACATCTTCATCGCCACCATCGATGCCGCGCCGTGGCAGGATTCGCTGCGCGAAGTGCTTGCTGAAGTGGTCAGCCACGGCGACTGGGTCAAGACGCTGGCCGTCTACCCGCGCCGCGAACGCCCGAATCCGCCGGTCGATGCATGGATGCTGCCGACTGGGGGAGTGCACGTTGCTACGGGTACGATGTCAGCCGATGCAATGCCAGGCGACGGCGTGCAAGGCGAATCAGCCGAAACAACGCATGAGGTGGCTGCGCAAACCCGCCGCACGGCGCATACGGACGATTGGCAGCATACTGCTGCCACGAGGAGAGAATTGCTGTGGTGACTTCAATCGGCATCGTCGGCCTTGGACTGATCGGCGGGTCGCTCGCGCGTCGCGCCGCCGCCCGCGGGTATGAGGTGCTGGCGTGGAACCATACTCCCAGGCCATACGAGACCGCTCGCCGCGACGGCATCCAATGCGTGGAGACCTTGGAAGGCTTGGCGCAGGCCAGGCCGGAGCTGCTTATCCTCTGCAACCCGCTCAAGGCTATGCCGAGTATTCTCGCGCGTCTCGCCCCGGCCATCGACCCGGATGTGACCACGCTGAGTGATGTGGGCAGCGTCAAAGGCATGGTGCGTGAGCAGGTGTCTCAGGCTGGTTTGGGCGGCTGCTATGTCGGCGCGCACCCGATGGCAGGCAACGAGCATTCCGGATTCGAGGCTTCCGACCCGGCGCTGTACGACGGTGCATTGTGGGCCATTACCGTCGACGCCGACACCGAATACCGGCGTTTCGCTGATGTCGCCCGGTTCATCACCAATGGCTTAGGCAACGAGCTCATCGTGCTTGACGATGCGACGCATGATCGCGCCGCCGCGCTGATCTCCCATATGCCGCATGCCGTCGCCACCGCGATGATCAACGAGCTGTGCGCCAGCCCCGAGCGCAATATCGCCGCCGCGCTCGCCGCTGGCAGTTGGCGCGACATGACCAGGGTGGCGCTGACCGACCCGAATCGTACCCGTGCGATGATCGACGAGGACCGTACGAATGTCGAAGTCTTGCTGCGCAGCATGGCCGCGCGGCTGCTTGCATTCGCCGACGACCTGCAGCATGATGACGGTGTGCACGGTGACGCCGAGGCCGCCATTGCTGAGTTTTTCTCCGCAGGCCAGTCGTTCCGCGATTTCAAGGCACAGACCGCGCGAGGTAAGCAGACTGTGCAGGGCGAGAGCCAATTGCATGAGACCACGCTCGATATCGACCCTGCCCGTTGGCAGAGCGAGCTGCTGGAATCAGCGAAGCAGGGGGAGCGAATTACGCGCTTCCTCGATGATCGCCGCGTTACGATTCGCCGCCAGCCGATAATCTGACCGCCAGTCGAAGTAGCGTCCACCGCCGCTGCCCCTTTTGTGACGCTAATCCCTAGGTTTGCGTCACAAAAAGGGCATGACGGTGTTGACACTGCCCCTTTCGTGACGCTAATTCGCAGTAGGCGTCACAAAAGGGGCATGATGACGCTGACAGTGCCCCTTTCGCGACTTGTACTCGCAGCCAGCGTCACAAAAGGGGCATCAAGGATTCGGGAGGGGAGGGGCGTCTCAGGGCTTGACCGCCCGACTCCCGCGTTGCCCCCGCCGCTCGGGAATCGGCTTGACCGTTACGATTGTGTCGGCTTCGAGGCTCACCTCCTGCTCGGGGCGAGACCCGTTGGCCGCCGCATCGCGGGTCAGTTCGAGGCGTTGCCCATCCCACGAACGGACGTAGCCGATATAATCGCGAAACTTCATGCGGCCGTCCTGGCCATCCACGCCGTCATAGACGCGCACCACAATCCGTGCTCCGGCTGGTATGTGCTGCGGTATCGGCATATGCACCCTTTCTATGCGATATTGTGAAACATTGCGAAGCAGAAACAGACTGGAACAACAATCGCCACCAAGCGTAGTCGGCTACGACGCAGCATGTCGCTTGGAGACGTCGCCGGTTCCTTTGGTATTCTTTTTTAGAGCTGTCCGGCCATGTATAGCGGCAAACGCACTACATCGCCCTCGACTGACAAAGCCTTAGGGTGCAGCACGTATCGTACGCTGACTTGCTTGCCAAACTTGTCTTTGAACTTGTCCAACGATCTGGTGGTGTAGTGTGCTGATGATTTGACTTCGATAGGGCTGACTCTCGATTTGAGGGCGGCGTTTCGATATGGCTCGACAATGAGAAAGTCTATTTCCATACGATTCGCAGTGTTCTTGCGGTCGCTGCGCGAATAGAAAAACAGCCTATGCCCACTTGCGCGCAGCAGCTGCGCCACAATATTTTCGGTGAGCATGCCTTCATTGATTGATATGCGACCGAGCAGAATGTCGCGATATATGCTGTTACCGGTCACATCGGCATTTGCCAGGGCGAGTGTGACCAGCAGGCCAGTATCGGCCATGTAGCATTTGACGGTGGCGTGGTCTTCGCTGATGCTCAGCCCTGCGCTCGGATCAGTCGAGTTGAAGCAGTCGTTGGTTATGAATGCATCGGACAGCCAGAAAAATGCGTCATCATAGTCCCTGCTTTTGGCGTTGCCTCCCAGAGCAGTGATATTGAATTTCTTTTCCTTTTTCGAAAGCTGACCAACGAGATTATCGAAGATGCGTGTCACTCGACGACGGTCCGAACCGCCGTGCTTGACGATATCTTCACGGTACAGTTTGAGAATCAGTCGCTTGGCTTTGTCAACTGCGCCGAAATCATGTGTCTCGATATAGGCGGACACTGCTTGCGGCATGCCGCCAACCAGCATGTATTCACGAAACAGCCGCAGAGCCTTGCTGTGCAAGGATTCCGGCAAGGCCTTCTGCTCAGTGAAGGCATTGCCGATTACCGCGGATAGTGGTTTTTCCCCCATAGCCCAGAGGAATTCGTCAAAATCCATAGGATTCATACGCATCGAGTCCTCTTCGGAAGGTATGAGGATGCCCGACACGGATTCGCGGATGGACACCAGCGAGCCGGTCTCGACATAGTCATAACGGCCATCAGCCACCAGCTGTTTGATGGACTCCCGCGCCTTGGGGTAGAGCTGCACCTCATCGAAGATGATAAGGCTATCCCGCTCATGCAGCTCGATGTCGTAAAACGCGGAGAGATACATGAAAAACGTGTCAAGATCGTTGCGTAGGTCTCGAAAGAAGCCGAGGACATCATCTGGTGCCTGAGCGAAATCGATGACGATTGTAGAGGAATAGTTCTCTCGTCCGAATTCCTCAGCCACGGTGCTTTTGCCCACGCGACGTGCGCCTTCGATCAGCATGGCAGTGGAGCCTTTGGCGGTATTCTTCCACTCGACCAAACGCTGATATGCTTTACGCTCAAATATGCTTGTCATGCCATGTCCTTAAAAACCTTGCAATTACTGAGTTTTACACGAAATCAAGGGTTACTGATAGCTCTATAATACACCAAATCAAGAGTAATGAGTGAGCTGAAAATACACCAAATCAAGGGTAACGAGGCTGCTGAGAATACACCAAATCAAGGGTTATGGCATTTGGTCGTGGTCATGGCATGGAAGGACACGGTAGCGGCGGGCGCGGCTGAGACTGCGTTATGGCAGATTAGTGGATAAAAACGGGTGGATCGAGCCTAGCGGACAGCGCCGAGTAGAGAGCGCCGAGCGGCAGCGGATGCTGCGATATGCTGGGCAAGGCGAGATAATTGGTCCATGAGGCAATGGCAGGGCATGGTTTGGATTCGGGTGTGGCGATGAGCATTGACGGTAGTGCAGTTAGCAGCGTGGGCGGCGGGGCGGCTCACGCGCAACGTAACGATGTATCTGCTGGCTCGCTCGCATCCGCAATCGCAGCGGCATCCGCAACCGACACATCTGCAAACAGCCTCGCAGCCGACGAAATGCGCCGATATCTGACCTATATGCGCGCGAATCGCGGCGTGAGCGCGAATACCTTGAAGGCCTATGCCGCAGATATCACCGCATGCCTTCATCTGCTCTCTCTGCGCGGCACGCAGCGGCTTGACGAGGTGACCATCGAGGATCTGCGCTCGTGGCTGGCCGCCGAATCGCGCTCGCATGCACGTTCGAGCATGGCGCGCAAAACCGTTGCGGTGCGTGGGTTCTTCGCTTGGGCGCATGAGCATGATGTGATTGCCACGGATCCTGCGGCGGCGCTGATGACGCCGAAGATACCTGACGTGCTGCCTACGGTGCTCAACGAGTCGCAGGCGCAGCGCCTGATGGAGACGGTCGAGGAGGATGCCGCTGCCGAAAACGGTGACAGGCGAGACAGTTCGAAGGCGCAGGCCGCACAAGAGGCGCAGAACACGCAGGAGCCAGTCTCCGACGGTCTTCAGCAGTCCCAATCTGACCAGACGCAGCAGCCGGGCTCTTATGCCAAGCGACGACGCACGCCTGCCGCACACGACAGCCGCCACACCAAACAACGCGATAAAGCCGACGCACGTCAGCACGCCTTGACGCTGCGCGATGCGGCCATTATGGAAACGCTCTACGCCACCGGCATCCGCGTGGCGGAGCTGGTCGGCCTGGACGTTGGCGACGTGAGCTTCGCCAATCGTACGTTCAAGGTCACCGGCAAAGGCAATAAGCAGCGCGTGGTTCCTTTCGGCGAGCCAGCTTCGCGCGCGCTGCGGTCATGGATTGCGCAGGGCAGACCGGCGCTGCAGAGCAAAGACTCGGGGCAAGCGCTGTTTCTCGGCGCGCGTTCGGCCAGGCTCGACCAGCGCATCGCCCGCAGCATCGTCCATGAGCGCTCGCGCGAGGCCGGTGTGCCGGATATCGCCCCGCACGCCCTGCGCCACAGCGCGGCGACCCATATGCTCGACGGGGGAGCGGACCTGCGCGAGGTGCAGGAGATGCTGGGGCATTCCTCCCTGAGCACGACGCAGCGCTACACGCATGTCTCCATCGAGCAGCTCAAGGCGCGCTACGGCCAGGCCTTCCCGCGCGCATAAGCATTGTGCCGTAGGCTGCATTGATACGCTGCGGCGCGGAGTGCTGCAAAAGATCTTCCAGATACTTGAACTCTGTCTCATTTATGCCTTTTATCGCGCATTAATGTCTCAAACAAGACAGAGTTCAGGGACGGCGGCGCAATTCCTGCCAGTTGGGTGGACTACTGGCGATGTGCGTCCGTTTTGTAGCGTCCGTCCATGACCGGGCGCTACAAAACGGTCTGTAAGGCTTCGTTAGCGTCCGGATTGTAGCGTCAGGACGTAGTTAGCGCTACAAAACGGACGCTAAGCATGAAGGTGTGCCTTTGTTCCATCAGCAAGCGGCCTTGTACTGCCAGTTGCTTTGGGAGTACTGGAACGAAAACGACGCTGACGCGCTGCCAGTGGCTTTTTCCTGCCAGTTACCCCGCTGTCTTCAAGTGCATAGAGACGCATAGTGGCACATAGCGCGAGACGTGTTCACCGCGCGTTCAGCCGCGAAACCCCGTGCATTGCCCATAAATTAACGCGTTCGTAACATCAGCGCCGCCGTATTTTCTCCGCAATGCGAGTCCCGGCACCGATTGCCTAAGGCGTCCACATGCTGGAAATATATTGAAATCTCAGTGCACATGCGCTTCATGATCTCTGCGAATATGCCGCGAACACGGCTCTGCGTGGATTTTGCGAGGGCGATTGCAATTTACCGGCATGAGTACAAGAATGGAATGCGATCAGCAGAGAGGTGGGCAGTATGCGGCCTTTTTGCATGAAGCGGGGATGCTTCGGCGTCCTTGCACACTACTGAATAGGAGAAATCTATGAAGAAGAAAGCGCTTGCCCTGGCAGCGGCGGCATTGTCGTTTGCCATGCTGCTGAGCGGCTGCGGCGGCTCAGGCAGTGATGCCGGATCCAAGAGCAACGGCCCGGTCATCATTTCGTCCTACAACACCGAGCCGCAGAATCCGCTGATTCCAGGCAATACCAACGAGGTAGGGGGGGGTAGCGCCATTGACCTGCTCTTCTCCCGCTTGGTGTCCTTCGACGCCAAGGGTGATCCCTCCAACGAGGTCGCCCAGTCCATCACGCCGAGCAATGGCGGCAAGACCTACACCATCAAGATCAAGGACGGCTGGAAATTCACCGACGGCACGCCGGTGACCGCGCAGTCCTTCACCAAGGCGTGGAGCTACACGGCGAACGCGAAGAACGCCTATCTGTGCTCCTCCTTCTTCTCTTCGATCGCGGGCTATGACGCGCTGCAGGATGCCAAGACCCTCAAGGGCGACGAGCAGCTCTCCGGTCTTAAGGTCGTCGACGACCACACTTTCACCGTCGATCTGAACCAGCCCGATGCGACCTTCCCGGTCAAGGTCGGCTACAGCGGCTTCGCGCCGCTTCCGGAGTCCTTCTACAAGGATCCGAAGGCCTTCGGCGAGAACCCGGTCGGCAACGGCCCCTACAAGTTCAAGAAGTGGGACCACAATAAGGTCATCTCCGTTGTCAAGAACCCTGATTACAAGGGCAATGTCAAGGTGGAGAACGATGGCGTCGATCTTGTCGATTACACCAGCACGGATGCCGGCTACGCCGATGTGCAGGGTGGCAATCTCGATGTGATGAACACTGTGCCTGCGGCCGATACCAAGACCTTCAAGACCGATTCCACCGTGCAGGCCTACAGCAAGCCGGGTTCGGTCTTCCAGTCCTTCACCATCCCGTCGAACCTGCCGCATTTCGATACCACGACCAAAGAAGGCGTGCTGCGTCGCCAGGCCATCTCCATGGCTCTGGACCGCAAGACGCTGATCGCCAAGGTCATGAACGGCATCAACACCCCTGCCGTCGAGTTCACCTCGCCGCTCACCCCGGGCTACTCGGACTCGATTCCGGGCAACGAGAACCTCAAGTTCAACAAGTCCAAGGCGCAGGAGCTGTGGAAGCAGGCCGACGCCATCTCCAAGTATGACGGCACGCTCACCTTCTCCTTCAACGCCGATGGCGGCGCCAAGCCGTTCTACGACGCAGTTGTGAACCAGCTGAAGAACAATCTGGGCATCAACGTGGCGACCAGCCCGGTGCCGACCTTCCAGGAGTTCCGTGACGCAATCACCAAGCGCTCCATCAAGGGCGCCTTCCGCACTGGCTGGCAGCCGGACTATCCGTCGCCGGAGAACTACCTCTACCAGCTCTACGATTCCGCTGCTGCTGACGGCAACGGTTCGAACGACGGCGACTACAAGAACCCGAAGTTCGACGAGCTCATGACCAAGGCATACGCCGCGCCTTCCAATGACGCCGCCAACAAGATCTACCAGCAGTCCCAGGAGATCCTCCTCAACGACCTGCCGTCCATTCCGCTGTACTACATGAACAACAACGGTGTGGCCGCGAAGGGCGTCAAGAACTTCGCGATGAACTGGCAGGGTGTTCCTGTCTACGCGCAGATCACCAAGTAACCGATGTCATTGCCGCGTGGCTGACGCTGCGCCTGCTTGGAGCTAGCGCCATCACGCGAGGCATGTGAATTAAGGAATGCGGGGAGAACCAAGTGCAAAGCTTGCGTTCTCCCCGCATTTTGTTTGTGTAATGTTGATTATTGGTTTTCGCCGCTGTAGTCAGGCACCCGAATCGGGCACTCGAATTGTGGTATGACACACAGTTCGATGATTTCGAAACACCCAGCGAACGCTAGGTGCGGTACACTGGCGAAACAAACTTGCTGGCGGTTGCATGGGAGCTTTCGCGCCCTCAATCGCCACAAAGTCATAAGGAAGAATGGAGCAACCGATGGGCAAGTATCTTCTGCGTCGTATCGTGCAGATGATCCCCGTGGTTCTCGGAACGACACTGTTGGTGTACGCGCTTGTCTTCGCCCTGCCGGGAGATCCGGTCAAGGCGATGTTCGGAGACAAGCCGGTCAATCCAGCCGTCGCAGCCCAGATCCGCGCAGAATACAACCTCGACAAGCCGTTCATCGTTCAGTACCTTCTGTTTCTGAAGAACGCGCTGACGCTTGATTTCGGACAGACCTTCGCCGGGCAGCCGGTTATCTCGGAGATAGGGCGGGCATTCCCCGTCACCATCAGGCTCGCGCTGATGGCCTTCGTGTTCGAGGCGATTTTCGGCGTTATTTTCGGCATCATCTCCGGCCTGAAAAAAGGCAAATGGTATGACTCGGTCATCCTTGTCCTCTCCCTGCTGCTGATTTCGGTGCCGACCTTCGTCACCGGCTTCCTCATGCAGTACTTCCTTGGCGTCAAATGGCGCATGCTTCCCGTCACCGCAGGCAATGACCCCGGCTTCCTGGACCTTCTGATGCCTGCTATGGTGCTCGGTTCGGTGTCGATGGCGTATATCATCCGCCTGACGCGCGCCGAGGTCTCCTCGAATCTGTCCGAGGACTATGTGCGCACCGCGCGGGCCAAGGGCATGTCGAACCAGTCTGTGCTGCTGCGCCATGTCTACCGCAATTCGATGATTCCGGTCGTGACCTACTTGGGGCAGGATCTCGGCGCGCTCATGGGCGGCGCGATGATCTCGGAGACCATCTTCAACATCCACGGCATCGGCTACCTGACCTACCAGAGCATCCTGAAAGGCGAAGGCAATCTGGTCGTCTCGATCGTCACCGTGCTCGTGCTCATCTTCGTGATCGCCAATCTGCTCGTGGACTTGCTCTATGCGGCGCTTGACCCCCGCATTCGGTACGTGTGAGACGAGGAGGAACATATATTATGTCTAGCAACATGGCAACAACATCGTCACCAGTTTTCAGCCAATCGTCCGCTCTGCCCGGTCAGGAACGCTATGTGGCTCCGATCGACGAAACGCCGCTGCAGGACGTCGATTCCATCGACGACTCCGCGCCGGCCACCAGCCTATGGCAGGACGCCTGGCGCACGCTGCGCACGAATCCGCTCTTCATCGTTTCCGCGCTGCTGATTCTCTTCATCATCTTCGTGGCGCTGTTCCCCGGCGTTTTCACGAAGCAGAACCCGAACTACTGCAATCTTGACAATTCGCTCAATCCTCCCTCGAACAGCCATCCCTTCGGTTTCGACATGCAGGGCTGCGATGTATTCACCCGCACGGTCTATGGCACGCGCACCTCGCTGAGCGTCGGCATCCTCGCCACGGTGCTGGTTGTGCTGCTCGGCGCGCTTATCGGCGCATTGGCAGGCTTCTTCGGCGGCTGGATCGATGCCGTCCTCAGCCGGCTGACTGATATCTTCTTGGCGCTGCCGATTCTGCTTGGCGCGATCGTGGTGCTGCAGATGTTCCGCACTTCGTCATCAATCTGGAAGATCGTGCTGGTGATGACCCTGTTCGGCTGGGTTTCCACGGCCCGCATCGCGCGCGGCGCGGTGATGGAGGCGAAGAACCTTGAATTCAACACCGCCTCCACGGCGCTGGGCTCGACGCCGATGCGCAATCTGATCAACCACATCATCCCCAACTCCATGGCCCCGATCATCGTGATCGGCACCACTTCGCTGGGCACCTACATCGTGCTTGAGGCCACCTTGAGCTTCCTTGGCGTCGGCCTGCCCTCGACCACCGTGAGCTGGGGCGGCGACATCGCCAACGCGCAGACCATCCTGCGCACCAACCCCTCGGTGCTGTTCTATCCGTCGGCCGCGCTGGCCATCACCGTGCTGGCCTTCATCATGATGGGCGATGCCGTCAAGGACGCGCTGGACCCGAAGAGCCGTACGGCCTGAGCGAGGAGCAAGAGGATAACGATGAGCGCAACAATGAATACGACGAATACGACGGATGCAACGGATGCAACGAGTAGCGAAAGCAAACTCGAAGCCCTGCAGCGCGCGCAGGGACCGTTGCTTGAGGTGAAGAACCTCGAAATCGATTTCACCACGGACAAGAAGCATGCGGTCCACGCCGTGCGCGATTCCTCCTTCAGCGTCTACCCGGGGCAATGGGTGGCCATTGTGGGCGAGTCCGGATCGGGCAAGTCCACTTCCGCGATGGCGGTGCTGGGCCTGCTGCCGGGCACTGGGCATGTGGTCGGCGGCTCGATCAAGTTCGAAGGCCGCGAGCTGACCGGCGCCACGCAGAAGGACTTCGAGCAGCTGCGCGGCGAGAAGATGGGTCTCGTGCCGCAGGACCCGATGAGCAATCTCAACCCTGTCTGGCGCATCGGCGCTCAGGTCAAGGAGTCGCTCAAGGCGAACAATATGGACGTTGCGCATGAGAAGCGCTCCGACCTTGCCAAGGCGCTGGCCGGCGATGAAGTGACAATCAAAAGCGACGACGACGAGACCTTCATCGGTTCGACCGAGCTGCCGGGGCTGTTGCAGGGCGCTTCCGAGGCGTTGGCTCAGGCCGGAGTCGAGGCTGGGAAGGCCGAGGAGCTCGTGAAGGGCTTCGGCCAGAGCTGGGTTCCCGGCTCGCAGACCCGCTGGCGCGTCGCCGATGACCTCATCCATGCCGGCGTCAGCGATGACGCGGCTTGGACGCTCGCCAAGAGCCACGTCACCGGTTCCACGCAGGACGACCGCATCGCAGGGCTGCTCTCGGAGGCCGGTCTGCCGCAGGCCGCAGTGCGCGCCCGGCAGTTCCCGCACGAATTCTCCGGCGGCATGCGCCAGCGCGCGCTGATCGCCATCGGCCTGGCCTGCCGCCCCGATCTGCTGATTGCGGACGAGCCGACCTCGGCGCTTGACGTCACCGTGCAGAAGAAGATCCTCGACCATCTGCATATGCTGACCGACGAGCTGGGCACCGCCGTGCTGTTCATCACGCACGATCTTGGTTTGGCAGCGGAACGCGCCCAGCACATCGTCGTGATGTACAAGGGCCGCGTCGTGGAATCCGGGCCGTCGCTTGAGGTTTTGCAGCACCCGCAGCATCCGTACACCAAGCGGCTGGTTTCCGCAGCGCCGTCCTTGGCCTCGCAGCGCATCATCTCCGCCCATGAGCGTGGAGAGGACGTCGAAGACCTGATGGAGCATCAGGTCAAGGGCGAGAAGGTGCTGGAACGCAGCGAGCACATCATCACCGTCGACCATCTGACCAAGGAGTTCAAGCTCCCGCGCAACAAGGAGATGTTCAAGGCCGTCGATGAAGTGTCGTTCTCGCTCAAGCGCGGCACGACGCTGGCCATCGTGGGCGAGTCCGGCTCGGGCAAGTCCACCGTCGCCAACATGGTCTTGAAGTTGCTCGACCCGACCGAGGGCACCGTCACGTATGAGGGCAAGAACATCGCCGGATTCAAGGGCAAGGAGCTGCTTGACTTCAGGCGTCATGTGCAGCCGGTCTTCCAGAATCCGTACGGCTCGCTCGACCCGACCTACTCCATCTTCCGCTCGATCGAGGAGCCGCTGCGCATCCACGGCATCGGCGACAGAAAGAGCCGTGTGAAGCGCGTGCGCGAGCTGCTTGAATTGGTCGAGATGCCGACTTCGGTGATGCAGCGCTACCCCAACGAGCTGTCGGGCGGCCAGCGCCAGCGCATCGCCATCGCGCGCGCCATGGCCTTGAACCCCGATGTCATCGTCTGCGACGAGGCCGTGTCCGCCTTGGACGTGCTTGTGCAGAATCAGGTGCTCGAACTGCTCAATGACCTGCAGGCTGAGCGCTCGCTGAGCTACCTGTTCATCACCCACGATCTCGCCGTCGTGCGCCAGATCGCCGATGAAGTGGTCGTCATGCAGCAAGGCAAGCTCGTCGAGCACGCCACCACCGACGAGGTCTTCAACCACCCCCAGCAGCAGTACACCCGCGATCTGCTCGACGCCATCCCCGGCGGCAACCTGGCGCTGGGACTGGACTAAGTTAGGGTTCTGGGTTCCAGATTCTGGTTTGGTCTGGGCTAGCTTGGATTGAGGTCTGAGCTAGCCCAGATTGGGTTCGGTTTCAGGCAGCATATGCGCCTGGCTGTATGAGAATGCTCTGATTACCTCATCGCAGATTCCGTTTTAGTTTCGCTGTCATGCATGGTTCGTACTGATGGCAGCAGGAGCGGGGCAAGAGTGAACAGCACTACGATTGCGATGAGGTAGATGAGGGTCTTCGCGCCGCTGGCGTCGTAGGCGGATCCGGTGATAATCACCCCGATGGGGACTGCTACCAGAGATCCGAAGGTGTCCAATGATGACGCTGCGGGCAGGAATCGTCCGGGGACTGAGGTCTGCAGCGCTGTCTGCCAGACGATGGTGAATACTTCGGTTCCGAAGCCGCAGGGGATAAAGGCGACGAAGAGCAGCACAGATGATGGATGCAGCATGAGCGCGATCATGGGGCAGGCCATGAGCAGCGAGCATATGAGGCCAACGACTAACGGGCGCTTGAAAGAGACTTTGGACAGCAGCAGCCCGCCTACCACCATTCCAATGGCCATCGCGCTTAACGCCGTGGACCATCCTGTTTTCCCGATGCTGGTGGATAAGGCGATTTTGAGTCCTGCAACGCTTTGGAATCCTGCGAAGGCGGCGTTGACCACGGCGAAGGAAAGAACAATGCCCCATACCCAAGTGAACGACATCAGCGTTCCTAGGCTAGAGGCGAATGAGACGCGCGCGCTTTTTTCGGTTTTCGAGACGGTCATGTTCATTGGAATTCCGCATAGTGCCGTTGCCGCATACATAGCAGCTGAGACGTAAAGTCCCATAGCCGGATTCCGCTCGGTAACGACAAGTCCTGCGACTACCGGCCCTGCGACCATGGCGCCGCTTCGTAGTATGGCTATCCAGGAATTCGCGCGTCGTAGTTTCTCGGCGGGAGCAATCAGTGGAAGCAAGGATGTGAACAGGGGAAGGGTAAACGCTGCGGACACGCCATTGACCGCCTGAACGATGGCGAACATCGAAGTCGTGATGGAACCGCTGGCGATGAAGAGCGCCGCCGTAATCTGCGATGCCGCTGCGCAGAAACCGGAGATGAGGAAAATCCAGCGTACTGCAATCCTGCCTATGACGAACCCTGCAATCGGCAGCGTTACAGCCATGCCGATCGTTCGTGCGGCAACTACGATGGATAACTGCTTGGCATTGCCTCCCAACGAGAACTGAAAGCAGTAGGCGATGACCAGAGGTGCCATGTATTCGGCGAGCAGACTCACGCCTCTGGAAAAGAAAAAGGCGTATAGCAGATTCTGCCCTTGTGCCGAACGGGAGGAATGGAATCTTTCTTTCAACGTCATCGCCTTCGATCTCGTTGTCTTGTCAGCATGAGCATATTCTACGTTTGTTTTTGCTATGTTGCTATGTTGCCATGAAAGTAGCGACACACAGCCTCCGAAAACTCACACCACGGTGAGCGTGACGACTGTGGTCGTGCCTTTGGCGTCGCGCACGCGCACCTGCTGGCCGGGGGAGGGATCCTGCAGACGCACGGTGTGGGTGATGTCGCCAAGCGGCGCGGAAACCTTGACGCGCAGGCCCAGAGCCTCGATGGTCTTCTTGGCATCCTCGGTCTTCTGCCCACGCACATCGGGAATCGTGACCATTTCAGGGCCTTTGGAGATAACCACATCGACGCTGTCGCCCCAGTGCAGCTGGGTGCCGGCCTTGACGGAGGCCGAAATCACATCGCCGGACGCCACGGTGTCGCTGAATTTCTCGGAGTATTGGGGTTTGAGCTTGGCGTCGTCGAAGGCGGCCTGCGCATCGTCTTTCGAGCGGCCCACCACATCGGGCATGCTCACCGGCATCGGCCCTTTGGACAGCACGATGGTGATTGCCTTGTTGTGGGCCATCGTCGTCCCCGGGTTCGGGCTGATCGAACTGGCGGCGTTCTGTGGCAGATTCAGCGAATATTCGTCCCTTGCCACATCATGCGTGACGTTCGTGAAGCCCGCGCGTTTGAGCGCGGCCATCGGGTCCTTGCCGTTGGCCGAGGACGGATCGAGGATATCGCCGGGAATCGTCGCCTGCTTGATGCCCTGCGAGACGACCACCGTGACCTGGCTGCCGTCTCTCTTATTAACATGGTCTCCGACGTGTTCGGGCCGTGTGGCGATGACTCGGCCTTTGGCAACGGTATCACTGTAGGATTGTGAGATTTGGTAGGGGATGTTCGCCACTTTCAGCGTGCTTTCGTATGGCTGCCAAGCCGCATCAGTGATTGCACAGGGTGTGTTGTCCGAGCAGCTCACATCGCTTGGCCTTGGCATCGTCCAATAGCTGCCGGGGCCGCGCAGATACCACCAGCCCACGCCGCCGCCGGACAGCGCGAGCACGAGCGCCACGACGAGCGCGATGATAAGCGGCTTTCTGCGGCTACTGCTGTGCGTGGCGGGGTCTGTGGCGGGGTTCGGATTGGTGTTCGCAGCGGGGGATTGATCGTCCTGCTGCATGTTGAGGGCCTGCGCACCTTGCATCGGCCTCGCTGGCATCATGCCGATGGTCTGCGTTGCCTGGGTCGCCTGAGCTGCTGGCTGGATGGTCTCGGTGGATGCCCCGTCGTACTGGCTATTGCGGTTATTGCGGTTGTCGGCCTGCCTGATTGCCGGCATCACGCGCGTCGATGTGGGCGATGTGCCCTCTGGCAGCGTGCTGGTCGCCGAAAGATCATTGCCGGAGGGCGAGTCTGCGTTCGTTGCATTCGCCATCGTGCTGGTTGCGCCCGCCATATTCGCATTGCTTCCCGACTGCGAAGGCGGAGTAGGGGGAACCGGCACCGGAGCCGCACCGAGCGGGGTATGAACAGTGTCGGAGACAGCCGTGCCATCTCCTAAGGATTGCGAACCTGCACCGGCAGCGTTGCCGACACGCGCAGGATCCAGCCGATACTGCCACGCCTCCACACCCAAGCCCGTCATGATGCCGCGCAACTCGCCGAGCGCTTCCTGAGCGTTCTCGGGCCGCGCCTGCACCGATCGTGCAGTGAGATGGGCGATGAACTGCGAGACTGCCGCATCAATGCCGGGGCAGGGGCCGGCAAGCGCGGGCACATCCTCGTGCACATGCTTGAACACGAGCGTCACAGGATTATCAGAAGTGAAAGGAACTTCGCCGGCAAGCATCTCCCAGGCCATGATGCCCACCGAGTACAGGTCGCCCTGCGCGGTGGCCTGATTGTGCTCGATCATCTCCGGCGCAAGATAGGCGGCGGTGCCCAGCAGCATGCCGGTGGAGGACAGCGTGGCCTGCGACGCGGCCCGAGCCAGGCCGAAATCGGTGATCTGCACATGGCCTCGGTCGTTGAGCAGGATGTTCTCCGGCTTGATATCGCGGTGGACTACGCCGGCGCGATGTGCCGCCGCAAGCCCGTCAAGCGTCTCGGCGATGATGCGCAGCGTCTCGCGCACGCTGAAAGTGCCTTGCGTGTCCATTTCGTGACGCAGATTGACGCCGTGGACGTACTCCATCACCAGACAGGCGAGACCTTCGTATTCGCCGGTGTCGTAGACCTGCACGATATGGGCGTTCGCGATGGCGGCAGCCGATTTGGCCTCGCGGTGGAAGCGCTCGACGAACTGGTCGCGATGCGGACCCTTGGCCAGCTGCGTGTGCATGACCTTGATGGCGACGGTGCGTTCGAGCCGCTCGTCAAGCGCCTGATAGACCGTGGCCATGCCGCCGTCGGCGATTTTGCGCACGATGCGATAGCGTCCCTCGATCAGCTGCCCCTCGGGCGCGTGTGCGGCTTCAGTCATGGCGGTGTGCGCTTAATCCCTTGTTCTTCATGGATGTCTTCATGGGTGATGTGAAAATAATCACCCGAGTCAAGTCTACATGCGCATGCGTGTCGTGCGTTGGCTTTGCGGCAGCAGATGCGAGCAGCCTTCGATCAGGATGCTCGCGGCGCAAGCTTTGGCACGGGGGAATGTGCTGTCGTTATCGCTGTCGTTATCGCTGGCGTCGCTGACGTTGCCGGCACCGGTGACGTCAGCAATGATGCTTTCCGCGATGTCGTCAACGGCGCTGTCGATGGCGGCGAAGGCCAGGCTGCGCTGCTCGGCGATGCGCTGTTCGGACTGTACCAGAGCGCCGGTGCGCTCGAACAAGGCGATTGTTTCCCGCACCTCGGCGTCGGTGCGGCACGGCGCTCCGTAGATGGCGACGAGTCGGGCGCGGTCGGCGGGATTGGCGCGCTGCAGCGCATCGGCCAGCAGCACCGTGTGCTTGCCCTCGCGGATGTCGCCGCCAACTGGTTTGCCGGAGGAACGGCTCGAACCCTGCACGTCGATCAGATCGTCAGCGAGCTGGAAGGCGATTCCCAGTGGCTCGCCAATGCGCACGGCATGGCGATGCGATCGCTCAGGAGTCAGCCCCGCCGCCAGAAAGCCCAACTCAAGCGGAGCGATGGCGGTATAGCTGGCGGTTTTCCAACGGAACACTTCCAGCGATGCGGCTGCGAGCCGGGCCGGGTCATCGAGCGCAATTTCCTCGGCGGACAGATCGAGCACTTGCCCGTACGCGACATTACGCTGCATGGCGAGGAACACGCGTAGGCCCTCCACTTGATTGTGCAGCATGCCCAAAGCCTCCTGCGCAACATGCGCGCTCAGCGTGGCAAGCGTGTTGCCCAGCATGATGGCGAGCCCGGTGCCGATGCGCGTGTCGCCTGATGCCGCTTCCAATGCCTTGTGCGCGCTCGGCTCGCCGCGGCGCAGATCGGAATCGTCGATGATGTCGTCATGGATAAGCGCCGAGGTCTGGTAGATTTCCACGGCCGCAGCGAGATCGACCATCGCAATGCGTGCCGAAACATTGGCAGATTTGGGGTTTTCCGGATTGCCTTGCTGTATTGCTTGTGCCGCGTCGAAGGCCGACAATGCCAGCAATGCGCGCAGCCGCTTGCCGCCGGCATTCGATGCGGCCGCCTGCGCACGCACCGCCGGCATCAGGCCGCTATAGCCGTCGAACTGGGTGGAATGGCTGGACCGGGTGGACTGGGTGAATTGTGGAGCAATCCAGGCTTCCGTCAATTCGCCAATACGGGACTCAAGGGTGCGCAAATCATGATCCGTGCTCATGTATATGAGTTATCCACAGCGTGCTGACAAAACAAGAATGGCGTCATTGCAAGGCCTACAACCATTTATCCACATTACCCGGATTGGCTTGCGCTGCGGATGCGCGCTCCAGCATAGTGGAATGACCGGCTGCGATTCCAAGCGACCGGCTGCCAGCGGCTTCGTTGCGATGGAGTTGTTTGGCGGGCATGAGACACGGCATGAGCATAAGGAGGAGATTATGGATAGCGATACGGTGACGCTTGCTGGCGCGGATGCGCGCGTTGGCGCGGGCAAACCGAAGACCTCGAACGAACCGAAAGGCAAGGAGAGCGCCGAAGACACGGGCTGCGAGGCTCTGGCCAAGCGCTTTCGCAAGCAGCGCGGGGAAAACGGCATTGCGCAGGCCGATGCCGCATGGGTCGAACAGCCGTTTGCGGCGTGGCTGCGGTGCCTGGACGAAGAAGGGCCGTGCCCAGGCATGCAGGATCTGGAGGCGCTGGCCGTTGGCATGGCCGAGGCGCTTGCGATTAGGGACGCGCTGATCGTCTCGCTGGTGGCGGGACGCGGGCAGTGCGATATGCACCGTATGGTCGCGTTCGCCTCCCATCCGCACGATCCGCGCAATGCCCGCAGCATGTATCGCCTGCTGCGCACCGCCTTCGAAGACGAGCACGCCGAGCTTGACAGGCGACGCTGCCATGCCGGCATCGCGATGATGCGTGACACGGCCGATGCCGTTCCTGGGCGCTTCAAGGTGCAGCCGCTGGCCGTCGCCGGGTATATCCTATGGTGGATGGGTGAGGCCAGAGCGCTCGAATATGCGTTGCGCGCCTTGGGATTGGATCAGGGCTGTACGCTGGCAGCGATTGTCTGCTCCGCGCTGGAACACGGGATAGGTCCTGCAAACAGCGGGGAACGGCGAGTTCGGGGCAGACCGTCGTGAAAAGAATGGGCGGGTCGCGGGAATAATCGTCCGTGCGAGGTGGTTAACTCCAATAGTTGACGATTTGCCCTTGCCAGAAGTGCGCCTTTGTGCTATGCGCGTTCTGGCAGGATCACTCAGGAGGATAAGTTTGGCCACGAAGGAAACGACGGCGATCACGGAACAGGCTGACCAGGCTACCGGCAGCGCCTCCTCGAAGCAGGCAGCGCCGCAGCGTCCGACTTCCAAAACGGATGGCTCCAAGACGAGCAGTGCCGCCGCTACGACGAAGAAGACTGCTGCAAAGACCAGCGCCGCAAAGACCACTGCGAAGACCGCTTCCAGCAAGTCGAAAGCCACCTCTACGGCCGCTGCGAAGAAGGCGGCTGCGAGCAAGTCTTCGGCGAAGAAGAGCCCGGCCAAGTCAGCCTCACCGGCGGCATCCCGCAGCACCCATGACGACGACGAGGTTCTGGACAAGGATCACATCGACGACGAGGACGTTGAGGATATGGACGCCATCGATGCTGATGATGTCGACGACGATCAGCTCGATGATGACGTTGATAGCGATGACGACAACGACGATGCGGATGATGACGCTGACAGCGACGATTTCGACGATGCCGGCGAGGATGACCATGACGACGGCGAGGAGGAAAAGAAGCACGCCGAAGAGCCGGTGGTTCCCAAGGCCAAGGGCGTCTTCGTGGTGCGTGACGACGACGATGACGAGAATCTGACGCCTTCGGGCAACCCGAAGCGTCGCGTGGTTGCGGCCGGCGCCACAGCCGACCCGGTCAAGGACTACCTCAAGCAGATCGGCCGCGTGAGTCTGCTCAATGCCGAACAGGAGGTCGATCTTTCCGAGCGCATCGAGGCCGGCCTCTACGCCCAGCATCTGCTCGACAGCGAAGGCGAGGGCATGGAATTCCGCCGCAAGCGCGAACTCAAATGGGCGGCGAACGACGGCAAGAAGGCCAAGGACCACCTCCTTGAAGCAAACCTGCGACTCGTGGTCTCGCTAGCCAAGCGCTACACCGGCCGCGGCATGCTCTTCCTCGATCTGATCCAGGAAGGCAATCTGGGCCTCATCCGCGCCGTCGAGAAGTTCGACTGGAAGAAGGGATTCAAGTTCTCGACCTACGCCACCTGGTGGATTCGCCAGGCCATCACCCGCGCCATGGCCGATCAGGCGCGCACGATTCGCGTGCCCGTGCACATGGTCGAGGTCATCAACAAGCTTTCGCGTGTCCAGCGCCAGATGCTGCAGGATCTCGGGCGTGAGCCCACGCCGGACGAGCTGGCCCGCGAGCTCGACATGCCGGTCGAAAAGGTGCAGGAGGTACAGAAATACGGCCGCGAGCCGATTTCGCTGCACACCCCGCTCGGCGAGGATGGCGACTCCGAATTCGGCGATCTGATCGAAGACACCGACGCGATTGCCCCCTCGGACGCTGTGGCCTTCTCCCTGCTGCAGGAGCAGTTCAAGCAGGTGCTCGAAACCCTGTCGCCCCGCGAGGCGGGCGTCATCAAGATGCGTTACGGCCTTGAAGATGGCCAGCCCAAGACGCTCGATGATATCGGGCGCGTCTACGGCGTGACTCGTGAACGCATCCGTCAGATTGAATCGAAGACCATGTCGAAGCTGCGCCACCCCTCGCGTTCGCAGACGCTGCGTGACTTCCTCGATCAGTGATTCGGTCGTCGGAGCAATATATAGCGCTGGGGTGATGCCCTGTGGTTCAGGCTCTTCCCGCCGTCAGCTGGCGACGAGAAGAGCTTTTCGTTGGGTGAATTGAGGAGAATAAGTGGCTGAGGATTACAGCGCCAAGAACCTGTCGGTGCTCGAAGGCCTGGACGCCGTGCGCAAGCGCCCCGGCATGTACATCGGTACGACCGACAGCCAGGGGCTTATGCACTGCCTGTGGGAGATAATCGACAACGCGGTGGACGAGGCGCTGGCGGGCGCGTGCAGCCACATCACCGTCACGCTGCACGACGACGGCTCTATCGAAGTGGCCGACAACGGCCGCGGCATTCCCGTCGACGTGGAGCCGAAAACCAAGCTCACCGGCGTCGAAGTCGTGCTCACCAAGCTGCACGCCGGCGCGAAATTCGGCAACGACTCCTACAACGCCGCCGGAGGTCTGCACGGCGTGGGCTCCTCGGTGGTCAACGCGCTCAGCTCCCGGCTGGACGTCGAAGTCGACCGCAACGGCAAGACCTATCATATGGCGTTCCACCAAGGGCATCCGGGCATCTACAAAGACGCCAATCCGCAGCAGCCTTCGCCGGATGCGCCTTTCAAGCGCACAAGGAAGAACAAGCCTACCGAGCTCGAAATCATCGGCAAGGTCAGCCCGCGCACCACCGGCACGCGCGTGCGCTACTGGGCTGATCCCGAGATATTCAACGACACCGCCGAATTCAGCTACGACCTGCTCATCGACCGCGTGCGCCAGACCAGCTTCCTCGTGCCGGGCCTCAAGATCACTGTCGTTGACGAGCATATTCTCGAAACCGGCGATGCCGACGTTGACGATCTGCTGGAAGTCGATGCCGAATCGGCGGCTGCAGACGCTGAGAACGTTGGGAATGCTGAGGCTACGGCAGCCGACGGGGCTACCGACGATGACGATGACGATGACGGATTCGAGTCTGAGATTTTTGCGCCTTCCGCATCTGCACAGGGCGACTCGGCGCCCGCGGCGGCTGCAGCGCCGGTCTCCGTCGCTTCGCTGGTCGTCACCCAATCAGGCGGCCATACCCACCGGCGCGTAGAGGAATTCCTGCATACCGGCGGGGTCAAGGACTTCGTCGATTATCTTTCGCACGGCGAACCCGTGTGCGGCATCTGGCATATCACCGGCAGCGCGACCTACAACGAGGAAACGCAGGCCGTGGACGAGAATGGCGAACTACACGCGCAGAAAGTCACGCGCGATTGCGGCGTCGATATCGCGCTGCGCTGGATCAACGGCTATGACACGACGCTGCGCAGCTTCGTGAACGTCGTGGAGACTCCGGGCGGCGGCATGCATGTCGACGGCTTCCTGCAAAGCCTGACCAAGCAGATTCGCAAGGCCGTGGAAGACAACGCCCGCAAGCTCAAAGTCAATCTCAAGGATGCCAGCACCCGCGTCGAGCGCGACGACATCCTCGCCGGGCTCGTGGCCGTCGTCACCGTGCGTATCGCGGAACCGCAGTTCCAAGGCCAGACCAAGGATGTGCTCGGCACAGCGGCGGTGCGCGGCATCGTCTCGCGCATGACCGACAAGCAGTTCGGCGAGATGATCGCCGGCTCCAAACGCGGCTACAAAGAGCAGTCAGCCCGCGTGCTTGAGAAGATCACCAGCGAAATGCATGCGCGCATCCAGGCACGCAAGACCAAAGAAGTCACGCGGCGCAAGAACGCGCTCGAATCCGCCTCCATGCCGCCCAAGCTCTCCGACTGCCAGCCGGGCAACGACGACGTGGCTGAGCTGTTCATCGTCGAGGGCGATTCCGCGCTCGGCACCGCCAAGGCCGCTCGTAATTCGAGCTTCCAGGCGCTGCTGCCCATTCGTGGCAAGATCCTGAACGTGCAGAAGGCCTCACTCGCGCAGATTCTCGCGAACAAGGAATGCGCGGCGATCATCCAGGTCGTCGGCGCGGGCTCGGGGCCGAACTTCGACATCGAACAGGCCCGATACAACAAAATCGTCATGATGACCGATGCTGACGTGGACGGCGCGCATATCCGCACGCTGCTGCTGACGCTGTTCTACCGCTATATGCGCCCGCTGATCGAATTCGGCCATGTCTATGCCGCCGTACCGCCGCTGCATCGCATCGCGCTGACCGGCAAGCGCAAAGGCGAGTACATCTACACCTATTCAGACGACGAGCTGGCCGGCAGACTTGACGAGCTGACCCGCCAGCACATCGATTTCAACAGCGAAGTGCAGCGCTACAAGGGCTTAGGCGAGATGGATGCCGACCAGTTGGCCGACACCACGATGGACCCGCGCACGCGTATGCTGCGGCGCATCCGCATGGAGGACGCAGCGCACGCCAGCGACGTCTTCGAGCTGCTTATGGGCGACGAAGTGCCGCCGCGCAAGCAGTTCATCATCGAGAACGCCGACGACTTCGACCGCTCGCGCATCGATACCTGAGTACTTGAGTGGCATCGGCGTGTACAGAAGCTCTACGGAGAAGGGCGTGCAGCCCCCGGCACCTTCATGCTATGCCTGCATGCCGGCTGTGTTTGTTTGGTTGGGTTTTATTTGCTTTATTGGCGTCGTTCGCGGCAGGTCTGCCCGAGTCTGCGTGACAGGGCGATCGGGTCGAGCAGATCGTCGAGTTCGGCGTCGGGCAGCTGGGTGCGCTCGCCGGCTATCTGCCGCACGGTTGTGTGCTCGCGCATAGCCTCTTGCGCGATTTGCGCGGCCCGCTCGTAGCCGATGGAAGCGTTCAGTGATGCGGATATCGAAGGGGAGGACTGTGCGTGCAGCAGGCCTGCGGCGACGTTGATGGTGATGCCGTCCACGCAGTTGGCTTTGAACATATGCATCGCGTTGTCGAGCAGCTCCATGCCGTCGAGCAGCGAGTGAACGATGACCGGGTCGAAGGCGTTGAGCTGCAGTTGGGCCTCGGAGGATGCCCAGGTGACGGTGGTGTCCATGCCGAAGATCCTGAAGCAGCATTGGTCGACGCATTCGGGGATGACCGGATTGATCTTGCCGGGCATGATGCTGCTGCCGGCCTGGCGGGCGGGCACGTCCAGCTCGTTGAAGCCGTCGCGCGGCCCCGAGTTGAGCAGGCGCAGGTCGTCGGCGGCCTTCTTGAGATGGACCGCGAGGTTCTTGAGCGCGCCTGAGAGCGTGATGTACATGCTCATGTCGGTGGTGGCGCTGATAGGGTCGGGCGCGGCGGTTATCGGCAGCCCGGTGTCCTCGGCCAGTCGGGCGGTTGCAGTCTGGCGGAAGTGCAGATCGGCGCAGATGCCGGTGCCTACGGCGGTGGCGCCCAGGTTGAGCTCGCTCAGCTGGGGGATGAGGGATTCCAGGGTGAGCCAGTCGCTTTTCAGGAAGCTGGCGAAGGCGTGGAACTCCTGGCCGAAGGTCATTGGCACGGCGTCCTGCAGTTGAGTGCGGCCGATGGTCACGTCGTTGATATGCCGATCGGCGAGGTCGTGGAAGGACTTGGCTAGGGTCTTGCAGGCGATGGCTAGGGGTTTGATCTCGCTGATGAGTGCGAGCTTGGCGGCGGCGGGGTAGGTGTCGTTGGTCGACTGAGACTTGTTGACGTCGTCGTTGGGGTGGATAAACGTGTAGTCGCCCTTGGCGTGCCCGCCGAGTTCCAAAGCCCGGTTAGCGACCACCTCGTTCGTGTTCATGTTCAGCGAGGTACCGGCCCCGCCCTGCAGCTGGTCGATGGGGAACTGGCCGGCCAGGGCGCCGCCCTCGATCTCCAGACAGGCCGCGACGATGAGCCGCGCCTTGCCCTCGTCGAGCAGCCCGAGCTGCGCATTGGCCTGGGCGCAGGCGCGCTTGACGGTGGCATAGGCCTTGACCAGCTGCGGGTGGCCCGCGTCCGGGCGCCCCGAGACGGTGAAGTTGCGCGTGGCGCGCAGCGTGTGGATGCCCCAATAGGCGTCGGTTGGTACGTCGAGCTCGCCTATGCAGTCGTGCTCGCGGCGCGTGAGGCGCTGGGTCTGCGGCGCATCAGCTGTGCTGGCTGAGACCAGCTGAGTCTGTACGGTCGGTTGCGTGGACGATTGTACGATTGCCTGGGCGGCCTTGTGGGCGCCTAGCGTTTCGGTTGTGGATGTTGGCTGGTAGGACATTGTTTGGTCTGCCATAATGGGCACCTTCCATCGTTGTTGCCGCAATCAATCATCGCGAATTATGTTACGAAACATCGCATCGGCGCGGTGTGTTGCGTTATGAGGGGATACGCGTGTCGCATCTGGCGTAGGTGGGCAAGTATGCGCCAGAAGTTCAGGCGCGAGTCATATGCGTTGCGCGTCACAACTCCCGCACTAACCTGACCCTTGTGCGGGAGTTGTGATGTTTGACGGCGCTGAAATGAAACAACTCCCGCACTGTGCTCGTGGTAATGCGGGAGTTGTAACGTTTGCAGAAGGGTACGTGGCTAGCACGAGGTGCAATGAGGAAGCTGGCGGTTGCGTTACGAGCTATATGCCTATGTGCGATGGCGGGAAAGCCGCGCCGTTGAAATGCTGGGTTATCGCGTGTCGTGAACCGGTTCGTGATTGAATAGCGGAGTTATAGGAACGTTCGTACATCATGGGTGAGGGCAGCGGAACGCACTCTCTCTGGCGTGCTCGCAACGCAGCGGCCTGACCAGTCGCTGAGTCCGCCAGATTCTACCCGCAAAGGAGCTCATGTGGCCAATCTGCTGCTTGCCGTGATCTACATCGCCTTCATCAGCCTGGGGCTGCCTGATTCGCTGCTGGGGTCGGCCTGGCCCACGATGAGCCATGATCTTGGCGCTCCGCTGTCATGGGCGGGCGGCATCTCGATGGTGATTTCGGCGGGTACGATTATCTCCGCGCTGCTCTCCGACCGCATGACGCTGCGCTTCGGCGTCGGCAAGGTCATGCTGACTTCAGTGGCCACCACCGCCGTGGCGCTGCTGGGGTTCTCCCTCGCACCGAACTACTGGACGCTGCTGCTAGTGGCGATTCCCTACGGTCTGGGAGCGGGCGGCGTGGATGCCGCGCTGAACAACTACGTGGCCATCCACTATGCGAGCAGGCATATGAGCTGGCTGCACTGCATGTGGGGCGTCGGCGCCTCGCTCGGCCCCTACATCATGGGATTCGCGTTGAACCGAGGCCAAGGCTGGTCGTGGGGCTATCGCTATATCGCCATCCTGCAGGTCGTGCTCACGGTGGTGCTGACGCTTTCGCTGCCCTTGTGGAAAGGGCGGGAGTCGGCGGTCGCAGGGAAGGGCGACGCTCCCGAAAGTGCGAACAAGTCCCATGCGTTAGCCGAATCTGTCGAATCTGCCAACGCTGCCAACGCTGGCAAGGCCGTCAAACCGCTCGGCTTTAGACAGATCATTGCCATCCCCGGTGCCAAATCCGTATTCGTGACCTTCTTCTGCTATTGCGCGGTCGAATCCACCGCCGGCCTATGGGCGAGCAGCTACATGGTGCTGCACCACGGGCTGGACGCGAAAACCGCAGCAAGCTGGGCGAGTCTGTTCTACGTCGGCATCACTATCGGACGTGCGCTGAGCGGTTTCATGACGATGCGATTCAACGATCCGACGATGATTCGCATTGGCCAGACGATTATGCTGTGTGGCATCGTGCTGCTCATGGTGCCCTTCCCGGGGCAAATCATGGCGCTGGTCGGGCTGATTCTGGTCGGGCTGGGCTGCGCGCCGATCTACCCGTGCATCATCCACTCGACGCCTGCGTATTTCGGCGCGGACAAATCCCAGGCCATCGTCGGCGTCCAGATGGCCAGCGCCTACGTCGGTGCGCTTGCCATGCCGCCGCTGTTCGGCCTGATCGCCGACCACACCTCGATTTCGCTGTATCCGATCTTCCTGCTGCTCATACTGGTGATCATGGTCATGATGCATGAGCTGCTGCGAAGCACGGCGCGGCGGTGTGGTGGTTTTGCCTGAGTATGTTCTGATTGCTGGTCAATAAAATTCTGCTCACTGCTTGGGTTATTGCCGGTTTTTAAAGAATGCGAATAATTGTTTGGTTTGTATGGATGCCATTGCCATGAGCGTGCCGATCTGGGCGGTGGCGAGGGCTGCGGACAGGAGCGGCAGTTGCGTAGCGGTCAGTGTCAGGGCGTTGCTGCGTCCGCTGACTATGGCGGTGAACAGGTAGATTGCTGCGGCTGCGCCCAATAATGCGGGTAGGCTCCAAGCGAGGGTTTCGATGGCTTGTGTTTTCCAAATGTCTTGTCGGGGCAGGCCCATGTGCAGATTGTCGGCGATTTCGATACGACGTGCGCGCAGGGAGACGATGGCGATGAGCATTGCTGTGATTGGCGTGGCACAGAGCATGGTACGGGTGGCGCGCTGCCGGTAGCTGGCTGCCAGGTCGAGGTTGGAACCGAGTGCCGCGTTGGCTTGCTTGGTCTGGGTGGCGGGCGCAGAGCCGGGGGTCGCAACGGCGGTGGCGTTGAGCAGACTGGCGGCATCGGGGTTGTCGGGGGTGATGGTGGCCCAGCATTCGTCGTATGGCCCGCTGCTGGCGGTGGGAATGAGGATGGCGTAGGCGATGCGCTGGTCGCGGCTGTCGTCAGGCCATGCGAAGACGCCGGCGATGTGCATGCTGCCATGCGCGGTGGCAAGGTCGTCGCCTTCACGAGCGTGCAAGGTCTGGGCGAGCTGGCTTGAGATCCATACACCCGTGGCGGCTTGCCGGGTCATGCTGATACCGAGCACGTCGGCCATTCCCGGGGTGGCGTTCCATGCGTCCAGCGGCGAAGATGACATGGCGCTCAGGGTGATGCTGCCCGTCTGGCGCAGCGCTCCGGTGGCGGTGATGGGGTGCGCTGTCGTGCGTTCGCTGCTTCCTGTGGCTTGGGTGAGCGTGTTGCAGTCGGCGGGGTCGATCTGCTTGTCTCCTGCGATGATGTGGATGGCCGCGCCGCTGGCGAGCCATTGCCGGGATTGTTCCTGCATGGCCAGGATCGAGGTCAGGTCGAAGAGGCAAGCGGTCAGTGCTACAGCGAACAGAATGACGGCGCAGGTGATGGCGCGCGTGGTTCCGGAGACGATGTCGCGCCATGATTCTGAAACGATGCTGGGAAACTTCATCAGATGCTTGTCCTCTCTGGCTGCGTGCCGTCGACTGTCGGGCTGTCTCGCCAGGCGAGGTCGATGATGCGGGTGCAGGCGGCGCGTGTGTTTGGATCGTGGGTGGCGATGACCACGATGGCGTCCTCTTGGGCGAGACCGGCGAGGGTGTGATCCACGTCGCTGGCTGTGCGCTGGTCGAGCTGGGCGGTGGGCTCGTCGACGAGCAGCAGGTCGGGTTTGCTGGCGATGGCTCGTGCGAGCATGAGACGCTGCGCCTCGCCGCCGGAGAGTTCACGGAATTCGCGCGCGGCCACGGACGCAAGATGGAATACGCTCATGATAGCCAGGGCCTGGTCCTCGGCTTGGACGCGATTGAATCCCTGACCGAGCAGAGGTTGGACGACGTGATCGATTGCAGTGCGTCGTGCTATGCCGTGGGGATTCTGGAACACCCAGCGTATGCGGGAGACGTGCTGGCGATTGATGTTGCCGGCGGCTGGGGTCTCGAACCCGGCGATGAGCGACAGAAGCGTGGATTTGCCCGAGCCCGATGGCCCGCACAAGCCAACCGTTTCGCCGGCCTGCAGAGCGAAGTCCAAGTCCCTGAACAGCCAGGGACCCTGTGCGAACCGGTGACCTACCTTCGCGCCGGTGACTTGAGGCTGCCTGCGGGGCTGAGAATCTATGGGCGCCAGCGCTGGCGCTGCGGGAGGAAGCTCGCAGACTTCGCCGAGCTGTGCGATGAGCGGCTGGCCAGTATTGGGTTGTGTGGCGGGAATGGTCATTGCGCGGCTCACTTCCTTGCGCCATCGATTGGGCATTGGAGGCGGTCGAGGCTGTGTCCGAGCTTGATTGTGCTGATGGTCGCTTTGGCGTTGTCGGGTTGGATGAGCGTAGCTCCTAGGCCGGATCCGATAATCGTGACCGGCGTAGCGTGCTTGCCGTCCGCTGAGACGCAGGCCTTGTCTCCGGATTGGCCGGTGATGGCCGAGGGCGGCACTTTGATTGCGTTGATTGGCTGGTCGAGCGCGAGCGAGGCTGTGGGCTTCTTGCCGCCTTGGTCGGCGATGGCGGCCTTGTACCCGTCGCTGGACTGGATCTTATTCAGGAACGTCTGGTCGCCGACGCGCCCTTCGATCTTGTCCAGGGCGATGCTCGCTCCGAACAGGGTGAGCGTGCGTTTGCCCGCGCTCAGGCCGGAGGGCACGGGGAATGTGGCGGCGGTCAGTTGCCCGCCGGTCTTCATCACCTCGCCGCCGTCGGACAGCGTGGCGTTCAGACCGGCCGTGCACTGGGTCGGCGTGATGGACGTTTGCGAGATCCAGACGGTGTTCTCGGGCCTTATCCTGCCATCCGGCTTGGCCACTCCGGCGTTGGCGAGCAACTGGCTGACGCCTGCTGCGGTCAGTCGCCCGTAGGCGCCGTTGCCTTCCGAGGCGTAGCCGAGCCGCATGAGCTCCTGCTGCAGGGCCAGCACGTCGGGGCCGGCATCGCCCTCGCCGAGCTGCCGGTACAGGGGCGTACCGGTGTGCAGGGTGATGACCGGGCTGCCGTTCACGCTCAGCAGTCTGCTTCCCGAGTCCATCTGGCGTCCGGGCGAGCACAGGTCCTCGCTCACCGTGCCGGAAGCATGCGTGGTCAGTGACTGCTCCGGGCTTGTCTCGAATGATATGTCGACCGTGCGCTCGTCCGCGAACGACTGCCGTCCGGCTGTCGCCGTGTCCGCCGCAACGGCCGGTTCCAAGCCGGCTGGCGTGGGCATGGGAGCCAGCAACGCCGCGCTGAGCACGCCAGCCGCCAAGGCGCTCAGCGTTGTCAGCGTCATGGGAATAGCGATTCTCGCCTGCATCATGAGTTCCTTTCCGCTAGCTGATAGCGACTGCCAGACCGGCTCCTGCGAAACATGCCTGGGCCGCGTCGCTGGATGTGTCAAAGGGGAGATTGCGTTTGATATCGTCGCCTTGCAGTGCGTTCGCGAGTCTTTTGCCGGTCCATTCCTTGCTTACCAGGCCGCTTTTCTTCAGGCATGCCACAGCGGCCTCGTTCGAATCGGCGAGCAGATCGGGATTGCCCTGCTGTATCGCGTACAGGGATTCGATGATCTTGCTCACGCCTTGGGAGCACTGGTCCGAGATCTGCATATATTTGTCGACCTCCGCTTGCGAGGAGGGCATCGGTTCGGCTCCTAGGTATTGGTACAGGCCGTTGGGGAGCTTGTGAGTGCGTTCGGCGAACCCGTGCTCCTTCTCGCAGGCCATCTGCTTGCTGTGGGCGGTCTCGTAGTCCTCGGCGCTGATCTTGCCGGTGCCTTTGGCGCGGTGCAGCACCTCGCGTTCGAACGGGCTGAGCGTCTTCTTGGCCAGATACTGGTCGAACAACGCGTTCATGCTCGATGCAATCCGCTCTCCGGAGGGATTGCCGTCCTCGCTGCCGCTCGCGCTCCAAGGCATGGAGCATGCCGTCAGCGCGGCGAGCAGCCCCAGAGATGCTGCCAGCGCTGTCAGCCGTTTCACGCAGCTGTTGCCTGTAATCGTATTCATCATGATGCTTACCTCTGCGATGTTCGTTTATTTGCTGTTGAAGTCGGGGTCGTGGTAGTCGGGGACCTGCGTCTGGCATTGGCCTATCGCAACGTCCCGGTCCGTGTCCTTCGCATCCGAACCGGCCGATCCCGAGTGGGGGTCTTCGACGCGGAAGACGACTCGGTCGCCGTCCACGATGTCGGCGGGCACCCCGTTCTCGTTCAGGCAGTCGCGGTACTGTTCGGCGGCTTCCTTGCCTGCGCCTTTGCCGGGCTTCGGCGCATTGCCAGCCGTGCTGCCCTCCGGTAGTTCGCTGCCTTGCGTCTGGCTGGACGGAACTTGTGTTTGCGCGATGCCGCCGCTGTTGTTCTCGCCGCAAGCTACCAGCGGCATCGTAATGGCGGCCAGCAGCATGATTGCGGTCAGTTGTGTGGTCCGTGTGGTTCGCATGGAGTCCTCCCTGGGGTTCGGCTGGCCGTGTGACCGGCGACTTCCATCACAGCAGAGGCTTGGTGAGTGCTAGGTGCGTGTCGCCCTCACCTAAAGCACACCCGGAGCGTGCAGAATAGAAGAGTCGTTTTTTATATAGTTCATAGCGGAGGGAGTGCGCATGGCGAGGATTCTGATTGTCGAGGATGACGCCGATCTGTCGCCCGTGCTGGATGATTGCCTGAGGCATGAGGGCTACGCGACGGCGATGGCGGGCACCGGCGTCGAGGCGCTTGACGCCTTGTCGCGCGAAAGCTTCGACGTGATGCTGCTTGACCGGGACCTTCCAGTGCTTTCGGGCGACGAGGTCATGCGCGCCGTGGACCGACTGCACGTTCCCGTCAGGACGCTGATGCTGACCGCCGCCGGCGGCATCGACGACCGCGTGCAGGGCCTGGATCTGGGGGCCGACGACTACCTGCCCAAGCCCTTCGCCTATCCCGAGCTGCTTGCCCGCATCCGCGCCCTGCTGCGCAGAGGCGACGCGGACGCGCCCACCCTGCTCATCCACGGCCGCTTGGCCGTGGATACCGTGCGCCGCCTGGCGTATGCAGACAGCCGGCCCCTTGATCTCGCGCCCCGCGAATATGGAGTACTCGAAGAGCTCCTGCGAGCCGACGGCGGCTGGGTCGGCACCAACGAGCTGCTTGAATCCCTTTGGCCGGCTGAGGCGCGCGAGCAGCCCGACGTGGTGAAGACCACGATATATTCGCTGCGCCGCAGACTGCCCGATTCCTCACTCATCGCATCTTCACGCGGGGAAGGATACCGCATACCATGAGCGCCACCGGCAAGCACAGCAGCCGCCGGACGCGGAAACCCGCCAGTTTCCGCATCAGGCTCGCCCTTGGCGTGGGTGTCGCCTTCCTCGCCATGCTGATTGCGATTATCCTCGTGCAGAATCTGGCCCTTGACTGGGCCTTCCAGCATCAGGCGGACACCATGTCTGCCGGAACGCAAACTCGCGCGGACGATTTGGCCGCATCCGGCGAGGGCACGCAGGGCGTCCAGCCCCGCCAGCGCTCCGAATCGTGCGTCGGCGCCAGCTGCGTTGACGGAGCCGCCCCATCGGCCGGGAGCGTGCCAGATGCGCCGGCCGTCACCACCGGTATGATTACGACTGTCAGGGACGGGGTCGTGCAGTGGATGCGCTATGGCTCGATCATCATATTCGCGGTATTCGCACTGCTGGCGGTTCTGGTGATTTGGCGGCTGTCCGCCAGACTGTCTGCCAGACTTGACTCCATCAGCCGCCAGGCCCAGCAACTCGACCCCGAGCACCCGTCCGCGCGCATAGCGTTGTCCAATCCAGACGCCGAGACCCAAGGGCTGGCCGATACCCTCAACGACATGCTCGACCGGATCGAGCAGGCCAACGACCGACAGCGATCCTTCATCCGCAACGCCGGCCACGAGCTGAAGACTCCGACCACCACGATCGGCGCCAGTTTGGAAGCGCTCATGGCGCAGGGTCGATTCCCCCAGGATGTGCGGCCCACCATTCAGCACGCTATCGACGCGAATCGCAAAAGCGCAGAGCTCATCGCCAGCCTGCTTGAGCTCTCCCACATACAATCCGAACCCGGTGCGCGCCTGCAACCGGTCGACCTCGCCGCGCTGACACAAAACGTGATTAGCGAGCATGTCGTCGCCATCACGGCATCCCACTTGCAAATCGACCAGACCGGGCTCGACATCGGACAAAAGGCGGCCGACGGGGCGCACGGCTGCGTGGTGCAGGCGGATCCCCGCTATCTTCGCATAGCGCTCGACAACCTGCTGCGCAACGCCATCGTCCACAACATCGACCAAGGCACTATAACTTGTATCATGCGCGTCGATGACGGTGGCACTTCCTTCGCCATCGCCAATACCACGGCCCCATGCACGGAGGGCAAGGACACGGACGATCTGCTGCAGCCCTTCCATAGAGGCGACGCCACCCGCCTGTCCGGCAGGCCCGGGCATGGCCTGGGTCTGTCCATCGTCCAATCCTGCGCCCAGGCCATGAAAGCACGGCTCTCGATCGCCCGGCCCGAGACGGGCCGCTTTGAAGCCACACTGCGCTTTCCGTGACAGCCCGAGGCGATGCGGACCCGCTGAAGACGGGCGGTCATGAGAGTGTGCATTCATAGGATATACTGACTCCTTGGTCAATATTAAAGGTGAGGATGTCAATGAAAAGGGCGGAACGTAGACAGAGAACCCGTGAAGCGATCTTGGAGGCCGCTGCACAAGAATTCGAGGCATGCGGATATTCCAAAGCCACTCTGCAGGCGGTTGCCGACCGCCTCGGCATAGTCAAGGGCACGGTGCTGTTTCATTTCCAGTCGAAGGATGCTCTCAGGCAGAACCTCATAGAATGGGCCAATGAGAGGCTGTCCGAGGCTGTGACTGAATGCCAGGACTTCGAGCAATGGCGAAGCATGCTGACGGCGATCGCCGAACTGTATTACAAGGACGCAAGAATACGCGCGGGTCTCATGCTGCACGACGAGGACATCCAGAACGATGCTTATCATCAGCTCGAATGGGAGCAGAAGCTTGCCATACAAACGGAGAAGTTCATCAAGAGGAAGAATGACATCGGCTCCGCGATTGCCAGACAGGCCATGCAGACCATGTACAGCTCTATCATTCGCCGTCGCTGGCGAGACATGAGCGAGCTTCTGCAGGCTCTCGATTTCATGTTCTCCTTGCTGGCGGGTTATAACGAACGCGACGATTCGATAGACCGCTATAAGAAACAGTGATATCCAAAATGCCATATTATTTGACTGACTGGTCGGTCAGTAAGTATTATGGGTTCTGTCAGCCAACCGGCTGGCAAAACTCAGGCAAAGGGGAAATCCCATGAGCATCACAAAGAAGAGCACGGGCCTTACGGCGAAAATCGGAGTGGGAGTGGGAGTGGCCGTGGCCGTGGCTGCAATGGCATTCGCAGCCCCGTCTGCAAGTGCCTCCGTGAACTATGCGCTGCATGCAGGACGCGACTATGCGCAGGCCCAGACTTGGACGAACAACGGCAACCAAGGTCGCTCGTACGCCCAGCACGGCTCGCGCTCCGCCAGCACCGGCTGGACCACGCAGTACAGCGGTGCCTATGCTGACAGCGGCACTTCAAACAGCTATCATGCGCAGGTCTGGTGGCGCTAAGCGAATCGTCAAGAGGGGGTCGGGTGGGTGCATATCTGACCCCCTCTTTTTGATACCAAATAATTCTGGCATGACAGTATTCTGGCTCTTCATGTTTTGTTGTAGAGGATTTGCCAGGATTCGCTTGATTTTCCTTTTGCGACCTAAACCAATGCTGCGTGTCCCTTCTATGGACGACAAAACGAGAAAAGCTCGTAAATATAGCATGGGAACTTCCGTTTACGGTCTGTCAAACGGTCGAGTTGATTGCTGATTCGACCGCTGTGCGTGGTAGCTCAAGGCGTGTCGCATGGTTGGCTCGCAGTCGCCACACTCTGCCATAATCGAACATATGTACGAATGCTTGAACCTGTTCTCGACGCCGACCCGGGCGTGGTTCGAGCATGCATTCCGCGAGCCGACTTCGGTGCAGCAGCAAGCATGGCCGGTGATCAGCGCGGGCGGCAATGTGCTGGTGATTGCGCCTACCGGGTCCGGCAAGACGTTGACGGCGTTTCTGTCGGCCATTGACCGGCTAATGACGCATGGTGATGTTCATGAGAGTATGGGCGATGACGCACGACAGCTTGCAGACGAGACCGCGCAGTCTAATGGCACGATGCAGTCCAATGACACGGTGCAGCCTAAAGACACAGCCCAGTCCAATAACACAGCGCAGACTGTCACAAACCATGCTGCCTCGGCTAGCCAGACAAAGCTTGAGAAAGGCCGCGTCAAACGTGGTGTTCGCGTGCTTTATATCTCTCCGCTCAAGGCGCTCGCTGTCGATGTGGCGCGCAACCTCAATGCGCCACTGGCGGGAATCGCCGAGGAATGCCGCAGCGAGGGCGTCACGCCACCCGATATTCGCGTAGCCATCCGCAGCGGCGATACGACGCCGAAGGAGCGCCGGTCAATCGCCACGCATCCGCCGGATATCCTCGTCACAACGCCCGAATCGCTCTTCCTGCTGCTTACTTCGAAGGCCCGCAGCATCCTGTCCACTGTCGAGACGGTGATTCTTGACGAGGTACATGCCTTGGCCGGTTCGAAGCGTGGCGCTCATCTAGCGCTGAGCTTGGAACGACTTGACCTGCTTACGGCTGCCCCAGCGCAGCGCGTGGGGCTGTCCGCCACCGTGCGCCCGGCCGCGGAGGCAGCGCGGTTCGTCGGCGGCGGTCGCGACGTTGCTATTATCGAGCCGAAAGAGCGGCCAGCCATGGATCTGCGCGTCGTGGAGCCGCTGGCTGACATGCGCGATATCCATACGTCGAAAGCCGTGGCATCGGCCAGTTCTGGGACGCGCGGGCACATCAGCGGGGTGAGCCCTGCCATGCAGCGCCTCGCTGAACGCTCGGAGATCGTAGCGAAGAAGTCTGCCCGCGGTAGTTCATCTCATCTTGGGCAGCTCCCTAGCGGCACTGACAAGGATTTCTCGGGGTCGATTTGGCCTGCCATCGAACGCGATGTGCTCGATGAGATTCTGCGGCACCACACCACGCTGGTTTTCGTCAATTCGCGCGGGCTGGCGGAGCGTCTCACCGCCAAGCTTAACGACCTTTACGCCGAAAGCCTTGGCGGTGCTGGTTCCCAAGTCCAATCATCATCGCGGCATGACTACGGTTCCGCAGCCCATTATGATTCGGCGGTCGGCTCCTCGACAAACCTCGTCGAATCCCATGACGGTGACACGACCATCGCCATGGCCCATCATGGGTCGGTCTCCAAAGACCGGCGCAAACGGATCGAGGAAGACCTCAAGCACGGCCGGCTGCGCTGCGTCGTCGCCACGAGCAGCTTGGAACTCGGCATCGATATGGGTTCGGTCGATCTGGTGATACAGATCGCGCCGCCGCTTTCGGTGTCATCAGGACTGCAGCGTGTCGGCCGCGCCGACCATCGTGTGGGTGGCGTCTCGCACGCCCTGTTCTACCCCTTGACTCGCGAGCAGCTCATCGGCTCCGCGGCATGCATCGAAAGCATGACCAAAGGCGATATCGAGCCGCTGAGCGTTATTTGCAGCCCCTTGGATATCCTCGCCCAGCAGACTGTCGCTGCGGCCGCAATGGATGATCTCAAACCCGACGACTGGTATGCGACCGTGCGCCGGGCAGCGCCATTCGCCACGCTCGAGCGCGATATGTTCGACGCCGTGCTCGGCATGCTCACCGGCAACTACGACAGCGAGGATTTCTCGGCGTTCCGCCCGCCACTGCAATGGAACCATGAGAGCAATGTCATCTCGGCGCGCCCTGGCGCACAACGTCTGGCCGTCACTTCGGGCGGCACCATCCCCGATCGCGGCATGTACACAGTCGTTCTGCCCGAAGCGCAGGCGGGGCCAGGGCCGCGTCGGGTGGGCGAGCTTGACGAGGAGATGGTCTACGAATCGCGGGTCGGCGACGTGATTACTTTGGGAACCTCCACATGGCAGATCAAGGAGATTACCAATGACCGCGTCATCGTCAACCCGGCCCCCGGCCGCACCGCGCGGCTGCCGTTCTGGCATGGAGAAGGCAACGGGCACGATGTCGGCTTCGGCACATCCAAGGGCCGCTTCATCCGCGAAGTGACGCAAGGGCTGATATCAGCGCACGACGGCGAAAGCGCACGATTCAACGAGCCTATTACGCGTCGATTGCACGATGACGGGCTTGACAATAATGCCTGCGCGAATCTGGCCGGCCTGCTCAGCGAACAGGTCGCCGCGACCGATGCGGTTGCCAATGATCAGCAGCTCGTGGTCGAGCGCTGCGAAGATGAGGAAGGCGATTGGCGCGTCATCCTGCATTCGCCCTTCGGCAGGCGGGTGCATGAACCGTGGTCGATGGTCGTTGCCAACCGGCTCAAGGCACGCTACGGCTTCGACGGGCAGTGCTATGCAGCCGATGACGGCATCGTGGTGCGCATACCCCAGACTGATGCTGATATTCCTGCGGACCAGATATTCCTGTTCGACCCGGACGAGCTGCAGCGTGACGTCGAGAATCAGGTTGGTGAATCGGTGCTCTTTTCCGCGCGATTCCGCGAGTGTGCGGCGCGGTCGTTGTATCTGCCGCGTACCAAGCCCGGCAAGCGCGTGCCGCTCTGGCAGCAGCGCCTGCGCTCCGCTCAGCTCTTGCAAGCCGCCAGAACGCAGCGCAACTTCCCACTGATTTTGGAAACTGCGCGCGAATGCCTGCAAGACGTCTACGACCTGCCAGCGCTACGCCGCATCATGACTGCGCTGGACAGCGGCGACATGCAGCTGCATGATGTGTACACCGAAACGCCCTCGCCGCTGGCAGGCAATCTGCTGTTCGGCTTCGTCGGCTCGGTCATGTACCAGTACGACGTGCCGCAAGCCGAGCGCGCCGCCTCGCTGCTGTCGATGGATCCGGAAGTGCTCGAACGCCTGATAGGCGGTAATCGCATTGCGGAGGTGCTTGACGAGCAGACCACCCACGACGTCGAAGAAGAACTGGCGCAGACCCATTTCTGGAACGAGCTGGCAAGCGACGACGTGACCGGGCGGGTCACGCGTTACGCCAAAACGCACGGGCCATTCACCGCTGATGAAGCGATTGCGGCGCTGGGATTTGACGCCGTCAGCGTGGTGCGTGAACTGGATGCCTTGGCTGCCCGAGGTGACCTGCTGAGCGGACATTTTACGGGGGAGGGGACTGGTGTTGCTGGCGTTGCACAGTATCTGCATCGCGACGTGTTCCGGCGCATCCGCAACCGTTCGCTCGCCAAAGCGCGAGCCGCCATCAAACCTGTCAGCAGTGCGGCTTATCAGTCGTATCTGATTCGTCGGCAGGGAGTAATGAGCGTGGGCGCTGCTGCGAGCGAGGGAACTGACCCTACTGGTCATGCGGCCGTTGGTGCTCATAGCGCCGATAACAGAGCATTCGAAGGCATGTCTTTCGAAGGTGTTGACGGCCTTCTGCGCGTTATCGAACAGATGGAAGGGCTGTCATTGCCAGCGTCGCTGTGGGAATCCGCGATATTCCTGGCACGTATCCGCGATTACCAGCCATCCATGCTCGACGAGCTGCTTTCCAGCGGCGATATCGTCTGGGTTGGCTCAGGCAGTCCCGCGCACGGCGAAGCCGGTCAAATCGCCTGGCATCTCGCCGATTCTCCGCTACTTGTGGCTGCTGCCGTCGATATCGTGCAAACGCGTGACAATGTCGAATCAACAAGTCCAGCAACATCACGCATTATGCCTGATGACGCGATCATGCAGACGCTGGAATCGGGCGGTGCCTATCCGATTCATCGATTGGCAGCGTTGTGTACCGAAACCGCTGAACAAGTGATGACCAATAGTAGTGTTACATCGTTGATGGTGAACGAGTCGACTGGCGAGCTTTCCGCCCCGTGGACGGAAAGCGAGTTCCAAGAGTCACTATGGAATCTGGTATGGTCCGGCGCAGTGACGAACAGCTCATTCGCCCCCGTTCGAGCACTGAGCGCCCCTCGTTCCGCTCGGCGTGCCGTGCCTCGCCGCCATGGTTGGAGCTCCCGGGCGCGAGTGCGTGTCACGGTGCCGCCGGCGCTCAGCGGATTGTGGTCATTAGTGCCGCGGGATTCCGATAATCAAAGCTATGGTAATGAATCTTTCGGAAGCCAGAATCATGAAGGCTTCGAACGCATAGCCGTAGCCCGTGTGGAGGCGTTGCTGGAACGGTACGGAGTCATCGCGCAGCCGGTAATCGACCGAGAATCGATTCCGGGCGGTTTCGCGGGCATCTATCCGGTGCTCAAAGCGATGGAGGAAGCCGGCAAACTCGTGCGCGGCATGTTCGTCACCGGCCTGTCCGGCGTCCAATTCGCCGAACGCCAGACCGTGGACGCCCTGCGCGCCCAACAGCGCGAGCTTGACGCGCAGCGAGACAACGAACCGCAGGCAGTGCAACAGCATGCCGAATCAACGCAACTCCAGTCCGAGCCGAGAGATCCTCAAGCATCGCAATCCTTCGGAAGCCAGCAAGATAAAGCCGCGCTGCAAGCCGTGGCTCTAGATGCACTCGACCCGGCGAATCTCGCCGGGGGAGCCGTCCCATGGCCGCAGACCCTGTCGGAAGGCGGCCGCAAGCCTTCGCGCCGCGAAGGCAGCAGCGTCGTCATGGTGCGAGGCGAGGCAGTGCTCTACATGTCTCAGCGGCATCTCCTGGTCTTCTCGAACAACGACGCCATTCTCATCGCCGCACTGCGTCAACTCATTCCAGCGCTGCAACGCAACCATCACGGCGGCATTGTCATCGCCGATGTCAATGGCGATCCTTTAACCTCCACAAGCCGCTACACCCGTCTGCTGCGTGCCATCGGATTCGTCCCCGCTCCCCAAGGCATGACCTTGTATCGATGAGTTAGGCGCGGGCATCACTTCGTCAAGTGCTGTTGTAAGTGAATCTTCATTCTTGCCAGTGTGAAATGGCTACCTCATTGAGGTGACCATTTCACATATGCGGTAAATACGATGCGAAGATGCAAACGACCACATCTTGCTTGAAGAAGAGCATGGTATATCGGTTATTCTCCGATGGTGTTGCCGAGTTCGCTAACCAGCTTCGCCAAGTTGGCTTCGTTGCGACGATAATGCGTCCATTGCCGCACCCGTGTCGAAATCACCAGGCCTGCTCGTTCGAGCACCGACATGTGGTTTGAAACGGTTGGCTGGGCGAGTCCTGTTTTGGTTTGGATTTGCGTGACGCAGATTCCGTATTCGTCCGGGTCTGCAATGACGTTGTCCATCGGAAAATTGGCCCGGGGCTCTTTGAGCCACACGAGAATCTGCAAACGCACGGGGTTGGCGATGGCCTTCAGCGCAGGTATGAGAGAATCCGGCGTGCGGCCCCTTGATGCTGCGTTCCCACGTATGCCAGTCTGACTCATAGTCGTTTCGCCTCATAACAACACGGATTAATCGGAATATTTCTATAAGTCTATTTGGCAAGGTGGGCAAGAGCAAATTGCTAGCCTGCGGCTGAAATGTATTGTCTGGATTTCGATGCCTTTGTTTGTGACACTGCGTAGCAACATCGAATATCTGTATATAGTTATATTGTAATATTCAAATATAAAGATACGATTTGCAATGTCACATATCAGGAGATGGGAAGCATGGAAAATGCAAAACAGTCGGAACGGCCATTGGGACTGTGGGCGCTGGCCTTGGGAGGATTCGGCATCGGGCTGACCGAGCTGTCGGTGATGGGCATATTGCCCGAGATAGCCCGAAGGTTCTCCGTCGGGGCGGACACCGCGGGGACGCTGGTTTCTGCATATGCCATTGCAGTGGCCTTGGGTGCTGTGTTCCTCACGCTGGCGGTCCGAAGAATCGATCGCAAGAATGTGCTGGTGGGTCTGGTAGGGCTGTTCATCGTCGGGAACCTGGTGTGCGCCCTGGCCCCGAGCTTCCCGGTGCTCATGATCGGGCGAATCATCGCCGCCCTGTGCCACGGCGCCTACTTCTCGGTCGGCTCGGTTGTGGCCGCCGACATGGTCAGCGAGAACAGACGGGCGGGTGCCATCTCCCTGATGTTCGCCGGACTGACCGTCTCGAACGTGATCGGCACGCCCTTCGGCGCGTTCCTGGGGCAGCGCTGGGGATGGAACACCATCTTCTGGGTGCTGACCGGCATCGGATTCCTCGTCCTGCTCAGCACATGGCTGTTGGTGGACAAGACACCGGCAGGGGGCGAGACCGACCTGCGCGGGCATCTCGCCGCCCTGCACCGCCCGAGCCTATGGGCCTCCGTGGCCCTCAGCGTACTCACCTTCGCCGCGCTGATCGGCCCGTACACCTACGTCTCGTACATCCTCACCGGAGTGGCCGGCTTCCGCTCCACGCTATTGCCAGCGCTGCTGGTGGCCTACGGCATAGGAACCTTCATCGGCAACATGGTCGGCGGACGGGCCGCCGACCGCTCGCTGGACGGCTCACTGCTCACCTTCATCGTCGGTCTCGCCGTCGTGCTGGCGCTGTTCGCAGCTCTTGGGCAAATGCTCTGGATATCTCTCGTAGCGCTGGTGCTATGGGGCGTGCTTGGATACGCCACCGCGCCCGGACTGCAGCTGCGGCTCATGAACCACGCGAAGGACGCCCCCACAATCGGCTCCTCGATGAACATCGCCGCGCTGAACGTCGGCAACGCCAGCGGAGCATGGCTGTGCGGCATCCCCCTCGGCTCGGGCGGCACCAACGCGCAAGGCACACTTTGGATCGGCGCGGTACTCGCCGCCGCAGCCGCTATGGTCCTGCTGATTTCAACAAAACTCGAAAGTCAATTCAAAGCAATCAAGCAATCATGAACATGAGCATAGGAGCTGCATTGCCGCATGTACTCAGTTCGAATTCAGGCCGGTTGCATTTTTGGCTAATCGTCGGGCCATTCTCGCCCAAACATGCCTGATGACAGTTCGGCATGCGTGCAGATACGGCGCATCGTCAACGAGCGTTTCGGATAGGGCGGCGAAAACAACACCAGCACGTCATCCGCAAGATGAAACTCCATGCAACCGTTGTAATGCCCGCCACGATTGTCAAGCACATGAGGCTCATACGAATCGCTCACCGCGCCCTCAGGCACTAGTTCGTCAGCGATGATCATGTCCAAGTCCTCGACAAGTGCCGGATGCTTGACTATCAGCCTATCGACATCGCCATCGAAATCAGTCGAATACCGGACATCAAACATCTCGCCCGGCCTTTCGGAGTTTCTCAGCGAAATACCTATGCACATCGTCAGGCGTATGCCACACGCCCACAATCTCATCGCCCTCCGCCGAATCGCTTTCGCGCACATCAGCGTCATAGGCGTAAGCATCAACCTCGCGACTTAGCTTCGCACGCAAATCAACACCGCGACGCCGCGCCTCAGCCTCAGCCTTCGCATACTTCACATCATCAAAAGTCAACACAGTCATAACAACACCTCCTTCGCATTCGATAGCTCAAGCATACAATGAGGCGCAATTCTCCTGAGGCGGAAGAGCGAGTCCTCTCCCTGCCCATAAACAGCAGGCGCATACATGCAAGCCCTAAAACCCGCGCAACCGCGCAATCTCACGCCACAAACCCGATCGGCGCATCGAGATCCACGCCTGACGCATCGCGACGCATGTCGGGCTTCGGCAGGTCGATGGGCGAGCCGGAAACCGTGCTGGCGCGCAGCGGATAGGAGTCGACCCATGCGGCGATCAGGGTGTTCTGGCCTTTGAGGAAGCGCTGGGAACGCACGCCGCCGGTGCCGCGGCCCTTCATCGGGTACATTTCGAGCGGAGTGACCTTCGCAGCACCGTTCTCTGTGCCCTCAAGCGCGTCAGAGTCCCCGGCCACGGTGAGCACCACGGCTCCGGAGGCGGAGAACAGGCCGTTTTCGCCCTCTTCGTAGGTCCAGGCGACCTTGCCGGCCTGCACCACGTTGAACGCCTGCGCCCGGCAGCCCTCGGCAAGTTTAATGCCGGCCATGCCGCCCGCCGAACGGCCTTGCGGGCGCACGACTGAACCGGCGAAGGTGAGCAGCGAGGAATCCGAGGAGATGAATACCAGCCGGTCGTCATCGGCTGCGGGCGCGGCGAACAGCACGCGGTCGCCGTCTTTGAGATCGATGACGCTCCACGAATCCATGGTCGTAGGTGACTCCCGATTCCAGCGCTTGACAACGCCGGCAGCAGTGCCGATGGCCAGCGGCGGCTCAGCGCCTCCTAACGATACGGCGGTGACGACGTGCTCGCCGGCAACCGGGTCCGTGCTTTCGGTCTGCGTCAGCAGCTCGTCGGCCTTGACCGCGCCGCTGAGCGACAACGTGACCGAGGCTGGCAGGGCGGGCAAGTCGGCCACCTGTGCGAGCACCAGCCGCCCAGCCGAAGTAATGAGACCATAGGAGGCCAGCGTCGTGGTGGGGAAGACGGTAACGATCTGGTCGTCGGCTGCGCGGCCGTCCGAAGCGGAATGCGTCTGCCAGATGTCCAAGGCGCTCGGCGTGCTGCGGGCGATCAGCCCTGAGGCGCTCATCAGCACCGTGCATGGCTCGTCGTCCAGCTGCAGCGCCGAAGCTGCCTCATCGGCGTTCCCGGCCTTGCGCGCGGCGGCGGCCGCTTCGACACCGGCGGCCGCCGAGGACACCGACGAAGCGGCATGCATGGCCGCAAGCGCCGAGGCAGACAGCGTTTCGTCGCCTTCGGCGCTCACTGGGGCCAGATCGCCGGAAGGCCCTTCATCAAGCAGCACCGTGCGGCGCGGCGTGCCCCAGGACGCCACAGCCTCGTCCATTTCGTCGGTGATGACCCGATCGAGCGCCTCGCTCGACGCCAGAATGCGTTCCAATTCCTCGATGCTGCGCTTCAAGTCATCGCGCTCGGATTCGAGCTCGATGCGGCTCATGCGCGTCAGTCTGCGCAAGCGCAGGTCGAGGATGTACTGGGCCTGAATCTCGTCGAGGTCGAACACGGCCATCAGCCGCGTCTTGGCGCTCTCGGCGTCTTCGGAAGTGCGGATGACCTGAATGACCTCGTCGATATCGATCATGGCCAGCAGCAGGCCTTCGACCAAGTGCAGCCGCTCCTGCGCCTTCCTGCGGCGGTATTCGCTGCGGCGGCGGATGACGGCACGCCGATGCCCGACCCACACCTCAAGCATCTCTTTCAGGCCCATCGTATGCGGGCGTCCGTCGACCAGCGCGACGTTGTTGATCGAGAAATTGTCCTGCAGCGGGGTGAACTTGAACAGCTGCGCGAGCACGGCGTTGGGGTCGAAGCCGGTTTTGACCTCGATGACGAGCCGGGTGCCGTTATGCCGGTCGGTCAGGTCGATCGCGCCGGAAATGCCTTCGAGCTTGTGGTTCTTCACGCTTTCGGAGATGCGTTCGAGCACCCGCTCCGGGCCGACCATGAAGGGCAGCTCCGTGACGACAATCGCCCGTTTGCGAGCCGTTACGTTTTCCAAGTGCGTGGCCGCGCGAGTCGTCAGCGTGCCACGGCCGGTCGCGTAGGCCTCGCGGATGCCGTCGCGGCCGATGACGATGCCGCCGCCGGGCCAGTCGGGCCCAGGCACGAAGCGCATGAGATCCTCAAGCGTGGCGTCGGGATGATGCATGAGATGCTTGGCTGCGGCCACCACTTCGCCGAGGTTGTGCGTGGCCATATTCGTCGCCATGCCCACTGCGATGCCCGACGCTCCGTTGACCAGCAGATTCGGGATAGCGCTGGGCAGCACGGATGGCTCGCGCAGTTTGTTGTCGTAGTTCGGCGCGAAATCGACGGTATCCTCGTCGATGCTGGCGTTCATCCCCAGCGCTGCCGGAGCCAGCCGCGCCTCGGTGTATCGGGAGGCCGCAGGGCCGTCATCAAGCGAGCCGAAGTTGCCGTGGCCGTCGACCAGTGGCAATCGCATCGCGAAAGGCTGCGCCAGACGCACCATAGCCTCGTAAATGGCCGAATCGCCGTGCGGGTGCAGTTTGCCCATCACCTCGCCGACCACGCGCGCTGACTTCATATAGGCGCGGTCGGGCGTGAGATTCATCTGGCCCATCTGGTAGATAATGCGCCGCTGCACCGGCTTCAACCCGTCGCGGGCATCCGGCAGCGCGCGCGCGTAAATCACCGAGTACGCGTATTCGAGGTAGGACTTGCTCATCTCCTCGTTCAGCGGCGTCTCGACGATATGCTCCTTGACCGTGCGCGGGTCGAAGGCCGCCTGAGCCGATTTGCGAGCACGTGCCATGCCGGAACTCCCTTGCCTGTCGAGTGCGATTGAGTGTGAACCGCCCCATGATATCCCAAACGGTCGGCCAACAGCGTTTCCGGTTGCAGCAGTCCTGTTTATCGGGCTTGTTCGGCAGTCTTGTTTGGCAGCGCGAAATTCGGGTGGAGACATGCGGAGATACGAATGCGATAATGCGATTTCGCTCGATTCCAAGCCATTTTCGTGCTGCGGTGCTTGAATGGTGCGTATGAGTGTTGAAGTGCCGGATCGCAAGACGTTGCTGGGATTTGTGCCGACGGCGCAGTATGGGGACTTCGATGGCGCTGCAAGTGCAAGTGACTCGGGCAACAATCCTGCCGATATCACCGTGCAGCGGGGCGGCGCAAGGCATCTGTCATCCGTGCTTCCAGCGCTGTCCAGTGCCATCGGCCACCCGATAACCACCGCTGTGCATAAGAATCCCGCTGCATTGCAAGGTGCGCTTGGCATTCCCGACGCACGTTCGGCCATCATCGTGCTTGTGGACGGCTTGGGATTCTGGAATCTCAATCTGCGCATCGGGCATGTGCCCTACCTGCGCTCGCTGCTGCGTGATTGCGCGAACCAGCGGCCCATTTCGACCTGCGCGCCGAGCACTACGGTGGCTGCGATGGCCACCTTCGGCACTGGCACCTGCCCAGGACTTACGGGCATGGCAGGCTACACGCAGCGCAATCCACAGACGGGGGAGCTGTCGCAGCTCATCCAGTTCAGGCAGGCGATTGCGCCGCATGACTTGCAGCGCCAGCCCACGGTTTTCGAGCGCTTGGCCGAGCAGGATGTGCCAGTAACCAGCTCGGGGCTACCCAAGTTCGCTGATTCACCGCTGACTCAGGCGGCGCTGCGCGGCGCGCGATACGTCGGTAACACGAAGCCAGAGGACAGGGTCAGGGCGGCATGCCAAGCGGCGCGGAATCCGGGTCTGACGTATCTGTATCTCCGTGATACCGACAAGGTGGGGCATGCGTATGGCTGGAATTCGCCGGAATGGATAGCAGCCCTCGAAAGCGTCGACGCGCAGCTGGGCATGCTGCATCGCAACGCCCCGCGCGGCACGCTTATCGTGATCGTGGCTGACCACGGCATGGTTTCCGCGCTGCCCGAGGAGCGCATCGACATCGCGTTGACACCGCAGCTCAGCGACGGCGTGGCGCTGGTCGGCGGGGAGCCGCGGGCCGTGATGCTGTATGCCGAGCAGGGTTGCACGGCCGATGAGATTGCCGGGCGTTGGCGGGATTATCTTGGGTCCCGCGCCTTGATACGTACACGCGACCAAGCCATAGCGGAGGGCCTGTTCGGGCCGGTCAATTCGCGTGTCGAGCCGATGATTGGCGATGTGGTGGCGCAGTCCTCAGGCAATATGACCCTCGTGGACTCGAGCACCCAAACCGACAAGGCCACGCGGCTGCCGAGCGTGCACGGCTCGCAGACCATGATGGAGATGGATGTGCCCTGCCTGATCGACGTCATCTGACTAGTGTCAGCTGACGGCTTGCAGAAGCCACGCTGATAGCTAATTAGCCGATTAGCCAATGCCGCACCACCCATGCGTTGCGTTTCATACGCTACGACGATGCTGACATATGAAATGTTACATATGAAGGCCCTATTGCGTTGCGTTTCGTACGTCAGCCATGAGTTAGCGTGCAAAAGGCGACGAAGTACCAGTACATGTACCTGAGAGTCAGCCGAGCTGTCTTCAGTCGCCGAAGAGAATCTCATCCCAGCTGGGCACCGCCGAGCGCCGGGACTTGCGCTTTGACGGCTTTGCCGCGTCGGACTTCGATTCCTTCGACGTCTTGCGCCCTGATTGCGTAGCAGCATCATCCGTGCCGTTGCCGGAGGCAGTACCATGCTCTTCGGCAGAAGCAGCGGAAGCGACGGAATCAGCAGCGACGGCAGCAGAGTCTTCGGCGTGCGACGTGGCTGTGTCGGCATCGATGCCTGCATCCGAGGCAGCGGAACCAGCCGACGCGGCATTGCGCGGGCTGACATCCAGTGGCAGAAGGTTCAGCGCCGAAGCGTCAGCCGATGCCGACGCGCTCGCATCGACGCGCCCGTCGGCGCTGGCCTGCTTCCTAGGAACGACTGTTCCCGGAAAACCCCGCGTGTCGCGTTCGTCGGCAGCAGGATGCCCAGCCGGTGCCGACGAACCCTTAGCGCCGCCTGAGGCAGACTTTGCCGAATGTGCGGAACCTCGCAGCATATCCCGCGACCCATCCTGTGGCCTGTTCTGCGGCTGCGCCTCGCCTTCGCCCGCCCCCCACGCGGATACTGCCCGTTCGATGCGCGCCGAGCGAATCGAATCACCCGGTATCCCCAGCACGATGGAGAACGCGTCGTCAAGCTCGCCGTCCGTATTCGCAGCCGTATCATCCGCATCGCGATCATGGGGATTAAAGCCCCCCAGCAGTCGTGTCGCAGTCGGATTGAGGCAGGTGACCGCGTTGTCATGCATATTCCACGTCCATTCGGCGCGCAGATGGCGACCCGCCGAATCGAATGCGGCCGTAATTCGCCACGGCTCAAGTCCCCGGCGTGTCGCAGTCCATTTCAGCGATTCCATGCCGATGCGCGCGGTGGCCAGCGTGCGCTCGATGAGTTCGGCCATGGTGTGCACGCGGCTTTCCTTCGGCGCGGGGACGATGAGGAACTGTTCGATGGCGTACTGCTTCTCGGTCTGCACCGAAGCCGAGAAACGCCTGACCAGCGCAGGGCTCAGCCCGTATCGCTGAGCCACATGCGCGGGTTCGGCACCGGCGCGAATCAGCGTCTGAATCTGCGAAATCGGCAGGCTCTGACCGCTCGAAGGCTGCTGAATGTCAAGGGATTCGGACTTGATCTGCTTGGCCTCGAGGATCGCGCGTTCCAGCGTGTCATTCACCTCGAGAGCGAATTGTGAGCCGTCAGCCGAAAAGACAAGATCGCCCGACGGGCTCACCGTGACGAAACTTGCCTGCGTGAGTGGCTTCTCCGGCATTGCGCACCGCTTTCCTCATTGTTTCTCGTCTATCGTATTACTTATTTCCATTGTGCCCCACGTGTCGTATTTTACGAGCTTTTCGAATCGTGTATCCTATGCGGGGTAAACGTCATGTATTCTATGGCGCATAATACGACGTCACGGATGAAAGGATTGCGATGGCTCAGGATTATGATTCCCCTCGCAACAAGGACGAGGACGAGGAATCGCTGCAGGAGCTCGGCAAGGGTTCGCAGAATTCCTCCAATGAGATCGACGACGACGAAAACGCCATCGCCGAGGATTATGAGCTGCCTGGGGCGGACTTGAGCAACGAGGATGCCTCGGTCACGGTCATTCCCATGCAGGGCGACGAGTTCGTCTGCTCGCAGTGCTTCCTGGTGAAGCACCGCAGCCAGCTGGCTTATATGGACGAGGATGGTCAGCCGGTCTGCAAGGAGTGTGCTGCCTGATGGCCTACGACGAGGCATACAACGAGCCGGAGCAGGTCGAGGTGCTGGTGCGCTCCATCGACCCGTCGCAACCGGTGACATTGTCCTATGCGATTGCGGGGGATGCCGGCGCAGATTTGAAGACCACTGAGGATTTCTCGCTCAAGCCCTTCCAACGGGCCTTGGTGCCCACAGGCGTCGCCATCGCGCTGCCTGCCGGCTATGTCGGCCTGGTGCACCCGCGCTCGGGTCTTGCGGCCAAACAGGGCGTCACGGTGCTCAACGCGCCAGGAACGATTGACGCCGGCTACCGGGGGGAGATCAAGGTGCCGATCATCAACCTTGATGCGGAGCATACTGCGGTGTTCCACGCGGGCGATCGCATCGCGCAGCTCGTCATCCAGCGGTATGTTGAGGCGCGTTTCGTCGAAGCCGAAACGTTGCCCGGCTCCGATCGGGCGCAGCGCGGCTTCGGCTCGACCGGCATCTCGTCGTGATTGACGTTTCAGCCGGTCAGGCGCTGTGAACACTGGATGCTGCGAGCCGCTGTACGACGGCATCACAGCCGGAGAGACCATGCTGCGGCGTGCCGACAGTGAAACGCTCGAAGCGAAGGTAGGATAAGGAAGCAATGCGAGGGAGGTGGATCGATGTCCGGCAAGGAAAACGAAAGCGGATCGGCTCGTATGCTGGGTTGTGAGATCAGCGGCGATCCGCTCGATCCGCTCGCCCCAATCGTGCGAGTGTGCTCATACCATCATCCCGACGGGGATATGGAGATACTCGAGCGGGCCTACCGACGGGCGGTCAAGCAGCACTCCTCGCAGCGCCGCAAGTCCGGCGAGCCTTACATCATTCACCCGCTGGCGGTCTCCCAGATTCTCGCCGACCTGGGCATGGGGCCCATCGTCGTGGCGGCGGGCCTGCTGCACGACACGGTTGAGGACACCGACTACAGCCTGGAGCAGTGCCGCGCCGAATTCGGCGATACGGTCACCGGCCTGGTCGATGGGGTCACCAAGCTGACGAAAATGGACTACGGCGATTCGGCGCAGGCTGAAACGATTCGCAAGATGGTCGTGGCCATGAGCCGTGATGTGCGCGTGCTGGTGGTCAAGCTGGCCGATCGCGTCCATAACGCCCGCACCTGGCGCTACGTCAAGCAGGCAAGCGCGCAGAAGAAGGCCCGCGAGACGATTGACGTCTATGCGCCGCTGGCCAACCGGCTGGGCATGAACGCCATCAAAACCGAGCTTGAGGAGCTGAGCTTCAAGGTCCTCTACCCGAAGATCTACAACGAAATCGTCGTGCTCGTGGCCCGCCGTGCCGGTCAGCGCGATGTGTATCTCAAGCAGATTCTGGCCGAGATCAACGAGGATCTCGCATCGCAGCACATCACGGCGGCGGTCAGCGGGCGGCCGAAGGATTATTTCTCGATCTACCAGAAGATGATCGTGCGCGGCCACGATTTCTCCAACATCTACGATCTGATGGGCGTGCGCATCATCGTCGACACGATTCAGGACTGCTATGCGGCCCTTGGCGCGGTGCATGCGCGGTGGAGCCCGGTGCCCGGCCGCTTCAAGGACTACATCGCGATGCCCAAGCTCAACATGTACCAGAGCCTGCACACCACGGTCGTCGGACCGGGCGGCAAACCGGTCGAGATTCAGATTCGCACGTGGGACATGCATCGGCGCGCCGAATTCGGCATCGCCGCCCACTGGCGCTACAAGGAGAACGGCCAGGCCGGCCGGCCGCTGAGCACGCCGGGCAAGGCCGATCGCCAGCGCGAGGACAGCGACCATCAGGAGCTGAGCGAGGCCGATAACCTCAAATGGATTCAGCAGCTCGCCGACTGGACGAGCGAAACGCCGGATTCCGACGAGTTCCTCGGCTCGCTCAAAGAGGACCTGGGCTCGGCCGAAGTCTACGTATTCACGCCGAAAGGCAAGATCATCTCGCTGCCGGCCCGCGCCACGCCGATCGACTTCGCCTACGCCGTGCACACCGAGGTCGGCCATCGCACGATGGGCGCGCGCGTCAACGGCCGTCTAGTGCCGTTGGACACCGTGCTGGAGAACGGCGACACGGTTGAGATTCTCACCTCGAAATCAGATAACGCCGGACCGTCGCGCGACTGGCTGAGCTTCACGAAAAGCCCAAAGGCGCGCAACAAGATACGCCAGTGGTTCAGCAAGGAGCGCCGCTCCGAGGCCATCGAAGAGGGCCGCGACGAGCTGATTCGCGCCATGCGCAAGCGCGGGCTTCCTGTCGCCTCGATGCTCACGCCCGGCGCGCTCATCGGCATAGCGGACGATCTCAATCTCGACAATGCCGATGCCGTATTCGCCGCGATAGGCGACGGCCAGATCTCGACGCAGAACGCCATCGCCCACTTGGTCAAGGACGCCGGCTCGGACGAAATCAGCGAGGAAGTCGAGCAGGAAGCCCTGCCGCTGCGTCAGTTCGAGCAGGGCAAGTCCAAGACCAGCTCCTCTGGCGTGGCCGTCAAGGACGTCGGCGATGTGTGGGTCAAGCTGGCCCGCTGTTGCACGCCGGTGCCCGGCGATGAAATCGTCGGCTTCATCACGCGTAATCAGGGCGTTTCGGTGCACCGCGCCGACTGCCAGAACATGCTGGACTTGGAGAAGCACCAGCCCGAGCGTGTCATCGAAGTGCAGTGGACCAGCACCAAGGGCTCGTTCATGGTCAGAATCCAGGTCGAGGCGCTTGACCGTCCGCATCTGCTTTCCGACGTGACCCGCGTGCTCTCCGACCACGGCGTGAACATCATCTCCGGCTCGGTCTCCACCGGCACGGATCGCGTCGCCACCAGCCAGTTCTCCTTCGAAATGGCCGATCCGCAGCATTTGAGTCGACTGCTGGCTTCGGTGCGCAAGATTGACGGCGTGTTCGACGTCTATCGCATCACCGGTGCCAAGGATTCCGCCGAGCCGCGCCTGCGCAAGATGTAGCGTGAGACGGTTCAGACGCAACCAAGGTACGTTCAGACTTCCAGCAGCGCCTCGGCGGTTGCGCGGTCTGTGACGAGCACATTGATGAGCCTGCCGACCAGACAGGCATGAATCGCCTTGAGCTTTCGGGCTCCCCAGGCGATGCCGATAACCATTGGTATGCGTTTGAGGCGTTCGAAGTCGATGGATATCGTCCGGTCGCACAGTTCGGTGTGGATATGGTTGCCGTCGGCGTCGATGAGATGGCCGCAGATATGGCCGACGACGCCGGTGTGCTGAATCTCGCGCAGCGTGCGTGCATCCATGTAATCATCGAAGATGTGTCCCAGCCGCTGCCCGGTGGCCGCGCCGACCCCCACGATGGCCGTGTCTGCGCCGCCACCGAGCGCCAGTGCGGTGGCGATCTGCGGCTCCTTGCGCATGGCGTTGGCGATATGGCTGGATGACAGGACCATCGGCACGGGCAGGGCGGTGAAGGTGCCGCCCAGTCGCTGCGCCAGCATGTGGCACACGGCAGGGGAGTCGATCATCGGATTGGCCGGGCTCAGGCAGCCGATCATCTGCGCGACGTTCGATTTCGGCCAGTCGCATACCGGCACTTCGCGCACGGCGGCGGCCACGGCGTAGCCATTCGACACCGTAATCAGGGAATTCGGCGCGCAGATCTCCGTGAACAGCGCCGCGGCGCAGCGAGGCACCATAAGCTCCGGGCTGTCGTCATGCGGCATCTGCGCCACTCGGGCATGCGTGAGGTGGAATTTGGCACACAGCGCATCCTCCAACGAGCGCAGGTGCTCCAAAGGATGCCCGATGGTGATATGCACGATGCCCAGATCGCGAGATTCCTTGAGCAGCCGCGAAATGGTGGAGTGCGAATAGCCGATTTCCTTGGCGATCTGCGTCTGCGTCTTATCGTCCTGGTAATAGGCGCGCGCCACCTTGAGCACCAGGCCGATATGCTCCCGCGATCCAGCAGTGACAAGCGATTCATCTATGAACATATGTTCATTTTATATCAATATGAACAATGAATTGCCGTTATTTTGCGGTAATTGTATGGATAATATGTCGCGTTTATTTTCTTACTATGAACATTTGTTCATCACTATGATGCGGATGATGCCGGTGATGACCTATCTTCTCAATTGTCAGGTTCCCCGAGCGCTGTGGGCGCGGGGCAGCGAAACGGAATAACAAAGGAGTTGTCATCATGGCATTTGCACGTACGATTCTAGGAGATGTGGACCCTGATTCCCTGGGCGTCGTCGACGCGCACGACCATCTCATCCGCGTCGGCGCGGGGGAGGTCTACATCGACCGCGACCATCAGCTTGATTCCGTCGAAAAAGCCGTCGAAGAAGGCGGCTACTTCGCACAGGCATCCAAGCAGTGGAGCGCCAACGGCGGCACCATCGTCGATATGTGCCCCATCAACTGCGGCCGCAATCCCGACAAGCTCGCCGAAGTGGCGAGGACGGTCGAAGGGCTGCAGGTCATCGCCGCGACGGGCTTCCACCGCGAGCATGTCTATTTGGAGACGCAGTCGCACTGGATCAACCGCTATTCGCTCGACGCCATCGCCGAGCTGGTCATCGCGGATGTGCGCGAGGGCATCGACAGGAACGACTACTCCGGTCCGATTGTGGAACGCACGCCGTACAAGGCAGGCATCATCAAGATCGGCACCGCCTACGGCGCGATCACGCCCTTCGAGCACAAGTGCATGGAGGCCGCCGCCATCGCTTCGATTGAGACCGGCTGCCCGATCAACACGCACACCACCTTCGGCACCTGCGGGCTCGAACAGGCGCAGACGCTCATCGAGCTGGGCGTGCCGGCCGACCGGATTGCCATCGGCCATATCCAGCGCAACGCCGACACCTACTACCTGGAGCAGATTCTCGACCTCGGCGTGTATCTGGAAATCGACGGCACGAACCGTATCAAGTACCAGCCCGATTCGAACCGGATGGCGGAGCTGGCCGCCTTCAAGAAGGATGGATTCGAGGATCGCATCCTGCTGGGGACCGACTCCGGAAAGCGCTCGTATCAGAAGGCCTATGGCTCCGTCTCCGGAATCGACTACAACCCAGCCGTCGATGGGCCGCGCATGATCGACGAGGGCTTCGACCCGGACTATGTGAACAAGCTGCTGATCGGCAATGCACGCACCTTCTTCGCATTTCGTGGGGAGGACTGATCACGATGAGCATGATTTCGCAAACCACCAAGCAAACCGAAACTAAGCAAAGTGAAGCCAAGCAAACCACCAAGCAAACTGAGATCAAGCAAAGCAGGGCATCGACGTTGCAGCGCCCGCGCTTGCAGATCGCGCTTGACACCACGGATATGCCGAGCGCGATCAGGCCACTGAATGCGGCCATCAGCCAGATCGACGTCATCGAGTGCGGCACCATTCTCATCATCGCCGAAGGCTTGCGGGCTGTCCGTGAGGTTCGCGCTCTATACCCGAACAAGACCATCCTCGCGGACGTGCGCATCGCAGAGGCAGGAGCGCTGATCGCGCGCAACTGCTTCGAAGCGGGGGCCAACTGGGTTTCGGTCGTGGCCGGGGCCTCGCTCACCACCGTCGAGCGGGTGGTCAAAGTCGCTCAGGAATTCGATGGCGAGGTGCAGATCGAGCTCGGCGAGGAGTACGACCCGGACAAGGCCAGAATATGGCGCAGACTTGGCGCGAAGCATGTCATCGTCCATCGCTCGCGCGATGCCGAAGCGGCAGGCAAGCTCACGTGGGGCGCTGATGACATCGCACGCATCCGCGAGCTGCACGACATGGGATTCACCGTCACCATCACCGGGGGCGTGAAAACTCAGGACATCGCCTTCTTCAAGGGTTCGCCAGTGGGCGTGATCATCTCGGGCCGTGGCATCGTCAAGGCTGAGGATCCGGTTGTCGCCGCGAGCGAGCTGAACGAGGCCATCGACCAAGTGTGGCCGCAATGAGCAGCGTCACTCTGGGCATCTACGAGAAGGCGCTGCGACGCACTGACGATTGGCGGGCCTTCTTTGCGCAGGTCGTCGAAGGCGGGTTCACCTTCATGGACCTGTCCATCGACGAGACAACGAAGCGCATAGCGCGCCTGGACTGGACCAAGACGCAGCGGCGCGAGTTTCGTAGCGCGGCTGAAGATGTACGTGTGCAGATTGGCGGCATGTGCCTAAGCTGCCACCGCAAGATCGGCCCAGGCTCCGCCGATGCTGCGATTCGCCGCGAAGCGCAGGAGATATTCCGCAAGGCGATCGAGCTGTGCTACGACACCGGCATCCCCGTGGTGCAGGTGGCCGGGTACTACGCCTACTACGAGCAGGCGGATCCGGGGCAGCGCGAGCGCTATGTCGATGCGCTGCGCGTCGCCGCCGAATACGCCGCCCAAGCCGGCGTCATGCTCGGCATCGAGAATGTGGACGGCAACGACGTCACCTCGATCACCAAGGGATTGGCGATATGCGACGAGGTCGGCTCGGCCTGGTTGTCCATGTACCCGGACGTCGGCAATCTCGCCGAGCAGCAGCTCGACACCGTTGCGGAGCTGGAAGCAGGGCAGGATCGTATGCTCGCCATCCATCTCAAGGATGTGCTGCCCGGCCAGCCCAGGCGCATCCCTATGGGAACCGGAATCGCTGATTTCCCTGCGGCGTTCGCGGAGCTTGAACGGCAGAACTGGTCCGGACGCATGATGATCGAGATGTGGAACGACGATTCCCTGCGCTCCAGCGCCATCTGCGCCGATGCGCGCGTGAAGATCGAAGGCTGGCTCAGCGCAGCCGGCATACAGGTCGTATCGCGCTGACGGACGGCGCTGACAGTGCTGACGATACTGATAAGCGCCGTTGCTGTGCAGGAAAAACCGCACGCCAGCTAATGAAATCAACCATCACCAGATACAAGGAAGTATTGTCATGACTACATATGATCTTTCGACCATTGGCAAGGGGCAGATCCGCTTCACCGTCGACAGCGGCGAACGGCTTATGTTCACCCGCAACGTCCGCATGAATCCGGCCTGCTCAGAAGCCAACGTAGCCGGCCTGACCGCGCAGCTCGGATGGCGCACGCTGTGGACGAGCTCGCTGCCCGAAAGCGATCTTGGCGACTACATCCTGTCCGAGTACCGTTCGGTCGGCGTCGACATGCACACTATGGTGCGCAAACCCGGCGGCCGCACCGCGCTCTACTTCATGGAGCCGGGGGCAGGGCCTATGCCGGCGAACGTCATCTACGACCGCGAATGGACGCCGTTCCGTTCCACGGGCATCGACGAATACGACTGGGATACGATGCTGGACACCGAAGTCGTCTTCCTGACCGGCATCACCGCATCCCTCACCGACACCACGGCGCAGGTGGTGCGCTACGCCGCCGATGAGGCAGTCAGGCGAGGCGCCGAGGTGATTCTCGATGTCAATTTCCGGCGCAAGCTGTGGAGCGGCGAACGGGCGCGCAAGGTCCTCGAACCCCATCGCCGAGCGCGCCAGCGTGCTGTTCTGCTCGATCGGCGACGCCAGCAAGGTCTTCGGCATCGAAGGAACGCCCCAGGAAGTGACCGCCAGGCTCATGAAGCGCTTCGGCAGCCGATACGTCGTGTCGACCGACCACATGAACGGACCATACCTGCGTGGTCCCGAAGGCTTCACCGCCTACGCGACCACAGCGGTGCCGGTCATCGACAGGCCCGGCGCGGGCGATGCGTTCATCGCGGCGACGATTCACGGATACCTGTCGGGCGACATCGCCTCGGGCGTGCAGTGGGGCCAGCGCGCCTCCGAATTCGCCATCACCCATATGGGCGATCTGACGCGCATACGGACAGGGGAGCTACGCATCCCCCTGGGAACCGACATTGATCGCTGAGCGTATATACAGGCCGTATATATCGCCTTCACTGTAAGGATGGGATTATGAATAGCATTGCAGCCGTTGCGACGCATGCCCCCGTGACGGCATACGAGCAAATCGACGCAAGGCCACTCACCGGCCACCAGAAAAGCATCATCTCGCTGGCCATCGTCGGCAACATCTCGGAGTTTTTCGACATGTTCCTGATCGGGTTCGTGGTGTCGCTGCTGACCGTCGCCTGGCATCTGACAGGAGTGGAGGCCGGGGTCATCCTGGCATGCTCCGGTCTGGGCACGGTCATCGGCTCCATTATGTGGGGCGGTCTGGCCGACCGATATGGACGCAAACGCGCCTTCCAATGGTGCGTGGTCTGCTTCGTCGTGTTCACGGCCCTCTCCGTGTTCCTGCCGACCGGAGCATGGCTGTTGCTGGCCATACTGCGCGTCGGTGTCGGCATTGGCGTCGGCGGCCTGAACATCACCTCGATTCCCTACGTGCAGGAGTTCGTGCCGTCCAAGTCGCGTGGTCTGCTTTCGGGTCTGGCTTCGGTGTTCATCCCCTTGGGCCTGCTGCTTGGCTCCATATCCCAAAGCATCGTTGGCGACAACTGGCGCGTGCTCATCGCACTGGGCGTACTGCCGGTTTTCCTGCTCGTCTGGCTGAGATTCGTTCCTGAGTCCCCTCGTTTCTACCAGATCAAGGGTCGCGATGACGATGCGCGCAAAGCTCTGGCATGGGCTTTGGAAATGCCTGTCGACCAGGTCGGCGAGCTGCCGCAGGTGACGCTTATGGAGAAGGCCAACTACCGTGTGCTGTTCTCGAAGCATCTGAAGTCCTTGGTGATCATTTCGCTTGGATCGTTCTGCTTCATTCTGGGCAGCTTCGCGATTCAGTCCTGGGGCCAGACCCTGCTGAAAGATGCCTTCGGATTCCCCATCCAGACGGTCGCCTACTTGTTCATGGGGGTTTCCGTGGCCGACTGCATCGGCCGCTTCGGATCCGCCTGGCTCGCCGACGTCAGCGGCCGCCGGTGGACGATGTTCCTCTTCGGCATCATCGGCGCGGCCGGATGCTTCTACGCGGCGTTCTTCCATGATTCCGGCTGGGAGTTCTACATAGCGGTGCTGATCATCATGACCTTCGCAGACGGCGCGTTCGGCATCCTCAACGCCTTCGGCGGTGAGCAGTTCCCCAACGACGTTCGCTCCACCGGCTTGGGAGTCGGGTATGGCATCGGCGCAATTGCAAAAGTCGTCGGCCCGGCCTTCATGGGACTTCTGGTGGGCGGCAACTTCATCGCCCAGCACATCGACATCGGCGTCATCACCACGGCATTCACCTTCTTCGGTGCATGCCTGACCATTGGCGCAGTCACCTACCTGTTCGCACGGGAAACCAAAGGCAAGAATCTCGAAAGCCTGTGACACTTGCTGCCCACGGTGATTCATTCGGCTGGTTGCGCTGCGCCCTGCAGAGCCGCTCCACTCGAAGCGTCGCAGCCTGCAACCAGCCGAATGGGCGAGGAAAACGAAAAACAGTATGGGAAAGAGGTAATTATCATGGCAACTCTAGCTGATTTCGGACCGGAAACAGTAGCCGAAGTAAAGCAGGTGCGGCAAGTCGTCGCCGATCTGCACAAGCAGCTTATCAAGTGGAATCTGGTCGTGTGGACTGCAGGCAATGTCTCGCAGCGCCTGCGCACCGCCGATCTGCTGGTGATCAAGCCATCCGGCCTGCGCTACGAGTATCTGACGCCGAGCTCGATGGTGGTGTGCGATTTGGATGGCAATGTGGTTGACGGAGCCGAAGCGCCGTCATCCGACACCGCATCGCACGCCTACATCTACCGGCACATGCCCGGCGTATACGGCGTAGTGCACACCCATTCGACCTATGCGACCGCATGGGCGGCCACCGGGCAGAACATCCCCTGTGGCCTGACGATGATGGGCGACGAATTTGGCGGACCCGTGCCAGTCGGCCCCTTCCGGCTCATCGGCTCGGAAGCGATCGGACAGGGCGTGGTGGACACGCTCAAGCAGTACCCGCATTCCTCCGCCGTCCTCATGCGCAACCACGGCCCATTCGTCATCGGCAAGAATGCCGAGGATGCCGTCAAGGCGGCGGCGATGACCGAGGAGGTGGCACATACGATGTGGGCGGCCCGGCAGCTCGGCGACATCATCCCTATTGAGCAGTCGGATATTGATAGTCTGAACGACCGTTACCAACACGTCTACGGCCAGCACTGATGCGATGGAGCGTCTTCTTCGTTACGGAAGGCTCGACGTACCCTTGTACGCCTTCGCCTTTCGCGCCTTGAAGACGCACGCATCGCATCAGTGCTGGTTCCCAGCACCGGTGTCAGAGGGCGTCCCCTGCGTTGTGGAAGGCTCGATGTGCCCTTGTACGCCTTCGCTTTCCGCACCTTGGGGTCGCACGCGTCATGTCAGTGCTGGTTCCCAGCACGAGTATTACAGGGCGTCTTCTGCGTTGCCCCTCGGTCGACGTACTTTTGTACGCCTTCCCTCGGTGCGCCTTGAAGACGCACACATCGCATCAGTGCTGGTTCCCAACGTGGTGCGGCGGGGTGAATCTGGTGGTTTTAGGATTGCTTGGTGTGCCTGATGTTGAGGGAGATTGCCGCCGCTACGACTGCTACGAAGCAGCCGATCAGTAGGCCGACGAACCCTGACTGGCTGGGAATCGTTGCGCCGCCGAAGTGCACGCTCATGCCGGCGAGAATCATGGCGATGACTGCCGAGGATACTGATGTGCCAATCGAACGCATCACGGTGTTGAAGCTGTTTGCCGAGGCCTTCTCGTTGGCGGGCACGCCGTTCATGATGAGGGTCGGCATGGCTCCGAACGCGAGGCCGGTTCCCATGCTGCCGATGACCGAGGAGACAACGAGCGCAACCAGCGAATGCATGAGCAAGGCGGCACAGGCATAGCCTACGGCCATCACAAGCGCCCCGCATATCAGCGTGGTCTTCGCGCCTCGGGATTTGGTGATGCGTGCGCCCAGCGATGAAACCGCCATCATGCCCAGTCCGCTGGGGGCCATGCACAGCCCCATCTCCAGCATGCTCAGGCCCAGCCCGTATCCGGTCGCTGCAGGCAGCTGCATGAGCTGGGGCAGCAGCAACGACTGCGAATACATGGCGAATCCGATGAAAATCGACGCGATATTCGTGAACAGCACATTATGCTTGCGGGTCGTGCGCAGATCGACCAGAGGATTGGTGTGGCGCAGCTCCCAGTAGCCCCAGGCAAGCGTCACGATGAGCGCGGCAATGAACAGGCCGATGGTCTCCGGGCTTCCCCAACCCCATGCGCCCCCATCGATAATCGCCAGCAGCAGGCAGAGCAGCGCGACTCCCAATCCGATTGCGCCGACAAAGTCAAAGATATCGTAGGACTTCTGCTCAGCCGGAGCGGGGATGAGCACGGCGATAAGGACAGCAATAGCCAGCGCTATCGCAAAGTCCGCCATGAACAGCCCTCGCCAGTTGATGTACTCGATCACTGCGGCGGCTGCAGGCAAGCCAAGCGCCCCGCCGATGCCCATGGACGAACTCATCAGGGCTATCGCCGTGCCGACCTTGTCCTTGGGAAGAATGTCATGCAGCAGACTGATGCCGAGCGGGACCATGCCGGTGGCGATGCCCTGCAGCGCCCGTCCTGTGATGAGCACGGCGATGTTCGGGGCCACGGCACAGACGAGCGAGCCGACGATAAGTGGCACCAAAGCGATGAGCAGCATCCGCCGTTTGCCATAGGAATCCGCGAGTTTGCCGAGTATCGGCATGCCTACAGCCCCGGTGAGCAGCGTGACCGTGACCGCCCAGGCGCTCACTGACGACTGGGTGTGAAATAGGGTCGGGAGCTGGCCGATAAACGGAATCACCAGCGTCTGGGTCAGTGATGACGTGATGCCTGCGGCGGCGAGCACCGCGACGATGACGGTGTCGCTTGTGGTTTTTCGTGATGGGGTGGATGGTAATGGCGAAGTGGCTTGGGTTGGCATATGCCTCATGGATTCCTTCCGGCAAACAGAGAATGGTTATGTATCATACAATCAATATGTATAATACACATCTAGGTGTTTGCGCAAGCTGTGTATTCTGCATATCGGCGGGCTATACTGATAGGCGACTGTTGAGAGATAACTGTTGAGAGACGACTTAAGAATTGGCCAGACGCTGCGAACGGTGAGTTCGTCATCCGTCATGGTCGAATCGGTCAATGGTTGATGACGATGAATGGTGAATGAGGAGGAATGCATGTCAGCGAGCGACAATCGCAAGGACGCGATGCGCGATACTGCGGCGAATGAAACTGGCGAACGCGGCAGCAGATCGGCTAGTCTGTCTGCAGTGGAGCGAAGCGCTGCAGATCCGCCGGCAGCGGTGGCCGAAAACATTGTCGCCATCGAGTATGAAGCCTTGCTGCTCGGCAAGCGCATCAACCGGGTAGCTGGTTTCCGTGGGTCCCGTCTCGGCATGCTTGACCGCAGCGCCTACATACTGCTCGTCAGCTTGGAGGACCGGCCGATGAGCATCGGCGAGCTCAGCGAGATAACCGGTTTGGACGCTTCTACGCTCAACCGGCAGACGGCCGCGATGCGACGGCAGAATATGATTGAGCGCATCCCCGACCCCGACGGCGGGATGGCGCGCAAGTTCACACTCACGCAGGAGGGCGAGCACAGTCTTGCCCAGCAGCGCAAGCGGAACCTCGGTGCGCTGTCCACGGTGCTCGCCGATTGGAGTCCGGATGAGATATCCCAGTTCGCTGCGGCGCTCACCAGATTCAACCGTGCCGTGCAAAGCCTCGCAACGCGCATCGATCGAACGAATAACGACCATTGAATCGAGCGGCGGTGCCCTGCTCTAGCTGTTCAAGGCGCTCAGGTCGACGTTGAAGGGCATTGAATCGGGCAACCGCTCAGGTGCCAGAAACATCGTCATATAAAGCGGCAGATAGGTGATGCCTCGACCGGCGTCATGGCGAAGGTTGCCTTTGCACAGCACATACGCCTGGCCCAGATGCCATTCGCGAACCGCCATCGTGTTGCCCAGAGCCTTGTGAATGGTCCAGTCATTGCCTGATTTGACTTCAATGGGCAGGACATGTGCTCCCGACTGTATGACGAAGTCCACCTCGCCGTATCGCTTCGTATCGAAGTAAAAGAGTGTGAACCCATGCGCCAACAGCTCTTGTGCCACGACATTCTCAGTGATAGCTCCCATGTTGATGCTCAAGTCGCCCTGCAGAATGGGGAATTGCACATTGTCGAGCGAACTGGCGCACAGCAGGCCGGTATCGTTCATGAACAATTTGAACAGGCTGTGTTTCGCATTGGCCTGCAGTGGTGCGACCGGTGCCGTGACGTTGTAGCAGGGCAGCGCCACACCTGCGTCGGCAAGCCATAGAAAGCCGCTGGCATAACGGTTCTGTCTGGCATTCTTGTTCAAATTGGCTAGGACAAAACGTCGATTGCGGTCATCGAGCTGCGAGGGAACAGCGTCAAAGATCGAGCGAATCTTTGTTCTGTCGCTCGTTTCCGCATATTTGGCGATATCTAAACGGTACAGATCGAGTATGTCGTGCTGCAATGTCACGATTTGAGCGATATCGTGCGTGTCCACATACCGCTGCACGATCTCGGGCATCCCTCCGACCACGATGTAGGCTAGAAACAGACGGCTCATTGTCTCATGAACGGCTTCGCTCACTGGCTGGCGATTTGCGAAATGCTCGCGCAGCATCGTTATCGTCTCACTCTGCACGCCGTCGGCTAGGCAGAACTCTTCGAAATCCATCGGAAACATACGATGCTGTTCTTCGAACCCAACCGGATACGATGTCACCTCGCCGGTGCGCACGCCTAGTAGCGAGCCGGTTTCAATATAGTCGAAGCGGCCATCCTCGACGAGGAATTTGATGGCGGTTCGTGCACGGGGGCATTCCTGAATCTCGTCAAGCAGCACAAGCGTGTTGCCTGGTTCCAAAGGAGTGCGCAGATACGCGGTGAGATTTGTGATGATGGTTTGCGCGTCGAGCGGGCCCGCGAAGATGCTCGCAGCATTGTCATCGGTAAGAAAATTCAGCTCGGCAAACTGCGCATATTCATTTCGTGCGAATTCACGGACCAGCGTGGTTTTGCCGATCTGCCGCGCCCCCGTGAGCATAAGCGCCCGATGACGGCTGCGCGACTTTTTCCACGATTTGAGTACGTGCAGAGCCTTGCGTGAAAGCATTGCAATTCCTTACCTCGTAACGTTTTTCCTAATATTTATACTACCATATGTCACGTTTTTCTCATATTTGCATTGCTCATTTGTAACGTTTTTCTTGACGTATGGACTCGTTTTGTCACGTTTTCTGCATATGTAGGCCAATAAAATCTTTCTTAGTCGACTAGTTCTTGTAGTTGCCGAATGCCGATGACGCGTCCATGTAGGGTCATCGGCATTCGGCATATAAATAACTGGTATAGATCCCATTAACAGAATGTCATATACGCTACTAACAATTTGTCATAGATTATTTATCGGCGCTCTTGAGCTTTACCGCATCGCCGGTACTAAGGATTCCGTCGAGCCGCATCTGCGCAAGGTGCGGCACGGTGAGTCCTCCTAGCCGTTCAATGCTCAGGCGCAACGGTGAAAGAGATCGATTCAGACAGTTCGAGCCCTCGGGCCCCAAAAGAGTCCGGAGCTGGCCAATATGCAAAATCCCCGCTCTGGCATAGAAACCAGAGCGGGGATTAATCGGAATGAAGAAGCGCGAGAAGCGCCTCGTAGCGCTAAGGCAACGCCAGCGCCTACTGCACCTCGACGGAGATGATGATGGCCGGCTCTAATGGGGCGTCGGAGCGGTCGGTGGGGACGGCCTCGAGCTTGTCGACGACGGCCTTGGACTCGTCATCGGCGACCTCGCCGAAAATCGTGTGATGGCCGTTGAGCCAAGGGGTAGGCACCGTGGTGATGAAGAACTGCGAGCCGTTCGTGCCGTGGATCTTGCCGTCGGCGCCGCGGCGCACTCCGGCGTTCGCCATAGCGAACAGGTAGGGCCGGTCGAAGGTCAGCGCGGGGTCAATCTCGTCGTCGAAGTCGTATCCGGGGCCGCCAGTGCCGGTGCCCAGCGGGCAGCCGCCCTGGATCATGAAATCCTTGATGATGCGATGGAAGGTCAGCCCGTCGTAGAACGGGTCGTGGGAGGTCTCGCCGGTAAGCGGGTTCGTCCACTCCTTCTCGCCGGTGGACAGGGAACGGAAGTTCTCGACGGTCTTTGGCGCTTCGTCGTCGAACAGATTAATGGTGATGTCACCTTCGGAGGTGTGCATAACAACTGTGCTCATACGCCCAGTCTGTCATGCGAGTGGGACGGGGAACTATGTGTGGGGGCAGAAGTTCTGTCCGGCCTAAAAGCTGGACATGTCGTAGCTTTCACTATATGCATGCGCGCCCAGCAGAATCCCGCTCTATAAAATCTTGAAGTGCCGCAGCGCATTCATGATGCCGTCGTGGTCCACATCGTCGGTCACGTAGTCGGCGACCGATTTGACGAAGTCCGAGGCATTGCCCATCGCAATGCCGATGCCGGCGAACTGCAGCATTGTCATGTCGTTGCCGCCGTCGCCGAAGGCGATGCACTGCTCGCGGGTATAGCCGTAATGCCGCAGGAAACGCCGTATGCCAACAGGTTTGCCGCCATCGGCGGGAATCAGATCGGTGAAGGAGGGGTGCCAGCGCACGCCTTTGACGTTGTCGCACAGCGCAGTGATCTCGTGCTCCTGCTCCTTGCTGATGAATGGGCTGATCTGGAAGGTCGGGTGGTCGAGCGGACGTATGTGCGGGTCGTCGATGAAGGCCTTTGGAGCGGTTTTGCCCAATTGCCGCCAGGTCTCGCGCATGGTCTCGGTGACTTGATTGAAGTAGACGTAATCGCATTCGCAGAAGCTCGCCACGACGTCCGGATGTTCGTCGAGCCACGCGGTGATGATTCCTATATCATGCCCGTTCATGGACTCGGTCTCAAGGAAGCCCTGATCGTCGATGCAGTACTGCCCGTTCATGGCGACCACGCCGTCAAAGGATATCGGGATGGTGTCGAGCACCACGCCCATCTGGGAGGGCGAGCGCCCAGTGCAGATAAAGATCTTCACACCCTCGTCGCGCAGGCCTTGCAGCGCCTGCAATGTGGAGTCGGGCACGATATGCGTCGCGAAGCTGGTCAGCGTGCCATCGATGTCGAAGAAGGCTGCCTTGGTATCGGGACTGTCTGAATTGTCGGGACTTGCATTGCGAGACGGCTGCGGCGCGGGCTTTCCGTGCGCGATTCGGGAATCGGCATATACGGATGCGGGTTGCGCTGCGATGGCATCATTGATTGTCATGCTGTCTAGCCTTTCATACGATGCGAATGCTGCTCGGTCGTTCCAGCGGCCGGCAATGGACCATCCTGATGTGTCAAGGCATGTGGTCCCCAATGCCGTGCGTTTCCATGACAAGTGTATTTCCAAAACAAATTCGTCTTCAATACACGTTCATTTCCCATGCATTCATTTCAATATCACGTTTATTTTAATATGACGGTTTCTAATGTCACGTTTATTCCTAATCACACAGTGTAATGGGAGCGGTGCACGCTTGTTCGGTCAGCGAAAGGCGGCAGCGAAAGGCAGCAGCGAATGCACCTACATCTATACATGCGGTCCATTGACATGGATTGCCGTTATACACACGGTCCCTCCGCGCGTTTCGTCCCACTGAGTCCCGCAGGCTGAGGCGCACAATGCCGCGGATCGAATACAGGCTATAACGAATATGTATAGAGGGATTGCTACTTTTTGCTCGCTTGGCCGCGTTCGTTCTCGTATCGTGGTGAGGGCCATCCGGCCACTGCAAGAAGCGTGGGGGACTGTGTGCGGCAAACGCTGCATGGGGCTCAGCCAACACGAGGTTGCGTGGTGCGGAATGCAAGAGAACAAGTGAACATCAAGAGAAACAGAGGGAAATATCATGACTTCTTCAAACCAGCAGCCAGCTGACACGGGAAGCAGCCAAGAGCCGGTGCGCGTCAACCACACCGCGCGCAACATCATCATCACGGTGGTCGTCATCGCCGTCCTCGCCGTGGCGGTCTTCTTCGGATACCGCGCCATCGCGGGCAAGTCCGATTCGGCCGCGAAGGGCTCGCAGTCCAACCCGGTCAAGATCGGTGTCGTCGGCGCGACCGAGCCGCAGTGGATCGCCTTCACGAAGAAGGCCGAGCAGGAGAACATCCACGTCAAGATCGTCGACTTCCAGGACTACACCTCGGAGAATCCGGCGCTTGATTCGGGCGACCTCGACCTGAACGAGTTCCAGCACCTGCTGTATCTGGCAAACTACAACGTGAAGAACAACAAGGATCTGCAGCCGATCGGCGGCACTGCGGTCTACCCGCTAGGCCTGTACTCCGAGCAGGTCAAGGATGTCAAGGACATCAATGCCGGCAGCACGGTCGCGATTCCGAACGATGAGACCAACCAGGCCCGCGCCATCGGCGTGCTCAAGGCGGCCGGCCTCGTCAAGCTCAAGGGCGCATGGACGCCATTCACCTCGCCCGCCGACATCGACACCGCGACTTCCAAGGTCGCTGTCGCTCCGCTGAAGGCCGAGCAGGTAGCCAACTCGCTCAAGGATCCGAAGGTGGCAGCAGGCGTGATCAACAACGACTATGTCAAGGACGCGGGCCTCAACCCCAAGGATGCCATCTACTCGGATAACGCGGAGACCGTGTCGGCACGGCCCTACATCAACGTGTTCGTCTCCCGCAAGGCCGATGTGAACAACGCGACCTACCTCAAGCTGGTCAAGATATTCCAGTCCAAGGAAGTGCTTGCCGCGCTGCAGAGCCAGTCAGGTGGCACCGCGGCCTTCGCCGACAAGTACAGTGCCCAGGAGCTGCAGGGCTTCCTCGCCACCATCGAGAAGGAAGCCAAGGCGAGCAAGTGAGTTCGGCTGACTGATTTGCATTGAGGTTCACCGATATGCATGGTGCTTCTGCTCAGCATGGGCGGGTAGCATGTCTGCGGCGGCCGGGCCTGCTGCGTGACTTCGGTTATGCGCCGATTGATTGGTGCATGACTGGTTGCGCGCAGATCGGCCGCCGCACAGACATGACAATACGAGACTCGGCAACCGAGACAGAGAACGACGGATAGGGCGGCAGGAATGGCAGAGGCGATTATCACGCTTGACCATGTGGTCAAGGAATTCCATAAGCGCGGCGGCTCGGGGAGGCAATCCGGCACATCACGCGCAGTCGACGATGTGAGTCTGCGCGTGGATCGCGGCGATATCTTCGGCATCATCGGCTACTCGGGAGCCGGCAAATCGACGCTGGTGCGCATGATCAATGCGCTCGAACGGCCGACGAGCGGCACCGTGAGCGTGCTGGGCACCGATATCACTGCGCTGGGGGAGTCCAAGCTGCGCCCGATACGCCAGAAGATCGGCATGATCTTCCAGCAGTTCAACCTGTTCTCCACCAAAACGGTCAGCCAGAACATCGCCTACCCGCTGCAGCTGGATCATTGGCGCAAGGACTATCAGGAGAGGCGCGTGGCCGAGCTGCTTGATTTCGTCGGGCTGCGCGATCATGCCGACAACTACCCATCGCAGCTCTCCGGCGGGCAGAAGCAGCGCGTCGGCATCGCTCGGGCGCTGGCGACCAATCCGCAGATTCTGCTGGCCGACGAGGCGACCAGCGCGCTGGATCCTGAGACCACCGACGAGGTGCTGGCGCTGCTCAAGCGGGTCAACGAGCAGTTCGGCATCACCATCGTGCTCATCACGCACCAGATGAGCGTCGTGCAGAACATTGCGAACCGGGTTGCCGTCATGAGCCAGGGGCGTGTCGTCGAGCAGGGCGATGTCTACGATGTGTTCGCCGCGCCCCGCCAGCCGGTCACCAAGCGTTTCATCGCCACCGCGCTGTCCGGCGTGCCGCAGGAGGAACGCGTCGAGCAGCTGCGCCGCGACTGGCCGGGCAGGATTGTGACGGTGCTTATCCGCCAGCGGGATGTGCTGAGCAATAAAGAAAACAACGGTAAAGAGTACAGCGATGAACAGTCCTCCGCCGTGCTGGCTTCCGGCCAGCGCATCTCGCAGCTCATCGCAAGCTGTGGCATCGCCAGCAGTATGCTCTATGGCGGCATCGACACGGTCGGCGGCTCCGCCATCGGCGCGATTACCTATGAATTCGACGATCAGCAGGAAGGCTTCGAAGCGTTCTTCGACGAGCTGACGCACGACAGCGATGTGGTCGATTTCGGCACGGCGAGCCATCCGATTGCCTACGAGCAAGCCGTTGCATCGCTCGATTCCGCAGCAGCGCGGCGAACGACAGTTGAAGACGTCACAGACATTGCAGGCAGTGCAGGCTTTGCAGGCACTGAGCGCACTGACGGCAGCGATACGAAGGGAAGCGAACGATGAGCGAGATAGTCACTGCGGCCGGACGCACCAGCATGGCTTTGGCAGGACAAGGCGATTGGACCGTACTCAAGCCGATGCTCTTCCAGTCCATTGCGCAGACGCTGGAAATGGTGTTCATCACGCTGATCGTCGGCGGCGCGTTCGGGCTGGTGCTCGGCGTGATCCTGTACGGCACGCGCCCGGGGAACCTTTTCGAGAATGCGGCGGTCTACCGGGTGCTCGACATCGTGGTCAATATCGTGCGGCCGATTCCCTTCATTATCTTTCTGGCGGCAATGCAGCCGCTGACGATCAAGGTCGTCGGGACTTCGATCGGCACGATGGCGGCGGTGTTCCCCATGGCCGTGATGTGCACCTTCGCCACTTCGCGCCTGGTCGAACAGAACCTCGTGCCGGTCGATTCCGGCGTCATCGAGGCGGCCCGTTCGATGGGCGCATCCAAGATCACCATCATCCGCACAGTGCTGATTCCGGAGGCGCTTGCCCCGCTGATCCTCGCCTACGCTTTCCTGTTCATCGCGGTGCTCGACATGTCGGCGATGGCCGGCTACATCGGCGGCGGTGGGTTGGGCAACTTCGCCATCGCGTATGGCTACCAGAAATTCGACCCTACGGTGACTTGGACCGCAGTCGTCATTATGATCGTGCTTGTGCAAGTGGTGCAGGGCATCGCAAACGCCTTTGCCAAGCGCTTGCTCAGGCGGCAGCACTCCTGAGCGGGTGTTCTCGCTGTGCGTAGGCCGCACGGGAACGGCTTGGCGAGTTAGCTGGTCGGCGAAGCGGCGCAGCGGGCAGTGACAGACGGGGCATAGCGCGACGCATCCGCCCGTCGCTCCGGGGCAATTCGAGGAATGAGGATATATGGTTGAGCGTCTGACTATCGGACCGGAGCTTATTGGCATCCGGCGGCATCTGCATGTCGACCCGGAGCTTGGCTTCCACGAGGAGCGCACAAGCCGATTCATCGCCGAGCAGTTGCGCAGCCACGGCATCGCGGTCCTTGATAATCCGCTGCCGTCGCAAACCGGCGTCATCGGCTTGATCGAAGGCGAACAGCCAGGACCATATATTGCCCTACGCGCCGATATCGATGCGCTGCCCGTCGCGGAGCGCAGCGGGCTGGACTACGCCTCACACAACGAGGGCGTGATGCACGCCTGCGGGCATGATCTGCATATGACCTCGCTGCTGGCCGCCGCGTTCTGGCTGGCCGAGCATCGCGAGCACATCGCGGGCCGCATCATGCTGCTGTTCCAGCCGGCCGAGGAAACCGGCCAGGGCGCGCAGGCTGTGGTCGATGCCGGGATCATCGACGGCGTCGACGCGATAATCGGCACGCATAACAACCCTGACTATCTGCCCGGCCAGATCGCGGTCGGGGCCGAACCGATGATGGCTGGATGCGTGAAATTCGCCGTGACCCTTCACGCGCAGGGCACGCACGCCGGCTACCCGCATATGGGCACCGGTCCAATCGAGGCGCTGGCCTCGATGATCCTGTCGGTGCAGAGCATCGTGAGCCGCAATGCCACGCCCTTCCATCCGCTGGTCGTCTCGATAACCGAGGTGCATGGCGGCGACGTATGGAATGTGGTGCCAGCTGAGGCGGGATTCCTCGGCACTGCGCGGTATTTCTACAAGGACGACGGGCAGCTGGTCGAACGCCGCTTCCGACAGATTATCGCTTCGACGGCCGAAGCGTACGGCATCGAGGCTGACGTCGAATGGGATGATTTCGCCGATCCGCTAGTTTCGGACGCCGCGCTGGCTGCCGCCGTGGCGCAGGATGTGCCGCAATATGCGAGCCTTGAGCCGATTCGTCCGTCGATGGCGGGGGAGGACTTCTGCGAATACGCGCAGCGCACCCGGCTCCTGTTCGCCTTCATCGGCTCGAACGGCGCGCCTGGACACTATGGATTGCACAGCCCGCACTTCGTCGGCTTGGACGGCGAGCTGCAGCCCGCCGCCGAGTTCTATGTGAATGCTGCGCTGCGGGTGTTGGATGAGTTGCGCAAATCGCCTGTGAACCGGGTGGCGCTAGTATGAAGCCATGACTCAATTGCGTTTTGCTCTGGCCCAAATCGACACCCGCGTAGGCGACCTCGACGCCAACGCCGAGGCGATTATGGCCTACTCGCGCCGTGCTGCCGCACACCATGCCCAAGTCGTGGTCTTTCCGGAGATGTCGCTGACCGGGTACCCGATTGAAGATCTTGCCTTCCGCGCCACCTTCCGCAGGGCTGCATGGGACAAGGCGAACGCCATGGCCAGGCAGCTTGCGGCGGACGGCTTGGGCGGCTTATACGTCGTGGCGGGCACGGTCGGCACTGATACGGAATCCGACAAGCCGCGCAACCGTCTCGTGGTGCTGCATGATGGCGTGGTCTGGGCCGGCTACGACAAGCATTTCCTGCCCAATTACGGCGTGTTCGATGAGTTCCGCATTTTCTCCTCCGGGCAGCGCTCCGTCGTGCTCGACATCGATGGCACGCGCGTCGGATTGGCGATATGCGAGGATATCTGGCAGGACGGCGGCCCGGTCGATGAACTTGCCGGGCAGCATATCGACGTGCTGCTGACCATCAATGGCTCGCCCTACGAGGAGGGCAAAACCCATACGCGCTATGATCTGGCAGTCAGGCGGGCGCATGAGGTCAATGCCCCGATGATCTATCTCAATCAGGTCGGCGGTCAGGATGATCTGGTCTTCGACGGCGGCAGCTTTGTGGTCGATGCGGACGGCACGCTGCTCGAGCGCTCGCCGATGTTCGTTGAGAATCTGAGTTATTTCGATTTCGACAAGCAGGCAGAGCGTCAGCAAATCGGCACCATAGCTGCCGAGATGGAGCGCGATGAGGAAGTCTACTGCGCCTGCGTGTTGGGCCTGAAAGACTACATGGCCAAGAACCACTTCAGCGGCGTGTGCCTGGGGCTCTCCGGCGGCATCGACTCGGCGCTGGTCGCCACTATGGCTGCCGACGCCTGCGGGGGCGAGAACGTGTGCGGCATCTCCATGCCCAGTCAATACTCTTCCGACGGCTCCAAGGATGACGCCGCCGACTTAGCCGAGAATCTCGGCGCCCATTACGAAGTGCAGGCCATCGAGCCATTGTTCCAGTCCTTCCAACGGCAGCTCACCTTGGGCGGCGTCGCGGCGGAGAATCTGCAGGCGCGCATCCGCGGCGTCATCGTCATGGCGTATTCGAACAGCAGGAATCTGCTCGCCCTGGCCACTGGCAACAAGTCGGAGCTGGCCTGCGGGTATTCCACGATTTATGGCGATGCAGTCGGCGGATATGCGCCGATCAAGGACCTGCTCAAAACCCGGGTGTGGGATCTTTCGCGCTGGCGCAACAAGGCGGCGCAGGATGGGCTTGGCCTTGGCATGCTGCCGGTCGTTGGCAATGAGGCTGCGGCGTCTGCCAAGACGGTGCCGAGCGTACTCATCCCGGTGAGCAGCATCGAGAAGGAGCCGAGCGCCGAGCTGCGCCCCGGTCAGAAGGATTCCGACTCCCTGCCGCAGTACGCGCTGCTCGATCAGGTGCTCGCCGCCTACATCGAGCATGCGCATGGTCGCGCTGACCTGCTGGCGGACGGCTTCGATGAGACGACGGTGGATACGGTGATGCGTCTGGTCGACCGAGCGGAATGGAAGCGTCGGCAATACCCGTTGGGTCCCAAGGTCACGGCGCTCGCCTTCGGGCGCGATCGTCGGCTGCCGATTACCAACGCCTTCCGGGAGTAGCAGGTACAGGCGGCAAACGCGCCGCACCGGGCCTGAAACACAACGCACACAACACAATCGCATAGACTATACAGCAATACAGCAGAGGAATCGACACGAAGGAGGCCTGCCGTGGCAGACGAGCAGCAGTGGTATTTCAATACGGTCACCGGGCAACCCGAGCAGGGCATGATTTCGCCCTCATCGCACCGCATGGGCCCTTATGCTTCGCGCGAGGACGCGCTGCACGCTTGGGATATCGTCAGGCGGCGCAACAGGGAATGGGACAGCGAGGACAGGCAGTGGAATCAGTGGGATGAGAAAAAATGACGCTGCTGCAATGACACCTGTGAAACGCCGCGAGAAACTATCGCAGACCACACAAGCCGTTGCCGTACGGGCAAGTATCGCTCTCGGCACCATCGACGTCGACGCGCTGCCGCGCGACGAATTCGCCTATCCTGGTCCGCTGCGCGACAAGCTTATTGCGTCGATTCTCAACGGATCCAAAACCACGACGACCAGTCTGCTTGCCGAATATCTCACGGATGGCGACGAGCCTTCGCCAGTCGGTGCGCTTTCCGCCCCCATTGATTCGCAAGGCAAACCCGTCTGCGTGCTGCGTCAGGAGGCGGCGTATATATGCCGGCTGGCCGATGTAACTCTCGAACGCGCGATCAACGAGGGAGAAGGGTACCGTACAGTCGCGCAGTGGCGCAAAGCGCACGAAAGCTTCTGGTCGAGTCCTGAATTCATCGCCGAACTTGACGACCCTGATTTTCGTCTTGACGACGACACCGTGGTCGTGTGCGAGCGCTTCGAACTGATCCAACGGCTATAGACCAAGGCTTTTTGCGACATAGTGTCCGTTTCGTCAAGAGCTTGCATTGTTTTTCTTTTATCGGCGTAAAGGGAAGCTGGCTCTATGTTGAGCAGCAACGCTAGATCCGCAGAAAATAGCGGTTTTTCGAGGCTGTTAGAAATTCGCGGCAATGCCCCCTTGTGGACACTCAACGAATGTGATATAGCTCACGTTGAAACGCGGACGGGTCTTAATACCCTACGCATACAATGAAGGAAAACGCAGATGCACAGCTGTGCAATCGCGTTGCAGTAAAACACGAAGGAGTGACCATGACAGCAGTTGACGAAACCGCTCTCTCCCCTGAGGAACTCCAAGCGAAGGCTTGGGATGGCTTTACAGGCGGAAACTGGCAGAAGGACATTGACGTCCGCGACTTCATCCAGAAGAACTACACGCCTTACGACGGCGATGAGTCCTTCCTGGCTGACGCTACGGAGAAGACCAAGCATCTGTGGAAGTATCTTGACGACAACTACCTCGCCGTCGAGCGCAAGCAGCGCGTCTACGACGTGGACACGCACATTCCGGCCGGCATTGATGCGTTCCCGGCCGGCTACATCGAGGGCCCTGAGAGCGACAATGTGATTGTCGGCCTGCAGACCGATGTGCCCTGCAAGCGCGCGATGATGCCGAATGGCGGCTGGCGCATGGTCGAGCAGGCCATCATGGAAGCGGGCAAGGAGCCTGACCCCGAGATCAGGAAGATCTTCACCACCTACCGCAAGACCCACAACGACGGCGTTTTCGGCGTCTACACCAAGAACATCAAGATCGCCCGTCACAACAAGATTCTCACCGGCCTGCCGGATGCCTACGGCCGCGGCCGCATCATCGGCGACTACCGGCGTGTGGCGCTCTACGGCGTCAACAAGCTCATCGCGTTCAAGAAGCGCGACAAGGAGTCCGTGCCATATCGCAACGACTTCACCGAGCCGGAGATCGAGCATTGGATTCGCTTCCGCGAGGAGCATGCCGATCAGCTCAAGGCGCTCAAGCAGCTGGTCAACCTCGGCAACGAGTACGGCCTGGATCTGACCCGCCCCGCACAGAACGCGCAGGAAGCCGTGCAGTGGACCTACATGGGCTACCTCGCCTCCGTCAAGAGCCAGGATGGCGCGGCCATGAGCTTCGGCCGCAACTCCGCCTTCTTCGACGCCTTCTTCGAGCGCGATCTGAAGAACGGCACGCTTGACGAGACCGGCGCGCAGGAGATCATCGACCAGATCGTCATGAAGCTGCGCATCGTGCGCTTCCTGCGCACTAAGGACTACGACAAGATCTTCTCCGGCGATCCGTACTGGGCCACTTGGTCCGACGCGGGCTTCGGCGACGACGGGCGTTCGATGGTCACCAAGACCTCGTTCCGCCTGCTCAACACGCTGACGCTCGAGCATCTTGGACCTGGCCCCGAGCCGAACATCACGATCTTCTGGGATCCGAAGCTGCCGGAAGGCTACAAGCGCTTCTGCGCTCGCATCTCCATCGACACCTCGGCCATCCAGTATGAGTCCGACAAGGAGATTCGCGCCCATTGGGGCGATGACGCCGCCATCGCATGCTGCGTCTCGCCGATGCGCGTGGGCAAGCAGATGCAGTTCTTCGGTGCTCGCGTCAACTCCGCCAAGGCGTTCCTGTACGCCATCAACGGCGGCCGCGACGAGATGACCGGCATGCAGGTCATCGACAAGGGCGTGATCGAGCCGATCGCACCTGAGGCCGACGGCACGCTGGACTTCGAGAAGGTCAAGAACAACTACGAGAAGGCCCTGCAGTGGCTCTCGGAGACCTACGTCGAAGCGCTGAACATCATCCATTACATGCACGATAAGTACGCCTACGAGTCCATCGAGATGGCGCTGCACGACAAGGAGATCTACCGCACCCTGGGCTGCGGCATGTCCGGCCTGTCGATTGCGGCCGATTCGCTTGCCGCGCTGAAGTATGCGAAGGTCTACCCGATCTACAACAAGGACGCGAAGAACCTTGAAGGCCACGAGGCCGAGTACGTCGAAGGCGCCGAGGACGATCTGGTGGTCGGCTACCGCACCGAAGGCGACTTCCCTGTCTACGGCAACGACGACGATCGCGCCGACAAGCTGGCGACTTGGGTCGTGAGCACCGTCATGGGCCAAATCAAGCGCCTGCCGGTGTACCGCGACGCAGTGCCGACGCAGTCCATCCTGACTATCACCTCGAACGTGGAGTACGGCACCAACACCGGTTCCTTCCCGTCCGGGCACAAGAAGGGTACGCCGTACGCCCCGGGCGCGAACCCGGAGAACGGCATGGACGCCCACGGCATGCTGCCCTCGATGTTCTCGGTCGGCAAGATCGACTACAACGACGCGCTGGACGGCATCTCGCTGACCAACACCATCACCCCCGACGGCCTTGGCCGCGACGAGGATGAGCGCGTGAACAACCTGGTCGGCATCCTCGATGCCGGCAACGGGCACGGCCTGTACCACGCGAACATCAACGTCCTGCGCAAGGAGCAGCTGGAAGACGCCGTCGAGCACCCGGACAAGTACCCGCACCTGACCGTGCGCGTCTCCGGCTACGCGGTGAACTTCGTCAAGCTCACCCGCGAACAGCAGCTCGACGTGATCTCGCGTACCTTCCACCAAGGTTCCGTCGTCGACTGAGCGGTACTGAGGTAACGCTGGATTGCGTTTAAGACGGAATCCAGCGAGAACATAACAAGGTAAGGGGCGTGGCTGCTGGCCGCGCCCCTTATTCATGACTTCATGACCGTAGCCGTATGTTGCCTGAGCGTTGAGGCACGGCAGGCTCCATAATTCTGGCCTCCGTTCCGTCACTTGCACGGAACATTGGTTCAGTGGCTCGTACAAGCGTGACCTACGTCATGTTTTGCCGACGGCACACCGGCCGCGGCCTGCTGATGCATCTGCTTTCAGTATCATGGAGGCAGAGCTACAATCCGCAGGGAATCCAAAGGAGGACGACGATGTCTGACACAGCGACATTCCATGAGGCATTCCACACCGCGTTCCATACCACCAAGCCGCATATGCTCAAAGGCTCGCGCGAGTATGCGCGCCAGACGCTGATGGGCGGGCTCTCCGGGTTCGAATCGCCTATCGGGCTTGACCGCCACGACCGCATCGCAGCTCTGAAAACCGGCGACATCGGCTTCGTGCATTCCTGGGATATCAACACTTCCGTGGACGGCCCGGGCACCAGAATGACCGTGTTCATGAGCGGATGCCCGCTGCGCTGCCAGTTCTGCCAGAATCCCGACACCTGGAAGATGCGCGACGGCCAGCCGGTCTACCTCGACGCGATGATCAACAAAGTGGCGCGCTACGCGGACCTATTCAAGGCGACCGGCGGCGGCATCACCTTCTCCGGCGGCGAGTCGATGATGCAGCCGGCCTTCGTCTCGCGCGTCTTCCGCGCAGCCAAGGAGATGGGCGTGCACACCTGCCTCGACACCGCAGGCTTCCTCAACAAGAACTACACGGACGAGATGATCGACGACATCGATCTGTGCCTGCTTGACGTCAAAGCCGGCGACGAGGAGCGCTACAAGGTGCTGACCGGCGGCACGCTGGCCCCGACCATCAAGTTCGGCCAGCGCCTGGCCGCGCGTGGCAAGAAGATCTGGGTGCGCTTCGTGCTGATTCCCGGCCTGACCGACCCGGAAGACAACATCGAGAACATCGCCAACATTGTCGAGACCTTCGGCGACGCAGTGGAGCATATCGATGTGCTGCCCTTCCACCAGCTCGGCCGCCCGAAGTGGCATGAGCTGCGCATCCCGTACCTGCTTGAGAATCAGAAGGGGCCGTCTGCCGCGCTGAAGGACCGTGTCGTCAAGCAGTTCGAGGCGCACGGATTCACGGTGTATTAAATTCACGGTGTGAAAACCGGCTGTGCGGCATAATTCGTGTGTCTTTGTGCGTGGCGATGCTGGGTTGCGGCGCTGCGGTTTCGTAGCCTAGAGACATGAATCATATTTACGCGTTCCCCGACGCCCCGCGCATCGAGGACATTGGGCGTATCGAGGATTGTGAGCGCACGGGCGGCATCAGGCATATGAGTGGCGCGCGGCACGCTGGTGAACGAACCGATCTGTTCCGTCCTGCTGGCGTGCCCGATGCGGTGTGGTCGGCGGTGCTGTCGGTGATGGCGATGCGGCGCCTTGACGGCATTGCATACCGGGAGATCGAAGTGCCGCGCTCGTTGGCCGATTTCGGCATCGGCGTTTCGCTGCGCTGCTCCGAAGATTCTTCCGAAGATCGTTCCGAAGACTCGCTTGGTGCCTCGGGATGGATTATGGCGTTGTACGCGCAGCACCCGGATGCGCAATGGGAATCGCACTGGCGCTGCACGGCATACGCCCGCGTGCCCTATGACGACTGCGTGAATGACGAGCTGGCGGCGCAGATCGTTTGGGACGAGATGCGCATGGCCTTGGGGCCGCTGACAACTGGCTTGCCCTCGGGCACCGTCAGTGTGACGCGGGACCGGTCCTTCGGTCTGCATGAGCCGCTTGAGTCAATTGAGCTAATTGAACCGACTGAGTCGACTGAACTGAATGCAGCCGCTGAATCACATGAAGCGAGCAGACCGGAGCAAATTCCGGAGCAGATGCTTGAGCGCACTGCGGTTGGTTGTGAGCTGCGTGTATCGTGGTCGCCTGCCAGCGCGCCGGGCGTGGAAATCGCCGACGAGATCGGCACGCATATCGAGGCGTGGGCCGGTCTCCTGCATTCCATGTCCACGGCGGAGACTGGGAATAGCAGCAATGAGGAGGAAATCGCGCTTGGATGACGAACCACGATTGCAGGCAGAACCGCGCGGGGGAGTTCCTGACGTCATCGACACGCTTGAGGGATTTCACGAGGCCTGCGAGCGTTTCGCCGCGGCCGACGGGTCTGTGGCGGCCGACGCGGAACGCGCATCCGGATTTCGCTACGGCCATGAGGACTGGCTGGTGCAGTTCAGGCGCGCAGATGCCGGCATCGCGCTGTTCGACCCGATTGCTTTAGGCCACAGCAGCGCTGATTGGAACGAGTTCAATAGCGCCGTCGGCGACGCGACGTGGATTCTGCATGATTCGCTGCAGGATCTTCCCGGCTTCGCCGATCTGGGCATGCGCCCCCAGCGCCTGTTCGACACGGAGATAGCGGCGCGGCTGCTGAACATGCGCCATTTCGGACTGGCCGCAGTCACCGAGCATTATCTAGGGTTGACGCTGGCGAAGGAGCATTCCGCTGCAGACTGGTCGTACCGTCCGCTGCCGAGGGACTGGCGCAACTATGCGGCGCTCGATGTCGAGCTGCTCATCGAGCTGGAAACAGCGATACGCAAGGATCTGCAGCGGCAGGGCAAGGTCGAATGGGCCGAAGAGGAATTCGCTCATGCGTTAGCCAAAGGCATGACGCCGCGCAAGCCGCATCCGGTGCCGTGGCTGCGCATCTCGCATATCACCGCGCTGAATCATGACGGTCAGGGCCAGGCGGTGGCGAAGGCGCTATGGGAGGAACGCGACAGACTTGCCAGATATTATGACATCGCGCCAACGCTGCTGCTGTCCGACTCGGCGATTATCGAAGCCGCACGACGCAAGCCGCATAATGCCAAGGAATTCAGGGCCGTGCGTGCGCTCAACGAGCGCGTGCGCGTGCATACCGGCGGCGAACAGGACAAGATGTTCGAACGCTATGCGCCGATTCAGCGCGAAGTGAAGCCCTCCGTATGGAAGGGCGTCATACAGCAGGCGCTTGAGCTGCCCGAGGAGCAATGGCCGACCATGCCGGTCCCATCGCCGGACACGCAGGGCAACGCGCCAAGATCGATGAAGCTGTGGTCCACGCGCCATCCTGAACGCTTCCGCCATCTGCAGGCCGCGCGCAAGACGCTGAACTCCATCGCCGAAGACACGCGCACGCCCGCCGAAATGATCGTGAAGCCGCAGATCGTGCGCAACCTGTGCTGGACCGATGAGCCGCAGCGCCGCGATGTGGCGCAATTCCTCGCGGAGCAAGGTGCCAGAGGGTGGCAGATCAGGCTTGTGGCCGAGTCCCTGAGTCGCGTTATCATATAACGGTTGCCTTATGGCAGAAATAGTTGCATACCGTAGTTCAGGAGCGCAAGCGTGAAAATCAGCGTCAGGAATCTCGAGCCCACCAAGGTGAAGCTCACCGTCACCGTCGACCAGGAAGAGTTCGACCCCTATCTTGATGATGCCCGCAAGGAAATCGCCAAGCAGGTCAACGTGCCTGGCTTCCGCAAGGGACACGTTCCCGGCAAAATCATCGACCAGCGCATCGGCTTCGCCTCGGTGGCCGGGGAAGCGGTGAATGCCGCCGTTCCCGATCTGTACTCCAAGGCGCTTGAGGAGAAGAAGATTCGCCCGATGGCCCAGCCTGAGTTCGACGTGCAGGAGGTTCCGGCCTCCGCGAAGGACGAGACCAAGCTCAAGTTCGTCGCCACCGTGGAGCGTCGCCCCGACATCGAGCTGCCCGAGCTGGAAGGCTTGCAGCTTGAGGTCGCCAAGCCGGAAATCACCGACGAGGACATCGACAAGCGTCTTGAGGCGCTGCGTCAGCGCTTCGGCACGCTCGTGGGCGTGGACCGCCCGGCGGCCAAGGGCGATTACGCGAACATCGATCTCGAAGCGACGATCGATGGCGAAGTCGCCGATTCCCAGGAGGGCGTGAGCTACGAGCTGGGCTCCAACACCATGCTCGACGGGCTTGACGAAGCACTCGACGGCCTGTCCGCAGGCGAGGAGACCACCTTCGAAGGCGCGCTTGAAGCGGGCGACCACGAAGGCGAGAAGGCACAGGTCAAGGTCAAGGTCAACTCGGTCAAGACCGAAGAGCTGCCCGAGCTTGATGACGACTTCGCGCAGGATGCCTCCGAATTCGACACGCTTGACGAGCTCAAGGCCGACATCCGCAAGACCAGTGAGAAGGATGCCGAGGGCCGCCAGGCCACCGAGGCGCGCGACGTGTTCATCGCCAAGCTCGAAGAGGGCGCCGAGATTCCGGTGCCCAAGGGCGTCAAGGCGCAGACGGTCGAAGAGCATCTCAAGGGCGTGTCCGGCGATCCGGAGAAGGCCACCGACGAGCAGAAGAAGGAAGCCGAGGAGAGCGCCGAGAAGGAACTGCGCGATCAGATGGTGCTCGATGCGCTCGCCGAGAAGCTTGAGGTCCAGGTCTCCCAGGCCGATGTGACCAATTTCCTGGCCTCCATCGCCCAGCAGTACGGCATGGATCCCAGCGAATTCATCAACGCGATCGTCAACAATGGCCAGCTCGGCTCCGCCGTGCAGGAAGTCGGCCGCTCCAAGGGCCTGCTTGCCGGCATGCGCGCCGTCACCTTCACCTCCGAAGGCGAGACGCTCGACCTGAGCGCCTTCCTCGGCGAAGAGGCGCAGGAAGAGGAATCTGAAAGCGTCGAGGCGGCTTCCGCAGCCGCAGCCGTCGCCGACGAGCTCTCCAACATCGACGCCGCCGCAGACAGCGAGTGAGCGCCCCGCGTTGATGTGCGGCTTGCGGCGCTGATGCATGGCTGAGGCGTCAGGCACCTCGCACATTGTGAATGCTACGGCCCGAAACCTTGCGTAAGGTTTCGGGCCGTATTCTTATGCCCATGCTGATTGCTGGGCATGCTGATTGCTGGGCAGAACGGCGGCGGTGTCGAAACCGCCATTCCTGAGGCATGTACGACACTCCCAACACAGGGTACTTACAACAACATACTGATAACACTCGAATCCCTACGTCAAGGAGCGATGATGGCAGACGTCAATTCCACGCGCACGAGAACCGCCAGACTCATCGTGGCGGTGCTGACGCTCGGCATGGCGATTGGCATAGCTGCCGGTCTGCTTTCGCAGATGCTCTACGGCGTGGAATACCTCGCGTTCGGCTACACCGAAAGCAGCTCGCTGCCAGGGCCGTTCACGGTTCCGGCGCTGCGGCGCATAGCGGGCGTCGTCGGCGGTTCGCTTATCGCAGCGACCATCTGGTGGCTGCTGCGTACGAAAAGCACGCGCGTGCCTTCGGTGAAGAAGGCCGTGAACGGCGAGACGATGCCGGTGTGGCAGACCACGGTGCATGTGCTGCTGCAGATTCTCATTGTCGGCTCCGGCTCGTCGATAGGCCGCGAGGTCGCCCCGCGCGAATTCGGCGCGATGCTCGGCCAGCGCTTCAGCGGCGTGATCGGCTTCACCGGTGCTGATAAGCGCATGCTGGTGGCGGTGTGCGCGGGCGCAGGTCTGGCCGGCGTCTACGATGCGCCGCTCGCCGGGCTGTTCTTCACCGTCGAGATTCTGCTCGCTGATGTTACGCTGGAAAAGGTCGCGGTCTCGCTCGGTATGTCGGCGACGGCGGCTTACGTGGCTTCGCTCATCAAGGGGCAGAAGGTCTTCTACCATCTTCCAGGGCTCTTGCACGAGAACACGCCGACCCTGATGCTGTTCGCGCTGGTGGGCGGCGTGGTTTTCGGGGCGCTTGGAGCCCTGTTCCGCTTGGGATCGCAGTGGGCCGAGAAGGGGCCGCGCAACGACGCCGGCATTCTGTGGAAGATGCCTGCGGCGGCGCTGCTCACCGGCGTCGTGGCGATCTGGATTCCGCAGGTGATGGGCAACGGCCGTGCCTCGGCACAGTTGTCCTTCGATGTTTCGCTTATTTCCAACCTTGCCAAGGGCCAAGGGCTGTCGCTATTCGGTACTTCAGTAGGCCAGCCGCTCGTCGTGACGCTCGTTGTGCTGACTATATCGCTGATTGCCAAGGCGCTGGTCACGCTGATTACGATACGTTCCGGCGCGTCGGGCGGCGTGCTGCAGCCGGGCATCGCGCTGGGTGCCATAGCCGGCGCGCTGCTTGGCCTGCTGTGGATGCTCGCATTCCCCGGGGCTTCGATTCCTATTGCGGCATGCGCGCTGGTCGGCGCTGCGGCGCTGCTTTCGGCCTCGCAGCAGGCTCCGCTGATGGCGATGTGCCTGGTGATGGAGCTGTGCGCGGCCCCGATATCGTATTTCGTGCCGGTCGCGCTGGCTTCGGCGGCTGCTGTGGTCGTCTCGCGCTGGGTGCTGAAACGTTGCAATGCCGCCTTTTCTCGCAGTGAGCGCAAAACGAAGCAGGCCGTCGCTTAAAGGCGGTATTGTTCTAACGGTACGAAACGCGTTATATACGAAAACGCACGATCAAGGAGATATTGGTGGCAGATTTTCTGACATCATCGCCCGCAATGCAAGAGGGCGATGCGCCGTCCATCACGGACCCGATTTTCAACAGACTGCTCAGAGAACGCATTATCTGGCTTGGTGACGAGGTCAAGGATGAGAACGCGAACGTCATCTGCGCGCAGATGCTCATGCTCGCCGCCGAGGACCCCAAGCGGGATATCTGGCTGTACATCAATTCGCCTGGCGGTTCCATCACTGCAGGCATGGCCGTCTACGACACCATGCAGCTCATTGCGCCGGATGTGGCGACCGTAGGCCTGGGCATGTGCGCTTCGATGGGGCAGTTCCTGCTGAGCTCCGGCACCAAAGGCAAGCGCTTCCTCACATCGCATGCGCGCGTGCTCATGCATCAGCCTTCGGGCGGCATCGGCGGCACTGCCACCGATGTGCGCATCAACGCCGAGCTCATCATGGATATGAAGAAGACCATGGCCGAGCTCACCGCGGAACAGACCGGGCATACGATCGAGGAGATCTACCGCGACAACGAGTACGATCACTGGTTCACCGCGCAGGAGGCGCTGGAATACGGCTTCATCGACAAGCTGGTGACCACGTCGGAAACCATGAGCGCCGACAAGTCCGGCAAGGAAGGGGAGTGACATGGCTTCACAGGAGGCACAATTCATATCCCGCGCCGAGCGTTTGGCCGGGCCGCGTGGAATAAGCGGATTGCAAGCGCAGGATCGCTACATCCTGCCGCAGTTCAGCGAGAAGACGCCGTACGGCATGAAGACGCAGGACCCGTACACCAAGCTGTTCGAGGATCGCATCATCTTCATGGGCGTGCAGGTGGACGACACCTCATGCGACGACATCATGGCGCAGCTGCTGGTGCTGGAAAGCCAGGATCCGAACCGCGACGTGATGATGTACATCAACTCGCCCGGCGGCTCCATGACTGCGATGACCGCGATTTACGACACCATGCAATACATCCAGCCCGACGTGCAGACCGTGTGCCTGGGGCAGGCCGCCTCCGCAGCCGCCATCCTGCTCGCGGCCGGCACCAAGGGCAAGCGGCTCATCCTGCCTAACGCCCGCGTGCTGATCCATCAGCCGGCCATCGATCAGGGCTTCGGCAAGGCCACCGAGATCGAGATCCAGGCCAAGGAGATGCTACGCATGCGCGAATGGCTGGAAGACACGCTCGCCAAGCACACCGGCCAGGAGGTCGAGAAGATCCGCCGGGACATCGAAGTGGACACCTTCCTCACGGCTCCGGAAGCCAAGGAATACGGCATCGTCGACGAAGTGCTTGCTTCGCGCAAGCAGTAGATAGCGCAAGCAGTAGTTCGAGAAGTGCGGGCGCGGCAGGGATTTCGGCACGTATCGTCGCCTAGCAATCTGTCCGCCCCCGCCCAGTATCCCAGTAATCTCCACAATCCGATGCCCCCGACAGGCTGCTGCCGGGGGTATCGTCGTAAGTGGCTCTCTGCCGTGTGATGCAGATGTGCGTATGCGATATGTGATGTGGCGTTTGCTACGTGATGTGCATGCCGCAGGTGGACGGGCCGAATGCGACCGAGAGAATAAGTTTCAAGGAGCGACGTATGGGACGCGTGATCAGCTACAACGAGGATGCGCCTCGCTGCACCTTCTGCGGCAAGACGGAACGCCAGGTGCGCAAGCTCGTGACCGGCCCCAGCGCGGCCATCTGCGACGAGTGCATCGCGCTGTGCGTCGATATCATCTCCGAGGAACGCCAGCGCGACGCCGATGTCAGCGTGCTGAAACTGCCCAAGCCCGCGCAGATCTACGACTATCTCGATACATACGTCATCGGTCAGGCTGCGGCCAAGCGCACACTGTCGGTCGCGGTCTACAATCATTACAAGCGTGTCAACATGGAGCTGCGCGAGGCCGCGAACCAGCTCTCCGATCGCAATGCGCGCTCGAATGCGGATGCCATCGATCCGTTGCGCGATGTCAAAGTGGCGAAATCCAACATCCTGCTCATGGGACCCACAGGCGTAGGCAAAACCTACTTGGCGCAGACTTTGGCGCGCGTGATGAACGTGCCCTTCGTCATCACCGATGCCACGACGCTGACTGAGGCCGGCTACGTCGGCGACGACGTCGAAACGGTGCTGCAGCGGCTTTTGCAGGCAGCTGACGGCGACGTGGACCGCGCGCAGCATGGCATTGTGTACATTGACGAAATCGACAAGATCGCGCGCAAAAGCGGCGAGAACACCTCGATCACCCGTGATGTAAGCGGCGAAGGCGTGCAGCAGGCGCTGCTGAAGATTCTCGAAGGCACGATTGCCTCGGTGCCGTTGGAGGGCACGCGCAAGCACCGCGACCAGGACACGGTGCAGCTGGACACCAGCGGCATACTGTTCATCTGCGGCGGCGCATTCGTCGGCCTTGACGACATCGTGGAGCAGCGCCTAGGCACGCACGAAAGCGGCTTCTCCGCCTCGTGGCGTGCTCGCGAAATATCGCGAAGGGAGCTGCTCGCACAGGCCGGGCCGGACGACCTGTCTGAATTCGGTCTGCTGCCTGAGTTCATCGGGCGCCTGCCCGTTGTGAGCGTGCTGGAAGAGCTGACCGAGCAGGATCTTGAGGATATTCTCATCAAGCCGGCCAACGCCCTGACCAAGCAATACCGCAAGCTCTTCGCGCAGGACTCGGTGGATCTGGCGTTCACCGACGAGGCAATCACGGCCATCGCCCAGACGGCGATGCAACAGGGGACTGGCGCGCGCGGGCTGCGCTCGATTATCGAAAAAACCCTCGAATCCACGATGTTCCGTCTGCCTCAGCTGGACGACGTCGAGCAGGCCATCGTCGACGCCGCTTCGGTCAAGGGCGTAAGCGAACCCAAGCTCGTGGCTGCCTCCCGGCGTCGCGCGGCGTAAGGACGCTACCGCTACTGCGCACTACGCGTCTTCCCCATTCCATAGTGTGCACGAATCGCACACACCTAGTGGTACAGACCTTCCCACGAGCCTTGCGATTGCGTCATTTTGGGCAGGACTGCCAGACCCTATATGTTCGTTTCGTGCGCACTACGTGAATCGCGACATGCGTAGTGCACATCCCACCATCAATCTGAAAGACAACGATAATGACAGGCATGGCATGAAACATGTGATAGTAGGGGTGCTGGCGCATGTCGATGCCGGCAAGACCACGCTGTGCGAGGGACTGCTGTATCGCTCCGGCCAGATGCGCTCGCTGGGACGAGTCGATCACGGCGACGCCTTTCTCGACACCGATGCGATGGAGAAGCGCCGCGGCATCACGATTTTCTCGAAGCAGGCCATTATCCAGCATGATGATGTTGCAATAACCATGCTGGACACGCCCGGGCATGTCGATTTCTCCGCCGAAATGGAACGCACGCTCGGCGTGCTGGACTACGCGATTCTTGTCGTCAGCGCCACCGATGGCGTGCAAGGCTACACGCAGACCTTATGGCGGCTTTTGGAACGCTACCAGGTGCCGACTTTTATCTTCGTCAACAAGATGGATGCTGCGGGTGCTGACCGTGCCGCCATGCTCGCCCAGTTCAGACGGCATTGCAGCGATGACTGCATGGCTTTCGACAATCCGGACGAGCTCGCCGCGCAATACGAGGACATCGCCACACTTGACGAGCATGCGATGGACGAGTACTTGGACCGCGAGACGCTGAGCGACGCGACAGTGCAATCGATGATCGCGCGTAGGCTGCTGTTTCCATGTTATTTTGGCTCGGCCTTGCAGCTCGACGGCATTGATACGCTGCTCGACGGGCTGCAGCGCTACACGCAGCAAGCCAATTATCCGCAGGATTTCGGTGCCAAAGTCTATAAGATATCGCATGAGAACCAAGGCAATCGGCTCACCTGGCTCAAAGTGACCGGGGGAGCGCTGCCGGTGAAAACGATGCTGACGAACGCTCGCACGTCTCCCGAAGCTACTGAAGAGCGTATGAATCAGACGCCTGAAGCCGAGCCGTGGCATGAGAAAGCTGACCAGATACGCATCTATTCCGGTGCCAAATTTGAGCTGAGCGACGTGGCGCAGGCCGGCTCGATATGTGCGGTCACCGGGCTGACGCAGACCTTCCCCGGCGAAGGCCTGGGCTGCGAACCGGACGCTGAGGCTCCCGTGCTCGAACCTGTGCTCACATACACCGTGATTCCCGGCGAAACGGATACGCATAAGGCACTCGTCGCCCTGCGCACGCTCGAAGACGAGGACCCGATGCTGCATGTGCGCTGGCAGGAGCGGCTGCAGGAGATCCAACTGCAGCTCATGGGCGCGGTGCAGCTCGAAGTCGTGCAGCAGCTTATGCACGACCGTTTCGGGCTTGACGTCAGCTTCGGTCCAGGCGGCATTCTCTACCGCGAAACCATCATGCAGCCTGTGGAAGGCGTGGGGCATTTCGAGCCGCTACGCCATTATGCCGAAGTGCATTTGCTGCTCGAACCCGCGCCGCGTGGCAGTGGACTGCAATTCGCCTCTTCATGCAGCGAGGATGTGCTCGACCGCAATTGGCAGCGGCTGATTCTGACTCATCTGCGCGAACGTGAGCATCTGGGCGTGCTAACCGGCTCGCCGATTGCCGATATGCGCATTACGCTCCTGACCGGGCGCGGCCATCTCAAGCACACCGAGGGCGGCGATTTCCGCCAGGCCACCTACCGCGCCGTGCGTCAGGGACTGATGAAAGCCAACAGCAGACAGCAGTGCCGCTTGCTCGAACCGTGGTATCGCTTCCGGCTCGAACTGCCGCAGGATCTGCTGGGTCGTGCGATGGCTGACATCCAGCGCATGAGCGGCAGTTTCGAGGAGCCACAGGCCGATGGCGACTACGCCGTGCTGGAAGGCGAGGCGCCGGTCAGCGAAATGCGCGACTACACGGCCCAGTTCAACGCCTACAGTCACGGGCAGGGCAGCATCACCTGCGTATTCGCAGGCTATCGGCCATGCCATAACGAGGCCGAAGTCATCGCGCAGGCGGGCTACGACCCGGAGAGCGATCTTGACAACACGCCGGATTCCGTATTCTGCGCGCACGGAGCCGGATACACGGTCAAATGGAACCGGGTTGAGGATTTTATGCATATTGACAGTATGCATGTTGACGGCGGTGCGTATATCGATGGTGCGAATATCAGCATCGGCACGCATTCATGAACCCGTGAATACCGAAGGCTTTCAAGCCTACCTATTGCGTTACGCCAATGGCGATGTGAGGCATGCGAATTTTCATAGCTGATCAGTTCGTCGCCTGCCGTCACGTATCATGGTTCTACTGCCCCTTCGACATCGCAAAGGCCCCACCATGACAGGGAACACTCCGGCCATCGGCCTGAACTGGCGACGAAACAGCTACTTGTTTCTGTTCAGCCAGTTCGCTACGGGCATCACCTCCATGATCGTGCAGTACGCGATCATCTGGTATCTCACCCAGAAGTCCGGCTCGGCGACCATCCTGAGCATGGCCACGCTGTTGGCGATGCTGCCGATGATTCTGGTCAGTCCGTTCATCGGCACCTTCATCGACCGCTGGAACAAGAAGGCGCTGCTCATCGTGCCGGACGTCGTGGCGGCGGCCTTTGCCGTGGTGCTCTCGGTGGTCGGCACGCTGAATCACGGCTTTCCGCTATGGCTCGTGTTCGTATCGCTGCTGGTGCGTTCGCTGGCACAGGCCTTCCAGATGCCCACGATTCAATCGATTCTGCCGACCATCGTGCCGGATGAGGAAATCACCAAGATTAACGGCCAGCTCGGCATGGTGCAATCGGCCACGATGATCGTCTCGCCCGCGTTGGGGGCGATGCTGTACGCCTTCATCCCGATCAATATGCTGATTCTGGTGGATGTGCTCGGCGCGGCGCTCGGCATCGGCTTGCTCATGTTCATCGCGATTCCCTCCAACATCGCGCAGGTGGACGAGAAGCCGCAGATAGTCGCCGATGTGGTGTTCGCCTTCAAGCGCATCGGCACGGTGCGCGGCTTGTGGTCGGTGCTGCTCATCAGCTCGTTGTTCACACTCATGTTCATGCCGGCCGGAAGCCTGTATCCGCTCATGACCCTGGGGTATTTCAAAGGCACCGTATTCCAGGCGGGCATCGTGGAGATGGTCTGGTCGGCCGGTTCGCTGATTGGCGGTGCGCTCATCGGCGTATTCGGCGTGTGGAAGGACCGCATGCCGGCAATTATCGCTTCGATAGCCGTGCTTGGCGTGGCATTCGCGGTATGCGGTTTTCTGCCGCCGACCATGGCCGGATTCGTTATGTTCACGGTGCTTAACGCCTTCGCAGGCCTGGCTGTTGCATTCCCTATGGCGCTGTCGATGGCGATGATTCAGCAGTCCTTCCCTCCACAGGAGCTGGGCCGCATCTTCGGCGTCACCATGGCCTTCTCAGGACTTGCCGGCCCGGTCGGGCTGCTGTTCGCAGGCCCGTTGGCGGACGCGGTCGGCGTGCAGTGGCTGTTCACGATTTCAGGCATCGGCTCGATTTTCGCGGCCATCCTGATGTTCGTTGTCCCCTCTGCACGGCTGTACGACCGACGCTTGCAGCGCCGGTTGCAGCAGGCGCAGGATGCCGAGCCAGTGCCGCCGCAGGTTCAGCAGGTTCAATAGGTTCAGGAAGCCTGATTGGTTGCCGCATGATTTCACTACTTGTACGACTGTGCTGCACGGCTGTGCTCTCCTCCTAGCGGTGAGCGAATCAGGCTTGCGCTTTGCCGCCCGCGTATAGTCGGTATATGAAGCGAATCAGAGAACTCATCGATGCCCTGCTTGGCGTGTGGAATCGTTCGCTGCTCGGCGGCATGATCGGGCGCTACTCTTCGCGCCGGGGAGGGCTGCTTGCCAATGGCTTGGCATACGGTCTGCTATTCGCATTCTTTGCCGGCCTCTGGACCCTGTTCAGCCTGCTCGGTCTCGTGGTGTCGGGCAGCGGCGGATTACAAGACAAGGTGATTGCTGTCGTCGGCAATCTGGTGCCCGGATTGGCGCACACGCTGGAATCCACGAATGCGCTCGGCAGAATCTCCACCACGCTGACCTGGACGGGCCTGGTGACACTCGTATCATTCTGGTGGAGCATCACCGGGTGGATGGACTCGCTGCGCAGCGCCGTGCATGCCATGTTTGACGGAGAGGATAGCTCCTCGGATGTCATCAGGACGAAGCTGCGCGACAGCCTGGGCATGCTGCTCGTGTTTCTGCTGCTGATTATGTCAACCGTCGCGGGCGCAGTCTCCGGCGGGGTAGTCCGCGCTGGCCTGCAGCTCGTCGGTGCGCCCACGGATTCCTTTGCGAGCTGGCTGCTGCTTGACCTGGTCGGCTTCCTGAGCGGTTTCGTGCTCAATCTCATGCTGTTCGTCGTGCTGATGCGCGTGGTGGCCCACATCAGCCGTGGGCGCTTCATCCTGCTAGGGTCTATGATCGGCGCGCTTGCCTTTTCGGTGATGCAGCTGCTCGGCGGCCGACTCATCGCCGGGGCGGCTACGAATCCGCTGCTGGCACCGTTCGCAGCCATCATCGGCGTGCTGCTCTGGTTCAATCTCATGGCGCAGGTGATCATGTATTGCGCGGCCTTCATCGCCCAGGCCCGTCATCAGTATGGGTTCAAGACGCGCAGCGGCATACGGCTGTTCGCCCGCATCAATGAGGATATGCGCACGATGATCGCAGGAGAGGCCGAGCATATGGCAGCGGCGAAGGATGCATTCCGGCCGGGCAAGCTGGATGGCACTCAGCCGGATGACGCTCCGTTGGATGGAACAGGGGAGTCATACGAATTGAGCGGCTCGGACGCTAGAGGCACGGTCTCCAATTCTGCAACAGCGCAGAGCAATGGCAAGGCCGCATCGGGCGGCGCGCAGAAAATGGATGCATAGACGATGCTGCGCGTTCCGCAATGGTTGTTTTTCAGGTTTGTACGGCTATCTCCGTTATGTGAGGCGTTAACTTGACCTTGCGGAGGTCCATCTGCGTTGTGTGAGGCGCTATTTCGAGAAGACCTGAGTATCAGGCGTTCCAAAGCCGCCATTTTCGGCCAGCGATATTTGGAGTGCCAAGGAATTAGCGCCTCACACAACGCAGATGGACCTCCGCAAGGTCAAGTTAACGCCTCACATAACGGAGATAGCCTGATTTTTCGCTTCGGGCCACAGCGTGTGCAGCGTCTGCGGACTTATACCAAGGCCGTAGCGGCAATGGTGACGCCGTAAACGCAACGTTTCGTCCTACCAGCGCACGGAGATGCGCTCGCCGATATGGGAGCCGTGCTCGATCTCGTCAACCACGGCGATGGCGTAGTCCGCGTAGCTGATCGCGCTGATGCCGTTCGCGTCGGTGCTGTAGTTCTCGCCTGCGAGGGTGTACGCGCCAGTGCGCTCGCCATCGGCCTGGAAATCGGCGGCCGGGCTGAGGTAGGTCCAGCGCACGTCGTCGTGCTGCCGCAGCTCATCCAGCGACTTGCCCATGGCGAGCGGCACCGGCTTGATGTCCTCGGGGAAGCCATCGCTGAGCTGCGCGGTGTGCTCGGTATTGGTGTACAGGCTGCCCGCGCCGCCCACGACAAGCAGTCGGACCGGCGAGCCGGACAGGATATCGGCAAGATGGGCGAGCGAAGTGGAGTGCTCGGATAGTTTATTCGGATCGAACACGCCAAAGGCGTCCACGACCGCGTCGAAGCCGGCAATATCCTCAGCCTCAAGCTCGAAAAGGTCCTTGACGATGGTCTTGCTGGCGCGTGTGCGATTCTCGCCGCGCACTATGGCAGTGACGTCAAAGCCACGGTTCAGCGCTTCGTCGACGATGCGGCTTCCGGCGCGTCCATTGGCTCCGATAACAGCGATTGCGGTCATGTCATGCTTCCTTTGTGTGATTGTGTTGTTGGCTTGCCTTGCTGGCTTGCACAGTTGAGTGGTTGATTCGTGCAGCAGGCTTATTGTGGTTGGTCGTGCAACGCAGGAATCCAAGCTCTCAATTCCCTTGTGCATTGCCGCATCATGCCACAGTCAGGCCCGCTGCATTCGAGTTCACCCCATCGTAGCCCGCATCGCATGGGACGCCAGCGTTTGCATACGTTTTCGGCCATGCGCGAAGGAGCGAACAACATCCTCAGGAAGGCATGCGTTGCGTACTCGAGCTTCGCATGACCAAGATCAGCACCACTGCGAACAATGACACTCCCACCCAGCCAAGAATCGGGAGTCGCTCACCGACGACCAGAACCGCGAGGACGGAGGCTACGGCGGGTTCGAGCTGCGTGATGGTGGTGGCGGTGCTGGCCTCCAGCCGGGCAAGCCCATAGCCGAACAGCAGATAGCCGAGAAACATGGGAATGAGCGCCATGTACGCAGCCACCAGCAGTGAATTGCGACTCGCCAGAATAGGGCCGCCGGTCAGGAACAGTACTGGCATAAGCAGTACTCCGCCGAGCGCGAATACTGAACCCATCGCGGCCGGACGAGGCAATCCTTTGGTGAGCAGATGCTTGACCGCCCATGAATAGCTGGCGTAGGTCGCTCCTGCGACGAGGGCGAGAAGAATGCCGGGAATGACTGCCGAGCCGGCACTGTGCGCATTGTGCGCATTGTGCGCCCCGCTGGTGAGGTCGGAGACGCACAGCAGCACGCTTCCCAGGATGCCGAGCGCCGCCGCCAACATCCAGGTTCTGCTCAGCGGGCGTCGTTCGATGATGCGTTCAAGCATGCCCGAGAACAGGGGAGCGGTCGCCAACGAGATCACCGACCCCACGGCCACGCCGGCGAGCCTCATGGAGCTGTAGAAGGCCAACGGGTAGAGGCCGACTGCGAGCGCGCCGAGAACCACCGTCTTCCAGTTGGTACGCAGCAGTTCGCGCTGGCTGATAAGGCTGGGGATGGCGATGACGCCCTGAAGTATCCCGCCGATGCCCAAAGCCGCCGCGCCGATGGCGAGAGGGCCGACAGCCGGTGCGAAGCTGGCCGCGGTCCCCGTCGTACCCCACAGGATTGAAGTGAACGTCACCGCTGCCACGCCAAGCATGCTGTCTCTGTTCAAGTTTTCCCCCTGCCCTTCGCTGCCGTACGCCCATCTTCCCGCGTGCTGTGTTCCGTGCGTGCGCTTCTGGTGTGTCGCGGGGCTCTTACTGGGCACTGAATCAGTCGGCTAGAGAGTGGTATATCCAAGTATTTCCAACGATTTTGAGCATCCTATAAATAACGTGTATGCCTCCCAGCTTGCCGCATGTGGCTTATGCGACCTAGCGTTGCTGAAGTCGCGGTCATATCCAGCCAGGATTCCGCATGAAACAAGTCCCAGGAGGTGCCTATGACGAGGTTCAATACGCAACTGGTTCACGGGCTGCCGGTGCATGACAACACCACCGGCGCCGTGAACCCGCCTATCTACAACTCATCAACCTATGCTTTCGAATCGGTTGACGCCATGCCCCGCTGGGACTACGCCCGCAGCGGCAACCCGACCCGTGATTTCCTCGAAAGCCAGATCGCGCAGCTCGAGCACGGGGTGCGTGGATTTGCTTTCGCCTCCGGGCTGGCGGCGATTCATGCGGTGCTTTCGACTTTTTCACCGGAGGATCGCATCGTCGTGGGCAAGAATATCTATGGCGGAAGCTACTCGCTGTTCAATGAGTTTTTCAGTCGTTGGGGATTGCGCATCGAGGCAGCTGACACCGCCGATCTTGAGTCGTTGGAGCGGATTATCGCGGGGAATGACGGCGATGACAGCGATGGCGATGATGGCGGCAAACAAGCCACGCCGGCGAAGGCCGTGTACTTCGAGACGCTGACCAACCCGCTGCTGCAGGTCAACGATGTGCAGGCTATCGCGCGGATCGCGCAGCGCTACGGCACTCGCGTGATTGTGGACAACACTTTCGTCACGCCGTATTTGCAGCAGCCGCTGGATTTGGGCGCGGATGTCGTGATTCACTCGGCGACCAAGTACCTCGCAGGCCATTCTGATGTGATCGCCGGCCTCGTCGTCGCTCGGGACGAAGACTTCGCGCAGCGCATCTACTTCGCACAGAACCGCATCGGTGGCGTGCTCGCCCCGGCTGAATGCGACGCGGTGCGCCGCGGCATGCAGACCCTGTCGCTGCGTATGGAGCGTCAGCAGGACAACGCCTTGGCCATCGCGCAGTATCTGCTGGCCCATCCGCTGGTGCGCAAAGTCAACTACCCCGGCCTTCCCGGCAGCGGGGAGAACGCGGCAGCCAAGGGACTGCGCGGCTTCGGCGGCGTGCTCTCCTTCGAGGTGGCACCGGGCGTCAACTCGTCGACCGTGCTCGACAGCCTGCACGTCTTCCGCCTCGCCGTCAGCCTGGGCGCGGTCGAAAGCCTCGCCGAGCTGCCCTGTCGCATGACGCATTTCGAGCTGCCGCGCGAGGAGCGCCTCAAAGTCGGCATCACCGACGAGCTGATTCGTCTGTCCGTCGGCATCGAAGATGTCAATGATCTCGTCGAAGATCTGGGGCAGGCCTTGGACAAGGCGTATGAGGAGCTTCCGGCCGAAGAGGTTGAAAGCCAGCTGCGCTCCGGCGCGTTTGCGTGAGGGGTACGTACGTAAAGCGGAAATCGTGCGCAGAGGGGGCGCACGATATATGCGATATGTGCCGACGCCATGAATTAGCGCTATGACAGCGTGCATTTGGAAAACAATAGGAAAGCGAGCCGCTCATGCCTCAGCGCGATCTGCAGCAGGAACTGGAAACGTACGCGAAATGGTTCCATCAGCATCCCGAACCCTCATATCGGGAGTTCGAGACCACCAAACGGATACGGCAGATATTCGATGAGCATGGCATCGAGATCTTGGATTCCGGGCTGAAAACCGGTCTGGTTGCCGTGATTCATGGTGAAGGAACGGGCGCAGGGGAGGGGCATGTCGTGGCGGTGCGCGGCGACATTGATGCCCTGCCGATCACCGAGCAGACCGGCTTGCCCTACGCTTCGCTCAATGAGGGCTATCTGCACGGATGCGGGCATGACTACAACATGACGACCGCAATTGGCGCGGCGCTCATCATCAACGAGCGGCGCAAGGATTTCGCGGGCACTATCAAGGTGATTCTGCAGCCGGCTGAGGAGGTCGCGGCCGATAAGGATACGCCCACCGGCTCCGTTGCCGTGCTCAACACTGGAGTACTCGCCGACGTGGAGGCGTTCTACGGCACGCATGACACCAACGAGGCTAAGCCGGGAACCGTCATCATTGGCTCGGGGCCGGACAGCGGCGCGGTCGACAAGTTCCATGTCACCGTGCACGGCCGAGGCACGCATGCCGCGCATCCGCAAGGCGGCCTCAACCCGATTCGCCCTGCTGTCGCCATCATCGAAGGCATTCAGTCCATCGCCGGGCAGGATGTAGACCCGGCGCATCCGCGCGTGGTCACCGTCACCCATGTCGAGGCGGGAAGCACATGGAACGTCGTTCCGGCGCAGGCGTTCCTCGAAGGCACTGCACGCACCGCGTTCCCCGAAGACAGGACAGTAATCCATGACCGGCTGCAGGCAGCCGTGGAGGGAGTCGCCGCCGCATACGGCGTCACGGCGGATTTCGAGTGGGAGTACGGCTCTCCGTCGGTGATGAACGACCCGCACTGGTCGGCGCTCGCCGCATCGACCGCGACCGACGTGGGCTTCACGGTTGCCGCTCCGCATCCGTCGCTGGGTGGCGAGGATTTCTCGTACTACTTGCAGCAGGCGCCCGGCGCTTTCATTCATATCGGCGTCGGCAACGCCGATCGCCCCATGCACGGCCCGACCTTCTTCCCCAAGCTCGATGCCTTGGCGAGCGGCTCAGATCTGCTGGCCACGGTGGCGCTGCGAACGTTGAAAGAGCTGTGATGAGGGCCCGTGGCGCGTATGAATGTCGGCATTGCCGCGAGCGCTCACACCTGTCGCAGCCATAAAGTGCTTCCGGCGCGTGGCAAGATTACTGCTCTCTGCGCTATCGAACAGTGCCTGTTCAAGGCTTTGCGTTAATGCAGGAATGTCACATAGTCGTAACACCGCTGTGCTTACCTATCCGCAAACACGCCAATATATGATAGACAATAGGTATGTCATAGATTTTGCGTGCAACCAGGAGGTTTGCCATGGTGCAGCTCAATCCGCAAATAATGGTGACATTGTGGAATATCGAACGTCTCGGATCCTTTTCCGCAGTGGCCCACGAGACCGGGTGGTCCCAACCCGCCATCAGCAAGCAGATCAGGAAATGTGAGGATGAGCTGAAGACTACGCTGGTTCGGCGCACGTCGCATGGCGTAGAGCTGACGCCGATAGGCCTGATCCTTTCCCGGCACGGTCAGCTTATCGATAATCGGCTCACGCTTGCGAGTAAGGACATCGAGGAATATACCCGCCATAGCTCCTCGCATATTCGGCTGGTGGCGCCTCCTTCGATATGTTCCTCGTTCGTAGCCAAGGTGCTGGTACGTATGAGCTGGTCATCAAATGTGCGACTGAGCATCATGCAGATGGAACCTCCTGAAGCCATGGATGCGCTGGCTCAGGGCATGGCTGATTGCGCCATCATATTTCGGTACAGCAGCATTCCCAATTTTCTTGAGATCAACGAGAATCTCAAAACAGATTCTTTCGGTCTGGACCCATTGCTGCTGCTGGTCAGCAGAGCATCGGCCATCGCCAAGCGTTATGAGTCCACGCAGGAGCCCGTCGCCCTGGTCTCGGCTAGGGACGAGCATTGGATTGCTGGATGTGAGACTTGTCAGGCGAATCTGATTTCGCTGGCCAGAACCGCGGGATTCTCGCCGGACATTACCCATTCCACGGACGACTACTGGGCAACACAGAACTTGGTGGAGACGGGCATGGGAGTGTCCATTGTGCCGCAGCTCTCCACCCGTACGTATCTGCGTGATGATCTGGCGGCATGCCCCATCAAGGACAAGAACGCCTGTCGTGAGGTCTTGTTCGTGACGCGCAACGGCGATGACCGCCCGGCGGTGGGCATGGTCAAGGACGAAGCGCGGCGCTCATCAAAGAAGTATCTTGCATAGAATTCGGCATAGGACAGTTATAACGTTTCTGTCGTGTTTCATGTTTCCTGTGTGTGACCGGTTATAACAATCAGTACGATGGCTCTAACTGTTCGGGGGAAGAAAAGCAGTCGGAGGCCGTGTTGATTCATGCACAATGGGGTCATGGAAACATCAACATTCACGATTACCGGATTCAATCCGGACAGCATCGATCATGAGACGGCTGACGATCTCGCCAAGCGCGGCAGTGACAAATGGACCCGTTATCCTGGCTGTATCGGAGCGTTCATCGCTGAGATGGATTATGGGCTGGCGCCGTGTATTCAGGAGGCGATTGAGAACGCGACCGAAGAATGCGCACTCGGGTATATTCCTGATCCTTGGAAGCGCCGAGTGGCTGAGGCCTGTGCTGATTGGCAGCAACAGCATTATGACTGGGATGTGAGTCCGGATTGCATTCGTCCGGTTCCTGATGTGCTTGAAGCCTATGAGATTTTCCTGCGAGAAATCGTCAAGTCGGGCAATGCCGTTATCGTGCCGACTCCGGCGTATATGCCGTTTCTCAGTGTGCCGCCGCTCTACGGGATAAAGGTCATCGAGATTGACATGCTTCAGGAGGGCGAGGAATGGCTCTTTGATTTCGACGCCATCGAGGACGCCTTCAAGAACGGCTGCCGCGCGTTTGTGCTGTGCAATCCGCATAATCCCATCGGCAAGGTGCTCACCCTCGACGAGGAGCTCAGGCTCTCCGCGCTGGCTTCCCAGTACGGTGTGCGCATCTTCTCCGATGAGATCCATGCGCCGTTCGTTTTCGACGGATATACCCATGTGCCGTTTGCCTCGATCAATGAGACCACAGCAATACAGGCCATCACTGCGACTTCCGCCTCGAAATCATTCAATATTCCTGGCACCAAATGCGCGCAAGTGCTGCTGACCAATCCCAAGGATCTCGTATTGTGGATGGAGCGAGCACAGTGGAGCGAGCATCAGACCGCCACCATCGGCGCAATCGCCACCACCGCGGCCTACACCAGAGCCGAGCCGTGGTTCCTCGAGGCGCTGAAATATGTCAGGAGCAATTTCGAACTGCTTGACGATCAGATGCACGGTCGGTTCAGCAAGGTCGGCTATGTTCCTCCTCAAGGCACGTATATCGCATGGCTGGATTTCACGCCTCTGGGCATCGAGCATCCAACTGAGTACTTCCTCGAACATGCCGGAGTCGCCCTGACTGACGGCGTCGAATGCGGTGAGATCGGCAAAGGCTGTGTTCGCATGAACTTTGCCATGCCGCATCCTCTGCTTGTCGAATGCCTTGATCGCATGTACAACGCGCTGCACGCAGATGCGCTGCTATAGATTCTGTAACTCGGTGTTATTTCTTTCGATATCTTCACCATTTAAGTTTTGACAGCATCACCCACTAAGGAGAACGCAATGACCAATCGTAGGACCGAATTTATGGACCTCGTCAACGGTAAGGAGACCACTGTTCCATTCCTTACCGCAGCCTGGCAGCATTTCAACTGCCATGAGAACGACCCTGAGGATTTCGCCCAGCATTCCATCGATTTTGTGGAGAAATGGGATTGGGATTGGGTGAAGATCAATCCACGCGCCACCTACTATTCCGAAGTGTGGGGGTCGACATATGACCCGAACGAATACGGTCCGAGCGATCCGATTCAAAAACAGCTCTCAGCTGCCATCACTGAACCTGCTGAAGTCAGCAAGATCGACAGGATCGCGCTCGCCGATTCGCCGGTATTCATGGAACATGTCAAAGGCGCGATGTTGATACGAAAGCACTTCGAGGACCGTGTCGTGGTAATGACGATGTTTTCACCCTTGTCCATCCTGCTGCAATGCGCCGGCATGTCCCTGTACAAGGGCGATGCGATCTATGGCTCCACTACGGACTTCGGCATCAAGGAGCTGATATTCGACCAGCCTCAAGCTGCCAAGCAGGCTTTGCAGAGTATCACCGATAGCTGCATCGAATACGTTCAGGCGCTCGTCGCTCCCTATGAGGAAGGAGGAGCTGGGCTCGACGGCATCTTTTTCGCCGTCACCGGAACAGCCAGTAACGGCTACTTCAGCAAGGAGCAATTCGACGAGTTCTCCCGCCCATACGATATGCAGGTGCTTGCCGCAGTGAAGGACAAGGTCTCAGTGTTCCATACATGCCGTATGGAATCTCATCCCGAGTGGTTTTCGGATTACCCAATAGATGCTATTCACTGGGATCAGTTCATGAGCGGGAATCCCCCCATCGACGAAGATCTCGGCATCGTCCCAATTGGCGGCGTCAACTTCACTCAGTTCGCTCCGAGCAGTGATCTTGATGAGGTCAGAACGCAGCTTGATCGGACCATGGAAGAACGCGAAGGCAAGCCATTCCTGCTAGCGCCAAGCTGCACGATTCCTACTCCTGCTTCCGACGAGGCGCTCGAACTGCTTCGTACAGCAGGGCACTGAGCCAACGGATACCCATACCCATCCATACAAACCACCAAATAGCCATAATGATTCGTTCTGCGGCATGCAGACGACAGAGAGGAAAATACCATGAAAGTTAAGAAAACAATAGCCGGCGCATTCGCAGTGCTGGCAGTGCTGGCGACTACGGCATGCGCCCAGAATTCGACATTCGGAGGAAGCTCGTCCAGCTCATCCTCCAGCAAGGTCGCCATCGCTGTAATGTATCCGGAGACCGGACAGTATGCGGAATATGGAAAGATGTTCAAGCAAGGCCTTGATCTCGGCGTCGAACAGGTGAATGGCAAGGGTGGAGTCAAGGGCAAATCCATCGAGCTCAAGTACTATGACACGCAGTCCGATCCCAAGCAGACCGCCGCAATCGCCCCGAAAATCGCATCGGATTCTTCGGTGGTAGCGGTTGTCGGCGATTACTCCTCTGGTGCATCCATGGCGGCTTCTCCCACCTTCCAGCAAGCAGGTCTGGTGCACTACGGATTCAACAACTCTGCAGCTGATTTCACGTCTACAGGCGACCATGTGTGGACACCGCAGTACAGCCAAGACGATTTTCAGGCCCAAGTGGCTGACTTAGTCGCCGAGAAAGCCAAAAAGATCTCCGCGGTCTACATCGAGAACGACTGGGGCAAGGCCGCATACGCCGCATTCAAGAAAGAGGCGTTGGCCAAAGGAATCGACATTGCATATGAATCCTCGTTCCTTGCCGATTCGACCGATTTGTCACCCATCCTGATTCCAGCCCGCGATGCCCATCCAGACGCCATCGTCCATGTGGGATATGGCCCGGACGGTGCCTTGGTGATTAACACCCTGCGAGACAAGCTCGGTTATACCGGCCCGTTCTATGGAGGGCAAATTACCAACGAATACATCACCACGTCAGGCAAGAACGGCGAAGGTACGATTCTCATGGCGCCATTCACTACCGATACCACCAATCCCAATGCGCAGAAGTTCGTCAAGGACTTCCGTGCCAAGTACAAGATTGATCCGGGCGAGTTCAACCAAACCTCATACGCCGCAATCATCGATCTTGCGTATGGCATGAACAAGACCAGTCCGACTCGTGCTGGTGTGCAGAAGGCGTTGCAGACCGTCACCGATTTCCCGTGCTATGTGGGCAACAAGACTACATTCTCTTTTGATCAGAAGACGCGGCGAATGTCCAGCACCAGTTTCCTTAAGCTGCAGCTCAAAGACGGTAAGTTCCAGGTCATGAATTAATCCGCATGACCTGTCTTCCCGCGAAGCGTGTCCCGGCTGCTCTCGGGCAGCCGGGACACGGAGCTGGACGACAGGAATGCAGAAAGGTCAGCAACAATGATAGATACATTGATAACCGGTTTCATGCATGGCAATGCGTACGCCATCGTCGCACTGGGTATGTCGTTGATTTTCGGCGTAAGCAATGTAGCCAATTTCGCCCATGCTTCGGTCTTCGGCATAGGCATGATGAGCGGATGGTGGCTCGGGTCTGTCTTGGATCTGCCGCTGATTCCGACGCTGCTGCTGGTGATGGTCATCACGGGCGTTATCGGATTGCTGCTCAATACGCTGGTGGTGTCGCCGCTGACGGGACGCCCTGCCGTCGCGGCGTTGCTGGCCACTATCGGTGTGGGCATGATTCTCGATAATATTTCGCAGATGATGTTCGATACCCCAACGCGCACATTCCCCGCTCTGCTTCCTTCGCACAACATAGAAATGCTCGGGGTGCGCTTCGGCACATCGGACATTGTCATGCTGATCCTGACGGTCATCATCATGGCGGGCATCTGGTTTTTCCTCAAGCATGGGAAGATGGGCCAGGCTATCCGGGCTACTTCGCAGGACACCGAAGCGGCCCGTCAGATGGGCATTCCCGTCAAGCGCATCCAGAATCTGTCCTTTGTTATTGCGTCCTCGTTAGCCGGCATAGCTGGAGTGTTCGTCGGCATGTTCAATTCGAATGTCAGCCCGAACACCGGCTCCTCCGTTGGTATGACGGCGTTCATAGCGGCCACTATAGGCGGTCTTGGATCCATGCCCGGAGCTGTTGCAGGCGGTTTCACTTTGGGTATCATCGAATCTGTGGGAGTGTATATCTTCGGCGACGGTGCGCATGATCTGATAACTTATGGTGCGCTGCTTATCATTCTCATCATACGACCCAACGGCCTGTTCGGAGGCAAACAGGTGATGCATGAGCCGATGGCCGGCTCCTTCTCAGGAGGCGCCAAAGCATATCGCATACCGAAGTGGCTTGCGCCGATACTGATCATTGCCGCTGCCGTGTCCCCGTTCCTCGCTTCGGACTATTTCTCCTCGGTCGGCATCCAAATTATGATCTATGCGATTGCGGCAATGGGACTGACCTTGGTCTCGGGCTCTGCAGGGCAGGTCGCCTTGGGACAGGCGGGTCCCATAGCACTTGGTGCCTACACTTCGGCGATTCTAGTGGGGCGGTTCAATGTGCCGTTCCTCATCGGCGTCGTATGTGGTGGACTTGTTGCAGCTGTTTTATCGGGCATCATAACCTTCCCGATTTGGAAGCTCTCGGGCCACTACATAGCCATCGGCACAATCGGCGTAGGTGCGGTGACCGTGGCTTTGATTCGCATTGCGGAGCCGATTACCAAAGGCTCACTCGGCATCACCGGCATCCCTTTTCCCAAGATTTTCGGATTCACTCTGTTCACGCCCCAGTTCCAGTACATCATGGTTCTGGCATTTCTGCTCATCGAGCTGGCGATTATCATGCGCATCCGAAGCTCGCATCTGGGCAAGGTCATCGAATCTATTGGCAATGATCCCGTGGCCGCCGAATCCATCGGCATCCGCACCTCCGCCTACAAGGCTCTGGCGTATGCCATAGCATCATTCTTCGCAGGGATCGCCGGGGCTCTTATGGCGCATCAATATACTTACATCGATCCCTCGATGTTCCCGTTCGCGATGTCCTCGTTGGTACTTACTATCGCGGTGCTCGGCGGTCTTAATTCGCCGATCGGCACCATTATCGGCGCCATTGTCCTTGTGGGATCGCCGGAACTGCTGCGCTTCATGTCGTCCGGTCGCATCATCGTCTATGGCGTTTTGCTGATCCTTATTATTCTGTTCCGTCCGCAGGGCCTGTTCGCCAAGAAGGAGTAAAAGACATGACTGCCGAAACTCAAATCGTCGCTGATTATGCGCAGCGACATGATGAACCGCATGATGAGCACGAGCACGGAGCGGATTCCCCAGTGGTGTTGGATATAAAAAAACTCGACAAGTCTTTTTCCGGCGTGCATGCGGTGAACAATACGTCGTTCACTATTCATCAGGGCGAAGTCGTATCCATCATTGGGCCTAATGGTTCGGGAAAATCCACAACCATCAACATGATCTCAGGCCTGTTCAATCCGGATTCCGGCGAGATTGTCTTCGAAGGCAAACATCTCGAACGCATGAAGCAGCGCGAGATCTCTGATGCAGGCGTCGCTCGTACATTCCAGAACGGCCGAGTCTTCGGCACCATGAGCGTAAATGACAATTTGGAAATGGGCCTGCATAAAAAGATGGAGTCGGGTCGACCGTTCAAGCAATTGCAGGACTACCCTTTCGCAAAGTGGCCGTCGCTGGTTGGTGAGCTTGGACTCAACCTTATGCCGGGGCCTAAGACCCGCAAGGAGATGAATGCAGTCACACGGCAGGTGAGCAATCAGGTGCAATCCTTTGGCGATCACTTGGTCGATATGGTTGATCACTTGACCTACTCGCTTTCCTACGCGAACAAACGTCGCACCGAGATCGGCCGGTCGATGATCGCTTCTCCGCATCTGCTGTGTCTGGACGAACCCACAGCGGGCATGAACCAGAACGAGACCGAGGAAGTCATGCAGCTGCTGCTCAAGCTGAAAAGCGAAGGCAACACCATGCTGCTTGTCGAGCATAAGATGGATTTCGTCATGGCTCTGTCCGACTGGATCATCGTCATGGACAACGGCGCCATTATTTCCGAAGGTGTTCCTTCGAAGGTACGTAATGATCCGAAAGTGATCAATGCCTATCTTGGCGGAGATAAGCGAGGGCAGCCCCAGACGGATGAGGGAATTGCTGCGGTGAACGAGGCAGATGCTGAGCCCATCCCTCATAGAATGCCGATCTCGGCTGATGCCCCGTACATTCTTGATATGCAGCATACCGATGTGTACTACGGTCCGGTGCAAGCGCTTTACGATGTGTCGCTCAATGTGCGCGAAGGACAGATCGTTTCCTTGCTCGGCGGCAATGCCGTGGGGAAGTCCACCACGATGCGCACCATTCTGGGACTGCTCAGCCCAAAGGATGGCAAGGTTATCTATGAAGGCAAGGATTTGCGGGGAGTCAGCACGGAGAACCGCGTCCGGAGCGGTATAGCGTCCGTGCCCGAGGCTCGGCGGATATTCCCGGAAATGACGGTGACTGAAAATCTGCTTTCCGGAGCGTATATTCGCAAGCGAGGCAAGGATATTGTGTCCGATGTGGATGACGTTTTTGTCCGTTTTCCGCGGCTCAAAGAGCGGCGTAATCAAATGGCCGGCACCCTCTCCGGCGGCGAACAGCAAATGCTTGCCTTCGGCCGTGCCTTGATGAGCAAGCCAAAGCTGATCTGCATGGATGAGCCGACCATGGGTCTGTCTCCAAAACTGGTGGATGAGGTACTGGCAGCGGTCAAATCATTGCGCGACGAACTTGGCATTTCCATTCTGCTCATCGAGCAGCAGGCGGATCTCGCACTGAGCATAGCGGATTACGGATTCGTTCTACTCAACGGGAAAATCGTGCTCGAAGGTTCAGCAAGACATCTTGCCGCTGATAGCGGCGTGCAGGAGGCCTATCTGGGCAAAGCGCAGTGAAATCTTATGAGGTTCGTATTAAGGAGAAGCCATGGATGACAGAAAACGAGTGGTGATTACCGGTGCTGGCGGTGGCGTGGGCTATGCTACTGCGCAATTGCTCAAGGATGATTGGGAGGTGATTGCTACTGCGCGCAAAGACGAAGACCTTACTCGGCTTGAGGCTTTGGGAGTAGCGGCTGTTCGACTGGATGTGCGCGACGAAGAATCGATCTTCGGATTGCAGCAGGTGGTGGGAGAAGCTCCTTTGGACGCCTTGGTGCAGGCTGCGGCCGTTTCGCACACCGCCCCTGCGACGGATTCGCCGAAGAACATGTGGACGCTGATGATGGGCACTAACGTCATCGGGCCGGCAATGGTCGTAGACTCACTCATCGAAAACCTACGCATATCCAAAGGCACGGTGGTATTCCTGAATTCCGGGGCTGGCGAACGCGGTGTGCCGCTGCACTCGGTATACGCAGCGTCCAAGCACGCGCTACGTGGATATGCCGACACGCTGCGAATGGAGGAGGCATCAAATGGAGTGCGCGTGAGCACGATATACCCGGGGCAAATCAATACTGGCATGCTGCGTACCATTAACGCCGAAATGGACGTCGATTTCACCCCAGCGGATTATATCGATCCGGCTACGGTCGCCGGTGCGATACGGTTCATCATAGAAGCCAGTGATGATGTGCATATTAGCAACGTCGATCTGCGTCCTCGCGTAGAGGTTTCTGAAAAATTCAATGTCTAAATTATCTTGGCGTTGCAATGTCATGCGCTGCTGACCGCACGAACCCGGTCCTCGTATCGAAATGTGTGAACAGCTACAGGAGCTAAGGGGCAGGTGGCGGGGTAGCGATGATTAGCCCTGCTCTGTAGCGGTATGACGCGAACGTCGCGCATACCGGTTGCCTAAGGATTGCACGGCCTCCACGATGATGACCTGTATGACCACTGTGATGAAGATGATAATAGTATCGAACTGCTGATAGCTGTAGGAGATTGTGAGATCGCCGACTCTGTCGCTGCACCCGCAGTCTTTCGTAGAATGGAATTCGTAGCTGTTACCTTGTGGTGTCTTTCTGCGTAGAGGAGGATACCCGGCTCCTCTTTATTTATGCTGTGCCTCACGCGGCCGGACTAATTGGCGATTTGCATATATGCACAGATAGTGGTCCGAGCGTTCTGCACAGTTGGCAGGATGCTCATGGAGGCGGTGCAGGCATTTCTCCGCTATGACCGGGAGTTGAGCCGGGACTAGCCCGCTAATGATAGAAGGCTAGGCTGCGCAACGCTTCTGTGGACATATAGATAGAAGTTAGAACGACTGCGAGACACGCTTTTTTTGTGGATTTATGAACCGCATATAAATTTTTGCTATAAGAATCCGCGTGGCTTAGGTGTTCGGTCGCGTTAGTTTCGTAGGGATGCGTATGTTATGAAGTCATATGGATGCAATGTGCGGGCATTATGGTGCGAACGTGCTGCATGCCCATGTAGCTGTGTAGCGTGCTGCTGTAGTGCGAGGCTTCAGATGCTGGTTGCCTAGTCGCCAGTTGCTAAGCGTCGCGAAGATTGAGGAAGTAGGAGTGGATATTATGTCGCAGAACAGGACGCCGGAGGACGGATGCCGCGAGGACGTTCGAGAGGATGCTCAGGCGGGAGCGGATGCTCCGGGCAGCGAATTCGGGTTTGCGACGCGCAGCATCCACAGCGGGTACGACCCTTCCGCCAACCACGATTCGGCCAGCGCGCCGATTTACCCGAGCGTTGCCTATGCCTTGCGCTCTGCTAAGCACGCGGACGCGCTCGCCTCCGGCGAAGTGAGCGGCTTCTCCTATTCGCGCGTCGCCAATCCCACCGTTGATGCGTTGGAGCAGCGCATCGCGCAGCTGGAAGGCGGCATCGGCGCGGTCACCGTCGGCTCCGGCATGGCCGCGGTCTCCTTCGCGCTGCTGTGCGCGGCCGAAGGCGGCGGGCGCATCATTTCGCCTACCGACTTGTATGGCGCTTCGGTGGATGCAATGGACAGTTTCTTCCCGCAGTTCGGCGTGCATACTGATTTCGTGGACGATATCAACGATTTGGCCGAAGTCGAATCGAAGATCGGGCCGGATACGCGGGCTATCTTCGCCGAAACCGTTGCCAACCCATCGACTGAAATCACTGACTTGAAGCCGCTGGCCGATTTGGCGCACCGGCATGGCATTGCGCTGATTGTCGACAACACCGTGCCGACGCCCTACCTGCTGCGCCCCATCGAATTCGGCGCCGACATCGTCGTGCATTCCACCACGAAAGGCATCTCCGGGCATGGCAATGCGCTGGGCGGCGTCATCGTGGACGCGGGCAACTTCGATTGGACTAATGGCCGCTTCCCGCATCTCACCCGCAAGGAGCTGGTGATCAGCGACGAACGCAACGGCGTATGGCATAGCTTCGCCGAAGCCTTCGGCAATGCGGCCTTCATCAGGCGCATCCGAACCAAATACGTGCGTACCTTCGGCGCGGTGCTTTCGCCCTTCAACGCCTATCTGCAGATGGTCGGCTTGGAGACCTTGCCGCAGCGTGTGCGTCAGGAAGTCGCCACGGCGAAGCTCATCGCCCAGCATCTGCGCGGCGTAGACCATATCGTTCGCGTCAACTACTCTGGCTTGGACGACGACCCGCAGCACGAACTAGTCGCGCAATACCTGCCGCAGGGCGTGGGAACCGTGCTCTCCTTCGAGGTCGAGGGCGACGAATCGCATGTGAACCGCATCGTCGACGGCGTCAAACTGTTCTCCTATGTGCCCAACATCGGCGATTCGCGCTCGCTGATCGTCAACCCGGCCCGCATTACGCACCGCGAAGTCCCGGAGCGCTACCGCCTGGCGGCCGGCGTGAACGACAACCTGCTGCGCCTCTCCATCGGCCTTGAGAATCCCGCCGATCTCATCGCCGACCTCGACCAAGCGATTGCCGGCGCGTACTGAGCATACTGGTGGGGTGTGGCTCGGGGTTTGTCGGCGTGCATCTGCCTGAATCGTATGCACCCGAATGCAATATGGGCGTAGAAGTGGTAGGCTGTCGGGCAGAACGGTGATGGGCCCCGCCTGGACGTATGTCCGAACCGCACGGTTGGTTATGAACGCAATGTTCACTAACGCCATGCTGATGGTTCCTACTCAATCTGTCGTGTAACGGCGTGACGTTGTGCCATGCCGTTAGGCATATTGCTGAAAGGAGCTTTGGCATGGCGGAAGCTATTGGTAGTTCTCGGAATTCGGCTGCTCGTAGGCCGTCTGGTGCGGCGACGCAACAGGAGCAGCCGCAAGGGGAGCGGGGGATTGGTGCTGGTGCTCTTCGTGGCGCGACATCTCAGCGCGTGGCGATTGTCGGCATCGCGCCCGACCAGCCCGATTTGGTTATGCAGACGGCATTGCGCTGGGCCAAGACCGGCCTGTTCGATAGGCTGATCGCCGTCTACGTCGATCCTACCTTGATACAGGTCGATGGGCATTGGGAACCGCTCGACCCTGACAGCTTGGACGAGGAGCAGCGCGTGCAGGCTTTTGAGCTGGGGCAGCGCATTGACCGCATGGCGCGGAACTCCGGATTCCCTGTGACCTTCAGACGTCTCGGTGGCGACCCCATGCGTCGGCTGTCGGATGAGGCGAAGCGTGCAGATGCCAAGGCGATTATCGTAGGGACGCGCGAGCACGGCCCCGTCGCCGCAGTCGAAGAGTGGCTGCGCGGCTCGATTTCGGTGCGTCTTGAACACGGCCAGAGCGTCCCGGTCGTAGTGATACCTCTGGGGAAGTATGACGATGCTGCTAGTGCTGGTGGCGCTGGCGCTGACGCTGGCGCTGATGCTGATGGTGCCGTTGCGGGAATCTTCGCGCAAACCGGCAACGACGGCAAACAGCAAGGCGAGGGGGACGAGTGAACTCGCGCACTAGAGTACTGCTGCAATCCGTCGCCGCTGTTTTCGCAGGCGGCAGCGTCGGCTCACTCATCCGCATCTCATTGAGCAAATTGCAGGCCCCGGACGCGTCGTGGCCGTGGATGACTTTACTCATCAATCTGACCGGGTCGTTCATTCTTGGCTGTCTGTTGGAATATCTGGCCACTACGGGCGAGGACGTCGGCGCAAGGCGAATCTGGCGACTCGGCTTAGGTACTGGCACCATCGGCGGATACACCACTTACAGCACGTTCATTCTGGAAACCGATACCCGCATAACCGGCCACGCTGTCGCATTGGCGTTGGTATATCTAGCCATCAGCGTGGTGGTGGGCTTGGTGTGCGCCGGTTTGGGAATCAGCGCGGGAGAATGGCTCGGACATCGTCGTGTAACGGCTGCAGCAGGGAATACAGATGATACAGGCCTTGCTGCGCCAACGAATTCCGCTGGTTCTGCTGACTTCGGAGCACAGCCAATCGTCGAAGTTGACGGGACTGCTGAGGCTGGCGAAGCTAATGCAACTGCCCGTACGGACTCGCAGAAAGGAGACCAGTCATGATGCTCGTTCTTGCTGCATTGCTTGGTGGCCTTGGCGCTGCCAGCCGTTTTCTCGTCGATACGTGGGTCAACAAGCGCAACCGCCTGACCATCCCCTTGGGCACCATCGTCGTCAACATCACCGCCTGCCTGCTCATGGGCATTCTCACTGGCTGGGTGACCTCGCATATCGGTTCCGACACCGTGCGTCTGCTGCTCGGCTCTGGATTCTTGGGCGGCTACTCGACCTTCAGCACCGCAAGCGTCGAAGGCGTGCGCCTCATCAAGGCGCATGAGCCCCTGCGCGCGCTGCAGCACACCGGTGGCATGCTCATACTCAGCTTGGCCGCGACCCTGCTGGGCTTTGTGATTGGGTGAGAAGAGGAAGCGTATATCGCGCAGAAACGCAGATGAGTAGGCCAGCCTAGGAGTTGCGGATTATTTCTCCTTCATTTCATCCATATTGTTGACATGCATTGGAGTCTCCGCAGCGGCATCCAGCACCGATTGCTCGAATGGAGTCACTGTCGTCGGACGGAATGGCAGGCCGCCTTCACTCACTGATTGCGCAAGGAAAAGGTTCACCGCTGTACCGATATCGATTCCCAACGAATCAAAAAGCTGATCAGCTATAACATGCCACTCGACTGATACGATGGAATGAAGCCGCCGGACGATGGCCGTTCTGCGACATAGCCCAAAGGGGGTCATCATGATCGGGTCCGTTGTGTTCTTCGTTGTCGTTCTGGTGCTTGTTGTCGCGTTGCTGGTATCGGCGCTGTATGTCGTGCCGCAGCAGCAGGCGTATATCATCGAGCGATTCGGCAAGCTGCACAAGGTGCAGTTCGCCGGCATCCATGTCAAGATTCCGCTGGTGGACCGCATCGTCATGAAGACGAATATGCGCGTCAACCAGCTCAATGTGAAGCTGGAGACCAAGACGCTCGACAACGTCTTCGTCACGGTCGTGGCGTCCACGCAGTTCCGCGTGAACCCCGAGAACGTGGCGACGGCCTACTACGAGCTGCGCGACCCCTCGGGCCAGCTACGCTCCTACATGGAGGATGCGCTGCGTTCCGCCATTCCGGCGTTGACGCTTGACGATGCCTTCGCCCGCAAGGACGATATCGCTGCTGACGTGCAGAAGACCGTAGGCTCCGAGATGGTGCGCTACGGCTTCACTGTGGTGAAGACGCTGATTACCGCCATCGACCCGAGCAATGCAGTGAAGGCCGCTATGGATTCGATCAACGCCGCCCAGCGCGAGAAGGAGGCCACGCGCAATCGCGCCGACGCGCAGCGCATCCAGATCGAGACGCAGGCTGCCGCCGAGGCCGAGAAGACCCGGCTGCAGGGCGAGGGCCAGGCCAATTACCGCCGCGAGATCGCCAACGGCATCGTCGACCAGATCAAGAGCCTGCAGGCCGTCGGCATGAACATCTCCGACGTGAACAACGTGGTGCTCTTCAACCAGTACCTCGACGTGCTGCGCACACTAAGCGAGTCGAACAACGCGAAAACCGTCGTGCTGCCCGCCTCCACACCGGCCGGCTACCAGAACATGTACGACCAGGTCACCAGCGCCATGCTCACGGCCAACGAGACGCAGGCGAAGTAGTAGGTTTTAGGTTATAGACCGCAGATAATGGAGCGAAAGGGCCACTGAGCTTGGGGGCAGCGCCCCTTTCGCTCTATTAAGCCTCGGTTAGCGCGGCGTCACGCCAACCACTTTCACGACGCGAGGAAATCGGCGATCTGCTCGGCCTGTGCGTAGCCGGCGCGGTACATGCGCTCCAAGCCTTCGTAGGTCTTGGTGAGGGTGGAGAGGCCGTAGAGGCTTTCGGGCGCGAGGATGAGCACGCGGCCGTCCTGTTCGCATTCCTTGGCGAAGGCTACCTCGTCGTTGTAGGTCTGGTAGCGGTTGAGCAAGTGCTCGGCCGCGGCGGGGTAAGTGCGTTTGAGGATGCGCGCGGGCGCGATGTCCTTGCGCTGCTCACGCAGCACGTCCTTGAGCCGGGTGAGGATGAGCACTACGCGCTCATTGCCGTCGTCAAGCGCCTTTTGCACCGGCACCGGGTCGGCAATACCGCCGTCGTAATATGGCACATCGTCGATGACGTACGGTTTGCAGGCAACTGGAACGGCGCTCGAGGCCTTGACCGGATCCATCTGGTCGAAGCCGATATCGGACTTGTCGAAGTACTTGGTGGAGCCATCCAAGGCATTGCAAGCCACTACGGTAAATTCGGTCGGATTGGCCTCGAATGCGGCGTAATCGACAGGGAATTCACCGTCGTGATTCGACAGATCGCCGTACACGTAATCGAGGTGCACGAAATTGCGGTCCTTGATGAAGTTCGTGGCGCTCGCGTATTCCTTGCGGAAGGCGTACTCGGTGTAGAAGCGGTGGTTGCGGCCGTGCTGCCGGGCGATGAACGAGGTCATATTCGCCGCCCCTGCCGACACCCCGTAGCAATGGTTGAAATCGATGCCCAGCTCTTGACATCGATCCATGATTCCGGCTCCAAATATGGAACGGAATCCTCCGCCGACGTCAATCAGTGCGCTTGCAGTCATAATGCGCCTCTTTCCTACTAATGCGCCCGAGCTTACCCGTCGTGTCGGGACATTGGGCAGGAATGAAGACGGACAGCCTCCTATGCGCTGAAATTCTGGCACAGGTCCGTATCGGAAAACGTACGCTGAGCTGCAGTTATCGTACGTTTTCCGATACAGGCTCCGCAATCATGTCATAAAACGTACGCTGACAGCTATATGCCCTTTATCGTTCGAGCAGACTGCGTTCCAATGCGGCGACGCGCTCGCTGGGGTCCGAGTTATGCAGCTCGGCACTGCCCGTCGCGTCCTCTGGGGCGAGCTTGCCGAGGGATTCGAGCACGACCTGCAAGTGCCGGACCGTTCCGGCATTGCCGTCGATGATTGCCGTCGTTTCGGGCAGCAGCTCGCGGAAATAGCTGCGGAAGAAGGGGAAGTGCGTGCAGCCTAGCACTACGGAATCGATGGCATCAAGGTCATACTGATCGAGATAGCCATGCAAGGTGCGCATGACGCGGTCGCGGTCTTCGAGCTGACCATGTTCGAGGATCTCGACAAGGTCGGGGCAGGGCTGCGAAAAAATGGTGTGCTGATCCGAGAATCGGGTCATAAGGCGTTTGAATTTCGGTTCGTGCAGCGTCAGGGGAGTGGCGGCGACAATGATGCGCTGTGCTGTTCCATGTCCGCGGTCGCAGGCCGGCTTGAGCGCCGGCTCCATGCCGATGATGGGAATGTCATACGCCTCGCGCAGCGCATCCACGGCAGCGGAAGTCGCAGTGTTGCAGGCGATGACGACCGCTTTGACTCCTTGCCTCACGAAACGTTCGACAATGCCGAAGGACAGCTCGCGCACCTGCTCCGGGGTTTTGCGGCCATAGGGGGCGTTGGCTGAGTCGCCGAAATACAGCACGCGCTCATTCGGCAGGTCGTGCCGCAGCTGCCGCACGACGGAGAGACCGCCGAGCCCCGAATCGAACACGCCGATTGCTGCACGCGAAACCATGGACCGAACCTCCTGAAGACTTGCCGCCAACCTGCCTAGACATACGGGCAATACCATACTCGCATGCTTGGCGGCGTGCGCACTACGCGCCAGACGATTTCCATAGTGCGCACGAATCGAACATGCGCACATCGCATGATTCGTGCCGAAGCCGCGCCATTGCAGCGATTCGCCAATTGAGCACCTGCCTCGCCGTGTTCGATTCGTGTGCACTACGCACAATGCCGCGCGCGTAGTGCGCAGTGCGACTAACGCCTCCCGCTCATGCCCATTGATGAATCGACACCATGGGTGATGCCTCTGACCTGCCGATCAAAGTCGGAGAGCTGCGTCCGTTCGAACTTCGCGAATTCAGCCCGGGCCTTCTTATCAGCCTGCGCCTTGCTCGCATGCCCGCGATTATTGAGAACTGCCCCTCCGGTAAAGGTGTACTGATTGCACAATGCCACGCAGTCGGCCATAGTCGTGATTTGGTGATTCCTGACACGCAACTCAGCCGCGTCGAGAAATCCCGAAACCAACTGGTTGAGGTGGTCAATTTCCCCTCGGCTCAGATAGTTCTTCGCTACGGTTACATTAGATGAGTGGATTCGGCCCTCGGGAGAGCCTTTCCAACTGGTCAATCCCATATGCGGTTTTTCGGCGTCGGCTCGTTGGCTGATGATCTCGGCCGCAGTGCGTCCGCTTGACGCATAATGGAACCTGTTCTGGATGTTGGCGAAGAAATCCCTAGCGGTCTGGCTGTTCTTGTCGTAATCGACGCTGACATCCTGGAAAAGGTCGGTGATTTTCTGGTAGAAACGGCGCTCAGAAGCGCGGATATCCCGTATCCGGCCGAGCAATTCATCGAAATAGTCCTGACCGAACGCACGACCGTTCTTGAGCATGTCATCATTGAGCACGAAGCCTTTGATGATGTACTCTTTGAGCGTACTGGTGGCCCACTGACGGAACAGTGTGGCCTGCTTGCTGCTGACCCGGTATCCCACGACTATGATCGCATCGAGATTGTAGAACGCGATTTCGCGGCGAACCGTTCTGCTGCCTTCGTTGCGAACTTGTTCAAAAGATGTACAAGTTGCCTCCGGCGTAAGCTCATCTTCGTCATAGATATTCTGAAGATGACGCGTTATTGTCTGTGGAGTTACGGAAAAAGGTCGGCAATTCCTCTTTGCGAAAGCCAAAACGTCTCATCTGCATACGTGACCTGTACTGGCACGTTTCTGCCCTTGGCTTGGTACAGCACGACTTCGGACGTCGGCTGCTGTTCGATGTCGTCACTCAATGGAACGCCCTTTCTTTCGATTCTTCCCACCCAAAGCAGTCATTCCCATTTAATCAGATTAATCAGACGCTATCGCCCCTGCTCATGTGCTGCTGCCGGAGAGCCGGGCAGGGGAGGGCGGAGTGCGGGCCAGCGAGTAGGCTATGGCGTATGACACTTCCCACGCAGGTCACCAAGGGCCACGCCACCGGCAACGATTTCGTCATGTACTGGGACCCGGACGGTGCATACGAGCCGAGCGAGAAGGAAACGCGCTGGCTGTGCGACCGTCATTTCGGCATCGGCGGCGACGGCCTGCTGCGGCTCGCACGCACCGAAGACATGCGCGGACTGGACAGCGCTCTGGTTGAAGCCTGCAAGGCAGCCGGAGCCGAATGGTTTATGGACTATCGCAACGCTGACGGCAGCATTGCTGAGATGTGCGGCAACGGCACCCGGGCAATCACTCTATTCGCGCAGAAACTCGGCCTTGCCGCCGCAGGAAGCCCATTCGCGCTTGCGACCCGCGCCGGAGTGAAAACGCTGACGTCGCTGGGCGATGTGCCTGAGCTGGGGCAGGACGTGTTCCAAGTGGAGATGGGCGCCTTTTCACGCGGGGCCATTGGAGAATACCGCGTGACGATTCCGGGAACGCCAGGTCAGGCCAACGGCACCTTCGTGGACATGGGCAATCCGCATATTGTCGCGGTTCTCGGCGTCACGGCTAGCGCTGGCGAGGAGCTTGAGGGGCCGGAATTCGCCGCCTTGAACAGCGAACTGGCTGCCGCAAGCCTGCCGGATGTGGAGATGCTCGATCTGGTGACTAAGCCGATGGTCAATCCGGCGATCGAAAGCGACCAGAACGTTGAGTTTCTTGCGATTCGCGCGTTGGACTCGCAGCAGGATCAAGGTTCGGCATTCATGCGCGTCAACGAGCGCGGTGTGGGCGAGACCTTGTCCTGCGGCACCGGTCTGTGCGCCTCGGGCGTGATTCTGCAGGCCCTCACCGGCATTCACCAGTGGACGATAGCCGTGCGCGGCGGCCGTTTGCGCGTCATCGTGCGTGATGACAACACCGTCACGCTTACTGGGCCGGCCACCATCGTCGGCGAGATTCAGCTCGCGTAGCAGCTTCCGCCGTCCCCGTGTCGCATGGCATTTTCGGGTCTATGGCGTCCTCGCGATCCCCGCAACTCATGCGCAGCCGACACTCACACCTTGACAGGCGTGAGGCGAATCGGCGGCTTGTGGCGTAATGCGACCGAGACGAGTGTTGCGAGCAGCGCCACAAATGCCAAGGCGATAAGCAGCATGAAGCCGTGGCTGGTGCCTTCGACTGCCGTGTGCTTGGGGTCGCCAGGCAGCGCGATCTGGCTGATGGCCAGCGAGCAGGCCAGGACACTGGTGCCCAGGGATCCGGCGTACTGCTGGAAGGTGTTGAACATCGAGTTGAAATCGGTCTGCTGCTCAGCGGTGACATATTTGCTCCCATCGCTCATCGTGTTGCTGTAACCGAGGTTGAATCCCAGCTTCAGGAATAGATAGAGTCCGGTGATCAGTGGCAGGGTCAGGTTGCCGGTGAGCCACCAGAAAGCGCCGACGCCTATCAGCATCGAAATGTTCGAGACGAGCAGCGGCAGCACGGCTCCATGCCGGTCGTACAATGATCCGGCGAACGGCGTGATGAGCGCCCCCAGCAGCGAGCCGGGAAGCAGCAGCAGACCGGCGTGCATGGAGTTCGCGTCCAAAAAGAGCTCGGCGAATACGGGGATGAGGAATGAGCTGCCGATATTGATGAATTGCAGGATGAAGAAATTGATGGCACGCAGGCCCACGGTCGGCGTTTTGAGCAGCCTGCCGTTCAGCAGCGGTGCGTGGCTGGATATGCTGTGCCATATCAGCAGAGCGAATGCGACCACGGTTGCCGCGATGGCGATGAGCACCGGGGCGTTGAAGGTGCCGCTGGCGCCGAGCCGGTCGAATATCTGGGTCAAAGAGACCAAGGCAAACGTCAGCAATATGAGCCCGAGCGCATCGAAATGCTGCGCCGCTTTGCTGCGCGGCGAAAGACGCAGATAGAGTTCGCCCAGAACGTAGGACAGCAGCAGCAAGGGCACGGTCAGCACGAAGATGATATGCCATGACCAGTAATAGTTGATCAGTCCGCCATATGTTGGCCCTAGGGTGGGAGCGAGGGAGATTACCATGCCTGCGATGCCCATGTAGGTTCCGCGTCGGCGCTGGGGAATAAGCGAAAGAATCACATGCATCATCAGCGGTGTCGAGACTCCGGTGGCCGCGGCTTGCAGCAGTCGGCCTACGAGCAGCACCCAGTAGTCCGCCGGAATGCTGCACAGCACGGTTCCCGCCAGGCTGGTGGCGATCGCGAGCCGGAACAGCAGCCGGGCGTCGAAGCGCTTGAGTAGGAATGACGAGGTGCTCATCACCAGTGTCACCATGAGCAGATAGCCGGAGGTCAGCAGCTGAATCGTCGACAGGGGCAGCCCGAACTCCTTGGTCATGGTCGGGAAGGTGACATTGAGCGAGGTCTCGGTCAGCACGCCGACGAACGAGAGCAGTGCCGTCGCCCCGATAGAGAGTTTGGTTCTGGCGGAGACGCGGGTTTCCTCGTGTACAGTGTCGTCCTTCACAGTGTCTGCCTTCAATATGGCTACCTCGTTTGCGAAATATCGGTATCGGCAGATGTCGATCTCATGGAATGCGTTGCGATGCATACGCGCTGTCGAATATACAATGCATATCGCGACAATATGTATCGCCGACACCCGATAGCCGGTGTGGCTTGTCTGATAAGAAGGCGTTGGGAACCTGCGCCGGAGCGGGAAAAGGGGAAGTTATACGCCTAGTGTGGCTATTTATGATTTTACGCCAGTTTGATTTGCGATTTTACGCGAGTTCCAGCTATGGTTTTACGCCAAAATGCTTCCGCTTAGGTTGAACAACAGTCGGTGGCGCTCAAGTGTTGTGACGCGCTTATCGTTACTTTGTCTAGTCCGAGGTCATTTCCGGCGTATAGGTCTTAATCTTGTAGTTTGTCGTTTCGAGCGCCAATGAGAGCTCCCGCATCTGGCGTTCGATTCGTTCGCGTTGGGCAATCATCAGCGCTCGGCGTTGTGGCATCGTCGTGTCACCCTGCTCGACGAGGCCAATGTAACGCTGCAAATCCGCCATTGTCATGCCGGACAGCCGCATCCGTGCGATGAACACGATCCTGCGCAGATCGAACGCCGAATACTCGCGATATCCAGCCATGTTGTGGCGAGGGTGCACAAGTCCCTTCGACTCGTAGTAGCGCAGCGTGTATGCAGAGAGGCCGGTCAGCGCGGCCGCATCTGAAATGCGGACAGGCGCACTGATCGCTTCGATCGTAGAATCGTCAAGCAGCTCGTGGAGCACCTCGATAGTATCCGTTGCAGGAGTTGCATCGGCGGCGTCGAGCAGTCTAGTGATGAGTTCGTGAGTCGGCATATCAATGAGTGTACAAGCAGGAGATTGACCGCCAAATCGCCGTCAGAACCCGCGTCCGGCGTGCGACGCGTCGGGAAAATCAGCCGAGGCGGAAAGCTCGGCGATTGCCCGCGTGTTCGTCAGCTGCGTTTCGTAGAGCGTTGCGAGGCTGTGCGCCGCTTCCGTGCCGAGTGGCAGCCGCAAAGGCATATTATCGGCAGTAAGGACGCGGCGAATGATTTCGGCGGCGCGGGCGGGATCGCCTTCCTGCTGCCCGTCGGATGTTGTCATATCGGCGCGTACGTTGCCCACGACAGCGTCATACGTTGCGTTTTCCTCGGCGAGCTGCAGCACGTCCGAGCGGTTGAACCCTGTCCGGAATCGGCTTGGCTCGACGATAAGGACTCTGATTCCGAACGGCGCCACCTCGCCAGCGAGCGCCTCGGACCAGCCTTCGAGTGCGAACTTTCCGGCAGAGTAGCTGCCGACGGCCGGGAATGAGCGCCGCCCGCCCTGGCTGCTCATCTGAACGATTGCCCCGTGGTTGTTCGCTCGCATGGTCGGCAATGCCGCGCGCACCATCGCTGCGGGGCCAAGAATATGCTGCGCGAGCATGCCCAGCAGCTGCGCATCGGTGACCTCTTCCGCTGTGCCGACCTGGCCGACGCCCGCATTGTTAACAAGCACATCGAGTCCGCCGAATTGCCTAATCGTTTGGTCAACCACGGATGCGGCCATGTCTCGATCGCGGATGTCATGTTCGATCGGGAGGAATTGATCACCATATTCGTTGACGAGATCGGCGAAACGTTCGAGATGCCGCGCTGTTCCCGCGACCTTCTCGCCGCGACGCAGTGCCGCTACGGTGAGTGCGCGTCCAAATCCGGATGAAGCGCCAGTGATGAGCCAGATTGTTGAGTTTGGTGCGTGTTCGTTCATGCTGCCGAGCGTAAAGCTTCGAGTGCGCTCGAAGGCAAGGTACGGCGTGTCGTACATCATGGTGTTGCTGGTCAGTGCTTGGGAATTCTTTAGAATTGCATCCCGATATGCATTTGGTGTACATGCTCGGGTTATAGGAACAAACGTGTTGGTTGTGTTTGGGGTTTGGCTTTGCGTCTGTAGGCGTGTCGGGGTGCTGTTTTTTCGCGGGGAGAATAGGGGGCCTGCCGGGTACTGCTGAGTTGGGTGAGAAC
>NZ_QLZA01000005.1 GCF_009371885.1 Bifidobacterium tibiigranuli | reverse complement strand
AGTTCTCACCCAACTCAGCAGTACCCGGCAGGCCCCCTATTCTCCCCGCGAAAAAACAGCACCCCGACACGCCTACAGACGCAAAGCCAAACCCCAAACACAACCAACACGTTTGTTCCTATAACCCGGCTTCCCCCGTCCACAAGGCTTACTAGCAGAAATATGCCGCTGACTCGCGGTAAGCGGCCGAATTCTGCCAAGTATGTGAGCAGTTGGATGTTTCTATGCCCGTGTCTCAGGCGTCAGACTTGGACACCTGATTGAGGAAGGCACGTACCGCTGGGCTGGAGTCGGCATCTCGTCTCCATATCAGGCGTTTGCGCAGGGTTAGGGGCGGATTGAAGTGTCTGACATCAAGTTCGTCAGGGTCCCTGCACCCGTCAGGTCGGTCGTCTTTATCGGAAGCGGCGGGAGCAGTAGCAGGGAGCATGGAGGCCGCAGTCAGTGCGATTCCCGCGCCCTGCCGGGCCATCGCCACGTGCAGGAGCGGGTCGTTGGTCACGCACATCAGGTCGATCTGATGGTCTGCGCGTGCGGCATCGATGAGTTCGGCCAATGCTGATTCGTGCGTGTAGCTGATGATGGGGCGCCCCGCGAGGTCCGGCCATGATACCCCGGACGCATGGGGGAAACCGCCCGAAACAGCCACTGCCACCACCTCATCCATCATCACGGTGATGCTGTCGAGCTCTCCTGGCAATGGCGCCACTTCGCTTACGGCGACTGCCAGATCAAGCTCCCGAGCATGCACGGACTCGATCAGCGTACGGCTGGTTCCGTCGACCATCGTGATGCGCACCCCGGGATGGGCGCGATGCAACGCCGCCGCGCAGGCCGGAATTCGAGTATTGGCGGTGCCATTGACGACGCCGATGCGCAAGGTTCCCGTCAGCAATCCGGTTCGTTCGGCGAATGCGTCATGGGCATGCTCAATCGCGGAAAGCGCCGCGCGCGCATAGGGGACGAGCGTCTCCCCCGCCTCCGTTAACGCGGCACCATCCCGGCTGCGGACAAACAGGCGTTCGCCCAGTTCGCGTTCCAATCCGGCAATCTGCCTGCTCAATGAGGGCTGGGCCACCCGGCATCGCACGGCAGCCGCGCTGAACGATCGTTCCTCGCCTACCGCAAGAAAATATCCAAGTACACGAATATCCATATCTCAAAAGCATAACAGAGGATACTTCTAGGTCTTTGACACATAGAATCCGAGCGGCAACGATGGCACTATGACACTGAAACCCATACCTCGAAAATCGAAGTCTTTGCAATCTTCACACCCTGAGCAACACTCACATGCCCAGCAATCGCATTCCGGCCAGCAGCCGCACGACGATACAAAGCCCGCCCGCCGCGGGCTGCTCTACGGCATCGCTTTTCTGTCCTTCTTCGACCGATTCGCGGCCTCCCCCATGCTGGTCCTCATGAGCGTTCAGGAAGGCACATCCCTCTCCGCGATCGCGACCATGATCGCCGCCTACGGAATCGCCTACGGCTTAGGCCAGCCAATCTGGGGAATACTGGGCGAGCGCCAGGGCCGCCGACGCGCGCTGCTCGTCGCCTTGTCCGGAACCACGCTGACCGGTCTGGCGACCATCCTTGCCCCGACTCTGCCCATGATGGTCGCGGCGCGAACCGCGATGAGGCTGTGCGTCGGAAGCCTGTACCCACTGCTCCTCACGCTCATCGCCGACACCACGTCCACAGCCCAACGCGGGCAGGCGATCTCCGACCTGCAGGCCTCATCCGCGCTGGGAACGACCGTCGCCACCCTGGTTGCCGGCGCAATCGCCACAGCCACCAACTGGCGCGTCGTCGTCGCATTCACCTGCCTAGCAGCGACAGGCTTCTTCCTTGTGCTCTACCGTCAGAAGTCTGCCGACTCGCATCGTGCCACAACTGAAAACACCCAGCCTCTCCCCTTCCTTGCCTCCTTCCGCATCGCCCTCGCGCCTCGGCCCCTCGCCCTCTACGCCCTCGGATTCGTCGAGGGCGGGCTGCTGCTGGGCACGTTGACCTATCTGGCACCCGCCATCGAGACGCTTGGCGTCGCCCCGCAGCTCGCCGGCAGCCTTACCGCAGGCTATGGTATCGCCGTGATCGCCGGGTCCCAGCTCAACAAAGCACTCATGCTCCAGCTGCCACGCCTGCCCATCATGATCGCAGGAGCGCTCATCCTGGCAGCCGCCTACTTCATCGCCGGTCTGCGCCTGTCAATCCCCACCGTGATCATCGCATCAGTTCTGGTCGGGCTGTCCAACGCCCTGCTTCATTCCGGCCTGCAATCGTGGGCGACCGAGGTTGCTCCGGCAGCTCGCTCCACCACCGTCGCCTTCTTCGCCTGCTCGGTGTTCCTCGGCGCCGGCGTCCTCACCAGCCTCGCCGCACCTGCCATCGCAGCGAACCGCTACACGATAGTTTTCCTCGTCACAGCAATTGCAGCGCTACTGCTCACCTTTGCACTCACGATCGTTGCTTCACATTTTCATCGCCGCCAACGCGAAGAATCGTTATAGAGAACACGGCTGCCACCCACCGACGCTCAGCGCCGCCGCTGGCAGCGCGGGCAATAGTACGACGACCGCGACCCGAAGCGTTCGCGCCGGATTGGAGTGCCACATCGCGGACATGGTTTGCCTGCGCGGCCGTATACGTTGAGGCTGCGCGAGAAGTAGCCGGATTCGCCATTGACATTGACGTACAGCGAGTCGAACGAGGTGCCGCCTTGGGCGAGCGACTCGGCGAACACCTCGCGCACGGATGCCAGCAGCCGATGCAGCGTGCGCGCCGCAATGCCGCGTCCGGCTCGCGCCCAGTATATGCGCGAGCGCCACAGGGCCTCATCGGCATAGATGTTTCCCACTCCGGAGATCAGTCGCTGGTCGAGCAGCAACGATTTGACGCTCGCCCGCGATGCTCGCATACGGGCGATGACTGCTTCCTCGTCGAACACGGCTTCCAACGGATCCGGCGCGATGTCGGCGACACTGCTGGGCACCGACCGGCCACGGCCATCGTCCGCGAGCGACTCGACTGCGAGCCGCCCGAAGATGCGCTGGTCAACGAACGACAGCTCGACAGGCCGCCCATCATCCCGTACAAGCTGCAACCGAGCGCGTACATGAGGACCGGTAAGGGCCAGCGCCACGCGCGAGCGCTTATCATCATGGGATGCTGTGAGCGCTTGCTGCTTGCCATGCGATACAGAAGATGATGCAGAAGAAGCAGGGGGCGCAGCAGGTACAGAAAACACCGGAATTTGCAGCGCTGCCTCAGGTTCGCGCAGCAGCAGTTGGCCACTCATGCCTAGATGCGCCGTCAGCGCTTCGGATGGAGGCTGCGACTGCAGCGGTCTCGCAGGCCGCACGCCATCACCGAACCCGTCAAGCGGCATCCACAGGAATTTGCCCCGTCGTTCCACGGCGACAATCCGGCGTCCTTCAAGACTGCGCGCAAATGCATTGCCCGAAAGGTGCGGCGCTGCAGGAGCCCCATGTCGCCTCAGGATGCGTTCGTCGATCACGTCAACGCCTGTGCAGGTCGCGCCCGAGATGTGGGACGCCAGACCGCGACGCACGGTTTCGACCTCTGGTAGCTCTGGCATAATCCCTAGCCTATAGCCTTTTGGCACCATCACGATGAGCCGAATTCCATATGGGACTATGAGACTGTAAGACTGCGCAATTACTCGTAAGCAAACTGACCCTATGCTGTCTCACGTGTGCGCCCTACGCTGCGAGCATAGGCCGCACACGTTCTGCCGAGGCGCAAAACACCGGAAACTCGCGATACCTGAGCCAAACCGCCGCATGCTCGCTTCGCATATCACGAGCAACGGCAATCGCATTATAGGATGATATATACAGGATTCGGCATTAGTGCGTCAGCGGCGGCCGCGGTGCCGGCATCGGACATATACGACATACAAGGAGGCAGTCATGACATTGCAAAAGCTCAACGATCTGGACATCGGCGTCATCAGCGATCAGCTCGGCAGTCAACTCAGAGACCAACTCGGCAACCAGTTCAGCGCCCAGACGGACAATCTCAAATCCATGCTGCGCGATGCCGCGCAGACGGCGCAAACCAAGAACCCGTTCCCGTTGTCCGAGCAGGAGAAAAAGACCACTGGCGACACGCTGGTTGCCTTCGGGGTTGCTTCGGTGCTGCTGTTCGTGGTGTTCCTCTTCTACCGCGCCATCGTCAAATCCGGCGTGAAGGCAGCTCTCAAGGAGCATGACAAGGAGCTGGCAGGCAGATTGCTGCGGCATCATCGCAGGCACGGACGCCCAGCCTTGGAAGACTTCGAGGACGAAGAGGATGGCTGAGCGCCAGTAGGCATTGGGATTGATCTGGGAACCCCTCAATCCATATAAAAAGTGCTTCGAGATTCACTCTCGAAGCACTTTTTGCATGACCACTGTGCAGGTTGCACGTGAGCATAAGGCTAATGACACGAAAGAGACGCTGAGCTGCGGTCAGCGGCGTATTCCTGCCAGTTACATGAGACTACTGGAACGAATCGGCCGCTGACTGTGGGGGGGTGCGGCGCATTCGTTCCAGTAGCCGCTTCTCGAATGCCTTGCGTTCGCAAGCCCTGTGTAGTCTGGCCCTAGCACAGGGGATATTCGCCATCCCGGGGGCTCATCATCCCCCAGAAATACACGCGCACAGAGGGGGCCGCAATGCTTCAGCAACTCATCGCCTTTATTTTGGCATCCCTGCTCATCATCATCGTGCCGGGGCCGGATATGGCACTGCTGCTGAGGAACGCTGCCCGCGGAGGGCAACGAGTGGCACGCCATACGGTCGCTGGCATTATGACGGGGAACGTCATATTAGGTACGGCGGCGGCTCTCGGTCTGACGGTCCTTCTGATGGCTTCCACGACGCTCTACCACGTCGTGCGCGTCGCGGGCGGCCTGTATCTGGTGTGGCTGGGAGTGCAGTCGATTCGTTCCGTATGGATGCAGCGGCATAGTGCGGCTGCCGAAAACGACCCGTCCCAAGGACGCCAGGAAGTCCGAAAAGTCACGGCAACGCATCACGGTTTTCGCGAAGGACTGCTTTCGAACCTGCTCAATCCCAAAGTCGCGATATTCTACCTATCCCTTTTCCCGCAATTCAACCTGAATCCCTTAAGCCCGCTCATTCAGCACGTCGTGTTGGCCGGATGTTTCTGCCTCTTGGCCGCAGCATGGTATGTGATAGTTCTGGCCATTCTCGGACGCATCGAGCAGCTCCTTTGCAAACCAGAATTCAACCAAATGCTCGGACTGGTTACCGGAAGCGTGCTCGTAGGCCTCGGCGGCTGGGTGCTGGCAAAGCGTTGATTGCGTCGATGCGAGGAGCAATCATGAGCATGACATCAGTAACCGTCCGTTTGGATGAAGCAACGAAACGAGACGCCTCAGCCGTCGCAGAGAAACTGGGCACTGACCTTTCTGCAGCGACACGAATGTTCTATAAGCAGATCATTCGGGAACAGGGCATCCCTCTCGACCTCCATCTTGCCGAAACCCCGAACGCCGAGACAATCCAGGCAATCAACGACGGGCGGAAGGCACTATCCGACGGCGAGCCCGGACATTCAACACCTGACGCGCTTTTCGCATCGATAGGAATCTGAGAATCCCATGCTCCAGTCGAAGACCACCCCAGCGCAGCCTCCCCTGCTTACTTGATGATCGGGCGCAGGGGGGCGGAGACGTCGACCTGGTGCTTGTCGCCAATTTTGGTGGGGTCGTTGATGATCTTGTCTACGACGGCTTTCTTCAGGTCCAATTGCGAGGCGTCGCCCCAGATGATGACGCGGTCGCCGCCGTTCAATTCCGTAGTGATCGAGTCCTGGGTCTGGGCGCTGACCTTGGTGATGCTTTTGCGCATGTTCTCGGGCAGGGAACTGAGGATTTTCAGCGACTCCCGCACCGCGCGGCTGCTCAGTCCCTTGTCGACGTCGCTGACTTCGATAACCGGGATGCCATCGGCGGAAGCGCCGTTGACCGAGTTGAGCACACGGCCTTGGCCATCGACCGCAGTCATGCCTGTGCTGGTTTTGAGCATGGCCGCAGGCTTCTGCGCCTTCACCACAACCGCCATGCCCCTGGGGAAGCGCTTGCCCGCCGTGGCATCGGTGACGCCGGGGATGTCCTTGAGCTGCGAGGTCACTTCGTTCGCCGAGACCAGAAACAGCGATTTGCCGATCTGACGGTCGGCGATGTCGCGGATGCGCTGCTCGCTAACCCACTCGTTGCCGCCGGACACCGTAATCTGCGCGGCATCCAAGCGGAAGACGCTGGAAAACAGAAGCAGCCACACCAGGCCGCAGACTACGACAATGCTACCGACGATGGCAATCACGCGCACGGCGATGGTGCGCATGCTGGCGCGCCGCCGCTCCCGAAGCCGCGCGCTGAAATCGACGACTTTGGGTCGCGAAGCGATGCCGAGCGTGCCGGTCGTCTCCTCCAAGGTCTTGGCCACCAGATCCTCGCTGGGCAATGCCCGCGCATCCACGAAGCCGTCAGGCTCGCTGACGCCTATGCTTGCGCCAGCCTCAGAAACGACACTGCGGGCTGCGGCATGACCTTTCGCCGTTTCGCGCCTATGCCCACGACCGGCATGGGTCGACCTTCCAGATTGGGCGGAATCACGGTCCCCAGAGGCACCACGCCCTGCAGCCGAGCCGGATACGACACGACCTCTCCCCTGCCCCTGCGCCGCGGCATCGCTGATGCGCCCAGGCGTATCGCCGTCGCGCCCATGCGAGGAACTGGTGACCCGCCTGCTCATTAGGCCTCACACGCCTCGCGATGCGCCTGCAGCGCGTGCAGCAGCACCGGGTCCATATCGGTGATGTCGCCAGCGCCGACGGTGAAAATCACATCGTCATGATGCGCGCGCATCACAATCATCTGCGCCGCCATATGCATGTCCTCGACCGCGCGAATCCACCCGGTCGGAGGCTCGTGCGGCAGCTCGGCCGCCGCGCTGACGATAGTGGACGCCCCGATGCCGGGGAAATCCTCCTGCCGTTCGCGGGCCGGGTAGACGCCGCTCACAATCACGTCGTCGGCCAAGCTGAGCGCCTCGGCGAACTCGTGTGCAAAGTATTTGGTGCGCGAGAACAGGTGCGGCTGGAAGAGCACATGGATGCCGGCCTGCGGGTAGCGCCGACGCGCCGCCTCAAGCAGCGCCCTGATCTCGGTGGGGTGATGCGCATAATCGTCAATGACGCTGACGCCTTTTTCGCAGCCGCGAAGCTGGAAGCGTCGTGCTGCTCCGGCGAAGTCATGCACCGCAGCCGCAGCCGCATGCGGCTCTAGCCCCAACTGCACCGCAGCCAAGATGGCCGCTGCCGCATTGCGGGCGTTATGCGCACCGGGAATGCGCAGCGCCACCGGCACGCGCACGTCGCCCTCAACGCCTTCGAAAGTACCGCCTGGAATATGCAGCACGAAGCGCTCCTCGCCGCTGCCGGCCTCTTCGCGCTCCTCTTCAATGCGAGCGAAGGCGGCCCCGTTGAGTTCCGCTGCAGCCAGCTCGCGCGTGCCATAAGCGACGGCGCGCGCAGCCACTGACGGGTCCAGCGCCTGCAAAATGCCTAGTGCGCCGTCGTCGTCGATGCTGATGATCACACGATCACGCGCATGGCCCGCATACTCGACGAACGCGGCCTGATAATGCTCCTCGTCGTGGTAATGATCGAGATGGTCGGCTTCGGCATGCGTGATGATTGCAATGTCAGGATGGTACTTGAGGAAGCTGCCGTCGGATTCGTCGGCCTCCGCCACCAGCACATCGCCGGATCCTGCGTGGCCGCCGTCCGAAGAAGTGCCATCGGGCCGCTGAATCGAGCCGCCAATCGCATAGCTCGGGTCAGCCAGCGCGCCAGACCCGGCAGTGACGAGAATATGCGCCAGCAGCGAGCTGGTCGTAGTCTTGCCGTGCGCTCCGGCCACCGTCACCGCACGCGCGCCATGCATAAGCAGCGCGAGAATATCACTGCGATGCACGATACGTGAGTTTTGTTCGCGCGCCGCGACGATTTCAGGATTATCGCCGCGAATCGCGCTGGAATACACCACAGTGCGCGCGCCTTCGACATTAGCCGTAGCCTGCCCGATGGTCACCGGTATGCCCAGCGCCTCGAGCCGCTGCGTTTTCGCATTGGCCTCGCGATCCGAACCGCCTACTTCCACTCCGCGCTCGTGCAGCATCTCAGCGAGCACGCTCATGCCCGCCCCGCCGATGCCGATGAAATGCGTGCAGCCCAGCTGCTGCGCACCATCGTCAGGCCCGAAGGCTGGAGTGGTCGGATCCAAATCGATGGCCCCGCCGTTCGTCATGCTTTCCGGCATCATATGCTCCTCGCCTTGCCTGTTGAAAAACCTACCCCATTATGCCCGCAGCAGTCCCCATATGCCAAGGGCCAAGGTGCCAGCGGCTGAATGCTGCATAATATCGCGCATCACCTCGCGTTCACCGCATGTTCACTGCACGTTCATCTCGCGTCCATCGCACGCTCGCGTCACACGCTCACCGCTGCCGGTCAACCAGTTTGAGCACCCGGCGCGCCATGACTTCGGCGGCGTCCCGGATGCCATACGACCAAGCCGCCCGACCCATATCATGCAGACGCTTCGCGTCGGCCAGCAGCGATGGCAGCTGCGAAGCCACCCATTCGGGGGTGAATTCGTTGTCGGCGACCATAAGGCCACCGCCAGCCTCGACCACCGGCTGCGCGTTGAAGCGCTGCTCGCCGTTGCCGATTGGCAGGGGCACATACACCGCAGGCAATCCGATGGCGGCAAGCTCGGAAACGGAACCGGCACCGGAACGGCACAGCACCAAATCGGCGCAGGCGAAGGCCAGATCGATGCGTTCCAGGTATGCGGCCATATGATAGTCGCCCTGCCCGGCATGAGCCGGGTCGAGGTCATTAATCGGGCCTTCGCCCACGCAGGAGACGGCCAGCTGGCGCGTCGAATCCATTTTGTCTCTGCCCGTCAGGTGGATGATCTGCGCATGGGCGAGCAGCACATCGGCTGAGGCAGCCACGGCACGGTTGAGGCTGGCCGCGCCCAGCGAACCACCAGTCACGACGATCAGCGGACGGCTTGGGTCGACGCCGAGCTGCTGCGCCGCCTCGATTCGGGCGGCTTGCGGGTCGGCTTCAATGCGCTGGCATAGCTCTGCGATGGCAGGGCGCAGCGGCAGTCCGACGCGCTGCAGTGCCGCGCCGCGCCGCGCCTTAAGACCGGTGCCGTCATACGCCGTGCCGATGAAATCGGCCCAGCGCGCGCCGAGCTTGTTGGCCATGCCAGCCCGGGCGTTCTGCTCGTGGATAGCAATCGGGATGTTCATGCGATGTGCCGCAGCATAGACCGGTGCCGAAGCGTAGCCGCCAAATCCAGCGACCACTTGAGCCTGGCGATGTTCGAGAATCTCACGCACCCGGCGACGTTCATTGCGCCAGCGGCCGGGGAATTGCACAGCGGTGCGGTTCGGTCGGCGCGGGAACGGCACTTTTTCGATGGTGTCAAGCTCGTAGCCGGCCTGCGGCACGAGATCGTGCTCCAAGCCGACGGCGGTGCCGACCACGCTGATTGCGGCCTGCGGGTCGATGGCCCTGATGGCGTCGGCCACGGCCAGCAAAGGGTTGACATGGCCTGCGGTGCCGCCGCCAGCCAGAACGATATGTCGTTGTGCGCTATTCATAGTTTCCGAGTCTAGTCATTCACGAGTCTGGTCACGAGTTCAGCGTGGAGGTGCCCGCGTTGATCTGGGGATGGACGCGCATCATGCTCACGCCTACTCCTGCGGCGATGAGGCACATGATAAGCGACGAGCCGCCGGCTGAGACGAAGGGCAAAGGGACGCCCATCACCGGTAGGAAGCCGATCACCACCATGATGTTGACGAGCGCCTGCCCCACCAGCCACATCGCGATGCATACGAGCACCATCGCAACGTAGCGGTTCTTCATCTGCAGCGCCACGCAGACCAGGCACCATCCCAGGATGGCGAACAGCACAATCACCATGACCGCGCCGATGAATCCGGTCTCCTCGCCGATGATCGCGAAGATGAAGTCGTTGTGGGCCTCAGGCAGGTAGTTCCATTTCTCGCGCGAATTGCCGATGCCCACGCCGAGCAGCCCGCCGGAGCCCATCGCGTATTTCGCGTGGATGGCCTGGTAGCACACGCCTGCCACATCGTCGCTCGTGCACGGCTTGTAGGCCGCCAGGATACGCTTCATGCGGTTGGGGCTGGTGACGACGAAGGCGACGATGAACACCACGAGGAGCACGACGATGCCGAAGAACCAACGCAGCGGGAACCCGCCGATAAGCATCGCGACCGCTCCGATGAACACGAGAATCATGGCCGTGCCGAGATCCTGACCGGCCATGACGGAGAGCAGGCACAGCGCGAACACGCCGGCAGGCTTCGCGTAGGCCTTGATGCCGTCCGCCTCGTACCGGCTCGTCGAGCGCTCCACGGCGGCAGGCATCCAGACGCACAGCGACAGCTTCACCACTTCGGCCGGCTGCATGGTGAACACGCCGGGAATCCCAATCCACCCTGCGTTGCCATTGACCGATACGCCCAGCGGCGTCAGGGTGACCAGCTGCAGGACAATCGCGCAGCAGATAAGCGGGAAACTGAATCGGCGATACGTCTTAAGCGGTACATGCGCGGCGATGATGCCGAGCACAAAGCCCATCACGCAGTAGATGCCCTGCGATATCGCCTGTTTCCACGGGGAAACGCCAAGCGAGATCATCGTGACCGAGGAGCTTGAGAAGACCATGATCACGCCGAAGCAGGTCAGGGCGACGACGGCGATGCGGAAGCCGTGATAGCACCACAGCGGGTTGCTCAGCGCGCGAATGCCGCGGCTGCCACGATCGTCGTGGTTGGAATCATGGCCGCCATGCATGTCGTAGCCGTCATGGCCTGAACCACGGCCAGCGCGTGGGCCAGCAGCCGGGCGTTTGCCGTTCTCAGGCCGCCGCGACGCCGCGCTGTTCCGCTGCGCTGCGGCGTTGCCGTGCGCATTCGCCTTGCTGCCGGCCTGATTGGACTTGCGCGAGGATGCGGTTCGTTGGGCGGGGCGTTTACTGTTCGCCATGAGCCCCCGCCCAACGACGCGCCTGAGCCGCAAAACGCTCGCCACGATCGGCATACGATACGAACTGGTCCATCGAGGCGCAGGCCGGAGCCATAAGCACCACGTCGCCCGGCTGCGCGAAGGCACCGGCCGCGTCCACCGCCCGGTCCATAACCGTGGCCTTGTCCTGCGGGTCAATCACGCTCACCGGGATATCCGGCGCCTGCGAGCGCAGCGCGTCGAGCATGGGCTGCTGATCGACGCCGATGACGACCGCCGCCTTGATCTTCTCGCGCCGGTCGCGTATCAGCCCTTCGAAGCGCGAGCCCTTGGCCAGACCGCCTGCGATCCATACGACGCTTCCCGGGGCGAATGCGGCGAGCGAAGCTTCGGCGGCATGGGCGTTGGTCGCCTTCGAATCGTCGACGAAGCGAATCGTGCCGGCCGGGGATTTCGCCACAGCGACCGTCTCGATTCGATGCCCCCCCGGCGAGAAGGCCTGCAGCGCCTCCACGGCAGTCGCCAAGTCGGCGTCGATGCCGAGCGCCAGCGCCAGCGCGGCGAGCGCGTCGGCAAGCAGATGCGGGTACGGGGAGCCATCCGGCTCACACAGATGAGTGAACTGCGCAACCGGCGCGATCTTGATCTCGTCAGAGTTTGTCTCATCAGCGTTGGTCTCGCTGGCGCTGGCCGCATCAGCGCCGTTCCCACCAACACTGCTCAGCCCGCTCCTATCGACAATCCAGCCCTTGCGGATGCCCAGCTGGCCCGCTGCCGGCTCATGCAGGGTGAAGCCCACCTTACGACAGCCGGGAGCAGTGACGGCCTCATCGGCGAGCTTGGAAACCCGCTCGTCGTCCGCGTTGAAGACCAGCGTGCGCTTGACGCCTCGGAACACCTTCGCCTTGTCGGCCGCATAGTTCTCGATGCCGCCGTGCCAGTCGAGATGATCGTCGGCGATATTCGTGATGACGGCGCAGTCCAGCGCCAAGGACTCGGTGAAATGCAGCTGGAAGGAGCTCAGCTCGACGCACAGGATGTCGTTGCCCGGGTCAACGGCGGCATGCGAAAGTGCCTTGCCGATGTTGCCCACTGCCGGGGCTTCCTGCCCGCACGCTTCGAGCATCGCCGAAACCATCTGCGTGGTGGTCGTCTTGCCGTTGGTGCCGGTAATGCCGATCCACGGCGCTTCCACGCCGGAGCATTGGTTCGCGGCCCGCAGCCGCCAGGACAGCTCCACTTCGCTGTAGATGGCCACGCCGTGCCGCTGGGCTTCCAGAATGAACGGCGTGCGCGGGTTGAAGCCGGGCGAGGTGACCACGATATCGACCTGCGTCCAGTCCACATCGTCGAAGGAATGCAGCTCGGCCTCCGGCTTGCGCTCATCCACCGTCACGATGCGCCCGGCCCGGCCTTGCAACACCTCCAAGGCACTGCGCCCGGACACGCCCAGGCCTGCTATCAGAACGGTTTTCTCGCTGAGATCTTCCATACGTATCATTCATCCTCTCCATACGATTGCTCTTGGCCTAGCCAACACCTTACAATCGGCGCATGTACAGCAGCGTCTGCGACCCTGTAATGATGTACAGCCTCTACAGCAGCAAGCCGGAGCGCCCGGCCCAGTCCGCGTAGAACGACATCAGCGCGACGAGCACGAACATGAATTCGATCATCCAGAAGCGCACGACGACCTTCGTCTCACTCCATCCGAGCATTTCGAAGTGATGGTGAATCGGCGCCATCTTGAACACGCGCCTGTGGGTGAGCTTGAAGCAGCCGACCTGGATGATGTCGGAGCAGGTCTCGATGACGAACAGACCGCCGATGATCACCGCGAGGAACTCGGTGTGCGTGGCGATGGACATCGCCGCGAACAGTCCGCCGAGTGCCAGGGAGCCGGTGTCGCCCATGAAGATCGTGGCCGGGTTGGAATTGAACCACAGGAATCCGAAGCAGGCCACCGCAGCGCAGGCCGCGATGATCGACAGGTCCAGCGGGTCGGAGACCGCGTAGGCGTAGCCCTCATGCCCGGCGCCTTTGAGATGGTAGCTCTCCCAGAAGGCGATGAACGAGTAGCCGGCAAAGGCGATCATCGAAGATCCTGAAGCCAGGCCGTCCAAGCCGTCGGTGAGATTGACCGCGTTGGTCCATGCGGTCATGAGGAAGTTCGCCCAGATGACGAACAACACGATGGCGAGGAAATTCCCGGCGAAGGCGAAGCTGAAGAACGGCCGCTCAATGAAGCTCATGCCCGCCTGCGCACTGGGGAAGCCCGATTTGGTAGGCACGACCAGCGCCAGCACGGCGTAGATCGTGGCGAGGATGAACTGCCCGACGAATTTCGCGCCCACGGACAACCCAAGGTTCTGCTTTTTGCGCACCTTGGCGAAATCATCGATGAAGCCCAGCGCACCCATCGAGATCATGGCGTAGATGACAATCAGGGCCGAGCCCGAAGGCGTCTGCCCGCTATTGAGGTAGCGGTAGAGCGCCGAGCTGCCCCAGCCCAGCACGATGGCGGCGATAATCGCCACGCCGCCCATAGTGGGGGTTCCGCGCTTGACGAGATGGGACTGCGGGCCGTCCTGGCGGATGTACTGCCCATAGTGCAGCCGGTGCACCAGGCGTATCAGGAGCGGCGTGCCGACGATCACGACGATCAGCGACACCACGATTCCCAGGATGAGCGAAATCAATGTTGCAACCCCACTTCTTCTTCTGCGTTCCTACTTCTCTTTTGGGTCCTGTCAGGCTTCTTGAGTTCTGTCAGGCGTCGGCGCGCGGGGCCCACTGCTCCGCCAGGGCGCTCAGCCCAGAGACGTGAGAGCCTTTGAGCAGCACGACCATGCCGGGATGGGCACGAGCCAGGTCCTTGACCACGGATCTGGCGTGTTCGGCGTCATGCACCAAGTCTACCGAAATGTGCACACCAGCCGGCTGCGAGGCTGGCTGCGAAGCGCCGCGCGCAAGTGCTGCCGCCAGCGCGTCGAGGTGCGCCTCGCCGCCCACTGCCACGACCGCATCGACGCCGTGCGTTGCAGCATAGGCACCGATCGATTCGTGCAGCGCCGTTTCATTGTCGCCCAGTTCCAGCATTGCGCCAAGCACCGCGACGCGATAGATTCCCAGCTCATCGCGCTTCCATGAGCGCAGGCCCTCGATGCCGGCCTTCATCGAGTCGGGATTGGCGTTGAAGGAATCGTCGATCAGCGTGAATGCAGCATCGTCATCATCAACCTGCGACAGCGCCATGCGATGCGGGCTGATGTGACTGACGTCCTGCAGCCCGCGCGCGATGTCCGCAAGCGACATGCCGAAATACGATGCGACGCTGGCTGCGGCCAAGGCGTTCATCACGTTATGGCTGCCGGCAAGCCCCAGCTGCACTGCTGCCCGCTGTTGCGATTGCGGCTGCTCGGCATCGCCGCCGACGCGAACCAGCGTGAACTGCGGGTGGTCGAGCTCGTCGACGTCAATATCCACGGCGCTGAGCATGCCGGGATGCACATTGTGCGGCTCTTCGCCGAGCCCGAACCACAGCACATCAGCCGGGGCGAGCCGGGACATGGCCGACACACGCGAATCATCGGCATTGAGCACGGTGACGCCGCCGGGCAGCAGACCGCGCACGATTTCGCTTTTCGCCTGGGCGATGCGCTCGACCGAGCCGAACTCGCCCAGATGGGCCGTGCCGACCTTGAGCACCACCGAAATGTCCGGCGGAGCGATGGTTGTCAGCCTGGCGATTTCGCCGACGTGGTTGGCACCCATCTCCGCTATCAGAAAGCGCGTGTCCGCACCCACTTGGAGCGCGGTGATCGGCAGTCCGATATTGTTGTTGAACGAGCCGATCGGGGCGATAGTAGGTGCCAGCGGGCCCAGCAGGGCATGCAGCAGATCCTTGGTCGTGGTTTTGCCCACCGAGCCGGTGATCGCCACGATGGAGAAATCGCCGGGCAGCGCGCGCCGCCGTTCGAGGTTGTATCGGGCCAGTTCGCCCAGCGCCGTGACGCAGTCGGCTACGATGATCTGGGCAAGCGGCGCGCCGGGCACTTCGTGATCGACGATTGCGGCGAGGGCGCCGTTGCGCGCGGCCGCATCAAGGAAATCATGCCCGTCAACGCGCTCGCCGGGGATGGCCACGAACAGCGAGCCTGGCGTGGCCTGACGCGAATCGGTGACGACGGCAACGATGCTGTCGCTAGGCTGCGAGGCAACCGTTGTATCTTGCCCAGCCGTGGCAGCTGTAATAATTGTGCCAGCTGCAATAATCGTGCCAGCCGTAGCGTCCGGTGCAGCTGCAATCCGGCCGGACACGGCGTGCGCGACCTCAGCTACAGACATTGGTATCATGATCGTCCTCTCGAAAAACCGTTCGTCTGCATGTCTAGCGCAATTCTCGCGAGACACGCAGGGCGCTTTTGATGTTGCCCCGGCGCACGCCTGCGGCCAGCGTCATGGCAATCGCAAGCGACAACCGCCGCTCCGACTCATCCCCCTGACCCAGCGCGCTCTGGCTGGCGAGCACATCGGATTCCTCCGTGCGCATGGTCATGGTGAGCTGCTTGTCCGCAATGAAGCCATAGCCCTGGGCCGCTCGAAGCGACGAGATCGACTGCTGCCTGACGTCATCCACGCTGCCCAGCACATCGATGCCGACCGACTGCAAGGCGTCGGGGCGCAGCGTGCGCTCGTTAAGCGCGATGACGGCCGCCGCCGCTCCGTCCTCACCGCACACCGCCAGCGTGTGCTGCACGTCGAGAATGCCGACAGGGTGGCGCAGGTCGAGTCTGCGTTCGAGCGAGCTGGATCCGGACGCGCTGATCACGCCGACCGGATTGCCGAGCATATGCAGGAAATCGGCCAGCCGCACCACATTGGCCTCCACCTCGTCGCCGTCTTCGCCGCAGATGGCGAACATGGCGAGCATTCCCGAGGGCTTGCCTGCGATGTCGCTCGCGAGCTTGCCGATCTGCCTGGCGTCAGGCTCGGCGAACAGCAGCGGAAACTGCGCATCACTCGCCATCTCCCGCATCGCATGCGGCACCAGCGCGGCATAGGCGCCACGCGCCCTGACCCGTTCGAGATGCTCCGCATCGACGCTGTGCGAGGGGATGTACAGGCTTCCCGGGCCTACCGAATCCACATCATCGGCCAGGGAGGTGATCGTCACGTCCATGGCGAATGAAGGTTCGAGATCGAAACCGTAATGGTCCACAAGGTAGCCCAGAGTCATCCGTCTGCCCACGGATTCGCTCACTGCGCTCATAGGACGCACCTTTCCTGGATGTTCTGCTGCGACTTCACCACGTCACCGGAATAGCATTCTTGCGTGGCGCCGAGGTCGGCACTTCGTACTTCTGCATAAGGAATTCACCGATCTGCTTGAACACCGGGCCGGAGGTCAGGCCGCCGAAGCTGCCATGCGGGTTCTTCATCACGACCGTGATGACGAAGCGCGGGTTGTCGGCCGGGATGATGCCTGACCAGTCGCTGACGATCGAGGAGAGCCTGCCGTCGGCGCCCACCACCTCGGCGGTGCCGCTCTTGGCCGCGATCCGATATCCATCCACTCCGGAGAAAGCCTGATATTGCGCGGCCGCCGACTCCATCGCATCGCTCATCTGGGAGGCCACCTGCTCGTCCACCACGCGCGTGGGCTGCGGTTCTCTCGGCGTCGAGACATGGCCGTTCGCGTCGGTCACCGATTTGATGATCGACTGCTGCTGCCGCACGCCCTTGTTCGCAATGGTGGCGACGGCATTGGTCAGCTGCAGCGCGTTCACCGTATAGCCCTGCCCGAACAGCACCGTGTCCTTGGTGCGCCCGTCCCACAGCTGCGGGCTTGCCAGCGTGCCCGAGGATTCGCCGGGAAGCCCCATGCCGCTGTTCTGTCCGAAGCCGAATTTGGTCATGAAGTCGTAGCGCTGCTCGCTGCTGTAATTGCCCGACGCCATCACCATGCCGACGTTGGAGGACTGCTGCAGGATGCCCGCCAGCGTCCAATGATCAGCCGCGTGGTTTTCGGCGTCGTGGAACACCTGTCCGTTCTTGTTGATCTGGTCGGGAACCGTGAACTTGTCGGTGAGCTGGCTGCCGCCGCTTTGCAGCATGCCCGCCATCGAGACGACCTTGCCGATGGACCCGGGCTCGAAGGTCTGGTTGACCACTTTGGCGACATTGAGCTTGGCATCGTCGCCTCCGGCCTCGATCTGATCGGTGTCGTCGAGCGCGACGATCTGCCCGGTGGGCACATCCTGGACGACGGCGAGTGCCCAGTCGGCCTGGTATTTCTGCTTGCCTTCGGCGAGTACCTTCTTGACATACCAGTCCACGTCGGAATCAACGGTCAACGCCACATCGCTGCCGTTGACCGCATCCTTCGATTCGGCCAACGTGCCGGGAATCTCTTCGCCGCCGTTGCCCTGCTGATACACCTTGTAGCCGTTCTTGCCGGTTAGCGCCGCGTTCTCCATCTGCTCAATGCCCGCGACGCCCTTGCCTTGCACGTCCACGCCGCCGAGCAGCGCGCCGATCATCGTCCCGTTGGAGTACAGCCGCTCATTGCTCAGCTCGCCGTAGATGATGCCGCCAAGCCCGAGCTTGTCAATGGCGCGCTTGACTTCCGGGTCGACGTCCTTCTTCAGCACGGCGTAGCGCCCGGGCACGCTGAGTTTGGCTCCCAGCTCCATAGGGTCCATGCCAAGCGTGGGCGCCAGGATCCGCGCCACGGCAGCCGCTCCGGTCGTGTCGATCGGCTTGCCATCGATCTGCTGGCAGTAGTCCTTGGTATCAGGCGTGCAGGCAGTCGGCTTGAAGCTTTGCGCGGCCTGCGGATCGGCTACGATCGTATAGCGCTCCACGCTCTGTGCCAGCACCGAGCCATTGGTGTCGAGAATCTTGCCGCGCTGCGCGCTTATCGTGACCGGCAGGGTGCGGCTCGCGGTCGCCGCCTGCGCCGTGGACCTGCCATGCAGCAGCTGGATGGAAGCCAGCTGGCCGATGCACAGCAGTGCCACCAGCGTCATGATGAGGCATATCGTCGTCGAGCGCGAGACGAATCCCTTCGTCGATGTGCGCCTGTTGCTCATTGCCCGGCCCCCTTACTGGGTTGGTTGGCTTGCTGGCTGGGTTGGTATCCGCTCAGATCGATCGATATGGAGCCCTGCTGCGGCACCATGCCCATATCCTGCGCCTTCTGGGGCAGCGACGCCTGGAGCGCGTCAAGCTTCGCCTGATCGTCCTGCACGTCCTGGGTCAGCGTGGAGATATTGTCCTGCACCCGCGTCTGTTCGAAAGAGTTCTGCGCCATCTGCGTGCGCAGCGCGAGCGAGCCGAGCAGGCATACGGCGAGGAATGCCACGGCGACGATGACCTGCAGCAGCGGCATGCTGCGGGCCCTTGTCCATGTCAGCAGCCGCTCAAAGCCTTCACTTACTGCGCTGCCGGTCGCGCGGCGTCCTTTGATCACGGTGAGTTCGGGGCGCCTTGGAGCCTCCCTCGAATCGTTCTCACGCCCTGCTGGCGCCGCGTTCGATCGCACCATTCGTGCCGATGTCGCCATCATCGATTCCTTCCGTTCGCGCTCGTGCCTTGCTGCGCCCCATGCGCATTGCCTTGTGCCGTATCGTTTGCCATGCCGTCTGCCATATCGTCGAAGCGCCGTCTGAACCGCGTAGGAATCGGGCGGACGAGCTCCACGCCGCGCAGCCGCACGGAGGCGGAGCGCGGATTGGAGGCTATCTGCTCGGCGCTCGCTTTGCGCGCCCCTCGGGTAAGCGCCCAGAAGAAGGGCTGAGCATCGTCGGGGATGACCGGCAGGCCCGCTGGCACATCAGCATGCAGCCCTTGGTTCATGAAGGTTTTCACCGTCCGGTCCTCCAGCGAGTGGTAGGACTCGACCACGATGCGCCCGTGGGGAGCCAGATGCAGCGCGGCCTGCGGCAGCGTGCGCGCAAGCTTGTCCAGCTCGCCGTTCACCTCGATGCGCAGCGCCTGGAACACGCGCTTCGCCGGATTGCCCGCAGGCCGGTGCGCCTGCGGCACAACTTCATCCACCAGCGCATTGAGCTGGCGTGAGGTCACAAGTGGTTCGCGCTCGCGCCGCCGGACGATCTCGCGGGATATCTGCCGCGAGAACCGTTCTTCGCCATACGCGCGGAATATGCGTTCAAGATCGTGTTCGCCGTACTCAGCCAGCACGCGCTCGGCGGTCAGCTCCTGCGAGGCGTCCATGCGCATGTCCAGCGGGGCGTCATGCGCGTAGGAGAAGCCGCGCTCGCTTTCATCGATCTGCAGGCTCGACAGGCCCAGATCCATGAACACGGCGTGCACGTGACGAATATGCAGCCCGTCCAGCACGTCGGAAAGCTCATCGAAGGCGGCGTGCACCGGCGTGAAACGGTCGGCGAAGCCGGCATCGCGTATGCGCTGCGTGGCCATCGCCAGCGCCTCGGCATCGCGGTCGATGCCGATGAGATGCGCCGCGGGAGCTGCGGCAAGGAACGCGGTCGCGTGGCCCGCCAAGCCCAGCGTGCAGTCGACGACGATGCCGCCGGCTCTGCGTATGGCCGGGGTCACCAGCTCCACGCACTCCTCAAGAAGCACGGGCTTATGAAGCATCGAGTAATCAGTCATCAGAAATCCACCGCCGGCAGCACATCATCGGAGATGTCGGAATATCCCTGCTCCTGCTCGCTCAGGTAGCGTTCCCAGGCCTCGCGGTTCCATATCTCGGCGCGCGTGCCCACGCCGATCACCACGATGTCGGAGCCGAGCTTCGCATAGTCGCGCAGCATCGGCGGCACCAGCACGCGCCCCTGCTTATCCGGATCCTGGTCGATCGCGCCGGAGAGGAACACGCGCAAATAGTCTCGCGCGGCCTTGTTGCCCATCGAGGTGCGCTGGATGCGCATCGCGATGCGACGGAATTCGCTCTGCGGCAGCAGATACACGCATCGTTCCTGACCGCGCGCCATGACCATGCCCGGTCCGAGCTGAGCGCGCAGCTTCGCCGGCAGCGCCATGCGCCCTTTGACGTCGATCTTCGGCGTGTAGGTGCCCAGCAACAAAGGCAGCATCGGCATACCGCCAATCTCGCCGCTCTGCGCAGCGGAACCGGCCGAGTCGGCGGAGGGAAGGGTCTGGCCCTGCAGCATTGGGTCTTCAGGCATTCCTCCACCTCCTTCGCTATTGCGGGTGCGACAATTTCGGCTGATTCACTCAGTTGATTCACCACTCTACCCCACTTTCCCCCACTTTCCTCCACAACATGACAAAACAATCGCCATATAACCTCATAATTCCCACAACCCGATTTCCGCGTTGCATCGAAACGACCCCGGCACCTCGTTTCGCGCGCCGCCCCCCGCTCCGTCCTGCTTCGCCGCGTCCCGGCAGCATCCGCTGCGCGATTCCTCGCGAACATGCAGATTCGTAGGGAGCGTGCGCTACATTTGATTGCCTAAGTTTTGAAGGAAAAGGATGCCAAGCATGTCGAGTTACTCCTCACAGCTGCACGAGGAACAAGAGGCGGTAAGCCGCGCATATCATCGTCTGGACGCCCTGCGCAGCCAGGCTCGCGACAGGCTTGATACGGTGCGTGCCGCCGGGTCGCACGGCTCCCCCACCCAGCGCACCGAGCGCGATTCCTTCGCCACGATGTACGAGGATCGGCTCACGCAGCTGCGCGCCGTCGAGGATCGGCTGGTCTTCGGGCGCCTCGACGATGTGCAGGGCGAACGGCGCTACATCGGGCGCATCGGGCTGTCCAGCGAGCGCCATGAGCCGATTCTGACGGACTGGCGCGCCGAAGCGGCACGGCCCTTCTATGAGGCCACGCCCTCGAATCATGGCGACATCGTGATGCGTCGGCATATCACGCTCAACTTCCGCGACGTGGTAGGCATCGAGGACGAAGTGCTCGATGTGCATGCCGAGCAAGTGGACCGCGCCTCCTCCGCTGGTACGCTCACCGGCGAGGGTGCGCTGCTGGCCTCGCTCAGCTCGCGGCGCACCGGCAAGATGACCGATATCGTCGCCACGATTCAGGCCGAGCAGGACCGCATCATCAGGGCGCCGCTCGAGCGCCCGGTCGTGGTCCAGGGCGGGCCGGGAACCGGCAAGACCGCCGTCGCGCTGCATCGCGCCGCCTACTTGCTGTACACGCACCGGCGCAGGCTCGGGAACTCCGGAGTGCTGGTCGTGGGGCCAAGCATGGCGTTTCTGCACTACATTGATCAGGTGCTGCCCTCGCTGGGCGAAACCGGCGTGGTCAGCCGCACGATAGCCGATCTCATCCCCGGCGTGCGCGGCGAGGCGCTGGACACTCCACGCGGCGCGACGCTCAAGGGCGACCGGCGCATGCGCACGGTCATCGAGAATGCCGTGGCCTTCCGCGAGCGCGTGCCGGCGAAGCTGCCCACTGCGCGCATCAATGGCATCAATGTGCGGATGCTGCGCGGCGACATCGAGCAGGCGCAGACTGATGCGCGTCGCACGCGCCAGCCGCATAACAAGGCGCGCGAGACCTTCGTGCACAATGCGCTCATAGCCATGCGCAACCGCTACGTCGAGCAGCTCGATTACACCCCCGAGCAGCCGGAGCTCTCTGATGTGATGCTGCAGCTGCGGATGAACGATGACGTGCGTCATGCCCTGAACATCGCTTGGCTGCCGATGACCGGGCCATGGCTGATCGACCAGCTCTTCAGTAAGCCAGCCCAGCTTCGCCGCTTCGCGCCGTGGCTGAGCGACGAGGATATCGACGCGCTGATGCGCCCGAAAGGCTCTGTGCTGACTCGCTCCGACATCCCCCTGCTCGATGAGGCGATGGAGCTGCTTGGCCCCGACCCGAAGGCCATGGCCCGTCAGGCGGCTGCGGCTGCCCGTCGCGGGCAGGAGGAGCAGTTCGCCAAGGATGCCCTCGCCCAGTCCGGCGTGGGCGGCGGCATCGTTTCGTCACGCATGCTGCTCGATGAGATGAACGGCATGGATGGCGAGGCCGTCGCGCAGCGCGCCGGAAGCGACCGGGAATGGACCTATGGGCATATCGTCGTCGATGAGGCGCAGGAACTCACCGCTATGGATTGGCGCATGCTGATACGCCGCTGCCCCTCACGCTCCTTCACCATCGTGGGAGACGTGGCGCAGACCGCTGCGATGGGCGGCACGCGCCGCTGGCGCGACACCATGGATCCGCTTTTCGGCGCCGGCCGGTGGGACTTGGACGAGCTGACCATCAACTACCGCAACCCCCAGGAGGTCTCGAACACCGCCAGCGAATTCGCCGCCAGGGAAGGACTGTACATCTCGACGATCAATGCGGTGCGCACGCTGCCCGATTCGCTTGCCCGCATCGAAATCGACGATGCCGAGCTGCTGTCCACGGCGGTGGCGCACCACGTCTTCGATCTCGTCTCGCAATTCGTGTCCGCAGACGGAACCGGCCGTGTCGCCGTCATCGCCCCGCAAGGCCGCATCCCCGCGCTGCGCGAGTCGATACGCGAACGGCTGTGCGAAGGACTCGAACTCGATGAGTTCGCGCGGCTTCAGGCGCAGCAATCGTGGGATGAGCAGGTGAGCGTATGCGACACGGAAACGGTGAAAGGGCTCGAGTACGATGCGGTGGTCGTCGTCCAGCCCGCGCAGATCGAGGAGGAGGCTCCCGCACGCATCGTGGCGGCCTCTGATCTCTACGTCGCGATGACACGCCCGACGCAGCGGCTGGTCATCGTGCGGACGCATGATGACGCTGACCAGCTCCCGCTCTAAGATGGGGCGTATGCCTAAAGCATTGCTACTGGAAAACATTCATCCCTTCGCCGCGCAATCCCTTCGCGAGCACGGCTTCGAAGTCGAGACCAAACCGGGGGCGCTTGGCGAGGACGAGCTGATCGAGGCGCTTGACGGCGTGGATCTGCTTGGCATCCGCTCGAAGACGACGGTCAGCGCCAAGGTGATTGACGCGCGGCCGCAGCTGACCGCCGTCGGCTGCTTCTGCATCGGCACGAATCAGGTCGATCTGGAGCATGCCGGCTCGCGCGGCATCGGCGTGTTCAACGCCCCGTACTCCAACACGCGATCCGTGGTCGAACTGGTGATCTGCGACATCATCTGTCTGCTGCGCCGCATCCCCGCGCATACGCATCATATGCGGCACGGCCTGTGGGACAAGTCCGCCACCGGCTCGCATGAGGTGCGCGGCAAGACGCTCGGCATCGTCGGCTACGGGCATATCGGCTCGCAGCTTTCCGTGCTGGCCGAGGCGCTCGGCATGCGCGTGGTGTTCTACGACATCGAGGAAAAGCTTGCGATGGGCAACGCGCAACGCATGCCCAACCTCAAATCGCTGCTCGAAGTATCCGATGCGGTGACGCTGCACGTCGATGGACGCAAGTCCAACACTGGCTTCTTCGGCGAAGACCAGTTCTCGCAGATGAAGCAGGATGCCATCTTCATCAACATCTCGCGCGGCTTCGTGGCCGACCTCGGCGCATTGAAGCAGCATCTGGATTCCGGGCATCTCTCCGGGGCTGCCGTCGACGTCTTCCCGATCGAGCCGAAGAAAAGCGGCGATCCTTTCGTCACCGCGCTTGCCGACGAGGACAATATGATTCTCACCCCGCATATCGGCGGTTCGACCCTCGAAGCCCAGGAGGATATCGGGCATTTCGTCACCCAGAGGCTCCAGGACTACTGGTTCCACGGCTCGACGATGCTTTCGGTGAATCTGCCGCAGATAACGCTGAAAGCCTGCGCATCCGGCGCGAGGATCACGCATCTGCATGCCAATCTGCCCGGCGTGTTGGCGGATGTCAATCAGGTGCTGCGCAAGGCAGACATCAATGTCACCGCGCAGTCGCTCGGCACGGAAGGCCAGCTGGGCTATGTGGTCACCGACGTGTCGACCAAGCCCGACGCCGCATCGCTTGAGTCTCTGCGCACCATCAACGGCACGATACGCATGCGCGTCATCAGCTGACTTCAGCATTCCGGGCTTGCTCAGCCGCACACCATTAGCGGTGCCCTTGCTACTGTTCTTTGTAGCGCTGAACGACAGCGCTACATAAACATGCAAAGGCACCGCCGACAAGGCTAGGCCTGATAGGGTTCCTCATCAGGCGGTGTGGTTACCCTGTTTGAGCTCGCTGATGGCGCTTTCGAAGTCTGCAAGCCCTTCGAAGTTCTGGTAGACGCTGGCGAAGCGCAGGTACGCCACCTCGTCCAAGTCGCGCAAGGGTCGCAGTATCGCCCTGCCCACTTCATCGGACTTGACTTGGGCGAATCCGCGTGAGCGAAGATCCTCTTCGACCTTCTGACCCAGCAGCTTGAGATCATCCTCGTTGATGGGCCTGCCTTGGCATGCTTTTCGTACGCCGGAGATGACTTTGCTCCGGTCGAAAGGCTCGACGTTGCCGGAGCGCTTCATCACCAAAAGCATGGAAGTCTCCACAGTCGTGAAGCGTTTGCCGCATTTGGGGCATTCCCTGCGGCGGCGTATGGAATGGCCGTCCTCGTTGAGTCGAGTGTCGACGACCTTGGTATCGGGGTTCTGGCAAAACGGACAGTGCATGCACACAAGGATAGCCATACAACGCGAATAATGGGAAGGCCCGGGTGGTTCCCGAAACGCAATCTGCCCATATTCGACACGCCCGGGCATCAGATCACTACCTTGCATAGTCCTCGTCGACACCGCCCTCGGCTGCATTGTTCCACCATCATTACGCCATGTCATCGCCATCGCAGCGCCATGCCATCGTATTGTCCCCGCCCGCCGTTGGCCCGGCCACCGTTGCCGGACACCATTGCCGCCCGACCCCGACACAGCCAATCAGCGCTCAGGAACAAGCAGATTCTGCCCGGGAGTAAGCGACACGGAGTCGAGATTGTTCAGCTCCTTGAGCTCCTGCACAGTTTCAGCGACATTGCCGTTCTTCGGCGTGACCCGATCGGCAAACGACCAGAGCGTGTCCCCCGGGCGCACCGTGTAATTCACGACCGCCACCGGGCCCGTTGCCGATTGCGCCTGCGTGGCCGGCATAACGATGCTCCACCCCAGCCACGATATGGCAGCTATGAGCATCGCCGCAGCAATGCGCGTGAACACCGGCTTGGTTCCATGTGCTGCCACCACAGAAGCGCTTGAAGCCTTCCGGGGCGCTTTCCGCATATCACCGCGAATATCACCGCGAACGCGACCACGAATACGAATCGTCTGCCCATACGACGTTGCTGCAGTCATCTCCACCACTCTCCTTCAACTCTGTTGCTAACAGCTCTGCTTCTCAAATCTCTTGCTGCTCGCATTCACCTTCGGCTCCTCACACATCTGAGGTCTTCCGATACAAAAATACGAACATCTGTTCTATCGAACGTATGTTTGATTTTCGCACAGACGTTCGACTAATGCAAGCTCATTTTCGAACATCTGTTTGATTTCACACGATATACACGTTATGATGGAGAAAATGACCTATGAAGGAGCGGATATGAGCACGATTCCCTTTGCCCCCAGGCGAGCGCAGGGCGCTGATGCCTCAGCCATGCTGACGGACCGCCAGCGCAAGGTTCTTGATGCCATACGCACTCATGTCTCGCAGCGCGGATTTGCCCCGTCATTCCGGGAGATCGGGCAATCCGCCGGTCTGAAAAGCCCTTCCTCCGTCAAGCATCAGTTGCAGGTGCTTGAAGAGAAGGGTCTTATCCGCATGAATGCCAACAAGGGCCGCGCCATAGAGCTGGTCGAAGACTCGAATGAGGAGGAGGGCAACACTGCGACGATTCTGCCGTTCACCGGGCCGAATCCGGAAGAAAGCGCAGCGGTCATCGAGTCGCGCGACGTGCCGTTGGTCGGCCGCATCGCCGCCGGAGCCCCAATCACCGCCGAGCAGCATGTCGACGATGTAATGCGGCTGCCCGAGCGGCTCACCGGCACCGGCAATCTGTTCATGCTTGAAGTCCACGGCGATTCGATGATCGACGCCGCGATCTGCGATGGTGATTTCGTCGTAGTCCGCGAGCAGCGCACCGCAGTGAACGGCGACATCGTCGCAGCGCTACTTGACGATGAGGCCACTGTCAAAACCTACCGAAACGACCACGGGCACCTGTGGCTCATTCCGCATAATCCCGCGTACTCCCCCATCGACGGCACGCACGCCAGCATCATGGGCAAAGTCGTCACCGTGCTGCGCAAGCTCTGACTCAGCCGCGAACAAGCCCTAGCACAGAGTCGGAAATCGGCTAGCGGTATACCCGGCATAGCGTATACCCGATATGACATAAATCAGATATAACACAGATCGGATATGTCAGGGAACGGCGGTCACCACGCACCGCCTACTCGTGCAAAGCGGTCTCTTCTTGGGATGCGTAGCCTTCCGGCTCCAACTGGAAGGTCGTATGAGGTATCGAAACCTCGAAATGCTCGATGAGGCAATGGCGCAGCTGATCGAGCACCGCTGCAGCCTGCTCCATGCTTAAGCCTCGTTCCACGACCACATGCGCGGTAAGAATAGGCATGCCCGTAGCAACTGTGCTCGCATGCACATCATGCACCGCGACCACATGCTGCACACGCTGCATATGCTCGCGAACCAGTTCCAGATCCAAGCCTCGCGGAGTCTCCTCAAGCAATACGACCGCCGCCTTGTGCAGCAGCTTGGCAGCCCGGGGAATCATCAGCACGGCGACGATTGCACCCGCCACGGCGTCGAACCACTGCCAGCCGACGGTCATCATGACGATTGCGGAAATCACGACGACCACCGAACCGAGCGCATCGTTCATGACCTCGAGGAACGCCGCCCGCATATTCATATTGTCATGGGACTGCGCAGCAAGGATGAGAATAGAACCTGCATTGGCGGCAAGGCCGAGCAGCCCGAATCCAAGGAGCAGACCAGTGTCATGCACCTGCGCCTGCGATGCGCCGAACAGCCGCACGCCGGCTTCCAGCAGCGCATACAGCCCCACGCCGAGCAGGGCGAACGCCCCCACCGCAGCCGTGAGTACTTCAAGCCTGGCCCATCCCCAGGTCCTGCGGGCATTGGGCTTGCGCCGCATCAGCGCGGCTGTGACGCTTGAGGCGATCAGCACCAAGACGTCGGTCAGCATATGGCCCGCATCGACAAGCAGCACCAGCGAGGAGGTGACGATGGCACCGATGATTTCGGCTATGAGCACCGTCCCCGTCAGCGCCAAGGTCATCATCAGCCGGCGCTGATGGCTTCTGCCTGTCTCAGCCGCATCGTTGTAATCCGTGGGATCCACAGCATTCGCAACACTATGAGAGTCGTCAGGACTCATAACCAATCACCCAAATCAAGAAGCATAGACGTCAGGCAAACAATCATGCGCTGTGGCGGCCCCGCACAAGGAGCCGCCACAGCGCATGACGCATAGGCAAAAAAGAAAATCAGAAACCTCAGAAACCGAATTTCGAGGCGGTTTCGCGCAGCGTGTCGGCGGAGCGCTTCAGCGCCGCCAGCTCCTTGTCCGAAACCGGGGTGTTGAGGCGGGAATTAACGCCGAAGCGGTTGAGCAGCGTCGGCACCGACATGCACACGCCCGAAATGCCGTGGAAGTCGTCAAGATACGACGACACCGGCAGCACGCGGTTGGTGTCGTTCAGAATGGCCTCGACGATGTCGACGCCGGACATGGCGATCGCGTAATTCGTGGAGCCCTTGCCGTTGATGATCCGGTAGGCCGCGTTCTTGACCTCCTGATGAATCTCCTCGCGCTTCACGGCATCAAGCTGCTCATGGCCCGGCAGCGCCTTCCAATCGCACATCGGCACGCCGCCGATGGTCGCGGAGGCCCACAGCGGGACTTCGGAATCGCCATGTTCGCCAGCGATGTAGGCGTGCACGTTTTTGACGTTCACACCGGTCTGCTGAGCGACGAGATAACGAAGACGGGCGGAATCGAGGTTGGTGCCCGAGCCGAACATCTGGTTGGCCGGCATGCCCGAAATCTGCATCGACACGCGGGTGACGATGTCCACCGGGTTGCTGATGAGCATGTAGACGGCGTTCGGCGCCACCTTGACCACATTCGGGATAATCGACTTCATGATGTTCACCGTGGCCTCGGCCAGGTCGAGCCTGCTCTGCCCTGGCTTCTGGCGAGCACCGGCTGTAATCACAACCATATCGGCATCGCGGCAGATCTCGACGTCATCCGACCCGTCGATGGTGACGGAGGGGTAGAAGCTGGAACCGTGCTGCATATCCAGCACCTCAGCCTCGACGCGCTCCTTGGAGATATCCTGAAGCACGACCTCGCGGGCGACGCCGCGCTGTGCTGCGGCGAAGGCCAATGTGGAGCCGACGGCGCCAGCACCGATGATGGCAAGCTTCGTGGGCTTATTTGTGAAATCAACCATGTGTTGAACCTCTCTATATTCGGCGCGATTCTGTTCATCACGCCACAATCTTCAGTAACTACTTTATCCATAGACTTTGACGTTTTCGGCTTGCTTACCGAGCGACAACCCGTCGCGATAATACGGCGAGAACCCTTGCAAATGGCGCAATCCCAACGGATTCGCCGCAGCAAGCGCACCATGGTCGATTCACGCAGCTGCGTCGGGCGACGACCTTTGCACAGTGAACTTCGCCACAATGCCCTCCATTACAGCCAAACCCACTGCCCTGGCAAACTCACTGCTCAGCACACTCACATCTCAGTCAAACCCACTGCTCAGCCAAACTCATCGCCCTGTCACACTCACATCTCAATCAAACTCACATCTCAATCAACGGACGCGTCAACGATCTGCGAAGCCAGTCGGCTGTCCACCTGCGCTTCGATGCGAACCCCGTCATTGCGGTATTCCGCCGTCTCAAGTCTGCCGTACTCCCGAATCCGAGACAGCAGCGAGCCTTGTGCATAGGGCAGCAGCGCCTCGACATGCACATCGGGCACCGGCAGCAGCGCCTCGACCTCCCCGCGCAGCGCGTCAATGCCTTCGCCGCTTAGGGACGACACGATGTGCGCCTGCGGATACAGCGCCGAAAGCCGCGCACGAGTCGCTGAGTCCACGTGGTCGGCCTTGTTGAACACCAGAATGCGCGGGATGTCCTGCGCGCCGTTGATATCCGCCAGCACCGTGTTCACCGCGTCGATCTGCGCCAGCGGGTCGCCGTATGAGGCATCGACCACATGGACGATGAGATCGGACTGCGCGACCTCCTCCAACGTCGATTTGAAGGCCTCGACCAGCTGGGTCGGCAGCCGCCGCACGAATCCGACGGTGTCGACATAGGCGTACACGCGCCCGTCCTTGGTTCTCGTCGAGCGCACGGCGGTATCGAGCGTGGCGAACAGCGCGTTCTCCACCAGTTCGCTCGAACCGGTCAGGCGATTGGTCAGCGAGGACTTGCCTGCATTCGTGTAGCCGACCACGGCGACCGTGGGCAGTCCATAACGCTGCCGTGCGCCGCGCTTGACCTCGCGCGCCGGAGCCATATGCGCGATCTGGCGGCGCAATCTCGCGATCCTGGTGCGAATCACGCGCCGGTCCATTTCGAGCTGCGTCTCGCCCGGGCCACGCGAGCCGATGCCGCCGTCAGCGCCTGCCGCACGGCCGCCCGCCTGCCGGGACAGGGCCGCGCCCCAGCCACGCAGCCTGGGCAGCATGTATTGCAGCTGCGCCAGCTCCACCTGCGCCTTGCCTTCGCGGCTGGTGGCATGCTGCGCGAAGATGTCGAGAATCACGGCCGTCCTGTCGACCACCTTGACCTTGGCCACGTCTTCGAGCGCACGACGCTGGCTAGGCGCCAGATCATCGTCGACGATAATCGTATCGGCCTCGTGCAAGGCCACGATGCCTGCAAGCTCCTTGGCCTTGCCGGAGCCGATATAGGTCGCCGGATCCGGCTTGAGCCGGTGCTGCAGCATGCCTTCGCACACCTCGGCTCCAGCCGTCTGCGCCAATGCAGCAAGCTCTCTGAGCGATTCCTCGGCCTGCGACTGGGTGCCGATGGCGCTCGACCATACGCCGACGAGCACGACACGCTCAAGCCGGACCTTGCGGTATTCGACCTCGGTGATGTCTTCGAGCTCGCCCAGGCCTGCCACATGCTTCAGCGCATTGCGCGATTCGCGCTCGGCCCACTCCTCGCCGCCCTGGTCGGCATCTGGAATATCATAGGACTTGTCAAGCAGAACCTCGGAGCGGTCGGCCAGCACGTCGGCCGCCTTGCTTATGTCGTTGTTGCTGCCGCTTTCAAACTGTTGGGTCAATGACACCTCTCACGTTGGACTAAGGTTTTCCATTATCATCATTCTGGAAGACAACGCTGCGGCAGACGACGCAACTGAGCCGTGGGCGAATATGTAGGCCGCAACAAGGCAGGCCAGGGAGATAGCAGAGCAATGAACGACAAGGACCAGCAACCGCGCCAAGAGCAGTATTTCTCGTCTGCGCCGACCTCTCCCGACGTTCGGCGCACCATCACCGTCCAGCTGGCCGGGCGCGAGGTGCCTGTAGCGGTCTCGCATGGCGTGTTCTCCGGCAATCGCCTCGATCTGGGCACCTCCGTGCTGCTGCGCCGCGCGCCTGAGCCGCCGCAACGCGCCAATCTGCTCGATCTGGGATGCGGCTGGGGGCCGATTGCGCTGAGCTTGGGCCTGCTTGCCCCCGAGGCAACCGTCTGGGCTGTGGACGTCAACCAACGTGCGCTGGACCTGACGCGAGATAACGCGCACAGCCAGCAGCTGGACAATATCCGCGTCGCCGAACCTGACGATGTCCCCGCCGACGTGCGCTTCGACGCGATCTGGTCCAATCCTCCGATTCGCGTCGGCAAGGAGGCGCTGCACGACATACTTATGCGCTGGCTGCCGCGACTCTCGGATCATGGTGCTGCCTACTTGGTGGTGCAGCGCAATCTCGGCGCCGACTCGCTGATTCCGTGGCTCGCGGCGACGCTGGGCGAAGGCTACGCGGTGTCGAAATACGCCAGCGCGAAGGGCTATCGCGTGATCGAGGTGCTGCGTCAGGCATGAAATACGAGTATCCCCAAGAGCTGCCGGTCAGCGCGGCGCATGACGACATCGCCGCAGCCGTCGCCTCCTCGCAGGTCGTCATCGTCTCCGGCCAGACCGGTTCGGGCAAGACCACGCAGATCCCGAAGATCCTGCTGGAAATGGGCCGGGGCACGCATGGCCATCAGATTGTGCATACGCAGCCGCGCCGCATCGCCGCACGCACGGTCGCGGAGCGCATCGCCTCGGAAATGGGCGTGCGGCTGGGCGATGAAATCGGCTATCAGGTACGCTTCACGGACGCCAGCTCACCCAAAACCCGTCTGCGCGTGGTCACCGACGGCATTCTGCTCGCGCAGATCCAGCGCGATCCGCGCCTGAGCCAGTACGATACGATCATCATCGATGAAGCGCACGAGCGCAGCCTGAATATCGATTTTCTGCTCGGCTATCTGACCTCTCTGCTGCCGCAGCGCCGCGATCTGAAGCTCGTCATCACTTCCGCGACCATCGATTCGGTCAAGTTCCAGCATCATTTCGAGCAGGCGCTGCACCGGCCTGTTCCAGTCATCGAAGTGTCAGGGCGCACCTATCCCGTGCAGATCGTCTATGAGCCGCTGGGTTCCGAACCCGCGCTGATGCGCTATGTCCCCGGGTTCGAAAGCAGCGCAGCGCGGAATACGGACGGTGACATGCCTCGCTCCGGCCGGGCCGCCGATGCGGATATGGCCACGGCTGTGGCCCGGGCCTGCGCCGAGCTGGTCATCCGCGCCAGCCATGAGCGCGGGCCCCGCGACATTCTGGTCTTCGCCTCCGGCGAGCATGATATCCGCGAGTTCGAAACCGCATTGCGTCGCCATTTCGGCCCTCGGGCCGACGATATGCGCCGGGGCGACGCCATCGAGATCATGCCGCTGTTCGCGCGGCTGTCGTCCAAGGAGCAGCACAAGGTCTTCGAATCGCATGCGCACCAGCGCATCGTCATCGCCACGAATGTGGCCGAGACTTCGCTCACCGTGCCCGGCATCCGATACGTGGTCGACCCCGGAACCGCCAGGATCTCGCGCTATTCCAAATCCGCGAAGGTGCAGCGGCTGCCTATCGAACCGATTTCGCAGGCCAGCGCCGACCAGCGTTCAGGCCGCTGCGGGCGCGTGGCGGACGGCATCGCGATACGACTGTATGACAGCGACGATTACGAGACCCGCCCGCGTTTCACCGAGCCGGAGATCCTGCGCACTTCGCTCGGAGCCGTCGTGCTGCATATGCTTTCGGTCGGCGTGGCGAAGAACGCCCATGACGTGACGCATTTCGGCTTCATCGACCCGCCGGACGTCAAGGCGGTTTCCGACGGCTTCAACGAACTCACCGAGCTTCAGGCGGTCGCCCGCAAGCACGGCGAGATGGCGCTGACGCGCACGGGTCGCCAGCTGGCACGCATCCCCATCGACATCCGTTTGGGTCGTATGGTCGTCGAAGCTGCGCATACCACGACGCCGAATACGCTGGCCGCCGTGCTGGTCGTCGTGGCGTTCCTGAGCCTGCAGGATCCGCGCGAACGTCCCGACGAGGCGCGCGAGGAAGCCGATAGGATTCATAACCGCTACGCCGACGCATCCAGCGATTTCCTGACCGCATTGAACTTATGGGACCGGGTGTTCCAAGCGGACGGCAGCCCCAGCAATGGCGTGCTGCGGCGCTTGTGCAAAACCGAGTATCTGAGCTTCCTGCGTCTCAAGCAGTGGCGCGATCTCGTCTCGCAGCTAGGTGATATGTGCCACGAGCTGAAATTCAAGGTCGGCGAGCCGCAGCCTGCGTCGCGGCCGTCCTTGGACATTCGTCAGCTGCCGCTCAACCAGCAGGCCGCGCACAGCATGTGCTGCTCATGGGATGCGCAGGGCATTCACACCGACATGCTTGCCGGGCTGCTCTCGATGATGGGCATGCAGGTGGTACGCGAGCCCAAAGCCTCGGATTTTGCAGGTTTGAAGGGCGCGGCGAAGGCGCGGGCGATGAAGCGCGCCGCCAAGCAATCGCATAACGACTATCAGGGTGCCCGTGGCACGCGCTTCGCACTGTTCCCCGCCTCGGCTGTCGCCAAAACGACGCCGCCGTGGGTCATGAGCACCGAACTGGTCGAAACCTCGCGCCTGTGGGCCCGGTATTCCGCCGCCATCGACCCCGCGTGGGCCGAGCCGCTGGCCGGAAGCCTGACGCGGACCACTTATGCTGAGCCGCACTGGTCGGCCTCGCGCGGCTCAGCCGTCGCCAAGGCCAAGGTGCTGCTCTACGGGCTGCCCATCGTGCAGGACCGCACCGTGCAGTGGGGGCGCATCAATCCGCTTGAGGCGCGTGACTTCCTAATTCGCCAAGGACTGGTCGAGGGCGATATCCAGCAGCAGTTCTCCTATGACGACTTCGTGACGCGCAATCTCGATGTGCTGCATGACGCCGCCGAAGACACGAGCCGCACCCGCCAGGCGGCGGCCAGCGTAAGCGACGAGGACCTGTACGACTTCTACAACACGGTGCTTCCCGCCGACGTCACCTCGCTCGCCGATCTGGCGAAATGGTGGAAGGTCGAGCACGGTGAGCACCCGCAGCTGCTCGATTTCGACCCCGAGGCCGTCGAACGGCTGCAAAACGAAGACAGCGTGAGCTTGGACGACTATCCCGACCATTGGCATGCGCTGGGCACGGATGGCACCGCGCTGGACCTCAAGCTGAGCTATATCTACGATCCGCATGACCCGGCCGACGGGGTGAGCGCGCATATCCCCATAACCGTGCTCTCCCGACTGCGCCCCGAGCAGTTCACGTGGAATGTGCCTGGCTTGCTGAGCGAGCTGATCGTGGCGATGATCAAATCGCTGCCCAAGGCCCTGCGCGTGCAGTTCGTGCCCGCCCCCGACACGGCGCGGGCAATACGCGCGTACATCGCCGAGCACTATCCTGATCTGCCCGGATCGGGCGAAAGCGGGCGCCCGAATCTGCCGCCGGAGAACGAGCAGACCGGCGTTGCCGGTTGGCCTGATTTCACGCATGTGTTTACGCAGGCGGCGATCCACGTGGTCGGCGCGCAGATTCACCCGCAGGTGTTCGAAGGCGACCAGTGGTCGAAGCTGCCGCCATATCTGCGCATGAACTTCATCATCGAGAAGCCGAATCCTGCCAAGTCACGGGGCCGCCACGGCAGCAGGTCTGGCCATGCCAGCCACAACGCGGCAACCGTGCTGGGCACCGGGCGCTCGCTGGTCGAGCTGCAGCGCCATTTCGCGGCGCAGGCCGAAGCCTCGGCGCGGCAGGTCGTGCGCGGCAAGGCCCAGTCGGCCGGGGCGCAGGGCAAGCTGGTCGAGCAGGCGAATCTGCTGCACAAGGCCGGGGCCACCACGCAATCGCGCGCGACGATGCTCTGGCAGGGGGCGCTGGACAAGCTGCGCCTTCCCAGCGAGCGCATCTCCTCGCGCTGGCTGGGAACCGAGGCGCTCATGCTTGCCTCGGCACCGTACGCCTCGACCAAGGCGCTGAGCGAGGACCTGCAGTTGGCCGCCGTCAAGCGGCTGCTGCCCGACATCGACCAGTTGGATGACGACGCCGCTTTGGCGCAGGCTGTGGCAGACGTTGAGCAGGTGTACGAGGACACAGTCTATGCGGTGGCGCGTGACGTAATCGCAATATTGAAACGCTACGCCGAAGTCGACAAGGCGGTATCTGGCCCGGCCGATCTGCCGATGCTCTCCGTGCTGCAATCGGTGCGCGAGCATATCGCATCGCTGGTATGCAAGGGCTTCATCGGCGCCGCTCCCCCGGACGCGCTGGCTTCCATCGAACGCTATCTGCACAGTGACATTGTGCGCCTGAATAAGGCGAAAACCGACAAGAACCGCGATGTGCGCTGGGCGTGGGAGGCCGACGAGGCCCGTCAGCTCGTCGAGCGCTTCCACGTCAAGGCGAAGGCCGAGCCGGCCGGACCACGGCATGAGTCGCTAGGCAAGCGCTACACCGTCGCCCGCTGGATGCTCGAGGAGTTCTACGTCTCCCTGTGGGCGCAGGAACTCGGCACCGCGAAGCCCGTCAGCCTGCAGCGCATCAGGAAGGCGCTTGAGGCCTGATGGCACGCATTTCTTCAAAGCGACCGCAGACAACACGACGACCGCATGGCAATCGACCACATGGCGGCAAACGCAGAAAGCTCAGCGTAGCGCAGATTATTGTCAGCATCGTCGCGGCGTTCTGCGCATTGGTGCTCATCATGGGGCTGGTGCGGTTCGTGCAGTGGCAGCATGAGATCAGCACGGTTCAGAACGAGCAGGCCGCAGCAGCCCGCCAATACGGCTTCAACCCCGGCGATATCATCTCCGACGGCCAGTTCTTCAACAGCAATGCGATGAGCCAGGCGGAGGTCCAGTCCTTCATCGATGAGCAGGGCGCATCCTGCTCGGGCACTCGTTGCCTTAAATCCATGACCTTCGATACTGCGAACCGGCCCGCCGACGGCCTGTGCTCGGCGTATGCGGGAGTCAAAGGCGAGTCTGCGGCCGCGATAATCGACAAATCTGCGCGCGCTTGCGGCCTGAGTCAGAAAGTGCTGCTGACGATGCTGCAGAAGGAGCAGCAGCTCGTGTCGGCAAGCAATCCCACCGCTTTTCAGTACAAGGCGGCGATGGGGCTGAACTGCCCCGACGATGCCAGCTGCGACCCAGCGTATGCAGGATTCTTCAATCAGGTGTACGGCGCGGCGAAACGCTACCAGTACTACCGCGCCCATGAAGCCGACTACCATTACCACGCCAAGGCGTTGAACTACGTGGCCTATCATCCGAATGCATCCTGCGGCGGCAGCCCGGTCTACATCGAGAACGAAGCCACGGCGCTGCTGTACATCTACACGCCCTATCAGCCGAACGCGGCCGCGCTGCAGGCAGGGGATGGCGAAGGCGACGCCTGCTCAAGCTACGGCAACCGCAATTTCTCCATTATCTACCGTGGCTGGTTCGGCAATAAGTCTTAGGGTCTGATTAGCGCCTGAAAACTTTAGAGCTTGGACCCTAAGTAGGTAAAACCCTTACAGTCTCGGCAGGAACTTCTTGAGCTCGTAGGTCGTGACCTGGCGGCGGTAATCCTCCCATTCGCGGCGCTTGTTGCGCAGGAAGTATTCGAAGGCATGTTCCCCCAGCACTCCGGCCACGAAATCGGACTTCTCCATGACCTTCAGCGCCTCGTCCAAGGATTGCGGCAACGGCTGGATGCCCATGGCCTTGCGCTCGGCATCGGTGAGCTCCCAGACGTCGTCGCTGGTCGGGTCGCCGAGCTGCATCTGCTGCTCGATACCGTCAAGTCCGGCTGCGAGCAGCACGGAATAAGCGAGATACGGGTTGGCGACCGCGTCGAGGGCGCGGAATTCCATGCGCGAGGAATTGCCCTTGCCGGGCTTGTACTGCGGCACGCGCAGCAGCGCGGAGCGGTTGTTGTGCCCCCAGCAGATGTAGCTCGGCGCCTCGGCACCGCCCCACAGCCGCTTGTAGGAGTTGACGTACTGATCGGTCACCGCGCTGATCTCGGAGGCATGATACAGAATGCCCGCTGCGAACTGCCGGGCGATCAGCGACATATTGAACTCCTGACCAGCCTCGTAGAAGGCGTTGGCGTCGCCTTCGAACAGGCTCAGGTGGGTATGCATGCCCGATCCGGGCTGGTCGGTGAGCGGCTTGGGCATGAAGCTGGCGTGGATGCCGCGCTCAAGGCCGATCTCCTTGATCACCGTGCGGAAGGTCATGATGTTGTCGGCCGTGGTCAGCGCGTCGGCGTACCGCAGGTCGATCTCGTTCTGGCCGGGCCCGCCCTCATGGTGCGAATACTCGACCGAAATGCCCATCTGCTCGAGCATGTTGACGGCGGCGCGGCGGAAGTCCATCCCCGGGCTGCGCGGCACATGGTCGAAGTATCCGCCCTCGTCGATCGGGGTGGGGTCCTTGGACCAGTCCTCCTGGTGCTCGAAGAGGTAGAATTCGATCTCAGGGTGCACGTAGAAGGTGAAGCCCTTCTCCTTGGCCTTGGCCAGTGTGGTTTTCAGCACATGACGCGGGTCGCCGAGCGAAGGCTCACCTTCGGGCGTGAGAATGTCGCAGAACATGCGGGCGGTGCCTTGCGGACCGTCGCGCCACGGCAGAATCTGGAAGGTCGAGGGATCCGGGCTCACGATCATATCGTCCTCGGATACGCGCGTCATGCCTTCGATGGCCGAGCCGTCGAAGCCCAGCCCCTCCTCGAATGCCGCCTCCAACTCGGCAGGTGCGATGGCGACGGACTTCAATGTCCCCAGCACATCGGTGAACCATAACCGAATAAAGCGCACGTCGCGTTCCTCGACCGTGCGCAACGCAAACTCTTGCTGCTTATCCATATGCCACATGCTCCCATGCGATTATTACGTCTGCTTAACCACGCTACAGGCGTGTCGTCCGCCCACGATTGTCCGTTAAGGTCCCGACGAGAAACGGCTCAGTCAGCCACGCGAAGGGCCTGTTCAAGCGTAAACGCGCGGGCGTAGAGCGACTTGCCCAGAATCGCGCTGTCGACGCCGAAGGATGCGAGTTCGGCTATCGCGCGCAGGTCGTCCAGCGACGATATGCCGCCCGAGGCGGTGACCTTGGCATCGGTGCGCTGCGCGACCTCGCGCAGCAGTTCGAGATTCGGCCCGCTCATCATGCCGTCGCGCGTCACGTCGGTGACCACGTAGCGCGAGCAGCCGGCCGCATTGAGCATATCCATGGTTTCGAAGAGATCGCCGCCCTCCTTGACCCAGCCACGAGCTGCCAAGGTATGCCCGCGCACGTCCAATCCGACGGCCACCTGCTCGCCGTACTCGCCGATGACGCGCTTGGTCCACTCGGGGTTTTCGAGCGCTGCGGTGCCGATATTGACGCGCGCCGCGCCGGCATCGAGCGCAGCTTTGAGACTTTCGTCGTCACGCACACCGCCGCTCATCTCGATGCTGACCATATCACCGAGCTCGGCAACGATTTCACGCAGCTGGGCGCGATTGTCGCCGGTGCCGAAGGCCGCGTCCAGATCGACCAAGTGAATCCACGAGGCACCGGACTCGACCCAGGTACGCGCGGCCTCAAGTGGGCTGCCATAATCGGTTTCGGAGCCTGATTCGCCCTGTCGCAGTCGTACGGCCTTGCCGTCGCGCACATCGACAGCGGGAAGAAGTATCAGCATGATGGATGTCCTTTCTTGCAGGTTCGTTAAAATGTCGCAACCCAGTTGCGCAGCAGTTGTTCGCCGGCCTTGGCGGACTTTTCCGGATGGAATTGGGTAGCAGACAAGGCCCCGCGCTCGTAGGCCGCCACGAAGCGCGTGCGATCGTACTGGCACCAGGTGACCTGCTGCTGTGTCGGCCCGAAGTCGATATGCAGCGCCGAGCAATCGGCCGGTTCGGCGCGGGTGGCTGCGTAGGAATGCACGAAGTAGAAGCGCTCCTCCTCGACGCCCTTGAGCAGCACCGTGCCCTGCGAAGCCTCGATTGTGTTCCATCCCATATGCGGCGTCACGTCGGCGTCGATCTTGTCGATGGAGCCGCCGATCAATCCCAGCCCTTGCGCCTCCACGCCGTTCTCGTCACCGCTTTGAAAGAGAATCTGCTGTCCTACGCACACGCCGAGCACCGGCCGGCCCGCGCGCAGCCGGTCATAGACGACGCGGTCACCGCCGACTCGTTTGAGCCCCTGCATGCAGGCGGCGAATGCGCCGACGCCAGGCACCACCAGGCCGTCGGCTTCAAGCGCCTGCCGATAGTCGGAGGTCAGGGTCGCGTCAAGCCCGATGTTGGCGAGCGCGCGCAGCATCGAACGCACGTTGCCGAATCCGTAATCGAATACCACGGCTGAGGTCATAGGGAAGCTCCTTGGTGTGCACTGCCTGTCTGGATGGTGAATCTATGCGAAAGTATATATGCCGTATGTATTGCTGACGTCGGGCAGCATATGCGATGCTGCGGCACGATGGCTGGCGGGCACGGCACCGTCATCGGATATGCGAGGCGCCGCGGCCGAAGCGCGTATGCTCGGCGATGATGGCCATGGCCGCATCGTGGTCGAGACTCGCCGAATCGATGATATGCAGCCCCTGCTTACGCAGATCAGCCAGCGTCGCAATGCCCAGCATCAGGTCCTCTACGAAATCCGGAGCCGAGGCGAAGAGAATTGGCGGCGCGAAGGTCTGCCCGGCCTCGCCGTGCAAATACAGCGTCGAATCAAGCTTGTCGGCGCGATTCACCGCCAGCACGGCGGCCATGCCGGAAACTACGGTGGTGAGATCCTTGGCTGCGGCCTCGGGAGCGTCGCCGTCCAGATTGCGCAGCACGGCCACCGCTCCTTGGTCGGAGCCTATGCAGTCGGCGGAGATGTCGGAGATCTGGCAGAACGCGGCGAGCAGACGGGCCGAAGCGAGCCGGGTGATGAGCGCGGCGCTTTTCGCCTTGTCGCCGACCAGTCCGCGCAGTTCCTCATCGAAGTCGAGTGCGGAAGCAGCCGCATCCGACGGCGATTGCGGCACTGACGGAGACTCTGATGCAGGCGCATTCGACCCTTCGGCTGCGTTAGCTGCGTCACTCTCAGCCGTTGCGCCGAACGCAGCAGACGCATCGGGCGTCGCAGACGCTACGCCGTCGTTCCCCGGTTCGGATGACGCTGGATGTGCGCTGTCATCACCCTCAAATTCCTGTTCGAAGCCTTCGAGCGCCGCCTCAAGCTCCGCATCGCTGAAATGGAGGTCGTCGGGCCGCTCATCTCGGGAATCGAAGTCCTCGCCGTTCTCGCTGCCGTCAGCCATCACAGCGCGCCCTTGGTGCTGGGAATGCCAGTGACGCGCGGATCTGGCTCAACAGCGAAGCGCAGCGCCCTGGCGAGGGCCTTGAATTCCGCTTCGGCGATATGGTGCGGATCACGCCCGGCAAGCAGCTGCATATGCAGGCATATGCCGGAGTGGAAAGCAATCGATTCCATGACATGGCGCACCAGCGACCCAGTGAAGTGCCCGCCGATCATGGCGAACTCGAATCCTTCCGGCTCCCCCGTGCACACGGCATACGGGCGGCCCGAAATATCAATGACGGCCTTGGCCAGCGCCTCATCCAGCGGCACGGTGGCATCGGCGAAGCGGCGAATGCCGCGCTTGTCTCCTAACGCCTGCTTGAGCGCCTCGCCGAATACGATGGCGGTGTCTTCGACGGTGTGGTGCACGTCGATGTCGGTGTCTCCCGAGGCTTTGATATGCAGATCGATAAGCGAATGCTTGCCCAAGGCCGTCATCATATGGTTGAAGAATGGCACGGAGGTATCGATGTCGGTCGCGCCGGTGCCGTCGAGATCGAGACTGAGCTCGATATTGGATTCGCTGGTTGCTCGTGTGATCGTGGCCGTACGTGCCATGGATACCTCTCCCCCGTTCGCAGTCGTATGCTTCCCCTCACCCACATGCCATCTGTGGCGCATCCAGATGAGGGAAACATGCCTGCTATCGTGCCTGTTTCGCTGCTGTTGCTGTACTTGCTGGTACGTATTGCAACCGCTCTGTCTGTTGTAACTTGTTGTAGCTACTGTGCTTGTTTCAACACTGTGCTTGTTGTACTACTCTGCTTGTTCCACTATAGGCAGGACTTCGGTCAACGCCTCGCGGAAGCGCGCCATCTCATCGTCGGTGCCCATGCATACGCGCAGCCAGCCGTCCGGACCGACCACGCGGATGAGCACGCCTCGGTTCAGCAGCTCGTCGAAGATGCGCTGGCGGTTGTCGAAGCAGCCGCCGAAAAGCAGGAAGTTCGATGCCGAGGGCGCGACCTTGATGCTCTCGCCCTTATAGCTCAGGGTCTCAAGCCACTGCACAGTCTGCTGGCGGGTTTCGCGCAGATGCGCCACGCGCGCCAGTTGCTCGTCGGTATGGTCGAATGCGGCGAGCGCCGCCGCCTGCGTAATGGCCGAAAGATGATATGGCATGCGCACGATGCGCAGGCAGTCGATGATGCCTTGCGAAGCCGCCACATACCCGACGCGCGCGCCCGCGAAGGCAAAGGCCTTGCTCATGGTGCGGCTGACCGCGAGGTTCGCATGGCCGTCAATCAACGGGAGCGCCGTGGGCACGTCCGGATCGCGGAATTCGATGTAGGCCTCGTCCACGACGACGACAGGATGCACGCCCTCGTTCGCGCCGGTGACCGGAACCTGCTCGCAGACCGCGAGAATCCGCTCCAAGTCACCTATCGGCAGGCTGGTTCCAGTAGGATTGTTCGGGCTGGTGACCACCACCATCGCGGGCTTGACGTCTTGAATCGCCTCGATCGTCGCGTCGGCGTCAAGCGTGAAGTCCTCGTTGCGGTGCACGAGCTGCCATGTGGTGAAGGTGTCGCGCGCGTACTCGGGGTACATGGAGTACGTGGGATCCGCGCCCAGGGCAATCCGACCGGGGCCGCCGAAGGCTTGGAAGAGCTGCAGCATGATCTCGTTGGAGCCGTTCGCGCCCCACAGCTGCTCGACCTTCAGCCGCACGCCCGATTCGCGGGCCAGATAGTCGCTGAATGCCTGGCGCAGCTCGATATGCTCGCGGTCAGGATAGCGGTTGAGCGTCGGCGCGATGGCCGCGACACGCTCGGCGATGGCCGCGACCACCTTGGGATCTGGTGGGTACGGGTTCTCGTTGACGTTCAGGCACACCGGCACGTCGAGCTGCGGGGCGCCGTACGGCTCCTCCCCGATCAGATCGTTGCGCAGCGGCAGCGTGGCCGGTATGGTGCTGCCTGGTTGGTCGGGTGCGCTCATCGCAGTCCTGCCTTTCGTTCCTGCTCCTGCAGCGTCGCCTTGTCGTACGGGTCATCGACGAAGCGGCTGAGCACGCATTCGCCGTGCCCCGGCAGATCCTCGGAGACCGCGAATGCGTTGATGCGGGAGGCGAGGGCTTTGAGACCCTGCTCGTCGTATTCGATGACTTCCACGGGCTTGAGGAAGGTATGCACGCCGAGCCCGGAGTTGAAGCGCGCCGTGCCGCCGGTGGGCAGCACGTGGTTCGAACCGGACATGTAGTCGCCCAGCGGCACCGGCGAATACGGTCCGCGGAAGATGGCTCCGGCGTTCATGATGCGCGGCACCACGGCGTCCGGGTCGGCGGTCTGGATTTCCAAGTGCTCAGCGGCGTAGGAGTTTGCCGCCGCCACGGACTGGTCAAGATCGTCGGTGAGGATGATGCCGGACTGGCGACCGGTCAGCGAGGTCGCCACGCGCTCGGCGTGTTCGGTGCGCGGCACGCGGTAGTCGAGGTCTTTCTGCACTGCGGCGGCAAGCTCTTCGCTGTCGGTGATGAGCACGGAACCGGCGAGCTCGTCATGCTCGGCCTGGCCGATCAGGTCGGCGGCCACCCAGCTGGGGTCGGCGTCCTTATCCGCGAGAATCGCGATTTCAGTGGGCCCGGCTACGGCGTCGATGCCGACCATGCCGGAGACCATGCTTTTGGCCGTGGCGACGAAGATGTTGCCCGGGCCGGTAATCTTGTCAACCGGATCGCACAGGATCTCGCCGTCCTGAGGTTCTGATCCGCGCGCGCCATAGGCGAACATGGCGATGGCCTGTGCCCCGCCGACCGCATAGACTTCCGTGACGCCGAGAATCGCGCAGGTGGCGAGAATCGTCTTGCTCGGCAGCCCATCATCGCCATCCCTGCTCGGCGGCGTCGCAATCGCCAGGGAGCGCACGCCGGCGGTCTGTGCCGGCACCACGTTCATGATCACCGAACTCGGGTAGACGGCCTTGCCTCCCGGCACGTACAGGCCGACGCGATCGATAGGAATCCAGCGTTCGCTCACGCGCGCGCCCTCGGCCAGATCGGTGTGGAAGTCCTTGGGCACCTGCGAGGCAGCGACCGCGCGAGAACGGCGCACCGATTCCTCGATTGCCGCACGCACCTCGGGGTCCAGCTCGTCAAGAGCCTGTTGCATGGCTTCGTCCGGCACGCGGAGATTCTTGGTACGAATATGGTCGAATTTCTCGCCGAAATCGCGCAGGGCTGCAGCGCCTCTGGCTTTGACGTCGTCGAGGATCGGGCGGACGAGTTCACTCGCCTCGTTGGTCCCCATTTCGGCCCGAGGCATCGCCTCAAGCATCTCGGCACGGGTCAGGCGCTTGCCGCGCAGGTCGATGATTCGCATGGTGTTATCGCTCATACCCACCTATGGTAGCCACACCCCGTACACAGCACACGCGCTGTGTCTTTTCGACGCTGATTATGGCTATTCGCTATGCCTGCTGTGAAAACTGCGCCCGCCACCCTCACGCAGCAGGCAGGCAGCTGGGGCCGAAGAGGATCTTGATCTCGGCGAAGAGCGAAGTGTCGCGCTTGACGCGGAAGCGGTCGCCGAAGGTCAGCACGCGGGCGTTGCCTCGCTCATCGAGCACCGCCAGCTTGACCTCGCAGTAGCCCGGATGCTCGTGGAGCACTTGTCCGAGCTGGCCGATGCGGCTGCGGTCCAATGCCACGGTCGGCAAGGTTATCATCACCGGGCGCTCGTCGGCTGCCTCCAGCGTCGGCACCTGCAGCTCGGTGGCGCGCAGGCTTGGCGTGGACTCGTCGCGCACCTCGACCTGGCCGCGTATCTGCACGATCTCGTCAACGGCCAGATCCTGCGAGGCTGCCTCGTAGACCTTGCCGAAGAACATGCATTGAATCGAACTCTCCATGTCTTCGATGGTGACGATGGCCCACGGGTTGCCCTTGCGCGAGACGCGCCGGTCGACGCTCGTGATCAGCCCGGCGAGCGTGACCTGCTGGCGATCGTCCATGGTTTTCGCGCGGTCGATGAGATGCGCGATCGACATTTCGCGCAGCCCCCCCAGCACCGCCGTCATGCCGCTCAGCGGATGGTCGGAGACGTACAGACCCAGCATCTCGCGCTCGAAGTTCAGCTTGGTCTTCTTGTCCCATTCCTCGATGTCAGGCACGATGACCGAAGCATCGCCCATCGCCTCCGCGTCGCCGTCGCCATCCATGTCGGCGAACAGGTCGAACTGGCCCTCGGCCTGCTTACGTTTGAGGCTGATCACCGAATCGAGCGCCGCCTCGTGAATCTGGAAAAGCGCTCTGCGGTTCGGGTCGATGGAGTCGAAGGCACCTGCCTTGATAAGCGATTCCACCAAACGCCGGTTCAGGGCCGTCAGCGACACGCGCCGGACGAAGTCCATGAAGTTGACGTAGCGGCCGCGCCCGGTCTCGCGTTCGGCGATGATGTCGGCTACTGCCTTGTCACCGACGTTGCGGATAGCGCCTAGGCCGAAACGCACGACGTCGCCGACTGCGGAGTATTCGAGAATCGACTCGTTGACGTCCGGCGGCAGCACCTGGATGCCCATGCGCCGCGCCTCGCCGAGATACAGCGCGGTCTTGTCCTTGTTCGTGCGCTCGTTCTGCAGCAGCGCGGCCATGAACTCGACCGGGTAGTGCGTCTTCAAGTAGGCGGTCCAGTACGAGATCAGACCGTAGGCGGCGGAATGCGCCTTGTTGAACGCATAGCCGGAGAACGGCACGAGGATGTCCCACACCGCCTGCGCGGCCTCCTCCGAGTAGCCATGCTCCTTCATGCCCTCGAAGAACGGCACCTGCTCCTTGGCCAGCACCTCGGGCTTCTTCTTGCCCATCGCGCGGCGCAGCACGTCGGCTCGGCCCAGCGAATAGCCGGCCAGAATACGCGCCGCCGACTGCACCTGCTCCTGGTAGACGATCAGGCCGTAGGTCTCGTCAAGCACGGCGGCCAGCGGCTCGGCCACCTCGGGGTGAATCGGGGTGATGCGCTGCAAACCGTTCTTGCGCTTGGCGTAGTTGGTATGCGAGTCCATATCCATCGGACCGGGGCGATACAGGGCGATCAGTGCCGAGATGTCGTTGAAGTTATCGGGCTTGAGCTGGCGCAGCAGCGAGCGCATGCCGTCGGAATCGAGCTGGAAGACGCCCAGCGTGTCGCCGCGCGAGAGCAGCTGGTAGGTCTCCTTGTCATCCAGCGGAATCTTCGTGTAGTCGATCTTGTCCTTGCCGTTGCGCTCGATGTTGAGCAGCGTGTCGCGGATGACCGTGAGGTTGGAAAGCCCGAGAAAGTCCATCTTGACCAGGCCGAGCGTTTCGCAGGTGTGGTATTCGAAGGTCGTGGTGACCGTGCCATCGGTGCGTTCCAGCAGCGGCGAGGTGTCGGTGATGGGCTCCGAACCCATGATCGTGGCACAGGCATGCACTCCGGTCTGCCGGATCAGGCCCTCGATGCCCTTGGCCTGTTCGGTGATGCGCTTCGTGTCCGGGTCGGATTCGTAGAGCTCGCGGAATTCGCGCGCCTCAGCGAAACGCTTCGAGGTCGGGTCGAAGATGTCTTTGAGGCTCGCGTCCTTGCCGTTCTTGCTCGGCGGCAGCGCCTTGGTGATGTGCTCGCCCACGGAGAACTCGTAGCCCATGATGCGGGCGGAATCCTTGAGCGCCTGCTTGGTTTTGATGGTGCCGTAGATCACGCATTGGGCTACTTTGTCGCGCCCGTACTTCTCGCCGACGTAATCCAGCACCTTCGCGCGGCCGTCGGGGTCGAAGTCCACATCGATATCCGGCAGCGAGACGCGTTCGGGGTTGAGGAAGCGTTCGAAGATCAGGCCGTGCTTGAGTGGGTCGAGTTCGGTGATGCCCATGGCGTAGGAGACCATCGAGCCTGCCGCGGAGCCTCGGCCCGGCCCCACCATCACGCCGTGCGTTTTGGCCCAGTTGATATAGTCGGCGACGACGAGGAAGTAGCCGCAGAACTGCATCTGGCAGATGACGCCGCATTCGTAGTCGGCCTGCTTGAGCACATGCTCGGGCACATTGCCCTCGTAGCGACGCTCCAAGCCCTCCTGCACATCCTTGAGGAAGAGCGAAGTCTCGTCCCAGCCGTCGGGGCAGTCGAATTCCGGCATGAACGCGCCGTCCTCGCTGTCGTCGAACATCACGTTGCAGCGTTCGGCGATTTCGAGCGTGTTGTCGCATGCCTCAGGGTGGTCCTTGAACAGCTCGCGCATCTCCTCGGCGGATTTGAGGTAATAGCCGGAACCGTCGAATTTGAAGCGGTTCGGGTCGTCGAGCCGCGAGCCGGAGTTGATGCACAGCATGGCGTCCTGCGAGCTGCGATCCTCCTCATGCACGTAATGCGAGTCGTTGGTGGCCAATAACGGCGCGTTGATCAGCTTGGCTATTTTCAGCAGATCATTGGTGACCCGCTTCTCGATGCCCAGCCCGTGATCCATGAGCTCGATGTAGAAGTTCTCGCGACCGTAGATATCCTGCAGCTGCCCGGCGGCGCGTAGCGCCTCATCGAACTGCCCCAGGCGCAGCCTCGTCTGAATGATGCCCGACGGGCAGCCCGAGGATGCGATGACGCCTTTGGAATATTGCGCCAGCACCTCGTAGTCCATACGCGGATAGCGTGCGACACGACCTTCCAGATTCGCCACCGAGGACGCGCGCAGCAGATTGACCAGCCCCTCGTCATCCTGCGCCCACATCGTCATATGGGTGATCAGGCCGCCGCCGGAGACGTCATCCGAACGCTGCGACTCGTTGCCCCAGTGCACGCGCGTCTTGTCCTGACGCGCGGTCTCCGGAGTCACATAGGCTTCAATACCGATAATCGGCTTGATACCGGCTTTGACGCAGGTGCTCCACATCTCGTAGGCACCGTGCATATTGCCGTGATCGGTAATCGCCACCGCCGGCATATCCAGCTCCTTGGCGCGCGCCACAAGGTCGGGAATCTTCGAAGCGCCGTCAAGCAACGAATAATGCGTGTGATTGTGCAGCTGCACGAAGTTTCCGGAATTTGCCATGCCTCCACGATAGCTATGGAATGTGACTTCGCGGTGGGTGGTTGGCTCAGGGCTTGGCACTGCGCTATTTGTTTAACGGGCCGACGGCGACTTCATAGGCCAAGTCCGTAGGACTGGTCGTTTAGCACTCTGACCGTAGCTCGGCCTTCAGCGGCCTGACGGAGCCTTCGGCCCCGTCCTTCGGTTCCTTGGCGGAACCTCACTTCGCCTACGCATAGTCCACTGGACTATGCGCTTAACGGCTCAGCACTGGACTATTTGCTTAACGGTTCAGCCTCGCGGCCTTAGTGGCCGCTCAGTCTCGCCTACAGGCAGCCCACAGGGCTGCCTGTTTAACGGCTCGACACGCCGAAATGTGGATAACTCGAAGCGTTCGACCACATTGGTCGATTGGGGTGGCGCATGACGCTGCTGCTCTGTGACACTGGTATCAGGTCTGTTGCAGCACAGGATTTGCAGCACAGCAGCGACGGTTCTTAGGCAGACCTGAGACAACGTGCATGACGAACCCGTATGAAGGAGTGGCTATGAGACCCGACGACACCCAGCGAATCCGCCCTGATCCTGCGCAGACAACACCTGCTGGCAACAACAGGCAAGCAGGAAACACTGTGTATAAGCAATCGCACGTGGATGGCTTGAACCACCCCTACGGGCAGCCAAAACCAAAGCGCCCCTCGCGCTACTCGCCGACTGCCATCGTCTCCTTGGCGCTGGGCGCAGCGGCATCGCTGCTTGCCTTCGCGGTATGGGGCGGACTCGCCTATTTGCATCGGGGAAGCTATGATCCGGCCGATGTGATCGTACTGCTGGGCTTTGCTCTGGCTATTCCTGCGTGCATAACCTGCGCAGTCACAGCGCTGATCTTTGTTGTAATAGCAAGGAAACAGCGGCCCTCCATCCGAGACCAAACGGAAGCCATAGCGCAGGCAGGGCACGATCGGAATATGACGGCCATCGCTATAGTGCTGGCGTTGCTGCCGCTGGTTGCCTTTGGAATTATCATGCTCGGACCCTGGTAGGCGTACATATCGCACGCGTTATGCCCACGCATCCATTGCATCGAGCGCACAGGCCTGTCACACGGTTTGCGCGTGAGACTCCGCTGTGTCCGAATCTGCGCGATTACGATCTGCATGGTCACGATCAGCACTGTCATGATCGGCACGCTCGGCACCCAGAACATCAAGCGCATGCTGCAGGTCGGGCGGGTAATGGGAGTCGACCGTCGTCCAGACATGCGTGCGCGGATGGCGGAATTCGAGCCGCATCGCATGCAGCCACTGGCGGTCCAGTCCCAGCTTGCTTCCGAGGACCGGATTGGCCCCGTACATCGCGTCCCCTACCAGCGGATGCCCGATCGAGGAGAAATGCACGCGAATCTGATGGGTTCGCCCTGTTTCCAGATTTACCGAGGCGAGAGTGGCTTTGCCGAAGCGCTCGAGCACATCCCAGTGGGTTATAGCCGGCTTGCCCGCAGGCGTGATGGTGAAGCGGAAATCGCTGACTTTCGCCCGCCCTATGGGGGCGTCGACGGTGGCCCGGTCCTCGGTGAGGTTGCCTTGGACCAGCGCATGATAGATCTTCACCACTTCATGCTGCGCGAACTGCCGACGCATCTCCTTATAGGCCAGTTCAGACTTGCACACGAGCATCAGCCCGCTCGTCCCCACATCCAGCCGACTCACGATGCCCTGCCGCCCCGGCGCACCATAGGAGGTGATATGCACACCACGCCCGATAAGACTGCCGAGCACGGTAGGCCCAGCCCAGCCCACCGAAGCATGCGCAGCCACGCCGACCGGCTTGTCCACAACGACGACATCCTCATCCTCGTAAGCGATGGCCATATCGTCGGCGATTGGCTCAGTCTCATGCTGTTCCTCGGCAATGTCGAATTCGACGACATCACCGGCCAGCAGCGCACTGGACTTATGCACCGTGCGCCCGAGAAGGCGCACCTGCTGAGCCTCGATAAGCTCTGCGGCCTTCGCACGCGAAACTCCCAGCATTTTCGCCGCGGCAACATCGAAACGCCCGCCGACGAGTCCATCGGGAGCAGGAACCAACGAACTCATGCTTCGAGGGCTCCCCCATCATGCTCCGCGTCGACCTGCTGACTGTGCTCGCTCCCCTGAGACACCTGAGAACTCTGAGACTCCCGGAGGTCCTGCACTTTCCCAGACCCCTGAATGCCTTGGGCAGCAGCAGGGTCTGCGCCGACGGGAACCCGCCCGTTCAGCGCATGCTTGCCAAACGGCACGCCGCGCAGAATGAGCACGACTATAAACACGCCAGCCACCATCAGCACAATGTCGGCGACATTGCCTATGGACCATCCGTAATTGAGGAAGTCCACGACTTTGCCGTTCAGGAATCCGTCAGCATAGGCGATGCGGTCATAGAGATTGCCCGCCGCGCCGGCGAAGGCCAGCGCGAATGCGACGGTCCAGCGCATGGAATCGGTTCTGATCGCCAGCACCACCAGCATGATGCAGGCGGCCGCAGCGAGCAACGAAATCAGCCAGGTCCGCGAGGAGCCAAGCCCTAGGGAGGCACCGGGATTATGAATCAACGTCAGCGACAGCACATGGGGAATCACCTCGATGCTGCGTCCATCGCCAAGATTGCTTTGCGCCCAGGCCTTGGTGCCTTGGTCAAGAGCAAGTGCCACGAGTGCGACACATGCAAAGACGGCTACGCGAATGCGCAGCCGTCCGTGATGCATATCAGTCATCTTGCAAAACTACCGGTCAGTCCTTGGACTGATCCAGATGACCGTAGTTGTCCGTATCCGAGACCTGCGAAACCAGCTGGCCGAGGAAGTCGGTGAGCCGGGTGCGGTATTCGGTTTCGAACTGCTTGAGTCCCTGGATATTGCCTTCGATGACCTTCGACTGGGCTTCGAGGTTCCCACGCACCTGCTTTGCATAGTCCTCGGCGGCAGCACGGGTCTTCGAATCGTATTCCGCGGAACGGCGCTGCACTTCGGCCTCGTAGTTGTCCGCCTCAACGTGCTTGTCCTTGACATAGCCCTCAGCATCGGCACGGGCCTTGTCGGCATACTCATCGGCGGCCTGATGCGTCTGCGCCGAATAGTTGTCCGCGTCCGCACGGGTCTTGTCCGAATATTCGTCGGCGACGCGATGCGTCTCCTGCGCATATGCGTCCGCATCGGCATGCGTCTTGTCGGAGTACTCGTCGGCCTGGGCGCGAGTCTGATTCGAATATTCATCGGCCTGGGCACGAGTCTTGTTCGAGTAGTCATCAGCCTGCGCATGAGTCTGATCGGAGTAAGCCTCAGCGTCTGCGCGAGTCTGTCGTCCGTACTCATCCGCCTCGTCGCGAGTCCTGCTGGAATAGCTGTTGGCCTGGGAGACGAGCTCCTCGTACTTGGCCTGGCTGGCTTCGGTGATTTCACGAGCCTGAGCCTTGCCCTTGTCCACGTACTGGTCATGCAGCTGCATGGCGAGCGTCAGCATAGCGGTGGCCCGCTCGGGTTCGCTCGTAGCGCCTGAAGCGGCTCCGGCGATCTTCTGCAGGCTTCCGGTTTCAGTATTCGGCTCGATCTTCGAGACCTGGGTGCGCAGCTGCTCTTCGCGCTGCTTGGACTCTTCGAGCTGACGGGAGATGTCCTGCAGCTGAGAAGCCTGCTGCTGCAGCTGGGGAATCTGCTGCTCATACGCGGAAACCTTGTTCTGCGTGGCGGCGAGATCCTGCTTGCAGGCGGCGAGCTGCTCCTGATAGGTCGCGACTTCATGGCTGAGCGAATCATTGTTCGCCCGGATCTCATCGCGTTCATGCTGTATCGCTGCCAGCTGCTCTCCCAGCTGTTCATTGCCAGAGGCCTTTGCCGCCTGGGCAGTGAGCTGATCGACCTGAGCGGTGAGGCGGTCCACCTGCCCCTTGAGCTGCTCGTTCTGCGAGACCAGAGCGCGGTTGCTTTCCTCAGCCTCGCTCAGCTTCGAAGCATCGACCTGCGCGGATTGAGGCCCTTGCTGCGACGCTGCAGCTCGAAGGTTCTCGTTATCGCCTTGCAGCGACTGCACCTGCGCGGTCAACTCGGAAATCTTCGCGTTGAGGTTCGCCACATCAGGCCCCAGCGCCTGTGTGGACTGGCCGCCGGCCTGTACGGCCTGCTTCCCCAGTGCCTCGACGGTTTCGGTTACTTGATCGAGAAAGTCGTCAACTTCGTCGACATCGTAGCCTTCCTTGAATCGGACCGTCTGGAAGGTATGCTCCCGTATGTCCTTGGGCGTCAACAGAGCCATAAATCCTACACCTCGCTTTGGGCGTGAAGCCTCGATGTGTTGCTATCACACCGATGCTATCACGGACTTCGTGCCTTTACGTAGTTTTAGGCCCCGTCATGGCGCTATTTGAGCCGTTCAGATGATCATCTGCAGCACAATCAGCGCAAAATAGAGCACGATGAAACTCACATCGAGGGAGAACGCCCCTATTCTCACTGGGGGAATGTACTGCCGCAGCCAACGCAGCGGCGGGTCGGTGAGCCAGTAGATGGCGTACACCAGCGAGGCAATGACGCCGCGCGGACGCCACCGCGGGGCGAGAATCGACACCCAGTCAAGAATCATGCGAATGAACAGCACGGTGATGTACGCGCCAATCAGCCAATCAATGAGGCTCAGCAATAAAGTCAGCATGTGCCCAACCCTACCAACAGGCTCATAATCAGCGCGGCGCGGAATGCCATGCGAATAATGCCATGCGAATGCAGCTCAGTGCCGCCGCATGAGCACAGTGCGTCCCATCCCGGCTATGCATGTGCCTCGGCGCTTATAGCCGAGGCACATGCATTGACAAAACTGCAATTACTCCCAGAGACAATTATTCCCAGAAACAATTACTCCCAGAGATTATTCCGAGAACAGATCCCGCGCCGAATTAGCCTGCTTCGGCTCCTCGACCTTGATATTGACCTGCGCCGGACTTAAGAGGAACACGCGCGGGGTGACGCGCTCGATCGATCCGCGCACGCCGAAAACAACGCCCGCAGAGAAGTCCACAATGCGATACGCCACGGCCTCAGGAACCCCGGTCAGATTGAGCACTACGGGCACGCCATCGCGTATGGCCCTGCCAACAAGCTGCGCGTCCTCATAGGTTTTGGGGTGAATCGTCGTGATGCGGCTGACCCTGCTGGGGAACGGGCTTGCCTCGCGCTGCGGCAGAGCCGCAGATGCCGCTGACTGGCTCGCCGGCGCGACCGTGTGATCCGAGTCGAAGGATGAAGCATCGTCGTCGCCTGGCACGGCGAAGTCATCCTCTTCATCGACCACATCACTCATGCCAAGATACGACATCGCGCTTTTCATTAAGCCCGCCATGCACATTCCTTTCGCTCAGCCTTGCACATCATCATCAGTACCATTGCGACCATCACCGCAGGAAGTCGGGGATGTCGAGATCGCCCGGATCGTTCGCGGAGAACCCATCATCACTCGTCGTGTCGTCGGGAACCGGTCCATTGGAAGTGGTGTCGTCAAAAGACTGGGAGGCGGCGTCGCCATTGCCTGGCGTGAAATCGGGCGTACGGCTCTGCACGAGCGGCGGCACCTGGGCACTTTCCCTCGGCTGGGCAGATGACGCAGGCTGCGCGGCCTGGGCGGCGGACTGACCGCCAAGCGGCACAGCAGCCGACGTCTCGGTTTTCTTTGAATTCGCGTCGAAGCCCGCTGCGATGACGGTGACGCGCACCTCGTCGCCATAGGCGTCGTCCAGCGCCAGGCCCCAGATGATCTGCGCCTCGGGGTGAATCGCCTTGCGCACCAGCTCGGTAGCTGCGGAAGCCTCCTGCAGCTTGAGGTCGGTCGGGCCGGCGATGTTGATGAGCGCGCCGTGCGCGCCCTCGACGCTTTCCTCAAGCAGCGGCGAGCTGATGGCGATTTCGGCGGCCTGGGCGGCGCGGTCCTCGCCGCGCGCCGAGCCGATGCCGAAGAGCGCTGTGCCCGACCCGCGCAGAATCGAGGAGATGTCCTGGAAATCGACGTGGATGTAGGAGTTCATCGTGATCAGGTCGGTGATGCCCTGCACACCGGCCAACAGGGCCGTATCAGCGGTTTTGAATGCGTCCACGATGCCGATGGTGCGGTCGGAAAGCTCAAGCAGCCGGTCGTTGGGGATGACGATAAGCGCATCGACCTCGTTGCGCAGATTCTCGATGCCCATCTTTGCCGAAGCGGCGCGCTGCGGGCCTTCGAAGGAAAACGGCCGAGTCACCACGGCGATGGTGAGCGCCCCTTGCTGATGCGCCGCGCGCGCAACGATGGGGCTGGCTCCGGTGCCGGTGCCGCCGCCCTCGCCGCAGGTTACGAACACCATGTCGGCGCCCTTGAGCGACTCCTCTATATCCGACTGATGATCCTGCGCCGCCTTCGCGCCCTTCTCGGGGTCGGCTCCGGCGCCGAGGCCTCGGCTGGAAGCGTCATTAAGCGAGATCTTCACATCCGCATCGGATCGCAGCAGATCCTTTGCATCGGTATTGACCGCTACGAATTCAACGTTCTGCAGACCTTCGGCAATCATGCGATTGACGGCATTGCCGCCGGCTCCACCGACACCGACTACCTTAATATTGGTCTTGTCGTTGAAATTGTCAGTCTGGGCAATCTCGCTCACCATAGTCTCCTGTCATTCACGGTTATGCCTTACTCTAGCGCAGAATCGGGCCGTATCGGCATTTTTTCGCGCGTGTATCCATCTTTTTTCCACTTTCGCCTACGAGAACGACATGCCGTCACTTCGCAAACGAAATCGGATGCTCAGTAACCCGCGTCCATCGGGTCGTCTCCGAACAGGGCCTCGCGCTCGTCATGCGTCGTGCTGCGCGAGTCCAGCCATCCATAGGGCAGATGAACTTTCTTCGCATAGCGAACGCGCCCGCGCGGTGCATCGATCACCCGTTCGGGCAGCGTCAGCGCGGGATCGAGTCGGGCGATTTCGCGCTCGACATCCGCCAGACTTTCGCATTCCATGAAGGCCTTGCGGGTCGAGCCGCCGACCGGGAAGCCTTTGAGGTACCAGGCGATATGCTTGCGCAGATCGTGCACGGCCATATGCTCATCGCCGTCGAAGAACTCCACAAGCAGCCGGGCGTGGCGCATGATGACGCGCCCGACTTCCCCCAGATTCGGGTTGATACGCTCCGAATTGCCTTGGAAGGCGTGCTTGATGTCGGCGAACAGCCACGGCCGACCCTGGCAGCCGCGCCCGATGGCGACGCCGGCGCATCCGGTCTGACGCACCATGTCCAGCGCGTCCTCCGCTCCCCAGATGTCGCCGTTGCCGAATACCGGAATGCTTAAGGTCTGCGCCAATTCGGTGATGCGGTGCCAGTCGGAATGCCCGCCGTAGTACTCGGCCGTCGTGCGCGCATGCAGCGTCACCGCAGCGCAGCCCTCTTCCTGAGCGATACGGCCGGCCTCAAGATAGGTTTCATGCTCATGGTCGATGCCCACGCGAATCTTCGCCGTGACCGGGATATTTGCCTGCGAGCAGACTGCGACAACGCGCGAAACCAGGTCGCGGAAGATATCCATCTTCCAAGGCAGCGCTGAGCCGCCCCCGCGCCGCGTGACTTTGGGCACCGGGCAGCCGAAGTTCAAATCGACGTGGTCAGCCATGCCGCCGTCGACCACCATCTGCGCGGCCTGTGCCACGATGGCCGGGTTCACGCCGTACAGCTGCAACGAGCGTATCTTCTCGCTCGGCGCGAAGCGGCACAGCCGCAGCGCCTTAGGATTGCGAGCCACCAACGCCCGTGCGGTGATCATCTCGGCCACATACAGCCCATCGGGGCCGTATTCCTCGCAGATCACGCGGAAGGGCCAGTTGGTGACGCCGGCCATCGGCGAAAGCACAACCGGGGTGGGGATATGGATAGGCCCCAAGTCCACCGGTTCGATGGCCGGCGCAGCAGCGACCATCGCCGAAGCATCGACCCTAGCAGCAATAGCAGTTTCTGTCACAGTTCATCCCAACATCACTATGTTCTGATGGTAGTGTCGCACCGGAGCCGCAATCGGCGATCAGTACTTGCCGCCGGCCTCGGCGACCTTCACCGGAGCGCTCAGGTCCTCGCCGCTCTCCTTGGTCACGTCCGTGCCGCCGTCAGCCGCAGTGGTGCCGACGATGCTGACCGGCCCCTCCGGGTAGCGCACGCGGCGCTCGGCCACGCGCTCGGCCACGTAGTCGGCGACCTTATCAAGGCTGACGCGCTCCTGCTGCATGGTGTCGCGTTCGCGAATCGTCACGGCATGGTCGTCAATCGTATCGAAATCGACGGTGACGCACAGCGGCGTGCCGATCTCGTCCTCGCGGCGATAGCGGCGGCCAATGGCACCGGCCTCGTCGTAGTCGATCATCCAGTCGTGCTGGCGCAGTTCGGCGGCAAGATCATGCGCGATGCCTTGCAACGCAGGCTTCTTGCTCAATGGCAGCACCGCAGCCTTGACCGGTGCCAGACGCGGGTCGAGCCGCAGCACGGTGCGCTTGTCGACGCCGCCCTTGGTATTCGGTGCCTCGTCGATGTCGAAGGCATCAACAAGAAAGGCCATAAGCGAGCGGGTCAGGCCGGCTGCGGGCTCGATGACGAACGGCACATAGCGTTCGCCGCTGGTCGGGTTGAAGTAGCTCAGGTCCTCGCCCGAATGCTTGGCGTGCGCGGAGAGATCGAAGTCGGTGCGGTTCGCGATGCCTTCCAGCTCGCCCCAGTCGGAGCCTTGGAAGCCGAACTTGTATTCGATGTCGACCGTGCGCTTGGAATAGTGCGAGAGCTTTTCCTTGGGATGCTCGTAATGGCGCAGATTCGCCGGGTCGATCCCGAGGTCCGTGTACCAGCGGGTGCGGGTGTCAATCCAGTACTGGTGCCAGTCCTCGTCCGTGCCGGGCACGACGAAGAACTCCATCTCCATCTGCTCGAATTCGCGCGTGCGGAAGATGAAATTGCCCGGCGTAATCTCGTTGCGGAAGGACTTGCCCATATTCGCGATGCCGAATGGCGGCTTGGAGCGCGAAGAGGTCATGACGTTCTTGAAGTCCACGAAAATGCCCTGCGCGGTCTCCGGGCGCAGGTAATGCAGCGAATTCTCGTCTTCGACGGGGCCGAGCGAGGTGTGCAGCATCATGTTGAAGTCGCGCGGCTCGGTCCAGTGCCCGCGCTCCCCGGTTTCGGGGTCAGGCACTTCATCCCAGCTTTCGGGCATGCGGCCGTGCTTGCGCTCGAAAGCCTCCTCAAGATGGTCGGCGCGGTAGCGCTTGTGGGTGATCGTCGATTCGACCAGCGGGTCGTTAAATACCTTGACGTGGCCGGAGGCAACCCACACCTGCGTCGGCAGGATAACAGAAGTATCCACGCCAACGATATCGCCGCGCGTAGTGACCATCGCACGCCACCATTCGCGCTTGATATTGTCCTTGAGCGCCACGCCGAGCGGGCCGTAATCCCACGCGGAACGGGTCCCGCCGTAGATCTCGCCGGCGGGGAATACGAACCCGCGACGCTTCGCGAGCGATACGACTTCATCGAGCTTAGAGATAGCCACAGCACACCTTACTTTTGAGACATTTTGCAACGTTGATAACCGAATAGAGTGTAATGCCTGACAATGACACGAGCAACGGCCGTCTCAGGCTCGCCGCGTGAGACTCACGCCGCGCGACCCGAGCGTGTCCCGCGCTTGTCCGCATTTGCTTCTAGCGTGTGTCTCGTAAGTGCAGGGGTGCCCCGTACGGGGCTGAGATAGGCATGTGCCTGACCCTTCGAACCTGTTTGGCTAAGACCGACGTAGGGAGCGCATTCATGAGCGATTCAGCCAACCCATCCAGTCCAGGCGGTGCCGTCATTGCCGACGACGCATATCGCAATCACAGCAACGCATTTGATGACCAAAACGGCATCGACCGAGACGATACTGTCCGAAACGATTACGACGACGGTTACACTGCCGACCACGACAATGCTTCGCAAATTCTTTCGGATGTCCCGCCGCATAACGAGCTGCGCACACGCATCAGACAGGCGGTCGAGGCGGTCAAGACGACAAGGCCCTTGGCGCCGTCGTTTACGAATTTCGTCACGATGAACCTCGTGGCCAACGCCCAACTGGCCGTTGGCGGCAGCGCGGCGATGAGCCTGATCTACGACGAGGTCGTGGATATGACCGCAATCGCCGGCGCGAGCTATGTCAACGTCGGTACGCTGCAGCCTTTCTACCGCGAGGAGTTGGCGAAGATTTCGCAGTTCTGGCGCGAGCAGTCGCATCATTGGGTGCTCGACCCGGTCGGCGCGGGCGCAGGCTCTACGCGCACCGCGATTCTCGAATCCTTCACAACCGCGCCACCCACCGTCGTGCGCGCCAATGCCTCGGAGATTCTGGCGCTGTGCAACATCTGGAAACTGCACGATGATGCCGACGATACGTCCGCAGCCACGCGCCCTGCCGGGGTGGAATCCGTCGACGACGTGGACGACGCACTTGACGCGGCCATGGCGCTGGCACGATTCCTCGCCGCCGCAGCGCCTGACGGCAAGGCGGCCGTGGCCGTGTCAGGAGCTGTCGACCTGGTGACCGACGGCACGCATGCCTACCGGCTGCCCGGCGGCAGCGCCATGATGACCAGAATCACCGGTGCGGGCTGCTCGCTCGGCGGCGTGCTCGCCTGCTATCTGGCCGTCAGCGACCCGCTGACCGCCGCGTTGGCAGCCAGCCTGCTCTACAATCGGGCCTCCGAACGCGCCGAACGGACCAGCGACGGTCCGGGCACCTTCCAAAGCGCCTTCCTCGACGCCTTGTATGCCGTCAGCGCCGACGAAGTGGCAGCATCGCCGATTGTCGCCGTGCCCGCTGAATCTACTGAGCCCTCTGCAGACCGCTAAACCCGCGTGAAGCAGCCTCGCGCAACTGCGGACCCATCACACAGATATACAGGTGGTGCGGCAGCTCGCCCTGCTCCCAATGCAGGAACAGAACCCATACTGCATCGCACATTCTCGGAAATGTACACAATCGCAACCCGATTCATCTCTTTTCCCCAAACCAGCCCAATCCATCTCTTCATGCAAACCAACCCGGCGGAAACTCCGCCACCAAGGAGAAACACCATGAGTGCCCCATACCCTTACGCATCGATGCGTGACAACTTCGATCTTTCCGCCTACTTCGTCGTCGGCCCCGAAGACACCAAAGGTCGCCCGATAGCCGACGTGGTCGAGGAGGCGCTGCGCGGCGGCGCGACCTTCATCCAACTGCGCGCCAAGAACGCCGACGCGAAGGAATTGACGACAATGGCGCAGGACATCGCGCAGATCATCGAAGACAACGACCGCGCTGATACCGTCGCCTTCGTGATTGACGATCGCGCCGACGTGGTCTGGCAGTGCCGCAGCAAAGGCGTCAAAGTCGACGGCGTGCATATCGGGCAGACCGATATGGAGCCGCGCCAGGTGCGCACGCTGCTGGGCCCGGACGCCATCATCGGCCTGTCCGCCGAAACCGAAAGCCTCGTCAGCCTCATCAACGAGCTGCCCGCCGGATGCATTGACTATATTGGCGCCGGCCCGCTGCACCGCTCCACGACCAAGCCCGAGGCAATCGTGGTCGAAGACGACGGCAGCAAGCACCTGCTCACCCTGGACCTGATCAACACGATCTGCGAGGCCAGCGACTACCCAGTGGTCGTAGGCGGCGGCGTGAGACTTCAGGACATCGCCCCGCTCGCCAGCACCAAGGCGGCCGGCTGGTTCGTCGTCTCTGCCATCGCGGGCGCCGACGACCCACAGGCCGCCACCCGCACGATGCTCGACGCATGGCGCGGCGTGCGCGGAGAAGCCAAGCACGGCTATGCCCCGCGGCCAGCCGACGACTCATCGCAGGCCGCCGCGCCCAAAGTGCAGGAGCAGCGCAAGGAAGCACACGGCTTCCTCAACGCGAAGGAGGCCAAGGATGCGGCCCGGCTTGCCAAGCAGCAGGCTGTCGATATCGCCGCGCGTGGCTCGAAGCAGCGCGACAAGGTGCATATCCGAAAGATCAGGGACGTGCATTTCGAAAACCAGCACGGCGCTTATGACTTGCAGGTGCCATACACCGAAATCGTATTGGAGGACACGCCTGGCCAGGGGCCGAACGAACCCTTCCGCGACTACAACACCGAAGGACCCGCATGCGACCCGAAGGTCGGTCTCGACCCGCTGCGCCTGGATTGGATTCATGACCGCAACGACACGGTGACGTACACAGGGCGAAGCCGCAACCTCGCCGATGACGGCAAGACCGCAATCAAACGCGGCAAGGCCACCAAGGAATGGCGCGGCCGCCACCACGAGCCCATGCGGGGCAGCAACCATCCGGTGACGCAGATGTGGTACGCGCGGCACGGCATCGTGACGCCGGAGATGCGCTATGTCGCCGAACGCGAGCGCTGCGATGTCGAACTGGTGCGCAGCGAGCTGGCTGCGGGCCGTGCGGTGATGCCCTGCAACATCAACCATCCTGAAAGCGAGCCGATGATCATCGGCGAGCAGTTCCTCGTCAAGCTCAACGCCAACATGGGCAATTCCGCCGTGACCTCCTCGATCGACGACGAGGTCGAGAAGCTGACCTGGGCCACGAAGTGGGGCGCGGACACGGTGATGGATCTGTCGACCGGCAACGACATCCACACCACGCGCGAATGGATCCTGCGCAACTCGCCGGTGCCGATCGGCACGGTCCCCATGTATCAGGCGCTTGAGAAAGTGGACGATGACGCCACGAAGCTCTCGTGGGAGCTGTTTCGCGACACGGTTATCGAGCAGTGCGAGCAGGGCGTGGACTATATGACGATTCATGCCGGCGTGCTGCTGCGCTACGTGCCGCTGACGGCGGATCGTGTGACGGGCATCGTCTCGCGCGGTGGCTCGATCATGGCTCAATGGTGCCTGCAGCATCATCAGGAAAGTTTCCTGTACACGCATTTCGACGAGCTGTGCGAGATCTTCGCCCGCTACGATGTCGCCTTCTCGCTGGGCGACGGACTACGACCCGGCTGCCTGGCCGATGCCAACGACGCCGCGCAGCTTTCCGAGCTCATGACCCTGGGCGAGCTCACGCAGCGCGCCTGGGATCACGACGTGCAGGTGATGGTCGAGGGGCCGGGCCACATCCCCTTCGATACGGTGCGCATGAACATCGAGATGGAGAAGGCCATTTGCAAGAACGCGCCGTTCTACACGCTCGGACCGCTGACCACCGACACGGTGCCCGGCTACGACCACATCACCTCGGCCATCGGCGCGGTGGAGATCGCGCGCTACGGCACGGCGATGCTGTGCTACGTCACGCCGAAGGAGCATCTGGGCCTGCCCGACAAGGACGACGTCAAGCAGGGCGTCATCGCCTACAAGATCGCCTGCCACGCAGCCGACATCGCCAAGCATCACCCCCACGCGCAGGACCGCGACTTGGCTATTTCCAAGGCGCGCTTCGAATTCCGCTGGCTCGACCAGTTCAACCTGTCGTACGACCCGGACACCGCCATCGCCTTCCACGACGAGACGCTGCCCGCCGAGCCAGCGAAAATGGCGCATTTCTGCTCGATGTGCGGGCCGAAGTTCTGCTCGATGGCCATCTCGCAGAACATCCGCAAGCAGTTCGGCAGCGCGTCGCAGCAGCGGCGCGTCGTCTCACAGGCCGAGCAGATCATCGCCGGTTCGCACGCCGTGACCGAGGCAGCCAGCGGAGCCGCCGCTGGTGCCGCCAGCGGCAAGGAGTAGGCGGTCGCTGCGATGGCATAATCATAATAAGGAACGAATTCACCTGAACGCCGAGAATCCACAGACGCCAGTGCGCACAATATATATGCGATATATGCGCATCATCGTCGCGGTTTTCCGGCGTTCAAGCAGCAGCATCGCAGCGCTACCATTTTATATGTACCGCCTATTACACGAACACGTATTACAGGAAAGAGAATCATGATTGATCGCAACAGTGACCGTCAGGAAGTCCCCGTGGACCCCGAAACCGGCAAGCCGTACATCAACACGCTTGCGGCCGTCGCCATCGCGCCGAGCGGCACCGGCGCGGAGCTGAGCGAGTACGTCGCCCAGGCCGTCGGAGTCATCCGCGAATCAGGGCTGCCGAACGAGACCAACGCGATGTTCACCAACATCGAGGGCGACCTTGACGAAGTGCTGCAAGTCGTGCGCGACGCCACCTACAAGCTCGCCTCGCAAGGCTACCGCACCGGCGTCACCCTCAAGCTCGACATCCGCCCCGGCTTCACCAACCAACTGCACGCAAAAGCCGAACTGGTCGACAAGATTCTCGAACAGGACTAACCACCAGACAGCCGGAATGGAACGAAAGGGCCGATGAGAGCCGTCAGTGGTCTTTTCGTTCCATTTTCTCAACGCCGTCACATGTCAATCTCGCGGTGCAATCCGCCATCGTCCACTCTGCAGAACTCCGCAACACCTGAAATATGCCGGGTCGGTATATCGTTTGACTTATGACCACGATGAAGGAAATCGCTCAGCAAACCGGGGTGTCTGTCTCCACAGTCTCGTTGGTGCTGAACAATCGCGACGCTGGGCGGGTGAAAACTGAAATCGCGGCCAAAGTTCGAGCCACGGCACAGGAGCTTGGGTATCAGCCCAACCCGCTGGCCCGTTCGCTGCGTACCAGCAAAACGCGAATCCTAGGATTCATCAGCGAAGAGATTGCCACCACACCGTATGCGGGAGGCATGATTCTCGGTGCGCAGGACGCGGCCAGCAGGCTGGGATACGTCATGCTGACCGTCAACACGGACGGCATCGCCAATGCAGATGACGAAATCGCAGCGCTGCAGCGATACGACGTGGATGGATTCGTGTATGCCAAGATGTTCAACTGTCTCACATCCGTGCCATCAAGCCTCGCATCCCTGCCCTTCGTCCTAGCGGATGCGCAGGACGTGGAGCATCGCTCCCCGAGTATCACGCCCGACGAATTCCAAATCGGATACGATGCGACACGCCGCCTGATCACCGCAGGCTGCACACACATCGCCTACATCGGAAGCTCGGATCCCATGCTCGCGCAAGGCTTGCGCCTCGCCGGGCATCGTCAGGCGCTGATGGACGCCGGACTCAACCTCGGCGCACACATGCAAATCAGCGTATCTGGGAACGAGGCAGCATTGTCCGCAATCAACCGGATGATCGAGTCGGAACATCCGGACGGCTTCTTCTGCTTCAACGACGCCCGTGCCATGCAGGTCTACTTGTGCGCCGCCCGCCACGGCCTACATATCGGCGAGGACATATCCGTAATCGGCGTAGACAACCACCGAGTATTCGCCGAGACCTTGTCGCCCCGACTGACCAGCGTTGAGCTGCCGCATTACGAGATAGGATTCTGGTCCGTGTCAAAGCTGGTTTCCCTCATCGAAGAGCAGAACCCTTCCAAAGCAACGCTCCCGTCGATAGACAGGGATACCGCTCCCATGCCCCCCCTTGACTCCGCTCCGGCGCAAATCCACTGCAGGCTCATCGAAAAGGAGTCAGTGCGACGACGATAGCTTGCACACGAATTACAGCAACTCAGCAACGCAGAGCACCGCGACGCAAGGAAACGAGACATACAGCGGGACTTAGCATGCGTCAGACAGCAGGCAAGTATCGCGACAGGCACCATATGCACTCCCCATACATATGCCCGATCCGAAAGCTCTGAAACGCCCGAGAGTACGTTTCGAAAACCGCAGAGAACCATCAACGCGATACTTTCGTCAATCGATTGACGAAAATCGATTGACGATATATACTGGGTGCTGTCAGGTCGTTCATCTCAGTACAGCAGCTCAGCTGATCGACCAGTCAGCGATGGCTTTGCTTCACGCAACACAACGACGGCCATTCACGAAAAACAATGGCGTTAGGCGTCCGGCACAGTGGTCGACACTCGCGCCTGATCAAGAAAGGACTGTCATGGTTCGACACACGCAACAGGGGATTATGAGAATTTGCGCGGCACTTCTTGCAGCGGCCAGCATACTGGGGTTTTCAGGGTGCGGCGAAGCTCAGCGAGAGGCAGCCAAAGCTAACGCTAAAGAGATAACGCTCTGGACCCATTCCGCTGGGTCGGAGGCCGAACTCGCTGCGGACTACCAGATGATCAATGCCTACAACAAATCACCAAATCGAAAGGCAACAGTCAAGCTGCAGTCATTTCCGCAAAGTTCCTACAATGACTCAATCATTTCAGCATCATCGGCCGGTAATCTACCCTGCCTCGTCGATGTCGATCAGCCGAACACCCCCTACTGGGCATGGGCGAACATCCTCGCCCCAATCAGCGACGAGGCCTTGCTCAAACGAGCTAATGAGCTTATGAAATCAGCTAAGGGCACGTGGAACGACAAGATCTACACCGTCGGATACTTCGACGCCACCACCGCCCTGTTCGCGCGCAAATCTGTGCTTGAGAAGAATGGCATTCGCATAGCCTCCGTTGACCACCCGTGGAGCAAATCGGAAATGGATGAAGCCCTTGCCAAGCTAAAAGAAAGTGGACAATGGTCATACCCCTTCGAAATCGGCACCGCTGACAATAAAAGCGAATGGTATGCCTATGCCTATGGACCGATTCTGCAATCATTCGGAGGCGATCTGATTAACCGGGCGAATTATCAGACTTCAGATGGCAAGCTCAACGGTACAGCGGCAAAGGACTTTGCCCACTGGATGCAGAATCTCGTCGCCAAAGGCTACATCAGTTCCAAGGGCGGATCGGATACCGCGCTGGACTTCGTGAACAACAAGTCCGCTCTGCTCTATGGCGGTATTTGGTCCATGTCGACATTCCAACAATATGCCAAGGATTACGGCGATATCGTTGCCATGCCCCTGACCGATTTCGGCCATGGATCCGTCGCAGGAGGCGGCTCATGGACGGTAGGCGTCACCTCGACGTGCACCAACAAAGAGGCTGCACAGGATTATCTGCGCTTCTCTTTGCAGGACAAGTACATTGCAGCGATGTCGAAGGCAGGCATGAATATACCAGTCACCTCCGGCGCCCAGCAGCTTGTGCCGCAATTCGCCAAGGGCGGTGACATGCAGGTGTTCACGCAAATCTCGCAACGATATGCCAAGATGCGCCCCGAAACTCCCGCTTATAACTTCATATCCACCGAATTCCGCAAGACCATCGGAGACATCATGAACGGTGCTGACGTCGATTCAGGGCTTGACAAGGCAGTCAACCATATCGACGGCAATATCCAAGGTGCCGATGGATATACCAAAAACTGAGAGAGGAAACCACCATGAATACTGCAAGCAGACTTGATTCTCCAACGATAAAATCAGCCGCAATCGAGCACAAAACCGACAGCGAACGACATCACGAGAATTTGGTGGGCTGGGGAATGCTTCTTCCCGCCTGCGCTCTCCTACTCCTGTTTATCGGAATACCGGTGCTAATCGCCTTCGGGCTGGCCTTCACCAACGCCCGAACTATCAGTCCAAACCCCACACGACTGATTGGATTCAGCAACTTCATCCGCCTGTTCTCAGATCCGACATTCTGGTATGCGCTTCGCAATGTCGCCATATTCGCCATCGTCGTCGTGCCTGTGCAAGCCGGACTCGGCCTGTTCCTCGCCGTTCTCATCAACAAGCAGGTGCGCAGTTCTGTGTTCTTCCGCACGATCTACTTTCTACCGGTTGTCACCTCGATGGTCGTTGTCTCTCTGCTCTGGATGTTCATCTACCAGAATGACGGCATGCTCAACCAAGTGCTCGACAAAATAACCTTCGGCCACTGGCAGGCCGTAGATTGGCTCAACGATCCCCATACCGCAATGGGAGCGATTATCGTTATGTCGATATGGCAAGCGGTAGGTCAGCATATGCTCATCTGGCTTTCCGGGTTGCAGACCATCCCCGGCGAATTGTACGAAGCGGCGGAGCTCGACGGCTGCGATGCGTGGCAGCAATTCAAGAACGTGACGTGGCCATGCCTGCGTTCGACACGCAACATGATACTCGTCACCATAACTATTGCGGCTCTCAGCCTATTCACTCAGATCAACGTGATGACTCAGGGCGGACCGCGCGACAGCACCACAACCGTGGTTTTCGAAGCCGTGCGCTCCGGTTTCCAGCAGCAGGAAATGGGCTATGCCTCGGCAATCACCCTCGTGTTCTTCCTCATCATCATGCTGATTACCGGCGTACAGCGTCGCCTGACCCAAGAGCGTTAGCCGCTGGATGATTAAACAGCATTAAAAGTAAGGAACGTCATCATGACAAATTTAACGACAGTACTTTCTGTTCCTACCCCCGCTCCGGCGAAGACCACTGCAGGCAAATCCCCCAAGGCAAAGGGTCATAAGCACAACCGGCTTTCCGTTGGCGGCTGGATTATACGTATTGTATTCGCCTGCGTATTTGCCTTCCCACTACTCTTCATGGTCGTGAGCTCGTTCAAGCCTGATGATGAGATCATGGCCGACCTCAGCAGCTGGAAGGCCTTCCTGCCAGTCGGCAACATCTCACTGGAGAACTACGCCCAGGTCTTCACCCGCGTGCCCGCGGCACGCTTTCTCATGAATTCGGTAATCATCACGCTGGTCACGGTCGTTCTCGGCGTGTTAGTCAACTCCATGGCCGCCTTCGCAATTCAACGTCTGAACGTCAAAGGCAAGAAGGTCATCTTTACCTTCATACTCGCCACGCTCATGGTGCCGTTCGAAACCTACGCCATTCCCCTGCTCTGGTGGGTGAACCAACTGCCGCGCCCGATGGTGGACCAATTCGGCTTGTATTTCACACGCGGATGGATCGACACCATGCCTGTGCAGATCGTGCCTTTCATCGCCAATGCCTTCTCGATTTACCTCTATATCCAGTATTTCGAGACCATCCCGAAGGAGCTTGACGAAGCGGCGCGTGTGGATGGCGCAGGCTGGTTCCATATCTATTCGCGAATCGTGATGCCGCTGTCCGGACCCGCCACCGCAACGGTCGTGATTCTGAGCTTCCTGCCGATGTGGAACCAGTACGTGTGGCCGCTGATGGTCGTGCAGTCCGAGAGCCTACGGCCGGTGATGATCGGCGTGCAGTACTTCCAGCAGATGACCACTTCCTGGGGGCAGATCATGGCGTATTCGTCGCTGATCACCGTACCGATCATCATCGTGTTCGTAATCTTCCAGCGACAGTTCGTCAGCTCCATCGCCTCTTCGGGAGTCAAAGGCTGACCAACCGCTGATTGAGGCATCAGCTGCGTCTGCAACTGCAATGAGAGCAGACGCAGCTGATGCAGCCGCCACCTCGGGCGCTGCCTGTATCTTCAACTACCGCTTCTCCACTTACACATAGCCCTTCAACTGAAAGGATCCGAACATGGGTCTCGTCCCCACAATCACTCCGATTCTCGACCATGACGCCGAACTGGCCAAAGCCGAGGCCGGCGTCGCGCAGTTTGCAGCGTCGCGCAATGACCGCTGGTATCCGAAATTCCATATCGCGTCGGACGGCGGGTGGATCAACGATCCGAACGGGCTATGCTACTACCGGGGCCGCTGGCATGTGTTCTACCAGCTGCATCCCTTCGACACCCAGTGGGGCCAATGTCACTGGGGTCATGTCTCCAGCGCCGATATGGTCACTTGGCGACGCGAGCCGATCGCCATGGCTCCCAGTCTTGAAGAGGAGAAGGACGGCGTGTACTCGGGGTCGGCCGCCATCGGCGACGACGGCACGCTGCGCTTCTACTACACCGGCCACCGCAACCTCGCCGACGCCATTGACCCCAAACGCTCGCTGGAAGTGCAGCTGCTCGCCACCGCGCAGGACGACGACGCCATTCGCCTCACCAAGCATGGCATGGTCATCGACTGTCCGCGAGCGGAAGTCGATTCAGACTTCCGAGATCCGAAGGTATGGAAGACCGGCGGCATCTGGTACATGACCTTCGGCGTGTCCTCGGCGCACAAGCGTGGCCAGATGTGGCTCTACACCTCGCAGGACATGATCGAGTGGAGCTTCGAGCGGGTGCTGTTCGAGCATCCGGACCCCGACGTGTTCATGCTTGAATGCCCTGATTTCTTCCCCGTCACAGGCCCCGACGGCGAAGAGAAATGGGTTATCGGATTCTCCGCCATGGGCTCGAAACCTCATGGTTTCATGAACCGCAATGCCAGCAATGCAGGCTACATGATCGGCTCGTGGACGCCGGGCGAGGTATTCCGGCCGGAGAGCGAATTCCGCTTGTGGGATTGGGGGCATAACTTCTACGCTCCGCAGTCCTTCACGGCCCCGGATGGCCGCCAGATCATGTACGGCTGGATGAGCCCTTTCGCCGGGTCCGCGCCGATGCAGGAGGACGGCTGGTGCGGTCAGCTGACCCTGCCGCGCGAAATAACGCTCGGAGCCGACGGCGATCTGCATACTTCACCGGTTAAAGAGGTCAGTGCGCTACGCGCCGGTAGTGCAGATCTTGGCGCTATTGAGCTGCAAGCCAACGAGGAACATATCATCGTCGACGATGCCGAAGCTGTGGAAGTCGAGCTGACGCTCAATCTGGCTCGCTCCACCGCCGAGCGCATGGGACTGAAAATCCATGCCACCAACGACGACTCATACACATACGTAGCATATGACGATCAACTTGGCCGCGTCGTCATCGATCGTCAGGCCGCTGCATGCGGCGATCGTGGATATCGTGCCGCGCCGTTGTCGGATGAAGAACTGTCGAAGGGCGTAATCGACTTGCGGCTGTTCATCGATCGCGGTTCCATCGAGGTCTATGTCAACGGCGGTCGACAGGTACTCAGCTCCTACAGCTATCCATCGGAAGGGCCGCGCGCGATCAAGCTCACCTCGGAATCAGGGGTAGCCCACACCGATGCGCTCAAGATTCATCAGCTCAGGAGCATTGGTCTGGAATAGGATGCCCAGATGAGGTTCCCGACTAGTGGAGCACATTTCTCAAGGCTGACGCCACAAAACGGACGCAGTCTAGGCCAAACCCAAGCCTGAGCCGACCCCGCCTACTTCTTCACACCGCCGAAGCGCCGGTCGCGGTGCACGTAGTGGTCGATGGAGCGCCACAGAACCTCGCGACCGTAGTCGGGGAATAGTTCGGGCGCGAAATCGAGTTCGGCGTAGGCGGCCTCCCATGGCAGGAAATTCGAGGTGCGCTGCTCCCCCGAGGTGCGAATCACCAGATCGCAGTCCGGGATGTCGGGATTGTAGAGGTGCTGGGCGATCATTTTTTCGGTGACCCTGTCGCCGCTGATCTCCCCATCGCGCACCTCCTGGGCGATGGCCGCGCAGGCGTCGGCAATCTCCGAGCGCCCGCCATAATTGATGCAGAAGACCACGTCGATGGTCTTGTTGTTCTTGGTGCGCTCCATCGCAACTTCAAGCTCGTCGATTACCGATTTCCACAGCCGCGGACGCCGACCGGACCAGCGCACGCGCACGCCCCACTCGTCCATCTGCGCCACCCGCCGATGGATGATGTCGCGCGAGAACCCCATGAGGAAGCGCACTTCCTGGGGGCTGCGCTTCCAGTTCTCCGTGGAGAAGGTGTACAAGCTCAGGTAGCGTACGCCTGCCTCGATGGCGCCAGCGATGGTGTCGAACACCACCGGCTCCGCCGCCTGATGCCCGTTGGTGCGCACCAGTCCGCGCTGCTGCGCCCAGCGCCCGTTGCCGTCCATGATGATGCCGACATGCCGAGGCACCTTACCCTTGGGATAGTCCGGAACGATGGAAGGGTCGGAGAAGGGGGCCGCGGGAACGTCCAGCGACGTGTAGTCGACATGTTCGAAAGTCATAGCTACGAATGTAACAAGCGCAACGAACGAATAGGCCGTTCCAAGTAGTATTCTCCCCAATCTTCAACAATTCGGCTCACTTCGGGCCGCAGGCCTTCGCCGTCAAGAGCCGACCAAGCGCCGTCAACAAGCGCTGAGAGCTGCTCGCGAGCGCCGGAATCGAGCCGTACCGCATCCGGCGTGCGATCCGCGGCGCACATCATGCCACCGGAACGCACCGAGAAAAAGCCCAGCTCGTCGTGCCGCCCGCATACCACGCAGGACTCCATGCGCGGCGTCCAGCCAGCCTCGGCCAGAGCGCGCATGACATAGGACTCCCCTATCGTCAGCGCATCATGCGCGTGCCTGGCGAGCGCATTCAGCGCCCCGATAAGCAGCATGTACTGCCCGCGCGAGGGCTCGTGCTCGGTGGATACGAGCTTGTCCACTGTCTCCACGATGACATTGGCTGCGGAGTAGGCCTCGAAATCGAGGCATATCTCGGCGGCGTACGCGCCGATTGACGCCGCTTGGGAGATGACATCGAGCGAACGGCCTTCGGCGATGAGCAGATCGACGCGCATGAAAGGCTCAAGCCGCCCGCCGAAGCGCGATTTGACGCGGCGCACGCCTTTGGCTACCGCGCGGATCTTGCCATGCTCCTTGGTGAGCACGGTGATAATGCGGTCGGCCTCACCAAGTTTGACGGCGCGCAGCACCACGCCCTCATCGCGGTATAAGGCCATGCGCGCTCCTCTCGATCATGCACGACTATACGTCGTTTTCGCGTTGTCCCGGCGAACACGGCTCACACTTTTTCGGCGGACCTAAAAAAGTGTGAGCAAAACAAACATTTCATGTTCAGCATCTATCCATACGAAACCTTGAGAATCCGCCATTATGGTGCTCAAAAGCTACCATCTTGCCTGTTCATTTGACTCACACTTTTTTGAGTCCGCCAAAAAAGTGTGAGCGTTAGTAAATGAACAGCCCCCAGAAGGCGAAGAACAGCAGCACATGCAGCATCGCCACTGTGGTAATCCAGAACAGCACACGCCCCAGCCGCGTGGAGGCGACGACCGGCTTGCGGCCTGTCACCACGGCCTTGAGCTCCCCGGTACGAGGCGGCAATTGCGCCAGTCCGCGCGCCGAGGCCTCCTCGATCACACGGGTCAGCACGCGTGACCACGCCCAGACCACGAGCGTGCACACGATCTGGATGACGGGCCAGCTCCAATACATCATGCCCGGATCCTCGACCGGTGCCCCTCCCCACCCGAGCTTGACCACGGCCATAATCACCTGGCCCAAGCCTGCCACGAAGAGCACCACCGTAGCCATTGTCGTGACGGTGAGCATCAGCAGCGCATTGCCGAATCCGCGCGCGAAGCCCAAAGTCCGCCCTTCCTGCCGGCGAATCATATGCCGAAGCTTGAGTCCCAGGGCAATGAGCGCGGTAATCGCAGCTGCCAGCAGCAGCACGACCGTAGCGATGTGCAGCACCACGCCGTACACCGTCAGCGGCCTATCACCTGCAAGTTCGGAAGGTACCACGATGGATTGGTAGATGCGCGTGCCAGCCACCCGTTCGCTGGTCTGCTTCAGCCCGCGCACGGTGCCCTGGCTCCAATTGACCATGTCGGTGACGTAATTGTCGGAAAGCGCCGTGCCCTCGTCAGCCTCATCACCGAGCCGCAGTACATGGTTCGCCACAGGATAGCTGCGCACGGTGATATCCCAATTGCCAGCGTGATGGGCCATATCCAGGATCTTGCGCACGCCGTCGACCTGCGCGGTCATCACGTCCTTCGAACCATAGGCCACGAAGGTCGGGATGGAGTAGCCGACATCAAACTGCGTGGGCACATCGAGATTCTGCAGCCCAAGCATCGAGGAATCGACGTGGAACAGCCTGCGCACAATGGACTGGTACCCGGCGTGCGCCCCGGTCAGCGCGAAGTCCTGTGCGACCATGAACCCGAGCGACTGACGCGGCGAGTACACCATGGGGCTGAGCAGCACCTGGAAGGCGATGCGCCTGTCCATGCGCAGCAGATACGGCGATATCCACGTGCTCTCCGACGTGGCATAGATACCGATATTGTCGGCGTCGACCGAGCTCAGCGAGCGCAGATAATTGATGATCTGATCGTAGGCGGCTGCGGAGCCGGGATAGTCGCGGTTCACGTTGCCGGTCGACCACACCGGCTTGTCGGGCACGGCGGTGGCGAATCCGGCCGAAGCCAGGTCGAAGGCCACATCGCCGAAGGAGTTGTCGCAGGTGCCGTAGCCTGCTCCGTGCATGAACACCACGCCGGGGCGGCCGGATGGAGCGCCCTGTGGCTCGCGGATCAGCACACGGATGTTCTGGACTTCACCGGTCGAAGGGCGCTTCGCCTTGATGGTGACGTGACGGCTGACGACTTTGTAGCTTCCTCGCCCGGGCAGCGGGGTGCCGGTCGGGTTGTGAAAAGTAACGGCGGTGTTCGGCGAAAGCGTCTCGATGGTCTGGCCGGTGGGTTCCTTGTTCCACGGCACAGCGGTGATATTCGAAACCGTGACGAGGATGCCAATCAGAATGATGAAAATAGGCACACTCACCATCAGCCGGCGGCCACGGCCCCACACCTGCGGAATTTGCGCAGTTTGCGGCATCTGCGAGGCCGGTGACTGCTCTGTACCTTCCGCACTCTCCGCATTCTCTGTATTCTCTGGAGCCTTCGCCAGGATCTTCGGGGACTGTGGAGCGTCCGGCTCACGCGCGTTCGTTTGGTTCTGATCAGACACGAGCTTCATCCTATCCAGCGATACATCTGCTGCGCGGCATCATCGACTTTCCCAACACCACCGACATCACTGCACATCGGCAGGCTCAGCGCACTGCATCCGTGCCGTTGGAGTCGCCCGAATCGCCATCAAAGCCGGGGAAGGAAAGATCGGGAATGTCCAAATCCATGTCCTCGTCGGCCTTCGGAAACATGCTGCTCTTATCTGCAGCATCGCCTGCGTCATCATCTGCATGGCGTTGCGAAGGCACGGGATCGGCTGCGAAATGCGGCATGCCGAAGGTCTGCAGCGAAGGAACCTTCGGGGCGGGCACCGTGGCACTCACCTTCGGCAGTTCCTGAGAGACCTCGGCCATATGAGCCAGCGCCGCAAGCGTGGCATCCGTTTCCTTTGCGTGTGCCACTGTGTGTGCCTCTGCGTGCTGTCCATTGCCGTTCTGCACGGCGGATTGGGCCGGACGAGCGGGCTGGAAGGACGGAATAGGCGCGGCAGATACGGCATCGGCTGCTGGCGCACCGGACCATTCGGCCTGTGCTGGCACTGCGGCTGTTGTCTCTGCGGCGGTCTCAGTACCGGAAAAAATCGACATGGTTTCGGCCGCTTCCGCCGGCGCATTCGTATTTGGCGACCCAGCTGCATATGCAAACTCGGTCGACGCCACAGGGGCATCACCATGCTGCGCAATGGTCGCGTAGTCCGGTTCCGGCGCGGCCGTGCTCGCATCCAGAGCCGAAGCAGCGGACGCAACGGACGTAGCAGCGTCACCCATGCTCGCGCTTTCCGGGGCGGCGTAACCATAGGCACTGGGCTTGGGCGCAGTAGGGGTACTAGGAGCAAATGAAGGCGCGGATTCCTGAGCCGTCGAGGCCGTATAAATAGCCTGCTCGGCCTTGTTCAGCGCGGCGAAGGATTCGGTTTCCTCGCCTGCGTGCACGGGGGCGTACGACGCCGTCCCCTCCTGCGGCGCAGCTGCGAACAGGGGCGTCACACCTGATGATGCACGATCCTGATTGAAAATGCTGTCCGCATTATTGCTCGCGTTGTTCGTGTTGCTCGCATTGTTCGCAATCGGTGCGGGCTGAGCGGAATCGGCCTGCTCGTCGTCATATTGCGAGATGCGATCATAGGATTCCAAGCGGCTCAGCAACTGCACGCAGGAACTGAGGAAATAGTCGACCTGCCGCTCGTCGTAGCCGCCATCGCCTTTGCGCTGCGTGAACACCACGCGCGAAACGGTTTTGGAGTCGACCTCGCCACCCTTCGCGTCAGCCGCAAAAGACGAGTTTTCGATCTGCAGCTCTTCGGACGCCTTGCCCACGATGCGATCGACCAGACGATCGACCTGTTTGCGATCATAGGAGGGCTTCTTGTGCGCCCCGTCCGCGAAGCGTTCGCGATCCGCGCGTTCGGCATGCTCCGCGACCTGCCGATACAGCTCTTCAGTGCGCGCCTTCCAAGCCACTCTGCCTTGCTGGCCGATCTCCCACGAGGTCTGCTTGTCGACTACTGCGCGTTCGAGACGGTCAAGCGCCGCGTCGACCTGCTCGAAGAGATACCCGCCCTTGCGCATATCAAACGATACGTTCTGAATATCGTGTTGGGTCAGCTGCACGCCTTCGCTGTCGTACTCGCCTTCATACAGAGAGTGCGCACGCTCCAGAAAGGCATCCACCTGAGCGGTGTCGTAACCCCACTTGCGTTTGCCGGCACGCGCGATGCCGGACGAGTCCCGCTCGGTTTCAGGTTCTTGAGCCATCGGCTATTGACCTCCTACGGATAAGTATTCAACAACCTAACACTACGCGATTATTGGGACGCGGCGATATTTCCGCCCGGCACGAAGCCTTCACGCGGCTATCGCGCATCCGCTGCAAGTTTGCTATGCACGATTGCGCGCTGCAGCACAGGCATAGGCGCGCAAGCTATGAGTCCAATCCAATCGAAACAGTCTTCATCAGCGCAATGGGGGGCCTGTACCCGATTCCGGGGCGGGCGAAGATGCGTTCGCGGGCGAGATGGAGCATCGCTCTGGCACGTGAATCAAGCGAGCCGAGCAGACGGCGACGCAATCGCACGCGCAAGCACTGCGGCAAGGTCATCCGCGGTAAGGCGCGGCCGGTCGAGGGTTGCGCGTTCAAGCGTGAGGCCAAGCAGCAGGGAGCCAAGCACATCGGTCTGGCTTTCGGTCAGCTCGATGCCTGCTTCGCGAGCGAGTTTCCAAGCCGTTGCAATGCTCGCAGCACGGATTTCTTCGAGGATCGGGCGAAGCTCGGGATTGCGCAGCGATGCCAAAGACAGTTCGATTCGAGCAATGTAGAGGTCGCGGTTAGCCTGGGTGGAGTCGTCAATCAGCTCGGCGAGCACGCCGACAAGGTCGCCTTGGCGCCCCGGTTCGCTTGCCGATAAACGCTCCATGTAGGCGCGATGCCGGTCGCGAACGGTCTGGGCTACAGCCAGCAGCAGGGCGGCTCGAGTCCGGAAATAGCGCGATGTCGTGCCCGTTGGCACATGCGCCGCGCTGTCCACCGCCCGATGCGTCAGGCCGTGCGCTCCGGATTGTGCGAGAACGCGGATAATCGCATCGGCAAGCAGCTCGCGACGGTTGGTTTGCCTCGGCATGACGACACTCCTGCATATATTTGTACATTCGCTACTATTGTAGCGCTACAATAATAGCGATATTGTCACAGCGTTTGTGACGGCAAACACCGATCAAGACAAATCGTTATATGACAAAGGAAATAGACATGGGTGGACGGAACGAGGTACTGCGCAGGCAGTCGCAGCGCACGAAATTCAACAACACCGACATGGACTTCGCGTTCAATCTGGCCTTGGGCGTGAGCCAGATCGTCGGCATGAACCCCGGCGAAGTGCTTGCGGCGGTCGCTACCGTCAAGGATGGCGACCCTAGGAGTTGGCGGGAATCCTTCTATCGCGAGGCGCGCTTTCTTTCTCGCCGAGCTGATAGCTGCGTGCAGTCGGGGAAGCTCGAACAGGCGGGCCAGCGTGCGTTTGGAGCCGCATATGCCCGCAGATTCGCGTTGGGCTTCGCCAGTCCCAATACCAAGGCGTGGAACATCATCATCCACGAAATGGAACAGGAATTCATGCGCGGTGCCGCGCTGAGTCATGTGCCCATACGACCCATCGAAGTCCCGTTCGAGAGCAGCAGTCTCCCCGGCTATTACCTCGAAATCGACGGTGCGCCGAGGCCGACGTTGCTTGTCGTCGGCGGCGGCGACACCTTCCGCGAAGACCTCTTTTACTACGGCGGATATCCCGGCTGGCGGCACGGCTACAACGTCCTTATGGTCGACTTGCCCGGCCAAGGGAAAACCCCAGATCGCGGATTCACCTTCCGTCATGATTCCTCGACATCAATCGCGGCGTGCCTGGACTGGCTGGAAGCCAACGCTTCGGCACCGGATGCGCGAATCGCACTGTTCGGGCTCAGCGGCGGCGGGTACTTCACCGCGCAGGCAGCTTCCACCGATTCCCGTGTCGCGGCGTGGATTGCAAGCACGCCAATCACGGATATCGGCAAGGTGTTCTCTTCGGAAATGGGCGGCGTGCAAAAGGCTCCGGGCTGGCTGACGAATATGGCAGCCGCAATCATCGGCAGAACGAATTCAGCACTCCAAGTCAGTCTCGAAAAATACGCCTGGCAGTTCGGCACCAAGGACTTTGCCGAAGTGCTCGCCAGAGCGCCCAGAGAGGCCCCCATCGTCGACGCATCGTCCATCACCTGCCCGAGCCTGTTCATGTTCGGAGCCGGCGAAGCCAAGGAGCTGGCCCGCCAAACCCAAGCGCTCGCCGCTGCGATGAAGGCAAGGCATCAGGATGTCACCGTTCGCAAATTCGAACACGCCGAAGGCGACGCGCACTGCCAGGTCACGAACCTGAAACTCGCGCATCAGGTCATCTTCGACTGGCTGGATCGGCGATTTTGTACCGTATCGACGGCATCTCCGGAATCAGCACCGCAGAGGGAACCGACACACTGACGACTGCCAGTCTCCTAAATAGTTGCGGTGCCTTGGAAGCACACAGTGGTTGCGCCGCCGACCCAGACCGAGCCATCCTCAACGGTGATGGCGATCTCACCAGCACGACCGAGGCACGCGCCCTGGGAAACCGTGTAGCGCTCAGGGGCCTGCCCCGTACTTGTGAGCCATTGCGCGACGGAAGCGTTCAAGCTCCCGCATACCGGGTCTTCGGGTACGTTGGCACCGGGCGCGAACGCGCGCAGTTCGAACGCATGCGGTGAATGGGCTGGGTACGCACCAACCGCGCCAACCATCGCGTCCGGGATAAGTGAGAGGTCAGGCTGCAAAGCGAGCACTTCTTGCGCGGTCGCGAGCTGAATCACAGCCCAGCCCGGGCCATTATCGACCCATTGGTGAGCAACTACCTGCGCAGGCGCAATCCCGTAGGCGGCCACCAGTCGTGCCAAAGTATCGTCGTCAAGCGGACCGGTTCGGCGCATCGGCGGCGCGGCAAAGGAGAGCATGTTGTCATCATTGCGCAACTCGACCAGCCCGGCTCCGCACTCCTGTACGATGTGCCCCTGCGCTCGTGGTCTGCCGCCGTGCTGGAGCCATGCGCACGCCGATCCCAGAGTGGGATGGCCCGCAAAGGGAAGCTCGCCCGTCGGAGTGAAGATACGTAGCCGATAGTCCGCCTCGCTTGTGGTGGGTGGCAGCAGAAACGTTGTCTCGGAGAGATTCGTCCACCTCGCGACCCGTCGCATCTCCTCATCCGTGACGCCCGCGGCATCGAGTATGACCGCGACCGGGTTGCCTCGATAGGGTTCACTGGAGAAGACATTTACTTGGGCGAACGGATACTGCTGAGTCATGGCACCAATCCTCTACATAGTGAAAGTCGCAAGAGAAAAACCCTTAGGCAGTAAGGTTAACTGACCGCACATGCACTGTGGGCGATGAGGGACTCGGACCCCCGACATCCACCGTGTAAAGGTGGCGCTCTAGCCAACTGAGCTAATCGCCCGCGACGCACTACTGTACCGCATCCCCTGCATGTGTCGCCACGCGGTGTGGTCAAAGGTGGCGGGGATCATCCCCGCCATTTGTTGAACCCGAAAGCTCGCTTCGACCATATCATGCTCATCAAGAAATACGAATACGCCTGGCCCGGCTCCCTGAAAATCAATTCAACAATTGAAAACACTCCGACTCAAGACATTCACGCACTAATCGGCTCGGCGCACGACATCGCGACCGTCTCGCAGGTGCTTATCAGGTCGCTGTACCAGTGTTTTTGCATGGTGGGCGCGGCGACGAGGAAGGTGGGAATCGTGATTGCGGGTTCGATGCTGACGACGCGGATGCCCTCGTACTGGTGCTCGGCCTCATAGGTTTCGTAGATCGGCGTCCACATCGGCGTTGAATTGGCGGCCATGACGGCGAATGTGGCCTCGACGCTGGTGAATGGCATGCCCACGGTCAGTCTCAGTCCTTGAGATGAGTAAGCCTCGTTCAGCACGTCATGAAGCGCCGGATTGACGTCATACGACGCCAACGCCACGGGCGACCCAGCCAGTTCTTGAATCGACACCGAGTCCTTGTCGGCAAGCGGATGGTGCTCGGGCATGGCGGCGATGAGCCGGTCCTCCCAGACGCGCTCGCTGCGCAGCGTCATGTCCCGGACGCGCCCGCGGAAGAACGCGGCATCAATCGTGCCGTCCGCCAGCGAGGCAGCCCGCTGCTCCGGCGCTACCTCGACGGCGCGCACCGTGTAGCCTTTGCGGGCGAGATCCTTGAAGACGAGCGGAACCCGCCTGCCCATCCCGCATCCGATGCCGAGCCGCAGCACGCGCGTGGAACGGTATTCATTGGCTGCGGAACTCAGCGTGGCAGCGTCATCCAGCAGCGTGCGAGCAAGCGGCAGCAGGCTCATCCCGGCCGCAGTGAGGACGATGTTTCTGCGGGAGCGGTCGAACAATTCCACGCCGAGCGCATGCTCGAGCCGCTTGACTTGCTCGCTGACCACGGATTGCGGCAGGAACAGGCGGTCCGCCGCGCGCCGGAAATGCAGCTCCTCGGCGACGGTGACGAAGATGCGCACCTGCCGCAGTTCAAAATCAGCCATGCTGGCCCCTCTTTATCTGTTTCTAGCTGTTGTTTCTATCTGTTTTCGACGATTGTCAATAACCGATCTGCAATTATTGCGTTGCTCTGATCGTAGTTCACGATCATTACCTTCGCAGTTTGGCTCTCGATAAAACTTGCAGCATCGACAAGGATTGACATTGTCACCGAGACAGCCCGAGAAGAACAACCGACTCGGGCCGAATGCAAGCACTATGTTCAAATAATCAACAAGGAGCATCATCATGGCAAACATCGTCATCATCGGAACCGGAAACGTCGGCGGCCCTCTGGCACGGCGGTCCGAGCAGGCCGGCCACCAAGTCACCACGCTTACGAGCAAGACCGAAGCCGAGACCGCAGTAGCCGCCATCAGCACCGCCGACGTAGTGGCGCTGGCGCTGCCCTATCAGGCCGCTCTGGCTTTGCCCGAAGAGTGGGCGCAGGCGCTGTCTGGCAAGGTCGTCATCGACGCGACCAACCCGCTGACCCCGGACTTCACCGCGCTGACCGTCGGCTTCACCACTTCCGGTGGCGAAGAGGTCGCCAGGCATCTGGCCGACGCCAAGGTGGTCAAGGCACTCGACACCGTGCTGGCCCCGAACCACGACCCCGCCGCATTCCCTGCAGGCTCGATCTTCACGCCGGTCGCAGGCGATGACGAAGAGGCCGTGAAGACCGTCGTCGAATACCTCACCTCCCTCGGTTTCGACGCCGTGCCCGTCGGCCCGCTGGAAAACGCGCGTCTGCTTGAGCCGCTGGCCGAACTGCAGATCCAGCTCGCCTACGTCCAAGGCCTGGGAACCGCCATCAGCCTGAAGCTGCAGCGCGCATAAGCGGCAGTCTTAGCAGCGACCTCGGCAGCAGTAGCACCATCAGCAGCAGCCAGCCGTCGCTAAGACGTTCAGAAACGAGCCGAGTCTGACGGAGCTACGCATACATATGCATACGTAGCTCCTATCCAAATAGCGTTGAGGCCTTTGAATCGCAAAAGATTCAAGGGCCTCGACGTTTTCAACGCGCATCACGATCGTGTAGATTCGCTGCCGTTTGACCAGTGTCAAGGATGCCCGTCACGGCAAGCAGCCCTGGGAAGCGTGCTTCGATATCGTCTCGGCGCAGTGTGGCGGTCCGAGTATTGCCCTGCGCCTCGACCCGGATCAGTCCACTGTCTCGCAGCACTTTGAAATGGTGCGACACGGAGGACTTCGCAATCGGCAAGTCGAAGCTGCCGCAACGACGAGGACCCGAAACCAGCTCGGCAAGGATGCAGCGTCGCGTCCGGTCGCTCAGCGCGTGAAGCACCGTTGAAAGGTCCAGTTCATCTGCTGCCGGTTGCGGGAGCAATGCCATCGTCCATCACCTCCTGTGTGGTTGTCGCCCCAGTGTATCAAGATAAACTATGTTCGTCGAACATCGAACTTAAAATATTGAACAGCATTTTTTGGATAACGCCCACCGAACAACGCCATCGAACGGCACATATGCAGTCGATTCGCATTGCACAAGCAGCGGATAGAAAGAGGGCAATGATGGCGAATCTCCCTACTCAAGAAGGCGCTCCCGCCCGACGGCCGGCACCGGCCATCATCGTCGGCGGCGCTCTGGCGTTCCTTGTGGGCAGCGATTCTATGGTGGTTGCGCCTATCGCTCCGATGATGCTTCGCCAGTGGGGCGTCTCAACCGGATTGTCGAGCCTGCTGGTGGCCGCGTATGCACTTGCCTACGCACTGACGAGTCCGTTCTTCGGCGCGATGGCTGACCGGTCCGGCCGCCGCCGGATAGCCGTTGCCGGCATTGTGCTGTTCGCCGCGGGCACGGCGTTGACGGGCTTCGCACCTGGCTTCGCTCTGGCCTTGGCAAGTCGCGCGGTGGCGGGCGCCGGGGCTGGCGCGGTGATGCCGAGCGTGTTTGCTGAGGTGTCCGAGCGTTCCACCGATGCCACGCGGGGCGCGAATATCGGAATGGTCATGGGCCTGATGCCCGCCTCCACCGTCATTGGCGTGCCGCTGGGCGCGCTACTTGCCTCGGCAGTCGGCTGGCCGTGGGTGTTCCATGCCATCGCAATCCTTGGAGCCTGCTGCCTCCTGCCCGCCACAAGCATCTTCGCAAGCAAGGCCACGGCATCGACCAGCCTCGGGCGCACGGGCTCTGGCATGCTGCATCTGCTGCATACAGCTCTGTCCAGCCGACCAACCCTGCTCGTTCTGGCCGCGACGTTTCTGTGGAACGCAGGGCTTGCGATCCTGTTCACCTCGATCGGGGCCTTCTACCAGTCCAGATTCGACGTCACGACCGCCGCGATGAGCGGCATCATGCTCGTCGCGGGCATCGCCGGCGTAGCAGGGTCGGTCGGCGGCGGCAGACTTCTGGCTTATTGGAGTACGCTCACGCATCTCATCGTCTGCGCTGCCGTATCCGCAGGCGGCGTACTGCTCATGAGCCTCAGCCCGGCACTGCCGCTGTCCATCATCGGCAACTTCGCATGGAGCCTTGCCATCGTCGCCGGACAGCCGGCCCTGACCACACTGGCCGCCACCCTCGACCCCAACGCCCGCGGCACCATCCTAGCCTTGAACGGCTCCGCCCAATACCTCGCTCAGTTTGCCGCCTCATCCGCCGCTGCCCTACTCGTCAGCATCACCGGCAGCTACCTGCCGCTCGGCATCCTTGCCGCATGTCTGCCAGCGCTCGTTTTGCTTGTTGCGCCTCATCGCATCGGTTAGCCGATATCCGCAAACCGTCATAAACCCGTCTCACATCCGGCAGTCAAGCAAGTCACCGGACTACGACCATCATGATACTCTCCGAGATCCGCGGCAGTCCAATGACTCGTGCCTGCGCACCGGCGTGTCGCCAATGACGTCAAGCCGATGACGGCCGATGCGCTCAGCCCGATTCCTGCAGTGGCTTGACCTAGAGTGAACTCTAGAAAATACACTGTAGGCATGGAGCCACATGGGAAGTCAGCGGATGCAGACGGCATGTCCCTCGGCTCCACACTCGCTGGCATCATGTACGCATCCCACGGCTGGCAAGGCGTCTGCCTCATCGGTGCAGCGCTACCCGCCACTCTCCTCGCATTCTGGCTCATCACTATGATTCGAGACCGCAGCAATGGACCAGATTCCATTCAAACGCAACACGTTTAAGCCGGCTCCCCCAATGCCACAAGATTCCATGCCAGCAAGCGGACCTCACCGTACGTTTTTCCGCATGTTCACGAAGGCCGTATCGGAAAACGTACGATAACGACGATTCAGTGTACGTTTTCCAATACGGCACACGCTTGTGTGACATGAAACGTACGCTACCAGCCGCTTCACTCCTCCGCTGTGAGACCTCGCGCCCATGCGGCTGCCCGCTCTGTCTCTTCCGCGCGCAACTGGTCGGCGCCGGTGACCCAGAAAGTCGACCCATATTGCGCATTTACGCCGTTTGCAACGAGTCTTGCGACGGCTTTTTTGGCTGCCTGCCCGAACAGCGTTCCTGCCCCCGCAACGCACGTGTCGAAGGCAAGCACCTTGGTCGTAGCCGGGATGGAGGCCTCAGCAATCCACTCGCGCAGTCCGATTGAGCTGGCATGGAAGCCACCCCTTCTCGCCGCCTGCGCCCCGGCAGTCTTCCGTTCTAGCGCCGAGGTCCGGCTTGCGCTACTGGAAAGCGTGAACGCGTGCGTCGGAGCCCCAAGAATCAGCAGCTCCACGCTGGGGTCAATCCGCTTGGGTGCATTATCGACCCGAAGCAGCGTCGCATCGGGAAGCGCGCCGGCGATAGCCTCGCCGATGCTCCACGTATTGCTGAAATGCGACTCGACGATGACTAGAGTACTCATTTCATGCCCCTTGCTGGTATGTAATTGCCCGGATTGATTACCGGTTGTTCGCGGATGGCTCCTGTATACCGCCCTGCATAAAGACAGCAACGACGGCAATCAGTTTGCCGACTGCCTTGACCGATACGAAACCCCATAACATAGCCTACAATATCCGACGCGATTCGAATCATACCCTCCATGATGATTTCCCCTCATTGGCTTCACTCAGCGGTCTCTACGCAGCACCTTTTACCCAGCACCTTTTACTTAGTGTCTTTTACGCGGTGTTTTCTACACAGTGTCCTCTACCGAGTGCCCGCACCCAAGCGCTATTCAATGACCCATCCATCGAGCATGGCATTCAGCGCCCGCTCAAACTCGCGTTCCATGCTCCACGTGCGCTCCGGGTCCGCGAGAGGAGCGAGAAACTGCTGCAGTTCCTCCGATTGCAACATGGCTTCGCGCATAGCCGCTTCGGACGGCTCGCCGCCTGCTCCCCCGGCCGGTTTGGTGACCTCGGCTATCACATAGCCGATTGTGAGCACGGTGACGGATTGGATAAGGCCTATGAGGTCGGGCATACGATTAGACCGCCGAACCACATCCGATACAGCAGCAGACGCAGCTGAGGATGCCAATGCGACCGCGTGAAGCACATTCGCGATAAGCTCATACTGCTCTGGCGTACTGATGGGATGGGTCGCCATAAGCACCGCCGTGTTCGGATGCCGCAGCAGCGTCGATCGCAGGCTGAGCGCATAGTCACGGACGAGTTGCCGGAAATCCGGAATGCCTTCGACATCTGCTCCGCCATCTTCCCTGCCGCCCAACTCCTTCCCTCCTGCATCCGGCTTCGCCCCAAGCCCGGCCACCACGTCACGCCATATCTGCTCGGCGATGCCATCCAGCAGCGCGGCCTTATCGGGAATATGGCGATACACAGCTGTCTGCGAGACGCCAAGCCGTTTGCCCAAGGCGCGCAATGTCAACGATTCGAAGCCCTCCTCATCGACAATCGACAGCGCGGTACGCAGCAGCAGCTCACGGCTCAACGCGCGTCTGCGCGTCTCACCGCCGAGCACGCGCCCGGCACCCTTCGTCTCCCTGATTTCAGACTCCATATCATCCATTCTCGGCGCGTTCACCAACACCGGCACTATAAAATGCTATGCCGCAACGCTAACGCAGTGACGCCAAAATGCGCAAATACGCAAGTACGCCTAGCTCCGCGATTTTCTATAGAACCCTATGATGCTCGCCACGACGAACAACGCGCCGAATCCACCGATGACGCCGATTTGCGGCAGCACATCTGCCACGCCTGCGCGATCCAGCCCGATACGTTTGACTGCATCGACCGCCCAGTACGCCGGCGAGAACCGCGCCAAAGGCCGTGCCCAACTGGGAAATGTACTCACGGCGGTCAGCGAGCCGCCAAGGCAGGCCATAAGCACGCCGCCCAGCATCGCGGCCGAAAGCGCGGTTCGTTCGCTGCCGCACCACATCGCGATGGCAACGCCGAACATTGCGACCATAAGCGCGAATACGGTCGCCACTATTATCAGCGCGAGCATGCTGCCGTCAGGCCGGTAGCCGTCCAGGAGCATGCCAAAAGCCAGCACAACAACCATCTGGGCAAGCTGCATGATGAATGCCACCGCGACCTTGCCCAGAACGATCTCGCTCATCGACGCAGCCGACGCACGCATCCGGTTCCAAGTGCCCCACTGCTGCTCATCGAAGAACATCTGCACGATAAGCTGCACGGAGAAAAAGGAGAACAACACCGCGAAGCCCGGCACCGCCTGCTCCGCGCCCGTGGCATGCACGTACCCCTCGGCCACCAGCGTCATGCGGTTGCCCGGAATCATGAACGGCGTGAGCACGATGGGAATCACGGCCATGAGCACCGGAACCGACGGCTCCTGCGTTTGCAGCAGCGCGTTGAGCCGAGCCACGGCGAATATGCGCCTACCTGACATCATCGGTTTTCCTTTCCCGATATTCCACTAAGCGCTTGGGATTGTTCCGGCCGTTCCGGATATCCCGGATTCCCGGAAGCAATGTAAGCAACACTGTCGCCGCCACCCGACCTGACGATATTGCGATACGCCGTTTCAAGGTTCGCGTGGATGACTTGCACATCCTTCAACTGCACATCACGGCAGTGCTGGTCCGAAAGCAATGCGGCAAGCGTCCGACCGGGGTCGTCAATCGGGCGGTCCGGTTCCAAGCCGTCGCCGGTCCGCACCCAACCGATAACTTCGGGTTGCAGACCGCCAACGAATGAGACGCAAATCGACGGAGCGGCATGGCGCTTGATAATGTCATGAATGCTGCCTTGATCGACGATGCTGCCGCCATCAAGAAACGCGACATCGGCTCCGAGCTGCTCGATCTCCTCCATGTAATGCGTCGTGTAAAGCACGGCCGTGCTCGAATCGGCAATGCCCCGCACGACTTGCAGAATGCTCGAACGTGCCTCGACATCCGCGCCCACCGTCGGTTCATCCAGAAACAGCACGCGCGGGCTATGCACCAGCGCCATAGCCGTGTGCAGCCGACGCTTCTGCCCGCCCGAAAGGCTTTCGGCCCGCTGTCCCGACTGCTTGCCGAGATCGAACATATCGATAAGATCTTCGGCTCGCTCTCGGGCATTGCGCGGCCGCAGCCCCTGCACCATAGCCATGCTCATAAGGTTCTGCATCACCGTCAACTGCGGATACAGCCCAAGATCCTGCGGTGCCAGGCCAATCGCCGAACCGAGCGCATTAGGGCGCTTACCATTCAGTGCAACCCCCGCCACTCGCACACTGCCGGAATCAGGATTCAGCAGCCCGCACAGCATGGAGATAAGCGTGGATTTGCCGGCCCCGTTGCGCCCGAGAAGCGCCAGAATCGAGCCATATCGCACCTGTAGATTCACGCCATCAAGCACACACCGCGAGCCATATGACTTGCGGACATCGCTGCACTGGATTGCCAAGTCGTCAGCCGAAGCCATCGTTTCGGAATATAAGTTTACGTTGTTCACAATTACAAAGTTAGCATTGTAAACTCCGGGATGCAAGTCCAGAACGTAGGCAGCTCGCCCAATCATTGCCGAAGCAGAGCATCACGCCGACAACCAGCAGCACATCACCGTTCCACGGAGATACGTCGATCAATCAGTTTCGAATCACCGAGAGCACCCGCACCTTACGCAACCGACATGACCCTGCGGCATACTGATACTTAGCTAATACCTTCATCTTCCACTTACGAAAGGCCTGCCGATGACCGCAGTCGCCGCATCCATCCCAGCCGATGACCAAAACCACGACCCACAAACCGAACACCAAGAGCTCCAAGAGCCCCACGAACACTACGATTTCTATGTCGCAGGCCCATTCTTCAACGACGAGGAAATCCACAGTATGGAGCGGTTGGAAGCCGTCCTCGAATCGCACGGCAGGAAACTGTTCAAGCCCAGGTTCGGTGAGGTGGACAAGCGCGAGCATGACGCCGCATGGCCGAAATTCTGCTTCGAACAGGACATCGACGGCATCCACGACTCCGACGCGGTCATCGCCAACCTCATCGACGGCGATACCGGTACCATGTTCGAAATCGGCTACGCCTACAGCCGCGGCATGCCGGTCTACGGTTACTACGAGGGGGTCAAGCCTTCGGACACCGTCAATCTCATGATCGCGCAGTCAGTGAGCGCGGTGTTCGCCGGCCCCGACGACCTCGCCCACTGGCTCGAAACCGGCGAGCACGCGCAGCCCGAGTTCAAGCAGTTCTGAGGTTCTGAGCTGCGGCCCTCCTGAAACACTTCGTGCCGGCGGAGATTTTGCGTCAGCAAAATACTACTCGCCCCTTGACTGCCCGGATAGACATAGCGGCCCATGCAACAAGCAAACTTCACTGTACGTTGCCCTTGTTGATTAGCAAGTTGCCGCTTCTATCAATTTGAACGATTTTTCGCTGCAATTTATTTCTGCCATTATTCCATAAGGAAGTGTGCAAATAGGCGCAGTATGCCCAAAGTTCATATTATATAGTATTGGTAAATCATAGCGTCCAACTTCTTTTCCAACTACCCGCATAAGAACATCTTTATATTCGCTATAATATTTTTCGTCTTTGGGTTTACCAAAAATGATGCCGACAATTTCATCAAACAACCCTTGCGCTGCCATTCCACGAAGCAGGTATTTCAAGCTGTTTGGGGACGGATACTCTTCTGATGTTTCGAGAAAGAGGATACTGTTTTCCCATTGGGTTTTATTCGGCCAGATTTCTGTCCCAACAATCATTGGAAACACGTCCACGCAGCCGCCAATAAGCCTCCCCTTTACAACTCCATTCCCCTGCAATAATTCATATCCTTTGCTGTCTGGCAACATGGTGCGAAATATCGTGTTGTTTTCTGGATTTGCCCAATCCAAAAATTCTGATGTCCATTGTTGGCTGGGGAGAATGCTGACTGTGTCATGCTTTTCAAATAATACTTTTTTAAGGTATTCCTTTGTATAGCTGTGCATTGAACCGTTTTCAGCAAATTCAGCAAATACACACGGTCCATAAAATGAAGTTATTCCAGCTTTATACATCATAAAATGGTTGACTGTAGTATCGGAGTATCCCATGAATACTTTAGGATTTTTTTGTAAAATATCAAAATCGATAAAAGGTAAAAGGCGAATTGTATCATCACCGCCAATCATGGAAATAACAGCCTTTATATCGGTATCCATAAAGGCATCCATTAAATCCTTTGCTCTCAGCTGTGGATTTTTGTCAAGGAAATCAATCCCCTTCATAGCATTGGGCGTAATAACAACATTAAGCCCAAAGTCATTTTCAAGCCGTACTTTAGCGATTTCTACTCTGTGTGAAAATATTTCTTCACCCGCAATGCCAGAAGATAAGGAAACAAGAGCAACGGTATCCCCAGCTTTTAGAGTATTCGGTTTTATCATTTTATTTACCCCTTCAATATCCAAAATACGAAATCATTCAGACCCTCTTACTCGTAGTGGTCCCGCGCGGAAATAATGCACAACCGCCCTTCAACAACCGTGTACACGATGCGGTTCGCTGAATCGATACGACGGGACCACGCGCCTTGCAGTCCCCATCGCAATGCTTCCGGCTTGCCGATGCCTTCGAATGGATGGTTGCACATGTCGTTGATGAGCCTGTTGATTCGCTTGAGCGTCTTGCGATCCTGCGACTGCCAAAACAGGTAGTCGCCCCACGCATCCTGCGTCCACGCAATAATCATGCCGACGCCCCGGAACCGTCACCATCGAGCAACGCATGCTCCTGAACCTGCCCCTGACGCACCTGCTCAAGTCCATGCGTGATCTTGTTGCGCAGGTAGGGGTTCTGATAGACGCGCAGCGTCTCCATCATCGAGTCGTAATCGGCGGCGCTCATCACCACAACGTCGTCATCCGGATTCGTATTGGTCACAAGCAGCATGTCCGAATCCTCGTTGACCTTGCGCATATACGATTTGAGATCCTTACGGAAATTGCTGTATGCGACCGCCTGCACCATGATTGCCTCCAAAACAGTACTTGTACATAATATTGTACCATTCAATATGTAAAAGCATTACATTCATCTTGGCGGCGAAATCCAAAACACGAAGCACTGCCGCGAGACAGAACTTCACACGACACGCCTTCACATTGTTCGCTTACAGAATACGAAAAAAATTATCAGCAAAAGTTATAGCACACGTAAAACTCTGTATTTACAATGGTTTTACGCATATTCTCACACAACATCACACGCTCAACAGCAAGTAACAGAACAGTAAAAACTAACACAATCGAACATTTACCTGTGTCCCACATCACACTGCGCGATTAGCCCCCAGCGTGTCGCAACAATGGCCTGACAGAACGCACTGCCGTCGTGTTATTTTGTTTCGTGTAGAGAGCGCAAGCAACCAATTCACCAGCCAATCCACTCAACAATGCAGCAAGCAACACTGCGCCCAAACAACACAGTGTTTCCAGAGCACAGCAACAATCTTGCCCTCGCGCATACACCATCACACACCACCGGGCTACACATCACCGCGCCATAAATCTGCGCAAAACTGCGTGACTCGGCCGTCCTGCTGCGCGCCCTCTGCACAATAAGAGAAAACAGAGAGAGGATTCCATGTCACGTATCGCCGATAATCGTTGGACGCGGGCCATTGCGCCGGCACTCCTGATTCACGTTTCGATAGGCACCGTGTACTGCTGGAGCGTATTCAAGCAGCTCATCGCGGACCGCATGCACGCGCCCGCGGGGACCATCGAATGGGGCTTTTCGCTCGCCATATTCTTCCTGGGTATGTCGGCCGCGTTCCTCGGTCCTATGGTGGAGCGCGATATCAAGAAATCCGCGCTGGTCTCGATGGTCTGCTTCGCCGTCGGGTTCGCCGGCACTGGCCTGAGCATCGCGTTGAATTTTCTGCCGGGCGTGTTCATCTGCTACGGCGCGATTATGGGCGTGGGGCTTGGCATCGGCTATCTCGTGCCGGTGAAGAACCTCATGTTGTGGTTCTCGAACAACAAGGGCCTGGCGACCGGCATCGCAGTAGCGGGCTTCGGTCTGGCCAAGGCCATCGCCAGCCCGGTGATGGAGTATCTCATCGCTTCGGTCGGGCTTGTCGCGATGTTCTACATTCTGGCAGCCGTCTACGCCGTGATGATGTTCGCCGGATTCCTGCTCATCAAGCGCCCGCAAGGCTACGTCTACCATCCCGAGGCGCAGGTCAGCCGCCGAAGCATCATGAAGAAGCCCGTGTTCTGGGGCATCTGGCTCGCCTTCTACATCAACATCACCTGCGGGCTTGCGCTGATCTCGCAGGAGAAGGACATCCTGCACGATGCGCTCAGCCAGATGCCGAAGTACGCGGGTCTGAGCGCCGACAAGCTCTCGGTCGCCATTGCGGGCATCGTCGGCACGGTGCTGGCGGTCGACGCCGTGTTCAACACGCTCGGACGCATCGGCTTCTCCACGCTTTCCGACCACCTCAAGCGGCGCGAAACCGTGTATCTGATCATCTTCGCCATGTCCATCGCGGTGTGTCTGCTGCAGATCGGCACACACAGCATCGACCGGGCGCTGCTCTGGGCTGTGCTGGCCATGCTCTTCCTCGTCAATGCCGGGTACGGCGGCGGCTTCTCCACGCTGCCGGTGCTGCTTGACCAGCATTTCGGCATCACCGCCGTCTCCACCACGCACGGACTGGCGCTGAGCGCGTGGGCCATCGCTGGGCTGTCGGGCAATCAGCTGGCCTCTTTCGTCGTCAGCCACGCCTCCGACCAGACGCATCGCTACAGCGCGCTGATTCCCATCCTCGCGCTGCTCTATGCGGTTGCGGCCGTATCCATCTGGCTGGTGTCGCGCGTCAAGAAGCGCGAGCCCGTCGCCGCATGATTGCGCGCACAACCGTTCTCGAAATGACGTAATGGCACCGCTTGCTGGCCTTAGCGTCCGTTGTGTAGCGCTAACGTGAGCCTGTCGCTACACAACGGACGCATAGGCTTCGTTATAGGCCGGATTGTAGCGATAACTGCTCGTTAGCGCTACAATCCGGACACTGGCATTCGGTCCAACAATAGGTCTGGCGCATTGGCTGGCCGCCCCGCAGCCGATACGCCCCATCAACCCCCTGCCCTTCCCCGGCGAAACCGGTACAATGCATATCGGAAGCACAACTGAAAACACTGTCCAAACCGCTAGCACGTTAGGAAGCATGTATGACCGCAACCACTTCCACATCCACTGTGACACAATCCGCTGGATCCGCCGAACGACCCTTAGCGCAGACTCCGGGCGACATATTCAACGCCCCGATCGTGCAGGCCGATCCCGAGATCGCCGCGCTGCTCGACGGCGAACTGCGCCGCCAGCAGGAGGGCCTTGAGATGATTGCTTCAGAGAACTTCGTGCCGCGCGCGGTGCTGCAGGCGCAGGGTTCGGTGCTGACGAACAAGTATGCGGAAGGCTACCCAGGGCGGCGCTACTACGGCGGCTGCGAGGTCGTCGATCAGGTCGAAACGCTCGCCCGTGACCGGGCCAAGGCGCTGTTCAACGCGGAGTACGCGAACGTGCAGCCGCATTCGGGCGCGCAGGCCAACGCCGCCGTGTATCAGGCGCTCATCAAGCCCGGCGACACGGTGCTCGGCCTCGCGCTCGACCACGGCGGTCACCTGACGCATGGCATGAAGATCAACTTCTCCGGACGTTTCTACCATGCCGAGTCCTATGGTGTGAATCCGGAAACCTACCGCATCGACCCCGACATTATCCGCCAGCGGGCGCTCGAAACCCACCCGGCCCTGATCATCGGCGGGTGGAGCGCCTACCCGCGCATCGAGGATTTCGCGGCGATGAAGGCCATCGCGGATGAGGTCGGCGCAAAGTTCTGGGTGGACATGGCCCACTTCGCCGGACTGGTGGCGACCGGGCTGCACCCCAGCCCCGTGCCATACGCCGATGTCGTCTCATCAACCGCGCACAAGACCTTAGGCGGCCCGCGCTCCGGATTCATTCTCGCGCGCTCGGAATATGCCAAGAAGCTCAACTCCGCCGTATTCCCCGGCCAGCAGGGCGGCCCACTCATGCATGTGATCGCCGCCAAGGCCGTCGCCTTTGCCGTTGCTGGTAGCGACGCATTCAAGGACCGCATGCAGCGCACGCTTGACGGTGCCAAGATCCTCGCGGAACGGCTCAGCGCTGCCGATGTGAAAGCCAACGGCATCAGCGTGCTCACGGGCGGCACCGATGTGCATCTGGTCATGGCCGACTTGCGCAACAGCGAGCTGGACGGCCAGCAGGGCGAGGATCTACTCGCGCAGTGCGGCATTACGGTCAACCGCAACACCGTGCCTTTCGACCCGCGCCCGGCTTCGGTCGCCTCAGGCCTGCGCATCGGCACGTCGGCGCTGGCAACGCGCGGCTTCGGCGAGGAGCAGTACCGTGAGGTGGCCGACATCATCGGCACCGCGCTGGCACAAGGCACCTCCGCCGACACCGAGACGCTGCACGCCCGCGTCGTCAAGCTGACCGAGGACTTCCCGCTCTACCCTGGACTCGATCAGATCGACTGAGCGACTTGTATGCGCGGCCGCGTGTGCACCCAGTATTCATACAATCACGGGTGCGCGCGCGGCCGCGTCTTCGTATTGTGACGCATAGACGCATATGTTGCGTTCCGCGTTCTCTGCTATAGCCTGGGCCTGCTGCGCAAGCGAGTCACCCCGCGGCGAATGCGACTCGAATTCGCCTGCCCCCAGACACCTCTTTCATTGTTCACTTTTACACGCCTCGCCATTAATTAAGCAGATTTCCGCGCGCGACCATGTTTCAGGGCCATACCAAGTTTTGCCGCACACTCGAAATCGTTGGAATTCCAACGCTCACACAGAATGCATGCCAGACGTATACTTGTGCACCTGCTTAATAGACGAAAAAAGTGCTGAATACACGTTGCCTTGCCCAGTTTTGGTCGGTTCCAGCCGCCAGACACCTGAAACAGCAGTTGCTCAATGGCCACAATCCGCGAGAATTCATTTACTAAGCACTTTTTTCGTCTATTAGGCACTTCGCAAAGTAGACCACAGGTTTGGCGTGCAGCACTTTGGCGGAATAACGCCATTCCCGTGAAGCTGTATACACGAGTTTCAAGGCCTGAAATCCCGCAATCCTCAAGAATGTGCTTAATTAATTCGCGGAAGCACTCGCACAAGGCACAAGCACGAACCGTTCAGACCCCATAAGCCCTATCGAGGCAGCAACGATGGACGCCGATTACGCAGCGTCCAAAGTCTTAGCGCCCGAAGCCTCAACGGCCTTTGCCGAAGGGGCGCAGGCGTATCCCGTTCCAGTCAGGGGCGACAGTCAGGGGCGTGGCGCCATTCATTCCAGCGGTTTTTGCGGCGGACAGCACGATATTGGGGTTGGCAGCGCCAGGCCGCCCGGGCTTGGGAGTCAGCACCCACAGGGGGCCGTCCTCACCCAAGACGCCATAGGCGTCGACGATAGTATCGGCGAGTCCGTCTTCGTCATCGCCATCGCGCCACCAGATGATCACTCCGTCTACGGCGGAATCGTAATCCTCATCCACCAGATCCTCGCCGGTCAGGGCTTCGATCTTGGTGCGAATCGCGTCGTTGACGTCATCGTCCCACAGCCATTCCTGTACGATGTCGCCAGCGCGAAAACCGAATTCTTCAGCGTTTTGAGATGCCGTTTCATTCACAGTAGGCATCTTAGCAAGACGCTACGAACAGTTGCGTTACATGCCCAGTCGAGATATCACCATGTGGTCATCCCCCGCGCCGCCACGCCGCAGTGCAGCATGGAGTTTCGCGTGCCGCATCGGCTCAGATCGGACTCTGGACGCACTCATACCCCGGTTATCGCTTGGCGACCGCCACGCAATGCGGCAGCGCGTCGCCTTTGCCTTGGCCGATGGCGACTACGGCCTTGTAGGCTTCGTCCAGCGTGGACACCTGCACGTCGCGCAGATCCTTGGGCACATGCCCCACAACCTCGTTGCAGTCCGCCTTCGGGGCGAGGAACCACGTGGCCCCGTCGCGTTTCGCACCAAGCATCTTGAGCCGGATGCCGCCTATCGCGCCGACCTCACCGTTGGCATCGATGGTGCCGGTGCCGGCAATCGTCTTGCCACCGGTCTCCTGCGCTGCAGTGAGCTTGTCGATCAGTCCCAGGCTATACATCATGCCCGCCGAAGGACCGCCGATATTATCGACATGCATCGAGACCTTCACTCCCGAGACGTCGATGCCGAGACCTTTGGCGTAGTTCAAAGCCGCGATTTTGGCGGCATCCTGCGACCCGGTCATCTCGCCCTGCTCTTGTTTCACGTACTGTTTGGCATCCTGGCCCACCGGGAACACTGCTTCGCTCGGCGTGATCTCCTTATGCGCATTCAGCCACGCCAGCAACGCCTGCGCATTGGTGACCGGCGAGCCGGGAATCCCGTTGGCGTTGACGGTCACCAGCAGCAGCTTGCCTGCGTCGCGGTGCTGGTCGCTGCCAGCCGCGCCGGAACTATGTGGCACACCTGAGACCGTAATAATCGGCTCGCCGCCGCTTGTGCCGAGCACATCGCGTGTCGGCCCCGGCGACTCCACGACATAGGGACTGGGCAGCACTAACGCAATCACGCACAGCGCCAGACATATCAGGCCTGCCATAGTGCGCAAGGAACTCGATGCGAAATACGAACGCACAGCGCGCACACCACGACCGAAAAACCCCGGCTGCTCTTGGGCTGCGTCCTGTGGCTGAGACTGGGACTGCTCCGGCGTCCGCGCGTCGTCTGACTGCGGCTGCTCCTCGTGTGCATGCATAACCGACATAGGCATTAGTATGCTGGCTCCCCTGCCCAAATGCCTCACTCAACAGCCGAATGCACGCCTCATTTCGCGCATTGCCGTCCGAAAGCGCTCGCCGCATGCCAGCGACCACACCATCCGCCGCGTCTAATGGCGGATTTTCCCGGTTCTGCACATGTCTCCCTCAGCGAAACGTCTAAAGTAGAGGACAATAAGCGTAAAGGACAATGCGTAACATATGGTGGAGAACGACGACTCACCGCCGCAAGCAAAGGATGGATGGGCATGGACGAGAACGCGATTCACCAATGGCTGATTGAATGCTTCGGCCCGATTCAGGGCGAGGTCGCCTGGACCCAGATTTCCCAGCTTCCCGAAGAGGTCCGCGCACAGCTCATGAATCAGGATTCCAGCAATCTGCCCAAACCACAGGAGGTGCAGGCCCTGATGCAGGCCTTCTCCGCCGGCGGGCTGAACACGGTGAGCGATATGCAGCGCACCGTCGCTGAGGGGCCCATCAACGTCAAGCTGGCGACGTCGATTGCGTTGCAGCAGGCCAATGACGACAGCTCGCAGCGCACCGTCGCCGCGCAGGATGGGCAGGCTGTGCGCAGCGCCATGAGCGAGGCCAACCTCTGGCTTGATACGGCCTGCTCCTTTAACCCAGCGCCGGGCGAGCCGCAGGTGCTCACGCGTGCCGGCTGGGTGGAGGGCACCGTGGACGCCTGGGCGAAATTCGCCGCTCCCGTCGCGCAGTCGATGAGCGACGCGCTCTCTGCCGTCCTCTCCGAACGGCTCGGCGGAGCCTTGGATGGCGAGATCGCCGGGGTCTTCGCAGGGCCGGTGCCCCTTCCGCTTCCCGAGGGCATAAAGGACCCGGTCAAGCTCATCAAGCTGCTGGGCAACACCTCATACGCGATGCAGCTAGGCCATGCGGCTGGCGACCTCTCCCACGAAGTGCGCGGCAGCTTTGACCAGGGAATCGCCCTGCTGAAGAACCCCGCGGGTGCGCTCATCGCGCAGAACGCCGTGGAATACGCCAATGAGCTGGACATCGATGAGGACGAAGTGCTGGCATTCCTCGCGCTGCAGGAGGTCGCGCACGCCCGCCTGTTCGCCGATGTCACATGGCTGATGCCGCGCTTCGAGGCGCTGATCGGCAAGTACGCCCGGGGCGTCGATATCGACTTGGACGCCGTGGAAGAGCAGCTGCGCGACGCCGACGCGATGAACCCCGAGTCCATCGCGGGTGCCGTGAACCTTACCAAGGTCGGCATTCCCGACACGCCCGAGCAGCAGGAGGCCATGGCGAGCCTGGAGAATCTGCTCGCGCTGGTCGAAGGCTGGGTCGATTGCGTCACATGGAAGGCCGGCATGGCCCATATCCCGCATATCGAGCAGTTGCGCGAGATGCTGCGACGCGAGCGTGCGGTGGGCGGCCCGGCAGAGCGCACTTTCGAATCGCTGCTTGGCATGCAGCTGCGGCCCAAGCGCATGCGCGAGGCCGCGGCGCTCTGGGAGACCATTGGCAGCGTCGACGGCGCCGAGGCACGTGACGCCAAATGGGGCCACCCCGATCTGCTTCCCAAGCTGCCGGGCGACGATGCCGCTATCACCGCCGCAAACGCCACAGACGCCACATCCTCCACATCGACGGGCGCGGCTCCGGTTGACGGCAAGGCCATCGAAGGCTCCGCGAAGGAGCCGGCAATCGACTGGGACGCCGAGCTGAGCAAGCTGCTCGGCGAGGAACCCGGGGATGATACTGACGACAACTCAGCTGATAGCAATCCAAACGACGACAAACCCACGGCTTAGGAACATGCTCAGCTAGCTCATCGATGCCTCATCTGCCCATGTTGTGGTGCTCATAATCGACACCTATCTCATCGAGTGCCTCTTTCGCGACTCTTAGCTTGGATTAGCGTCACAAAAGGGGCATTATCGAGCAGTTGCTACCCCTTTCGTGACGCTAAAGGCGAATCAGCATCACGAAAGGGGCATTAGCCGGAGCTGGGACTCATGCAGAGCGCAAATCAAATTAGGTGTTGTGGCAGTTAGATTCTGACGGCCCTAGGCACGCTCCTCCTCACAGAAAGCGGCTCGGCGCACGGGCGATGCCGCCCGACGAGTCCTTGCGACGCGCGTATGACAGGTGCAGCGTGTCCTCGGCACGGGTCACGCCGACGTACATGAGCCGGCGCTCCTCCTCAAGCTGCTCGCCAGGGCTGGGCGAGCTGAACGGCAGCAGGCCCTCCGAGCATCCGATGATAAAGACGTGCTTGAACTCCAAACCTTTGGCCGCGTGAATCGTAGACAGCGTCACCCCTTGCTGGATACCTTGCTGACTGCCCTGCTGACCACCCGCGCCGATCTGCTCCAAGGCTTCCTGCCGCGCCTGGCTCAGCGCATGGTCCAGCCCCGCACCCTCGTCCTCAAGCGCCGAATGCTGCCAACCCGCATCCCTGCGCACCCGATAATGCAGACCCTGCTCACGCAACGCGCGGCAGACGACTCGGTGCTGGGCGTTAATCCGCGTGAGCACAGCGAAATCGTCCGGCGCGGCGCCTTGGGAAACCATGCGTGCGATGCGCATCGCCACACCACGCGCCTCCTCGTCATCATCGTCATAGACGGTTCGGCTCACCCGCGCGCCGCCCGGCCTGAGCGCCGACAGTTTGAGATAATCCTCGCGATTGGCTGCCGACGCGAGCACGCGATTCGCGCAACCCACGACCTGCGGGGTGGAACGGTAGTCGATGCCGAGGTCGATGTCCGCGCTCAACGGCGCGAATTCGCTGGCGAAGCCCAGCAGGTCGTAGCTGCTCGCCCCCGCGAAGGAGTAGATGGTCTGCGCGGGGTCCCCCACCACGCACACATCGCGATTGCCGTTCAGCCACAGGCTCATCAGCCGGTGCTGCAGCGGCGAAACATCCTGGTACTCGTCCACGGTGAGCCAGCCGATGGCGGCGCGGATATGCACGGCTTCCTCCGGGAAGTCATCGAGGATGTGGCAGGTCAGCAGCAGGATATCGTTGAAGTCAATCTCCCCATGCGAAGTCTTCACGCGCTCGTATTCCTGCATCACATCGACAAGCCGATCGACTTCCAGGCCGGCGGGCGGCTGGCGATGCGTGGCCGCGCATACCCGCGAATAGTCGGACGGCGCGATAAGCGACACCTTGCACCAGTTGATCTCGGCCAGAACCGCGCGCACTTCGGCGTCGCCGAACTGGTCGGTGCCCAGGACCCGGCACATGCACTGGTCGATGGCACGGCCCGGCTCGCGAATCACATGCGGGAACGGCGCCTCGCAGATGTCCGGCCAGACCTGGCGCAGCTGGTGGAGCGCCGCCGCGTGGAAGGTCGAAGCCGTCACCTGCTCGCCAACGCCTAAGGAGGCGAGCCGCGAGCGCATTTCAGCCGCCGCCTTGACCGAGAAGGTCACCGCGAGCGTGCGCGTAGGGTCCCAGGCCCCGCTCGCACAGGCGTAGGCGATGCGGCGCGTCACGGTGCGTGTCTTGCCCGCGCCGGCCCCGGCGATGATGCGCACCGGGCCATGCAAAGTCGTGGCGGCGGCCAGTTGGGCGTCGTCAAGTCCCTGCACGATGGCTTCGGCTGATGCGTTCATAGCTGCCATTGTGTCAGCCGCACCCCCTAATGGCACGCTGTCCGTGCCCTCGTTGAGTCCTCGCGCTGTCCGCGCTTGTGCCTTCATCGTGCCCGCGCTTGCACCTTCAGCGGTATGGGCAGCACGAAATTCGTAAGCCGGTAACGCCAGAAATTGGCATACCGTGTTGGTTTTAGACGCCTATGTATTAGTGTGGAGGTGTGAATCAACGACGCAATCTCATGTTGGCGGCACTCGCATCGGCGGCCATGCCGAGCATCGCCGTGGCCGGAGCACGCAACAGCGAGCAGAATAACGCCACGGATGAGGCGATGGGCATTGATCTGGCGGTTGTGCAAGACAATTCCGGAGCCCTGTACGATGTTTTCGCCTCCGATACCGAAGCCGGCAAAAAACGTCTGGCGAGGCGCGTGCACGCCGCGAACACGCTGGCAAAGGCGAGGGAGCCCGGGGGCTTGGGATTCGCGATGGACAATGTGCTCGCGTTCGAAGACGGCGCGTCGGATCGGGGGGTCACCGGTAGCACGGCGGTTCTGGTCGCCACGCATCACAACGGGCAGTCCCGCCCGCTTGATCTGCTCACTTTGGACGACAGCGCAAGCGTCGGCACCGCCATCGGCGCGATTCACCGGCTGCGTCCGAACTTCCTGCAGGAAGGGAAATACCCGGCGTTCTCCACTGGGCAGATTCGCGCCCAGCTCACCGCTTGGATCAAGCGGCTGCGTCAGGCCGGCCATATTCCATCGTCGATTACCGCAAGCTGGTCGCGCATATTGGAAACCGAAGGCCTGTGGTCATTCGCCACCTGCCCGGTGCACGGCGGCTTCTCAGACGGCGATTTCCTCTTCTCGGATTCCACCATCACCGCCGTCACCAACTGGCAGGACATGCAGGTGAACGATCCGGCACGCGATCTGGCGTGGACCTTCGCCAAGCTTGACGAGCCGCACCGCAACGCCGTGCTGACGGCCTACGGGCGCATGCTGGGGTCGCGGCTGGACGATCTGATTATGCTGCGCGCGAACCTGTGGCTGCAGATGGAGCAGGTCGGCGAGTTTATTCAGGCACTCAACCACGCCGACAATGCCAAAATCATGCAGTTCAAGGCGCAGGTCGAACGGCTGGCCCATCAGCTTGCCGTGGCGACGCAGAGTCACGCCGCTGCCGCCCCTGCCGTACATTCCGCGCATGCCTCGCCGGGTCAGGCACCGTCAACCATCACGGTCGGCACGCTGCTCTCCGAGTCGGAGCGCCGCCGCGCCGCTCTCGAAGCCGCAGAACAGGAACGTGCCGGCGAGTCGCAAGGCGGCGACGGAACCGGGCAAATGGATGCCACCGGCGAATCGGACAGAACCGGTTCGGCACGGGCGAGCCGGGCAGCCGCGCCCGTTGATTCGGATTCCACGGCGGACCGTCCGGTGCAGCCAAGCAGGCAGTCCAAGCAGTTCGGACATTCCAGGCAGCACTCTTCATCGGCGACGATGGCCATTGCCCCTTCGTCGTTGCAGCGTTCGCAGGGCTCCAACGGTTTGGCTGGCAGCGACGACGCCTTCAATGATGACACGTTCGATGGCGGCTCATTCAGCCCCAGCGACACCTCCACCATCGTCATCCCGCTGCTCGAACGCGAGCAGCGCGCCTTGCGCGATGCGCAGGAGGGCCTGGACGGCTTCGACCCGGACGACACGACGAGCAGCGGCGTGCATATCTACCCCGATCGCAACGAATATCCCGATTATGACGCGAATGCTCGGCAGGAATCAGGCAGTACGCCGCAGAAGTCTGGCAGTGCCGGAACGGCCAGCTCAGGCGATGCGAACGGCACAAACCTCGTTTCTGGCGATACGCAGTCAGCCGACGACACGAATGACACCACGCCGAAAGCGTAAAGCGCTGGGTGCGGGCACAATGGCTAGGGACATAACGAAACTGCGTGTCATACGAGTCTCATATGCGACACGTGTGACGCGCAGCGAATGCTGTGAACGCAAGTTTGAATGATAACAAAAAGGAGTAATGATGGATATCGAACTGGGCATCCAGAACGTGGCGCGGCCGGTGAATTTCAGCAGCGACGAAAGCGCTGAAAAGATTGGTTCGCTTATTGCCGATGCAGTGGCCAACCAGACCATGATCGACATCACGGACAGCAAGGGCCGCCGCATCCTGGTACCCGGCCGTGCCCTCGGCTACGCCACAATCGGCTCCGAAACGCGCCACGCCGTCGGCTTCGGCGCGCTGTGATCAAGTGGCACTGTGACCAAGCGATTGCGGTGATTTCGAATCACTCCTGAACAGACCTGCAATGCGTGGGCGTGAAACTGTTGTTTTTACAATGGATTTCATGCCCACGCATTGTTTTTCGGTCTTGTTTTTCGATGTTCAATGCACACGCCGGACGAAACTAGCGAAGCGATGAAGCTCCCGATGGGTTAATCGGAACGATCGCCCCTCGTTCGATGATTTGCGCTACTGTTTCTGGATCGGTCACATTTTCGCCCAGCAGGTTCGGCTTGCCTTTGCCGTGCCAGTCCGACCCTCCGGTGGTTAGCAGCCCGTAGCGCTGCGCGAGGGCAAGCAGCCGGAGGCGTTGCGCTGGTGCGTTGCCGCGATGCCACACTTCCAGCCCGTCCAATCCCTCATCTACCAGCGCGTGAATCTGCTCGTCGCTGAGCAACACGCGATTGCGGCTGGTGTCGGCCGGATGCGCGACGACGCTCACGCCGCCGGCCTCGCGTACAGCATCCACCACTTCCAGCGCTGTCGGCGAAGCCGTGGGCACGTAGTATTTGCTGCGACCATTTACCGCCCCCTGAAAAGCCTCGGAGCGCGTGTCGTAGACGCCAGCGGCGACCAGCGCATCGGCGATATGCGGCCGGCCAATCGTGGTGCGTGACCCTTCCTTGACTTGATCGAGCACGTCATCCCAAGTGATCGGAAAGTCCTCGGACAGCCGCTCCACCATGATCTTGGCGCGGCGGACACGGCCATCGCGGGTTCTGGCGAACATGCTGGCGATATGCGGGCTGTTCGGATCGTATTGGTAAGCGAGCATGTGAACAGAGGTCCGGTCGAATTCGGCGGTGATTTCAGTGCCGCGCAGCAATGGCAACCCCAACCGCTCTGCGGCGCGCTGAGCGGGAACCCAGCCGCTGGTGGTGTCGTGATCGGTTATAGCCACGCCGAGCAGCTGCATCGCTTTGGCCTGCCGGACCAGCTCTTCGGGAGTCTCCGTACCATCGGAAAAGACCGTGTGACAGTGCATATCCCAGCCGGTTTGCGGACGCTCGGCACAATCGTCATACGTCATGCAACCATCGTAAGCTGTGACACAGCAAACAAGCGCATATGAAGGCGTAAATGTCATCATGTCGCCGCAATCGTGAGACTGCCATAACGCATAACGGCACGCGGCAGTGTCATGATCATACGACGATTATCACAGCGACATCATTGTTGAGGAACAACAGAAGGACCATTGTGGACGACATCAAGAACCCAGCCCTATCCGATGGCGGAACGAACGCCGCAGACGCTGTAACAGCAGTAGTCGCTGATGCAGCGGCGTCTGATACCAAAGAGTCCGACGCCGCTGCGCTGCACAGGGGCGCTGTCCCTGCCCCCGCTTCGCGCTCGCCGCTTACCCCGTTCACGCCCGCGCTGGCTGGGCTGCGTCACAGCGCGACCTGGAATTATGCGGTCATGCTGATATTTTCGCTCATAGCGTTGCTGGTGTCGCTGATTCTGTCGGCAGAAACGCTCCAATTGGCTCATAACCCCAAGAAGCTGCTGGATTGCGATGTCAACAGCGTGCTGTCGTGCTCGACGGTCGCCGAATCATGGCAGTCCGAAATCGTCAAATTCAACGGGCTGAGCTACCCCAATGCCTTCTTCGGCATCGCGGCGGAAAGCGTGTTCGTCACCATCGCCGTCATCGGACTGGCCCGCATCCGCATACCGCGCTGGTTCGCCGCAGCCACCTGGTTCGGCGGGCTGTTCGCGTTGCTTTACGCCTATTGGCTGTTCACCCAGTCGGTGTTCGTCATCCGCGCCCTGTGCCCGTGGTGCCTCGTGCTCATGTTCTCCACCACAATCCAGTTCATGGCACTCTCCCACGCCACGGCCAGCGTGCAGCACCTGCCCGATCGCGCGGGCCTCAAGACCTACTACCGACTCAACTATGATCTTATGGTCGATGCGGTGTGGATTCTGTTCCTCATCTCCATCATCATGGTCAAAGACGGCGCTGCAATCTTTGGCTGACTTTGGCTGAGCGTTCGTCATCCCCTTGCTCTGTCAACCGTCTTTAACCGTGACACGCCGAGACCCACTAGCCGCACCTCAAGTTACTCGGTGAGCGTGTCCTTGATTGCGCCAACGAAGGCATCGAGGTCGTCGGGCTTGCGCGAGGAAATCAGGCGCCAGCCGTTGCTATTGCAAATATGCAGCACCTCATCGACCTGCGTGCCACCTGCGTTCTCGATATCGGCCTTGATATAGCGGCAACTGCTTGAGGTCTTGCCCGGCAGCAGCCCGGCGTTGACCAGCAGCCACGGGCCGTGGCAAATCGCGGCGATGGGCTTGCCTGCGTGAGCGAAGTCCTGCGCGAGCTTGATGGCAGCCGGAGCGACACGCAGACGGTCCACATTGCAGGTGCCGCCAGGAACGACCAGCAGATCGTAATCCGCCGCATTCACGCTGTCGTAGGTCTCATCAGGCTGCACGGTTTCGCCCTCATAACGGTCATGCTGCACGGTTTCAACAGGGTCCATCGATGCCGCCGCCAGAGTCACCTGTGCCCCTGCGGCCTTGAGGTCACGCAGCGGCCGCGTCATCTCAGTCTCCTCGATGCCCCAGTTCTGTACGATGATCAGTACCTTGGCCTCTTCGATAGCCTTTGCCATGTTCATAACTCCTTCGCGAGCGATTGTTCCGGGCTGCAGCGCGGCGTTGGCGCCGCAGCCGCATGTCGCCGGTCGATATGCGGCCAGCCGTGCGTATGACACTGTGCTGCTTATGACACTGTGCCTATGACACTTGCACTTATTGACACTTACGACGATACCGGCATCGCGCGCCGCATGGGCAGTTTCAAGCCCGACGCGAAGTGAACGATCTCACATGACGCGTCTAACCTGGACGTGTCGCGTATGGCAGGCAGCCGCATACACTGGTGGGTTATGACGTTACAGGATCTCTCCCCCAATGCGCAGGACTATCTCAAGGTCATCTGGGGATTCCACGAATGGGGGCGCACCCCCGTGCAGCCCTCGGATCTGGCGAACAAGGCGCATGTCAGGCCTTCAACCGTCTCCGGCGCAGTGGCCCGCCTCGTCTCAGGCGGTTATGCCCGGCATGACCCCTATGGTGCCATCGAACTGACCGACACCGGCGAGCGGTACGCGCTGGCTATGGTGCGCAGGCATCGGCTGCTGGAGACCTTCCTCGTCAGCGCGCTGCACTACTCGTGGGACGAAGTGCACGCCGAAGCCGACGCACTGGAACACGCCGCCTCGGACATGATGATCGATCGCATTGACGATATGCTCGACCACCCCGCGACCGACCCCCACGGCGACCCGATTCCCCGTGCCGACGGTTCGATGCCAAACGTCGCCGAAACCCCGCTGTCCGAGGTGGAAGCCGGCGCAGCCGTCACCATCGAGCGCGTCAGCGACGAGGATCCCGAGCTGCTACGCTACTTCGATGCCCAGCACATCACCATCGGTACGACGCTGCGCGTCGAGAACCAAGACAAGACGTCCGGCACCATGACGCTGTCCCGATTGCATTCACCGGTTTCGGCAGGCAGCTTAGAACCAGGAAATGCCAATTCCAGCTCAAACGGCCAACTTTCCACTGCCCCAATCATCCTGCAATCCTCATTCGCCAACAGCATCCACGTACGCGTGCTTGAGAAAGAGACTGCAGCAGGCGAACGCTAAAGTCTGACTCCGTACGCTTTACATAGTTCGGTTTTGCACTTTATAGATTGTTAACATTCTTCAATGTTAAAATCTTTGGTGTTTCAACAAGAATGCACCAAGGAGCGTACGTATGGTGAACAGCCTCAGTCGATCAACGCAAATCGTCCATCAAGGTTCTGCAATTCACGAAAGAGCCAGCGACCCTGAATCTCTACCCATCTACCTGACAACCGCATTCCATCCGCAGGATCTTGATGATTTGGAAGATATCTATCGCGAAAAAGGATATGCCTATATTCGCTCGCGCAATCCCAACCGCAATGCTCTTGCCGAACTGGTGAATTGTCTTGAAAAGGGCGAACGATCTATCATTTGCAACTGCGGCATGGCGGCGATTTCAACCTTGATTCTCTCCTTGGTGCACTCAGGCGATCATATCCTCGCCGATCAGACCCTATATGGAGAGTCGATTGATCTGCTGGAAAAACTCGACGGATTTGGCATCGCAACGACTTTTGTGGATATGTCAGATTTGGCTGTAGTAGAACAGTCCATACAGGACAACACGAAAATCCTGTATACGGAAACGATTTCGAATCCAATGATTGCCGTAGCCGACATTGATTCGTTGGCAAGCATTGCACATAAACATCAAGCAAAGCTCGTCGTCGATAACACCTTCGCCACGTCTCTGCTCATCGCGCCTATTGATCATGGCGCGGATGTCACCATCAACAGTCTGACGAAATTCGCCAACGGGCATAGCGACGCCTCCGCCGGATCCATCACATCAACCAATGAAATAATCGAACAGGCGTATAGGCTCCAGGTTCTTCTGGGAACGACCGCAGACCCCTTCGATGCATGGATTGTCCAGCGTGGCATGCGCACTATGGATCTGCGTGTCAGAGCGCAGATGGACAATGCTACGAAAGTCGCGGCAGCGCTGCAGTCTCATCCGGCAGTCAGTAAGGTCTATCATCCAAGTCTGCTCGAACATCCGCAGCACGAACTGGCAACCAAGGAATTTACGAATGGCTATGGGGCGATGCTCAGCTTCGAAATTCCCGAAGATCGGGATAAGATCAACGCCTTCCTGCGGCATCTGAATATCGTTCATTACGCAATGACGCTTGGCGGGTATCGAACGACTCTGCAGCATCCGATGACCTCATCCCACTATGGATTCCCTCAGGAAGAGCTTGACAAGATAGGAATCACCTTCGGACTGATTCGCCTCTCTGTCGGCATGGAGAATTCCGACGATATCATCCGTGATCTCTTCGATGCGCTGAGTGTATTCGATGAGTAATGCGATGAAGAAGCACCAAATACGCCTATCTGAGGGGGTTAGCATTGCTGAATGTAGCTGACATAGAATCAACGGCATGTCGCATAGCACACTATGTGCACACGACCCCTCTTGCATCCTCATCGTCTCTGGGAAGTATGGTCGGCTCCGAAGTATATTTCAAATGCGAAAACCTGCAAAAGACCGGATCGTTTAAAGTACGTGGAGCCTTCAACACCTTGCTTTCGCTCACCGACGATGAGAAAGCTCGCGGCGTCGTATGCTATTCGTCAGGAAACCATGCGCAGGCAGTAGCTTACGCATCCTCGGTTCTTGGCATACGTTCCCAGCTCTTCATGCCTGAAAACGCTATTGCGGCAAAAGTCAATGCATGCAAGGCATACGGAGGCAGCATCACTTCATACGGGAAAACCGGTTCCGAAGCCCATGCCAAAGCCTTGGAATATATGCAAACAAGCAATTCCACATACATCGACCCCGTGGAAGACCCGCGAATAATGGCGGGGCAAGGGACAATAGGTCTCGAAATCCTACAAGACCTACCTGGTGTCGATACCATCTATGTCCCCGTAGGAGGCGGAGGCCTTATATCGGAGATTTCGGCAGCAATCAAAGCTCTGTCCCCCAAGACAACAGTGATAGGTGTGGAGCCAGAACACATGAACTGCATGGGGGCTTCATTCTCGGCAGGAAGAATCACAACGATTCCGAGCCGGTATTCAATAGCTGATGGCCTAGCAGGAACCGCGCCAGGCGAGAAAGCCTTTGCCGAGGTCATGGACAATGTTGACGAGATGGTCACCGTTTCCGACGAGGAAATAGCTACCGCGCTTACGCTTATTGTCACCTACACGAAGATGCTTATCGAACCTTCCGCTGCCGTGTCCTTTGCAGGGCTTCTCTTGAAAAAAACATCTGGAAAAAATGTATGCATTCTCTCCGGCGGAAATGCAAATCTCCATGTAATCGCCGATATTTTCTCACAGCATACCGAAGTCTAGAACACCCATGCAAGGAAGTACCTATGAAAACTTTATTGCCTAAGAACTCTTATGCTGCAGCCCCATATACAACACGTTGAATTTCTTGGGCAATAAGGGCTCCGCCGTTTAGCCCGCATCGTACACTGTACTATTGTTTGCAAAATCTAGTAGAGGGTACTCATGGCTAATCCGCTTTTGCGTTCCTACACCATCAACGTGCCGCCGACGCACGAGATAGTGTACGACAAGGTGCGCGAATTGCTGCTGAATGGAGTTCTCTCCCCTGGCGACAAGCTGAAGGAAATGGAAATCGCCGAATCGTTCGGCGTGAGCCGCGGACCTGTCCGCGAGGCCTTTCAGCAACTCGTCTCGGAAGGAATTCTCACAGCGAAAAAGAATCGTGGGGTCTTTGTCGCCACCATGTCCGAAGAAGACGTGAAAGACATCTATTTTGCGCGTCTGATCATCGAACGCGAAGCTTTCGTCCATCTTCAACACTCGCCGGATGAATCCGTCTTCTCAAGCTTGCAGCAGTGCATTCACAATATGGATTCGCTCACGAACAACGAAAACTGGAACGTCGTTGTCAAAGGTGACGTGGAATTTCATCAAAGCGTCGTTCAGGCGCTAGGCAGCAAACGGGTCAACGATTTCTATTCGACCATCATCGCGCAGATCACACTCTGCATCGCCCATCTTCGCGGCGCGTATATGGCACCATCCGAGATAGCGACCGAGCATAAGCTGCTGCTTGAGCTTCTGCGGCAGGGCGACAAAAAGCCGCTGCTCAAAGAGCTTGATCGGCACATGGAATCGGCCGTCGAATATCTCACAGGCCAACACTGATTGGCTTGGGCAGTACAACCTGCTCGCTGCCCAAGCCAATGCTCAGTCGATACACTACCGGGCTACCCCAGCACCGATTCCACCGCTGCGGTCAGCAGCGAGGCTCCCTCGTCAATCTCCTCGGCACTCACGTTGAGAGCCGGCACAATCCTGACCACATTGTTGTAGGGACTGCATGTCAAGGTAAGCAATCCTCCATCCTCGGCAGCAAGCTGCACCTTGCGCGCCAACTGAGGGTCAGGGTCTCCATCGTCACCGATGAATTCCATGGAACGCATAAGACCAACGCCCCGCACTTCACCGATGTTCGCATGTCGTTGTGCCAACGGGTGTAGCAAACCGGCGAGCTGCACGCCGCGCTCAGCGGCGTTGGCAACCAAATGCTCTTCCTTGATGACACGAATCGTCTCCACGCCCGCGGCAGCCGAGACTGCATTCCCGCAGTATGTGCCTCCCTGTGATCCCGGCCAGGCGAGCTTCATGATGGATTCGTTCGCGGCGATGCCTGAAATTGGGAAACCGCTCGCGATGCCTTTTGCCATCGTCATGATGTCCGGAGTGATACCCGAGATCTGGTGCGACCAGAAGTGGCCGGTTTTGCCTACGCCAGCTTGTACTTCATCGCAGATCAGCATGATGCCGTTGCGGTCGGCAATATCGCGCAGCGCCTTCATAAAAGCGGGCGGTGTCTTGATGTACCCGCCATCCCCTTGCACCGGCTCGATGATGAATGCGGCCGTGTCTTTGGGATCGGTTTGCGTGTGGAACATGAAATCAAGCTCGCGCAGGCAGAACTCGACTGTCTCTTCCTCCGACCAGTGATAATGGTAAGAGTTGGGATACGGCGCAAAGAACACTCCCGGCATCATCGGACCGAAGCCAGATCGCACGGTGAGTGTCGCAGAAGTCACCGATGCGGCACCCATCGTCCTGCCGTGGAAACCGCCTTGGAAGGCGATAATATTCTGTCTTCCAGTCGCCATCTTCGCCAGTCGCAGCGCCGATTCGACGGCTTCGGAACCCGAGTTGGAGAAGAATATGGAATTGAGCTGCTCCGGCAACACCGTACCCAGCTCATCGATAAAATCAAGCATGGGCTGGTGCATCACCGTAGTCGCCTGCGCATGAATCACCTTGCCAATCTGCTCTTGCGCAGCCTTGACGACTCTGGGATGACAATGGCCGGTGCTGGTTACACCGATGCCGGTGGTGAAATCCAGATATCGTCTTCCGTTCTGCGCGTATATCCAACTTCCTTTGGCGTGATCTACCACAACAGATGACGACTGTTTGAGCGCTGGACTCAATGTGGCCATAATATGCTTCCCCTGTTCTGTAATTTTCCTTGCATTTTGATTGAATTATTGTTTTTTTGAGGTCCAACGCGCTACGATTCAGCACGTACGAAAATCAATGCGCGCTGTCTTCGTCAAACGTCTGAGATACTACGCTGATGTCTTCGTGGCCTTGCTCATGACTGATGCTTTCGTCGTAGAGATTTGTCACCGTAGAGAGCAGATCGGTACGGAACCCTACAGATTCCATCACCGAACCGACGAGTCCCAGGTCCTTGCGCAGCGCAAGGACTTCGAATTGCGGGCTGAAATCATGCGTGATAGCTTTCATACCCTTGATATGGGCATATGGGGAATCCGTTGTAGCACCATCGATGACCTCAAGGAAAAGCCTTGGGTCGACATGCTGGTGTTCAAGCAGCTTGATTGACTGACTGGCAGCCGCAGTTATGCAAGCGAGCCAGAGATTGCACACCAGCTTGACCGCTGTCCCATCTCCAAGCTGAGGGCCGCAATGCACCAGCTTGAATGACATGGCATCCAAAACAGGCTTCGCCTGCTCGAACAGGGCAGGGTCTCCGCCACCAATCAACGTCAGATGACCGACAGCGGCCTGATCCTTGCTTCCCATCATCATGGTTTCAATGACCCTGAGCCCATCGCGCTCAGCCAAATCCGCCACGCGCTTCGTGCCTTCCACTCCGATGGTCGCCGTTTGTATCCAGATCGTATTACTAGGAGTATATGACGCGGAGCGTTCCAGCACGTCCAGAACGCTGTCTGCGTCATACAACGCTATAATCACGGCTTCGGCATGCACAAGGGCTGTATGCAGGTCAGGCTCAACCAACACGCCATCCTTTTTCAGCGGCTCGGCACGCGCAATGGTCCGATTCCAAGCTGTAACCGACAAACCTCCTCTCGCCAATGAGCGCGCGATACCACTTCCCATAATTCCAGTACCAAGAACCGTAACATTCACGTTTATTCCCTTCCCCGTGCCATTTATGCCTCAAATACACTGAGCGCATTATAGAAATCACGAATCAGATCATCCGGATTCTCAATGCCCACGGAAAGTCTGAACATGCCTGGCGTAATACCCATCTTCCTGCGCAAGGCATCCGGCATGTGCTTGTGCGAAGAAATAATCGGGTGATCCAACGACGAGCGCAGACCGCCAAGCGTCGGCGCATAATGCGCGAAATGAAGCCGACTCATGAATTCATCGACTTTTTCATCGTCATCGGGAATAATAAAGCTGAGCATTCCTCCGAAACCTGAATCGGTAAATACGCGAATCGCCAGATCATGCTGAGGAGAGCTTTCCAGCCCCGGATAGTTGACCTTGCTAACTGCCGGATGCTTCTCAAGAGCCTCCGCCAGCTTCTTCGCATTGCTCATCTGCTTGGGCACACGGAGACTCAGCGTGTGCAGGCCGCGAAGAATCATCCATGAATTGAATGGCTCGCCCGGCGTGCCACAGAGCATGCGCACGGGATGGATCTCATCAATGAGCTTGGCCGACGCCGTGATGGAGCCTGCAATGGCATCACTATGTCCATTCATGAACTTAGTAAGGCTGTTGATGACGATGTCAGCACCCAATTCAATTGGCTTGATAGCCAGAGGAGTAGTGAAGGTGTTGTCGACCATCAGCAAGGCGTTATGAGCATGCGCAATGTCCGCCATAGCAGCAATATCCGTGAGCTCAATGACCGGGTTGCTAAGCACCTCCGTGTATATCAACTTAGTGCTGGGCTTGATAGCAGCATTGACCGCATCGATGTCGCCGAGATCAATGAAATCTGTCTCCACTCCGAAGCGAGAGAGCAATTTGCTGAATACATCGAACGTTTCGCCGTAAATGTACGAATTGCAGATGACATGATCGCCTGGGTTCAGAATGGTGATCAGCGTGGTGGTGATCGCACCCATTCCGGAGGAGAAAATCAGCGATTTCTCTCCGCCTTCCAGCCACGAGACTGCATTCGCCAAGAGGTCGCGGTTGGGGTTGTTGGTACGGATATAGGTGTAGCCCTCGTCCTTATAGGTCTGCTTCACTTCCGAAAGCGTCTTCATCGTGAATGCGGTATTGGGGAAGAAAGGCATGGCTTCAGGCTTGAGGTCCATTCCCGGAATGGAATCACTGATATACAGCAACTCTGATTCTCTCGTAAACTCCATATTGATTTACTCCTTTTTTGTTTGAAATATTGTTTGCGTGGCTACAACACTTTGCTGAGAAAGGCTTGGGTCCGCGGGTTCTGGGGATTGGCGAACAATGACACAGGGTCGCCTTGCTCAAGAATCTGGCCACCATCCATGAAAATGACACGGTCACCAATCTCTCGAGCAAAGCCCATCTCATGCGTCACCACAATCATGGTCATTCCTTCTTTGGCCAGTCTTCGCATGACTTCAAGCACTTCGCCGACCATTTCCGGATCCAACGCCGATGTGGGCTCGTCAAATAGCATCATCTTCGGCTTCATCGCAAGTGCACGGGCAATCGCCACACGCTGCTGCTGACCACCTGATAATGACGATGGATATGCAGATGCCTTGTCCTCAAGACCAACCTCGCGCAGCAGCTCAATTGCCAGCTCCTGAGCCTCAGGCAGAGGCATCTTCTTCACTTTTGTGGGGGCAAGAACGATGTTCTCCATGCAGGTGTAATGCGGGAATAGGTTGAACTGCTGGAAGACCATTCCTATATCGGCCCGTGTGTACTTATCATGCTCATCGTGCTGCGAGATGACCGTGCCATTGACTGCTATCTCGCCTTCATTGACCGTTTCCAGCTGACCGATACAGCGCAGCAACGTTGATTTTCCTGAGCCAGAAGGACCTATGATAACCACAACCTCACGCTCATCCACGTCCATGTCAACATCTTTGAGAACCTGATGGTCGCCGAAGCTTTTCTTCAGATTTCTTACTGAAATCATGATTTCATCCTTTTCTCTTGCTTGTTGACCAAATAGCCCAAGACGTAGGTCAGCACCAGATAAATGAATGCAGAAGACAGATATGGCTCCCACACGCGATAATATTGCGCATTCATCGCCTGAGCCCAATAGGTCAGTTCGGGAGCAGCAATGGTCGAGGCAAGCGACGAGTCCTTGATAAGGCTGATGAACTCATTGCCCAAAGGCGGAAGGATTCGTTTGATTGCTTGCGGCATGATGACGTACCGCAGCGACTGCACTTTCCCTAAGCCTAAAGACTTGGATGCCTCTGACTGCCCACGATCGATGGATTCAACACCAGCTCGAACTGTTTCAGCGATATATGCACCGGAGTTCAAAGACAACGACATGATAGCCGCAACGGTTCCGTTTGACGTACCGATGATAACCGGCACAACGCCGAAATTGATAATAAGCAACTGGACTAGCAGCGGCGTGCCTCGGAAAAACGCGACATAGATTCTGAAGGGCAGAGACACCCATTTATTTCGACTCATCTTTCCGAAGGCGATCAGCACGCCTATGACGCTTCCAAACACAACGCCTGCCAACGAGAATCCTAATGTCAGCAATGTGCCTGATAGCAGATATGGCAGATATTGATATACGATACTAAAATCAAAACTCATTCTGAATCACCTTTACAATCATCTTCTGCGTGAATTGCGGTTACTGCGTACTCATTCATCCATCGAACCTGGAATACGATTGAAAGAACGATACTGTTCAGAGATGCACTATGACTTCAGATCTTTGATATTCGGAGCGGTACCGAACCACTTCTGGTACATTTCACTGTATTCCTTTGTTGTGATGAAAGAGGCGAGCGCCTTGTCGATAGGATCGCGGTAGGTGCTTCCCTTCGGGAACATAATCCCGAAGTATTCCGGTGCAAATGCCTTGTCGTCCCTGACAATCCTGAGGTCGTACTGTTTGTTGCTTTCAATGAAATGCTTGTTATTCGTGTCGTCGCCTACTGCGGCATCCACTTCGCCATGAATCAGCTGCATATAATGCAGGCCATTTTTGGAGGCAATGATATTAGGATTCTTTTCTCCGAACAATTTCTCCATAGCCGTCTGCCCCGTCTGCCCGCTTGGCACTCCGACCTTTTTGCCTTTGAGATCTGCAGCAGATGCAATCGAACTATCTTTGTGGACCACGATGCTCTGACGTGATACGAAGTAGGGGGAAGAGAAATCATATGTCTTTTTCCTATCGTCCGTTATCGTTATGCCCGAAATCGCCATATCTTTGGATTTGCCCTGAATCTGACTGAACATATCCTCCCAGCCAGCATTTTTGATGGTCACCGAATAGCCGGCCTTCTTCGCGACGGCCTGAATAAGGTCAATATCGAAACCGACCATCTTGCCTTTATCGAGATATTCGAATGGGTTCCAGTTCGCATAAGTAACAACTTTAAGAGTTTTGCTGGGGGTGGGGCTAGATGAGGCAGATCCGCATCCGGATAATCCCATAACCGCACTCAGCACCACTGCGCATGCAACGGCTCCGATTTTTCTTATTTTGTTCATGATTCCTCACTTGGTAATGTGCATCGTAATTTTCTTCATGCAGTACCCATATTGATAACTGTCAAATGTTTACAAAAGACAACCAATTGATTACCATAATGTTTCCGATGAAAATATCCGTGACATAGCACTACATATAAATCGTAAAATGTTAACGATTCCTCTGAATCCCATATGCGCAAGTGGAAATCAAACACGAACGCGCCGTGGAATCGCGGCGCATGACACCAATAAGAATGGATGATGGTCTTATGTACGAAGAATTCACAACATTCAAGGCACTGAGCTTTGATTGCTACGGAACGCTCATCGATTGGGAGACCGGAATAGGCAGTGTCCTTGTCGAATGGGCCCAAAGCATAGGTATCTCTGCAAATCAGGAGCAGCTTCTCAATGTTTATGCCGACCACGAGGCCGCTGTGGAAGCCGAATTCCCGAGCATGCCCTATCCGCAGGTTCTAGAGCAGGCGTTCACACGAGTCGGCGTGGAACTCGGATACGAGGTGAGCGAAAAGCAGGCTGAAAAGCTCGGAGTCTCCGTACCCGACTGGCCCGCGTTTGCTGATTCCCATAAGGCGTTGGAACGCCTGCATCGGCACTACTCCCTCATTATTCTTTCGAACGTCAATCGGGAAGGCTTCGACGCCAGCGAAAAACGACTCGGAATACAGTTCGACGAGATTCTCGTAGCCAACGAAATCGGATCTTATAAGCCATCGCCTAGGAACTTCCATGCTCTGCTCAGCCGCATCGATGAACTTGGACTGCAGCCTGACCAATTGCTGCATGTAGCACAATCATTGTTCCACGATCACGTTCCTGCTCAGAAGCAAGGCCTGAAAACCGTGTGGATCAACCGTCGCCACAATCAGCCCGGCTGGGGCGCCACCCCGGAGCCTAGTGCAGAGGTCTACCCCACATGGGAATTCCCCTCTTTAGCTGCATTCGCTGACGCAGTCGATGCAGCCTTCACTGACTGATAATGAAAGGCACGCCGCAAAGACACGTAAACGACTAAGCCCTCAAGAAACATGAAGGTTGGTGGTCTCGCATGAAACTATGCGAGACCACCAACCTTTTCAGTAACCCTTGTCAGCGCGTCTCATGCTCTGCAGCGTCTGACGGCGACTCCTGCGCCTGCAGCCGCGCCTTGACCTTCTGGGCGTATTCGTCGACATAGTCCTGGCCGCTGAGCTTGCGGATGGCCTCGGTCACACGGTCGGTCAGCGAGCGCAGCTCGTCATGCGTGATATCGCCTGGTGCCTTCTTCGCCACGGTAATCGGTTTGCCGTACATCACCATCGAATTGCCTTTTGACGGAATCACCTGCCCCGGCTTCTGCAGCTCGCGGCTGCCGATGACGGCCGTGGGAATGATCGGGCAGCCGGTTTCCAGCGCCAGCTTCGCCACACCGACATGACCGCGGTAGAGCCGCCCATCGGGGCTGCGCGTGCCTTCGACATGGATGCCGAAGAGATGCCCAGCTTCGAGGATTTCGCGCGCGTGCGCCAGCGCACCCAAGGATTTGGAGCCGCCGGAGCGATCCACAGGGAAGACGCCCACCGAAGTGAACCACCATTTCTGGAATTTGCCTTTGATGCCTTTGCCTTCGAAGTATTCGGCCTTGCCCATGAAGTGAATCATGCGCGGACTGGTCAGCGGTATCAGCGCATCGTCGATGACGGCAAGATGATTCGAGGCGATGATAGCGCCGCCTTGCCTGGGAATGTTCTCGACTCCCCGGCTTGACGGGTTCATGCGCCAGCGGGCGACGGGGCCGAGTCCCTTGACGAACAACCAGTAGAGCATGACTCTCCCTTTCGCGCGGCGTTCGACGGCCACCGCCTTATGTGCAGCGGCATGGTCGTGATGCGCCAAGTTGTTACGGCACCTCTATTAGAGTGGTGCCTATGACTGAACTCAACAATAGCAACGGCGAAGATACGAGTCCAAACTCCACGCCGAAAAACGGCTCGAACGGCGTCAATAATGCCGCTGACGGCGATAAGGCCGACGCTGCCAACGCCGACGAGCTGTGGGCCGAGTTCGAGAGCAGCCATGCCGACGATCTGGGCGATGTCGCGCATTCCCGCAGTGCGAAGCAGTTCGAGAAGCATGCCAAGCGCAAGGAGAAGGAGGCGCTGCTCTCGGTCAACGACCTCGATGAGGGAACCTTCGCTGGCGACATACCGAGCGCTAGCCACGGCCCACGTGATTTCACAGCCTCAAGCTGGCTGGATACCGACGACATGCTCGACTCGCAGGACGATTTCGTGCCGCCGAACCCGAAAATCGGCCATATCGATGCCACGACGCTGGTGTTCTGGGGGCTGCTGCTCGTCGGCATCGCTGGCACCATCGCGTCGGTGTTCTTCCACCAGTACACGGGCATACTGGGCATGTTCTTCGGCCCCTGCGCGCTCATTGGCGGCGCAGGACTCATCGCCCGTCATCGCGGATCCTCGCAGACCCGCGATGACTATTTCGATGACGGCGCCAGAGTCTGACTCGTTCGACCCGCTATCGCTTGGCCTGAGCTGCGGCGAGCCAGCGGTCGAGCAGCGCCTGAGCCGCACCAGAGTCGACGGTCTGCTCCGCGATCGCGTAGGCTGCCTTGAAACGCTCGATGAAATCGCCCTGCGGCACCAGATGCCCATCGGCCACGATGGCCGACGCGGCGTTGAGCAGCGCCGTCGAACGCGACGACACGTCCTCGCCCGCAAGGAAGCGGCGGAAGATGGAAGCGTTGAGCTCCGGCTCCCCTCCCCTGAGCGCGCTGACATCGATGCGTTCGAGTCCCAGCTGCTCCACCGGGTCGAATTCAATCTCGGTGACCTTGCCATCGGCAATCTCCCACACGGACACCGGCCCCGTCTGCGCTAGCTCGTCCAGGCCTTCGTGCGAGGTGTAGACCATGCCGCTCTGCCCGTGCCCGGCATACACCTGCGCCATCAATGGGCTGAGCTTGCGGTCGGCGCAGCCGATAGCCACATGCTGCGGCTTGGCGGGGTTGGTCAACGGACCGAGCACATTGAACACGCACGGAATGCCCAGCGCAGAACGCACCGGACCTACGAAGCGCATCGAAGGATGGAAGGTCTTGGCGAAGGCGAAGGTGATGCCCACCTCGTCGCCGATTTCGGCCACGGCCTGCGGTTCGAGGTCAAGCGGAAGACCCAGCGCTTCGAGCACATCGGCGGCGCCGCACTTCGAGGAGGCGGCACGGTTGCCATGCTTGACGATTTTGACGCCAGCCGCAGCAGCGACCACCGAACCCATGCTCGACAGGTTCACCGTCGCGGCACCATCGCCACCGGTTCCCACGATGTCGGTGAGCTCGCCGCTCACATGCAGCGGCACGGCATGCGCGACCATGGCCTGCGAAGCTCCTGAAATCTCATCGGCGGTCAGTCCAAGCTGCTGCTGCATCGCCAGCACGGCACCGACAGCTGCCGGATTGGCGTCGCCGTTCATCAGGTCATCCACGAACCATCGAGACTCCTGTGCGTTCAAGTGGTCGCCACCGACCAGCTTCGTGAGAATCGACTTCCATGTGATCTCGGACATAAGCCCTCCCTGAGGCGTGATGCTGCTGCTCATGGCACGTCGCCATGACGATGCCCTATTCTACTGTCTTCCCGTCACAGAATGTTTTCGTGTTTCCATATGTTGGCTCTACTGGGCAGATTCGTGTGTTTCCCCTTACCCAAACGCATGAATGTGCCTAGCAGACACCGCTATCGAATAGCAAAGCGGCGAACACCGTTGCCAGTGTCCGCCGCCCTGTGTCGTTTAATTGATGGCCGTTCAATTGCCAGCTGTTGAATCGCAGCTCAGCGTGTCATCGCCTCTCCGTCACTCGTTCTGACCGTGGCACATCTTGTACTTGCGTCCCGAGCCGCACGGGCACGACGAGTTCTTGGAGGTACCAGGGAAGGTCTTCCCGTCCGACCATGCCGTTTTCGATTCCTCGCTCTTGGGCTGCTTGCTCGCAGGAACCTTGCCCTCGGCGTGGCTGAGCGGAGCCGGACCGACGATGCCGGGCTGGGCGCTGTCGTCCTCGTCGCTGTCCTGGGTAGAAGCAGCATCGGGGTCGCCCGGCTCGGAGCTGATCGCCACCGCATCACTGGCCTCGCCGGTCTCCTCAGCAGACGAAGCAATACCAAGCGCCGATTGAGCCGCATCGACCGCAGCATCCTCGTCCTGCTCGGTTTCCAAGTCCTCGGTGCGGGCGACCTGCTCGACGTCGACATGGAAGAGCAGCTGGACGCTTTCCTCCTTGATGGCCTCGATCATCGAGTTGTACATCCGGTAGCCTTCACGCTGGTATTCGACCAGCGGGTCGCGCTGGCCCATGCCGCGTAGGCCGATGCCGTCCTTGAGGTAGTCCATCTCGTAGAGATGCTCACGCCATTTGCGGTCAAGCACCGCGAGCACGACACGCCGTTCGAGCTGACGCAGGCCTTCGGCGCCGATCTTCTTCTCGAATTCGGCGTACTGGGCCTTGGCATCCTCGACGAAGATGTCACGCAGCGCTTCGACGGCCTTCTCGTGCTTGAGGTCAGTGACCTTCTTCTTGGCCTCGCCCATGTCGACGCCGACCGGGAAGACCATGTTCAGGGCCTTGAACAGCCCCCCCCAGTCCCAGTCCTTCGGCTTGTCGGAGCCGTTGTTGGCACCCTTGATATAGCTTTCCGCAGTGTCGGCGATGAAGCGCTCGACATCCTCGTGGATGTCCTCGCCCTTGAGCACCGCTTGGCGCTCGGCATAGATGACCTTGCGCTGCTTGTTCATCACGTCGTCATACTTGAGCACGTTCTTACGGATTTCGAAGTTGCGCGATTCTACGGACTTCTGCGCGGTGCGCACGCCCTTGGAGACGCTCTTCGACTCGATCGGCTCGCCTTCAGGCATGCCCTTGGTCATGACGCGGGCGACGAGCTGCGTGTTGAACAGGCGCATCAGGTCGTCTTCGAGGCTCAGGTAGAACCGGGACTCGCCCGGGTCGCCCTGACGCCCGGAACGGCCGCGCAGCTGGTTGTCGATACGCCGCGACTCGTGGCGTTCGGTGCCCAGCACGTACAGGCCGCCGAGCTCGGTGACTTCCTCGTGCTCGTCCTTGGCCTGCGCCTTCATCTCGGCGAGCGTGCCGGGCCAGCGGTCCTCGTACTCCTGCGGGGTGTCGTCGGGCGAATAGCCTTCGGACTTGAGCTTCTGGTCGGCCAGGAACTCGACATTGCCGCCGAGCATGATATCGGTGCCTCGTCCGGCCATGTTGGTGGCCACGGTGACGGCGCCCTTGCGTCCGGCGACGGCGACGACCGCAGCCTCGCGTCCATGCTGTTTCGCGTTGAGGACCTGATGCTCGATGTCTGCGACGTCAAGCAGCGAGGAGACGATTTCGGAGGATTCGACCGAGGCGGTGCCTAGCAGCACCGGCTGGCCCTTGAGATGGCGCTTTGCCACGTCCTTGACGATGGCGGTGAGCTTCTCCTTCTTGGTGCGGAAGATCAGATCGTTCTTGTCCTGGCGCACCATCGGGCGGTTCGTCGGAATCGGCAGCACGCCGAGCTTGTAGGTGCCCATGAACTCGGCCGCCTCGGTTTCGGCGGTACCGGTCATGCCCGAGAGCTTGTCGTACATGCGGAAGTAGTTCTGCAGAGTGATGGTGGCGAAGGTCTGGTTCTCGGCCTTGACCTCGACGCCTTCCTTGGCCTCGATGGCCTGGTGCAGGCCCTCGTTGTAGCGGCGTCCGGACAGGATACGGCCGGTGTGCTCGTCGACGATGAGGACCTCGCCGTGCGTCACGACATAGTCCTTGTCGCGCAGGAAGAGTTCCTTGGCCTTGATGGCGTTGTTGAGGTAGCCAATCAGCGCCGTGTTGCTGGGTTCGTACAGGTTGTCGATGCCGAGGAAGTCCTCGACCTTCGTAATGCCTGGGTCGAGGATGCCGACGACCTTCTTCTTCTCGTCGACCTCGTAATCCTCGTCGCGGGTAAGCCTGGGGACCAGCCGCGCGAACTGGCGGTACCAGCGCGTCACGTCGCCTTCGGCCGGGCCGGAGATGATGAGCGGGGTACGGGCCTCATCGATGAGGATGGAGTCGACCTCATCGACGATCGCGAAGTTATGGCCGCGCTGCACCAGTTCGTTCTTTTCCCACGCCATGTTGTCACGCAGATAGTCGAAGCCGAACTCATTGTTGGTGCCGTAGGTGATGTCGGCGTTGTACTGCTTGCGGCGCTCGACAGGCTTCTGATCGGTGATGATGCAGCCGACGGTGAGTCCCAGGAAGCGGAAGATACGCCCCATCAGCTCGCTCTGGTAGCTCGCCAGATAGTCGTTGACGGTGACCACGTGAACGCCTTTGCCGCCAAGCGCATTCAAATACGCGGGCAGCGTAGCCACGAGGGTCTTGCCTTCACCTGTTTTCATTTCGGCGATGTTGCCCCAATGCAGCGCCGCGCCGCCCATGAGCTGCACATCGAAATGGCGCTGGCCGAGCGTGCGCTTGGAGACTTCGCGCACAGTGGCGAAGGCTTCGGGCATCAGATCATCAAGGCTTTCCCCATCAGCAATCCGCTTCTTGAATTTGGCGGTCTGCCCCTTGAGCTCGTCGTCGCTCAATGCGGATATCTTATCCTCAAGAGCGTTCACGGCCTTCGCCACGTTCTCCAGCTTCTTGATCTGGTGGCCTTCGCCCATACGAAGCGCCTTGTCGACGATGTCTACCACGTTTTTGCTCCCTGATCCGTCTTGTTCGTTAAAACGAGCATACCCCGGCACCGTTGGGCCGGGCACAAACAGTCTATATAGTACGCGAGTGCGCCGATTTTCATAACAGGCTGGCGTCGATTCGTGCAGCAGCCCCTTTTCATCTCCTGTCGTACGATGTCTGGGGCTGCCTCCCACGGCTTCTTACGGCCTATAATCCGGTCTGCCGCTCGCATACGAGACGCAACGAGGGGCTGTACATCGCATTGATGTACAGCCCCTCGTCCTTGTTAGTTTTGCGGGATTTCTGCCATCATTCCCCGGGAACACGCTCGCTGAAGGCGAATTCCCTAGGTCTGAATTTCAGGTCGACTCTCCCTATGCCGGTTTTCAGCCCTTGATGACTTTGGCGACGTTGTCGGCGGTATCGATCTCAAACACACCGTAGCTCCATCCGTGACGGTGATAGACGACGGACGGGCGGCCGGTCTCCTTATTGACGAAGAGGAAGAAATCGTGGCCGATCAGTTCCATTTCGTACAGCGCCTCGTCGATGGTCATCGGATCGGCGAGATGCAGTTTGCGGCGAATCACAATTGGAGTGTCACCAACCTGCACCTCGACGGACTCGCCGGGTCCCAACTCGGAAGCGATGGCGGCCTGGGGGCTATTGTTCGGCTCTTCGGGCTCTGCCTCCGGCTCCTCGGGCGGAAGGATGGTTCCCAGATCGACCGGGGCCGGGTTGGTGTAGCCACGGCGATGGTCCTTGCGCCGGTCGCGCGTACGGCGCAGCCGCAGCGTCAATTTATCCAGCGCCATGTCAAGTGCGCTGAACTCATCGGTGCTCGATGCCTCGGCACGTACGACGGAGCGACCTGCGATCACGGTGATTTCCACGCGCTCGGCCGTGTCTGCCTGACGAGGATTGCCCTCATGCGAAAGCACAATCTGCGCGCGCTGTGCGTCCGGGGCGATGGCGGTCACACGATTCATCTTGCTTTCGACGACATCGCGGAACCTCTGCTTGATCTGCGTGTGACGTCCGGTTACGACGATTTCCATGTGGACCTCCTATCTCAAGCGGTTTCCCGCTATATGTGTCGGACGGCGTCTTCACTGTCCGGGTACGACTCATTGTAATCGAAGCTTGGGTTAACGCAGCAAGGACTCGCGGCAAACAACTCGTTTCGCGAACGTTATGCAATCGACACCGAAAGTCTTGCTACAATGAAGTGGTTGAGATCCTTCGGTGGCCGCGGACACGCTTATGGCGGGTCTGAGGAACTTCCGGGCTCCACAGGGCACGATGGCGGATAACGTCCGCCCAGGGCGACCTGAGAGATAGCGCAACAGAGAACAGACCGCCTGGCCGCAAGGCCGGGTAAGGGTGAAACGGCGGTGCAAGAGACCACCGGGCCCCTGGCAACAGTGGGTCGCATGGCAAGCCTCATCGGGAGCAAGGCCAAGCAGAAGGCGTAAAGAGCTGCTCGCTCGGGCCTTCGGGTAGGCTGCTAGAGCCTGGCGGCAACGTCAGGTCGAGATGGATGGCCATCCGTGCGCTTTGGCGCACGACAGAACCCGGGGTATGAGGGGTCTCAACACTCCTTAGTTTTTTGTTTTGCCGCTGTCTCATTTCATTGGTAAATAAGTAGTCTTCATAGCAGGTTTCGTGACCCGTGACTTCCGTGCCGTAACCAGTGGCATACGTTGATCTAGGCAAGCAGCCACAGTGTCACTGTCGCAGCAATGATGCACAGCGGCACGCTGATCAGACCAATGGCGGTGAATCTTGCCAATTCTACGCGACGCCCGCGTTCCTGGAGAGTTCTTCTCCACAGAATCGTCGCCAGCGACCCGGCATAGGTCAGATTCGGGCCGATGTTCACGCCAATCAGGATTGCCATGACCATAATCAAGCCGTGGCTCGCCGCCAAGGGAATAAGCAGCATCGCCGCAGTCAGATTATTGAGCACATTGGCCGAGAGCGCTGCAACGCCTGCGACCAGCAGCAGCACTGGCAGCGAAGTCCCCATGGAGAACAGCGGAGCGATCAGATTCCCCAACCCATTGCCCGACAGCGCCGCGACCACAACAGCCAAGGCCAGCACGAACAGCAGGAAGGAAGGATTGGCGTCGTTCCACGCCTGCAGCAATTGCTCTCGTGCCGAAGCCCGCCCCGCTGCGGCACGTCCTATAGTCAATGCTATGCAGCCGAAGGCAGCGAACCAGAATGGGCTGAGTCCCAGCTTGCCCGAAATCATGAATCCCGCAAGCGTCATGCCGACCACCACAATGGCCAGCAACGGAACGTGCTCATCATCCTTGGGCGCGTTGTCATCTGCCGAGCGGTTCCCGGTCGTTTGCAGACGCCCCGAGTCGCTTGCATCGTAGTGCCTCGAAGACAGCATCGTGCCAAAGCCGCAGCGCAGCACGGCGAATTCCGTTCCCACAGCAGCCAGCCATGGCAACGCCATCATGACCACGAAGTCAAGAAAATCCAATCCCGTGTTCTGCATAGCGAGCAGATTCGTCAGATTCGATACTGGAAGCAGCAGTGAGGCCGTGTTGGCCAGATGACAGGCAGCATAAGCATATGGCCGATAGTCCAGCCGCATGCGCTCCGCCGTGGCCAGTATGACCGGGGTCAGCAGCAGCACGGTCGTATCCAGACTCAAAGACGCTGTGACGAACGCGGCCATGAGAAAACACAGGACGAAAAGTTTTCCCGGCCTGCCCCGCGACAGCCTACCTATAATGTCGGCACAATATACGAACAGCCCCTCCCGCTCGCATAATCCGGCGAATATCAGGCAAAAGCCAAGGAACAACACTGTCGGCATCAAGCTTTCGGCTTGGGCGAAGGCGACAGACGGCGTTGTAGCGCCAATCACGATGAGAATCGCAGCCCCGAGCAAACCGACGAACCCTTCAGGCAATCCACGAGGCTTGAGCACGACCACGGCAAGCAGCGCCATAAGCACGATCGCCGCAACGACTTCAAAGAGAACCTCGGACATAATGCCCCTCTCATCGCCAAAGACGGCAACCGCCGCAACGGATTACATCATACGCTGCCTGCCGCATAGCCACAGCCGCCAGCGTACAGGGGAGGCAGTTAGACCTCTTGTCCATCATCGTCAAAGAGCTGGTGCGCCATGTCGCGCAGAACCGCCGGGTCATGCCCTTTGCGCCCGCCAGCGCTCCACAAACGGCGTTTGCGCACCTGGCGATCAAGCCCACGGGTTTTGTGTTCGACAGAGCGTCCAAGCTCCCACGCCGATTCCTCAAACGCACCGTGTTTGTCAGCCTCATCCACGACCTCGGCGGCCAACGGCCGCTCGACTCCCTTGCGCACGAGTTCGTTGATGGCGCCATGTCGCCCGTACATCCGCCCGATGCAGTAGCGGACTGCTGCTTGCGCATATGCCCGGTCATCGATAAGATTCACCGCGCTCAACCGCTCGATGACCTCTTCGACAACGCCTGGTGCATAGCCTTTGCCAAGCAAACGCGTTCGCAACGCCCCGGATGGGCGCGCCGCAGCGTCCAACAGCGTCAGCGCCGCCTCCCGGCATGCATCCAGACTCTGCGGATCATCAGGCCCGCGCTGCCCCCGCGATTGCGCCCTAGGCGAGGTGTCGTCGGGGTCTCGCGCGTGTCTGCGTGACCGGCGCGTGCCACCATATGGCTTCCGCGAATGCGCATCGCGGAAGCCTGAGTGGCCGAAACTGCTGCGACCGGCACCGTGCAAACCATACGATGATGCCGTTCCAGACCCAGCGTCATGAGCATGCCCAGCGCCGTGAGCGTGCCCAGCAATGCCAGAACCAACAGCATCATCAGGCTGCGAACCGAAGGAACCGGCATGCCGCAGGGGCTCAGCTGCCCCACCCTGAGCGGCTTTCCCTGCCGCATCGCCTTGGGCCGCCAAATCAGCTTCTTTGGCTCGCCTTTCGGGCTGCTCCGTCTCCGGTTCGCCCTCTTCGGCAACAGGCGTGTGGCTGCTCAGGAACTCTTCGGCGCTGATCATCGGCTATGCCTTGGCTGCGGCGGCCTTTGAGGCTTTGGCCTTGGAATCGCCAGCCTCGCCCGCGCCGGCTGCGTCATGAGCCGCATCACCGCCGTCTGCGTCACCACCAGCTGCGCCATCAGCATCGTCAGGGTCCGGCGTGTCGTCGGGAAGCAGCCCGAAGGCGATTTTCACCTTGCGCTCAATCTCGTCGGTGATCGCCGGATTGTCCTTCATGAACTGCCGCACGTTCTCGCGGCCCTGACCAAGCTGCTCGCCGTCGTAGGTGAACCAAGAGCCGGACTTCTTCGCCACATTGCATTGCAGCGCCATGTCCAGCACGGAGCCTTCCTTCGAGATGCCCTCGCCGTAGAGCACATCGAATTCGGCGAATTTGAAGGGCGGCGCCATCTTGTTCTTCACCACTTTGACCTTGGTGCGATTGCCCACGGCCTCATCGCCGTTCTTCAGCGTCTGGATGCGCCTGATGTCCAAGCGGACCGAGGAATAGAACTTCAGCGCCTTGCCGCCGGTGGTGGTCTCGGGGCTGCCGAAGAACACGCCGATCTTCTCACGCAACTGGTTGATGAAGATGGCGGTGGTGCCAGCCTGCGCCAGCGCACCGGTCATCTTGCGCAGCGCCTGACTCATCAGCCTCGCCTGCAAGCCAACGTGGCTGTCGCCCATTTCGCCTTCGATTTCGGCCTTGGGCACCAGTGCCGCCACCGAATCAATGACGATGGCATCCAGCGCGCCGGAACGAATCAGCATGTCAGCGATCTCGAGCGCCTGCTCGCCGTTGTCGGGCTGCGAGACGATCAGCGAGTCCGTGTCCACGCCCAAATGCTTGGCATAGACCGGATCCAAGGCATGCTCGGCGTCGATGAACGCCGCCACTCCCCCGTTCTTCTGCGCATTGGCGACCACATGCAGCGCCAGCGTCGTCTTGCCGGAGGACTCCGGACCGTAGATCTCCACGATGCGGCCACGGGGCAGCCCGCCTATCCCCAAGGCCATATCCAGTGCAAGAGACCCGGTGGGGATGACCTCGACGTCTTGCGCGGGCTTGTCGCCCAAACGCATAGCCGACCCCTTGCCGAAGCTCTTCTCGACCTCCTGCAGCGCGGTTTTCAGCGCGGCCTGCCGCCGCGGATCCTCGCCGCGTAAATCTGTCACGTTCGCCTTCGACGCGACTTTTGCCTGTTGTGCCATGTCTGCTCCTTACGTTGTACAGCTCTCGTCACATCCCACGGTATGGCGTGACATGCCGCCTCGGCAATCCCGACAGACCATTGTGGTCGAAGGCTTGCCATTTCGACACGCCGAGCGTCTCTCGTCTCACAGGACCCTCAGCCGCTGAATCCGAAGCGGCTGCAGAGCCGTTGATAACTGGAAGCCGCCAGTGTGTGGAAGCCGCCGATGCATGATCTGCGCTGAAAATACTATAACCCAGCATACGAACATTTGTTCGAACATGCTACGGAGAACACGGCGTGTCGTCAGCAGCCACAGCAAGCGTCGTTCACCGCACTGGCATCGCGGAGCCCAATCAGCGCGCTGGCAGCGGAGGCGCGTTGTGATCTCTGCCCCATCGCTGCGAATCAGGAACATCCATCTGGTCGCACAGCACATTCCAGACGACGCGCGGCTCGACACCCGCTGCGAGAGCCTGCACCACGCTCATACCCTCAAGCGCGGTGAGCTGCTGGTCATGGGCAAGACTGCGGCCATAGCTGCGGCCGAAAATCTCCTCAAGCAGCTCCCAAAACTCCCGTTCGCGCACAGCACCTCGATCTCATAGTTCCTGCCATATCTCGTCTCAGCGAATTCTACTCCGCCACAACTACGCACGCCGTTGCTTTCGCATACGCACGACTTGCATACGCACGAAAAACCCGCCATCCACAGGTGGCGGGTTTCGTTGTCGTTATACTGCCGGAGACGACGCGATGCTCACAGCTCGACGGAATCGAGATAATCGGCGACCATGCGCAGCATCTGCGCAGTGCTCAATCCCAGCGATTCGGCGATCGAGCCAAGCAGCTCGGAGCTGGCCTCCTTCTGCCCACGCTCGACTTCGGAAAGATAGCCGAGCGAGACGCCGGCCTTTTCGCTTACCTCGCGCAGCGTCTTATGGTCCTGCGTGCGCAAATCGCGCAGCACATGCCCTATTGCCTCGCGCAGCGACATATCTCTGCTTTCGCTGGTGGACTCGCGTTTGCGCGAAGCCGCCCTAGGCTTGGACTGCTGCTCGGCGTCCTCGGCCTGCCACATGCGGCTGAGCGCAGCCTGCCGCTCATCCTTGGCCTTCTTCGCAGCCCGCGCGCGTATCACCTGCTGCTGGGCGAACATCACCGCCCTGCGCTGTGCGGGAGTCAAATCGCGCATACGCGCATTGCCCGCCTGAACCGGCCGTGTCGACAGAGTGGTTACATCCGTCTGTTCGTTGGTGCGTGTCATCGTGTCCATCTGCGCCATTCCTTTCGGCTCGTGTTCGTAAGGCTTACACTATGAACAACACCGGGAAGACGAGATTATTCCTGTGAATTCACTGTTAGTTCGCTTAGGTTTTCCAAAACATGCAGCACGCTTTGCTGGCGCACCGCCTCGCGCGAACCGTGGCAGTGCAGCTCCCGCACAATGGTTTGCGGTTGCCGGGAAGCTGCGAACACGGCCGGAATCGCCAGACCGATATAGACCAGCCCCGCAGGTTTGCTGCCGTCCGGGCCAGGCCCCGCAACGCCGGTGGTCGACAGCCCGATGACAGCGTCATAGCCCGGCTGGTGGTAGAGATTCGCCGTGGCCTGCGCCATCTGACGCGCCACCTCGGGATACACCGCGCCTTCGCGCCGCAGCAGCTCGGCGTCCACGCCCAGAATCGAGGCCTTGGCGGCGATGTCATAGGTGACCGCCGAGCCAAGGAACACCGCCGAAGCACCCGGCACACGCACGAAGGCGTCGGCCAGCAATCCCCCAGTCAGCGATTCCGCAACGGCTATTTTCACGCCGAGTGTCTTGCAACGCGCGAGAATCTTTGCGGCAAGCGCGTCGCAACGGCCCTGCATATCCGATTCACCATCGGACGTCTCGGCGCGAGACACACTGGCTATGCCAGCCATACCAGTCATGCCGACTGATCGCCACCGGCCGAGGACGCGGATCGCCGCCCGCCGAAGGTGTTGATCAGATACTCCCCGCCGGAATACAGACATAGAGCGAGCGCGATATAGATAATCGCCTGCGTGACGCCATGGTAGACATTGACCCAGGTAGGGACCTCATCGCCCGAGGCAAGCGACCACATGGGCGTCAGCAGCATGCCCAAGCCGACGCATTCGGTCAGGGTCTTGTATTTTCCTGCCCGCGAAGCGGCGATGACCTTGCCGCCGCTGTCAATGACGAAGAAACGCATCACCGTGATGCCCAGCTCGCGAATCAGGAACAGAATCGTAACCCACCAGAACACTTCGCCGAATGCCGAGGCCACGACCAGTGTGGCCAGAATCAGCAGTTTGTCGGCGATGGGATCCATAAGCTTGCCCAGTTCGGTAACCTGGTCGTACTTGCGCGCCATCCAGCCATCCAGCTTGTCGGTGGACGCGGCGACGACGAAGAGCAGCGCTGCAGCCCATCGCAGCCGCAGGTTCTGCGCTCCCCAAGGGCCGGCGGCGATGTCCGCCCAAAGGAAAATCAGCACCAGCACGATACGGGAATAGGTCACCAGATTCGGTGGGCTATTCCAACCGTCCCATAACGATGTCTTATGTTCATCCCGTGTTTGCATACTATTCACCCTACTGCGAACTCATTACCGCACATGCGCATATCGCTGAAATCGAAGCTGTAATCGGCAAAGTCGACAAAACCAGCAAAATCAGCAAAACCAGCAAAACCGGCGACAACTGCCGCGCTGCTCGAATTATTCGCCCAGCGCATCGTTCGCTCCGTCTGCCGCTCCCGCCGAAGTCTGCAGCGAATCGCTCTCCCCGCGGATGAAGGCGAGCACCTGCTGCAGGTCCTGCGGCTGCACCAGTACCTGCCGGGCCTTCGAGCCTTCGGAAGGTCCTACGACGCCGCGCGATTCGAGCAGGTCCATCAGCCGCCCAGCTTTTGCGAATCCGACGCGCAGCTTGCGCTGCAGCATCGAAGTGGACCCGAACTGCGTGGTGACGACCAGCTCGGCCGCCTGCAGCAGCACATCCATATCGTTGCCGATATCCTCGTCAGGCTCGACGGCATGCTGCTCGGCTTCCTTGGCCATCTGCTCGATGTCGTCGCGGTAATGCGGCTTGCGCTGCGTGCGCACGTATTCGACCGCCTTGCGGATCTCGGATTCGCTCACCCACGAACCCTGCACGCGCAACGCCTTGGCCGACCCCATCGGCAGGAACAGCGCATCGCCCTGACCAATCAGGGTCTCCGCACCCACCGAGTCGAGGATGACGCGCGAATCGGTCGCAGAGGATGTGGCAAACGCCAGCCGGGATGGAATATTCGCCTTGATCAGGCCGGTGACGACGTCGACCGACGGGCGCTGCGTAGCCAGCACCAGATGCACGCCGGCGGCGCGGGCCAGCTGCGTGATACGCTGAATCGAGCTCTCCACATCGTTCTTGGCCACCATCATGAGGTCGGCCATCTCGTCGACCACGACAAGCAGGTACGGATATGGAGCCACCTTGCGATTCGAACCGAGCGGGGCGTGGACCTTACCGGCGCGCACGGCCTCGTTGAAGTCCTTGACATGGCGGAAGCCGAAGAACTGCAGGTCATCGTAACGCGCGTCCATCTCCTTGACGACCCATTCGAGGGCTTGCGCGGCCTTCTTGGGGTCGGTGATAATGGGCGTGAGCAGATGTGGGATGCCCGCGTAGGCCGACAGCTCGACGCGCTTGGGGTCCACCATGATCAGGCGGACCTGCTCAGGCGTGGCCCGCATGATGACCGAGGTGAGCATGGAGTTGATGAAGCTCGACTTGCCCGAGCCAGTGGCACCGGCAACGAGCAGATGCGGCATCTTGGTCAGATCGGCGGTGACGAAATGCCCTTCGACGTCCTTGCCTACGCCCGCGAGCATCGGATTGGCGTCACTCACCGCTTCGTCGGAGCGCAGCACATCGCCCAGATGCACGATTTCGCGGTCGATGTTCGGAATCTCGATGCCAATGGCCGATTTGCCAGGGATAGGCGACAGAATGCGCACGTCGGAGCTGGCCACTGCGTACGCAATATTGCGCTGCAGGTTGGTGACCTTCTCGACCTTGACGCCCGGGCCAAGCTCCACTTCGTACTGGGTGACGGAAGGGCCGCGCAGGAAGCCGACGACTTTGGCGTCCACCTTGAACTGCTGGAAGGTGGAGGTCAGCGCGCGAATGACATTGTCGTTGGCCGGCGTGCGCACGGCATGCGGCTGTCCTTTGGCCAGCAGGTTCAGGTCGGGCAATTGGTACGGAGCTAGGGCATCGTCAGGGATACCGGCGTCATTGCTGTTATCGCTGCCGTCGTCGGCTATCTCACCCGTTGCGGCGTTCACCAGCATGGCATCGCCGCCATCCTGCGCTGGCCCGGGGGCGCCGATTGCCGCCCACGGGTCGGCTATGGCAGAGTCGGGCGCTGCAGCGTGTTCGCCGGAACCGTAGTCGCCGTAGCCTGTCTGTGCAGCATTCCCCGGCGCAGCGCCTCCCAACGCAGTGCTTCCCAACGGATTCAACGCGACCGTAGGCTGCGAATTCTCCGCGTCGTCATATGCGGCGCGGTCATACGTCGGGTTGACGATACGCGGTGAACCGGCGTTGCCCGGCAGGTGCAGATCAGCGCCATCGTACGTTGCTCCGGTTGCCCCGGTACCCTGCGCAGCGCCAGTAGGCGCGTCGACCGCTGGGAACTGGGCGCTCTCGCCGTGGCTGCGCGCAGCCTTGTCGAATGCGGTGTCATTCTCGTAGCGATCCAAGGATCCGCTGTCTGCATCCGCGCCCTTGCGGGAGAAGCGCGACAGGAACTTCGCCCACAGTCCACCCTTCGCCGCCTTGGCGTCCAGCGTCTGCTCCGCCTCGTCCGCGTCATTGTGCGAAGGCACGCCCTGTGCGAAGGACAGCGTGCCCTCGCCGACATGCACCTCGTTCGGGAACTGCTCAGTATCATCATCGGCGTTGCTGGCTGCTGCTCCACGACGACCGAACACGCCGCGAATGCGATCAGGAACCTCATTGACATGCATACGAGTGATCAGCAGCAGGGCGAACAGTGCAGTCACGACGAAAATGAGTACGGCGAAGCCCTCGGACAGGCCCCACGAAAGCGGAGAGCCGAGCGCAAAGCCGAGCAGTCCGCCGGCACCCTGTATCTCGGACATATTGAAGCTTCGCGTGTCCGAAGCCACCAGCGCATCGATAATCGAGCACACGGACCACAGCAACAGCGCCCAGCCGGTCACTACCTTGGCATTGTCCGAATCCGCGCCGCTGTTGCGCATAAGACGTATCGAAAGATAGGTGAGCAGCACCGGCAGCACCACGCTCATGACGCCGAAGACACCCGAGACGAAGGCATGCAGCGCCCGGCCCAGCACTCCATCGACGCGGAACCATTCCGAGGCAACGAACGCTATTGCCAATACCAACAGGATGAAGCACCAGCCATCGTTGCGGTTCTGAGGGTCGTATTCGCCGACGCCGCTGATGGTGCGCACAATTTTGCCAAGCCCTCGAGGCACGGCGAGCAGCGCCTTATGCCAGAACGGCTCGGGTTTGAGCTCGCTGGCGGAGCCTTTGGCATCGCTCGAGGCCCCCTTCGCCTTGGAGCGCGGGGATTTGGCTGTGTTGTTTGATGAAGATGCGGTTCGTGCCATAACGCCCTTGATTCTACCGGCTCCCGTTCCCATCGACTTTTCATCAGATTTCCATCGACTATGATAGGCAGATATGACTCCTGCAGAACGTGCCGTCGCAGTCGCATTTGCCCGCAAGAACTGCGCATTGGAAGCAATGACGCCCAACGACGCCACGAAACGGGCAGCGGATGGCTATGCCTTGGGCAGCTCGGACGTGCGCCAGCTGATCGAGATCGCCGACCGAGACCCGCATGACGCGGCAAGCGGCGTATTCGCCAGAACCGTATTGCTCGCCGAGCGCGGCTGGGAGCCCACGGGCGATCTTTCAGAGCTGCAGGCCATTCACCACGCGCTGTTCGACGGCGTGTACGACGACGCGGGTCTGCTGCGCACCAAGGATGTCAAGGACCACAGCATGCAGCGCGCCGCTGCGCACAGTTCGGGCGATGTAGCCAATGAGCCCGATCGTGATGCCAGCCGTGACGAGGATCCGGAGGCGTTCTTCCCGGCCGGACTTATCGACACTGGGGCGATGAACATCTCCACCGAGCTGAGCGAGAAGCACAATCTGCGCAATCTCGATCGCGACGATTTCACCCATGAATTGGCGAAGATCTATGACGAGCTGGGCTATCTGCATCCCTTCAAGGGCGGCAACGCGATGGTGCTGCGTATCTTCGCCTCGCGGCTGGCACATGACGCGGGCTGGGATCTGGACTGGGGCCCGGTGAGCCGGCAAGCCTACAAGCACGCGAAGCGGCTGGCCTATACCGGCGATATCAGCGGCTTCGAGCAGCTGTTCGCCGCTATTCAGCGCCCGGTCAATCCCACGCGCGTTTTTCTTATTGCCGGCTGGGACCAGGGCCCGGCGCACTGACACGCTATATGTACGCTACGCTTCGGCCACATCGCCTGCTTCGGCCACATCGCCCACATCGCCGAGGTGATGGTGAGCGTAGCCGGTCGCATTCGCGTCATGCTCGTCAAAGGCTCCCGCATCCGCCTGTTCGATAACCGCAAGCGTATGGTCCACCAGCTGCGGGTCGAGCGCATTTAGCCAGTGAATGCGTGGGTCGCGCCCGAACCAGCCCATCTGCTTGCGCGCCAGCCGCTTCGTGCGCTGAGCGATCTGTGCGAAGGCCTCATCCTCGCTGATAGTGCCGTCGAGCGCCTCAAGAATCTGCTGATAGCCCAGCGCACGCGCCGCAGTGACCCCCAGATGGGGCCGCAGCCGGCGCACCTCATCAACGAATCCCGCCTGCCGCATCGCCTCGGTGCGGATATCGATACGCCGGTCGAGCTCCTCGCGCGGCAGGTCCAGCCCGATCTGCACGGCGGGCATGACGTAGCGATACTGCGGCAGACTCGCCGAGTATGGCTTCCCCGTAATCGCAATGACCTCCAAGGCGCGAATCGTGCGGCGGGGATTATGCGGGTCCATGCGCGCTGCGGCCTGCGGATCCTTGGCCTGCAGCTCGGCGTACAACGCGCCCGGTCCTTCAACGCGCGAGCGTTCCTCTAGCTGTGAACGCACGGTCGGGTCGGTCGCCGGGAAGGAAATGTCGTCAATCGCGGCACGCGCGTACAGCCCCGATCCTCCGACGAGAATCGGGCGGATATTGCTCTGCTGCAGTTGCGCGATGCGCGCCGTGGCGAGCTGCTGGAATCGCGCCACGCTCATAGCGTCGTCGGGCTCGATGATGTCGATGAGGTGGTGCGGCACTGCTTGGCGCTCCTGTGGCGTGGCCTTCGCCGTGCCGACATCCATGCCGCGATACATCTGATAGGCGTCGGCGTTGATGATTTCCGCCGTATCCCCCCGCTCACGCAGAGTTTCGGCGAGCGCGATGGCGAGTCCGGTCTTGCCCGAGGCGGTGGGGCCGATGATGGAGACGACCTTGCGTGCGGTGCTGCTCACCGCGTCCAGCTCGGAGTTGCTGCCGCCGGCGGCATCGCGCGCCAGCACCGGCACCGAAACACCGCTCTCAGATGCCGTGGCCGTCTTTGCGCCCGCTTCCGCACCCAGAGCCGCGCCGGATTCCCATATTGCATGCATATGCGCGATTGTAGCGATGCGCCGCCACCGGACTGAGCGACACGTTGCGCCTGCAAGCCGCGCATATGCGCCGTATGTGTTCAGAAGGGCGCATATCCATGAAACTATCCAGTCAACCGTCAGCGCCATGCGGCTATGATAGGGAACCGTGATATTAGACCGTCATGACCGCATCAACACCGCCGAAATGCAGGCGAGGCTCGAAGCGGCAAACGCCAACAGGACGTCGTTCAACGGTAGCGAGATCACCGAATTCGTGGATCTCATGCAGGTGTACGAGGGGGCGATGTACGAGATCAGCACGAAGCTGGATGTGCTCGACAGCGAGTTCCAAGTGCGCTTCGAGCACAATCCGATTCATCATTTGGAGCGCCGGCTCAAATCCGTCGATTCGATTCTGGAGAAGCTCAGGCGCAAGGAGCTGCCGCCGACCACCCAGTCCATCAAGGACAATCTTTTCGACGTGGCCGGCATCCGGGTCATCTGCAACTATCGCGACGACGTGTACTCGGTGTCGAACTATCTTTCGGCGCAATCCGACATTCAGGTGCTGCGGGTCAAGGACTACATCAAGAATCCGAAGCAGAACGGCTACCGCAGCCTGCACGTGATCTACGCAGTGCCGGTGTTCCTCTCCTCCGGGGCGCACTACACGCCGGTCGAAGTGCAGTTCCGCACCATCGCGATGGACTACTGGGCCAGCTTGGAACACGCGCTGCGCTATAAGACCGACCTGCCCGACGCTAGGCTGAGCGAGCATTCGCAGACCCTGCTCGACTGCGCGCGCAGCCTGCAGAACGTCGAGGCGCAGATGCAGAACATTCATCGCGACATCAACGGAGCGCCCCAAGGCGATGAGGCGCCGCGCCGCAGGGCGCAGGACAAGGGGTAGGGCACGCGCACGAATGCGGTAGCCGTAGGTGTGTCAGCGTCAGTCAGCGCCAACCCGCGTCAGCGTCAGCCGATCTCAGCCAGCGTCAGAAGTTGAAGTTGTCGGGGTCGGCACCGGTGCGCGTATCAGTGTTCAACGCGCCGATGGCCTTCATATCGTCTCCGGTCAGCTGGAAATCGAAAACGTCGAAGTTCTGGCGGATGCGCTCCGCGTGCGTCGATTTCGGAATGACGATCAGGCCGCGCTGCAAGTGCCAGCGAATCACCACTTGCGCCGGAGACTTGCCATAACGCTCGGCAATCGAGGCGAGCGCGGGATTGGACAGCAGCGTGCCGCCGGTGCCGCCCAGCGGGCTATACGCCTCCACGTTGATGCCGTTGGCATGTGTGAAGTCGATGACATCTTGGTTGGCGAACTGCGGCGAGGACTCGACTTGATCGACCGCCGGCTTGGTATCGCTGATCGACAGCAGCGACTTAAGGTGATGCGGCTGGAAGTTGCTCACGCCAATCGCCCGTACGCGCCGCTCGGCGTACAGCTCGGCCATGGTCTCCCACGCCTGCTCCCAGCCGTCGACCGGCCAGTGGATCAGATACAGGTCGATGTACTCCGTGCCGAGCTTCTCCATGCTCCGGTAGAACGCCTCTTTGGCTATGCCGGCGCGCGCGTCGTCATTCCACAGTTTCGTCGTGATGAACACGTCATGCCGCTTGAGTCCCGACTGCCGCAGGCCCTCGCCTACTGATTCCTCGTTGCCGTAGGCTGCGGCGGTGTCGATGTGCCGGTATCCGGCCTGCAAAGCCTCGCGCACTGCGTCGGTGGTCTCCTTGCCGCTTTTCGTCTGGAATACGCCCAGCCCCAGCTGCGGTATGGTTACGCCATTATTCAGTGTGATGGTCGGGTTCTTGATATCGCTTGTCATGCTTCCTCGATTCAGTAATGTGAATTCGGCATCAGCCATGTTCGTCGTCCGACTGGCCGACTTTCGCCGTGTCGTACTGCGCTGCACTGACCTGTTCGGCCATAGCTCCCATCGTAATCGGGCAGCCAAGCGCATCGCTGCGCTCCGAGCTAACATTCAGCACATCCGTCTACTCTAGGATGGAAAGGTACGCGAACCAAGGAGTAACCATGACGTTCGGCAGACAACCGCAGGACAATAACAGTCAATTCAATCAGCCGCAATACGGCCAGCAGCAGCCCCAGAACGGGCAGCCCGTCTATCAGATGCCGGCCGGGCAGAATCCCGACGGAACGCCGTACGCCTACGCTGCCGCGCAGGCCGGCCAGGCTCCGATTGACGCGCAGGCCACATACTCCTATGAGCGTGCACAGCGCGTCTCGATCGCTAATGCTTATGGGCAGATGACGCTCGCCCTGCTGGTCACCGCTGCCGTAGCGGTCCTCACGCAGATGACCGGGGCGCTCAACGCCTTTCTCGTCGCGACGGGCATGTTCGGCTGGATCGGACTCGCCATCGTGCAGGTCGTGCTGGCCATAACGCTCGGCGCCCGCATCATGAAGATGAAAACCAGCACCGCGTACGCGATGTTCTACGTCTATGCTGCGCTGATGGGCTTCACGCTCAGCTCGATCTTCATGGTCTACGATCTCGGTTCCATCGGCATAGCGCTGGTCATCAGCGCAGGCTTCTTTGTGGCGCTGACGATGCTCTCCCTGACCACGAAGGTCAACATGCTCAAGGCCGGCCCGATTCTCATGGTCGCGCTGCTTGTGCTCATCGTGAGCCAGGTAATCCTCATGTTCCTCATGCCCTCGGACACCACTATCATGGTGATCTCCGCCGTCGGCGTGCTGATCTTCGCCGGCATGACGGCCTACGACGCACAGCGCACCCGCGCGCTCTTCGCCCAGTACGCGACGAACCCCGACATGATCAAGCGCCTTTCAATCGTCTGCGCGCTGAGCCTCTACCTCGACTTCGTCAACATGTTCCTCTACCTGCTGCGCCTCTTCGGGGGTAGGAACTAGGGGACTATGCGCACTACGCGATTGCATGATTGCGTAGTGCGCACATTTGGCAGGATTCGAATGATTATATAGTCCGCCAACGTTCGATTCGTGCGCACTATGGCTTTGCCCAATCGCGTAGTGTGCACTACGCAAAGCCTTCGACCACATACCCCGTTCCCGCTGGACTGCCTGCACATTACATCTCTACACTGGGCGCATGGTATCTTTCATGCGAGAACAGGCAATGGCGCTGAGGTCAGGCGAACATCAACGCTGCAATGAGGCAGCACGGCGCACACGCAGACCTCTTATCGTCGGCTATGTCAACGCGCTTCATTATTGGGGCGTCGAAGCATCTGGCTGTACATTGTCGAGTGAGTTGATTCATGTGTCATCTCCGCATCGCACATCTCGACCCCGGCTGCGAGGGGTCAAGCCCCACATGTGGCCGTCATCCCAAGATGTCCGCCGCATGTCTGGATGCCAATTCCTGCTTGCCTCGCCAGCGATGGCCTGGGCGCAGATATCGCATTATATCGATGACGAATCGCTGGCTATAGTGGGCTCGGCCTTATTGTGCCGTGACAAGGTGCTCAAGGCGGCAACGAAATCCGAACTCGTCGGCTACGTTACAGCCAACCCACGCTTCACTGGCAGAGCTCGATGCATGCGAGTCATTCCCTATCTTGTCGAGAATACCGATTCCCCGCCGGAGGTACAGGTGCATATGCTTCTGTACGGAATTGCGAATATTACGACGAATCATCCCGTGCAAACCCGAGATAGGCGGTGGCGCTTCATTGATATCGCAATTCCGGACGTAAAAGTAGGTATCGAATATCAGGGGGCGTATCACAGCGATCCGGCACAGATGCGTAGCGACGCAACGCGCATGAACGAGCTCATCGCCATGGGATGGATCATCATCCAGGCGACTGCAGCCGACCTCAGAACCGAGGAGACTCGAAATAGGTTCGTGAAGTCGATTGTAGAGATTGTCAATCGCAGAAGGCACGCACTACTCGCCGGGATGCAGCTGTAGTGCGCACGAATCGAACATTTGACAAAGGCTAATTAAGGCCTTTGGGGCGAATTTCCAATGATTGCGACAATTCGCCAATGTTCGATTCGTGCGCACTATAGGATTGCGCGATGGAGTAGTGCGCACTACTCCATGAGATTCCTCAACACGTACTGAAGGATGCCTCCATTGCGGTAATAGTCCGCCTCGCCGGGGGTGTCGATGCGCACGGTCGCGTCGAATGCCACGACGCTGCCGTCGGACTTGGTGGCACTGACTACGACGGTCTTGGGGATGGCGCCGTTGTTGAGCGCCTCGATGCCCGAGATGTCGAAGGTCTCGGTGCCGTCAAGTCCCAGGGACTCGATCGATTCGCCTTCGGGGAACTGCAGGGGCAGCACGCCCATGCCGATCAGGTTCGAGCGGTGGATACGCTCAAAGCTGCGGGTGATGACGGCCTTGACTCCGAGCATCGCCGTGCCCTTGGCCGCCCAGTCGCGCGACGAGCCGGTGCCGTATTCCTTGCCAGCCAGCACCACGAGCGGAATGCCCTCCTTGCGGTAGTGCATCGCGGCGTCGAAAATCGTCGTCGGCTCCTGCGAGAGGAAATCATAGGTGAAGCCGCCTGGCGTGACCTCCTTGCCGACCGAGGCCAGCAGCTGGTTGCGCAGGCGGATGTTGCCGAAGGTACCGCGCACCATGATCTCGTGGTTGCCGCGCCGCGAACCGTAGGAATTGAAATCCTTCTGGTTCACGCCGTGCTCGATCAGGTACTGCCCGGCCGGGCTCGAGGATTTGAACGCGCCGGCGGGCGAGATATGGTCGGTCGTGACCGAATCGCCGAGCAGCGCCAGCGTGCGCGCGCCGTGGATATCCTGCACCGGTTCGGGCTCGTGGCGCATGCCGTCGAAGAAGGTCTGGCGGCGCACATACGTGGAATCCGGGTTCCACGCGAAGCGCTCGCCCTCGGGCACATCGAGGCTCTTCCAGCGCTCATCGCCGTCGAATACCGACTGATAATCCTCGACGAACATCTCACGCGACACCGTCTCGTCCACGACCTGCTGGACCTCGGCGTTGGACGGCCAGATGTCGTCCAAGAAGACGTCCTCGCCCTTGCTGTCCTGCCCCAGCGGCTGGCTGGCGAAGTCGAAGCTCATGGTGCCCGCGAGCGCATACGCGATAACCAGCGGCGGCGAGGCGAGATAATTCATCTTGACGTCGGGGCTGATGCGCCCTTCGAAGTTGCGGTTGCCAGACAATACGGCGGTGACGGTCAGATCATTCTCGTTGATGGCCGAGGATATCTCCGGCAGCAGCGGCCCGGAGTTGCCGATGCAGGTGGCGCAGCCGAAGCCGACCAGCTGGTAGCCCAGTGCATCGAGATCGCTCTGCAAGCCGGCCTTTTCCAGATAGTCCGCGACCACCTGCGAGCCGGGGGCCAGCGAGGTCTTGACCCACGGCTTGGGATTGAGGCCCTTGGCATGCGCATTGCGCGCCAGCAACCCTGCAGCGATCATCACCGAGGGGTTCGAGGTGTTCGTGCAGCTGGTGATCGAGGCGATGGCCACATCGCCATTGGCCACGTCGAAGTCGCCACGGAAATCCGTGCTGACCGGCACCGGCTGCTGCGCGGTCTTGTCAGTCTCGTAATCGGGCAGTGTCGCGGCGAAGGAGTCCTTGGACTCAGACAGCCGAATGCGGTCCTGCGGGCGCTTCGGCCCGGCGATCGAGGGCACGACGGTGCCCAGATCGAGCGTGAGGTACTCCGAGTACTTCGGCTCCACGTACCCGGGCGCTTTGGTGTCACCCCAGAGCTTGTTGGCCTTGGCGTAGGCCTCGACGAGCGCGACCTGATCCTCGCTGCGGCCGGTCAGGCGCAGGTAGTCAAGCGTCACGTCGTCAATCGGGAAGATGCCGCAGGTCGAGCCGAATTCCGGACTCATATTGCCGATGGTGGCGCGGTTGGCCAGCGGCACCGAGGCCACGCCGTCGCCATAGAACTCCACGAACTTGCCGACCACGCCGTGCTGGCGCAGCATGTCGGTTATGGTGAGCACGACATCGGTGGCGGTGACGCCCTCGGGAATCGAGCCGGTCAGCTTGAAGCCCACGACGCGCGGCACGAGCATCGAAATCGGCTGGCCGAGCATGGCCGCCTCGGCTTCGATGCCGCCGACGCCCCAGCCCAGCACGCCCAGACCGTTGACCATAGTGGTATGCGAGTCGGTGCCCACGCAGGAATCGAGGTAAGCCAGCTGCCGCCCGCGCTCCCCTGCCTTGCTCATGATGACCTTGGCCAGGTACTCGATGTTGACCTGGTGGATGATGCCGGTTCCCGGCGGCACCACGCGGAAGTTGTTCAGTGCCTGCTGCCCCCAGCGCAGGAACTGGTAGCGCTCGCCGTTGCGCTGGTATTCGATGTCCATATTGCGCTCGACCGCGTCCGACACGCCATAGGTGTCGATCTGCACCGAATGGTCGATCACCATATCAGCTGGCACCTGCGGGTTGATCACTTCAGGGTCGCCGCCCAGTTCGCTGACCGCATCGCGCATCGTTGCCAGATCGACGATGCACGGCACGCCGGTGAAGTCCTGCATCACCACGCGCGAAGGCGTGAACTGGATCTCGTGGCTCGGCTGAGCATCCGGATCCCAGTCGAGCAGCGCCTTCACATGCTCGTCGGTGATATTGGCGCCGTCGATGTTGCGTACAAGGTTCTCGACCAGCACTTTCAGGGAATACGGCAAGTGATCCACGCCTGGCAGATCATCGATGCGATAGTAGTCGAATTCCTTGCCGTTCACGCTAAGCGTGGACAGCTGCTTGTCTCGTACAGACATGGTTCCTCCGAACGTTGGGGCTCGAATCGTCTCGTTCCCAGGCACGCGCGACCTGACTTCTGCAGCTGCATTCCGTCAAACAGCACGGCAACACAGCGCAGCAGGCATACGGGCGCATGCCGGTCGGCGAAGGCTTAGGAGCTTGAATCCCCGCCTCATAAAGTAAGTATAGGAGAGAATTCAGCTCCGGCTCATCCGCCTGTCATGCGGCAATCGTACTCCGGGCATATTTCGCCGCACGAGATTAGCTATGAGCTGGCATGTCGCCAGAATCAGCAGCCCTATGGCGAGCGCCGCCAGCGTGGCCACAAGCGAGCCTCCAGAGGGCAGTTGCAGCGCGAAAAAGCTTGCGACAAAGGGAATGAAGGCGCCTATGACGCCAGCCGCCGCGAACAATGCGACAAGGGCGCCACGCCAAGACAGCAGGGGGCGCGCGACCTGCGCCAACACCACGATGCCCAGAGCGAACACGATAATGGCATTGATGGTGAACAGCGAGCGCTGATTGAACTTCACATGCATGTCCCACTGCATGATCTCGGGCAGGAACCACGAGCTCAGCAGCACGCTTACCCCGATGGCGATGCCGCTGGGCAGCGAGAAGGTGATGACGCGCCGCAGGAAGCCCGGGATATACCGGCGCGTATTCGGTGCCAGCGCGAGTACGAAGGCCGGTATGCCGATGGTCAGCGCGCCGATATAGGTGATATGCCGAGGCAGATACGGGAAAAGAATCCCTGTGAGCACGACGCCCAGGGAAATGATGATGGAGTAGGCCGTCTTGACGAGGAACAGCGAGGCGACGCGCTCCATATTGGCCATGACCTGCCGGCCACGCGCCACGACATCGGGCAGATGGGAGAACTTCGAGTCGACCAGCACGACCTGTGCCACGGCCTTGGTGGCCGGCGCGGCGTTGCCCATGGCGATGCCCAGATCGGCTTCCTTGATCGCCAGCGTGTCGTTGACGCCGTCGCCGGTCATGGCGACCACATGATCATCTCGATGCAGAGCTTGAACGATGGCCTTCTTCTGCTCGGGCATGACGCGACCGAGTACATCGACATTGTCGAGTATTTGGGCGAGCTCGGCTATGTCTTCTGGCAGCTCACGCGCGTCCATCGTGCGTACGGGTTTGTCGCCGCATAGACGCACTTGGGTTGCGATGGCACCTACGGTGGCCGGATTGTCGCCGGAGATCACACGGCAGCGCACCCCCTGCTCGCGGAACCACAGCAGGGTATCGGCGGCATCGTCGCGCACACGCTCGGCGCAGAGCGCTAATGCAACCGGGAGCGCATGAGAATCCAAGCGCGGCTCAGAGTCGAAATCGGCGGGGATATCGCCCGCTCGATGGGCGATAAGCAGTACACGGTTGCCGTGGTTCGCGTATTGGGCAACTGCGGCGGAAAGCGCGGCGAAGCGAGTCTCGTCGACCGGTGCCGTCCCACTGATCTGTGCCGTCCCACTAATTTGTGCAGGCGCTGAGAGCAGCACTTCGGGAGCGCCGAAATACCAGACGCCATCGCCCTTGCGCGCGATGGCGCTCCATTTCCTTGCCGAGGAGAACGGCATGCGCGCGTCGACCTGCCCCGCCACATAGCCTTGCGCAGACAGCGCTTCCAGCACGGCCCGGCCGGTGCCATTGGGGTTTTCCTCGTTGGCCAGATCGAACAGGGCCTGCGTCACTTCACGGGGAACCCGGCCCCTGGCGTCGGAGGCATCATCAGCATCATCACCGCTTCCAACGCCAGCCTCGGCACCGACCCCATCCGCAGGCAGCGAATCCACAGGCAGCAGCGTCTTGAATTCGATGCCGCCATCGGTGATGGTGCCGGTCTTGTCAAGATTCAGGCAGTCGACCCGCGCGAGCGTCTCCACGGCCTCGAGCTCCTGCACCAAGGTGTTCTTGCGAGCGAGCCGCATCGCAGCGATGGCGAAGTTCAACGATGTGAGCAGCACCAGACCTTCCGGGATCATGCCGACTACACCGGCCACCGCGGAGACGACGGCCTGACGCCATTGGCCGCCAGAAACCGCCGCCGACCAGCCGCCGACCGCATGTACCTGCGACCAGATGAGCAGCGCGCACAGCGGCACCACCAGGAACGTGAGCACCTCAAGGATCTTGTTGATGCCGCGATTCAGATCGGACACGGTCGTGGTGTAGACCTTCGCCTGAGCCGTCAGCTTCGCGGCGTAGCCATGCTTGCCCACGGCACTGACCTGTGCCAGCGCCAGCCCGGAGACCGCGTTCGACCCCGAATAGGCGCTGTCGCCAGGCTGCTTGCGCACCGTGTTCGACTCCCCTGTGAGCATCGATTCATCAAGCTCAAGACCCCAGCTGTGCAGGATTTCGGCGTCGGCAGGCACCTGCTCGCCGGAGCGGATCCACAGCAGATCATCGAGCACGATATCATCATGATCGATTTCGACATTGCGTCCAGCCCGCCGCACAAGCGGGTGGGATGCGACCAGAATCGAAAGCTTGTCCAGCGTGTGCTTTGCCTTCAGCTCGGTGACGATGCCGATGCCGGTGTTGACGATGATAATGAGTCCGAAGATCGAATCGCGCCATGAGCCGGTGACCATCACCATGAGCATCGCGACGAAGATAATACCATTGAACAGCGTAAAGACGTTGGAGCGGATGATCTGCGCCAGCGAGTGCGAGGTCGGATTGTCGACCAGATTCGTCTGCCCGCGCTCCACGCGCTCATGAATCTCCCGCTCGCCCAGGCCGCTCTCCTCGACCTGCGGCATCGTGTTGACGGCGTCGCTCGCAGACTCTCCGCCTGCCGACTCTGTGCCCATGGTTTCCATGGTATCGTGCATAGTTGCCCTTTCCACTGCCCGCCTACTGCCCGACAGTGTTTGCTGTGGTCTGCGCTGCGGTATTGACGGTTATCATACGCCCATGCGGCACGTCGTTGACCAACGCCATTACGGCCTGAGCGATTGGCACGGTTTTGATTGGCGCGGTTTTCGACTTGTCGTCATGATCGTTCTCATGATTGTTCTTAGCCGTGCCCTCACCAATATCTCCTGCAGTGTTGAGCTGCGCCGCGCACAGCGTAGCATCGCGCGGCGGCGTGCGCGGGTTGATCAGCGCCACCGGAATGCCCGCATTGCGAACGGCGCCAAGCGCCTCATCCCAGCTATGAGCATCTGCGGCTGTATCGGCATCGATGCGCGTGATGAGTATCACGCTGACCGGCTGTGCAGCCAAGTCCTTCGCGCCCTGCTGAGCGGCGTCAAGCGGATTGCGAACCTGGCTTGTCGACACATACGAGACGTTCAGGCCCGAGCCGGACAGCGCTGCAAGCACCGTGCGGTCGAGCGCAGCATCATCCGAGCCGATAAGCCCCACGCTCACATCGCCCTTGTCGATGCTGTCATGAACGACGACAGTCCCATCGCCGCTATGCCCGGCAGTATCGCCCACGGCGGCATTGCGCGGCGAGCAGGCACTCAGCAACAGGGCGGCACCGCACAACGATGCCAGCATGCCGGTTATGCGCGCAGCGACGTGTCGGCGGGAACCGCTTTTCACGTCACCAGCGCCTAACCGCCGAACCATGCTGCGAATGCTCATCGTGCAAAGTCTTTGCGTGTGAAGAGCGCGACGGTCTCCACATGATGGGTCATCGGGTAGATGTCGAAGGCATGAATGTCGGCGAGCCTGTACCCTTGCGACGTCAAAGCGGCAGTGTCGCGGGCCAATGAAGCCGGGTCGCAGGCAATGTAGACGATTCCTGCGGGGTGCGCGGCGGCAATCTGGCGGCACGCCTCCTTGCGCGCGCCGGCCCGGGGCGGGTCGAGCACGACCACGTCGGGATGCGCCAGGCTTTTGGACACATGACGCAGCACGGCGCTCACATCGCCGGCCAGCGCCTTGACCTGCTCGGCGTGGATGCCCATATCGCCCAGATTTCTGCGCGCGTTTTCGACTGGCTGCGCAGCACCTTCGACGCTGAGCATCCGGGTATCGGGCACGTGGACGGCCAGCGGCAGCGTGAACAGGCCCGACCCTGAATACAAGTCCCAGATCACCGGTGATCTGCGCCCCTGCAGCACGCGGTCGACCAACGTCATCACATGCTGCGGCAGTACGAGCGGCGCACGGCGGTGCATCTGCCAGAATCCTGCGCTGCTGACCCGATAATGGAAGGTGCGTGCGCCAACCGTGGTCGTTTCGCGCAGCTGATCGGAGCCGGCGGCGAGCTTGCCGTCGACCAGGATGGCGTAGTTCTCCCCTACAGCCGAGCGCAGCGCGGAATCGTTGGCAACGTCGGCGTTGTCTGCGGCTGTGCTTTGTATCGCAGTGTTATTTACCGCCGTGCTATCTGCCGCAGTGTTGTGTAATGCAGTGCCGTCTGCAGCCGTGTCGATGTCACGCGGCTCGGGAACCGCGATGCGCACATGCGCGTCGGGTTCCAGCCCGCCGTCCCAGATGCCATGCTCCTGCGCCACGGCGAGCAGCGCCTGCGACGCCAGCGGCATCGTGTCGATCGGCACGCGCTGATGGCTGCCTCGTCGTCGCATCGAAGGCCGGCCCTGCTCGTCGGCAATCAGCTCGATGCGTGTGCGCCAATGCAGTCCCTGCATCTCCTCGTCGCCGGCGATGCGTTCGACCGGCACATCGGGAATCTCGACATGGCCGAGCCTGCGCATCTGCTCGGTAACCGTCGCGGATTTCCATGCCAGCTGCCCCGGCAGCGAGACATGGACGAGATCGGCCCCGCCCACGCCGCCGCCGTCAGCCAGCGGCCCTGCCAACGGCCACGCAGGAGGCACACGCAATTCGCTCGCTTCGAGCACTTCGACGACTTCGCCGGTCCAGAAGCGATCCTTGCGCTCATGCGGCTCATCAAGCTCGATACGCACCAGCTCGCCCGGCAATGCGAAGCGCACGAAAACCACCCGGCCATCGCTATGGGCCACACAACGGCCTTGGTCGGCGTAGCGCTCGATGCGTACCGTGATCTGCATGAAAGACTCCTACTTCTGTTGCTCTGTGTTATATGCTTACGCAATTATGTGACTATGCGGTTATGTAATTATGCGCCGGCCATACGCTGGCTACTCAGTCGTTGCCGGACTCTTGTTCCTGCTGTTCCTGCGCGTCTTCATAGAACTCGTTATGCGCCGAACTGTACGCTTCGCGACCAGCCCGTTCGCGTTCCATAACTTTGTGATGGTGCAGCGGCGTGGCGACGATGAGGTACGACACCCAGATGGCCAGCGCCCAGAACGGTATGCCCATCAGCAGTCTAGCCGTGCCGAGCAGCGTCACATGATTCGTGACGTACAACGGCACCTGCACGAGCAGTCGCAAAGCGAACAGGCCTATCCACAGCACGGTGATGGTCGTGTAGGCGCGGCGGAGTTTGCGGTCCGAGCGCCAGCCGTCAAGCCATGCGCGGAAATGCTCCGTGGGCAGCGTGCGAATGAATTCGACCATCAGGCCCAGCCCCGGCACTCGCACGGCAAGCGAAATGAGCAGCAGCACAATATACGCGGCGTTCGTCAGGAAGCCGAACATATAGTAGTCGCGCGCCTCGTTGCTTTTCCACGCCCAGACCAAGCAAATAGCAACTGCGGCCACGCCGCTCAGCGCACCCATAACCGACTGCCGTTGCAGCAGCCGGACGGCGACCTGAACAAGCGCCACAACGGCGGACACGATCACGGTCAGCCGCACATCCTTGGTGACGATGAAGAGCACGACGAAAACGACGCCGGGCAGCATCGATTCGACAATGCCGCGCGGTCCTCCAATCGCCCCGATGACCGAAAAATCATCGCTGGCATCGGCATGCGCCAAAGCCGCCATGCCGGTTCGGGTGGTGCTGCGTTCGTCAGCATTCAACGGACTCATGCCTGTGCCGCGCTTTCTCTTCTCTTAGCCGTGCCTGCCCACGCGTCGTGCTCGTTATACTGCTGCCGCGCCTATCGAACTTCGGAGAACATCGGGCCGCGCGCGAGCGTGGTCTTCACCTCGGTCTGCTGATCCGAATCGAACGGCCCCTTGGGGCGCTTGGGAATCTCGTTGCTGTCGGACTCGGTGTCATCGCTTTCCTGATCCTTGGCGGCCTTGCGCTCGGCGGGTGCCACAGGCGGGTGCATCGGTATCAGATCACGCGGAGCGAGCGGTTCCTCGCCGCGCTCGACAACGATATCGGCGAAGAACTCGTTAAGCGTCTTGGTTTCTTCGGAGTCGGGGTTGATCGCCGCATTGCCGGAGAAAATGCCGCGCAGCATCCAGCGCGGGCCGTCAACGCCAGCGATGCGCGTGATCACCGTCTTGCCGCCTTTGACTGATACGGGCAGCTTCAGCTCCATGCCAAACGCGCCGGGCTGCTCGCTCGCCTTGGCATTCGAGGAAAGCAGGTCGCCGCGCACATCGTCCCACAGACCCATCGTCTTGGGGGCCGCGAAAGCCTCGATTTCCACGCTTGAAGATTTGTAGGTGACTGTGCAGCCCAGCACTTGCTGGCTGCTGCGGTTCGCCTTGATGCGCAGCTCGATATCCTGCAGGAAGGGCAGGTAGAACGCGCCCAAGTCGAGGTAATCGTCGTAGCCCGGCGCGTCCTCGTCGGCCGTGTCCCACGGGCCGTACTCCTCGCCGCGCCCCTCGTAGTCGGTGCTCGGCTCGTCGGGGAACGACGGCTCATCTACGAGTGCGGATACATGCGCGTTGTCGGCGTCAGCATCGATATCGGTATCGCTGGCGTTGCCGTCTGCGGCAACTTTTTTCGCCGTGTCATCGGCCTGCGGGTCATGCTTCTTCCTGCCGAAGCCAAACAATCCCATGGTTCCTCGTTTCTAGTGGTTGCAACCGTCCCAAGCCTAGCACCCGGCGTTTATTATGCAGTGTGTATTTACCTAGTGTTCATTGAGTTGCATTCAGCATTCAGTGCTTGCTACTCAACGCTCGCCCACGCAGTGTTTGCTGCGCAGTGTTTGTTCAACTCAGTGTTTGCCCAACTCAGCGCCTACCCACGCAGTGCTCACACGTCATAGGTGATGAGCAGCGGCGCATGGTCGGACCAGCGGGTCTCGTAGCTCGGCGCCTTGTCGATGACGAATCCGCGCGCGGTCTCGGCCAGCTCCGGCGTGGCGAACTGATAGTCGATCCTCCAACCCACGTTGTTGTCGAAGGCGCGCCCGCGCTGGCTCCACCACGTGTATGGTCCTTGAATCTCACCAGCCAGATTACGCATGACATCGACGAAAGCGTACTCGTCAAGCCATTTGTCGATGTAGACACGCTCGGAGGGCATGAAGCCCGAATGCGTGAGGTTGGCCTTGGCGTTCTTGATATCGAGCGGGGTGTGCGCGATGTTGAAGTCGCCGCACAGCACGGCCTGCCTGCCGCCACGAGCCGCCTCGTCGCGCAACTCGCCCATGCGCACGAGCATCTGCTCGAGGAAGCGGAACTTCTGGGTCATCTTGACCTCGTCCTTCGCGTCGCCCGAATGCACGTAGACGCTCGCCACGGTTATCTCGTAGCCTTGCGGCGTCGTGATATCGGCTTCGATCCAGCGCCCGGTGTCCACGTCCTCCTCAAGTCCCGGCAGCCCATAGCGCTGTGCGACCACCGGCAGATCGGAGAGCAGTCCCACGCCGGCGCGCCCCTTGATCTTGCATATCTCGTTCATGCGAACGAGCGCGTCGGGAGACGGTACCTTGTTCTCCTGCGCATATCGCTGGGCGAAATCGTCGAAAATCGGCTCGATCTCGTTCTGCGGCGCACGCACTTCCTGCATGCACCAGACGTCGGGGGTCGTGGCGCTCACCCAGGATGAGACGCCCTTGCGATTCGCGGCGCGCAGGCCGTTGACATTCGAGGTTGCAATGGTGATGGTCATGCCCCCGACCCTACACCATGGGGATGCTCGTGCCGAGAGGCTTCCCTTGTATATATAGGTATATAGACTGATGCGGCTTCCGCGGAACGCCAACTGGAACACTCGTATGACACGCTACGCCAATGCTTGTCAGGACAAAGGCCCAAGATAACGCTAATAACATAATCCAATCGGGGGATGCGGAAAGATGGAAATCAAACAGGGAACCTTGCAACGCAAAATGGAAGCTCGTCACCTGTTGATGATCTCTTTGGGCGGAGTGATCGGCACAGGTCTTTTTCTGAGTTCCGGATACACGATTCACCAGGCAGGGCCGGTCGGCACGATTCTGGCCTATGCCATCGAAGCGGTTATCGTGTATGCGGTCATGCTCTGCCTGGGCGAGCTGTCGGTTGCCGTGCCGCAGACCGGCTCGTTCCATGTCTACGCCAATCGATTCATCGGGCCGGGCACAGGATTCACGGTGGCGATTCTGTATTGGCTCACGTGGACGGTGGCGTTGGGATCGGAATTCACTGCCGCGGGCCTGATTATGCGCAACTGGTTTCCGCATTCGCCGACGTGGATGTGGAGTCTGATATTCATGATCGTCATTTTCCTGTCCAACGCCTTTTCTGTGCGTTTCTTTGCGGAAACGGAATTCTGGTTCGCCAGCATCAAGGTCTTGGCAATAGTGCTGTTCATTGGCATTGGTCTGCTGGCTATCTTCGGAGCGTTCCACGTGCAGGGATACAACCCGCAGCCTCTCTTCCATAATCTGTACGCTGACGGCCTGTTCCCGACCGGATTCAAAGGCGTTTTCACGACCATGCTGACCGTGAACTTTGCCTTTTCGGGCACAGAGCTGATCGGGGTCACGGCCGGGGAGGTCAAGGATCCGGCGAGAACGATTCCCAAGACGATTCACACGACGCTATGGCGTCTGATTATTTTCTTCATCGGCAGCATCACGGTGATGGCGACTTTGATTCCCTGGAAGCAGGCGGGAGTCGATCAAAGCCCATTCGTTCTGGTCTTCAAGAGCATCGGTCTGCCGTTCGCCGGAGACATATTGAACTTCGTGATTCTCACGGCGATTCTGTCGGCGGCGAACTCAGGGCTGTACGCCTCGACCCGCATGCTGTGGTCGCTGGCGCACGAAAACTGATGTTGACTGGTTTTTGTTCCTGCTTTCCCTAGATGAAGAGATGATGGAATCATGGCCAGAAGATATGATGCGGAGTTCAAGAAGAGGGCCGTCAGGTTGTTGGCGGACTCGCGCGCCAATTACATGTCGGAGACGAAGGCCTTGGAAGGCGTGTCGAAGAGCCTGGGTGTCGCCAGTCGTTGCGGCGTTGGCGGCAGCGCTCGGATACTGCGAACATGACGGGGCCGGGAGAATCCGAGGAGTTGGGGAAGCCGCGCCGGGAGAATGCCGAGCTGCGCCGCGCGAATGAGATATCGGGTTCGGCGTCGGCTTTTTCGTAGGCACGGGCTCGACCCGGCACGACGCTGATTGAATCGCGTATGTCGACGCGCATCGCGTCCGGTTCGGGGTCGGGCCGATCTGCCGGACGCCCGGGGCCTCGTTGAATTGCGGGTTGCTCACGTCGCGCTGATCCGTGCGCACCGGTTCATGGCCGTGTATGGATGGCTACCGGAAGACGCATGCCCGGCTGATCGGTCAAAGCTGGGATGGGATCGGCAGGGATCAGGTACTGCGCGTGATGCGTTCCCTGGGCATCCAAGGGGCTCGCCGTGGCCAGATCCCTGCGGCCACGCGGTCGGCTGGGCGGTATCGGCCAGCCGGCACACGCGTGCGCTTGCCTTGGTCGCCCTGGATCAGTCGATCGCCTGGACGGCCCGGCACGGCGACACCCGGGGACTGATCCGCCACTCGGATCACGGCGCCCAGTCATCAGCAGCCTGTACGGCACGCATCTGAACGAGGCCGGAATCCTCGCGTCCACCGGCACGGTGGGCGACTCGCGCGCCTTCGCGCTGGCCGAAAGCGCCGACGGCGCCTGCAAAAGCGAACCGGTCAGACGCTCCGCGCCGTTCCAGACCGTGCAAGCGTTGAAAACGGCGACCTTGCAATGGGTCTCCTGGTGGAACAACGAGCGCCTGCACCAGCACCCCGGCTACCACACGCCAGCCGAGGTGGAAGCACGGTATTATCAAACCAAGGCGACACCAGTCACCCAATAAACAACAAGGAACAAAACCCAGTCCACTTCATTCTGCCAGCTGAGCGTGCCGGCGCTCGTGCCGTCCGGGTCACTCCCGCGCTTGCGGGGAAAACGTCGCGCAGTTCATTCACTGTCATGATTCCTTCAGATCACCCCCCGCGCTTGCGGGGAAAACCACCGTCCGCGCCTCCCACGACGGATCACCCCCGCGCCTGCGGGGAAAACGTCAGTGGTCGCGTACACGAGACTCATGATTACGGATCACCCCCGCGCCTGCGGGGAAAACGAACCCGACCTCGAACCAGATGCTCGACCGCGCGGATCACCCCCGCGCCTGCGGGGAAAACGCCACCGACGACGAGTGCTTGTCGCGCGCCACCTTGCCTCTGTTGAGATACGCACCCGTGTCCACTGTCACGCTCTTCGCGCCACGGAGCGAGAGCGCGACGTATTGCGCGCCCGGAGAGGGATCCGCGACGATCGTGGTGAGCAGCGCCGAGTCGTCGCCGTACAGCGCGTTCGCCCACTGCGTGATGAGCCGGGTCGCGGCGCTGCTGGGCATGTAGCTCCCCAGCGTCCCGTCCCAGCCGTACTGGAGCGCCGAGGTGGCCCCTGAGTCCCCGTTCAGCTGGGCGGATAGCGGCACCGCATCGGGGGAGCCGAGCGGATGGGCGCCCGCAGCGATGGTCGAGTACACCGTCCACCATCGCCCGTCGTCGCCCTGCACCGTCATGGCGTGCCGGATGGCCTTCACCGGCGTCTTGCCGTCGTTCACGTCGACGCTCGCGGATCCATCCCAGCTTACGATGGTCGCGTGCGCCCCGAGCGGCTGCGTGCCCGCCAGCCAGGACTCGACCTGCTGGTAGGCGGCCTGCTTGCCGTCGGGGTTGAAATCCGGGGCGATGGGGGGCTTGGGCTGCGGGAGATTGGACGTCATCATGATCAGATACGCGATGCCGACCAGGGTGGCTATCCACACGCCGCGGTACCAGCGGGTGCGGCCCGCGACCAGCTTGACGAACTCCTTGTCGGGATCCGGCTCCTTCTTCACCGCCTCGGCCCAGACGTCCGCTTCCTTTTTCTTCGCTTTTGATGCCATGGCGGCATGCTATGCGTCCGCTGGCGCATAGCACCGGGTCGTTGAGCCGGAATCGCTCCGACTCGGAAAGAAAGGAGAATCCCATGCATGGTCAGTCCATTAACCTGGCTACCTACAATCTCGGGACGATCACCCAGCAGGCTGCGAGCGCGGGCAAGAAGTTCGCGGATACCGTCATCAACGCGAACGATACCGTCAAGACCTCGCTCATGGTCATCGGCGGCATCGTCGTGTTCGTGTGCGTCGGCCTCATCCTGGCCCGCAAGGTCTTCCCGCAGACCACGATCGGACAGATGGTGCAGGGCAACGGAGGCATGATGTTCATCATCTGCGGCATCTCGCTGGGCGTGGTGTGCTTCGCGCCCGCCACCATCCTCCCCATCCTGGCCTCGCTCTTCGCGATCATCCCCGATCTGGCGATCTTCGCCTTCGACAAGCTCACGGGCGGCGGCCTCGTCCACCTCTCGTAAAGGGAGGCGCGATGCTCTTCGACATCACGCGCATCAGCGGCAACAGGGTCGACCAGGTGGACGAGCTCAAGATCACGCAGCACCTCTGGTTCCGATCCACCGACCTGCTCATCGCCCTCGCGGGCCTAGGCGCCGGGGCGGTCCCGGCGGCGCCGATCATGGCGTTCACCCAGTCATCCTGGCCGCTGGTCCTCAGCCCCGTGGGCCTGGTCATCGCCCTGACGTTCTTCACCCGCAAGCGCTCGGTGGCAGGCGAGCTCAACCCCCGGCGCTTCGACCGCATGCGGGACGAGGCCAAGGCCCTGGACGGGCAGTTCATCCTGCCCGGCTCCGGCGAGTCCTTCAGCCCCAACGGCTACCGGCTCGTCGAGCAGTGGCGGCGACCGATATACGGGCATAAGGCCTACAAGCTGGATTTGAGCGGGACTGCGGCATGAAGCGGCCCTCTGAGAGCGACGCGCCGAAGTGGACGCGAACGGGAGCGGCGGAATTATGGGGGTTCAGAGCTATTGCAGCAGAAGAGGACGCAGATAGGGGAACATGATTCGTTTCTTCAATTTCTACGTCTCCCATCTCGATGCGGTGTCGGCAATCATAGGATTCTTCATCTTTGTCATATTCGCAGCCACGTTTGCCAAGCTGGCGATATGCCCGGGCTCCGAAAAGCCAAAATTATCAAGAATTCTCCTGATCGTAAGCATAGGGGCAATCGTAGCCGCGCTTCTTATGATATTCACGTGGCTCACTGCCGGTCTTACCCTCGATGGGTTTTTTCGCTAATCTCGCTTGTGCCATGCCAGATAGACGCCAGTGCAGCCGATTGCGACAATCAGGAGAAAAAGAAGCACCCGATTGAAAGAATAGCGCACATGCCAGCCATCCAGCCAGACATCCCACACCAACTGAAGCATCTCGGAGGAGGAGAGCAGGAACACGCCAGCCTCCAGCATGCTCGTTGTGGCAAGCCTCATGCGCCTTAGGCCGACATCTCTCGCCTCGACGATTCTTCGAAGACCTTGCATCTGATCATCGAGATGCTTCTCGTCTTCGTACCTTTTCATGACCCTATCATGAAAGACATCGCCCTGAAGAATACTCGTTCGCTCAAGCTCTAGTCTTTCAAGCTCGCTCAGGGCCTCTTCCTTTCTTTTTGGATTCCATCCGACGCTTGCGTATTTCGCATCCAAGAACCGAATGGAATCCGCAAGGGGTCTTACGAGCAGCGCCTTCGCCATCTCGTAAAGGATATCCCTAATGGCGTTTTCCACCGGATAGCCAAGCGAAACCATGAATCCGTCATCCGTCTCACTGACGGCAGCACCGCGAAGCACCTCCTCTTCGGAGCCTGCATGCACTGCATTGTCGATAATGAATGTAACATGAACGAGCTCCGAGAGAGCGGTCGTATAGATGTATTCGGAATCAAATTCGCGCATGAATTCATCGCAGGCATGTCCATCACGGGCTATAATGCAGGCGCACTTCGATTCCAGAGTCACGCAGAAACCGGAACCCGGACCTCCTCTCAGCCAGTACTTGGGTACTTCCGAATGCCGTTGGATGTCGCCGCTTTCCGGTCTGTCCCAAGGCTCCGTCGGTTTCATTTTCTCGCATCGTCGCGCGAGGAGAACCCACTCCTCCTGTTTTTCCTCTTCCATGCGCCCCATGGCATCCACGCACCATCGCGCGACGCGCCGAACGGTAGACCGAGATGCAACAAGAGGGGGGCCTCGCGAATATGCGATGCCCCCTGCCCGATAGAAGACCTCTGTGAACTACTGCCTGATCAGCGTGGCGCAGTCCGGGTCCTTCAGAGCGCCCTTCGTCATGTCGTATTCGCATTGGCTTCCGAAGGGCACTGCCATGAATCCCTGATTGGGAGCCAGAAAGCTCTTCGCCCTGACCTGATCGAACTCGGGAGTGAGCGTCAGTTGCTTTCCGCCGTCAGAGGCTTTTATGGAGAACTGGTTAATGTAAACCCCCATCTTCTCGGCACCCTTGTGGCAAAGCTCAGGCTTCGAGGTCATGCATAGGCCATTGGAGTCGCTATAAAGCGTGCTTATTATATAGAGTCCGTCTGCGCCTGGTTTGTCCGACAGTGCGTACGTCCCACTAGCGGTGTAGTCACCCTCCACGAACTTATCTACGCCATCCTTCAACGTGAGCTTGCCCTGCTGGGGGGGGTGTCCTTGAAGACATACGTTCCATTAAGCTGCGGCTTCGGCTCGGCGGCGGGTACAGACGCTCCCGTGCCCCCGCACCCCGAGAGCAGCGTCATCGCCCCCAATGCGGCTGCGACCAGGCCAAGCATCCTCTTCTTCATGATTTCCTCTTCTCTTCCGATGCTGAAAATGACATTTCATCGTCTTATGCGTCGGTCTAGGCGCATAGCGCCATCGCAGATTGCCATTTGGACGCGGAGGAGCTTTACGATGTCGCTGATTGTCGCCATGGGCGGATTGCAGAAGATGGGACCGAACCTGCCGGTGCTGCGCTGGGCCGATCTGGCGGGCGGGCTGTCCAACCGCTCGGACGGGCTGATCGAGCAGATCACCAGCCTGTTCACCAGCATCCCCCTTAACGTCGAGGGCATCTTCCTGTCGCTGGGCAACGAGCTGTGGGGCGCGGCGGCGTGGATGGTGGGCATGTCCAAGGCCGGGGCGAGGGGGCTGGACAGCTCCTTCGGGCCCATGGTCAACACGTTTGCGGGCAGGATGTACACGGCCCTCACCGTCGCGGATTTCATGATCCCGTTCATCATCATCATGCTCGCGGCGCTGGGCGGCATGTGGGCAGTCTTCCGTGGGCAGGGCACCCGCGTGCTGATGAAGAAGGTAGGAGCCATGGGGCTGGGTCTTGGCCTGTTCCTTGGCATGGGCGCGGCCAGCGCCAGCCCCGGAGCCACCGTGAACACGCCGATGACGCCCGCATGGACGGTGGGGCAGGTCAACAACGTGATCAACATGCCGCTAGGCCAGCTCTCGGGCATGCTCGACACGAGCCTGACGCACGACACCACGAACTTCCTCTCCTCGAAGGCGGGGAGCATCGACTATCTGTCCTGTCGCCGGTACACCGCGCAGCTCGAGGACAACTCGAAGTCGAACGAGGACAAGACGGGCAACGATCCCACGCTGATCGCCCTCAACCGCATGTGGGAGGAGACCGGCCTGCGCGTCTGGGCGCGCGCCCAGTACGGCCCGGGAGACAACGGCATGCAGGTGTTCTGCCGCGCGCTCGAGGCCCGCGGCGGCGTCTCCGGCTTCGACCAGGGGATGATAGCCCAGGCCGCGGCGGGAAGCGGCGCCGTCATCAACGGACGCGCCGCCGCGTGATGGCCCAACATGCTCGTATCCAGCGAGAAGAACCCGACCTCGAACCAGATGCTCGACCGCGCCGTGACCATGTTCGACGTGTGCGGGCTCAAGTCCGACAAGAAGACGTTCTACGCGCGCCCGGGCTTCGGCTTCATCCAGCTTCACAGGCGGGCATCGCGGACTGTCGAAGACCGTCACCGACTCCACGGGCGTCGACCTCAGCGCCGACTCCGGTCTGCCCGACGTGGAGGAGGTATCGCTCCCCCTCTCCGACCAGTGCTCTGCAGCCGTCAACGGGCGGGTCTCCGGGCAAAATTGGAACTACGACATCCTCCAGCCCGGGCCCAATGCCCACTCGAAGATCAGGGGCCAGAAGTGGAGCTGGGATAGCCCCAGCGGCAGCAGCGATGCGGGCGGCGACTCGCTGCGCGCCATCGTCAACAAGTTCGACATCAAGAGTGACTCGGGAGCCGGCTGGAAAACCGAAGATATTGATTGGCAGACCGCCGCGGCAAGCTCCGACTCGAACAACGGCAACTCGCTGCAGAACAACGCGGCCATCAACACCATCAATGCGCAGCACGGCGTCTCGGGCCTTACCGACATCGGCGGCGCCGTCGTCTTCGCGCTCTCGGGCCTGGTGAACTTCGTCATCTGGGACCTTGGACTGGGACTGCTGCGCATGCTCGCGGCGGTCATGTCCTACCTGCTCGCGGGCATCGGGCTCTACTTCGGTTTCCTGATCTACGCGGTCATGCCGGACAAGGGCGGCAAGGCCGTCAAAACGTGGTCAAGCAGATGGTCGCCTCATGCGCGGGCATCACCGTCATCTCCATCGTCGCGACCCTCATCACCACCATGACCAACGCCTTCATGGCGGCCCTGAACATCGTGGATCAGAACGGCAACACCAGCGGCACCGTCATGACCATGTCCATCGCCTCCCTGCTTCTTCCTCCCATGTCGCTGTACGTGCTCAAGTACATATGCGAGAACGTGTGGAAGATTGGCAACCCGCTCTCCGCCGAGGGGCTGGGAGTGCTGGTCGGCGGATCACCCCCGCGCCTGCGGGGAAAACTTTCCGGCGTCTCTTCTTCGCTCGAGACTGTGCGGATCACCCCCGCGCCTGCGGGGAAAACGGCGTGGCGGCCGCAGGAGGACAGGCGGCGTCCTGGATCACCCCCGCGCCTGCGGGGAAAACCATACCGTATACTCCTTTATGTATAGACGGCCCGGATCCCCCCGCGCCTGCGGGGAAAACGCGATCGTCCATGAGTATTCTGGCGAGCTTGCCGGATCATCCCCGCTGACTACTGAGATCAGAGGATACCGCATATCCAAAGCTTGGCTCGCAGAAGTGTCAGCGCTTTGCTGACTGACGGTATCGTGCTGGGAGCTGCCATCGCTTCGTGGCCTCTGCACTGCGGAACCGCCTTTTCGAGCACCGTACGATCGCGCATGCGCAGCAAAGATGGAAATGCCAGTCGATTCTATCGGAGCACGCTGCTTGAACGATTCAACCTGAGCCGGAGCAGCGAATCCCCTCTGATACGCCGCAAGAAATGCACGGCGGCGCTCCTGCGGCAGGGTCGCGCTGAGCATGATGACCGCAACATGATATGTACCTAACCATGAAAGCACGGTCTCCATATACACATTCATATAGGCTGTATTGGAGTGGATCTCATCCAAAATCACGACTTTGCCGGCAAGCGCCAGATGGCGCAGCACGACATGGCGGCTTTTGAGCCCTGCCATGAGCACCTGATCGACTGTACCCACTACGAAATCGGAGAGGTTGCCGCGTTTGCGCCCGGTGAGCCACGAGGCTACAACCGCTTCGGTCATATGCCTGTTGTACGGGTCATCGTGGTCTGCATTGCATATCTCACCCTCGAAGCGCAAGTCAGGCATCTGGTCGTTAGCGAACCATTGATTTCGTAGCTGTTCATACTCTTCGTTGAGTTCACGTTTGCCATGCGCAAGGAACAGCGAAGCCAGCGGATTGCGCTCATCGGCCGGCAAATGACCAATCCAGTCGAGAATGCGCGTGAACATCGCGTTGGCGGTCGCCTGACTGGGCAATGCGTAATATATGCCGCCGCAATGGAACTTCCCAGCCAATATTTCAGCGGCCAGCAATGCTGCTTCGGTTTTGCCTTCGCCCATATTGGCTTCGACAATCAGCAGACCGGGCTTTTCCATGCGCTGTGCGGCATCGACCGCAGCACGCTGCACCGGTCTGAGCTGTGCGCCGGGTATGGCGAACTGCCGGGCGAAAAGTTCATCGGGCGTTTGCCCGGCATCATTGACTTTCCACGGGCGGGGCAGATCAAGGCGTCGCCACGCTTTGCGAGCGCGAGCTGCGGCGTCGAACCGCGCTATAGCAATCCCTGAATCGTCGTTGAGAGGAAACAGGTACTTGTCGCTTGCGATCCAATCAGCGATGATCACCAATGCCGTCAGCAGAATCTGCGTCCTGCGGCGAAGCGGCCTGGATTGCAGCGTGTCCACGCATTGCGAGAATCCGGTGGTCTCAGCGCCCCAGTCCAGCAATTCCATACGAATATCAGACCAGTGCTTGTCACCGAGAAACATGTCCGCAAAAGCGGATTCAAGCAAGGTTTGCGTTTTGTCGTTAGCCGAGGATCCATGATGCCCCATGACGACGCTTGCCAGCCCATAGGCAAAGGATCCGCGATCCGCGGGAAAATCTTGGGTCTTGAACCAAGCGAGAATTGTCGTGAATCCAACGAGTTCATGCCGATAACCTGAGCGCTTCGGGTCATGGGCGACATCTCTGCTGAGCCGTAGCCCCGTCTGCCGGATGCGGTCGGCACCATCGTCGTCCTGCACAGCAAAAGCCGGTGACACCTTGCCGACATCATGAACCATGGCTATGAAACAGTACAGGTATTCAGCAGCAACCTCGTCGCCGATATCTTCCGCCAGCAACGACTTGACATCCTCAGGAAGGAACTCATTCCATACCCAGGATGACACCGCACCGGTGTCCTCCATATGCTGCCAGAGCAGCAGATAACTGTCATCGTCGGCATCTTCACGCCTATAGCCCGCCGTCTTGGCCCAAATCGACAGGGCTTGCTTGGACAGCCCCGTGGGCTCCCCAATAGGATACGCCTGCATCATGTTCATTGCCTACGGTTCTTTTACGCGTAATCAGCTAACACGGACAGAATTCCCTTATGCTCCCATACCCGGTTCCTGCGCCCGCCGGTAGTCTCGACCAACACGTCCCGGTCAGCGAGCAAGTTCAGCGTTCTATTCGCATTGGTACGTGTAAGGCAGGCAATCCACATCAGAAATTTTCATAGGAAAACTGGATTTCGCCTGTAACTAATTGACGTTTCGCCCTTGTTGAAGTACTTGATAATCAGCTATCGGAGTCGTGTTATCGCAATCGCACGCCTGTTGGATCCTCCCTTGGCTGTCATAATAAATGTTGTTGTAGAACATGTGTGGACCTTGAGGTTTACGGATCTTTTCGTTTCGATATAACGAAGTTCTCGATTGTATTTGAGTTTACTGCTGAGGACCTGCTACAGCATTAGTTAGTAACCTATGGATTGTAGAGCGTCACCACAAATACACTCCACAATCCTTACCAATTACATCATGCTAAGATGCGCAGACTGTTAAGGTCTCACGCCTTCTCTACCGCCACACCCAGCTCCTCCACCCCATCATCCGCTACCATATCCAAACTCGTGGCCAGCGTCTCGGCGGCGATCAACTTGCGGAACTGTTCGACCTTAGGGGCGTCGGCAGCTGGCACAGTCAGGCGCAGAGCAATGCGGTCGGCGATATCCAGGCCGGCGTCCTTGCGGGCGTCCTGGACGGTGCGGATGGCGTCGCGGGCGTAGCCTTCGGCGAGCAGGTCGGCGTTCAGCGCGGTGTCGAGGATCACGAAGCCGCCGGTCGGCAACACGGATGATACGGCGCCGGCTGCGGCGCCAGCCGCGGCATCGCTTTCCTCGACCTGGTTGATGAGTTCGTACTCCCCCTCGACCAGCGCCAAATCACCGGACGGGGTCTGCACGACTGGCGCGCCCGTAGCCGAGTCCACATGCCATGCGCCGGACTTGGAGGCCTTGATGGCGAACTGCACCTGCTTGCCGAGCCTTGGGCCGGCCGCGCGGGCGTTGACCTTCAGATCGTTGATGACCTTGAGGCCGTGCTTGGGCGCATCCTCAATGGTGGAGAACTCGATATCCTTGACGTTGAGCTCGGACTTGAGCACATCCGCGTAGCCAGCGGCGCCGTTCGGGTCGTCGACCAGAACCGTAAGCCGCCCCAGCGGCTGGCGCACGCGAATCCGCTCCGCCTTGCGCACGGAAAGCGTGGCGGAGACGATCTCGCGGACCTTCTCCATCGCGGCGACCAGCTGCGGGTCGGCAACCAGAACCTGCCCCAGCTCAGTGTCCTCGCCGGACTGCGCGTCATTGATGAACGGCCAGTCCGCCAGATGCACCGACTCGCCGCCGGTCAGCCCGCGCCACACGGCTTCGGCTTCCATCGGGGCGAGCGGCGCAAGCACGCGCATGAAGGTTTCCAGCACGGTGTAAAGCGTGTTGAACGCGTCCGCATCTTCGTTCCAGAAGCGGTCGCGCGTGTTGCGGATGTACCAGTTCGTCAGCACATCAATGAAATCGGACGCCGCAGCATAGGCATCGGAGATGGCGAAATCGTCCAGCGCCTGCTGCGCACGCTCGACCAGCATGCGCGTGCGGGCGAGCAGATAGCGGTCCATCGCCGGCAGCCCGGCCACTTCGTCAGAGCGCAGCAGCCGTGCATCGAAGCCCGCCCCATGATTGGCGGCGTTCGCGTACAGGGTGAAGAAGTAGTACGAGCTCCAGATCGGCAGCATGGCCTGGCGCACCGTGTTGCGGATGCCATCGGCGGTGACGATGAGGTTGCCGCCGCGCAGGATCGGCGAGCTCATGAGGAACCAGCGCATCGCGTCGGAGCCATAGTCGTTGAACACGCCGTTCACGTCCGGGTAGTTGTGCAGATGCTTGCTCATCTTCTGGCCGTCGCTGCCGAGCACGATGCCGTGGCAGATCACGTTCTCGAACGCCGAGCTATCGAACAGGCCCGTCGCCATCACATGCAGCAGGTAGAACCAGCCGCGCGTCTGGCCGATGTATTCCACGATGTAATCGGCCGGGAAGTGCTGCTCGAAGTATTCCTTGTTCTCGAAGGGATAATGGAACTGCGCGAAGGACATCGAGCCGGACTCGAACCAGCAATCCAGCACATCGCTGATGCGGTGCATATGCGACTTGCCCGTAGGATCATCGGGGTTGACGCGCGCCAGCTCGTCGATGAAGGGCCGGTGCATGTTGATCTCGCCGTCGCGGCCACGCGGGTAATCGCCGAAATCGCGCTTGAGCTCGTCCAAAGAACCGTACACGTCGACGCGCGGGTACTTCGGATCATCGGAGACCCACACCGGAATGGGCGAACCCCAGAAGCGATTGCGGCTGATCGACCAGTCGCGCGCGTTCGCCAGCCATTTGCCGAACTGGCCTTCCTTGACGTTCTCAGGGATCCAGTTGATCTCCTGATTGTGCGCCAGCAGCCGGTCCTTGAACTTGGTGACCGAAACGAACCATGAGGAGACCGGCTTGTAGATCAGCGGCGTGCCGCAACGCCAGCAGTGCGGGTAGGAGTGCACGTAGCTCTTCTCCTGGAAGAGCAATGCGCGATGCTCGGCCGGGATCTGCGCGAGCGGGCCGTCGCCGGCGCGCAGATTACGCAGGATCGGCAGGTTGGCGTCGAACACGTACAGCCCCTCGTAATCCGGGCAGGCGCTGGTGAATTTGCAGCCTCCATCGAGCACGTCGGTCGACACGATGCCGTACTTGGTCAGCGTGTTCATATCGTCCTCGCCGTAAGGCGCCTGATGCACCAGGCCGGTGCCCTCGACGGTATCGACGTAATCCGCCAGCAGGATCTGATAGGCGTTCGGGCCGGGAGTGCCGCCCTCGGACGTAGCCTTGTCGCCCGCGAAATACGGGAAAACCGGCCAGTAGCGCCAGCCGACCATGTCGGACCCCTTGAGCTCGCGCACGACTTCGTAGTCCTCCCCCAGTTCCTTGGCGTAGGAGGCGAGCAGCGGCTTGCCGAGATAGAACTTCTTGCCCGCGAACTTGCCGGTCGCGGGCTTGACCTCGACATAATCGATGTCAGCGCCCACAACGATGGCGAAGTTGGTCGGCACGGTCCACGGCGTGGTCGTCCAGAAGACCGCGTAGGCGTCCTCTTCGTCGCGCAGCTTGACGGCGACCGAAACGGTGGTGTCCTGGCGATCCTGATACACGTCGGCGTCCATGCGCAGCTCGTGCGCGGACAGCGGCGTCTGATCCTTGGGGCAGTAGGGCAGCACGCGATAACCCTGATACGCCAAGCCCTTCTCGTAGAGCTGCTTGAAAGCCCACATCACCGATTCCATGTACGGGATGTCGAGTGTCTTGTAGCCGTGCTCGAAATCGACCCAGCGCGCCTGACGATGCACATAATCCTGCCATTCGCCGGTGTACTTGAGCACCGACGCGCGGCAGGCGTCATTGAACTTCTCGATGCCCATCCGCTCGATCTGGTCGACCGATTCGATGCCCAGTTCCTTCTGCGCCTCAAGCTCCGCAGGCAGGCCGTGCGTGTCCCAGCCGAAGACGCGGTTGACGCGACGGCCCTTCATGGTCTGGTAGCGCGGAATCACATCCTTGGCATACCCGGTGAGCAGGTGGCCGTAATGCGGCAGGCCGTTGGCGAAAGGCGGGCCGTCGAAGAAGACGAACTCGTTCTGGCTATGGTCGCCGGAAGGGTTGCGTTCGACGGACTTGTTGAAGGTATCGTCCTTGTCCCAGTAGTCGAGCACCGACACTTCGAGATCCGGGAAGCTTGGGTTCGGCGCGACATGCGCGCTCTGCTCGCCCACAGCGGCCTTGGGATACACATGCTGGGATTCGGCATTGGAATTGGTGGTTTCACTCACCGCAGTTCTCCTCGTTTGGCAGGTCCGTCATACACAACCCGAGGACGACAGAGGATGCCGAAACCGCTGAAACGCACGTTGTTCAACGTGCACATCCAACCTGTCGGCAGCCGCCACCGCGGTACCACCTCGCTTGCCGCATGTCCGTCTCGCTATATTCGCGAGGCCCGTGCGCGGCCGCTCGATCCGGCTATGTCGGGCCGAACCCGTCGGTTCTACTGAATCGCTGTCGTACAGCCAGCCCGATGAGTCGCAATCAAGGCAGACCGAACGACCGCAATCGTTCTTCCGAAGACTCCCCGCTGATAACGGATCAACGCCATACATGTCGACATAATAGCACTGATCTGAGAGCAGCCCGCCGCTCCTGTTCGCCAGCCGCTGCAATCACACATGATCACGCTATTCCATATCAAGCGGAACCGGATGGTTCGGCGCGGGGAATGCGCGGCTGAGTTCCTCGAACTCCTCGTCAGTGAACGGGTTTTGCAGCACAGCCGCGTTTTCCAAGGTGTGCTCCCGGCTGCCGCTGCGCGGAATCGCAATAGCGTTCGGTTGGTGCAGCACAAACGCCAGCAGCACCTGCATCGGCGTGAAACCGTGCGACTGCGCAACGTTGCGTACGGCCGCGCTGTCGATAAGACCGCGCTGCAGTCCCCCGGCCTGAGCGAGCGGGCAGTACGCCATAATCGGGATATGTCGTTCGGCAAGCCACGGCATCAGATCCACCTCGATGCCACGCGAACCCAGATGGTAGAGCACTTGATTCGCGCAACAGTTCGCGCCGCCATCGAGCGACAGCAGCTCACGCATATCAGCCAGGTTGAAATTCGAAACGCCCCAACGACGAATCAGTCCTGCATCCACGGCGTCCTGCATGCAGGCCACAGTTTCGGCCAGCGGCACGGAACCGCGCCAGTGCAGCAGATACATATCAAGGTAATCCGTGCCGAGCCTGTCCAGACTCGCCTCCAGACTCTCACGCAGATGGCTGCGCCCCGCATTATGCGGATACACCTTGGAGACCAAATAGAGATCTTCGCGCCGGTATCCTGCGATGGTCTTGCCGACCAGTCGCTCAGCCTCGCCCTCGCCGTACATCTCCGCAGTGTCAATGAGTCGCATTCCGGCATCCAGACCCGTGCGAAGCGCCTCAATCTCTTCAGTCTGCGGCCGTCGCCCCTCCCCCAGATACCACGTGCCCATACCGAGCCGAGGCATCATGCTGCCATCAGGCAATTCGACTTGGAACTCGTTCATTTTGTCCATATCGCCTTCCTTCTGCTGTAGATGCCTACACAGGTTCCCAGGGCACGGCAATAATCTTTTAGACTCCGTGCCATGCGAAGGAGTCGAAAAAAGCTACCGCCTGGCGAAACGCTCTTTGATCTGAGCGGTGGTGCCGTACGAGGCCTGCGCGCCAAGTCCAGTCGCCGCGTAGGCGGAGACGAAGGAGGCGAGCTGAGCCGCCTCGCACAGCGCAAAGCCGGAGGCGAGACCCGCGAGCACGGTGCCCATGAAGGCGTCACCGCAGCCGGTGGTGTCCACGGGAGTGACGGCAACTGGCGCAATAGGAATCACATCATCAGCGGTCGCATCCAAGACCACCGAGCCGTCACCACCAAGCGTCACAATCGTCTGCTCGAATCCGAGCTCCCGCAGCTGTTCCAGCGCCGCATGCCAATCGAAAGCGCTCCAATCGTCGTGGTCCGGTTCGGCGATGCCCAGCATCTGCGCCATTTCGTGTTCATTGACGAGCAGAATGTCGCAGAGCGCAATCAACTCCTGCGGCAAAACAGCCATGAATGGCGAGTTGTTGACCAGTACCTTCACGCCGGCCTCGTGGCAGATTCTGGCGGCGGCAGTCACCGTCTCAATGGGGCTTTCCAAGCACAGGCCCAGCACGCCAGAAGCAATCAGCCGTTCGCACATCGATTCGATGTACTCCACGCTGACCTGCGCATTCGACCCGGGCGAGTACACGATGGTGTTCTCGCCGTGAGCGTCCACGGTGATCACCGTAGTGCCGCTGGGGCCTTCGACACGCAGCACATTCGCCGTATCGACACCGGCGTCACCAAGCTTGCCGAGCAGGAAGTCGGCATTGGCATCGTCGCCGACCGCGCCGAACAGTTGCACCTCAGCGCCGATACGCGCCGCAGCGGCGGCCTGATTGCCGGATTTGCCGCCGGGAAGAATCTGCAACGGTCCGCCGTTCACAGTCTCCCCCGGTCCGGGCAAACGCTCGGTGGTGACCGTGTAATCCGCGTTCATCGAACCGACGACGGATACGGTGCCATGGATGCGGCTCAGCGCCGCAAGGATGGAATCGGTCATGTTGACTATCCTTTCATATGTGCGCATACAGCGTGCAGCGCAGCGCCTATGCCTATGCCTATGCCTATGCGAGCATCACGCCGCGTCGCTGTAGATTTTCTTGCGGAAGACCAGGTAGGCCACAACGCCAAGCGCGAGCACGCCGCCGCCCACAAGCAGCAGGTTCGAGTAGCTGGCCGCCGCGCCGGTCGCGCCGACGAGGCTGCTGCCCGACATCGCCTTGGCTCCCATCAGACCGCCGAAAATCGCGATGCCGATGGAACCGGTGACGTTCATAATCAGATCGTTCATACCTACGCCGCGGCCGGATTCGGACTTCGGCAGGGTGCCGAGCACCGTGGAAATCAGCGGCGAGTACATCAGTCCGACGCCGGCGTAGAACACGCACGCCATCAGGGTCAGCACCAGGAATCCGGATTTGACGAGCAGCGCAGAGCCGACGAAGCCAAGCGTCATCAGGCAGCCGGCCGTGATAATGGCATGCTGGCGGCCAATCTTGCCGACGATCACGCCGGAGGAGGTACCGACGGCCGTGGCTACAACAAAGGCCCACACGACGTAGTCAGATACCTGAATGGTGCTCATGCCGTATACATCGTGGCCGATCGCGTTGAAGAACGGCGAAATGCAGTAGTTCACGAAGTAGAACAGCGCGATCAGCGATATCGCCATGATCCAGCGCACGTTGCGGAAGAATGCCGGCGTGACGAAGGGGCTCTTCGCCCTATCGATATACAGGCCGAAACCGACGAACAGCACGACGGATACCAGCAGCAGCCACCAGTTCATATAGGAGAAGAAGAGGGTCAGGAACGCCGTCCCCAGGCCGAAAATCGTGAATCCGAAGATATCGACCTTTTTACCATTGCCGTTCTTCGCCGGCAGATTCTTCAGCAACAGCGGCAGGAAGAGAATCGTGACCGAAGGGATGAGGAACAGGAACTGCCAGCTAAGCGAGCTGAGCAGGCCCGCCGCGAATACGCCGATGGCTGCGGACAGCTGGTATCCGGCGGTGAACAGCCCGAAGAAGATCACCTTGAGCGAGTTCCTGAGGTATTTGGTGGCCACGACCAGATAGGCCGAGCCTGCCACCTGCTCGCCGGCGGTCTGCAACACGCGCGCGGTTATCACGGTCCACAGATTCGCCTGAAAGAAGTAGTTGGCGATGAATCCGAACAGCGAGCCGACCAGCAGCGTCACTAGCCCGACAGTCACCATTTTGCGCAACGACACGAAGTCGCCCAGAGAGCCGTAGATGAAGCATACGATGCCCAACACGATGCTGGGCAGGGCGGTTATCAGGGATGCGTGCTCAGGCGCTCCCACGGCGACGCCCACCTGCTGGAACACCAAATCGAAGCCTTGCAGGCACAGGGTGCCCAGAATGAAGGTTATCAGCAGCGGGATGAGCGCGCCGATGGCCATCTTATTGGTCGCCTCGTCCACATCGTCCGCAGCCTGTGCACCGGTCGTTGTCGCGGTATCTGTCATGATAAGTAGTCCTTTATGTCTCGCCGATTCGTATTGTTCTGCCTTGTGGTCTCTGATTTGTGATTGCGACAGCTACTTAGCCCGCCTGCTGTGCAAGCGCGGTAATCCGAGTCATGAACTCGTTGAGGAAGCGCTCCACATCGACGCCAATTGCCACGTTCACCGTCTTGACTGGGTCGCTCAGCCGGTCATTGTCGCCGATGGTACGGCCGCGCGTGGGGCCTTCCACGTCGACCTTCATGTTGATCGGCAGCGTGGTCACCAGCGTCGGGTCCACGGCCACGCCGACCGCCAGCGGGTCGTGCAGGCCGCAGCCGCCGCGAAGGGGATCGGTGGTTTCATACGCCTTGATGTAATAGTCGGTCATATCGGCGAGGAACGCGCCGGCCTTGGTGCCCAAGTCACGCCAACGTTGGGTTTCCTTGTACGTCAGCAGCGTCTGCAGCGTCACGTCGAGACCAATCATGGTCGTCGGGGTTCCGGAGCGGAAGAGATAATCCGCGGCCTCTGGATCCTGGGAGATATTGGCCTCGGTCCAGGCGTTCACATTGCCGCATATGGTCAGCGCGCCGCCCATGAGCACGATGCCGCCGATCTGGTCCTTAATTTCCGGTGCCTTGCGCAATGCCGCCGCGATATTGGTCATCGGGCCGGTCGGTACGTAGATGAGGTCCTTGCCGTAGGTTTTGACCGCGTCGATGATGAAGTCGACGGCCGGCTCGCTTTCCACCTCACGCTTCGAATCGGGGATGGTCACCTCGCCGATGCCGTTCTGTCCGTGAATGAAGGCGGAGACCTTGCCCACCGCAAAGGAATCCTTGGTGCTGGCGCGCGGCAGGCCTTGGTAGACCTTGACTTCCGGATGGCCCAACAGGTCGGTGATGGCGAGCGAATTGCGCACGCCCTGCTCGACCTGGACGTTGCCGTACGTGCCGGTGATGCCGATCAGCTCGACTTCCGGACTGCCCAGTGCATAGGATATCGCGAGCGCATCATCCACTCCGGTATCAAGATCGAGGATAAGTTTCTTCATGCTGATTACTTCCTACTGGTGACCGTGATAACAACATTTACCTAACAACGTGGCACACACAAAATTCTAGACCAGCCCATGCCCGCATAGGCAAAAGGCTGGAGGGCATGGGAAGACTCAAGCAAACAGACTTTTACTAGCATAGTTGCAAAAGTCTTCGAATAAACCATACTTTTCAGGTTATACTAGTAAAAGTTGGTTAATTTGATATACTTTTACTATCATACTAGTAAAAGGTGAAAAGCGATGGAACTTAAGGCGAGACCCCTATACCTGAATAAGCTGCTCGCGGCGAAGGATAATGGGCTGATCAAAGTCGTCACCGGCATGCGCCGATGCGGCAAATCATCCTTGCTCGCTCTTCTCCGCCAATACCTCACGTCGCACGAAATCCCGGACGACCATATCATCGACATCAACCTCGAATCGTTCCAGTACAACGGATTCGACGCAACACGGCTCTATCAGCACATCGCGTCTCGCATCCACAATGGCGAGCGTCACTATCTGCTGCTCGATGAAGTCCAGATCGTGCCGAAATGGGAGAGAGCCGTCAACGCGCTGCATGTCGACAAGAACGTTGACATTTATCTGACCGGCTCCAACGCGCATCTGCTGTCCAGCCAACTGGCGACGCTGCTGTCAGGTCGTCACATCGAAATCAATGTATTTCCCCTGTCATTCGACGAATTCATGCATTACACAGAAGAGAGCAATCAAACCATCGCATTCGAACGGTATACCCGGTATGGAGGGTTGCCGCCGGTCGTCGATCAAGGCACTGACCAGCCGTTGGCACACACCGTGCTCTCAGGCATCTATGACACTATTCTGGTGCGCGACATCTCTCAGTATCTGCAGATCCGCAATCCTATGGTGTTCAACGATGTAGCATGCTATCTTGCTGACACCTCAGGCTCGCCGACGTCCATCACCAACATCGAGCATCGACTCAAAAGCGCACGACGGCCCACTGCCAACGAGACCATCGAACGGTACATATCCGGCTTGCTGGACGCGTTTCTGTTCTATCGCGCACCACGCATCAACATAAAAGGCGGCGACTATCTGCAAGGGCTGAACAAGTATTACCCCACCGATCTCGGCATCAAGAACATGCTGCTTGGATACCCATCCGGCGACTTCGGATTCCTGCTGGAAAACGTCATCTTCAATGAATTGAAGATACGCGGCTATGAGGTGCAGGTTGGTAAAATCGATAATCTTGAAATCGATTTCGTCGCCGCTCGCGTGCGCGACGACCTCACCCGTGAGCGGCTGTTCATCCAAGTCAGCGCTAGCATCATGGATCCGGCGACGCGACAGCGTGAATTCGAGCCGCTGTCGCGGCTGCGCGACCAGTCCGGCAACCGCATGATACTGACGTTGGACACACTTGGACTCGGCACGGTTGACGGCATCGACGTCATCAACGCACTAGATTGGTTACGCGGAGCTGCGGAGCCGCGGAGCCGTCAAATGAGAAGCCCTGTGCTGAGCCGTTAAGCGGACAATCCTGTGGATTGTCCGTAGGCGAAGTGAGCGACCGCTAAGGTCGCGAAGGACGGTGCCAACGGCACCGTCAGCTCATAGGCGACGCCGAGGGCCTGCCAAAGGCCCGAGGAAAAAGAAAACGCTTGCCAAAAGCAAGTCCTATTTCTCCTTTACTCCCCCTATTCCAACTCCACCGCACCCGTATACAGTTGATAGTATTCCCCCTTCTTCGCAATCAATTCCTCATGCGAACCGCGCTCGATGATGCGTCCGTGATCGAGCACCATGATCACGTCGGAGTTGCGCACGGTGGAAAGCCGGTGCGCGATGACGAACACGGTGCGGCCGTTCATCAGCGCGTCCATGCCGGCCTGCACGACTTCCTCGGTGCGGGTATCGATGGAGGATGTGGCCTCGTCCAGGATCATGGCGGGCGGGTCTGCGGCGGCTGCTCGCGCGATGGAAATCAGCTGACGCTGGCCTTGCGACAGACCCGATCCGTCGCCTTCCAACACGGTCTGGTAGCCCTTGGGCAGCATGCGGATGAAGCCGTCCGCGTTGGTCAGCTTCGCGGCGGCGATGCATTCCTCGTCGCTGGCGTCGAGCCGGCCGTAGCGGATGTTGTCCATGACCGTGCCGGTGAAGAGGTTCACGTCCTGCAATACGATGCCCAGCGAGCTGCGCAGATCGGGCTTGCGGATGTTTTTCACATCAATGCCGTCGTAGAGGATCTGCCCCTCCTGGATGTCGTAGAACCGGTTGATGAGGTTGGTCACGGTAGTTTTTCCAGCACCAGTGGCACCTACCAGCGCGATCTTCTGGCCCGGCTCGGCGAACCATGTGATGTCGTGCAGCACCGGCTTGCTCGGATCATAGCCGAAGGTGACATCGGTGAAGCGCACATCGCCGCGCAGCAGCGTGTACTGGCCGTCGGGCGAAGTAATAGCGCCCTCCTTGGCTTTCAGCGCCACTTCGCGAGCCGAGCCTTGCAGCTTGACTGCAGCAGCCAGCGAGCGCGTGCCATCATCGTCCGCGGCGCGCTTCCAGGCCCAGTGCTTGCTTTCGTGGTCGACTTCGGTCATCGTGCGGCCATCCTCGCCGAGTTCGACGCGCACGAGGCGCACCGTGCCGTCGTCGCCTTCGACTGGCTCGTCCATCAGCGCGAAAATGCGCGAAGCGCCGGCGAGCGCCATCATGACCATGTTGAACTGCATGGAGACCTGGCCGATCGGATTGATGAACGCCCTCGACAGCGTGAGCACCGAGATGATGGTGCCCAGCGTGAACGCGCTCGGACCGGTGAGCCCCAGGTTCGGCCAGCCTGCGATGGCGGTGATGCCTCCGACGATCGCCAGCAGCACGTAGAGCAGATAACCCATATTGCCGACGATCGGCATGAGGATGTTGCCGTAGGTGTTGGCGGCGGCCGACGCGTTGAACAGCTCTTCGTTCTTTGCGTTGAAGGTGTGCGCGGTGGAGCGCTCATGGTTAAAGACCTTGATGACCTTCAGCCCGTTCACGGACTCCTCGACGAAGCCGTTGACCGCGCCCAATGAACGCTGCTGGCGCACGAAATACAGCCCGCTTCGCCCGACCAGCACACGGATCACCACAATCAGCAGCGCAGTGAACACAATGGTGAACACGGTGAACGGCACGGACAGCCACAGCATGGCGAGCAACGCCGCCAAGGCCGAGACGGCGGATGAGAACATCTGCGGGAAGGACTGCGAGATCGCCTGGCGCAGGGTGTCGGTGTCGTTGGTGTAGCGGCTCATGACGTCGCCGTGCTCATGGGTGTCGAAGAAGCGAATCGGCAACTGCTGCTGGTGGGCGAACATCTGATCGCGAATGGTTTTGAGCGTGCCCTGCTCCACTTTGACGACCAGCCAGCTCCACAGCCAGGTGCCAAGCGTGCCAACGGCATAGAGCATCGCCATCACGGTCAGCGCACGGATCAACGGTCCCCAGTCCGGGTTGGATTCGCCGACCAGGGGAAGAATGTACGAGTCGATCAGCGACTGCAGGAACAGGGCGGACCCTGCCTGCGCCGCGGAACCGACAAGAATGCACACTACGATGGCGATGACGCGCCAGCGGTAATGGAAGATGTAGCCGAAAATGCGCTTGACGGTCTTCATGTTCGCACGGCGCGAGACAGGTTTGCGGTCTGTGGATGAGGTGGATTCGCTCATCGTGCACCTACTTCCTCAATAGTGAATTGCCCAGCGGTGAATTGCTCGGTGGCCACCTGTGCAGGCTCGGCCGCACGGTTCTTGGTCTGTGATTCGTAGATGGAACGGTACTCCTCGCAGCTTTCGAGCAGTTCGTCATGCGTTCCGATCGCAAGGATCTCGCCCGCCTCAAGCACCACGATCAGATCGGACTCCTGCACGGAGGCCACGCGCTGGGCGATGATGATCTTCGTGGTGTCAGGAATCTCGCTGTGCATGGCATTGCGAATCAGCTGGTCCGTCTTGGTGTCCACCGCGCTGGTGGAATCGTCGAGAATCAGAATCTTCGGATGCTTGAGCAGCGCCCTCGCGATGCACAGCCGCTGCCGCTGCCCACCGGAGACATTTGAGCCGCCCTGTTCGATGTAGGTATCGTATTTGTCCGGGAATTCGTTGATGAAGCCATCCGCCTGCGCGAGTTGGCAGGCGTGAACCAGCTCCTCGTCGGTGGCGTTGGGGTTGCCCCAGCGCAGATTCTGGGCGATGGTCCCGCTGAACAGCACGTTCTTCTGCAGGACCATAGCCACCTGGTCGCGCAGCGCTTCCAGCGAATATTCGCGTACATCGCGCCCGCCGACTTTGAGCGAACCGCCCGTCACGTCGTAAAGCCGTGGAATCAGCTGCACGAGGCTCGATTTCGATGAACCCGTGCCGCCCACGATGCCGACCGTTTGCCCGGAGGCGATCGTGAGGCTGATGTCGTTCAGCACCGGTTTCTCGGAAACGCTGGAATAGCGAAACATCACATGGTCGAAGTCGATCGAGCCGTCGGCGACGCTTCCGGCAGGAGACGCGGGGTCGCGCACCGTGCTCTCCTCGTTGATGACTTCGCTGATGCGCTCTGCGGAGGATTGGGAGATGATGACCATGACGAACACCATCGTGAGCATCATAATCGACATGAGGATCTGCATCGCGTAGGTCACCAGCGCGGTGAGATCGCCCGTGGTCAGGCCGAGCGCGGAATTGTTGCCTGAGGCCACGATCTGCTGTGCGCCGATCCAGGAAATCATGATCATCAGCACGTACATGCACAGCTGCATGGCGGGCATGCTGAAGCTCAGAATCTTGTCCGCAAGGCTGAAATCCTTGAAGATCAGCTGCGAGATCCTGCCGAATTTGCCCATCTCATGGTCTTCGCGGTTGTACGACTTGACCACGCGAATGCCTTGGATGTTCTCGTCGACCACGTTGTTCAGCCGGTCGTAGGTGTGGAACACGCGCTCGAAGATCGGGTGGACCACCAACACCAGGCCGATGGCCACCACCGCGAGAATCGGTATGGTGGCGAGGAACACCATTGAGATCCTGACATTGATGCGGAAGGTGAAGATCCATGCGATGATGATCATCACCGGCGCGCGCACGCCCAGCCGCACCACCATCTGATAGGCGTTCTGCAGATTCGTCACGTCGGTGGTGAGCCGGGTGATAATCGAGCCGGTCGAGAAGCGGTCGATGTTGCTGAAGCTGAAGGACTGCACTTTCGCGAACAGATCCGCTCGGATGTTCTTCGCGAAGCCCGCCGAGGCGATCGCCGCGTACCTGCCGGACATATACCCCGAAAACAGCGAGACCGCAGAGCAAGCCACCAGAATCAGACCGAAGCGCCAGATGGCGGGCATGGAGCCGGCAGTGATGCCTTCGTCGATGAGCAGCGCCATCAGCGTCGGAATGAGAATCTCAAGGATGCCTTCGACAACCACGAACAAGGGGCCAAGCAAACTGTGCTTACGGTATTCGCGCAGGCTGCCAAGCAGGGTGCGAATCAGATGCTGCGGCCGCTGCGACTGCTGCTGTGATCGTTCCAACTCCTGGGTTTGCTGCGCTTGCTTCGCCGTCACTGTCTGTGCCACCTAGCCGTCTCCTTGCCTCTCATCGATGACGCTGCGCATCGACTGTCACACGCCTGGAACTGGGGATGACCTGCCTGTGAGCAATCCGGTTCAGCCGGGATCACGGCGAGAATTGGGCCGCAGCCAGAGCGATATTCAACTGTGAACATCATCCTCTGACGGATGGATATTTGCCTTCAGCTATTCCTCAGGCTTGAGCGTCGCCGGCCGTCGCTCGGGCATACTACTTGGTATCGGAAGATAGCGCACTGGCCATGTCCAGCGGTATTCGATGGTCCGTATTCGATGACTGTGGTCATGACTGACCGTGACTGATTGCAACTGTGGATACGCTGGCACCGACGCCGACGCGCCATCCTACGCCTGGAATACGTCGGGGTGCTTCGGATCGCCGGGCTCGTCTGCAAGCAAACCTTCAAGGCCAAGGAACTCCTGCCAGAATTCCAAGGGCTGGCCGTATGGCGTGCTTTGCGCGCCGTGGGCCTGCAGACCGGTTTTGGCCGCGATGACATCGAATTCATTGATGCCATCGAAGTACGATTCGAGTCGTTCGCGGTTCGCGTCGTCGTAGAACAGCGAGCCGACGATCTCCGTGAGCCGCTCGGCTCGGTCGATGGGCAGCGAATCCCAGTGCCGCAGCTCGATGAAGTTCTTGAGCCGCACATCGTTGAAATGCGTGGAGAGCACGTGATTGATCTCGTACGCATTGAGCTCGCGGTCGGGGTATATCTCGCCAGCGTTGTCACGGAAGGCGACCCGGTGCTTCTGCGCGTCGGGCAGGCCCTGTGCCTCCGGCGTATGGGTCAGGTCGGCGAACATGAGCGGCGTGGAAAGCACGTCCACCGCGTAGTCCTCCCAGCCGAAACGCGGGTCGTACAACCCGGGGATGAGACCGGTGCGCTGCGGATCCAGCGCGTCCCACATCAGCTGGCGCAGCAGTGGGTAGGGATTCGTCCGGCCTTCAAAATACGGCGTGTTGCGGAAGAACCACGCCAGAATCGGGCCGACGGCAGTGCCGATGCGCAGCTTCTCGATGGCATCATACTCGCTCTGATAGTCGATGCTGACCTGGGTCGAGGCCGAGCAGCGCATCATGCACGGGCCGAACTTGCCAACGCGGCCCAAGTATTCAGTCATCGCATCGTAGCGGCTTTTCGGATTCACCGGCACGTCAGCGTAGCTGGTTTTGGGCTGATAGCCGTAATTGACCAGCCGGAAGCCCAGCTCGTCGAGAATGGGATCGATCTGCCTACGGAACAGCCCGTATGTGGTGAGCAGCTCTTCGGGCCGGCGCAGCACACCGATCGAGCATTCGACCTGCCCGCCCGGTTCCAGCGAAATGCTGATGCCCGCGCGCCCCAGACCCACCAATCGGCCGTTCTCCCAGCATTCCTCGTCGGCGTCGTAGTACGGCCGCAGACGGTTCAGCAGCGTCTCGATGCCGTTGGGCTCGTAATAGTTCACCGCGTTGTCGGTGCCGTTGCGCACCGGCAGGTGTTCGATCTCGACGCCGTAGCCGTCCTTGCGCTCCGGCTTGGCACCGTGCTCGAAGAATTGCAGCAGGCTCGCGACATGCCTGGGGTTGACCGTCGTGACAAGATGCGCGTAGCTGATGCGTGGTGTATTCATGTGCGCCATCGTATCCGCCCAACCTGCGAGACATGGGCGTCACGCTATACGAAAAATCGATAACGAAGCTAGGCGTTGACCTCATGGTGACGGTGGATTTCAGTGGCAATTACGGCGACGACGATGCCAGCCGCACAGACCAGCACCGATTCCACGCCAGGCAAGGCCGTAGCGGCCAGGACGATGACGACGCCCACGAGCACTGCGCCGGAGGCTGCGGGGCGCAGCACATGCCGCAGGCTTATGGCCCACACGCAGATCATGAACAACGCGACGGGAATGGTGAGCGTGGCGGCTGCGAAAGACGGGATGGCGCCGTGCTCGGCCGCGCTGCCAATGGCGACTTCGATGCCAGCCGAGAACGCGCCCGCTGCGGCGAAGATCACATAATGGAAGTAACCGAAGGACAGCGAAGAGCGCAGGCCGGAAAAATGCTCGTGATGCTCGTGAGCGAAGTACAGCCACCACATGCCTGCGGCGATGATCAGCCCTGCCACCGCGATGGCGATAAGGCTGGGAATATCATGGCCTTCCTCGATGGCGGCGAGCATCGAATTGGCCGAGGCGAGGACTGATTCGCCGAGAAGAATCAAAGTGAACAGCCCGTAGCGCTCCGCGACATGGTGCGCGTTCCACGTCGTGGGTGTGCGCGACTCGGCCCAGATGGGCACAGCGATCTCCCCCGCCACAAGTATGAAGAAGGCGGCGAAGCCAGCCTGCTCAGGCAGGAACAAGCGTGCGACCCACAGGCTCTGCACCACCGTGACGCCGCCGACGTAGCGCAGAGCCGTGGCACGCAGCCTAGGAAGCCCGGCATTGCTGATGGCGGCCCGCAGCCATTGCGCGACAAGAGCCAAACGCATGATGACGTAGCCGATGGTGACGATAGTGAAATCGTGGCGCTCCATCGCCGGCGCTGTGCCGGACGCGAGCACCAGCGCACCGGCCATTTGGACGATGGTCATGAGCCGGTAGAGCCAGTCGTCGGTGTCGAATGCGGTGGCGAACCACGTGAAGTTCATCCACGCCCACCAGATCGCGAAGAAGACCATGAGATAGCCCAGGACCCCAGCGCCGAGCTGCCCGTCCGCCTCCATATGATGCAGGGTCTGCGAGGAGAAGGAGACCGCGACGACAAACACCAGATCGAAGAACAGCTCAAGCGGGCTGGACGCGCGGTGCTGCTCGGACGGGTCCCGTGGCACCATGCGGCGCAGTGAAGGTGCAGTTGGCATAGTCATCGAAATCTTTCTCTCAGGGACGCTGCATAGCCGGAACAACAAGTGAAGGCGACTGGCGTCAGCCTTCGCGAGTTGCTGTGCGGCCAAGGCGAAGCGGATCAAAAACACCAGATCATCAGTTTACCTGTATCAGACCGATCAATCGGCTGAGGTCAGCTTCTGATGGTTCTTCTTCGCTGCTGCGATCATGAGCTTGATGCGGTTGAGCTGGTTGGCCTGCGACGCGCCCGGGTCGTAGTCGATGGAGACGATGTTGGCCTCGGGGTGCAGGCGGCGGATCTTGCCGAACATGCCGCGGCCGGTCACATGGTTGGGCAGGCAGGCGAAGGGTTGCGCGCAGACGACATTGGGGCAGCCGGATTTGATGAGTTCGAGGATCTCAGCGGTCAGCAGCCAGCCCTCCCCCGCCTGCACGCCGATCGAGGTCACCTCGCCGGCCATCTCGACCAGCTCGGGCATCGGCGTGTCTTGGCTGAATTTGCCATGGGCCAGATCAATCGCCCGGCGCACGGGATTCAAGTACCGATCCAGACCCCAGCGCATCACCGCATAAAGCGTCTGATTGCCGCCCATGCCGAGATGGTGCTCCTTCCAATCGGTGATATACGGGTTGGTGGTCATGAACTCCATGATGCCCGGCACGACCGCCTCGCAGTCCTGCGATTCGATCACGTCGACCAGGTGGTTGTTGGCATCGGGATGATATTTGACCAGAATCTCGCCGACGACTCCGACGCGGGGCTTGCGCGGCTTGCGGTTCAATGGCAGCGCGTCGAAACTCGTCACGATCTGTTTCAGCAGGGTCTGATAGGGCAGATAGCGCTTGCCGAATTCGCGTTTGGCAGTGTCCGAGAACCCGTGATGCTCGATGGTTTCGCGCGCGATGGCGTCCCAAAGTTCGTAGAGCTTGTTCGCGCTGCCCGGCTCAGCCTCGTATGGCCGCACACGGTACAGGCACTTCATCAGCAGGTCGCCGATGATCAGCGCCTTGATGGCCCGGTGCACGAGCACGGGAGTCACGTTAAAGCCTGGATTGTCTTCGATGCCTTGCGTGCTCAGCGCGATGACGGGTATCTGCGGATAGCCTGAATCGACCAGCGCCTTGCGGATCAAGCCGAAATAGTTCGTCGCGCGGCACATGCCGCCGGTCTGCGTGATGGCCAGTGCGACCTTGTCGGGATCGTATTTGCCCTGCACGATGGCGTCGACGAGCTGGCCGACCACCATGATGGCCGGGTAGCAGGCGTCATTGTTGACGTATTTGAGTCCGAGTTCGACATCCTTATGGCTCGCGGTTGTGAGCAAGTCGAAATGGTAGCCGCCTGAGCGGATCGCAGCTTCCAGCAATGACATATGGACCGGACTCATCTGCGGGCCCACGATGGTGTAGTCCTTCTTCATCGACTTGCCGAAGGGGATCTTGTTCGCGTAGCGCGACATCGTGGCAGCGTTGTGACCTGAAACATTGTTGTGACCTGAAACGCCGCCGTGCCTGGGTGATTTGGTTGCGGCTGCGGGTGTGGAACGGTCAGCAGCAGAATCGTCGGTCTGCGCAGCCGTCTCATTCGCCCGGCGTGCAGCGGCTCGCATGGCTTCGGTGAGCTTGGGGTTCGCGGCCATCACCGCGTCAAGCATGATCTGACGGCCCGGCGTAGGTGCCTGCGAACCGGTCTTGCGGAATGCTGCCGTCTCGTTCGGCTCCGATGCGAGCGACGGTGCCGACGCCGTGGCAGACTGCGCCACATCGCAGGCTTGGCCATACTGGTTCTGTACGGCGAGCAGTGCGGACTTCGCGGCCTCTAACTGCTGCTGCGCCTGATTGACCTTGGCCTGCGCCTGGGCGATGTCGTCGTTCAAGGCGGTCAGCGCCGCCTCATCACGCTTGCCGGGCAGCGTGAGATGCGTCTTGTTCGCCTCGCGCTCTTCGACGGCGGCCTTGAGCGAGCGCAAGCGGATCTTCGCCGCGCCCAGATTGCTGACCTCGTCGATTTTGAGCTGCGTGTACACGTCGGATTTGTCAGCAAGTATTTCGCTGACCTGATCGGTGGTGATGGCGTCGATGCCGCAGCCGAAGGAGTTGAGCTGCACCAGCTCAAGCCCCGGATAGGAGGCGACGAAATTGGCCGCCGAGTACAGTCGCGAGTGGTAGGCCCACTGGTTGGTGACGCGCAGCGGCATCGCGGTGACCTTGCGATCGCCGGAGTGGATGAATCCTGCGGCGTCCTTCTTGCGCGGGTCGTCCTCGCCTTCGCTCAAATACTCGCTCAATCGCAGGTCGTCGCCCGGGTGCAGCTCGCAGACGGAGTCCTCGGAGAGCACCACCATGCCTAGTGCGCAGATGGTTTCGGGGATGCCGTGGTTGATCTCCGGGTCGATGTGGTACGGCCGGCCGGCAAGCACGATGCCCCGGCAGTCATGCTCCTTCATATACGCCAGCGCGCGCAGACCCTCGGTCTGCACGTCATTCTTGAATATCTTGTCCTCCGCGTAGGCCGACGTGACGGCCTGCTCGACTTCCTCGCGGCTGACATCGGCCCAGGCGAATTCCTCGAGAATGCGATCGACCATAAGCTCGTGGTTGGCGAGGTTGAAGTAAGGGCGCATGTAGCGCACGCCGGAGTCGCGCAATTCGGGCATATTCGCCTCGATCACAACCGGATAATTGGCCACGATCGGGCAGTTGTAATGGTTGTCGGCGTTCTCGACCAGCTCCTCCTCGTAGGAGACGCAGGGGTAGAAAATCGTGTCGACGTGCTTGCCCAGCAACCACTTGATATGCCCGTGCACCAGCTTGGCCGGGTAGCAGATGTTCTCGGAGGCGATCGATTCGATGCCGCTTTCGAACAGTTCATGGGTCGAACGGCCCGAAATCATGACTTTGAAGCCGAGCGAAGTGAGCAGCGTGAACCAGAAGGGATAGTTCTCGTACATGTTCAGCACGCGCGGGATACCGATGGAGCCGCGATAGGCCTTCTTGTCGGTGAGTCGACGGTAGGCGAAGCAGCGCTTGTATTTGTAGTCATATAAGTTCGGCCGGTCGGAGCGCTGCTTCTTGGCGTCGCCGCCGCGCTCGCAGCGGTTGCCGGTCACGTAGCGCGAGCCGTCCTGGAAGGTCGTAATCGTGAGCTTGCAGCGGTTCTGGCACAGCTTGCACACGTCGCGTTCGGAGGTCATCGACAGCTTGTCGAGCGCCTCGCCGGAGAGGATGGATGAAAGCGTGTGCTCGGGGCGAGTTGTGTGTGCAACGACATCATCATCGGCCGCATCAACATAGTGCATGCGCGCGGTCAGCGCGGCGCCGTACGCACCCATCAGCCCTGCGATATTCGGCCGGGTCACCTCGCGTTCGGTGAGCATTTCGAAGGCGCGCAGCACCGCGTCGTTCAGGAATGTGCCGCCCTGCACCACGATGGTGTCGCCCAGTTCGCCGGAGTCGCGCAGCTTGATGACCTTGTACAGCGCGTTGCGCACGACAGAGTAGCACAGTCCGGCGGCGATGTTCTCCATCGACGCGCCTTCCTTCTGCGCCTGCTTGACGGAGGAGTTCATGAATACCGTGCAGCGCGAGCCCAAGTCGACCGGATGGTCGGAATGCAGTGCGGCCTGCGTGAAGTCTTCGATGCTCAATCCCATCGACTGCGCGAAGGTCTGCAGGAACGAGCCACAGCCGGAGGAGCATGCCTCGTTGACGGCGATGGAATCCACTACGCCGTCGGTGATGGCCAAATATTTCATATCCTGGCCGCCGATGTCGATGACGGCGGTGACGCCCGGACTCACCATTTCCGCGCCGCGATAGTGCGCCATCGTTTCGACCACGCCCTCGTCCAGATGCAGACCAGTGGTGATGAGCCCTTCGCCGTAGCCAGTGGCGCAGCTGCGGGCGATATAAGCGCTATCAGGCAGCTCGGCCTGAATCTTTTTGACGATCTCGACGGCGGCGGTCAGCGGGCTGCCGTCATTCGTCGCATACGAGGACCATACGATTTCGCGGTCGTCGTTGACCAGCGTGGCCTTGATGGTGGTCGATCCGGCGTCAATGCCAAGGAAATGCGGGCCTTGCGCACCTTCGAGCGTGCCGATATGCACATGCTCGCGATGGTGGCGGGCGTTGAAATCCTCGCGATCCGCTTCGGTGCCGAAGAGCGGCGGCATCGTGGGCGTATCGCTCGGCAAGTTCTCAAGGGCCGCCAGTTGGTCGAGTATTTCGACGCAGCTTCGCGGTTCGAAATGCTGGCTTGGGTCGAGCTGATCGTCCTCGCCGGCGAGCAGCGCCGCTCCGAAGGCGACATACAAGTGTGCGTCGGTCGGCGTGACGAATTCGCTGACCTTGCCCTCAAGCGCACGTCCGAAGGCTTCGCGCAGCTCGGACATGAAGAACAGCGGGCCGCCCAGAAATACTACGGTGCCGTGAATCGGGCGCCCTGCAGCCAACCCGGCGATGGTCTGGGTCGCTACAGCGGTGAAAATCGACGCCGCCAGATCAGGCTTCGCTGCACCGTCGTTGATGAGCGGCTGCAAATCGGATTTGGCGAAGACGCCGCAGCGTGAGGCAATAGGATACAAGGTCTGGTACTGCTTGGCCAACTCGTTCAGACCTGAGGCGTCAGTGTCAAGCAGCGTCGACATCTGGTCGATGAATGCACCCGTGCCGCCTGCGCACGAGCCGTTCATGCGCTGCTCTGGCGTAGGCTTCAGGTACGTGATTTTCGCGTCCTCGCCGCCCAGCTCGATGATGACATCAGCCTGCGGATACTCCTGATCGATGGCCCGCGTTTCCGCGATGACCTCCTGTACGAAGGACACATGCATATGGTCGGCAAGACCCAGCCCGCCCGAACCAGTGATCGCCAGGCGAATCAGGTCGTCGCCCCGGCCGCGGCGCTCGAGTTCGGCACGAATGTCCTGCAGCAGGCCCGCAACAGTGGCGCGAACATTGGCATGATGGCGGCGATAATCGGAGAACAACACATCGCTTAAACTGTCGCTGTCATCGAGCACGACGGCCTTGACGGTTGTCGACCCGATATCCAAGCCGACTCGCAGCGGTTTCGCTGCCCGCCTGCGCGTCGCTGTCACGTTCGTCGCATCCGCCATATGCATCTCCAATACCTCGGAACGTTCAGGGACTTGACGGCACCACTTCGCCCTCCGCCCCGATCTCTAGTTCCACACCTTAGTCCGTCTCCCAGTCAGCCCTAGGGCGTGTTCCCGCCAAGCGATTCGTCCACACGTAGGTCACGCATATGCGGGTTTCGCAGACAACTCGCAGACGAAGCATCACGAAACGCACCAGCCATTCGAAGCACCCGCTCGTCTTTTATAACAGCCATTTGTCCTTCTGCCGCTCATCGACCTGTTCGAGCAGCCTCTGCGTAATCGTCCAGCATTCATCAAATGTTTTCCGCGTGTCCGTATATTCGAAGGATTCACGATATGATTCGCGCTCATCTTCAACGAGCATATGTATCAGATGCTGCCCTTGCACGTTCTCAATGCGTCTCGCCACTTGACGCAACTCTTCGTAATCGATGGCTTCATGCTCAGCAATCACCGCGATATCTGCGAGGTCACGCCCTCGGATCCTGCCCGGCCGACTTATCGCATGAAGTTTTTCCGCCACCTGAGACGTCGCATTCATGACCCGTGGCTTGGCAATATGTTGAAAGCCGAGATCAGAAAGCATCATCTTCAGTCCAGAATCCATTCGCTCTTCAGCTGCCTAGGCGCAACCACTCAAATCGGGCACTATCTCTAGGTCGATGCTGGCGAATGGCTGTTCTCGATAGTACAATTTCACCCGCATGGGAGTCATCCGAGAGCCTTCAGGCATCAACGTCCTAGGCCCATGCTCCTTGGAAATAATCTCCCCAGTGAATCCTTCCCACCCCTCTTTGAGTCGTTTGGCTAATCTGAGTTCGAAAGCATCCTCGCTGTCGTTGAACGTAGCGTCCACATCTTTTGACATACGGGCTTCTTCGAGTGGATATCGAATCTGTATGCCTGCACCGCCCTTGATGAAATCATCACCTGACATAAACTGCATGAACACTGCATTGCGGATAGTTTGCATGTAGACGGTCTTTTGCCGTTGGCTCATCCCTTGTTGATGTCTCTGCATGAGCTTCATAAGATTCTTGCGAGACGACGGTCGTCCGTCAGAATCGAGTCTCATCAGACCGGCTCCTTCTCAAGGATTCCACGTTCTCTAGCAGCATCCACCGCCTCCTCCCACTTGTCCCAGTCTAAATAGGGCTGAGAGGATTCGAGTGCGGCAGCAGGATTCTGGGCAGGCATACCAAGCAGTTTGATTCTGGGAAAACCCGTGTCATGCACGTAAACGATACCGTTCTCCGATTTTCTTCTTCCCGCTACGGCAATATACAGAGTCTGCGACTGCCATGTTCCCAAATTCATGAGATCAACGACGGTCGGCCCCCACAGCGCAGCGCCCGGTCCCGCTGCGGCCAGCGCCCGGGCGATATGCGTGTAATCCCATTGTTCGCCCGGCGTGTCCCACCATGTATACATGCCGTAGGAATCATGGTCGACATCGGGATTGTGATTCGCCCAGTTCCTGAACTGCCCGCCGTCGATACCATGCTCGGCAAGTTCCCATGTGGGGATGACCCCATGCCACCGCTTGGCGATGGGGGCAATACGCTTCTCGAACTTGGTAAGTCTCACGGTTCACGACCTCAGTTTCCTTGTAATATCAAGCAATAAAACCATTTTAGCATATGAAACATTATTGTATATTAGGTATACGGAAATACTATATAAATATAGTAATAGTGTACACTTATAGTCATGAAGACAACGCAGGCGCTCAAGCTGCTCAACCAATGGGACAACACGGGAAGATACGTGTATCTCAAACGCGACCTGCGGAAGATCATTCAGGAGCCGCAGCACACCTTTGATGCCACGATCAGCCGTCTCGTGCAGGCCGGTATCCTCGAACGCGCAGCGCACGGCGTCTATGTGTATGCGCTCAGCCGACACGCTGACGGGAACACCCTCGACCTCATCGCCCGAAATCTGCGACGCGGCGAAATCACATATGAAAGCTACGAAAGCGCTCTGAGCGAATTCGGCGTTATCAGCCAGAATCTTATCGACCGCCGCACGTATGCGACGACCGGAAAATCCGGCGAGTATCACACACCTTACGGCGTAGCCGAGCTCACGCATACGAAACTCAGTCCCGCGCAGATTCTTCCGGGCCTCACCCACGTCACAGGCAGGGGCGTTCCTATGGCGACAAAACAACTCGCCTACCAAAATCTCAAAGCGACCAGACGAAACCTTAATCTTGTCGATTACGAGGAGCTAGCAGCCCATGCATGATATCGAATCAATCAGCGAATACGCACAACAACTAGCAGCCGAGCAGAATCTCGCCAACATGGCTAACTCAGGCGGATTGAAGCTCGTTGAGATAATGCTCGCCAGCTATCCGCTAAACTTCCGACACTGACATCCCAGACCTTTTCGCCTGACGCATCATTCCTTCCTTTAGGGATTCCGGAAGCCGGAATTTCACAACCGGTGATTCACCATGTCATGCATCAAGACGTGGACGGCCCAACGCTATGCGCTGCGCATCTTCGACATTTTCCGCGCCCGTTGCCTCCATAAGGAATCGTGCACCGGCGTCCGAATTGTGCGTGACACGTCCACGGGGATGATATTCTCCTGTTTCAACTTTTTTGTCTAAATCGTCGTAAAACCGTTCTTCTTGCGGAGTAAGCCTAGCCATTTTCGTTATCCTTCCCTCCACCATTGGGAGGAAAACCACAACCTTCTATGCCAATTAAGACTGCCATAGAACACCTTGTATTACCAAATCAGCTGGCGTCGCCCTCGCCGCTGACGCGGTCCTTGCCGTAGACTTCGGGGATGAAACGCTCCTGGTCGTGCAGCTTGGCCCAGATCACTGGTTTGCCTTGCGCGAAGGACTGCGAAACATCAATAATGCGCTGGTTGCTGGAACCTCTAAATTGCAGCAATGAGTCGTGCAGTGTCTTGATATAGCGTCCGTCGACCAAGATATCAACCAGATGCAGCAGTTCGAGCTTGTCCTCGCTCTCCCCCGGCCGCATCAGCTCCTCCCATGTGTACCCTGTCCAGCACCAAATGTCTTTGTCGTGGCCGAATTCTTTGCGCAGCCGTTTGGCCAGCGGTATGAGAATGCCCGTGTTAAGCAGCGGCTCGCCGCCGAGGAACGTGATACCCTGCACGAAGTTTTGTCCGATATCCTCGACAATCTTGTCCTCAAGTTCAACCGTGTATTCAATGCCCGCCCGGAAATCCCAGATGGACGAGTTATAGCATTCCACGCAATGAAATGGGCACCCAGAAACATACAGCGAGCAACGAATCCCCTCGCCATCGGTCATCAGAAAACGCTTATAATCAGCGACCATATTATGGCTCATCCGGTCGCTACGCCACTGCCCCGCCCGAGGATTATTGCTCAACGCCGTAGGCACGGACGGCCCGCGATTCGGATCAGTCCGAGCAAAATCATGCAAAGCACCCTGTGCAACCATGCTGATCTCCTTTTACACCCACAAACACAAGGCAAAGCGCATAAGCACCACGAAAACTGCCTCACATAAGAGAGCTGAAACTCATCCGCTCTTTTTCAGTGTTATTGCACGTTGCTAGCTGTTGAGATCTAGGGCTATGTTCCCTGACCGTATGACCGGCCGAGCGGCCTTGGAGCGTGTCAGGGAACATAGCCCTAGATCTCAACAGCGGGAGTCCAATAACTATTTAGCTTCTTCGAACCATTCGCGCTCCTCGCCATCCTTCAACGTCACATGCCCCGTCTCGCCCGACATATGCTTAACGCGATGCGCGATCTCCTCGTGACGCCCGTGCACCATAGGCCGCTGAACCGGATTGCCGAGGTAGCCGCAGGTGCGCTTGGTGACGTTGCACTTGTCCGGGTCGGCGTTGCCGCATTCGGGGCATTTGAAGCCTTCTTCGGTTGGCTCGAAGTCGCCTTCGAAGCCGCATTCGAAGCAGTGGTCGATCGGGGTATTGGTGCCCAGGTATCCGATGCCGATGTTGTAGGCGTAGTCCCATACCGCTTCCAGCGCCTTGGGGTTGGCTTGCAGGCAGGGGAATTCGCAGTAGTTGATGAAGCCACCGGCTGCGTAGTACGGGAAGTCCTTCTCGTAGTCGAGCTTTTCCATCGGGGTGGGCGAGAGCCATACCGGGTAATGGAAAGAGTTGGTATAGAAGTCGTGATCAGTGACGCCTTCGACCTTGCCGAACTTTTCACGGTCCATACGGTTGAAGCGGTCGGTCAGCGATTCGGCCGGGGTGGAGTACACCGAGTAGTGGTATCCCTCTTCGGCCTCCCACTGCTTGCACAGCTGGGTCATGCGCTTGACGATGGACAGGGCGAATTCCTTGCCCTGGGGGTCCCAGCCGTGGTCGCGCATCCAGTCTTTGCCGTAGAACACGGAGGTCGCTTCGTACAGGCCGATGTAGCCCAGCGACACCGTGGAGCGGCTGTTGTTGAAGAGCTGGTCGACATTGTCGTTCGCGCCGAGGCGACCGAAGGCGCCGTAGCGGAACAGAGTCGGCGCGTTGACCGGCGTGGCCTGCTTGCAGCGCATGATGCGGAATTGCAGCGCCTGGTGGGCGATTTCCATGCGCTCGGCGAAGAGCTTCCAGAAGCGGTCCTTGTCGCCGTGCGATTCCAGCGCGATGCGCGGCACATTCACGGTGACGACGCCGAGGTTCATGCGCCCGTCCTCTTCGTCCTCGCCGGTCTTGGGGTTGATCCAGCCTTGCAGGAAGGAGCGGCAGCCCATCGGCGCCTTGAAGGAGCCGGTGATTTTGACGATGTTCTCGTAGAAGACCACATCGGGGTACATGCGCTTGGTGGAGCACTCCAATGCAAGCTGCTTCATGTCGTAGTTCGGGTCGCCTTTGCCGGCGTTGATGCCGTGCTTGATGGTGAACACGAGCTTGGGGAAGATCGCGGTGTGGCGGTCCTTGCCCAGGCCTCGGATGCGGTTAAGCAGCATCGCGCGCTGGATTTCGCGGGCGAACCATGTGGTGCCCAGTCCGAAACCAACGGTGACGAAGGGGGTCTGGCCGTTCGAGACACGGTTGGAGTTGATCTGGTATTCCATGGTCTGCATGGCGTCGTAGATGGCCTTGCGGGTCATGATCTTCGCGTAGACCTCGCGCAGCTGCTCAAGTTCGTCGGCATTCGTGTCGAAGGGAACGTCAGCCGGCAGCGGCTCGCGGTTCTCGAAATGCAGGTTGTCGGGCTCCTGGGCCTTCAATCCCGCAATCTGGGCACGGACCGCCTCAACCGGCATGATATCCGGAATCATCGCGTGCGCAGCTTTGAGATTCTTGTCGTAATCCTTGCGGGCGTAGGGCTCAAGCATCTCGTCGGCGCGGTTGACGGTCTGGCCGCCGTACTGTGCCCCGGCGATGTCCTTGATGATCTGCGTAATCTGCGTCGAGGCGGTGCCGATGGACTTGGGCGAGTCCATCATGGCGTTGCCCAGCGCGAAACCGTGCGCCAGCATGTCGCCGAAGTCGGGCAGCGAGCAGTTGTTCATCGAGGTGAACGGCGAATAGTCAGCGTCATGGAAGTGGATGTCGCCCTTCATATGGGCGTTCGAAACCGCGTCGGGCAGCATCGAGAACGCCGAGGCCTTGGAGACCGCACCGGCCAGCAGATCACGCTGAGTGGCGTAGACGTTCGAATCCTTGTTCGCGTTCTCACGCACCAGCGATTCGTCGCGGTTCACCAGCCGGCTGACCGCCTCGTTGATGTCGGTGGCCTTGGCACGCTCGATATCCTTGTTCAGGCGATAGCTCGTGTAGGTGCGCGCCACGTCGTACAGATGGTCTTCGATGAGGCCGTGCTCGACCAAGTTCTGGATGTCTTCGATTTTGGCCGGGCCATTGTAGCGGCCTTGGATCTCTCCCTCGACCTGATTGGCGAGGTCACGGATGAGCTGATCCTCCTCAGGACCGACTTCCTTGTCCAAGTCCGAAAAAGCGGATTTGACCGCGCCGATGATGTTGATCGGATCGAATTCGACAACGCGCCCATCGCGCTTCTCCACGAGCACGGTGGCGATTGCACCTTGTGTGCTGAGTGTGCCGACAGCGTCCAGAACCTGCGTTCCCATCTGAATTCCTCCCCGTAGCCCACCTTGGGCCGCGCAAAACTACATTTATGTAAGTAATTACACTATAGCAAGCATGCACCACAACATCTAGTAAATCTGCGATGTTATCTACCTACATATAGTGCTTTTTGGCTTTATTGCGCCAAATTACATCATTGTGGTTTGGCGCGTCGGCGCGTCGCCAGCGTGTCGCGAATACTGCCTGCCAGCCCACTGCCCGCTCCTCGGCACGTCGGTCAATATACCCGCGTTCGGCGACAGCGAACCATACCCCTGCGTGCCGCGATGTCCGTTCTCTATAGGACTGTAGAGGGCATGAGTTCTGCATACGGCTATGGTTCACTGACGCGCTCCGCCGCGCCGCAGCAAGGCATGCCTCCCGCAGGCGAAGGCCCGAAATCCCCCGACCAATTGCCGCGGCTGGCTCGCGACACGACCGCCGAAAACCCGTGGCCGGTCAATATACTCAGCCAGAAGTTCCACGATTCCGTGGCCCGCTGGCCCGAGGCTTGGGTAGAGGGGCAGATTGTCGAGATCAACATGCGTCGGCCCACTTCCGGCTATATCACCCTGCGCGACAACTTCGAGGAGATATCCCTGCCGGTTATGGGATTCAGGACCTTCGTGTCCAAGGCACGCGAATTTCATCAGGGCGATCGTGTGGTAATCCACGGTAAGCCAGACATCTGGATGAAAGCCACTCGCCTGAGTTTCGTGGCTGATGATATCCGCCGCGTCGGCACGGGTGACTTGAAGGCCCAGATTGATGAGCTGCGCAAAAAGCTCAAGGGCGAAGGCCTGTTCGACGCCGAGAATAAGGTGCCGCTGCCGGAGTTTCCAGCGTGTATCGGGCTGATATGCGCCCCGCAGGCGCGAGCCGAAGGCGATGTGATCACGAACGTGAATCTGCGCTGGCCCATAGTACAGTTCAAGATCGTGCATGCGCACGTGCAGGGGGCACAGTGCCCGAGTGACGTAATCAATGCAATCCAAATGCTTGATCAGGACCCGCAGGTTGACGTGATTATCGTCGCCCGAGGCGGCGGCAGTTTCGAGGATCTCATCGGCTTCTCCGATGAGGGCGTAGTACGTGCTGCTGCAGCGTGTCAGACTCCGCTGGTCTCCGCCGTCGGCCACGAAGACGATTGGACGCTGATTGACTTGGCGTCCGATTTGCGCGCGTCGACGCCGACCGACGCGGCCAAGCGCGTGGTGCCTGATGTGCGCGAGCAATGGCAGCTCATCGAGTCCGCCCGCATGCAGATGCATATGCGGGTCAGTGCGCGCGTCGACAACGAAATCCGTCTCATCGACGGCTATGCGAACCGACCGAGTCTGACCCATCCGCTCACCATGCTCGAACCACACCAGCGCTTCCTTGACGACGCTCGGCAGCGCATGGAGCGTGGGCTCACGCGCATCGTCGACGACGCCAGCCTGACCGTCGAAAAGCTGCACGCCAGTCTGACTGCGCTCAGCCCGCAATCTACGCTGAATCGCGGGTATGCCGTGGTGCAGGGCGAAGACGGGCGCGTGGTCGACGATGCGCGGGATGTGCACATCGGCGACGAGCTGACGCTTACGCTCAAGCATGGCGTCGTGGTGAGTCAGGCCACTGCGGTCGGAGATCAGCAGCAAAGCAAATCGAAATAGATTTCGACACGAATATCAGACATACCAAAACATATAAGCAATCAAGGAGCAATGATGAGCACAGCAGCAGCCAGCAACGACAACACCAAGAACACGGACGAAGAAACCTCCACCCCAACCGCTCCGGCCTCAAGCCTGAGCGACAAGGAACGCGACGCCATCGCCGCCATGCCCTACGAGGAGGCACGCGACCAACTGATTCAGGCCGTGCAGGCGCTGGAAGCCGGCGGCCTCAACCTCGATCAGTCAATGCGCCAATGGGAGCTGGGCGAAGCGCTCGCCAAGCGCGCCCAGTCACTGCTGGGCGAAGTCCGCGCAAAGTTGGGCGCCGCCCAAGCCGAGCAGGAGTCCTCGGCGGAGATGGCTGGTACTCAGTCCAACTTGGACTGAGTACCATTCGCAGGCTTAGCGCCTGCTCACCTCACCTACGGAGAACCCACAGGGTTCTCCGCTTAACGGTTCGGCCCAGTCCAATTTGGATTGAGTACCATTCGCAGGCTCAAACGCCTGCCCACCTCGGCTACGGACAAGCCACAGGCCTGTCCGCTTAACGGCTCGGCCCAGTCCAATTTGGATTGAGTACCCCTCGCAAGCTTAATGGCTCACCGAACCGCAATCGTGGCTAGGAGCGCGGCGTGGTCTGAACCCGGGACGTGTGCGACGGTGACCTGACCGGCGGTTATGCCTTGGTCGAGCACCACGTGGTCGATGCCAGCGAAGGCTGGGATGTGCGGCCGGTTCTGCGGCCAGGTGAAGGTGAAACCGTGTCCGGCCTCCTGCGCGGCGTCGCGGAAGCGGGTGCCGAGGAAGTTTCTGAAAGCCGTGTGGTCGGTGGTCGCGTTGAAATCGCCCATGAATACATAGTGCGCATCGGTTCTGGTGCGCATCATGCCCAGCTCGTCCTGCGAGCGTCGCCACTGCTCCCACATTCCCGGTTTCGGCGAGGTCGTGTGCACGCTCACGAAGCGTATTGCCGTCTTGGAGCCGTTGAACTGCACCGTTCCGCCCGGCATGAAGGACGCGCTCGAATCGACCTCGTCATCCACCGGATTGCCTAGGGGCGAGGCCGACCATAAGCCGTTGCCGTAGACGCCGTCGGAGGAGGAAACCTGCGAATATGGCAGATAATCGCCGAGTCCGGCTGCCTTCAATGCTGCGATGAACGCGTCGGTCGTCTCCTGCAAAGCAAGCACTTCGATATGCTGGTCGCGCACGAGATTGACGATGGTTCGCGCATCGGCATGTCCTTTATATACATTCATCGTCATCACGCGCGCATAGGCGTCGTCCGTGTTGGGCCTTACCGAGGACACGGCATTATTGGCCCCAGCGGGCAGGCCTTCTCCGGGCCGGAAGAAAGGAGTCTGCCACCATATCTGCACGCCGATGAGCACCAGCGCCAGCAGAGCTACGCCCCAGCACCTCGCGACGAGCGCCAGCATCAACGCCAGCGCTGCCAGTAGCGTGAACCACGGCGTAACCGACACCACTACAGGCACGTACGGCAATGATTGCAAACTTTCCGGCAGCATCCGCGCGATGGCGCCGAGCAGCGCGACGAACGCGAAAAGCCCCGCGAAGGCACCAAGAATCCGATGCCGACCCTTATGGACGTACGGTTGCGAAGCGGCTGCGGCCATGAATTCCTCCCTTATGAACGTTCACACACTAATCCAGCAAGCTGTGAATGCACAAGCCCCGGGCGAAATCCCAACTGCGGCAACCAGCGCAGCCAACTCAGGGGTAGAGGTACTTACCCTGATCGATTTTGCGCGATACATCGCGCAGCTCGGCTGCGAGCTGGCGATCCTCGTCACTGCCCTTCGCCATTTTCTTCGCCTTGCGGTCCAAGCCGCTCTGGACGCCGAGGAACCCGCTCACGCCGATCGCCACAGCCACTCCGAGACCTATCAGCCACCCCATGCCTGCCTCCTTGCCGCGCGGTGCTGCACTGCCGTAGCACTACTCCATCGTTGGTTTGCTGCCGCCGTGTTATTGACCTCATCATACCTCTCCTCTGCGAAACGGAACTCGCGTCAACGTCGCATCAAGGCAATCGAGGAATGCCGCAACTTAGAGTATCCGCCAACACATCTCGAAGAATCTAGGAAGCAGAGTCAGAGTCAGCAGCAGAAACAGAGACAGAATCATCGACGGCACTGCCGCTGTCTGATTGTGAATGACCGTCATCAGTGGCGGAACACGGCGAAGGCGCCACACCTTTGATAAACATCTCCACAAACTGCTCGCTGTAAGGAACAATCGCGTCCCTGACGCTCGGATCCAACGCGCCCTGGCTCATCATGCGCAGGTAGAGCAGCAGGAATTCGTCGGAATATTTCAGGTCGATGCTGCCTTCCTTGCGCCCCTTGGCAAACATGGCAAGCATGACGTCGAAGGATTCCTTGGTGTATCTCGCCCGCAACTCCTGCATGCCCGGCCCTTCATCCTCGGCGTACCAACGCATGAGATTGTCATAAAACTGAGGGCTCACGCTGTGCAGATGATCCAGCTCGCAACGGGTCAACGCCCTCATCAGCTGCACGAACGGCATATCCTGCGTGATGATCTGCTCCGCCTCTTCACCGAGCTGACTAAGGAAACGGTCAAACACCGCCGAAATCAGCCCTTGCTTGGAGCCGAAATAGTTGAATATGGTAGCTCGCGAAACGTGAGAGCGTGCCGCGACCTCCGCGATGCTTAAGGTCTCCGCGCTTTCGCTCGAGTCAGCGTTCATGAGGTCGAATGCGGCGTCGAGCACCTGCTCCTTTTTGGCCAAGGTGCGGCGCTCGAAGCCATTCATATCGATCCCTTCTGTTTCGGCTCTGCCCATACGCGATGTCATGCGTGTTGCCATGCACATCGCGCATACGAGGCAGACCCTAGTGTTTACAGTCTATAACGGCTGTTGCGACACGTTCGCGGCGAGGAGATTTAACGCGAAGCAACCCTCGCAAATCTGCAACGCTCCCAAGAATCGCATAGTTTTATACTTTCTATGAAAATAAGTCTATAATATTCTGTATTCGTTGGTATATTCTATGTACCGACGACGGACAGCCAGCAATGGCCTGATAAAAGGAGTTCCTTATGGGCAGTGTCATTGCAATAGAGCAGCTGCGCAAATCATTCGGCAGCGTCCACGCGCTGGACGGTGTGTCATTCAATGTCGGCGAAGGCGAAGTCGTCGGCTTCATCGGGCCGAACGGCGCGGGCAAGTCGACCACCATCCGCACGCTGCTCGGCATTCTGCGGCGCGACGGCGGCAGCGCGACGATTTTCGGCAAGGACGTGTGGAGCCATTCGCAGGAAATCCACCGTCGGCTTTCCTACGTACCCGGCGACGTGTCGCTGTGGGGCAACCTGTCGGGCGGCGAGATCATCGACCTGTTCATGAAGCTGCACGGCGGCGGCAGCGCGGCCCGGCGCAATGAGCTTACCGAGCGTTTCGAACTCGACCCGCGCAAGAAGGCCAAAGGCTATTCGAAGGGCAATCGGCAGAAGGTCGGACTGATAGCGGCGCTGTCCGTGGATTCCGACCTCTATATTCTCGACGAGCCAACTTCGGGCCTCGATCCGCTGATGGAATCGGTGTTCCAGGAGGAAATCGCGTCCATCAAGGCGCAAGGCAAGTCTGTGCTGCTCTCCTCGCACATCCTGAGCGAGGTCGAACGCCTGGCCGATAGGGTCGTCATCATCAGCAAGGGCGTCATCGTCGACAGCGGCACGCTCGACCAGCTGCGCCACCTGACCAGATCCACGGTGACCATCTCGGCAGTCGGCGACCTTGGGACGCTGGAGCATCTCGAAGGCGTGCACGATTTCGTGCGCAAGGGCGTATCAGCCACGTTCTCGCTCGACAATGCCGCCACCAATGATGTGCTCCGGCATGCCACCAAACTCGGCATCACGAAGTTCGAGGCAGTGCCGCCCACGCTCGAAGACCTCTTCATGCGCCACTACGCGGCCTGAAAGGAGGTTCACGATGAAACAGCAATTCGAATCATGCGCGACTTTGCTCGTGCAGTACCTGCGCCGCGACTGGAAGAAGATCCTCGTCTGGGTGCTGGGCCTCGGCCTGTTCTGCAGCGTCTATGTGCAGGCCTTCGAGAAGGTCGCGCAAGGCAACGGCCATGTCGGCATGTTCATCACCATGGGCAATCCGGCGATGATCGCGCTGGTCGGCCCCACGCCCATCACGAACGCCGCCGATTACACGGTCGGCGCGATGTACGCCCAGGAGATGCTGCTGTTCTGCAGCATCATGGCTATGGTCGTCTCCATTCTGCACGTCGTGGGCCACACCCGGCATGAGGAGGATCTCGGCCTGAGCGAGATGATTCGTGCCTTCCCCGTGGGCCGACAGGCGAGCTCGCTAGCGGTCGTCATCGAAACCATCGGCATCAATATCGTGCTCGGAGCGTTCACCGGCGTAGTCATGGCGAGCTTCCGCGAAGCCTCAATTAGCTTTGCAAGCAGCATGCTTTTCGGGTTCTCGCTCAGCATCGCAGGAATACTCGGCGCTGCGATCGTATTGGTATTCGCGCAGATCATGCCGACCGCCTCGGGCGCGAGCGGCGCGTCGCTTGGCGTGCTCGGCGTGCTGTATATTCTCAGGGCCGCAAGCGATGGGCACAACGAGACGCTTTCCCTTGTCAATCCGCTGGGGTCGACCTACCTCGCCTACCCTATGACGCAGAACCGGTGGTGGGTGCTCTTGATCGCGCTAGGGTATTCCGTAGTGCTATTCGCCGTCGCCGCGCTGCTGGAAAACGGCCGCGATATGACGGCGAGTTATATCCCCGAACGGCTCGGTCGCTCGCATGCGCGGCGAGGGCTGTTGTCGGTGCATGGGATGCTGCTGCGGCTCAATCGTGGCATCATCATCGCCTGGCTGGTGGCCTTCGCCTGCCTGGGCGCTGTATACGGCTCGATTTACGGCGATATGCGTACGTTTCTGGACAGCAACCAGCTCATGAAAATGATGTTCGTGGATTCGGGAACGTCGCTTGAGGCATCCTTCACGAGCACGATTCTCATTGTGCTCAGCGGCTTGGCCGCCATACTGCCAATCGTCATCGTCAACAAGCTCTACGCCGAGGAGACGCGGCTGCACTTGAGCCAAGTCATGTCCACACAGGTCACGCGCAGCCGACTGTTCTGGACGAATATCGCACTGGCCTTCATCTGCGCCGTGCTGGGCACGCTGCTCACCGCCGAGTCGCTCGGCGCTACGGCCATTTCCTCCACGTCCGGGCATATGTCGATCGGCATAGGCGATTTTCTCGCGGCAGGATTCAACCAGCTTCCGGTGATGCTGATTTTCGTCTCGCTCGCGGCGCTGCTGCTCGGCCTCGCCCCGCAGCTCGGCAAGGTGGCATACGGGTATCTCACGTACGCGATTCTGCTGAGTTATTTCGGCAACATGCCTGATCTGCCGAAGTGGGTGACAAAGACCTCGCCCTTGAACTGGATGCCACGCATGCCCGTGGACTCCTTCAAGCCCGCGCCGTTCCTCGCAGTCACGGCGGCCGTGATCGTCATGACCGTAGTTGGCGCGTGGAGCTACTCGCGTCGCGACATGCGCGAAGGAGCCTAGCATTCTGAAGGCATCGTGCGTTGTGGCGTGCTGGGTTCAGATGTGACCCAGCACGCCACAACTAGCTGAACTCGCGGTGCCATGTGCGGCCGCATTCGTTGTTATATTTTGCGTTTTTGCATTGTGGCGCATGCAATTTCCCGTTGCACGCCGCTATCGGCGTTATGTGAGGCGTTAATCCACCCTCGCGGAGGTCTATCCACGTTATGTGAGGCGCTATTTCCTGATGAGCCGAGTATAGAGCAGTCGGAAACCGCCATTTTCGGGAGAAGTTACTTGAGGCCCCATAGATTTAACGCCTCACCTAACGCAGATACACCCATATTATCCAGCAACCCAGATGCCCGGCCGTCTCAGCCGTCGCAATTCCGTGTACAATGGATGCTCGTTGCCCGGGTAGCTCAGTGGATAGAGCACCGCTCTCCTAAAGCGGGTGTCGACGGTTCGAATCCGTTCTCGGGCACAAAGTTTCAAACCCTTACAGCCCACAACTATGTAAGGGTTTCGTATATCCGGCAAAGACGGATTGGCGTCGCACCCCTGCTGGTAATCTTCTACTCAATCGTTTGGCTCGTCTCAACATCTGCTAGAAGCGGGCTAAATCTCTATCCAGAAGGATACGACTTCAATGAAGAGGAGTGAATAGAGATGAATGACTCAAAGAGCAAGAATCGGCATACGGCAGGTGTCTTGTCGAACAGCAAAGAAAGTCGAAAACACGCAGTTCCCTCATCGAGTGTTGATACGAAATTACAGTCAATAGAGATATCGGGTTTGAAGGTTCCTCTTAGAGACGGTGCCCTGGTCGATCGCGTATCGTCCTTGATTGAACAGACTCAATCAATCGTGGCCAGGCAAGCCAATGCTGCCCTCACCTTGATGAATTGGCACATCGGACGAATGATTGATGTCGAGGTGCTTAACGAGAGTCGGGCAGAGCATGCTACAGAACTTGTTGCGTCACTGGCGCAACAATTGACATCAAAATTTGGACGTGGCTTCGACCGAACAAATTTGTACAGAATGGTTCGGTTTTCCCAAGTTTATCCAGATTCCCGATTTGTTGCGTCACTGGCGCAACAAATCAGTTGGACCCACTTCCGTGAATTACTTCCAATTTCGGATGACGAGGCAAGAAATTTTTATGAGCGGGAAACCATTGAACGCAAGCTCAGCGTTCGCGAGCTACGTCATGCTATCAGCCGTAAGGCTTTTGAACGTCGGAAGATAGCTGACGCGCAGATTCCCGATGGGTCGGACGTGCCTCTGGATACGTTCCGCGATCCGATGCTGCTGGACATGCTCGGACTCAAAGACACCTATCTTGAACGGGATCTTGAAGAGGCAATCGTTCGAGCACTTGAACCCGTGCTGCTGGAAGCTGGGCGTGGTTGGACATTTGTGGCTCGACAGAAACGAATGACCTTTGACGGTGATGACTACTACCTCGATCTGCTCTTCTACTCACGCCCGTTGAAACGACTGATTGCCGTGGAATTGAAAATCGGGAAATTCAAGCCGAGTTACAAGGGTCAAATGGACTTCTATTTGAAGTGGCTCGACAAAAATGAGCGTGAATCCGGCGAGGAGCCGCCGATTGGTCTGATTCTATGCACAGAAGCGAATCGCGAGCAGATCGAACTTCTAGAGATGCACAAGGACGGCATCGTTGTCGCAGAATATTGGACAGCTCTCCCGCCAAAAGCCGACCTGGAAAACAAGATCAGAGAAATCTACCGCGAGGCACAGGAACGAATCGCGCGTCGACAAATCACTACAGCGGCAGCCAAGGACTCCGATGATTACACAGTGCGCACTCATGAGAAACCGCACTGAAAACCTAATCCAAGCTTCTGGGCGAAGACGATTGGGAACTGGCACCCTAATTTCTCCCCCGGCCCCATACCCTATTTTCTTTTATGCCTTCCCAAATATCGCCCCGCATAACGTTCACAACATGAGACGCGCGGGCATAATGGCATGGCTGCCCTTAGGATATGTCCTTGTGACACATGTCACAAGAGAGGAATGTCAAGAAATGGGAACAGTGAAGAAGGTCGCCGACTGGCTGACCACATGGTTCACGCTTATCGTGATCGCATGGGCTGCATTCAATTATTTCGTGCCCGCCACCAGTGTGTGGGCAAAAAGCTACACCGGATATCTGCTCGGCATCGTGCTGTTCGGCATGGGGCTGACGCTGTCGCTTGAGGACTTTGCGCGCATTTTCAAGCAGCCGCTGATGGTCATCGTCGGCACGGTCGCCCATTACGTGATCATGCCGCTTGTCGCCGTGCTGCTGTGCTGGATTTTCCGCCTTGAAGGACCGCTGGCCGTAGGCGTCATCCTCGTCGGCTGCTGCCCATCTGGCACGTCGTCGAATGTGATGAGCTTCCTGTCACGCGGCGATGTCGCGCTCGACGTTTCCATCGGCTTGCTGTCCACGCTGCTCGCCCCCTTCATGATTCCACTGCTCATGCAGCTGCTCGCCTCGAAGTACGTCGCGATCCCGTGGCAGTCGCTGCTCATCAACGCGCTGACCGTCGTGCTGCTGCCGATTGCACTGGGCGTGATCTGCCATATGATCTTCAAGGAGAAAATCGCAAAGGTCACGGTTGCACTGCCCATCGTCTCGCAAGTCGCAATTCTGCTGATTATCGGCGTCGTGGTCGCCGCAAACCAGGCCAAGCTCTTCAGCGCCGCCACCATGCTCGCGATTCCGGTAGTCATACTGCACAATCTATGCGGTTACAGTCTCGGTTATGGCTTCTCCCGACTCATGTACAAGGTCTATCCGAAGGGCTTCGGATACGCGCAGCAGAAGGCAATCACCTTCGAAGTGGGCATGCAGGATTCCGGCTTGGGCGCCACTCTGGCCCTGACCTCCTTCGCCGCCGCCCCGATTACAGCGATCCCCTCCACCTTCTTCAGCGTGTGGCACAACATCTCCGGCTCCGTGCTCTCGGCGTGGTGGCGCAAGCACGACGACAAGCTCGGGATTGCGCAGAATGCGGGTGCTTCGGCTGAGGCCGAAGCCGAGCACGCAGGTGCCGCAGCGGCTGTGACCGCCTGAAACATGGAGCTGCTTGCGGCATGACGTTTGCTCTTCCGCAACAATGCAGTTCCTGTGGGGGAGGAGATTTATCTCCTCCCCCACTTTTTTGTCCCTGGATTCTTCTCGACTTCCCGCACACTCCGCGTCCCTGTTTCGTTTAACTCCCACTTCTCAAATCCCCTTTTTCAAAGCTCCAAGGATGAAGCAGCGCAAAATCGCGACCTCATAAATTGGTTCATTGGTATATTTATTGCACCACTTGCCCGAAAACTTCTCGAAACATTCCATAACATTGTTGTAAACATAGATATGTCACCCTGACCGTGGTCCATTCATTGAACCAGTAAAGGGAGAAAAACATGAAAAGCCATTTCAAGGCAATCGCGGGATCTATCCTCGCCGCCGCAACTATGCTGACACTCGTCGCGGGCTGCGGCTCCTCTTCGTCAACATCCGAAGCCTCTTCCTCAAGTACGGCAAAGGCGAAAGTCTCGACACCGGCAATTCAGACCAACGGCGTACTCACCGTGTGCGCTGCATTCAGCACTGGCAATCCACCAACCTATTTCAATGATTCCGCCAACAACCCAGTTGGCGCGGAAGTCGAGATGGCGAAATGGATCGCCAAGGATCTTGGTCTTCAAGTCAAGTTCCAAGATATCGCTTTCGCCTCAATAATTCCTGCATTGCAAGCGGGCAAATGCGACACCATCATGTCTTCGCTCTATATCAAACCGGAACGCGAAAAAGTCGTTGACATGATTCCTTATCTCATGTCCGGCTCCGAAGTCGCCGTGAAAAAGGGCAACCCAAAGAATGTAACCGGTATGGATGACAGTCTGTGCGGACTGAAAGTCAGTGCCGCGGTCGGCAAAACAGCGACGCTGCAGGCCGAAGCGCAGGCCAAGCAGTGCACTGCAGATAATAAGTCCAAACTCACGGTAGTGCAGACCGATCAGACCACCGCAGCCGTGCAGCAGCTGGTCAACGGCCAAGTGGATGCCTACGTCGGAGAGACGCCAGTGGTCTTGTATTACCAGTCGAAGCAGCCTGATGCCTTCGAAATGGTCGGCAAGGAATTCGGCTCGATCACAGTCGGTGCCGCTGTCACCAAGGGCAACACGAAGCTCGGCGACGCCATCAAGGCATCGTTTGCATCGATGAACAAGTCCGGCGACTATAACGCAATTCTCAAGAAGTGGAACATGTCCAGCCTGGCCTACAAGTTCTAGTCGAGAGGAATCACAATATGCGTTTTGATTGGGCCTTTCTCTGGCAAAGCCTCTTTCATCCCTCGCCGGTGTATCTTGCCGGCTTGGGGATGACGGTGGTCATCTCCATCCTCGCGATGGCCCTTGGCGTGGTGCTCGGTCTAGTGCTTGCATTGATGCGTCTGTCCCACAGCCGGGTTCTGAGCACAATTTCCGCTGTGTATGTGTGGATTATGCAAGGTATACCGCTGTTGGTAGTTCTCGTAGTGATTTATCTGGGCCTCGCGGCGGCGAATATCTACAAGTTCCAGGACGTGCATGCCCTCGGTTTAGTCGTGGCAGGTTCAGTCAGCGCTGCGATCGTGGGACTCACGATGAACAACGGCGCGTATGTCTCGGAGATTATCCGCTCCGCGATAACCGCCGTTCCCGAAGGGCAAGCCGAGGCATCGAAGGCGCTGGGCCACACCGGCTTCTCCTCGATGCGCTACATCATTCTGCCGCAGGCCGTGCGTACCATGATCCCCCCGCTAGGTAACCAGTTCAACACCCTGATGAAGAACACGTCACTGCTGAGCATTATTGGCGTGAGTGAGTTGTTCCTGGTCACACAATCCGTCAGCTCGGCGACCTTCAAGACCTTCGAAATCTTCTTGGTCACCGGTGTTTACTATCTGCTGCTCACCACGGTCTGGACGATTGTGCAGAACGAAATAGAGTGCCATTTGAGCAGACAACTCGGCATCCCCGCGCAAAGCATGCTGCACAAGGCCTTCTCCTCTATCTTGTCAGTATTTTCACGCAAGTCCGCAACAAACGCGCCGGGTCTTGCAGTGAAACGTTCTGAATTATCTGAATCGAAAGAGGCGTAACGATGATTTCCGACAGCAAGCTGCCTGACGGCGACACCATCGTCAGCGCACGCAATATTTCTATGGCTCGCGGCAACAATGTTATTCTACGTGATGTCTCGCTCGACGTGAAAAAAGGCGAGGTCGTGGTGCTGCTGGGTCCTTCGGGTGCCGGGAAAACATCCTTCCTACGCACCATCAATCTGCTGAATTCTTTCGAATCAGGAGAGATGTATGTCGACGGACACCGCATGGGATACAAGCGCACGAAATCAGGTGCCTACACCAAGGACAACAAGCATCTTGCTGAGCAGCGGCGCAACATCGGTTTCGTGTTCCAGCATTTCAACTTGTTCCCCCATATGACGGCGCTGGAAAACGTTTGGCACACACCGGTTCGCATCATGAAGCGGCCCAAAGAACAGAGCATAGCGGAGGCATCCCAGCTGCTCGACAAGGTTGGCCTTGGCGACCGCATGGATCAGCATCCGCGTTCCTTGTCTGGCGGCCAGCAGCAGCGTGTGGCCATCGCGCGTGCTTTGGCGATGCATCCTGCGCTTATGCTGTTCGACGAGCCGACAAGCGCATTGGATCCTGAAATGACCGGCGAAGTTCTGGGAGTTATGCAGAATCTCGTCGCCGAAGGCAATACGACTATGGTCATCGTCACCCATGAAATCGCGTTCGCCCGCCAAGTGGCGGACCGGATTGTGGTTATGGCCGACGGTCATATCGTAGAGCAGGGATCACCCGCAGCGGTGCTAGATAATCCGACAAATGCACGAACGCGGGAGTTTCTCGCCAAAGTGGTCTGAACCAATTGGGTTATACTTTCCAGTCAGTGCATAATGATGGATTGATTGGAGGGGACAGCCATGAAAGAGACCGGCAACGCAGGAGGCGACGTTTTCCTAAAGACAGGCATGGGAAAGTCTGCGGAAATCGCCGCCTTGCTCGAACAACGTATATGGCAGGGAGATTACCCAATAGGCTCGAGGTTGCCCAGCGAGCGCACACTTGCTGCAGGTTTCCATGTATCCCGCAATACCCTGCGCGACGCAATCGCAATCTTGGCCGAGAAGAATCATGTCGCCACGCGATGGGGAGCTGGCACGATTGTGCTCGGCTCCGACGAAACAACCAAGGCCATCGAGGCAAAGTTCAGCGAAGTGCTTCCTGAGTGGGACAACATCATCGAATTGCGCAATATGGTCGAGCCTCATGTGGCTGCTTTGGCCGCACGCAAGGCCGGGGCGTCCGATTTGATTACGCTGAGCACCATCCTTGAACGGTCGAGTCCAAGGATGCAACCACGCGAATCTCTCAAAATGGATATGGAATTCCATCTCGCCATCGCCAAAAGCACTGGAAACCCTCTGGTTGCGGCACTGCTGGAATTCGTAAACGAAGCCACAGAGGAGACACGTGGCAAGACGCACGAGACCATGTCCAGACGCAAACTGTCGCTTGACGGCCATGTCAGAATTTTCAACTGTATCCGAAAAGGCGACGCACAAGGTGCCGAAGAAGCTATGCAACGGCATTTGCAAGAGGTCGGCGACGTTGTGAAAACGGTGGACAAAGATATTTGACAAGGTTGGTAGAACCGTGCACAAAGTCAAGCAGGACGAAACATAGCAGCGTATCAAGGACCTATTAGCGCGCATTAATTAGTTCTCAGTAGGGCTCTTCCACCGTTGGGGACGCGCCAAGGGAATCGCGCGGGCTGTGATCGCGTATACGATGGGGCAATAAGACCGGCGCGGGTTGAAACCGGTGAGACAGCTTGGAAAGAAGGCCGCTGATGACCGTGGCACATTGTGGTTCCGTTTCGGCGCTCTCTCTTGGGCTGCCCGTTTCCTGCGCCATTCCCGAGGCGAAGGGCACGCTGCCCAAGCAGATGTTCACCGCAAGGACGCCAGTTTCAGCCAAGCTCAAGCAGCGTTTCGCCAACGACGTCGAGGGCATCACCATACTGGCTCTGCTGCGGCCGAATACCATCGGCGTCGCTGCGGCCCCAGAGGGCAGAGGGCCTGCAGAGGTCATGGTCATCGGGATTCAGCATCGGGGCGCAAATGCTCCGGTAGAAGTCATCGAGCATATCGCTGGGATGCGGCGTTCTGGCATCGTGTTTGTCTGCGTGAGCGACGAGGTGCCAGCGGAAGCCCAGGAGTCGCAGCCACAAGAGTCACAGTCTGATGGCGGTGAAGACCAAGAATCACAATCCGCAGCGTCCCATGGCGAATCCTGCGCTTTCGCGGTGCAGCACGCGATGCCCGGCAAGGCGGGGCGCCCCCGGACCAACAGGGTATTCGTCAGCGACTATCAGCCAAGCAGCAAGGCCAAACTCGCGATTGCCGGCACCACGCTCGATGAAGTATGGGAAAGTCTCAGCGCCCAAATCGTCCTCGGCAGCACTGACGCCCACGACCTCGATGCACGCATAGCAAACCGCGACAGCCTCGCATCCTTACGCGCCGACGAAGCCAAACTCGTCAAGGATCACGCCCGGGCCAAGCAACCGGCGCAGCGCAACGAACTCTACGCCAAGCTGCACAAGCTGCGCGTCGAAATCAGTCGGCTGGAAGCTGAGTAGTAGCTTCTTCCGTTATCTCGTCGTACAGCCGTGTAAGCCTCTCCTCGCGTACGTTTTTCTCAAGCTCGCACTCCCAGACATCGATTACGCGCCAGCCCATCGCAGCAAGCTTCGCATGCTGTTCGTGGTCACGCTCGCGATTGCGCAGCAGTTTAGCGCTCCAATATTCCACGTTGGATTTGGGCATCGTGTGCTTGGCGCAGTGCTCATGGGCGTGCCAGAAGCACCCGTTTACGAAAACGATCACATGCCATTTTGGCAGCACCACATCGGGATGGCCCGGGTAGCGCTTGTCGTTTTTGCGGAAACGCAATCCGCGCGAGAACAGGTAACGGCGCACCTCCACTTCGATGGCTGTATCCTTGCCGTGGATATGCGACATCGTGTAGCTGCGCGTGCCTCGTGCGTACTTTTCTGCACGCTCCCTCGGTTTGCGTTCCTTCTTAAGGCTTTTCTTGCGATTCTTCTTGCGCTTGGCCGATCTAGGCTTTGACAAGCTGGCCGATTGCGATGGTGAAACCGCCTTTATCGCTTCAACTTCCTCAGTTGATGACAACGCTCCCCCGCTATCTGGCGTCTCGCCTTGCACGATGGATTCCTCAGCTTCATTCACGACACCCATTATCTCTCGCAGGATCAAAACGTAAAGCGAAATTCCTAGAATGGAATCACGACCCTACTATTCAAGGAGGAATGATGAGCAGACTCAATGGCAAGCGCACCGAGGCCGAACGAGACGGCCTGAAGGTGAATGTCGCGATACTCGGTGCCGGGCGCATCGCGCATCATATGGCCGAAACGCTCAACGCCATGACCGAAGACCCCCGATATGCCAATCTCGTCGCGCCTTATGCGGTCGCCGCGAGGGATGGCGAGCGGGCGGCGACCTTCGCCAAGCAATACGATATCCCGGTTTCCTACGGTTCATACGAGGAGCTGCTGGCCGACCCGGAAGTCGATCTGGTGTATATCGCCACGCCGCACAGCCTGCATGCCGAGCAGGGAATCCAATGTCTCAAAGCCGGCAAGAATGTGCTGGTTGAGAAATCTTTCACCGCCAACGCCTCGCAGGCGCAGGAACTGCTGGATGTCGCACACGAAATCGAGCTGCTGTGCACCGAGGCCATCTGGACGCGGTATATGCCCTCGCGTGGCATCATCGACGACATCATAGCTTCGGGCGCGATTGGCGAAGTCCGCACAGTGAGCGCGAATCTGGGCTATGTAGTGTCCGGCAAGGCGCGCATGATCGACCCGGCGCTGGCTGGCGGCGCGCTGCTCGACGTCGGCGTATATCCGCTGAATTTCATCGATATGGTCATGGGGCCGCGCCCGATCAAGCGAATCAACACCGCCATGATTCGCCACGAAAGCGGCGTCGACGCGCAAAGCTCCACCACCATCATCTATCAGGACGGCACAATAGGCATCGCCGACAGCTCGATGGTCTCCGTCTCTGACCGCAGCGCCTCCGTCTGGGGCACCAAGGGATATCTCGTGTGCGAGAACGTCAACAACGTGGCGTCGATTGACGTTTATGACCCCAACCACAGACTCGTCAAGCGTCACGACGTTCCCGAGCAGCTGACCGGCTACGAGTATCAGGTGGCCTCCGCCGCCAACACGATTCTCGATGGCAAAGGCGAATGCCCCGAAATGCCCTACGCCGACACGATGCGCATCATGCGGCTCATGGACCGGATTCGCAGTCAGTGGGGTTTGAAGTATCCCTTCGAATAGATTGAAGCATTCCGCGGTCTTATCTGTCAGTCTTTTCACGTGGATTCCCACATAGTGCTTTTACACGGTGTTATTCCATTACACAGTGACACTCCGTGCAGTGCGCCCGGAGCGATACAGGACGATACGCGGATTCGGTAGGCTGGTAGGGACGGAATCAATTATCGGCAATCAGCCACCGGAACGGAGGAATGACCGATCATGACATACCACCCTTCCGAATTCAGCGACGGCCACGATGCTGACCGTACCGACGACAGCAAACGGCATCACGCTTCGCAGGCGCATCCGAGCGGCAGTGCCCTCGAGCGCGGGAACGCACGTCACGACGCCGATTATGGGCACTCCCCCAATACCTCCGCCAACACAGACGCCAAAGGCGATACCGGCATGCTACCCCATGATGAGGTCGACATCCTGCGCGATTTCATCGCCACCGGCTGGCCGCTCGGAACCGAGGATGACAGCCCCACGTTTCTGTGGAACGAAGTCCTTGACGATCTCGCAGCCGAATGCGACGCCACGCGACTGTCCGGACCGGTAGCGCCACTCGATCAGGCGCGCAGCATCATGAGAGCGCCGATTGACTGGTACTTCCAGAGTCTCGCGGCATCCGTGCCCGATACGCAGCTCACGCCGGAAGGGTATGCGATGCGTCAGGCCGCACTGCCCACCTTCCATATCGAAACGCGGGCCTTGTCCGGCGTGCAGGCCGTGGCGGGCAATGCGATGATGAGCGACCATTGGCAGGACGCGGCCGCGAATCTTGCGGCGGCGCTTGAAATCACAGCGGAATTCATCGGCAGCATCGCTGATCGTGAAGACGAGGGCTTCGTCTTCCTCAAACGGCTGATTCAGGATATTCGCGTCTATTTCGAGTCCTTGGCGCGCAGTGCCGATCCGATCGCTGGCACCGCGTCGCTGCAGGCGATACTCGATGTGGTTTGCAGCGAGGATTTCCGTCTCAACCCCACGCAGATGGTCGAGCTGCTTTCCTGCGCGCTGCCCTTCGCTCGCTGGGACGACACGCGCGTACTGGCTTATGATGCGCTGGACAAGGCGTCGGGCGCGATGGACCGCATGCTGCACCAGGCCAAAACGGATGTGCAGACCGATCTGGACAGCGGGCTGATGGAGAATGCGGACGGCGATCTGGTGGATTACCCGATCGAACTGGTGCATATGCATTTCGAGCAGACAATGCTCTTCCTGCGCCACGATCTGCTGCGCTTGAGCGGCGAAGGCGAGGCCGCAGACCGCTTCCTCGCCGAGCATCACGACATGGAGCCTTTCGCGGATTCCTATGCCGCCCGGCTCATCGCGCAGGAGCGCTGGCATGAGCTGCTGGACTTCAGCGAGTCAGTGATGCGCGACGACCCGAACCAGCAGCTTATGATCATCCCCTCCGATGCGGCACCCTACGAGTGGGAGTCCATACACGAGGCCGCTTTGCAGGCTTTGGGGCGGCGCGAGGAGCTGTGCGAGCTCTATCGCGAGCGCGTGGTTGAGGCTTTCGATTCCGACGAGATTTTCAACGTCTCACGACTGCGTGCAGTGAGCGGGGACAATTGGCCTCGTCAGGTCGAGCTGATTCTTGAGGAATATGACGATGGCCGCGAGCATTTCACGCGCAATATGGCCTATGAGCATCTGCTCATCAGCGAAAAGCTCGGCGAACGAGCCTGGCGCTACGCACGCCAGTTCCCCAAGTCTCGCACGAAGCTGGCGAAAACCATTGCACTAGCAAAACCAGAGACAGCGAAACACATCATCCTAGGTCCTATCGGCATGGACGGCAGCTACGAGGGCGAAATGCCGGCACGGCAGGCCGCGTATCAGCATATCGCCAAGTCGCTGATGAAGTATGCGTCGGTGTTCAGCATGAACGAAGCGCAAGCCATTGCACGCAAGCTCGTGGAGCACTACCCCGCCAGAGCCAAGCTCGCGCAGGCATTGCATGCGCTGCTTGAGGCGGAGGGTTAAGGATTAAAGGTCGGATGGTGCCCCGCTCTCATCGTTGGATTCCAGGGATAATGCCCCTTTTGTGACGCCAAACCGCAACGAGCGTCACGAAAGGGGCAGAGCCTCTTCTCCGATGCCCTTTTCGTAACGGTTATCCTGAGCCAGAGGCCCAAAAGGGGCAGTAGGCCTTGTGTTGTGATGTACGAGAGAGGCCAAGCCCCCCCCCAAAAAAAACTTCGCTAAATCGTAAACCCAAGCTCTTCGGCGGCCTCGGTCGGCACCGGATCCTCGGCCCAGAAGTCGCTGAGGTTGTCGTCGCTGCTTAAGGAACGGATTTCGGCCTTGTCGATGTACACTTCGCCGCTCAGATGGTCGGTTTCGTGCTGGAAGATGCGGGCCGGCCAGCCATGCATGCGTTCTTCGTGGCGCTTGCCGCCCTCGTCCTGCCAGCGCGCGGTGATGTCGAGCCAACGCCGACGCACGGCCTGATAGCCGGAGAAGCTCAGGCAGCCCTCGTAGAAGCTGCGCGTTTCGGCTCCGACCGGCTCATACGACGGGTTGATGATGACCCGGAACGGCAGTTCGCCGATTTCGCGCGGATCGTCCTCGTCGTCGCGCAGGTGGTCTTCGATTACGGCGATGGCTAGTCCCAGCCCGATCTGCGGCGCAGCCAGCCCGACTCCGGGCGCTTCCAGCATGGTCTCGCGCATGGTGTCGAGCAATTTGGCAAGCGTGCGCTTGCTTAGCTGGCCCGCGTATTGTTCGGACGGCTGGCGCAGCACCGGCTCCCCCATTTGCACGATGGGCAGGATGCGGTCTTTGCCTGCCTCGTGCAGGAGCCCTTCGACGTCACGGTTGAGTTCGACGTCGACTTTCGCGTTGCGCCCGAACATCACAACGCTAGTTCTTCGGCGACCACTGCAGCGAGACGTGCGCAGACCTCGTCGGCTTGAGCTTGCGTCCCGGCTTCGGCCATCACGCGCACGAGCGGCTCGGTGCCGCTGGGCCGCAGCAGCACGCGCCCAGTGTCGCCCAGCAGCTTCGATTCGCGCTCGACAGCAGCCTGCACTGCGGCGTTGCCGGAGACCGCGCCCTTGTCCACATTGGGCACGTTGACCAATTGCTGCGGCAGCTGCGGGAAGTCAGCGGCCAACTGGCGCAGGCTGCGCCCAGAGGAAGCCACTTCGTTGCACAGTGTCAGTGCGGTGAGCGTGCCGTCGCCAGTCGTGGCGAATGCGCGGTTGATAACATGGCCAGACTGCTCGCCGCCGAGCGAATAATCACCGCGCAGCATTTCTTCGAGCACGTAGCGGTCGCCGACGCCGGTCTGCACGGTTGCAATGCCCATATCGGCCAAGGCGAGCTTCAGCCCCAGATTGCTCATCACGGTGACGACCAGGGTGTCATGGTTGAGCTTGCCCGCGTGCTTCTTGGCGCGCGCGAGAATGCCCATGATCTGATCGCCATTGACCATGTCACCGTTTTCGTCCACGGCAAGGCACCGGTCGGCGTCCCCGTCGAAGGCGACGCCCATCACCGCATCCGAGGCCTTGACCATGGCCTGCAACTGCTCAGGATGGGTCGAGCCGGCGTTCTTATTGATGTTGTAGCCATCCGGCGAGGCGTTGATGACCATGACCTCAGCGCCGGCCCTTCTCAGAGCTTCCGGCGCGACGACCGAAGCAGCGCCATTGGCGCAGTCGGCCACGATTTTCAGGCCCTTGAGCGGCTTGGGCTGCGTTTTGTCCGGGCCGATAGGCGCTATGGTGTCCACCAGATGGTCGATATACAGGTTGGTGGCGGTGGCGGTGTCATGGCTCACGCGGCCAACGCCAGCCCCGGTCGGCCTGTTCCAGTCCTGCCCGAGCAGCGCCTCGATCTCGTCTTCCTTGGTGTCGGCGAGTTTGAAGCCGCCACGCGCGAAGAACTTGATGCCATTGTCGGGCATCGGGTTGTGCGAGGCCGAGATCACCGCGCCCATTTCGACGTTGAGCACCGAGGTGAGGAACGCCACGCCAGGGGTGGGAATGATGCCGGCGTCAATCACGTCGAAACCGCCGGCGCTCATGCCAGCCGACAGGGCCGAGGCGAGAAAATCGCCGGAAACGCGCGTGTCGCGGCCGACCAGCGCACGACGCCGTCCTTCCGGCCGGTCGTCTCTGGTGTCGGGATCGCCGAGGACGCGCACCGCTGCATCGCCCAAGTCAAGCGCCAGCCGCGCCGTCAGAACCCTATTTGCCAAACCTCGCACACCATCGGTGCCGAACATCCTGGGCATGTATCTCTCTTATCCTTAAGTTTCCTGACTACAATGCAAGTCACCATCGTACCCAAGACCACGCACCAAGCGACACCTCGGCGCCAGATGTGCCCGGTTCCATCGCATTTGGCGTGCTGTGAATGGGGATTACAGACGGTGTTGCCGTGTTTCATTTTCGCAGCGTACGTTTTCACGCATCGCAATGAAGATCGTATCGGAAAACGTACGATAACTCGTGCTCAGCGTACGTTTTCCGATATGGGCCTCGTCAGCCGGAACACATCAGTTCACCAGATCGTCAACGTGCCCGTCCGAATGTTTGGACAATGCCTGCACGAGGTGCTTCAGCGCCCGCTCACGCAACTCGTTGAACGAATCCTCGCTCAGGAAGGCGGAATGCGGCGTGAGAATGCAGTTGTCGATTTCAGCGAGTTCGCCCACACCCGCTCCTTCGCCCTCGACCACATCGAGTGCGGCCGCGCGAATCGCATGTCGCCTTAGCGCTTCGACGAGAGCCTGCTGATTGATGACCCCGCCGCGCGCAGTATTGATAAGGAACGCGCTGTCCTTCATGATGTCGAGCTCGCGAGAGCCAATGAGATTATCGGTGACGCCGGTTATAAGCGGACAATGCAACGATACGTAGTCGGATTCGGCAAGCAGATCGTCAAGCGCATCGGCCCTTCGGCATCCATGTTCGGCCAGCAGCTCGTCACTGGCGTGCGGCGCGTAGACCAGCACATCGAATCCCAAGGGCCTGAGCATATCGGCCAGCCGCATGGCGATGCCGCCGAAGAACACCAGACCGAAGACGAGGCCGCCAATGCGACGCATCGGATACCCAGACAGCGCGTCCCAATGCCCTTCGCGCACCTGCCGATCCTGGAAAGTAATCTGCCGCGTAAGATCAAGCGCCATCGCAAGCGTATGCAACGCCACATCTTCTAGGCAGTACCCCGGCACGTTGGTCACCTGCACGCCGTGCGCGGTGGCGGCGGGAATGTCGACCGTGTCGTAGCCGATGCTTTCCAAGGAAATGATCCGCAGGCTCGGGCACCGCGCGAGAACATCAGCAGTGGCAGGCTCATACGTCAGCAGCGCGCCGGAAGCCTGGTATTCGTTGACATGCGCATCGAGCGGTCTGGGATCGTTGATCTCAATAAGATTGATATCATCAATCCCCCACTGCGCAAGCAGCTCGCGCTCGAAGGCAAGATCGAGGCCCAAGTTGGGGCATATGACATTATTCATCGCAGTGACTCGTTTCATACGGTGCAAAATTCTTTAGTCGCGAATAACCAAGCCGGTCGAGCCGCTTGCATCCATTTTGCACGCTCCATTATAGTTAATCGTTCCCTTCGTTCTTCATTCACGAATCTCATCTCAACGCCATTCATCGCCTGATTTTGTCCCGCCATAGGGGCAAATCAATAATTGACAATCGTCATCTCGGGCTGTATCAGACAGCCGAGAATCGTTTCGACGATTTGCGTAAGTGCATCGTCAGCCAAAGTCGAAACTTTTACAGCATTCCGCGCTTCCAAATCGAGTGATTTGAGCTGCTCAGCCTGTGCCCAGCCACGAATTCGCTCACCAGTCATGCGTTCATCAGGCACAGCACCCACCTCAATATGAAGCGGGTAATGATTGTCGGTATGTGATATCGGGACAACCATCGTCAACCCGCTGCGACGGTTGAACGCATCATTGCTGATGACTACAACCGGCCTTCTTTTAGTTTGCTCATGCCCCGCGGCTGGATCCAGATCAACCCAGAGCACATCCCCATAGCGAAAGCGCGGCGTCACAGTGCCTCCCTGCCTACGGCCCCGGCGAAGCCATCTTCAGTTGACTTGAAATCCCCTTCATACCCGGCGAAAAGCGCGTCGATATTCTTGGGATGGATAGCACGCCGCCTCTTAGGAGATATGACGATGGAATTGTTGCGAATCTCAACGTCAAGCTCATCGCCCACATGCAGACCCGTCTGCGCAAGCAGGGTCCTGCTCAGCCTAACACCTTGGCTATTGCCCCATTTCCGTACGGTCATGGTAGTCATATTCGGCCTCCATTTCATCTTGTTTATACATAGTATAAACATAAGGGTTTGCGACCGGCAAGCGTATTTCTCTATGCGCTATTTGATTCCATATCAGTTTCGCGCGCTATGCATTCGCAACACTCCATCACCCCAGCAAGCCCAAGGATTTCACCTGCTGCATGGCGTCGAGCAGTCGGTCTGCGTCGGCGTCGGAGAAGACCAGCGGGGGGCGGAGTTTGAGGGTGCTGGCGTCGGCTCCGGAGGCAGAGATCAGGACTTTACGCGAGCACAGTTCGTCGACGATGCGCTGCGTGGCGGCGGAATCGGGCAGGCCGCTACTGTCTCGGGATGTGATGTCGAGGCCGATGAACAGCCCGGCGTGGCGAATGCCGCCGAATCCAGGCGTATCGCCGAGCAGCGATCCGAGTTCGCCGGCGATGCGGTCGCCGATCGTTTCGGCATGGAGCAGCAGCTCGCGCTGTTCGATCTCGTCAAGAACGGCGCCGGCTGCACGCATCGACACGGGATTGCCACCGAAAGTGTTGAAATACCTCGTGCATTCGGCGAAGTGATCGCCGATCGGCGTCTTGTACACCACGGCGCCGGTGGGAATGCCGTTGCCCATCGGCTTGCCCATAGTCACGATGTCGGCATCGGCATGGTGCCGTCGGAAGCCCCAGAAGGCGTCTCCGGTGCGGGCGAAGCCGGACTGGACTTCGTCGGCAATCAGCAGTCCGCCTGCCCCATGCGTCGCCTGTGCGACCCGGCCTACCCAGCCGGGAGCACCGGGCAGCACGCCGTCGGATGAGAAGATCTGGTCGAGCAGCACCGCGCTGACACCGTATCCTGCATCGTGCAGCTGGCGGAAGGCCGCTTCGAACCTGCCCAGCAGTATTTCCTCGGCATCCGGACCAGGATTTTTGAGCACGTCCACGACTTCAACCGTCGCCAAGAAAGGCGCGAGCGGGATGCCAGTGCCGAAGCTCGGCGAGATGGAAGCCACAAGATCGGTGATGCCGTGATAGGCGTTCGCCGTAACCACCACGCCGCGATTGCCAGTGTAGGCGCGGGCCATGCGCAGTGCCAGATCGTTGGATTCGGAGCCGGAATTGGTGAAGCTCACATGGTCGAGCGCCTGCGGAAAGTAGCCCAGCAGCCGTTCGGCGTAATCGAGCACTTCGTCCTGCAGATAGCGCGAATGCGTGTCCTGTCTGGTCAGCTGGTCGGCCACTGCCTCACGCACGTGGGCATTGGCATGGCCCACACATGCGACATTGTTGTAGCAGTCAAGATAGTCGTTGCCCTGCGCGTCAAACAGATGAGCACCCTGACCACGCACGACATGAATCGGCTGATTGTAGAACAACGGCCCCAGCGTGCCCAGCACCCGCTTGCGCCGCTCGATCAGCACAGCCGAATCGGCGTCGAGCCCCTGCGTGCCCTTGGAGAAGTCGAAGCCGTTGGCGAGCGCCTTTTTGCCGGTTTGCTTGGTTTTTGCGTTACTTGCTGCACTGTTTATTGCGTCATCGAGTTGTGTTGCGCTCATAGAAGCTCCTTGCTTGCATGTTGTGTGATTGCGTTTTGCGTTATGCCAAGCTGCTCCGTCATCGCCGGCCAACCAAGATTCTGCACCAATCGAAGCTTGTCCAGTCGCCGCTGCGGATCGACAAGATAATGGCCGGCTTCCACCCCCGAAAAGCGCTCGGCCATCAACGGCAGGAGCACCACCAAGGCACCTCGTGCCTCCATGATCGCGGGAAGAAGATCGAGCTGCTGAACGTCAAAGCCGCTATTGTTGCCATCGTTACGGTTGCCATCACTATAGCCATCGTCATCATAGCCACCATCAGAACCAGAATCGGAGCCATGACTGGCACGACTGTCTACTTCCTGCATGTAGCTTTCCAGCGCACTACGGCAAGACTCCAGCGGATCGTCCGGGTAGTAGGACGCAGCTTCGATGAGGTAGAACAGGCATGTGCCCAAATCGCAGATGGGCGGCATCATATGCATATCACCGAAATCCAGAATGCCAGACAGGCGCTGCGGCGCATCGGGATCAACCATCATATTGCCAGGATGAAAATCGCCATGGCATAGGGTTGCCGGCAGCCGTTCGATCTCGGGCTCGACAGCCATATAGTCATCCACCGCTTGCGTCACTCGGCTGCGGCTCTCGTCATCTTCAAGCATCGGCAGCAGATCCTCGGCTAATTGCGGCAGCAACCGCACATCCCACAGCACGCGCCCCGGGACGTCGTGATACTGCAGTTGCGCGAGCACACGCTGCAGCTGCGCGAGCCGCACGCCGATGTCATCAAGCAGCGGTTCAGACAGCGGCCCCGGCAACGTCGACACCATATTCCCATGCAGAAAAGTCGTGAGCGTGGCCCAGCGCACGGTGTCGTTCTGATTGAAACGAGTCACCAGCTCCCTGCCGCGCGCGGGAATCAGCCGCGTGGCAGGTATGTCCGGCTGTGTCTCCTGCAGCAGCGTCAAAGCCTGGGCGCGCAACAACACACTGTCTTGCGATTCCGCAGGATGCTCGAATTTGAGGATGCATCGCGGCTCTGCTTCACCATGCAGGCTTATGGCAAAGGTGTCGTCGCGCTCGGTTGCGATGCGTCGGGTCGCCACATCATGCAACCCGTACCAGTTCTCTGCGAACTCAGAAGCCTCAGCCGTCGAAACCGCGTCGTGGGGAACGCGCAGCATCTCGTATCCTACAAAGTCGTGCATAGCCGGCTCTCCCCCTACCGCACGCGAATCAACGGCTTGATGGTGCGCCGGTGGTCCATGTCGTCGTAGGCGAGCGCGATATCGCTCAGCGGGTACTGCTTGGTGTACACCATGCCGGGATTGATCTCGCCAGAAAGCACGGCTGGCATGGTGTCAGCAATGTAATGGTGCGCCGGCGACATGCCGCCTGCAACTGTGATGTTGCCACGGAACAGCAGTCCGGCATCGATGGCCACGCCGTGCGGCAGCCCTACGTAGCCCACGGTTCCGCCAGCCGTGCACATACGGAGCGCGGTGTCGAAGGACTGCGCGGAGCCCACGCATTCGAGCACCACGTCGCTGCCTTCGCTGCTGGTCAGCTTCGCCACGGCATCCACAGCCTCGTCGCCGCGTGCGGTGATGATCTGGTCGGCTCCGAAGGACCGCGCCAAGGCATTGCGGTCCGCGTGGGAGCTGCCGGCATTGATGACACAGCTTGCTCCCAGCATTTTTGCCGCCATGATTGCGCACAAGCCTACCGCACCGTCGCCGACGACCGTCACCACGTCGCCTTTGCTCACATGGGCGCTTACGGCCGCATGATATCCGGTGGTGAACACGTCGCTCAGTGTCAACAGGCTGGGTATCAGTCGTTCATCGGGCCGCGAACCGTCAGGCAGCGCCTTGACCAGCGTGCCATCAGCGAAGGGCACGCAGGCCGCCTCGCCTTGTCCGGCGTCGGCAGTCTCGCGCCCCCAGAATCCGCCGTTGACGCAGCTCGTTTCCAAGCCTTTGCGGCAGTAGCCGCACGTCCCGTCACTGTAGCGGAACGGCACAATCACCCAGTCGCCGGGTCTGACGGAGCGAACCCCGCCGCCGACCTCGCGCACGGCGCCCACGAATTCATGGCCGATGCGGTTAGGAGCAGCAGCGCCCTGATCGCGGTAGGTCCACAAGTCCGAGCCGCACACCCCGGCGTACTCGATGTCGACAATCGCATCGGTCGGATGCTTGATCGTCGGTTCGAGCACCTCATCGAGACTTATCGTATGGTTACCGTGGTAGACGGCAGCTTTCATGGTGGTTAGCCTTTCGTAAAAACGTGAAATAATAAAGCGGGATCATCATGCGCTCGCACAAATCATGGTGCGAAAGGATTCTCTACGAGTGTCTGAGCGCCGTCTACAGTAAGGCTGGTTCCCGATATGAAGGAAGCCGCTGGACTCGCCAAGTAGCAAACCGCCGAAGCGACTTCGTCTGGAGTTCCCAATCTGCCTCTAGGGATGAGCGCATTCATGGACTCGATTCGTTCATCGCCATAACTACGATGCAACTCCGCAGTCCCAATCAAGCCGGGACGCACTGTGTTGATTGTAATTGCATATCCAGATTCAGCGAATTCCAATGCTGCAGAACGGACAAAACCTTCAACAGCACTCTTTGCAGCACCATAATGGCTCATTGCAGGAAGACCTGTAACCGGACCTGTAATTGAAGAGATAACGACTATGCGGGGATATGAAGACTCTTTCAACATGGGTATGAGTTCACGAACCAGTTGGAACATTCGAGTGACATTGATAGTCATCATCTGGTCCCACTGTTCATCAGTCAACATCGGTATCCTGTTACGAATAAAAGGCGATGCGCAATATACGAGAACATCCAATCCACCCAATGTTTGAGATACTGAATCACGGATACGCTGAACAGCATCGGATTCGCCCATGTCCAGTGAAAGACTGTGGACAGTAGGTGATGCAGACTCGTTCAGCACATGGCGCCCCACCACCAATACCTTGGCACCCCGCTGTTGGCATCGATGAACAATGCTGGCTCCGATACCTTTCGTACCGCCTACCACAAGCACATGGGCATTCGGCAGTATGTCGTTGGACACGCTAGCTTCAGCCGCGCTCAACGGCTCAGTCGGGCATTTTTTTGGTGCATTCATACTCGTAGGCTCTCAAATCAAAGGGATGGATTATCGTATTCGACTTCTCCGCCAATAATGGTCTGAGCAATCGGTATGGTATGAAGATCATGCACATCCACCTCATGTGGATCTGCATCGAGAACGGTGAAATCTGCATACTTTCGATGGGAAATCGTTCCAAGCACATCTTCTTTGTGCGAAGCATACGCACTGCCGTAAGTCCATGCGCTTAACGCCTCATCAACGCTAAGGCGTTCGTCCTCTCCGAGGATGACACCAGACGGAGTTTCCCGTGTCACCATTCCTTCGATGGCAATCAAGGGATCGACTGGGGCGCAAGGCGCGTCAGTACTTCCAGGAATAATCGCACCGCGATGGACGAAAGCACCCATACGATACACACGGTCAGCACGTTCCTTGCCGAGCACCGATATGTATCCATCACCATTTGTTTTCATGAAGCTGCCTTGCGGATTAGCTATAATACCGTCACGAATCACACGTTCGACAGTTGCATCATCCGCTAAACCACAATGTTCAAGGCGATGCCGCACATCTTTGCGAGGATAGTTCTTCTGGGCTTTTTCTATGGCGTCTAGAGCGATGTCGACCGCATGATCACCAATTGCATGTACCGCCATACGCCATCCTTCACGATGCAATATGGATACCTGCTTGCTGAACTCTTCAGGGTCCCAACTGAATACTCCATAATTGTCCTTCTCGGAAGTATAGGGATCATTAAGATATGCAGACAAGCTTACAAATGCACCGTCAAGAATGATCTTGAACGGCCCAATATCGAGCTTCCCTCCAGTCAGACCTGTGCGAATACCCAAGTCAAGTCCAAAACCATGTTGGATGTCGCTGGTCAGCTCGCCAAGATCGTGCAACGCAGAAAAATATGGCATCATCGTGCAGCGCAACGCAATCAAGTCCTGGTCATAGGCCTTCTGATAAAGTCCTATATCGTAGGGAGTTTTCCCAATGCCTTCCCAATTGGAATCCGTGCCGGTTCCTCCATCCGTAAAGCTTGTTACACCTCTTTCAAGACAGAACTGAGCAGCCAATGAAAGCTGTTTAAGGAAGACGCTCTCACTCGCCCGACTAGCCAGCCCCACAAAACGGAAGGACATTTTATCTTTAATAAGTCCAGTGACCTTTCCGTCTTCCTTGATCACAAGATCTGGTTCGTCGATGTCATCAGGATTCTCGAACCCCGCTCTTTTAAAAGCCTGATGATTAATAACAGCGGCATGATTTGAGATATGCGTGATTAGCAAAGGGTGCCCGTCCGTAATTGCATCTAGTACCCTGATGTCAGGAAATGCCCCTAAGGAAAACTGATCAAATCCCCATCCAACGATCCAATCATTCGCGGTAGCCTGTTTAACCGCTTGTTTAATTTTGTCATACATGCATTCCAAATTAGGAGTGGACTCTTTACTCATATCAATTTGATTGAGGTTTCCTCCAAGCATCGAAAAATGCAAATGAGTATCGTTGAACCCCGGGCAAACGTACCTTCCGCTCAAATCGACATGGTGAGACGCGTCAAGCCCTTCAAGTTCATCGTCAATCGCCACTATCTTACCGTCGTAGACTCCGATGCGACCGGCATACGGATAATCATCATCCATCGTTTGAAAACGACCATTTTCAAATATGGTATCCAACGTAAACATATTTGTTTCCTTTTCTAATCAAATTTTCTAGCGAGGGCGATTCGTTGAATGATGATTAATCCCAGACCGAATCATGTTTCATATATAGGAAGATCCGTCAAACAATTTCGTCCATCTTCATATGGCAAACGGTAATTCAATATAATTTAAATAAGCATATGAACAAAAAAATTAATGTGCAGGTAGGTCTTCGGCTTTAAAAATTTAGCCGGAGACCTACCCTCATCATATTATTTACTGGTTAACTTGTGTAAATCAAAGAGCAGCCTACTGTTTCAACTGCATCGAATAGTAAGCTGGTCCCTGCATACCATTTTGATATCCTGCGACCTTATTCGACACAGCATTAATCTGCTTATAGTGGGTGATGATGATTCCAGGCACATAATCGAGATACCATTTCTGCAGCTTGTCATAGCCGGCTTTCTGCTGCTCAGGAGAAGTACTGGCATTGATTTCATCCGCTATCTCAAAGAACGCAGGATCGGTATTCCATCCCTGACCGGTCTTTTGGAAGAAGGAGAAGCCTAGCGGGTCGGCTGGCACACTCCAGCTTGTAGTAGCCATATCCCACTGATCCGGAACAAAGAACTGTTGCATTGCAGTGCCCCAGTCAACAACTTTCAATTCAATATTAAGCCCCAGTGCCTTGAGCTGATTCTGGAACTCGACAGATGCGTTATACATTGACTGATAGTCTTTAGTGGTCATGAGTGTAATTTTTTCACCGTTGTATCCTGAATCCTTGACTAATTGCTTAGCCTTGGCGAGGTCGGGATGATTATATTTCTCAAGATCCACGTTTGAGCGCGCCGGATTCCCCTTGGGCATCAAACCGCCGTCAACAGTATATAAATCGCTGTTAAGATGCGCAGCCTTGTCGACAGCCGTCATATCCATTGCAGCCAACACAGCTTGACGCAGCTTTTGGTTATTGGCAAAAACTCCTTGCTTCTTATTGAAAACCATTGCATCGATCATAGGATCGGTTTCGACATGCACGCTATTGTTAGATTTAATCTGGCTGTACAGCGAGTCAGCAAGAGCATAGCCAACATGATATTGTCCGCTCAGTGTTCCTGCCAAGCGAGTGTTTCCATCGGTGGCGATGTCGAACTCAAGATTGTCAGCATGCGGCGTCTTTTCGCCAACATACCCATCCGGCTTGCCTGTAGGCGACTTATAACCTGCCCACTTCGTCAAGACAATTTTCTGATCCTGAACATACTCTTTAACTTTGTACGGACCAGTACCAATATATTCCTTGACACCAGTTGGGGTTGCCGCATCAATCACCGATTTAGGCATAATTGCAGCCATTCTTCCTGGATCCGCAATGAGATGAAGACCTGCGGCCATCGGCTTAGGCGACTGAAGCACCACGGTATCTGGATCGGGCGAAGTTACCGTCGAACCAGTAAACCAAGTCTGCCCAAACTGCGAAACATTGACCCAGCGCTGCAGAGATGCAACCACATCTTCGGCCTTCATCGTCTCCCCATTTTGGAACTTGACATCGTTTCGAATCTTAAAGGTGAATGTTTTATTATCCTTGCTTACGCTATAGCTTTTCGCAAGCACAGGACCTACTTCACCATTCTGTTTGAGCGAAACCAATCCTTCATAGATATTACGCATGGTGTCCCTGCCTACATAGGCACCATTAATCAGCGGATCCAGTGAAGTAACGTTTGCCGTAAGAGCAATGTGAATCGTTCCACCATCTTTCGCAGTGGCTGCTGCGCTAGATGAAGATCCACCCCCGCTCCCACACGCTGCAAGCCCTAATGTGATTGCAATAGCAGACAATGCTGCAATTCCACGTCGTTTAAAAAGCTTCATGATATTCCTTTTTCTTTCCTTATCTTGCGTAACAAGAATGTTGTCACCCCAGCAAATGACGCTGTTGTGGATCGGTTCGTGGCACACTGTCGAGTAGCCGTATCGTGTACTCGTTTTCAGGGTGCTCGAAAATTTCCTTGGTTTCTCCTTCCTCTACTAACTGTCCTTTAAACAAAACCCCCACGTAATCCGCAATAAAACGAACCACGCTCAAATCATGTGTGATAAAGAGATAGCTCAGGGAAAACTCTTCTTTGATTTCCTGCAGCAAGTTCAGCACTTGGGCCTGTATCGAGACGTCAAGCGCCGACACAGACTCATCAAGAATCAGTATCTTAGGTTGCACTGCCAAAGCCCGGGCGATATTAACCCTTTGCAGCTGCCCTCCAGAAAACTGATGCGGATAGCGATCCATATGCCATACTGACAGGCCGACTCGCTGCAAAGTGTCACGCGCAATGTTTCGACGCTCCCGACCAGAAGATCCAATATCTCTGATTTGCAACGCCTCAATTACAGCATCCCCGATGGTTTTCCTAGGGTTTAACGCTGAAAACGGATCCTGAAACACCATCTGAATGTTGCCGCGGATATTTTTCCTCAGCTGACTTGGAGAGTCATTCGTGTAATTCTCTCCAAGAAGCGTTACCGTTCCTGCAGTCGCCTTCTCCAAAGCGCAAATGATTTTGCCAGTCGTGCTTTTGCCGCTGCCAGACTCTCCGACAAGCGCATATGTACTCCCCGGATAAAGTTCAAGAGAGATGTTGTTCACAGCATGAAACACCTGACTTTTCGAATTGAGCAATCCTCTGCTCACATAATCTTTGACAAGATTATTGACTTGGAGAATGGGCTCCGTCTCATGTTTCATGCTGTCACCTTCCTAAAGTCCGGGATAGTATTGAACTTGATGCATCTCGATTGATGCTGTTCATCAACATCGAACATCGGGATATCGCCTGACAAGCACTCTTGCGAGGCAAATGGGCATCGGGATGCAAAGCGACAGCCCTTAGCCACTTCACTTAGCTGTGGAACCGAGCCGCTGATGGTATTCAAGCGTTCCGGTATCTTACCAACCATTGGAGGAGTGGCCGCAAGAAGGCCTTGTGTATAAGGGTGTCTAGGATTGGCAAAGAGTTCATCGACCGATGCCGTCTCTACGATCTGCCCAAGATACATCACAGCAACGCGATCACATGTCTCAGCGACAACGCCCATATCATGGGTAATCAAGACAATGCTCATCCCCCGCTCATCACGGATATGACACAGTACCTTCAATAATTGAGCCTGTATCGTGACATCCAATGCCGTCGTAGGTTCATCGGCAATGAGAAGTTTCGGCTCATTGACAAGAGCAATAGCTATCACCACGCGCTGCAACATACCCCCGGAAAGCTGATAGGGATACTTGGACATCCATACGGCTGAGTCATCCGCCCCTGCATCATCCAAAGCTTTGATGCACAGTGCTTCAACCTCTTTCTTTGGCAGATGCTTACGATGGGATGTGACTGTCTCACGTATTTGTTGCCCGATAGTGAGCAAGGGATTGAGGCTTGACATTGGGTTTTGAAAAATGAAGCCAATATCCTTTCCTCTCAACTGTCGCATATCCTTCTCGGGAACTGTGAGCAGCTCAGTATCTTCGAATCGAATTTCCCCCGCATATCGGGTATTACGCTGATCGTGCAGCTTCAGCACGGAAAACATAGTAACGCTTTTGCCACATCCCGATTCGCCAACAATCCCTAGAATTTCTCCTGGCCGGACAGCGATGCTAACGCCATCTACAGCATTCGTCCACTGGCTGCTTGAGTTTTTAAAACCAACTTTCAAATTATCTATTTCCAGTAGATTACTCATTTCAGCTACCTCCTCCTCTTCGGATCGAAGACTTCTCGCAGCCCATCACCGAAAATATTGATGACAAAAACCGTCAAAGCCAGTGCTACTCCCGGGAAGACAGTAAGCCACCACGCTTGGTATATATACGTACGGCTGTCATAGAGCATGTTGCCCCAACTAGGACTGGGTTGAGGAATGCCGGTGCCGATAAAGCTCATTGCCGCCTCGACGAGTATGGCATCCGCAAAAACAAATGTGACCTCGATAATCCACGGTGCAATAACATTGAGAGCGATGTTTCTCCAGAGGATTCGCGTGCTTGATGCTCCCAGACTCACAAGCACGGACACATAGTTTTCATTCATGTTCGACATGGTTGCAGAACGCACCACTCGAGCAACATACGGAATAAAAACAATAGAAAGGGCGAGGATAACATTGCCTATGCTCTGCCCTAAGCCGCCAATCAGTGCAATGCCGAACAGAATGGCCGGGAAAGCCATCAATCCGTCGCATACACGCATGAGCCAATAACCGATTTTAGGAAAGAATGCGGAATAAGCGCCGACGATGAAACCAAGTACGCCTGAAACCACTGCTACAGAACCACCGACAAGCAACGATGACTCACCGCCAAATAGAACACGTGCGAATACGTCCCTACCGACATTATCGGCACCCATCACGTGCTGCCAACTTGGTGCCATAAGGATGTCACTCGCCTTTGTGGCAAATGGATCCATCTTCATGACGTGCGGGATAACAACACAGGCAAACACTATGATCAGTAAAAAGATTCCGCCATATAATGCCGACGGAGAGCTCTTAATCGCAGCCCACAGCGAATTTTGATTTTGCCTCTTTCCAGTTTTGTTTTCATCGTCAATATCAACTGAATTCGGAACATGATCTGCCCCGGATACATCGTCAATCTGCTGATTCTTGTTATCTATCTGCGAAACCATGTCAGAAACTCTCCTGCCTTATACGAGGATCAATAACGGCATACAGAACGTCTGTTATAAGATTCACAAAAATAAAGACGATTGCAACGAATATAAGGATTCCCTGAATCATCTGGTAATCACGCCGTAAAATTGAGTTGACAACCAGTTGGCCCAAACCTGGAATGTCAAAAACAGTTTCCACAATAATTGAACCAGCAATGAGCTCTCCGAAAGACTGCCCAACAACAGTAAGCACCGGTATAGCAGCGTTCTTAAAACCATGATGCCAAAGCTGCTGGGAGCGAGGCAATCCTTTTGCGACAGCAGTACGAATGTAATCACTGGAAAGCGCATCAATCATTGAAGATCGTGTCATTCGAGCGACAATGGCAATTTGAAGGGTAGTAACCGAAACAGCAGGCAAAATCAGATGCAGAATGTACTGGCTGAAACTCTCCGTTGGACTCACGAAACCGCTTACGGGCAACAGGTTCAGTCGAGTCGCAAACAACAGCATGAGCAGCAAGCCAACGAGAAAACTTGGCATCGAAGTAGTCAATGTGGCAAATCCCTGCACCAGTTTATCCGTAAAGGTACCCTGCTTGTCAGCCGCCAATATACCTAGAGGAATTGCAATAGCCAACGACAGAATCTCACCAAAAATCGCCACGGAAAGAGTGGGAAAAATATGAGATGCAATGGCCGATGAAACACTTTGATTGAGAATATACGAATATCCGAAATTCCCATGAAGCAAAGCTATGAACCAATCCCACAACTGATTAGGAAGCGGCAAATCGAGCCCCATCTGCTGTCGAATTGCGGCGACTTGGCTATCTGTGGCATCTGTTCCTGCAATGACCCGAGCGGGGTCACCCTTGCTGAGACGCGACAAAAAGAACGCAAGGATGCCTACGATGAAAATCACAGGTACTGCCGAAAGCAACCGCTTAAAAATGTATTTCAGCATTTTCTCTCCTTTCTAGGTAAGGATGTAATTTCTGAGCAGAACGATTTGTCGCTCATACCGTTGCAAGCACCTCTTCGAAAATCGCAAGCCCTTCTTCGATGTCTTCCTGCGTTGAATTCAGAGGCGCGGCAAACCGAATGGCGTCATGGTCAGCTCCACATCCCAGCAGCAGAAGTCCTTTCTCCAAAGCTTTTGCACTGACTTCTGAGAAAATGTCAGCTCCGGTCTTTCCGTTCACAGTGCCAAACTCGATGGCGAGCATCATGCCCAACCCGCGCACATCGGCAATAAACGGGAACTTTGTCTGTAATTCCACAAGCTTGGATTTGAAGAAGGCTCCAACCGTAGCGCTGTTTTCTACGATGTGCTGCTTCTCGAATTCATCAAGAACTGCAAGCCCGGTCGCGCTCGCCACGGGGTTGGCCCCAAAAGTGGTGCCGTGCATGCCAGGACGCCACTTCTCCATGATTTCAGGAGTAGACACAACCGCGCTCATGGCCAATCCACCCGCAATAGCCTTTCCAAGAGTCATGATGTCAGGGATAACGCCTGCATGCTCACCTGCGAACATTTTCCCGGTACGTCCGTAGCCGGACTGTATCTCGTCGAAGATCAACATGATGCCGTATTCATCAGCGAGCGCACGAAGCCCTTTAAGGAAACTCGGATCAGGCACTACGTACCCGCCTTCTCCCTGCAGCGGCTCCACGTAGAAGCATGCGACCTCCTGCGGAACGACGACATATTTGAAAAGTTTCTTGATTTCGCCGAGGCACCAATCTGCGCGCTGCTTGGCGTCATATCCCTCTGGGCACAAATCGCGTGACGGGTAAGGCGCAAAGTACACACCGCCCATCATCGGTTCCAGTCCTTTTCGATAAGCTGCATTTGATGCAGTGATGCTGATGGCACCCATTGTGCGCCCATGAAAAGAACCTTTGAATGCAATGACGGCGGGGCGGCTCGTGGCGACGCGCGCCAATTTAATGGCGCCGTCAGTCGCCTCAGCCCCGCCGTTGGAGAACATCACTGTGTTCAAATTCCCAGGAGTGATTTGCGCGATTCTCCTAGCAAGTTTCAATGTGCTGGGATAGCTCACCACATTGAACGAGGCTGTCATGAGCTTTTCGATCTGCTGTTTCGCAGCATTCACCACACTGGGATAGACATGCCCAAGGGCGTTCACGGCAATACCCTGAACCCAGTCGATGTAGCGTTTGCCATTCACATCCCAGAGATATTGACCAGAGGCGTGATCCACGACAAGGTCTGTTGACTTTGCGACAGCAGGGCTGAGGTATGCTTCGTAATCCTTGAGACTGATGGTTTCATCGGCTTTGGTCGTTGTCATAAGAGCTCTTTCCATATCTGGAATATTTGAAATCTTGCAACGACTATGCCTCAGCGAGGAGTTCGCGGACAATATCCATTAGTCCATTAAGTCCGGCCGAATTGGATAGATTATCTAGATGACCATTGTTGGTAACACTTTGCTTCAGCATGGTTGAAATATGAAACTACCCGTCTTGTCTGCCATATCCGAAGAAATCAAATGCCTAGGAATATAAGGTCTTTATATTTTCAGTCGCTATATGATACAAAACCGATAACATAGAATTTACCTTAAAATGGTCTTTATCACGCTGAACGAAGGTGTACTGTCTCGGTAATTACTGATACGAGTTTCAGAGTCGTGTTTGGTCTCCCCCGACCACGTCCAAACTTCCACTATGCATGCGCCGCCGGTTTCAAGCGACATCAATGACCAAGCTCAAAGTCATCACGCCACGTCTGCATTTGACCCGAATACCAGTCTTTCTAGCGGATAGATAGTACCGGCCTATTCAATCGCCACAGCGCGCGGCAAATTGCTCCAGAGGAACGCTGCAATCTATCTCAACATGCAGAGTTCCCGTCTATGAATCATTAGATAGAACTAGATACCCACTGAGCAAAGGCGTTACATCACATTGTGTATGAACGTGACTGCGCCGTACGAATGCCGGTCAATCGCAGACGCGATTATTCGTCCGAGTTCGTTGGAAGCGAACCCGCCTTATCAGCCTCGTAAATCTCATTCTTCCTTTGAATTGGATTCGCCGCCGAGTGCGAGCACGCTAGCAACGAGGATTGCTGCGAATCCGGCTAGATCGAAGAACCCAGGCCGTTCCCTGACCAGTACGACACCGGCGATCATACTGAACACGGGTACCAACAGCGTGCCAAGCCCCGCGATACTCGCAGGCAACCGCTGCACCACTTGGAACCAGATCAGATACGCCAGTACTGTGCCCGCCAGAGTGTTGTAGATGACACCGCCCCATGAGGCCGGTGTCATGGGGGCTACGAGGATGTGCCAACCGGTGAGGCCGAGCGCCAGAATCGATATAGCGGTGCCGGCAAGCAGCTGCCAGGCGGTGATTGCGAGCGGCTTTGCGGCGACGCACGCCCACTTCAGATAGACGGTGCCAACCGCCCAGCTCAGCGCCGAGCCGAGCGCAGCGAAGGCTCCGAGCGAGAATCCCTGCTCGATCACAGGCAGCATGAGCACGGCGAGACCCACGATTCCGATTCCAACCGCCGCCCATCGGCGTGCGCCCAACCGCTCGCCCAGGAACACACTGCTGAGCAGCGCCACCCAGATCGGCATCGTGTACACCACTATCGATGTCTGTCCGACGCTCGTGTGCAGCAGCGAGACCGCCGTCAGCACGCCGAAGAGCGCGATGGAGAAGGTGCCGGCGACAAGCAGGTGCAGGTAGTCGATGCGGCGAGGCAAGCGCAGACTGATGTGCAGAATCGAAGCGAGTGCGACGAGGATCAGTGCGCCCGCTCCGAATGTGACAGCTCGAAAGCCCCACGGCGTCATTGACTCCAGCCCGAACCTAGCCGATACGAAGTTGACGCCCCAGACCACGGTGACCAGCACAAGCAGAGCCCGTTCCTTGTCAGTGCTACTCATTGGGATTCTTCCTAACCCTAGATGGTTGGTCAATCGGCTTATGCGCCTTTCGCCCTCATCGTAGGCCCCAGTCAACCACCCAGAGCCCACAGTGGGAGCAAAAGATACTGCAAGAGATCGGTGATCCTAATTATCGGTCAGCTTACGCTGGCGGGGCCGAACGCATCCTCCAGCGCCTGTCCGGCGGCAAACAGGTCGTTCTCGCCAAAACGGCGTGATATGAGGTGCACACCGAGCGGAACATCCTTCGCAACCACATTCGTAGGCACGACCAGACCGGGGAAACCTACGACTGGCGTGCCGCACATCGGCCATTGGGCGAGCACGATGTCATGCTTGCGGCTCACCGGGGTGTCCTGGTCTTCGTCATGCAGGAACGGCACTTCCGCCGAAGATGGAGTGAGAATGATCGGCGTGCGCTCCAACAGCCCCTGCAAGGTGCGGATTACGGTGCCGCGCCTGGCGAGCGTCCTGCCGTAGCTCTTCAGATCAAGCTGGAAGCCCGTGCCGAACAGGTCCTCGACCACCGCAGACCAACCCTCCAGGCCTTTGCGCATGATCTCGCCGCCTTCGATGATGTGCGACGAGCCGGACTGCACAAACTCCTGGAACGTGAGCAGCATCTCCAGCTCGAACATCTGCTGGAAGACGTCGGTCTTGATCTCCTCCACCACATAGCCGCGAGATTCGAGCGCGGCGATCGCGGCGTCCAGCGCTTGGCCCACTTCGGGCGCCAACGGGACGATCTCCGTGCCGCGATAGACGCCCACGTGCCGCGCCCCGGCAGGAAGATCGACTTGCGGCACCGTCACCGGGTCGCGCCACGAGTATCCGCGCATCACGTCAAACCCAAGCTTCGCGTCCTGCACGGTTCGGGCGAGCGGCCCCTGCACAGCGAAAAGCTGGACGGACAGGGCGGGGTCCTCAGGCGTGTAGTCCTTCCCGGGCACGGCACCGACAGTGGGGCGCAGGCCCACTATCCCATTGGCGTAGGCAGGGTAGCGAACGGAGCCGGCGATGTCGTTCCCATGCGCGATCGGCACGATGCCCGCTGCCACAGCAGAGCCAGCGCCGCCGCTTGAGCCGCCGGGGGTCAGGTCGTGGTTGCGGGCATTGAACGTGGTGCCCCACAATTCGTTGGTGCAGAACCACTCCCAGCACCACGGCGGCACGTTGGTGCGGCCGATGACGTTTGCGCCGCCGCGACGGATATTCTCGACCACGGGGTCGTCTGCGGGCGAGAGGATATTGGCACGGGAAGGAATGCCGTTAGTGGCGGGATGCCCCGCAGTGCGGACATTGTCCTTGATGAGCGTCGGCACGCCGCCGAGCGGCCCGAGCGAGAATCCCGCAGCGAGATATTGGTCAGTGGCCTCGGCTTGCCGCACAGCCTCCTCGCGGTACACATCGACCACGGCGTTGAGCGCGGGATTCACCTCGTCGATACGCTCGAGAGAGGACGCCAAAGCCTCCTGCGCCGAAACCTCGCGGCCGGTAATCGCCTTTGCAAGACGGGACGCCGACCATGTATATAGTTCATCACTCATAACTTTTCTTTCAATAGGGTCTTCGGCCATGGATTCGAAAACCGATGGAATTCACATAAAAAACTAGAAGTGGATTGTTTTTAAAAAATTACATGGGGGTGCGGTGGAAAACTTGGGCACTGATTAGGGAGGGCTGATTGGTGCCGAAATATTCCGAGGAGTTTCGGGAACGGGTTCGTTCGTTCGTGCGCGCTGGCCGTTCGCCGGCGGAGGCGTGCC
>NZ_QLZA01000004.1 GCF_009371885.1 Bifidobacterium tibiigranuli | reverse complement strand
CTCTCGGGCAGACGCGGCCGGCCGCCCCTATGCGGCCTGAAGCGCGCGTCCGCGCGCACCCACGCCGCAAGAGCGCTCCTGGACGGCCAGCCCAGACGCCGCACCACCTCCTGCGCGTTCATCCCGCACGCGAAATACTCCTCCACCGCGCGCGCCCTCTCCTCGACGCTGAACCTGCGACCACCCATCAGAGACCAGACCTTCCCCCGACCCAACCCCCAACATTCCGTCCGCACCCCCAACGCACCATATCTCGTTTATGCCGTTTACCTCAGATATATGGCATAAACAAGACAGAGTGCAGAAAGGCACCGGAACCCAACGATTCCAGTGCCTTGAGAGTGGGGCCCCAGGGGCTTGAACCCTGGACCGAACGATTATGAGTCGTTTGCTCTAACCGACTGAGCTAGGGCCCCACGTTGGCGAAGGCCAACTCGCATAGTGTAGCATCCGGCTCACATTTTTTGACACCGCCGCAGAAAGTGTGAGCCAAACGAACATCTTGCGTTCGGTTTTTATAGGCGGGAAACGTTGCAGTTCTGCCATTTTTGCTGCAAAAATCTACCATCGGCACTGTTCGTTTGGCTCATACTTTTTCCTGTATGCCGAAAAAGTGTGAGCCGCAACGAATCGAATCACGCCTCTTCGGCACCTTCCATGCCCCGACGCACGTCATGTCCGGAGGCGAAGCGCTCAAGCGCCCCGGTCTTGGCGATGGCCCGGTACAGCGCCCAGCTCATGAGCCCGGCAATCAGCACGCCGCCCAGCACCTCGCAGATCATATGCGTGATGCCGCGCGGACTAATCAGCGCGACGCCCTGATACTGGAAGAACAGCAGGTACAGGCCGTATTCAAGCGCGGTCAGCGCGCCCGAGATAACGGCGATCGCCGGATTGAACACGCGGTACCGCGTCACGGCGAAGGGCAGCTCGGAGAAGATGCCCTGCAACGCCGCCGAGATGAAGACGAAGCTGAAGGCGAAGCTATTGCCGAACAGCATCTCGGCCAGCGAGCCGACGAGGTTCACATAGATCGCAGCCCCCGGCTTGCGGATAATCAGCAGGGCCAACGGCCCGGAGAAATACCAGAAGGCATGCAGAATGCTGGCAAAGCCCGGCAGGATGCCGCCCAGAATCGGCGAAAGAGCCGAATACGCGAAGTTGAAGCCCCAGAATATGACCCCGCAGGCCACGCCGAGCGCGGAGCCGACGGCGATATCGACCGGACGCCAACGCAGCGAGGCCGCAACGCCTGGCGAAGATAGCGCTGGAGAAGATGAAGAAGATGGACGTTTGGATTTGGCGGATATGCTCATGGGACTCCGATCCCTCGTGCTGCGCACAGTAATGTCACGTCACCCTTGCGTATTCGACTTGAGGGGACCTGGGGCGCCCCTTGACCTGCGCAGTCCGGGCGGGAGCGCCAGTCGCCACTGTAGCAGCCCGATGTCACCGCTGGCAATGCTTCCGGCTTGGGCGTAGCCGTCCGTCACCCGGCGGCCGATGCACCCGCCGCTCGCCATCTATCACCCGTCACCCATCTCATAGCGATAAGCGAACATCGGACGCTGGCAACCTTTGCTCAGTACAGTAGGAGCTGGCCGCTGTTGTATCGGCACAACCACACAGCACGCAACTACACAGCGCAGTCAATCAGCGCCAAACGCCAGCTCTCACACAAGGAGACACTATGACATTGCTCAACCCACCTGAGATTCCCACACGCACCGCCCACGACGGCCTAGAATTGCCGGCCATCGGTTTCGGCACCTATAAGGTCGAAGGGCGCGACGGCGTCAAGGCCATCGAATCGGCGCTCGAAGTCGGCTACCGGCTTATCGACAGCGCGTTCAACTATGAGAACGAGGGCACTGTCGGCCGCGCGATCCGCGAATCCGAGGTGCCGCGCGAGCAGATCATCGTCACTTCGAAGCTGCCCGGCCGTCACCACCATTACGACGAGGCCCGCGTCACCATCGAGGAAAGCGTGGAGCGCATGGGGCTGGACTACATCGACCTGTATCTGATCCACTGGCCGAACCCGTCGAAAGGCCTGTACCTCGAGGCCTGGAAGGCGCTCATCGACGCCCAGCAGCAGGGCATCGTCAAGCATATCGGCGTGAGCAACTTCCTGCCCGGCCACATCGACCAGCTCACGCGACTGACCGGCGTGACGCCATCGGTCAATCAGGTCGAGACGCATCCGTACTTCCAGCAGCGTGAGCAGCGCGCCTACGACGATGCGCACGGCATCATCACCGAGGCATGGAGTCCGCTCGGCCGGGCTTCGCAGATGCTCAAGGACCCGGCCATCCGCGCCATCGCCGAGAAGCACAGCGTCTCGCCCGTGCAGGCCGTGCTGCGCTGGCATGTGCAGCTGGGCGATGTGGCCATCCCGAAGTCCATGAACCGCGAGCGCCAGCGGGCCAACATCGATCTGACCGGCTTCGAGCTTGACGAGCAGGATATGGCAGATTTCGCCGCGCTGGACAATCCCGAGGGCCGCTCTGCCGCGCAGAACCCGCAGTGGTACGAAGAGTTCTAGGGACACTTCCGCAACCTGAACCTATACGTCATCGTTATCGTACTTTCGTCACGCAAACAGCCCTATGTGCGTGACGCTGCTACTAGAACCGCCTGCTGCTCGTACTGTTGTCACGCAAACAGCTGAGTTTGCGTGACAACAGTACGAGCAAGTGCATAGCAGGTGCAGGAGCAGACTAACGCAGGCAGATACCCGCGTTAGCAAGCAAATGCAACCGTCAGCAGCGATTCACGCCACGACCAAGCCACCGGCCGGATTCGACAGGTCGGGGTGAGCGGCCTTGACGATGAGCTGCTCGTTGACGAAGGCCAGCTGGCCGATGCGGCTCATCTCGCGCCCGTAGCCCGAGAGCTTGACACCGCCGAAGGGCAGCTCAGGCAGCGAGGCCATGAAGTTGTTGACGTAGACCATGCCGGTCTCGATGCGCGAAGCGACTTCCGAGCCGCGATCCGGGTCGCCGGCGAAGAGGATGCCGCCCAGCCCGTAGGGGTTGTCGTTGGCGAGCGCCACCGCCTCCTCCTCGGAATGCACACGGTACACGGCTGCGACCGGCCCGAACATCTCGCTCTTGTACGCCGGGTTGCTCGTGTCGATGTCGGTGAGGATGGCCGGGCGGAAGAACTGGCCGTCGGAGTCGATTTCGGGATACTGGTAGGCGAGTTTCGCCCCTGCGGCAATCGCATCGTCAAGCTGGCTTTGCAGCTTCTCCTTGGCGCGCTTGGTGTTCATCGGCGCGAGCGTGGTGGCTGGGTCGAGCGGGTCGCCGGGCTTGACGGCAGCGAAGTTCTTCTTGAGCGCGTCGAGGAATTCGTCGTAGACGTTGTCCATCACGATGAAGCGCTTCGACGAGGTGCACACCTGCCCGCAGTTGTAGAGCCGCACGCGCCAGGCGAGGTTGGTGACATCCTCCATATTCGCATCGCCGAGCACAACGAAGGGATCCATGCCGCCAAGCTCCATCGTGTTCTTCTTGAGGTACTTGCCTGCGGCCTCGGCGACCGACTTGCCGCCGCGTTCGGAGCCGGTCAGCGCGACGCCCTGCACGCGCGGGTCGGCAATGGCGTCCGTGACCTGGTCGTAGGTCAGGAACAGGTTCGTCAGCGTCCCCTTCGGCACGCCGGCCTCCTCCACGATTTCGCAGAAGCGCTTGGCTGCGGTCGGCGTGTTCGCCGCATGCTTGAGAATCATCGCGTTGCCGACCATGTAGTTCGGCGCGAAGACGCGCATGATCTGGTAGTACGGGAAGTTCCACGGCTCGACCATCATGACGACGCCCACCGCATGATGCCGCACTTCGGCCTCGCCAGTCGCAATCGTCTCGATCGAATCTGACTTGAGCAGCTCTTCACTGTGATCGGCGAACCAGTCCGCGATGATCGCGCACAGCTCCACTTCTCCGGCCGATTCGCCGACCAGCTTGCCCATGTCGACGGTGCAGATCTCGGCAAGCTCGTCGGCATGCTCGCGCAGTGCAGCGGCGACCTTGTGCAGCAGCGCGCCACGCTCGGCGATCGGCTGGGTCTTGAACTCCTCGTAGCGCTGAGCACCGAGCGCCAGAGCGTCCTGCAGCTCGCTGTCAGCGGCGAAAGGATACTCCGTGACGACTTCGTTGGTATAGGGATTGACTGTTTGATACGTCATGACTACCTCCTTGTAGACGCCTCTAGTCTATTCCTGTGCCGCCACCATGATTGCCGTAAACATGGTGATTTCGCTCACAGACGGCATCCGCGCGAGTCTCGTCACATGGCTGGCCTACCGCACGGTAGATCTACTACTGCACGATACGGTCTGCTACTGCACGGTAACGTTTACTGAACAACGGTCCAGTCGTTGATGCTCTTGCCGTCGTTGTCGAAGAACTGCAACCAGCCGTTGGCGCGGCCGAAATAGAGGAACAGGCCGGTCTCGTTCACGCTTTTGAGCACGATGTCGTCAGTCGTCTCGAAATCCTCGATCGCGTCGGCGTGCTCCTGGCGAAGCATGTTGCCCCAGCGATCATCGAGGCCGACCGAGCCATCCTTATTGAGCGGGGCCTCGCGGCGCAGCTTCGCGCCCTTCTTGATGACCATCTCGTTGCGCTTGCGCCACAGTACCGTGGCCGTGCTTTCGAAATTATCGAGATGGAATTCGACTGCGGACACTTCTTTGCTCCAACGGTGCCGGGCTTTGGCGTGCGGTTTCTTTGCTGCCGCCGAAACCGTCGCAGTCGCCGCAGTCGCAGTTGCCGTAGTTACCCCTGCTGGGTTTGCCGCGTTCTGTTCGCTCATTGTGCCCCTCCGTGCCGGATGCCTGCTGTTACGTTTGCTACGTTGCCTGACTCATCACTGCCGTATCACAGCACAGTGCAGCATCGTTCGCCGTATCAATTCATCGTACAGGAATGCGCGCATGAGCGTCGTGCGAAGTGACCGCGTCCGCATTGGCCATCACGCGGCGCAACCCGGCCAGAATCATGGCCGCAAGCTCCTCGCCCGCCCGGCACTGGCGCGATTCCAGTTCATCAGAGCCCCAGTCCTCCCCCGCAGCCAGCAGACTGGTCGGCGTTGGAATAGCCCGCAGAAAAGCGAACAGCGAACGCATCGCCGTATCCGGGACCAGCGCATGCCTGCGCGTGCCGCCCGTGGCGACCAGCGTCACCGGCATATTCACGATCGCGTCCACGTCCACGATGTCCCAGAAGGACTTGAACAGCCCTGAATAGGAGGCTTTGAACACCGGCGTCGCCGCAATCAGCGCGTCGCTGGACGTGACCTGATCGAGCACATCGCGCAGCGCGTCGGTCAACTGGTAATTGACTGCGGCCACGGCGATATCCGCCGCGAAATCCTTCAAATCGACATGCCGCAGCTCGCACTCACGGCCGTGGCGCTGCAGCGTCTCCTGCGCCCGCGCCGCCACGGCATCGCCCAGCCGCCCGGTGGCGGAATGCTCGGATACGCCGGCGCTTACGACGGTGATGCGATAGGCACCGCTGTGTTTCGCGGCGACATCGGTAACGTCGGTAACACTGGCAGCATCGGCAACGTCCACGATATCTGCGATGCCCGCCTCGATGCGCTGCCCACCGAAGCCGCCCACCATGCCGCGCTCGGCATACGCACCCGCTATGACAGCGCCCTGCCCCATGCTCATATTCTGGCCTTCCCCATATGCGGCCGATGTCGGCTGCGTTCCTTCACATCGACGTTCATGCCGAATGCCGTGCATGCCCGTTGCCATACCTTCGTATGCCTGTCAATCAACAGGTACACCCGCCGCGCGTATGGCGTCAAGGCCCAAGCTCGCGCATTCGCCTGCATCAGCATTATGACAAGGACTCTCGCAATGACTGCACGCACTGCGCACAAACCTCAAGAAAAGCCTAGGCGCAGAGCACAGAGCGGCGTCTGCATCGGCAAATCCGATCGCAATGATCGTATCCGATGCAGACGCCGCTCTGTGATAAAGCCGACATTCCAGTATGTCCGCTGTAGGCCGAAAGCCTAGGCACCTATGAGTCCGTCAGCGATGCCGCCGCTGGACTACGCGGGCACCGAGCCGCAGGCTACTTGGCTTTTGTCGCGCCGATATCGCCGGTGAAGTCGATGTCCTTGGTCTCCTTCGTCATAATCAGAGAAATAAAGGTCAGTGCAGAGGCGACGGCGAGGTAGACGCCCACCATCCAGGTGCTGCCGCCAGCAGCGGCCCACAGCGCGGTCGCGATGATCGGGGCGAGCGCAGCACCGAGAATCGAGCTGACGTTGTAGGCGATGGCCGAACCGGTGTAGCGCACGTTGGTCGGGAACATCTCAGGCAGCAGCGCGCCCATCGGGCCGAAAGTGAAGCCCATGAGCGTGAAGCCGATGATCAGGAAGGCCTCGATCATCGCGCCGTTGAATGAGTTGTTCGCCTTGTTGTCGAGGAAGATCGGGAACATCAGTCCGAAGACGATGATGATGGCGGTGACCCACAGCAGCAGCTTGCGGCGTCCCATCGAATCGGCAAGCGGACCGGAAAGTATCGTGAACAGGCCGAAGAACACCACGCCGATGATCTGCATCAGCACGAAGTCGGTATAGGAGATGCCCAAGCCCGATGGGGTCACATTGGACGGATGGGTGCCATAGGAGAGGGTGAAGGTTGTCGTGAGGTAGAAGAGCACGTAGGTGGCGAGCATGGCGAAGGTGCCCAGCACCACAGCCTTCAAGTGATGGCGCAGCGTGTCGAACAGCGGTATCTTGACGATGGTGCCCTTGGCTTCCGCCTGCTTGAAGGTCTCCGATTCCGCAAGCTTCGAACGCACATACAGGCCGATGATCACCATCACCGAGCTGAAGAGGAATGGAATGCGCCATCCCCAGCTCAGGAACGCCTCAGACTGCATGGTCGAGCTGGTGGGATGCGGCAGCGCGAAGTTGATGATAAGGAACAGCCCGTTGGCGATGATGAAGCCCAGCGGCGCGCCAAGCTGCGGGAAGGTGCCGTACAACGCTCGTTTGTTCGCAGGCGCGTTTTCGGTGGCGACCAGAGCCGCTCCCGACCACTCGCCGCCCAGCGCGAAGCCCTGCGTGAGACGAAGGATAAGCAGCAGCAGCGCGGCCCACAGACCGATCTGCTTGAATGTGGGGAGCAGCCCCACCAGGAAGGTGGCGATGCCCATAGTCATCAGGCAGGCGACGAGGGTCGCCTTGCGACCGCGCTTATCGCCCATATGCCCGTAGAATATGGCGCCGACCGGGCGCGCGATCATTGCGGCGCCGAACACGCCGAATGAAGCCAGCTGGCTTGCGACCGGATTGCCAACCGGGAAGAACAGCTTGGGGAAGACCAGCACGGCCGCGGTCGCATAGACGTAGAAATCGTAGAATTCGACCGTCGTGCCTACCAGGCTCGCGCCGATCACCTCCGCTGGGGAGTTTAATGGTTTGCTTTGGGCTTTCTTAGTGGCTGCGGCGGAATGCACCGTCGCCACTGTCGCCTCTTCGGCTATTGAGGACACTGTCCTTTTCCCTCTCTCAATCTTTCTCTGCTGCGCAATGATGCATGGCGCAGCTTCAACTCGGTCATGCCTTTGTATGGGTTCATGAGATGCGGATGACCGGGCGATAATAGGCGTCCTTGTGGGACTTGCCTTGACAAGCGATAATAAGGGCTGGCCTGTATTTCAGGAAGGTCCTGACCATCATGCGGACACAATGGGCACAGTCAGGCGCGCTCAACTGCGTGAATCAGGCACATGTCATTGCAAAACGCGCACGCGGCTACGACTATGCCTATGACTACAACGCCGAAAGCAGCCCCGGCAAATAGCGGTCGACCACGTCCTTGCGGATGGCGACCGTTTTCGCCTGCCCGACCTTGCGCGTCGTGACCAGCCCCGCCTGCTTGAGAATCTTGATGTGGTACGAGATGTTCTGCTTCGTCGTATCCTCGGCGATCATCTCGCCAAGATCGGCGCAGCTGCATACCTCACCCTTGCTGTAGAGATCCCTGACGATCTTGAGCCGCCCTTCGTCGGACAGCGCCTTGAAAATGCTCACCTTGGCTGCGTCATTAGTCTCCATGCCCCAAGGGTATCGCATCGCGCCGCCGCTGCGGATGGAGTCCTTCTTCAAGCGCAGCGTTCGGCTGACAGCGCAGCATACAGGCTGTCGCCTGGGCGAGATATCTTGTCTCAAGAGTCAAATATCTTTTTGACTCTTTTACCAATGACTATGACACAAACCCAATGATTAGAAAAGAAAGCTCATTGTGAAGAAATACATTCCGCTGTTTTTCGTGCTGATGTTCATCGTGGGGACGGACACATTCCTCGTCTCGCCACTGCTGCCGACGCTCTCGGCTATGTACCATATCCCGACCGCGCAATCGGGGTGGATCACGAGCGCGTACGCCATCGGCTACGTCATAGCCGCTCTGCTGGCCGGGCCGATCTCCGACAATCGCGACAAGAAGAAGGTGCTGGTCGGCGGCTTCCTCGGGTTCGCGCTTGCCACGTTCCTATGCGGCTTCGCATTCACGTTTCCGCTGATGCTGCTGTTTCGCTTTCTGGCCGGCGTGTCCGCCGCCATCGGCGGCCCGCAGATCTGGGCGTCCATCCCCGTGGTCATCGAGCGCAAGTACGTGATTCGCGCCATGGGCTACGTGGGCGCGGCACTGTCCGTCTCCCAGCTGGCCGGCGTGCCGATCGGCAGCTTCCTCGCCTCCGTCACATGGCGACTGCCGTTCCTCGTCATCGGCGGCCTTTCACTGGCCTTGTGCCTGATCACGCAGCTTATGCTGCCGACGCTCAACCCAAACCCAGCACCGCAAGCGACTGCGGCGGGTGATTCTGCGCAGCAGGCACGGGCGACGCGAGAATCGCAGCCGTCACAGGTGCAGTCGCAGCCGTCACCGTCGCAGCCGCGCAACAGCTTCCTGCAGACCTATGCATCCGTCCTGTCGAACCGGATGTCTCTCGCTGTGCTGCTTGGCTACTTCCTGTTCCAGCTGGGCAATTTCAGCGTGCTCAACTTCATCGGCACCTGGTTCAACAAGGACTTCCGGCTCTCGCTGACCAGCATCGGCACGGCGATGATCTTCATCGGCATCGGCAATCTGATCGGCACCGTTTTCGGCAGCCGGCTTTCCGAACGGCTCGGCATCCGCACGTCGCTGCTGCTCGGCTTCGGCGTGCTGTTCGCGCTGTATCTGGCGCTGCCCTTCGCGCCCAGCCCAGTGTTCGCGACCATCGGCCTGACGCTCGTGATGCTGGTCAACGGCTTCATCTTCCCGCTGTTCATGACGCTGCTGCAGAGCACATCGACCAACGCGCGCAGCACCATGTCCTCGCTCGGCAACGCGGCCATGTACGCCGGTTCCAGCGTCGCCGGCATCATCGGCGGCAGCCTCATCACCGCATTCCCCAGCTTCTTCGGCATCGCCTATTTCACCATCATCGCCTACGTGCTTTCCCTGGCCGTCTACACCGCCAGCGGCAGCCTCAACGGCACCGACAAATAATGGCAAGTAAAATCTAAAATCGATTGGCACTCATACGCATGCAAACAGCCGGAGAAGCCTGTAGCCGTGGGTACATGCTGAGACGATGCGCCTATCGGCGCTATCTGTAGTGCAATAGTCAAGCGACAGAGGTCTATCGACGCTATCTGTAGTGCCGACGCTTCGTCACTTCACCGCCCAACGCCCAGAAACAACGATTTTTGGGCGCAGCCGGTCGCTGTATCGCCAATAGGGCACTACAGATAGCGCCGATAGACCTCAGCGCACCCGACAATCAACTACAGATAAGGCAGTTACTTAGCCGCGCTTGAACTCTCGACGTGCTTGACGAAAGCCTCGGCGAAGGCTTTGATGAAGCCTTCGGCGGACGACGCGAGCTCGCCATTCTCATCGAAGCCGGTGAGCGCGTTGAAATAGACCTCAGGCTGGCCCATAAGCTTCGTGTCGAGGAACACCAGCACGTTGCGCAAGGCGGCCTGCGCCTGCGTGGCGCCCAGCGCACCGCCCGACGCACCGATAAGCGCAGCCGGCTTGCCGGCGAAGGAGCTTTGGCCCCACGGGCGCGAACCCCAGTCGATGGCGTTCTTCAGTACGCCGGAGAAGCTGCGATTGTATTCAGGCGTGACGAACAGCACGCCGTCAGCGCCTTCGACGAGCTGCTTGAGCGCGGTGGCCTCGGGCGGGAAGTCGGCTTCGAGATCCTGATTGAACAGCGGCAGATTCAGATTCGCGTAGACGAATTCGGCGCCCTCCGGTGCCAGCCGCTCGACGCTTTTAGCGAGTCGCAGATTGTAGGAGTCTTTGCGCAGCGAACCGACAAGGACGGCGATGGTGGTCATGGTTGTTCTCTTTTCATTCGAGGGTGTCATAAGTTTCAAACTGATAGAAGCTTGAGTGAGCACTATCGTATGGGATAACGCGCACCTTCTGTCGCGATTGCCCTAATAGAAAAGCGGGAATAATTTGCCCATCTCGTAAACTGGGGAGCATTATGTGCAGTTTGAGGCACGGCAGCCGTGGCATATGCTCGGCACGGCGCTTGGCGAAGATGGAAAGGGGCACGGTTGAACGCAGTTCGCAAGGCCGCAGTTCGCGGCATCACAGCCCACGATGCCACGGTTCGTAACGGTGCAATTCGTGCGACCGCAGATTCCATTCCCAAGACGCTGCATGTCATCAGCCCGCTCGGCTGGATCGCCGAAGCCTTCGCGATGCCGCAAATCAATGCTGCCGCAGATTGCGCGGCAGGATGCATCCCCGGCTGGCGCATCGTGCAGCATTCCACATTGGAGCCGGCGCGAGATCTCGCCGACGATGCCACATGGATAGCCCCCGAGACTCTGGTATCGCTCAATGCGTGGCGCGCACAACAGGATTTGGAACCGCTGATGTTTCGCGCCCCGCGACCGGACTGGCCCGATCTGCTGCCCAGCGACTTGTCGGGCCGAAGCATGCTGATTGCCACCGTTGCCGAGATTGCAGCCTGGCATGAATTTCCGGCAGACCTCGGCTCTCAGCCGTGGTCGCAGCTGTGCAACGGCCGGGTTGCCGGGTTCAATGCGGCGCGACGCGATCTGGACGCCTTGCAATCAGTCGTCAGCGATGCGCCCGCCGAGTCGAATATCATGCTGAGCGAGCATGTGCCCGGCATCAGCGAGGAATGGAATGTGCTCGTGCACTACGGCGTTGCTGCAGCCGTGAGCCCGTATTGTCTCCACACTCCCCCGGACAGCCATGCCATCGTCACGGTGTTCGACCTGCCCGCAGACGGCCTTTATGCGGCCTCCGACTTCGCGCAGACTGGATTCTCACAGTTTGCATACCCACAACTCGCGCACCCACAATCCAAGTCCCCACAACCCACGCAGGCACAGTTTGCGTATCCACACGGGCATTTTCACCAACGCTATCGTGCAATCGCCGCACAGGCGGCCGAACGCGCTGCAGCGGCGATCGGAACGAGCGACGCCAGCATACTCATCGCCTTCCGAGCCGAAGGCGATGCCCCGATCATTCTTGAAATCGACCCTGTCTGGTGCTCGACCCCGTATCCATACGACACGCAGGGCATGCACGCCTTCATGGAGTCCATCGCCGAAGCTCGGCTGCTTCCCTCTGCCCGCCATGCATCACATCCGCACGCGCTCGACGCCCCCGCAACCGAGCAGCAGGAAAGCGATTCCCCGTTCATCCCCGACCCGTGGATGGTCGCGCGATATGCCAACCGCTACCGCAGCTATTGACGCCGCTTCCACCTGAACTTCAGCACCGCAGCATATGCCAAGACGCAGGCAGCGTAAGCAGTCGCCCTTTATCCGCATCGGGAACCCAAACCTGCCATATGCGTAGGTCATTTGCTTTTCTTTTGCTTTTGAAAGCAAAAGAAAAGCAAATGACAGGCAAAAGAGATTTTGGCGGAATACCAACGATTCCGAGCTGCACCCATCCAAAAGTGCATTAGCTAGGCAAAAGAAAATCCGGTGAATATGATTCCGGATCGGGCACATGGCGCGCACAGATTAACGCAGATTCATAAGTCGTTCAGGCTCAACGCCTCACACCCAATCAATCGGCAGCTCGATATCCGGTCGCTCACGTGCGCGGAATCGGTCCTAGCGATGCACGCTTGATTACTTTCGCGGGAATAAGTCCCACTCCGTGCGCCGCCGCAGCGAATGCGGTCTCCTCGCCCTCGCCGAGCAGACGCAGGGCTTCGCGCATCGCGGCGACGCCCATCTGGTCGAAATCAGGGCGAACCGTGGTTAGCGGGGGGTAGAGATCGCCCATCCCAGGCATATCATCGAAGCCGACCACGCTGATATCGCGCGGGACACGAAGCCGGTGCTCATGCAGGGCGCGGATGACGCCGACGGCCTGCGTATCGTTGGCCGTGACGACGACGGTCGGGCGGCTTGAACCGCTCGAACCGAAATGGTCGAGTACGTGGTTCATACGGCCGTAGGCCTCCGAAGACTCCCACGATTCGCACTGCTCGATATGCGACGATATGGACAACGCCTGCGATGACTTGCTCCAAGCCAGCATGCGCGTCGTCGCATCGCGCCACTGCGGCGGGCCTGCGAAATACAGCGCCGAACGGTGGCCATAGCCGGCGACCAGCTGTGCCACCTCCGCCATCGCGCCCCACTGGTCGATGCCGACAAGCGCGGTATGACGCCGGTCGTCGGGATGCTCCAACCGGCCGGCCTCGCGCATGCCCAGCGCCCCGTGCGTGGAGGTGAGCAGCACGCGCGGCTGGTCGAGCCGCACCCGGCATGCCGCGCGGAACATCATATCGGTAGGGGTCAGAAACAGGAAGGCGTCAACATTCTGCTCGTCAAAGGTCTCACACAGCCCGTTGAACTCCTCCTGCGTACACTGCGCCTCCTGCACCAGCGAAACCGACATGAACAGACCGCGCGCATGCGCCAAAGCCTCAATGGCGGCAATGGCTGAAATCGCACTGTAGAATCGCAGCCCTCCGGCAATCAGCCCTATCGTGCGCGAACGCTTCGAGGCGAGCGCCCGCGCCGAGTTGCTGGGGTGATAGTCGAGCGCGGCGATGGCCTCCTGCACCTTGGCGCGCGTGGCGGAGGAGACGTCGGGCGAGTTGTTGATGACCCTCGACACGGTCTGATGGCTGACTCCCGCCAGCTTCGCCACTTCGAACATCGACGGGCGCTTGCCGCTGCCATGACTCGTCTTCATCCTGCCTCCCTGCGCATGCCGCCATTCTTGTAGGCCCATTTTGTGGGTGATTCCTTTGGTCGCCGTCATTGGGACCGCAAACATGCATGTATGCAATCGAGCATACCGCGTGATTTGTAACGACGAACTTAGCTCACACCAAATGCCAGGAGCGGCGGTGGAGATCGGTTGCGCCGTAGCGTGCGATGGCCTCGCGGTGGGCTGCGGAGCCGTAGCCCTTGTTGTGGTCCCATTGGTAGGGCCGGTACAGGTCGTTGCCGCGCGCGATGCTGACCATGAGCCGGTCTCTGGTCACCTTGGCGATGACGGAGGCCGCAGCCACGCTGGCGCATTGCTGATCGGCCTTGACCAAGGTGACCACATGAGCCGCAATGGGCACATCCGGGGCATCGAAGGTATTCAACGCTTTGGTGATGTAGTCGTTCGGGCCATCGAGTATGGCACCGACGCGCAGTGCCGAAGACGCAGCAATCGAAGCCGGTGCTGTAATGGAAGACGACGCAGCGTTAGAAGACGCAGTGCTGGAAGACACAGCGGCATCGACAGTATTCCCCGCATGAGTCTCAGCATCGAGACCAAGCGTGCGTTCGACGCCGTTGAGCGCGCGCAATGCCGCCACTCCCAAGGCATGCGAGATGCCCCACTCGTCGATTTCCGCGCTGCTCGCCTGCCCGACCGCATGAGCAGCGCACCACGTCTGCAATGGCTCGAACAGCGCCTCACGTCGATGCTCGGTCAGCAGCTTGGAATCAGCTAGCCCTTCCGGCACCCCATAGTCAGGCAGCCTGCGGGCCCAAATCGCCGCAGCGCCGACCATAACCGGACCTGCCAGCGCGCCACGGCCCACCTCGTCGAAGCCGACGATCAGATCGAAGCCCTGGCCTGCCAGCTCGTTCTCAAGATCCAGCGTCGGTTTAAGACGCAAGCGAGGCTTGCTCTGCCCCTCCATCTCACTGAGCGGTGCTGTCTCACCGAACTGCGCTGCCTCACTGAACCGTGCCATCAGGCACCTTGTCGAAAACATCGTGATGCCCGCTCAGCGAGCCGATGCGCCCGAACGGCCAATACGTCGTCAGCGCCACGCCAGCGATATCGTTGATGGGCACCAAACCATTGGCCCCATCGTCCTGATGGTAGCGCGAATCGGCGGAATTCGAACGGTTATCGCCCATCACGAAGACATGGTCGGGCGTCACATGCACGCGGAAGGGAAAGTCGCTCGGCTCGACGCCAGGGCGAGTGTACGAAGTCTCGTTGATGGCCACGCCGTTGATCGTCACCGGCTTGCCCGCGCCCGCGCATTCCACGACATCGCCCGGCAGCCCGATAAGCCGCTTGATGAGATCATCGCTCGCGAAACGGTTGCCCTCATCGTTCAGCCAATTTGCCGGATCCTTGAAGACGACGACATCACCGCGATGCAGATGGAAGTATTTCGGCGTGAGCTTGGTGGTGATGACCCGGTCGCCTATCTGGATGGTGTCCATCATCGACCCCGAGGGAATCGTGTAGAAGCCCAGCAGGAAAATACGCACCAGCAGCACAATCAGAATCGGGATGCCGCACCAGATCAGCGTGTCGCGCCATCCCATGCGCCCGTTGTCGGCAGCAGTGCCGGCTGCATTCGCATGTTCAGGTACGTGCCGGCGGGCAGCCGGAACGGGGTCAACGCCGTGATCGGCGACTTCGAGGATATGGGAGTCTTGGGAATCGCTCTCGTCGCTCGCCGCATCGACCTGCTGCATATGCTCCTCCGAATCGTAGCGGGAGCCTGAGGTCCCAGTCTGCATGAGCAATCCCCCGGTCTGCGCCGTTATTAGTTGCGCCGTCACTTGTGTCTGTGCGCCATTGTGCGCCATCATACCGACCGAAGCCTACAGCCGGGACGCCGCACAGCGCCAAGATTGCAGACAATGAGTCGCTCGGACTTTCGTCACGCAATACCCCGGTTTTGCGTGACGCCAGTACTAGGACCGCCAACTTCTAGTAGCGTTGTCACGCAAAACGCCCTGTTTGCGTGACGTTAGTACTAGGAGGGGCATCAACCCCGCAGAACGCCAGTGGCCCGGCCAATCACAAGGATTGCCGGGCCACCGCTGATGCGCATGTGCATCAGATGAGCAGCAAACTCACTTCGCGCTGTTGTCGCGACGCTCGACGATGCGAGCGGCCTTGCCACGCAGCGAGCGCAAGTAGTACAGCTTCGCGCGACGCACGCGGCCCTTGCGCACCAGCTTGATCGAATCGATCGCCGGGGAGTGCAGCGGGAAGCGGCGCTCGACGCCGGTGCCGAAGCTGACCTTGCGCACGATGAAGGTCTCACGCACGCCAGTGCCCTGACGGGCGATCACCACGCCGGTGAACGTCTGGATACGGGAGTTGTTGCCTTCCTGAATCTTGACGTTGACGTCGACGGTGTCGCCGGGGCGGAACTCCGGAATGCTATCGACGGACTTCATATGAGCGGCATCAAATGCCTCAATGGCGTTAACCATGATTATCTCCTGTCACTGCCGCATATCAGCGCACATCCTTTGGACTCGCCGCAGACATTGCTACCAACGTACCGACGGTGTGCCCAACAATCTGTATTTCCAGCGCGTTGCCCTGGAAAGCCAGCCGATTCGCCTCGCAACCCTTGCGGGAGCGCGGCTGAACCCCGGTGAAGCGACAGGCCTATGCGGCGGCCCGTCACTCGACACAGCAAAACTCAAGCATAAGCGGTTCGCCAGACAGCAGCGGAACGGGCTTCACCGTCCGCGAGTCTGGGAAACGCAGTCAAAAACGCAGTTACAACGGCAAGCCCTATGATCCATATGTTTCGCACAACGCCGCACAACGCCACGGCGACACTCCGGTTGCACCTCGATTGACAAATCCAGCCAAGGGCTTTAACTTTAAGTCGAGTCGGTAGGTAAGGCTACCGCAGGGATATGGATCGCTGCCGCAAACCAGTGGAGACACTGCGCGCAGGTCAGCAGTTCTTGTCGAATCAAGGCATGAACTAATGCGATGCCACCGCCCTGCGAAGCTGAAGCTCAAACGATGACGAGTTGATGAGCGGCTATTGCGCCGTGTCACCTCCCCGCGACTGTTTCGGGCACCTGCCAAGCAGCGTATCCGACCGGATACGCTGACGCTTAAGTTCAATGGGCACAAAGCCCAGCTGGCGCAGGACGCAAGGAGGTGGTGGATCATGAGCGACGAACTTCCCAGTAGTTGTCGTTACGCAACGCAATGCAGCGTGCTCATGCCAATCGCACGCTGTCTCCCTGTTTCATCCTTATGATTTGGTCTCGGTCTCGTATAACCCGACTTTGCCCGTCGCCAACGCTAATCGTCCCGTTCCCGCGTGACGCCGCATCATTGCGTCATGCCACGCACACGCGTGCGCGTCTATCACATGACGTGAGCGTGACCTGAACATGGCATGAGCCTGACGTGAGAACGCCATGATGTGCGACACCGCATGCTGCACGTGCCAAAACAGTGCACAACGGACGGCATCACGGCGCATGGCATCGGGTGCCGCACAGCCAGCACATGGATGAATCATGGCTTGACCCGAATTATTCATACCATGCCGCGGTCGGCCTCCAGCACTGGACCACGGCCAAGGCACAAAGGACGCATCATGACCATATTCACTACCGCTCGGACTCCGGCAACGCAGTCCAAGAGCCCAATCGCCACCCAAAGGCGCATCATATCCGACTGCCTGGTGGTGGCCGGAATCCTCGCCGCGTTCGGCGCACTGGCCTATTTGACGCCAGGCGTCGTCGCACCCGTCGGCCCGCAGGGAATTCCTTCGACCGTACCCACGAACTTGGGTGCCTTGCCCTATGATGCGATGCGCTCGGTGCTGCGCATGGCTATCGCGTTAGCGTTCTCCTTCGTATTCTCGGTACTGTACGGGCTGGCCGCGGCTCGTTCGCGCCGCGCAGGCAAAGTGCTTATCCCGCTGCTCGACATCCTGCAGTCCGTGCCGATCCTCGGCTTCCTCTCGGCCACGGTGACCATATGGCTGGCTCTCTTCCCCGGTTCGATGCTGGGCGTGGAGGCCGCATCGATCTTCGCGATCTTCACCAGCCAGGCTTGGAATATGACCTTCGCCTTCCATCGCTCGCTGCTGAACGAACCAGCGGAACTCGACGAGGCCGCGCGTATCCTGCGGCTCACGCGCTGGCAGCGGTTCTGGAAGCTAGACATGCCCAACGCCGCAATCCCCATGCTGTGGAACTGCATGATGAGCGTCGGCGGCGGCTGGTTTTTCCTAACTGCATCGGAGATGATCTCCGTCAACAACCGCGCCTACGCGCTTCCCGGCATCGGCAGCTATGTCGCCGCAGCCAGCAGCCAAGGCGACTTCGGCAAGGTCGGCTGGGCCATCTTCGCGATGATCGTCGTCGTGCTGGCCATCGATGGCCTGGTATGGAAGCCGCTGACCGCATGGGCGGAGAAGTTCCGCATCACTCAGAGCGAATCCTCCATGCAGCGCACGAGCCTGGTGCTCACCATCATCCGACAGTCCCACATCGATGACTGGCTGGGCATGCTGCTGCGCCCCGTCGGCGACCTGCTCGACCGCATCATGCGCCCGCTGGGCCGCACCGGCTCGGTCAGTGCTCCCAAGGCCAGCCGTCAGCGCGCCGGCGATATCGCATTCAATATCGTCATCGCTGCGGCGCTCATCGCTGGAACCGCAGCATTGCTTAGCTCCATCAGGTCCACCATCGGGTTCGGCGAGACATGGCACATCATCGCTTTGGGAAGCCTGACCTTCCTGCGCGTGGCGCTGCTGACCATCGTATGCTCGGTCGTCTGGGTGCCAATTGGCGCGATGATTGGCATGAATCCGCGGCTGTCGCGCTTCATGCAGCCCATCGTGCAGGTTCTGGCGAGCTTCCCGGCCAATTTCCTCTTCCCCTTCCTCATCTTGTGGTTCCTTGCATGGCGCATCGACCTCGGCTGGGGTTCCATCCTGCTCATGGCGTTGGGCACGCAATGGTACATCCTGTTCAACGTGATTGCAGGCGCCAGCCAGATTCCCGACGATTTGCGCGAAATGGCGGCGAATATGCGCCTGCCGCGCATCATGCGCTGGACCAAGCTGATTCTGCCCGCCGTCTTCAGCTCCTGGTGCACCGGCGGCATCACTGCTGCAGGCGGCGCGTGGAACGCCTCCATTATCGCGGAATACGTCGAATCGGGCAGTCACACGCTCATCACGCCTGGTCTGGGCTCGTACATCACCGAGGCGACGGCGGTCGGCGACACGATGAAGACGCTGGTCGGCGTCGTGGTGATGAGCCTGTTCGTCGTCGCGGTCAACCGGCTGTTCTGGAATCCGCTCGAACGGTACGCCGCCAAGCGATTCGCAATCACCGCCTGAACACGCGGCCCGCGCGGCAGGAGCGGCTGACGCCGGCACATGCGAATGACCAATGACAATGACAATGACAATGACAATGACAATGACAATGAACAATACTCAAGGACGCAATATGATGAACCTCACCTTCAAGAACACAGCAGCCGCAGGCACCACGATCAGGAATGCCGCGAGCAAGCGGGTGACCACGACCCGCGCCGAATTCGCGCATCTCGACGCCACCCACGGCAATATCATCAGCGCGCAGCACATCTCCCAGCGCTTCGCCACGGACAAGAAGACGGATCTCACCGTGCTCGACGACATCTCCTTCACGCTCTATGACAATGAGATCGTCGCCATTCTCGGCCGCTCCGGAGCCGGCAAATCGACATTCCTGCGCATTCTCGCCGGACTCGTCCAGCCCAGCGAGGGCAGCGTCGAATACCGCGGGACACCGTTGGACGGGCCGAATCACGGCGTTTCCCTCGTCTTCCAGACCTTCGCGCTCATGCCGTGGCTCACTGTCCAGGCCAATGTGGAGCTGGGGCTTGAAGCTCGAGGCATGCCCCGGAGCCAGCGGCGCGACGTGGCTCTCGCGGCCATCGATGCCATCGGTCTCGACGGCTTCGAATCGGCGTATCCCAAGGAATTGTCCGGCGGCATGCGCCAGCGCGTCGGCATCGCCCGCGCGCTGGTGATGCGCCCGGATGCGCTGTTCATGGACGAGCCCTTCTCGGCGCTTGACGTGCTGACTGCGGAGAATTTGCGCCAGGAGGTTCTCAGCCTGTGGAACGGCAAGGACCAGGGCATCCGTTCGATTCTCATGGTCACGCACAATATCGAGGAGGCCGTGGAGATGGCCGACCGCGTCATCGTGTTCGGCTCGCATCCGGGCCGGCTCATCGCCCAGACATCGATTGACCTGCCACGGCCGCGCAACCGCCACAGCGCCGAATTCGAAGCGCGGGTCGACTACCTGTACTCGGTGCTGACCGGTACGCAGTCGCATCCCCAGACGCCGCGCTCCGCTGCGGGCAAGACTGAAGGCGATGCTGCGACTGCGGCAGCGTCTAGGCAGGAGCAGGCAGCGCCAATGGCTGCCGCAGTGCCGTCAACATTATCACAGCCACCAGCATCAGCAGCCCCGTCAGACCAGTACAGCAGCGCCGCCGAGCACGCGCAAGGCATGCAAACCACAGCCGACAAGGCCGTAGACGCTGCGCAACCCGCAGGCGCGACACCCGTCGGCGCAAACGGAGCGCATACGATGCCGAGGGCGACAGCAGCCGACCAGCCGTTCCTGCCCAATGCCACGCCGGGCGGTTTGGCCGGCCTGCTTGATGTGATAGCGGAGAACCCCTCCGGCATAGATCTCGCCGATCTCGCCAGTCTGCTGTCCTTCGAGGTGGACGATCTCTTCCCCCTGATTGATGCGGGAGCTATGCTCCGCGTGCTGGCCGTCCGCGAAGGGCGCGTGCGGCTCACCGATCAGGGCTGGGCATGGCATGATGCGGACATTCTGGGTTCGAAACAGGTCTTTGCGCGGCTGGCCTTGCAGCACGCTCCCCTCGTGCGCACCATCGATCTCGCCCTCAAGCAGTCGGAAACCGGTCGTCTGCGCGGTGAGCTGGTGCTCAATCTGCTGCGCAACCGCCATGAGGATGCCAAAGCGTGGCAGCAGTTCCACATCGCCGTCACATGGGGCCGCTACGGCGAGCTCTTCGATTATGATGCCGACGACGATCTGCTCATCATCGACGAGGCGAATAAGTGAATAGGTGATAAGCGTCGCATTTTGACCGCTAAAACGTGGCTGACGTACATTTCGTAACGTTAATAGGCTGATTTGCGTCGCCTTTTGTACGCCAGCCTCGATTTAGCGGTCAAAAAGCGATGCCAAGGCACGGCAGTGTCACAACTGTACGAAAGGAGATCTCCGTTGTCTCCTCGGCCCCTTGGCGGGGCCTCGGCGTCGGCTACTCACAGCGCACAGCGCTGTGAGCTTAACGCCTCCGCGGGCGATGTGACGTATAACTGCCCCCAAACAGCACGAATCCCGCACTACCATTGAGATAGTGTGGGATTCGTGACGTTCGAGGCGAGGAATCGCTGTCAGAACTGATATATCAGAACTTGCGGTGCTCGCGGTAGAACTTGATCAGGCCCTGGGTGGAGGCGTCCTGCTGAGCGAGGGCGTCGTCATCCTGCGAAATGGCGGGGGTGATCTGCTTGGCGAGCTGCTTGCCCAGCTCCACGCCCCACTGGTCGTAGGAATCCAGGCCCCACACGGTGCCTTCGACGAAGGTGATGTGCTCGTAGAGCGCGATCAGCTCGCCCAGCGAGAACGGGGTCAGCGCGTCGCCGAAAACGGAAGTGGTCGGGCGGTTGCCTGCGAAGACGCGCGCCGGCACGATCTCCTCGGCCGTGCCTTCCGCACGCACTTCGTCAGCGGTCTTGCCGAAGGCCAGCGCCTTGGTCTGCGCAAGGTAGTTACCCAGGAACAGCTCGTGCACATCCTGGCCGCCATCCTTGGTCGGGTTCGGCGTATTGGCGAAGGCGATGAAGTCGGCCGGAATGAGCTGCGTGCCCTGGTGGATGAGCTGGTAGAAGGCGTGCTGGCCGTTTGTGCCGGGCTCGCCCCAGAAGATCTCGCCAGTCTCGGTGGTGACGGGCGTTCCGTCCCAGCGCACGGACTTGCCGTTGGACTCCATGGTGAGCTGCTGCAGGTAGGCCGGGAAGCGGTGCAGGTACTGGTCGTAGGGCAGCACTGCGTGCGATGCGGCCTTGAAGAAGTTGCGGTACCAGACGTTGAGCATGCCCAGCAGCACGACGACGTTCTTGTCGAACGGCGTGGTGGCGAAGTACTCGTCAATCGCGTGGAAACCGTGCAGGAACTCCTCGAAGCGCTCCGGTCCGAAGACCACGGCGAGCGAGGTGCCCACTGCGGCGTCGACGGAGTAGCGGCCGCCGACCCAGTTCCAGAAGCCGAAGGCATTGGTGGGGTCGATGCCGAATTCGGCGACCTTCTCGAGATTCGTGGAGACGGCCACGAAGTGCTTGCTCACCGCTTCGGAATTCTTCTCATCCGAGCCATCGACAGCGCCGGCGGCCTTGAGGCCCTTCAGCAGCCAAGTGCGCGCCTCGCGGGCGTTGGTCAGCGTTTCGAGCGTGGTGAAGGTCTTGGAGACGATGATGAACAGCGTGGTCTCCGGATCCAGGCCCTTGGTCTTCTCGGCGATGTCGTTGGGGTCGATGTTGGAGATGTAGCGCGCGCTGATGCCCGCGTCCGCGTAGGCCTTGAGCGCCTCGTACACCATGACGGGGCCGAGGTCGGAGCCGCCGATGCCGATGTTGACGACCGTGGTGATCTTCTTGCCGCTCACGCCGGTCCACTCGCCGGAGCGAACCCTGTCGGCGAAGGCATAGATGCGCGAAAGCACCTCGCGCACGTCCTTGACCGTGTCCTGGCCGTCGACGATGAACTTGCCCTCGTCCTCGGCCGGGCGGCGCAGCGCGGTGTGGAGCACGGCGCGATCCTCGGTGTTGTTGATATGCACGCCGGTGTACATCGCCTTGGTGCGCTCGTCGAGCTTGACGGCCTTGGCAAGATCGGCGAAGAGCGCCAGCGTCTCGGGCTTGATCAGGTTCTTGGACAGGTCGAAGTGCAGATCGCCTGCGTCGAAGCTGAGCTTATCGACACGCGATGCATCATTGGCGAACCAGGTCTTGAGGTCTACGCCCTCATCCTGAAGCTGGTCGAAATGCTGCTGCAGCGCAGCCCATTCGGGCGTCTGCGTCGCATCGATAGGAGGATTGATGGCCATGTATGGTCCTTTCGTCGTCACTACGAACCAGTGCGGCATACGGACGGCTGCAATGCTCGCAGCGCGGTCACGCTGATTCCTTCAGTTCACAAGATACTCACAAAATAGGACAGCGGACGCGCCCCGGCGATGCTCCGGCGAGGCCATGTCTACAAGGCCATGCCTACAGAATGGCGTCCCGGCCTTCGTCCTGTAGATGCGACACGACGGATTTGATCTCCTGGCTGCGCGCGCGGGGGGCGATGAGCAGGGCGTCCGGCGTGTCGGCCACGACCATGTCGTTGACTCCGAGCAGCACGATCGTGCGCCCGGACATGGGCGCGACCACGTCTCCGGCGGAATCGAGGCACACCACCTGGTCGGTGTCTCCCATGACCTTGAGATTGCGCTCATTCACGCTGGGGAGCAGAGCCGCCACCGAGTTGAAATCGCCGATATCGTCCCAGCCGAAGTCGCCCGGGATCACTGCGACGCCGCCGCTCAGGCTCAACGGCTCCGCCACGGCGTAATCGAATGCGATCTTCTCGATGCCCGACCAGTAGCGAGCCATGGCCTCGTCCACGGCTTCCTCCCTGGTTGCGGCAGGAGCCATATAGGCGTCGGCGATGCGCGAAATCGCCTCGAACATCGCCGGCCTGCTCGCACGCAGGTGGCCAAGCAGCACGTCGGCGCGCATCACGAACATGCCGGCGTTCCAGCGGTATTCGCCGGTCGAAAGATAGGCCAGTGCGGTGGAGGCGTCTGGCTTCTCCACGAAGCGCTCCACCTCGCGCGCGCTGGGCGCCTGCGGGATGCGTGCGGCGAGCGACAAGCCCTGATGGATGTAGCCGAACGCGGTGGAGGGCCGCGAGGCGGCGATGCCGATGGTCGTGACATACCCGGCGCGCGCGGTCTCCACCGCCTGCCGCACCGATTCGGCGAAGGCCTCGCGGCCGCGTATCACATGGTCGGCGGCGAAGGAGCCCACGATGGTCTGCTCGCCGTAGCGTCGGGCGAGCACGGCCGTCGCCAGTGCGATTGCGGCTGTGGAATCGCGGGGAACCGGTTCGGCGAAGATGTTCTCGACACCCACATCGGGCAGCTGCTCGCGCACCGGCTCCACATACCGCCAGCCAGTGCTCACTACGACGTGGTCCTTCCCCGCGAGCGCCGCCAACCGGTCAAAGGTCGACTGCAGCAGCGTACGCCCCTGGCCGAGCGGGTCGAAAAGGAACTTCGGCTTGGCGACGCGGCTGAGCGGCCACAGCCGCGTGCCGGTGCCGCCGGCCGGAATAATCGCGTGGAAATCGCCAAAATCGTTCGTCTCGCTCATGCGCACCATTGTCGCGCAGCGACCGAACAAGGCGGGACACGGTGGAGATACAGCAAGGACACGGCGAGGACACGACAAGACGTGACCCGCATTGGACAAATTCTAGGGCTTCCAGTACACTCTTTTTTTTGTGCGCGAGTGGCGAATGCCGCTCGGGCAGATGCCGCTTTAGCTCAGTTGGTAGAGCGTCTCACTCGTAATGAGAAGGTCGACAGTTCGATTCTGTCAAGCGGCTCCATCTTTTTCGTATATATCAAGCCAGCCATATATCAGGCTTTCGCCTATTGCAGGCTTTGCACACATGGCGAACCATTCTGCATTTCGCATCGTGTTATTGTCCTCGGCATTGCCACAGCAATATCGCTGCTCAGAGACGACTCGTCAGCCACGGAACGATAACGTCGAAGCCGATGAAGCCAATCAGCCACACGATGGCGATGACGATGTAGGGCCATATGTGGGCGCGGCTGATGGCTACGAATTCGCGGATGAACGCGGTCGGCCAGTAGTAGCCACTCGTGCGGCTACCGACGCCGTCCGCCTTCAGCCCGATCTGGTGCGCGTACTCGCTCGCGCGGAACACGTGGTAGTCGCTGGTCACCAGCGCGGCGCGATAGGCGTGTGGCCCCGTGCCGCTGCGCCCGTCCATGATGTCCTTCGAGAATCGCAGGTTCTCCATGGTCGTCGTCGAGCGGTCCTCCATAAGGATGCTCTCCTCGGGAATATGCCGTTCCTCGGTCAGGTATGCGCGCATCGCCGCAGCCTCGCTGACGATTTCGTCACTGCCCTGCCCGCCGGACACGATGAGCACGCCGTAGCGCTGCTGACGTTCCCACAGCTCCACGGCCTTGTCGATGCGCCCGCGCAGCAGCGGCGTCGGCTTGTTGCCGCTCAGCCCTGCACCGTGGATGATGATGTAGTCATAGCGCCGATTGCGCGGCATGATGCGGTACAGCCACGAATATGCGAGCAGCGCGGCGAATGAGAAGAAGAACCACAGGCCTTCGAGCGGCACCAGTCCGATCAGGCTGGCGAGCCAACGCGGCCCGCGGCCGGAGTCCCACGCGTACAACGCGAGGAAGGCGACCACGGCGAGCGCCAGTGCGCCCGGCAGCATGGTGGCCAGCGACAGCCCCTCATGCCGGATGACGCTCACCGAATTGACCGCGAGAAACACAATCACGAGGAACGGCGCCAGACCGACCACCACAATCGCCAGCACGACAAGCCATACCTGCTGGGAGACCACCAGGCCCGCGCCAATCAGCGACATCACCAGCAGCATGAACCAGATGGCGTTGCGGAATTGCCGCGGCTCCTTGATGAACGACACGAGGAACACGGTTCCGAACACGGCTGCAGGCACGAAAAGCACCGCAATCGCCCAAGGACTCAGACCCATCGCGCACTCCCTTTCTCATCACGTTCTCATCATGGAGCTTCATTGCCTTCCCATCCTACCGGTTCGGATTCGCCGCCGAAAGCTTCGTTCCACCCGCCCGAAATACAAAGGGGGTCACAAACGCGCCAAACATTGCTATATTGGTAGGGTTTACGGTCGAAGAACGAGAGCGGGAGCGCATGTCAGTACAGCAGGAAATGGCGTTGCAATCGGATATGCGCCGCGTCGTCGAAACGCTTCACCGCGAAGAGACCAACGTCACGCCCTACCGCAGCGAGTATCGCCAATTGCTGGACAACCACGGCAAGATGATTCGCGCCACGCTTGTCGTGCTCTTCGCGCGGGCTGCCGGCGAAGATTCTGGGAAACTTGACGAGCAGGTGATAACCGGCGCCGCGGCAATCGAGATGCTGCATCTGGCCACGCTTGTGCACGACGATGTGCTCGATTCGGCGCCTATCCGGCGCAACCAGCCCACCGTGCACACCACGGCCGGCAACAAGGCCGCGATATACCTTGGCGATTTGATTCTGTCGCGATACATGGAAATCATGGCTGAGATCGCGCCGAGCACCGATTTTCTGCGCGAACAGGCCTCGACGGTCTGCGAGATCGTCGGCGGCGAGCTGCTGCAGGAATCGGCGCGTCACCATGCCGAGACGACGCTCGACTACTACCGCAAGGCCATCGGGGGCAAAACCGCAGCGCTCTTCCGGCTCGCCTGCCTCACCGGCGTGCGGCTGAGTGCGCAAGGTTCGCAGGGTCCCAACGCGTCGCAGCCTGACCCAACGCTGGTGGACACCGCGCGGGCCTTCGGCAACCATCTCGGCATGGCCTTCCAGATCATGGACGACATCGCCGATTTCGACCTCGCCCACGACACCGGCAAGCCCAAGCTCGAAGACGTGGCGGACGGCATCTACACGCTGCCCGTACTGCTGGCGCTGCGTGACGACCCTGATTTCGCCCAGCTGCTGAGCCGCGATGACCCGCAGGCCGTGGAAGACTACTTGCAGGCGCATCCTGATCTGCTCGCGCGCTCCCGAGATGAGGCCATGCAGCATCTCGACGACGCCGAGGCATGCCTTGGCGACCTGGCCGGTACTGTCCGCCCGAAGGCGATTGCGCAGCTCAGCGACGTGCTGCGCCGCATCCGCAAGCAGCTGTAGTTACAGGCAATTACCACTACAGGCAGTTGTATTACGCGGCGAGCTCGCCGACGTCGAGCCGGTAGAGCTCGCGGAAGCGGGCGTTGCTGCGGTAGAGCTCGTGCGGCGCGCCCTGCATCGCGATACGGCCTGATTCGAGGAACACCACGCGATCCGCGTCCTCAAGGCCCTGCAAGTGATGGGTCACCCACAGCAGCGTGCGCTGCTGGCTCACCCGGAAAATCATGGTCATGAGCGCGCGCTCGGTAAGCGGGTCAAGGCCGATGGTCGGCTCGTCCAGCAGAATCATCGGCGTGTCCTTGAGCAGTATCCTGGCCAAGGCGAGGCGCTGGCGCTGGCCGCCGGAAAGCCGCTGGCCTGATTCATCGACCGGCTCGGCAAGCTGCCCAGGCAAACCACGCACAAAATCGCCGAGCTGCACGTCATCCAGCGCCTGCCAGACTTCGCTATCCGGGGCGTCGGGCCGGCCGAGCCGCACGTTGTCGCCGATAGTCGTGTTGAATACGAAAGCCTGCTGGTTGAGGTAGCCGAACAGCCGCGCGCGCTCGGATTGCAGAGCCCGTACCGGTATGCCATTGACGCGAATCTCGCCGTACTGGGGTACGAGATCGCCGAGCAGCAGCTGCAGAATCGTGGTTTTGCCCTCGCCGCTGGGGCCGAGCAGCGCCACCTTCTGGCCGGCATCGATATGCAGGCTGAAATCATCGAGCAACATGGGCTGGTCGGGGCCGTACGAGAAGGTCACATGGTCGAAATCGATGCTGCTCAGCGGCCCGGCAAGCGTTTGCTGCGGCACTTCGGCAGGCTGATGCGATTCCACGCACTCGGTCAGCGCATTGAGGTGTTCCAGCGAATCGCTGTACAACGGCACTTCGGCGAAGGCCTGCGCCACGACGATGAAGCAGTCGATCAGCGGGAACAGCGCCAGCACCACGGCGGCCGCGAAATCAGCGCTATCGGTGCTGGATGTCAGGAACAACGCCGAACCGGCCAGCAAACCCACCGCCATCACGGCGAAGATCATCTGGATGGCGAAGTTGCGCCAACGCTCGAAGCGCTTCTGCTCGGCTTGGCTGGCACCGATTGCCGAGAACTGCTCGGCACCGGTCGCACCGAACTCCTCGCTGCGATGTGTGATGACCCAGTCGCCAAGCCCCAGATAGCTTTCGGTCACGGCCGTGTATTCGTGCTGCTGCGCCGCCTTTTCGCGGGCGTATCGGGCATCGGAGAACGCTAGCGACATCAGCGGCACGGCGATCAGCACCAGCGCGAAGAGCAGGAAGAGGATCAGGCTGGTCTGCCATGAGAAGACGCCGACCGCAATCGTGACGGCAACCCACATGATATAGGCCACAATCGTGGGGAAGATCGTGCGCAGGTAGAAGTTCTCCAAATGGTCCAAATCGTCGGCGAGCAGACCGAGCACGGTGCCGGTGCGCTCATGCTCGGTCAGGAAGGCCGCGTCGCGCGAGAGCGTGCGGTACAGCTGCACGCGCAGCTTGGAGACCACGCGCAGCACCCAGTCGTGGCTGGCGATGCGTTCGAGGTATTTGAATGACGGCCGTCCGATGCCGAAGGCGCGCGTGAGCACGATGGGCACGTAGACCGCGAAGATGTTGTACGGGTGGCGGGCCGAGCGGCTGATGAGGAAGCCGGAGGTGAACATCAGCCCGGCGCCGCATACGAAGGTCAGCGCGCCGACGAGGAAAATCGCCGCCAGCAGCGCGCGATGCTGCCGTAGGTAGGGCCAGAACCAGTGGTCCCTGCGCCAGATGTTCAGGTAGCGCGAGAAGCCGGTGGGGCGTGGGGCGTTGCCGTTGCTGGAAGCGGTGTTGTCGGGCTTGCTGCCGGTGTTCGCGTTAGTGTCCGTATTAGTGTCCGTATGCTGGGACAGCGATTCCACATTGATGTCGGTGTCGGTGTCGCCATTATCGTTCATGCCGTTATTCGCAACGTTATTCATTGAAGTACCCCTCAATCCGGTTGCCGCCCAGCTCGCCTATCAGCTCGCTCAGGGGGCCGCCCCGGCCTATCAGCTCGCCTGGCATGCCAGCTTCCGTGATGCGCCCGCCGTCCAGCACGAGCACCTTATCGACGTTCGCCAGCCAGTGCAGCCGGTGCGTGGCGAATATCACCAAGTGGCTCTCCATAAGCGGCAGCAGGGTCTGCTTGAGGTCATATTCGGTTTCGATGTCCAAATGCGCGGTCGGCTCGTCGAAAAGCAGAATCGAGCGCGAATGGTCTGCGATGACCCGGGCTAGGGCGATGCGCTGCGCCTGCCCGCCGCTGATGCCGCGATTGCCCTCGCCTATCAGCGTGTCCAAGCCGTCGGGAAGCGTGCCGAGCCAATCGCCCAATCCGGCTTGCTCGGCGGCGGCGCGCACATCGCTGTCACTCGCCGACTGATTGTAGAAGCGGATGTTGCTGGCGATGGAGCCGCTGAAGATGTACGGCGTCTGCGGAATATAGCTGATATGCCGCTGCCAGGCGGGCGCGTTGAACTGCGTGAGCTGCTGCCCATCGAGTTCGACAGCGCCGCTCTGCGGGATGTTGAAGCCGGCCAGCAGGTCGATCAGCGTCGATTTGCCTGCGCCCGACCGGCCGATGATGGCGACTTTCTCGAAGCCATGCAGGGTGAAGGAGAGATCGCGCAGCGCGGGGTGGGCGTCGTCAGATTGGTTGGCTGCTGCGGTATCGCTATGAGCCTCATTGCCATCTTCGGCATCATAAGCAAAGTCAAGCCCGCGCACGCTCAGCGTGCTATCGCTCCCCCAGCCTCGCCAGTCAAGCTCGTCGTCCGGCTCGGATTCAGGCGTATCAAGCAGCCCGTTGATGTCCTGCAAGGCGTTCTTGCCGTTGAGCGTTGCGTGGTAGTCGTCGCCGAACTGGCGGATGGGCAGGAAATACTCCGGCGCGAGTATCAGCGAGAGCAGCGCAGGGAAGAGCGCGACCGTGCCGTTGATCAGCCCGTTGCCCAAGGCCACGGCCATAATCGCAATTGCCAAAGTCGTGAAGAAATCGAGCGCGAAGGTGGAGGTCATCGCCACTCTGAGCACGCTATTCGTGCGCTTGCGGAAGCGGTCGCTGGCGCTGGCGACCGTGCGCTCGTACTCCTTGTCGACTCCGAGCATTTTCAGAGTCGGCAGACCCAGGATCGTATCGACGAAGGTGTTGTTGAGCTCGCGGAACTCGGCGTACTGCTTGTCGGATTTGTCGCGGGCGGCGATGCCCAGGATCGCCATGAAGAAGAACAGCAGCGGCATCATGAGCAGCAGCACCAGGCCGCTGAGCCAGCTTTGCGACCACACGGCGACCAGCACGATAACCGGGATGAAGCTCATATCCATCATCTTCGGCAGCACGGTCTGGATATAGGTTTTGGTCTGATCAAGCCCGTCGATGAGCATAGTCACCGAGGCGCCGGTCCCCCTCTTAGCCAACGCTGCCGGCCCAAGCCGGAAAATCTTGCGCTGCGCCTGCGGGCGCAGTTCGCTGACCACGCCGCCTGCGTAACTGGTGGCGACCCGCTGCTTGCCCACCTCGCACAGCTGGCGACAGGCGAAGGCCACGGCAAATATCGCCACGGGCAGCGGCAGTGACGATAGCGCGTGCCGCTGCCAGATCTCCACAAGCGCGCGGGTCAGGCCATATGCTTGCGCCACAATGCTGGCGCCCTGCACCAGCGAAAGCATCGCCAGCATCCCCATGGCCCACCTGAACCCGGGGAAACGAAACAGGCTTTTGTCGATCACCGCACACCTTCTTTTCTGGCCTTGCGCCGCACACTACCCAGTACCGCTACCCTGTACCGCTTACCCAGCATCAATTCAAGCGAAGGCTGCGCCGGCATTCCGCCAACGCAGCCTTCGCGATTTTCGCAGTCTCACTGTGCAGTGCGGCCTATAATACTATGGGCGCTGCGCTACACCAGCATCCGCTAGCCAGCGTATTCCAGATTCGCGTTGGGCTTGCTCTCAGCCGCGTCGATGGCAGGCAGGCGCTTGCGCTGCAGCGCATAGCTCCACACGAAGTACGCCACGACGACCGGCAGCAGCACGCACAGCACGACGGTCATGATGCCCATCGTGTACGGCGAGGCCGAAGCGTCCTTGATAAGCAGGTCGTTGGCCGGATTGGTCGCGATCATCACGCGCGGGAACAGCCCGTTGAAGATGAAGGCGATGATGCCCGCCAGCGTCACAGCTGAGGAAACGAAGGCCCAGCCGCCGCGATGCGCGAACGCGGCCGCATGCCCGGAAATGGTCGTCGCGAGGATCACCACGGTAATCAGCCAGCTCGAAACCGGGCGGGCAGCATAGAAATCGGTGAAAATCAGCGCGAGAATCACGAACACTACCAGTGCCGGATAGGCAATCCAGTAGATTTTCTGCGTCACATTAAGCATTTTGCGCGACAGATCGTGGTCGAGCTTGAGGCTCAGGAAATGCAGGCCGTGCACGAAGCAGAAGAACACGGTTGCGATGCCGCCGACCACGGAGAGCCAGTTGAACACATCAAAGAAGCTTGCCCAGACGTTGCCCTGCTTGTCCATCGGAACGCCCTGGATGAGGCTGGTGAGCATCATGCCCAGGAAGAACGGCGCGAAGAGGCTGCCGACAAAATTCGCCCACTGCCACACCGAGCGTTCGCGGTCGGTGAGCGCGTGCGCGGCGAACTCGAAGGACACGCCACGCAAAATCAGCGCCACGAGCACGAGGAACAGCAGAATGTAGTAGCCGGAGAACAGGCTGGCGTACCACAGCGGGAAGGCCGCGAACATCGCGCCGCCTGCCGTGATGAGCCACACCTCGTTGCCGTCCCAGTGCGGGCCGATAGCGCGCATGAACAGGCTGCGTTCGCGGCCATTCTCCGCCACGAAGCGCGTAGACATGCCGACGCCGAAGTCAAGCCCGTCGAGCACCAGGAACAGCGCGAACAGCAGCGCAATGACAAAGAACCATAAACCTTGCAGGAAACTCATGAGAGTGCCACGCTCCTTTCAGCGCCCGACTTACCGGCGATTGCAGCCGATGCAGCAGCACCAGCAGCCGCAGAGTCCGTTGACTTCGCCTTAGCCGCCTTAGCCGCCTTGGACTGCCTCACCGGCAGCTCGCCCTCGCCGTCCGGCCCTTGGTACAGCACCCGGCGCGAGTAGAAGATCATCACCGCGCCCAGCAGCAGGAACAGCAGGAAGTAGACGATGTTGGTGAACAACAGCCCCGGCACGGTGGCGGTCGGCGAGACGCCGTCGGCAATGGTCAGCAGCCCGTAGACGATCCACGGGTAGCGGCCGAGCTCGGTGATGAGCCAGCCGCCGGTAGTGCCGATGAACGGCACGAACGTGCATGCGCCCATGATCCACAGCAGCCAGCGATAGTTCATCAGCGTGCCTGTGCCATCACCCTTGCCCTTGCGCGTGAACCACAGCGCCAGAATCGAGGCCAGCCCTGATATCGCCGCGGAAAGCGCCATGAATCTAAAGCTCCAGAACAGCGCATTGACCGGCACGTAGTAGTTCATATCCTTGCCGAACTTCGCGTCGTACTGCTCGTGCAGCTCCTTGTCGACCGTATCCATGCCCTTGACCGAGCCGGAAGCCTTATGATACGAGAGCAGCGAAAGCATGTACGGGATTTCGATGCTCTTGGCGGTCTTGTCATTCTCGTTGATTAGCGAGACGACGGCCCACGGCGCCGGATCCTTGGTGTCCTCGTAGATGGCTTCTGTCGCCGCGAACTTCATCGGCTGATCCTTGATGATGAACTGCGTCTGCAAATCGCCGGCATACGTGACGAACACGGCACCCACGAGCGCGACCACCGCGCCGAAGCGAATCGACTTGGTGAAGAAGGCCTTGTCGCCGTCATGCTGCTGCGTGCGCTTGTGCAGCATGGCGAAGGCACTCATGCCCAGGATGATCATGCCGCCGGTCATCACCGCCGCGAAGATGACGTGCGGGAAGGCTCGCCACAGCTGCGGATTGGCGACCACGTCCATGAAGCTGCGCAGCCGCACGTGCCCGGTCGCCTTGTCGATTTCGAAGCCGGTCGGATGCTGCATGAAGCTGTTGGCCGCCAGAATCCAGATGGCCGAGAGGGTCGAACCCAGCCAGGTCAGCCAGATGAAGAGCGCATGCACGCCGGGCTTGAAGCGGTCCCAGGTGAACATCCACACGCCGATGAAGGTAGATTCCAGGAAGAAGGCGAGCAGCGCCTCGATGGCGAGCGGCGCACCGAAGATATCACCCATGAAACGCGAGTAGTTCGACCAGTTCATGCCGAACTGGAACTCCTGGATGATGCCGGTGACCACGCCCACGGCGAAGCTGAGCAGGAAGATCTTGCCCCAGAATTTCGCCATTTTCAGGTACAGCGGGTTCTTGTTCACCGCGTAGATCGTCTCCATGATGGCCACGGCGAGCGCCAGCCCGATCGAAACCGGGATGAAGAAGAAATGATAGATGGTCGTCATCGCGAACTGGAATCGCGACAGCCCCAGAATGGATAATCCCACGATTATGCCTCTTTTCGAACGATGTTTCGCACGATGTCTGCCCGGGCAAAGCCACGCGCCATGCCCGGCGGGCGGCCCTGCCCAGTTGCTCAGTACTTGGTATTCAGTGCCTGTTAGCCAGTACTGTGTTTATTCAAGCACTGTGTTTATTGAGTACCAGTCTACCGAGCGCTAGTGTGCCGAGCGTCTAGTTGCTAGTTGCTTTCCAGCATTTCCTTGAGATGCGCCAGCTCGAACACGGAGCGGTCGTTGACCATGCGCTTGACCATGCTGACCTTGTGGCCCTTGAGCTTCCAATGGCCCATCACGTTCAGCTCGGCCACGCCGGTGTGCGGCCCGAGCGAGCAGACCGTGCCCAGGCTCTTGAAGGTGAACTTGTGCGGTTCGCGGCCGGCCAGGCGCGCCGCGACATTGGCTGCGACGACATCGGCCTGCGCGATGGAGATCTGCGCGGTCGTAGGGTAGAGCCGGCCCGACGTGGCGTCTGGCACGGCGCTGACATCGCCGACGAGGAACTCGTTCGGATGGCCCTTGACGGACAGATCGTCCTCGACGACCACGCGGTTGCGCTTCTGGTCATAGCCGGAGTCGCAGATCACATGGCTGCCGCGCACGCCGGTGGTCCAGATGATCGTGTTGGCGTGGAACTCCTGATCCGCCGTCACCACGACGCCGGGCCTGACCTCGGTGATCACGATGCCGTTATGAATCTCGATGCCCTTGGAGATGAGATAGTCCACCGCCCACTTCGAGAGATTGTCAGGCAGCATCGCCAGAATCTTCGGCGAGGCCTCGACGCAGGTGATGCGGATGAGATCTTCGGGCAGCGAATACTGCTTCGCCAGCTGCGGCACGCGCCAGGCGAGTTCGCCGAGCAGCTCGATGCCGGTGAATCCGGCTCCGCACACCACGATGTGCAGGTCGTTCTCGTCGTGACTGGTCGCGTAGTTCGCCAGCGTCTTCTCCATATGCTCGCGCACGGCGAGCGCGGAGTCGATGTTGTTGAACGACACGCTGTTCTCCTCGGCGCCCGGGATGCCGAAGGTCTCCGATTCGAAGCCCAGCGCGTTGACCAGATAGTCGTAGGCGAGCGGCTCCCCTTCCTTGAGGATCACCTGGCTGTGCTCCCGATCGATGCGCTCCACCGCGTCGATGACGACCTCGACCTTGTCCGAGACGGCATCGCGGATGTCGAAGGTGATGTCGGACGGCTCCTTGGTCCCGGCTGCGATCTCGTGCAGCTGGGTGGATTCGTAGTGATAGGGATTGTTGTTGATCAGGACGATGCGCGCATCGACTTTCTCATGGACCAGTCGCTTGACCGTGCGCATGCCTGCATAGCCCGCGCCTAGAACAGCAATTGTCGTCATAATGCCACCTTCGTACGATGAGACTGCTTCTGCGTAGGCAGCGCCGAACGACGCCGCATCGCGCCGCGTCGAAACCACTGCCTGACTTATTCACCTAAAGTATATATACGGTCGGGTCTCGAAACGTGTAACAATGGGCGACGCGCAGCCGATTCACCCGATTATGAGGGAAATATCACACTTTGCGGACACGGTGTTGCAAAAACACAATGTGTGTGGTGCAGATGTGTGTGGTTCAACAGTATGCGTGTTGTCAAGGCACTGCGTTTCAGAGGTGTCGTGGTTCAAAGACGCAGCGTTTCACACGCACCGCGTGCGCACAAAGGGGCTCGAACCCTCACGGCCGCAAGGCCACAGGAACCTAAATCCTGCGCGTATACCAATTCCGCCATGTGCGCGAGGCCAGCGCAACCGTAATGGTCGCATGGCCCCCATTAATCTAGCATGCCTTCGGGAGCGAAGCAGCATCAGAGCAGTATCGGCGATGATATCCAATCCATGCCCGATAACAGCGTGGGCCTATCATGGCTGGTGGCATACCAGCCGCGAACACCGCCGCCAGCCCAGAGAAGAGGAAGTCATGTCTGCGATCATCCAGCCGACGACGCTGTTGCTCATCATCCTGGCCGGATACCTGTTCAAGCGCACGCGCCTGTTCGGCCCGCTCGACTACCGCGTGCTGCAGACCGCCGAATTCAATCTGGTGCTGCCCGGCGCCATCATCTACTCCTTCGCCACCAACCCACACCACATCAGTCTGCTCGCCATCTCGGCGTTCTCGCTCATGGCCGCGCTGCTGCCCGCGCTGGCAATCTTCCTGACTTCACGGCACCGCCCGGTGAGCGACCGCGCGTTCCTCATGCTCAACGGCTCCGGGTTCAACGTCGGCTGCTTCTGCTTCCCCATGCTGCAGTCCCTGCTCGGCCCGGCGGCGCTCATCCCTGCGGCGATGTTCGACATCGGCAACAGCGTCATGGTCGCGGCCGGCACTAACGTCATCATGCAGACGCTGCTGCACATCGAACCCGGCAAGACCCTCACGCAACAGCACGCCGGAGCTGCGCCGACTCTGCCGTACACCCGCCCAGTCGACCGTGATGCCCGGCGGCTGCGGCGACGCGCCCTGCGACGCAATGTGGCGCGCGGTTTCCTCACATCGCCCTCGTTCGACACGTACATGCTGATGGTGCTGTTGACGCTGATCGACTTCAAACTGCCGGCGTGGACCGCGACGGTTGCGCAGCCCTTCGCCTCAGCCAACGCCTTCTGCTCGATGCTTATGGTCGGCATGCTCACTGAATTGCCGCGGGACTCACACGACGTCAAAGCCGTCTTTACGGTGATCGGCTGGCGGCTGCCGTGCTCATTGATTTTCGCGGCGGCAGCCTGGTTCCTACTCCCCTTCGACCCGCTCATGCGCGAGGCTGTGGCATTGTGCTGCCTGGCTCCGACGGCGATGTTCTCCACGATGTTCACTGACAAAGTGCTTGGCAACGCCCGGCTCGCCGGTTTCACGCTGTCGCTGACCGCCATAATTGCCATCGTGATGATGATGGGATTCCACTTTTTGGTCGGTATATAGATGCGGCTCACACTTTTTTGCGGCGCGCGAAAAAGTGTGAGTCGATATCACTGCAATAGCCGCTCGATGCTGGGCATCAACGCGGCGATGGCCTTGCCGCGATGGGAGATGGCGTTCTTTTCGGCCGGCGTCATCTCGGCGCTGGTCAGCGGCTCGCCGTGCTCATTCGTGCGACCGGGCTGGTCATCGGGCACGAAAAGCGGATCGTAGCCAAAGCCCTGCTCGCCACGCGGCGTGCGGATGATGCGACCCGGCATATCGCCGGTCTGCACATATTGCGCGGCGATGGCGTACGCGGTTGGTGTTGTGTCTGCATTATCGGCAACGCCAGCAGCAGTCGTCGCAAGACCCTCCGGCACCGCGAGCGCGGCGGCACAACGGAAGCGCGCGGTGCGATGCGCGTCGGGGATGTCCGCGATCTGGGCCAGCAGCAGGGCGTTGTTCGCCCCGTCGTCGCCGTGGACGCCGGACCAGCGCGCCGAAAGAATGCCGGGTGCAGCGCCCAGCACATCGACTATCAGGCCGCTGTCGTCGGCGATGGCCGGCGAGCCGGTGCGGCTGGCGACATCACGCGCCTTGAGCAGGGCATTCTCCTCGAATGTCGTTCCGGTTTCCATCGGATCGGGCAAGCCCAGCGACCCTGCAGAGACCAGCTCCACCCCGTCTGCCAGCTCGCCCAGATCCTGCTGCAGGATGCGGCGAATCTCGACCAGCTTGCCTTCGTTATGCGTGGCGACGATGATTCTCATGCATGCTCCCTCGATGTATGAATGCGTGGATGTACGAATGTACGAATGCGCGAATGCGGGCGATCGATGACGCTCGCGGTCACCAGCGCGTCAGCCCTGTGCGAGGGCCTCGCTCTGGGCCTGCTGCAGTTCGCGGTTGCCCTTCTCGGCCAAGTCCAGCAGCGTGCCGAGCTCCTTGCGGTTAAAGGGGCGATGCTCGGCGGTGCCCTGAATCTCGATAAAATTGCCAGCGCCGGTCATAGCCACGTTCATGTCGGTCATGGCCTGGCTGTCCTCGACGTAAGGCAGATCCAGCATCGGGGTGCCGCTGATCACACCGACCGAAACCGCGGAAACGGCATCGGTGATGACCTTGTCCGCCGACTTGATGTGGTGCTGTTCCTCGGCCCAGCGCAGCGCGTCCACCAGCGCCACATACGCGCCGGTGACGGAGGCGGTGCGCGTGCCGCCATCAGCCTGCAGCACATCGCAGTCAAGCTGAATCTGATTCTCGCCCAGTGTCTTCATATCGATGATGCCACGCAGGCAGCGGCCCACGAGACGGCTGATTTCATGCGTGCGGCCGCCGATCTTGCCGCGTACCGACTCGCGGTCGGTGCGCTGGGAAGTGGCGCGGGGCAGCATCGCGTATTCGGCGGTGACCCAGCCGAGACCGGAATCGCGTCGCCAGCGCGGAACGCTGTCCGTGAATGTCGCCGTGCACATCACGCGCGTGTTGCCGCATTCGATCAGCACCGAGCCTTCCGGCGCATCGGTGAAGTGGCGGGTTATCTTCACCGGCCGCAGCTCGTCGATTGTGCGGCCATCGGCGCGAATCACGGTCGCGTCGCCCATCATATTCTTGATTTCAACCATGCTTTCAACCTATCACCACGCATGGCGCGGGCACCGTATCGCGCAAGCTGCCAACCGGCGCAATCGGCCCGGTCTGCCCGGCCTGTTCACCCCGCTCAGCCCAGCAGCGGCTTCTTCGGCAGGATGCGGTCGATAAGAAACAGCAGCAGCCCCAGCAGCATGAAACCGATGAGTATGAAGCCGATGTTCTTGCCCATCTGCGCCCATCCCAGCTGCGCGAGATCGATGAAACCGTACGGGTACGCGCTGCCGTCGGGCTGAGGGCCGGAGTGGGGCCAGAGCTGGGCGCGCACGAGCACGAAGGTGAGGTAGAAGGGGAAGTAGATGAGCCAGGTCAGCGGATAATGCCAGGCGAAACGCCGGTGCTCGTCGAACAGCAGAAAATCGATGGCCGCGATGATCGGCACCGCCTGATGCAGAATCGTGTTGGTCAGGATGCCGAAGACGTATTTCGATGTCGCCGGGTCAGGCGGTGGCAGCAGCGTCGCCGCCACGATGCCAGTGACGGCGATATAGAAGGTCAGGCAGCCTTTGAGCCAAGCGGGCGGCTGCTTGCCGTCGATCAGGCTTGCGGCACCCGCCCACAGCATAACGATGCCGAGCACGAAGCCGGTCTGATAGGTGAAGTAGACCCAGTAATTTGGTGTGTGCCAGGCCACGCTCGTGGCCGCAAAGCACAGGAACGCGCACGCCAAGCGCCAGAGCCCTGCAACGAATCTCATCGTGCTTCTCGATTTCATAGTGAACCACCCTATCGCCAGAATCTGACTGGGCGACTAGGATGAATCGGCAAAGGCCCGCTTTCCGGCGGCAATGCGTGTCAACGGCACAACGAAAGGGCGACGATGGCTGACTGCTCAACGGCACTGAATTCGGCGGCACTCGGTTCAGCTGCACAGGATTCAACCGCACTCAATTCAACGGCACTGGGTTCAACAGCACTGATGACGGATATGTACGAATACACCATGCTGGACGCGGCGCTTCGCGACGGCACGGCACGGCGCAAGTGCGTGTTCGAGGTGTTCACCAGGCATTTGCCCGAAGGCCGTCGTTACGGGGCCGTGGCCGGCACCGGGCGCATTCTGGACGCGCTTGAGCGCTTCCACTTGGGCGAAGAAGAGCTCCGATTCCTTGCCGACCGTGGCATTGTGGGCCGCAAAACCATCGATTGGCTTGAGCATTTCCAGTTCTCCGGGTCGATTACCGGCTACCGCGAAGGCGAGATGTTCTTCCCCAATTCCCCGATTCTGCAGGTGGAGGGGACCTTCGGCGAATGCACGCTGCTGGAGACGCTGGTTCTGTCGATTCTCAACTATGATTCGGCCGTCGCTTCGGCAGCCTCGCGCATGGTGACCTCGGCCAAAAACCGCCCGTGCATGGACATGGGCGGCCGCCGCGCCAACGAATCGGCCGCAGTCGCCGCCTCGCGTGCTGCCGTGATCGGCGGGTTCCAGGGCACCGCGAATCTGCTGGCCGCGCAACGCTACGGTCTCAAGGCGATCGGCACCGCCGCGCATTGCTTCACGCTCGTGCACGACTCCGAGCGCGACGCTTTCCAGGCGCAAATCGACGCGCTGGGCAAGAACACCACGCTGCTCGTCGACACCTACAATATCGAGGAAGCCGTGAAAACCGCCGTCGAGGTAGCTGGGCCTGAGCTGGGCGGCGTGCGCATCGACTCGGGCGATTTGGCATCGCTCGCGCAGCGCGTGCGCAACCAGCTCGATGCCCTCGGCGCGAAGAACACGAAGATCACCGTGACCAACGATCTGGACGAATACGCGCTGGCCTCGCTGCAGTCCGCCCCCGTGGACTCCTACGGCGTGGGCACGATGCTCGTCACCGGCTCCGGCGCGCCGACCTGCGCGATGGTCTACAAGCTGGCAGAGCGCGAGAACAGCGCGGGCGTGATGCAGCCGGTGGCCAAGAAATCCAAGGACAAGGCGAGCGTGCCCGGCCGCAAGCTGGCCTATCGCTCGTACGAATACAGCCTCGCCGACTGCGAGCATGTCATCTCCGGTTCGGAGGCCAGCCTCGCCGATTATCAGGTGCCGAGCGACTGGAAGGACTTGCTGGTGGACTACGTCGACCACGGCAGCATCGACGCCCAGTACCAAGGCCATGACGCGATCATGACCGCGCAGGCATACCGGGCGCAGGCCCTAGCCGAACTGCCAATCACCGCGCAGTCTCTGATGAAGGGAGACCCGGCAATCCCAACCGAGGTGACGGTGCTGTAAACCCGTAACCCTGTAAACCTATAAACCTATAAACCTATAAACCGCAGCGTTTCGCAGCCTCGTATTGGAAAACGTACACTGACAGGCACTCAGCGTACGTTTTCCAATATGGCCCACGTCTCACTTGCCGCCGGTCATCTCCTCGTAGATACGCTTGCAGTCGGGGCATACCGGGTACTGGGACGGGTCGTGCTTCGGCACCCAGATCTTGCCGCACAGCGCCACCACAGGGCGGCCGGTGATGCGCGACTGCATGATGCGGTCCTTGGAGACGTAATGGGCGAAGCGGTCGGCGTCGCCGTCGTCCGACCTGCTCGTCTGCTCCTCGGTCTGCGGGCGTTCCAGCACCGCAGTGCCAGTGCCGGAATCGGGGTTCGAAAGCGGCGAGACCGGATCGGCGTCATCGAACGCGCGCACGCCCACGGCCGCGCTGGCGTCAGGCTCGTCATTCATTATCTCAGCCATATATCCGTGCCTTTCCTTAGCCATTCATTAGCCATCGTCGTGTGTCGGTCATTGCTCTGGCCTGTGCACCGTTATGGCGCAAGTCCTTGGGTTTCGCGCCACCACCGCGCCCTGCGATGCCGTGATTCTGTTTGCCTTCCATCATAGAAGACACGGTGTTCATCACAACACCCTCTTGTTAATAAACACTATAGTTAATAAACACTGTATTGAGTAAGAGCACTGTGTTCATACACAGCTTCATGCACAACTCACTTCCATGAAACACCCGCATGCCATCATGGCGCTTATGGAAAACGCCCTGCCGAATGCAGTACAGCGCCGGACACAGCGCCGGACACGCCCACTTGGCGGCTCGCAGCGTTACCCTAGAACCATGACTATCGCAGTGTGCCCCGGCTCATATGACCCCGTGACCGCCGGACATCTCGACGTGATCGAGCGCAGCGCGCGCTTCTTCGACGAAGTGCATGTCGTGGTAGCCGTCAACGCCGCGAAAACGCCGATGTTTACGGACGCCACGAGGGTCGATTCCATCCGCCGCGCCTTGGACGAGGACGGCTACTCACAGGTCAAGGTGGCCTCCACCTCAGGGCTGATCACCGATTACTGCCAGCAGGTCGGCGCAAGCGTGATCGTCAAGGGGCTGCGGCAGAACGGCGACTACGAGGCCGAACTGGGCATGGCGCTGGTGAACCGCAAGCTCGCGCATATCGAGACGCTGTTCCTGCCGGCCGACCCGGTGCTTGAGCACATTTCCAGTTCGATCGTCAAAGATGTGGCGCGCCACGGTGGGGATGTGACCGGCATGGTGCCCGATTGCGTCGTGCCGCTGCTTGCTGACGCGCTCAAAGAAGAAGGGAGCCGATAATGGCCGGTACGAATGCCATGAACGACGGTGATTACCCGGGCGAACCGGCCGACGACACTGCGGATTCGATGCGCTCCAATCTGGGCAACCAGCCCATTCGCAGCGAATCGCCGAATGCAGGCGGCGCTGCGGATTCGGATTCGCCCAATCAGGGTCAGGTCCGCAACCTTTTCCCCATGTCATCGCTGCCCGATCTGCGCGAGGACTCTGGCGCAGACGCACCAGATTCGGCTCAGAGCCGAAGTCGGGCCGAATTCACCACGGTCTACGACATCCTCGACCATCTTGAGGAGACGCTGCACGAAGCCAAGGGCAGCCTCTTCTCGCCCGGCACGGTGAAAGTCGATCGCATCGAATTCGAAGAGCGCATCGACGAGCTGAAGGACAAGCTCCCCGTGCAGCTCGAGCGCGCGTCCTCCCTGATGCGCGAATCGGAGCGGCGCTTGGAGAATGCACAGAGCCAGTCGAACGCGATCATCGCCTCGGCGCAGAGCCGGGCCGCGCAGATGGTGCAGGAGGCGCAGGATCAGGCGCAGTTCCTCGCAGGGCAGGAGAACGTCACCGAGCTTGCCCGCCAGAAGGCGCGTGCTATCCTCGATCAGGCGCAAGCCAAGGCCGAACAGCTCACGCAGGGCGCGAACCAGTACTGCGCCACGGTGATGAGCGGCTTGCAGGAGCAGCTGGGCAAGCTCGGCCACGATGTGCAGGCCGGCCTCGACGTGCTGAACGAGCGCCAGCAGGCCGCCGCCGAGCAGCTGCCGCATCTCGATCGCAACGACTATCCGGAAGGCTGATTGCAACACATGATACGTCCTGAAGATTCCGCATGGGCCATACCCGTGGCCCAGGTTTCCTCGCGCCCGGGGCAGCGCCAGGAAGTCGACGCCGCGTACCCGGCCCCCGATGGCATCGGCGACCAGATCGTGGGCGTGCAAGAGGGCAGCGACATTCGCGTGGATGGCGCCTTCGATTCGATTGTGGACGGACTCGTGCTTCAGGCACATGTCGTCGCCCCGCTGCATGCGGAGTGCACGCGCTGCCTCACGCCCATCAATCGCGATTGGGGGCTGGACACGACCGTCTTCTTCCCTTATGCGCCGCAGCCTACGGGTGCCATGCACCACAATGCGCGCGCTGCCGAAGACAGGGCCAATAGCGAGGTGGAGATCATCGCCGGCGAGGACGAGTCCGAGGACACCTACCCGCTGAGCGCCGATGGCGCATACGCCGATATCGAAGCGCTGCTGCGCGACACGCTGGTCGAGAATCTGCCCCTGCAATTGCTGTGCAAGCCGAACTGCCGCGGTCTATGCCCGCAATGCGGTATCAATCTCAACGAGCACCCCGATCACCGCCACGACGTCACCGATATACGCTTCGCCTCCTTGGCCGGTCTCAAGGCCCAGCTGGAGCAGGAGCAGCAGTAGGAGGCAGCAATGAACAACGCGACACAAGGGCCTTGGACGCCGGCACGGAGTTCATGGGTCAAAGAGCATGCGACTGGCCTGATATGCCAAGGCATTATGATCGCCAGCTACATTATCTTGATGGCGCGCGGGTTTGCCGTTGCACCGGCTCTCGAAATCATCGCTTACCTGTATGTTGCATGGCCCATACTGCTGCTCATCCTGAGCGCTGTCGCAACGGCTGGCAGCAATACGACATGGCGTTTCCCTGTGTTCAACATCGTGCTTGCGGCAGTCGTTATCACGATGGTCGACACCGGCACATGGCTCGGGATGGAAATGCACTGGCCGCCTAATTGGCAGTTGTATCTCGTAGTGCTTCCGATTTATGCGGTCGCGGCTTTTATCGGATACACAATCGGCAAAGCATACAGGCAATTCGTTGGTAATTCTCGCGCGCACGAGCAGCACACGGCTGAGGTGTGATGCTTCCAAAGCAACGCACGATTGGCTCATCGAGGCTGGTACGACTGCCGCAATAGACAATGTACGGCGGTCGCGTTACGATATTGGACGCTTAAGCTCAATTGTTCGAACGAAACAGAGGAATTACCATGGCATTGCCTAAGTACAAGACTTCGCGCGCCAACACGCATTCGCGTCGCGCCAACTGGAAGGCGTCTGCTGCGCCGACCATCACCTGCCCGAACTGCGGCGCTCCGTCGCTGTCACACATGGCCTGCCCGAGCTGTGGCTCGTTCCGCGGCCGTGTCTACCGCGAGGCCATCCAGTCCGGCCACACCAAGTGAGCGTAGTCACATCCGGGCGATACGTCCGGCTATGAAAGCTATGAAACCCTGCCATCGACGGGTGGCGGGGTTTTTGCGTACTGTGAGGAACATCCGTGAAGGAAGAATCCACGATGCATACCGCGACAACACCCGCGAACAATCATCAAGCTGCTGAATCGTCGTCGCCCAGCAGCGCACCGGCGTCGGCGGGCACCGCCCCGGCGGCCAGCTCATCCAGCAGCGCACCGACCGACGAACTGCTCGCCGTGCTGGGCACCACCATCGAGCCGGAGCTGCTGGTCCAGGCGCTTACGCATCGCTCGTTCTCGCATGAGCACGCTGGTGCCGCGAACTATGAGCGCCTTGAGTTCCTCGGCGACGCGGTGCTCGAACTCGTTTCGACCGAAACGCTCTACCGCTTGCACCCGGATATGAACGAGGGCCAACTGGCGAAAATGCGGGCGAAAGCGGTCTCCGAGGAGGCGCTTTCCCAAATCGCACGGGAGAAGATGCATGTCGGGCCGTATATTCTGCTGGGCAACGGCGAGGCCGAAAGCGGCGGCGCGGATAAAAGCTCGATTCTGTGCGACATCGTGGAATCGCTTATCGGCGCGACCTTCGTGCAGCACGGCATCGACGAGGCGCGCGCTGTGGTGCACCGGCTGATTGACGACACGCTCGAAGAGGTCTCCCACGAGGGGCCGGCCCTTGATTGGAAGACTTCACTGACGGTCAAAGCCCATCAGCTGGGTCTTGAGGATCCGCAATACCGCATGGCGGTGTCGGGCCCCGAATACGCGCAGACCTTCACGGCCCGCGCCGTGCTGCCCGATAATGACGAAGTGCTGGGCACCGGCTCCGGTACCAGCAAGCGCAAGGCGCAGCTCGCGGCAGCGCAGGAAGCCTGGAAGGCTTTGGACGCCAGAAGCTCCGGACACGCGAAGCACTAATCCGGCTCACCTCGTGAGAGCCCCCGCTACCCTCGCGATAACCCGCTGCCTAACCCTGCGAAACCGACACAACCCGTGCAAATCCGCCACAATGTGGGCGCTCGGGCGTTTCTGCTGTCGCTTGCTATTACCATGATGGCAACTGTGCCCTGTCGTTCGCGCCGCCACAAGCGGACACGCGTCAGGCGCGCGCATTCATCCGCCACGCCACGACCATGCAATGCGTCTGACGCTGGCGACCTCCAGCAAACCGAGAACAAGTAAGAGGAATTATGGTGTCACCAACGCCTCTCCAGGCATTCAGCGGCGTCCCCCGGCCTTCCGCGCCGGAACACCGGCAGGCGATAGTCGACGGCGAGAAGATGACCGGCGCTCAGGCGCTGGTTCGATCCCTGGAAGATCTGGGGGTGAAAGACGTATTCGGCATTCCCGGCGGCGCTATTCTGCCGGTCTACGATGCAATCAACGACAATACCTCATTCCGTTTCGTCCTGACGCGCCATGAGCAGGCAGCCGGGCATGCCGCCGAAGGCTATGCCATCACGACCGGACGGGTCGGCGTATGCATCGTCACCTCCGGCCCCGGCGCCACCAACGTCGTCACGGCCATCGCCGACGCGAATATGGACTCGGTGCCGCTGCTGGTCATCACCGGCCAGGTCGGCGTGAGCGCCATCGGCACGGACGCCTTCCAAGAGGCCGATATCGTCGGCATCACCTACCCGGTGGCCAAGCACTCCTTCCTCGTGACCCGCGCGCAGGACATTCCGCGCGTCCTCACCGAGGCGCATTACATCGCCAACTCAGGCAGGCCCGGGCCGGTCGTCGTGGACGTGACCAAAACGGCGCAGAAGGAGCTGATGTACTACTCCTGGCCACAGCGCATGATTCTGCCCGGCTATAATCCGGTTACCAAGGCCCACGGCCATGTGCTCAGCGAGGCCGCCAAGCTCTTCGAACAGTCCTACCGGCCGGTGCTCTACGTGGGCGGCGGCGCGGTGCGCTCCGACGCCGGAGCGCAGGTCAAGACGCTGGCCGAGCTGGTCAATGCTCCTATCGTCACGACGCTGCCCGCGCGCGGACTCGTTTCCGACCGCGATGCGAAGGTGCTCGGCATGCCCGGCATGCACGGCACCATCGCCGCGACCGGAGCCATTCAGCGCTCCGATCTGCTGGTCGCCATCGGCGCGCGCTTCGACGACCGCGTGACCGGCGACCTCAACGCCTTCGCGCCGACGGCACGCGTGATTCATATCGATATCGACCCGGCGGAAATCGGCAAGAACCGGCAGGCCGACGTGCCGATCGTCGGCGACGTAGCCACCGTGCTCGACGATCTGATCGTGGAGATCAGGCGCACGCAGTCCATTCAGGGCAGGCCGGAGCATGCGGCCTGGTGGCAGCAGATCGATGCATGGCGCAAGGACTATCCCAACGCCTACGCCGAGTCCGACGACGGCTCGCTGGCCCCGCAGTGGGTTGTCGAGCAGCTTTCGGATATGGCCAATCCGCTGACAATCTGGGTTTCGGGCGTAGGCCAGCACCAGATGTGGGCCTCGCAGTTCATCGACTTCCAGACCCCCCATTCTTGGATTTCCTCGGGCGGGCTGGGCACGATGGGCTACGGCCTGCCTGCGGCGCTCGGCGCATGCGTCGGCTCGGAGCGCGATTTCAAGGGTGCCAAGCCGGTCTGGCTTATCGACGGCGACGGCAGCTTCCAGATGAATCCGCAGGAGCTGGCCACCGCGTTCCAAGAGCATATGCCGATAAAAGTCGCGATACTCAACAATTCCACGCTCGGCATGGTGCGCCAGTGGCAGACGCTGTTCTACAAGCAGCACTATTCGCAGACCGATCTCTTCGACGGCGATGACGTGCCCGAGGAGAGCGACATCCCCGACTTCGTCAAGCTCGCCGATGCCTACAGATGCGTGGGGATGCGCGTGCGCACCAAGGACGAGGCGATTGCCGCGATCGAGAAGGCCAATGCCATCAACGACCGCCCGGTGCTCATCGATTTCCGCGTGTGGAAGGATGCGATGGTCTGGCCGATGATCGCCGCCGGCACCTCAAATGACGAGGTGGTCTACAAGCCGGGTGTCACGCCGCTGAAGGCTGGTGGCGCAGCACCTTCCACCGCAGTGTCTTCCACCACAGCATCTTCCACCGCGCAGCAGAGTACGAACGACTAGGGCTAGTCAAGGAGACAAGGAGCTTCATCATGGCCAATTATCCTGCTTCACAGCCCGGTTCCAAACGCCACACCCTTTCGGTGCTGGTGGAGAACCGCCCGGGCGTGCTCGCCCGCATCGCCGGCCTGTTCGCACGCCGCGCGTTCAACATCAACTCGCTGTCGGTCTCCCCTACCGAGCGCCCGGACATCTCCCGAGTCACGGTCACCGCCGACGTGGAGGATGTGCCGCTTGAGCAGATCATCAAGCAGCTCAACAAGCTGCTCCACGTGCTCAAAATCGTTGATCTCGATTCGGATACCACCGTCGAGCGCGAACTCGTGCTTATCAAGGTCGCCGCCGACGAATCGAGCCGCTCCGACGTTTTGGAGATCGTGCGGCTCTTCCGCGTGCGCGTGGTCGATGTGCACACCGAATCGCTCACCATCGAGGCGACCGGCACCGAAGGCAAGATCGACGCGCTGCTTGGGCTGCTGGGCCAGTACGGCGTCATCGAACTCGTCCGCTCCGGCGCAGTCGCAGTGACCCGCGGCCCCCACGCCCTGAGCGAGAAGGTCATCGGCTCGGAGATCACTGGGCGCTGACCGATCCGCATAACGATGAAGAGGGAATGCACACGTAGTGCATTCCCTTTTCATATTCTTGGTAATATCAGCCTTGGCAATATCCTTCCGATGGAATTACCTCAATCCGGTCAGCAGAGACTGCCTCATTTCATGCTTGCATGATGACAGCACTGCATGCTTGCACAATGACAGCATTGCATGCTAGCATTATGCCAGCAACAAGAAGGTGCATTATGGCAACACTGACTCTGAGAAAAGTACCCGATGAATGCGTAGCCGTGCTCAAGCAGGCGGCCCAAGACAACAATCGATCCATGGAATCTGAAGTGCGATCAGTTTTGGAAGAATACACGGCCCAGTACATCACGCATCATGTCGTATCGAATGCCGATCTCGTTCAAGAGATGTGGTGCCTGCTTGATGGCGATGGCCTTGACGAGGACGAAGAATTAGTTCCTCCTCGTAACACATACGACGTCGAGCCTCGCCCCATCGATTTCGGAGACGATGATGATCGTCCTTGATACTAACGTAGTGAGCGAAATCCTCAAAGAAGGCAAAGGCAATTCACATGTCATCGACTGGTTCATCACGCTGCCACCCCAAAATTGTCATACCACCGCAATCAATGCAGCAGAACTACTGTACGGACTCGCCCTTCAACCCGCCGGACGAAAACGAAACGCGCTGTCTGACGCCATACAGTCTTTTCTTCGAGTTTACGAACAACGAATCCTGCCGTTCAGTCGAGAAGTCGCGCCACATTATGCGGCCATCGTCGCTGAACGGCGGCAGGTCGGCCGACCCATCGGCGCACAGGACGCGATGATTGCCGCTATCGCTCGCGCTCATGGCGCAGCTGTTGCCACACGCAATGTCAAGGACTTCGAAGGCACCGGCGTGGCATTGATCAATCCTTGGGAATGTGAATAGCTGAATGCATGTGGGCCCGACTCACCCGGGCGTATCAACAGCTGAGCCTTGGGCACAGCAGCCCTATTTCAACCGCACCAGAGTAAAGGCCCCGGCAAAACCTGCCGAGACCTTCTGAACGTTGCGGTTTCTCCCACTACTCGACCTGTTCGGAGAGCTCCATCCATTCGTCCTCAAGGGACTGGGATTCGTCCTGCACGCTGTTCAATTCCTGATTGAGCGCGTTGAGCCCTTGGAAATCGCTGGGATCATGCGCGGCCATGCGGCTTTCGATGTCGGCTTTGCCCTCTTCGAGCTTGGCCAGCCGCCGTTCGATGGCCGAGATGCGTTTGGTCGCATCGTGGAAGGCCTTGCCGGTGAGCTTGTCATCGTTCGACGCATCGCCGGAAGCTGCGTTTGCACCATTGCCGATGCCAGCCGCGCTGGAACCGGCGGAATGCGATTGCTCTGAAGCCTTCGCAGCGGCCGCGTCGCCGCCTGACTGCGCCGCCTCGATCATCGCAAGATAATCGTCCACGCCGCCGGGCAGATGGCGCACCTTGCCGCCGATAAGCGCGTACTGCTGGTCAGTGACGCGCTCGAGCAGGTACCGGTCGTGCGAGACGACGATAAGCGTGCCGGGCCAGGTGTCGAGCAGATCCTCCATCACGGCGAGCATGTCGGTGTCCAGATCGTTGCCTGGCTCGTCCATGATGAGCACATTCGGCTCGTCAAGCAGAATCAGCAGCAATTGCATGCGTCGCTTCTGGCCGCCCGACAGGTCGCCGATGGGCGTCATGAGCTGCGCCGATTCGAAGCCGAGCCGCTCCATGAGCTGCGCCGGCGTGACTTCCTTGCCGTCGACGATGTAGCTGGGCTTGTAGCGGCTGAGCACCTCTTTGACCTTGTAGGCGTTGAGCTTCTCCAACTCGTCCAGACGCTGCGAGAGCACCGCGAACTTCACGGTTTTACCGATATTCACCCGTCCGGCGGTCGGAGTCAGCGTGCCGTCGATGATGCTCAGCAGCGTCGATTTGCCCGCGCCGTTCGCCCCCACGATGCCGAAGCGGTCGCCCGGGCCGATCAGCCAGGTCACGTCGTCAAGAATCATGCGGCCGCTGACACGCACGCGGCGCGCGGCCGCAGTCACATCCGAGTCGGCGTGGTCATCGACAGCGGCAGGCGCGACTCCGGCATCCGCAACGGAATCGGCGGTGTTGCCATTGACAGCAGCATCAGTGTGCACAACAACCCCGGCATCGGCCAGACGCGGGTCGTCGGCATCGTCAACATCCAGATCGTGGGAACCGTTGAGCACCGGCTCGGAGTACAGGGCTGGCACGATATCCATCTGCGCGGGCGACGCGCCTGACAGCGCGGCCGACGCCACGTCCGACGCCTGAGTATCGCCGTCTCCACCCGCCACAGCCGCACTCCCCTGCGCACGATCCTGGAAAATCTGCGTCACATCAATGAGGTCCACCACCTGCTTGCCCAGCCGTGAGGTGGCCATCTGCCTGAGCTGCAGGGTGTTGCGCAGCGGCGGCACGTCGGCGATCAGCGCATTCGCCTGCTTGACATGGAACTTCTGCTTCGTGGCTCGGGCGCGAGCGCCGCGCGAAAGCCATGCAAGCTCCTTGCGCGCCAGATTGCGCCGATGCTCCTCGCGCACCCCGGTCTGCCGGTCGCGCTCGACGCGCTGCAGCATGTAGGCGCTGTACCCGCCTTCAAACGGGTCGATGGCGCCGTCGTGCACCTCCCACATGGATTCGCACACCTCATCGAGGAACCAGCGGTCATGCGTCACCAGCAGCAGCGCGCCCTGACCCGCAGACCAGCGCTGGCGCAGATGCTCGGCAAGCCAGTGAATCGTCACGATATCCAAATGGTTCGTCGGCTCGTCAAGCGCCAGAATATCCCAGTCGCGCAGCAGCAGCTGGGCCAGGTCGGCGCGGCGGCGCTGACCACCCGACAGCGTGCCGATTGTCGCTTCGAGGCTCAGGCCCCCTAACAGCGCCTCGACTATCTCTCGCGAGCGCGAGTCCGCAGCCCACTCATAGTCTTCGCGGCCCTCAAGCGCGGCCTGCCGCAGCGTGGCATTGTCGTCCAACGGGTCGCGCTGGTCAAGCATGCCGAAGGTCAGTCCGTTGCGTCTGGTGACGCGCCCGGAGTCTGGCTCCTGATTGCCGTCCAGCAGGTGCAGCAGCGTGGATTTGCCGTCGCCGTTGCGGCCGACGATGCCGATGCGGTCCCCTTCGAACACGCCCTGTGTCACGTCGGTGAATACGGTTTTGGTGGCGAAGCTGAGCGAAACATGCTCTAATCCCAAGTCATACGTAGGCATAAGGATTCAAATTATACCGCCAGCCCTAGGCACCGCTCACGCGAGACGCCGTCGAAGCCCGCGATGCTATGTTGCACGCCCATGTGTCGCAATGTCTGTGCCATGCGTCTGCTGCGTATGTCTGTGCTGCGTATGTCTGTGCTGCGTAATGTCTGTGCTGCGTAATGCCTGTGTCGCGTAATGCCTGTGTCGCACCTGTGCACACGCCTACGGCATACGGACGTTATGCCGTGCGCCTACGCCGTCAGCGTGCGGGCGTAGGTGCTGCAGCGGGCGGCGAAGCTGGAGAACACCTGCTCGGCGAGCGGCTGCAGCTGGGCATTGTATTCATCGAAATCGTCACGCATCTTTGCGATATTCGCCTTTTTCAGACCCTTCGTCATCGCGGGTTCGCTCAGCCATTCATCCAGCAGCGGCCGGCTGACTTCGAGATGGAACTGCAATCCTAGCGCCGAGCCGAATCGGAAGGCCTGATTGGACGTGCCCGGCGACTTTGCCAGCAGCTGACCCCCTTCCGGCACGGCCACCACGTCCTGATGCCAGTGCAGCACGTTGAGCTGCTTGCTCCACATCGAGAAGTAGTCGTGCCTGGCGACGCTTTTGATAGGCGCGAATCCGATCTCCGGGCTGTCGTTCGTACTGAGCTTCGCGCCGAGCGCAGTGGCGATGATCTGATGGCCCAGACATATGCCGAGCACCGGCTTGCCTACGCTGATTGCCGCCCGCACCAGCTTCGCCTCGTTTTTCAGCCCCGGGTACTGGTCGAAATCGGTGGCGCCCATAGGCCCGCCCATTATCACCAGACCCGCGAGATCTTCGAAATCAGGCAGTTTCGCCTTCTTGCTCTTGGCGATGTTCACGGTCGTTACGGGCAGACTCAGATCTTCGAGATTGTCGAGTATCCGACCTGGTTTCTCCCACGGGACATGCTGCACGATAAGCACTTTCGGTGAAGTCATACCCTCTATTGTGGCATTGCCCATGTAAAGGGCGCGCGCACGGCGTTCTTATCAACTGTGCTGCCAACATTCTTGCCGGTGTTCTTGTCGCGGAACGCTAATACCCTCGAAGTCATGACAGATGCCGAGAAACCGCTCGATTCCAACAGTTTGCAAGCCCATGTGGCCACCGAACTGCGGCTGTACGACACCGCTTCGCACGCGGTGTCGCGCTTCGTGCCCATCGTGGCAGGCAAGGTCGGCATCTACGTGTGCGGGGCGACGGTGCAGAGCTCGCCGCATATCGGCCACATCCGCGCGGCGGTCGCCTTCGACACCGTGCGTCGCTGGCTGCTGCGGCTGGGGTACGACGTCACATTCGTACGCAATGTGACCGATATCGATGACAAGATTCTCGATAAGGCCGCCGCCGCTGGTCAGCAGTGGTGGGAGCGGGCGTATTTCTACGAGCGCGAGTTCACGCAGGCCTATGATGCGCTTGGCGTGCTGCCGCCGACCTATGAGCCGCGTGCCACCGGGCATGTCAGCGACATGGTCGAGCTGATCGGGCGCATCATCGATAACGGGCATGGCTACGTCGTGCGCGACGAACAGGGCGAGCCGACCGGCAATGTGTACTTCGATGTGGCGAGCTGGCCGCAGTATGGCGAGCTGACACATCAGAAGCAGTCAGGTGGCGCGAATTCGGTTGCGGGGGCGCCCGACGAAGCCGCTGCGGTCGCCGACCGCATGGGACCGAGCGTGGACGCGGCTGGTGACGACAAATACAATCCCGTCGACCTGGCCGACGCCTCCCCCGACAAGCATGACGTGCGTGATTTCGCGCTGTGGAAGGCCCCGAAGCCCAGCGACCCGCAGACCGCACGCTGGTCGACGCCGTTCGGCACGGGCCGCCCTGGCTGGCATATCGAATGCTCCGCGATGAGCCATCGATATCTTGGGCGTATGTTCGACATCCACGGCGGCGGGCTGGACCTGCGCTTCCCCCATCACGAGAACGAAATGGCGCAGACCAAGGCCGCTGGCTGGAATTCAGCGGCCCGTTGGATGCATTCGGCGTGGGTGACCGCCAAGGGCGAGAAGATGTCGAAGTCCCTGGGCAACGGTCTGTCGGTGCCGGCCGTGCTGGCGCAGGACTCGCCGTGGGTTGTGCGCTATGCGCTGGGTTCCGTGCAGTACCGCTCGATGCTCGAATGGTCGGATCAGACGCTTGCCGAGGCGCGTTCGGCTTTCGAGCGCATCAGCAACTTCATCGAACGGGCCGGTGCTGCTCTGGCCGGTACTGCTCTGGCTGACGGCATTCTGGCGACTGATGCTCTGGCCAGCAATGGGCAGCCCTCGCTCGAGGAAGTCACGGCCGTTTCGGCCGACGACCTGCCTGCCGATTTCGTCACTGCCATGAACGACGACATCAACGTTTCGGGCGCAGTCGCCGCGATCTTCACTACAATCCGCAGCGGCAACACGCTGCTGGCGGCGCTGGCTGCAGGCCCTGCGAAGGGCTCTACGACAGGTTCTACGACAGCCGAGACTGAAAACCTGCGCGCCGCACTGCTTTCGGTGCGTGCGATGCTCGACACGCTCGGCCTCGACCCGCTGGCCGAACCGTGGGCTGGCGATGCCGGCAACGGTTCTGCCGCCGCCGGTGCCGGCGTGTCCGAGCACAAGGCCTTGGACACGCTCATCACCGAACAGCTCGACGCCCGCGCCCAGGCCCGCAAGGCCAAGGATTTCGCCAAGGCCGATGCGATACGCGACGCCCTGAACGCCGCCGGCATCACCATCGAAGACGGCCCCCAGGGCTCCACATGGAGTCTGGCATAGCGGCGCATCGTCGCTGCCGTACTAACAGTGCTAACTGCGCTAACCAGTCAGCGTACGTTTTCTGTCACGCTTCGCAACCTCGTGTTGGAAAACGTACACTGAGTATCAGTTATCGTACGTTTTCCAATACGAAGCTCAACAATGTGACAGAAAACGTACGCTGACTTGGGTGCCAGCTGCACTGTGACCACGGAAACGCAAAGGTGCCTGCGGTCACGCGGACCGCAGGCACCTCGTTACATCAGGTACAAGAACCTAAACCCTAGAACCCACCCTGCTCGACGGTTTCGATGCGGGCTTCGAGGCCTTCCTTCTCAAGGAAGTAGCTCAGCGGCTTCAGGTCGTCGGCCTCGTAGCGCTTCTTGAAGGCGTCGATCTGCTCAGCCGGGTACAGGCGCGGCTCAAGCTCGAGCATTTCGGCCGGCAGCGGGCGCTCGTTGCTGATCTTGGCGTCGATGACGACGACCTTGCCCTCGCGCACCTCCTGCACGGCCTGCGCGAACACATCATGCACCTGGCTGATCTCGGTGACCGTGTGGCCCACGGCGCCCATCGCATCGGCCAGCTTGGCGTAGTCGATGTCCATGAACTGCACGCCGAGGTAGCCGAGGTTGGTGTCCTCCTGCTCGTCCTTGATGAAGCCGAACTGCTGGTTGTTGAAGACCACGTGGAGCGTCGGCAGCTTGTACTGCACGGCGGTCGCGAGATCCTGCATCGTCATGTTGAAGCCGCCATCGCCCGCGAGATTCCACACCTGGCGGTCGGGGAAGTCGAGCTTGGCGGAGATCGCGCCGGGGATGCCGATGCCCATCGTGGCGAACAGCGAGGAGGTGCGCCACATCTGCTTGGGATTCATATGCAGGTGGCGGATGGAGGTCTGGGTCACATCGCCGACGTCGACCGAGAAGATCGCGTCCCCGTCGGCCACCTCATTGATTGCGTTGTAGACCTGATAGAGCTGCAGGTCGCCCTCGGTCTTCTTCTCCAGCTTGGTGACGTATTCGCGCCAGTTGGCGACGTTGTCGAGGTTCGCACGCCACCAGCCGGCGCTTTCCTTCTCGTCAACCTTCTCGTAGATAGCGCGCAGCGCATCGCCCGCATCGCCCAGAATGGCGACGTCGGCGTGATGGCGCTTGCCGAGCTTCGAGGGGTCGATATCGATCTGAATGAACTTCTTGACGTTCTTGAAGACCTTGGAGACTTCGGCGAAGGGGTAGTTGTTGCCCACGAACAGCACCGTATCGGCCTCGGGGAAGCATTCGACCGATGGCTTGGTGGAGACGCGGTTCGGGCTGCCGAGTAGCGCCTCGAAATCGGACGGGAAATTGTCGAAGCTGATGCCGGTGTTGGCCAGCGGGGCCTTGATCTTGCGGCACAGATCCAGCACGATCTGATGCTCGCCGCGCGTGCCGATGCCGGCGAAGACGACCGGACGCTCAGCCTGGTTCAGCAGCTCGACAGCCGCGTCGATGTCTTCGACATTGAGCACCGGATTCGGGTAGGGACGATGCGCGTTAGCGGCGGAATACCAGCCGTCCTGCGGGATGTCGACCCAGCCGAGATCGACCGGGATCTGCACGACGGCGACGCCGTTCTTGGCGTAGGCCTGGCGAATCGCCTCGTCGATGACGTGCGGCATCTGCTCGGCGGTGGAGACCTGCCGGTTGTAGATGGAGACGTCGGCGTAGATCGGGTTCTCGTTCATCTCCTGGAAGGTATCCCAGTTGAGGCCGGCCGTGCCGAACTGGCCGATGAGCGCCAGCAGCGGCACATGCTCTTCGCGCGCATCGTACAGCCCTTGCAGGGTGTGCGTGCCGCCGGGGCCCGCCGAGCCGAAGCACACGCCGATGTGGCCGGTGTACTTGGCGTGCATGGAGGCGGCCAGCGCGCCGACTTCCTCGTGGCGCACCTGAACGTAGTCGATGTTGTCGCGCTCGGCGTAGAGCGCATCCATCAGCGAGTTGATCGAGCCGCCCGGAATGCCGAAGATGTGCTTGACACCCCAGGATTCGAGGACCTTGACGGTGGCGACGCCGGCCTTGATGGTCCCCTCCTCATGCTGGTTCGCGGTTTTCGCATCGAAACCGAACTGAATGACGTTCTTTGCCATGACTCTCCTTTGCATAGCAGCCTTGTGAGCTGCGAGTAGCCGAGTTAGCAGTATCGCTTACTATCATTTGCCCGTGCGCGCGGCCACCACAATCGACCGACCCCATTGTTGTCTTCAGTCCGCCGACTCGCCTTTGCGTTCGCTGCGGCAGGCGTCGTGCGACACGTTTACTGCCAGATTACCATTCCAGCTTTCCCGCACTCCGAGCTTTCCTATGACCTTCATCACACTGGCTTTGCTGCACTGTTTTCATCACGCTGTGATAAAGCTTATATTCCCTCGACTTCATAGGACAATAAGCCCGAGAGAGTGGCTTCTTCCCTCGGGCTATTCACATGCCGCAGCCTCAGCCCTTGTCGACCGGACCGAGCAGTTTCTTGAGCGCCGCGAGATAATGGTCGAAGGCATCCCTGCCCTGCTCGCTCATGGCGACGAAGGTGGCAGGCTTGCGGCCCTCGAAGATCTTCTCGATTGCTACGTACCCGGCCTTTTCCAGCTTGGTCAGGTGCACCGAGAGGTTGCCCGGAGTCATGTCGAGCAGATCGGCGAGCTTCGCGAACGACAGCGAGGAATCCTTGCCGATGGCGGCCAGCGCCGTCATGATGCGCAGGCGGGACGCGGCGTGGATGACGGGGTCGAGTTCGTCCTCCATATGCTCACCGCCTGCCCATGAGCGGGGCGAAGGAGGCGTTGCGGCTGCCCAGCGTTACCGCCCAGAGCGCCAGCAGCAGCATGGCACCGCCGCCGAGGGATGCCATGACGAAAAAGCCTGCGATGACGCCGAGCATCGGCAGCACAAAAGCAATCACAATCATCCATACGCCGATAATCAGCTGCGACAGATCGTTCCACAGCGCGCCGCCGATCATGTACAGCACACCAACCAACAGAATCGAAATCATATTATAGAGAATCGTAGTAGCCTCGTCGGCAAGCGCGAAACGGTTCACGAACATGCTCAGCCCGCCCATGCCGAAGAAGAAGGCGGCAAACCATGTCCAGCCATAGATCGCACCCTGTTTGGCATAGCGCCGGGCCTGCTGGGCCGATGACTTGTACCCCGGAACGCCCCTGATGCCGATGACTACCGAGAGCGCGACCGAGGCAACCAGCAAAGCCGCTGCGACGCACCACGCCCACCAAGGCGTCACTCCGTCGGTGGCCTTGGTCGCAAACCCGAGCACTCCGTACCCGACGAGCCACGACAGGCCCCACACCAGGCAGAACTTCCAATGAAACACATTGAACATGCGGCCTATGCGCCGGCTTTGATGCTCGATGAGCCTGAGCGCCTCATGCGGGTCGGATAGCGATTCGCTGTCGAGCGCTGCTGCCGCCTGCGTATTTGTTGGCACATCCACCTGCGGGGAGTCCTGCGCGCTCGGCTTACCAAGACGATTATGAGTTCGCTGTTGCTGTCCCACGGTCACCACCTCTTTCTTAATTGCTGCCTGCATTCTTGTTGTTTCACGAATGCAGTTTACTTTGCGTTACTATTTAACTTTATAACACAAAGTACATTATGTCAAAGACCGCTGCGTCAAAAATCACTGCGTCAAAGAATTTATGCTCTACTACCACACGTTCGACCGCCCACCCCAACCTGCGCCTCCGCTTCTCCCTACGAACGGTTAGACTGAATGGCATTATGGCAGCATTTAGTTCTTTGACAGACCGGCTCTCGAATGCCTTCAAGCATTTGCGGGGCAAAGGCAAGCTTTCCGAGGCGGATATCGACGGGACCATCCGCGAGATACGCCGTGCGCTTCTCGACGCCGATGTGTCGCTCGAAGTGGTGCGCTCCTTCACGGCGAAGATCCGCGAGCGCGCGCTCGGCGTGGAAGTCTCGCAGGCGCTCAACCCCGCGCAGCAGGTGGTGCAGATCGTCAACGAGGAGCTGACGGCGATTCTGGGCGCAGGCGTCGACCGGCCGCTGAACTTCGCCAAGAACCCGCCGACGATCATCATGCTCGCCGGCCTGCAGGGCGCGGGCAAGACCACACTCGCCGGCAAGCTCGGCTACTGGCTCAAGGACGCCGGGCACACACCGCTGCTCGTGGCGGCCGATTTGCAGCGCCCGAACGCGGTGACGCAGCTGCAAGTGGTCGGCGAGCGCGCAGGCGTGCCAGTCTACGCGCCGGAAAAGGGCGTCCAATCAGCCGGCGGCGACGCGGTTTCCGCCCCCGGAGCGACGAGCGGCGACCCGGTCAAGGTGGCCCGCGACTCGTTTGAGTTGGCGAAAACCAAGCTCTATGACACGCTGATTATTGATACGGCAGGCCGTCTCGGCGTCGATGAGGCGCTGATGAAGCAGGCCCGCGACATCCGCGACGCGGTGCATCCCAACGAAATCCTCTTCGTCATTGACGCCATGATTGGTCAGGATGCGGTGCAGACCGCCAAGGCCTTCGATCAAGGCGTGGACTTCACCGGCGTCGTGCTCTCCAAGCTCGATGGCGATGCCCGCGGCGGCGCGGCGCTTTCGGTCGCCAGCGTGACCGGCAAGCCAATTCTTTTCGCCTCGAATGGCGAGGGTCTGAAGGACTTCGAGGTGTTCCACCCCGACCGCATGGCCTCGCGCATCCTCGACATGGGCGATATTCTCACCCTGATCGAGCAGGCGCAGAAGCAGTTTGACGAGGAAGAGGCCAAGAAGGCCGCTGAGAAGATGTCGAAGGGCACCTTCGGCCTTGACGACTTCCTTGAGCAGCTGCAGCAGGTGCGCAAGCTCGGCTCGATGAAGAGCCTGCTGAGCATGATTCCTGGCATGGCGCAGCATCGCAAGGAACTTGAGCAGTTCGACGAGCATGAGATCGACCGCACGGAGGCCATTATTCACTCCATGACGCCGGCCGAGCGTCGCGACCCCTCAATCATCGACGGCTCGCGCCGTGCGCGCATCGCGTACGGCTCCGGCAACACCGTCTCCGCAGTAAACGGACTCTTGCAGCGCTTCGAGCAGGCTGCAAAGATGATGCGTCGCATGTCGAACAAGTCCGGCATGGGCGGCATCCCCGGCTTCGGCGGTCCTGCTGCTGGCTCCGGCAAAAAGAGCGGCAAGAAGAGCAAGAAGAAGAGCTCCAAATCCGGCAATCCGATGAAGCGCGAGGCCGAGGAGAAGGCGTTGCGCGAGCGGCTTGCAGGCAAGGGCGGCCCCAAGTCCGGTGGCTCGGCCTTCGCCAAGAAGCCGCAGAACCCCGCACTGCCCGCAGGCTTGCAGGAGGCGCTGAGCGGCGCAGGCGAGGGCGAACCGACGCTGCCGCCGAATCTGGGCGGCGGATTGGCCGGGCTGCTGCACTAGTTGCGTGAGTTGCAATGAGCATAGCCATCGCCATCGCATTGGCGCTTATCATCGGCTGGGCGTGTCTGCGATTCCTTCCAGCGGGTGCGGAAGGGCGCATGCCGCTGCCGTATCTGATTGCGTTCATTCATTTTCTCTGGATCCCCAGCGCGTTGTGCGGCGTGCTTGCCGCAGCACAGGGGTACTGGCATCTGGCCGTTCTGGCAGTGGTTTTGGCAGTCATTATCGCCGCTTTCGATCTGCCGTATTACCGGCATACCCTGCGTATGCTGCGCCGCAACGCTCAGCCGGAGGACAGTGCGCAACACGACCTGCAGCAGAGTTCGCAACACACCAGTGACGCTGCACAGCGCACACCATACGAGTTCTCGGTCATGACCCTGAATTGCCGCTACGGTCGGGCGGATGCCCGGATGATTGTCGAAGCCGTACGCAGCAGAGCCATTGCTGTACTGTCATTGCAGGAGATGAGCGAGAATCTGCTGAACTACCTCGCAGCCGCAGGACTTAATCAGCTGCTCCCGCATCATCAAATCGGCACCATGCGTGACACTGACAATGGCGGATTCAATGGAATCTGGACCAATTTGCCGGTCACCGCCGCCATCGCCGATACCGTCGACATCCCCGCTGCCGCTGTGCCCAGCCTCGTAGTGGCGGTCCCGCAGCAGTGCGCTGCCGATTCACGCACAATCCTGTGCGCATCCGCCCATCCGAAGTCGCCCATGCGCGGGTGTGCGCAATGGTCACGGGGAATCATCGGCCTTGCCGGTGTGAACAGCAACACGCGCGCTGCAAGCACCATCGTCATGGGCGACCTCAACGCGAACCTGCATCACCCCAGCTTCCGTGCGCTGCTGCGCTCGGGTCTACGTGATGCCACCCTGAGCCAAGGAACCGGCCGCATCCCGACCTTTCCTATATGGTTGCCCTGGCCGCGCCTCGAACTCGACCACATCGTATTCAGCAACGGCCTCGAAGCGCGCGCCGTGGAATCCTTCGCAATCCCCGGCAGCGACCATCTGGCACTTGCAGCAACGCTGAGCGTCACGCGCTGACAGCGCTGACCACCCTGTCTGCGCGGCGAACATAATGTAGTACGCCGCGCTCAGCCCCGCCGTCTCCCCACGCAACGCCCAGCCCTGCAACGCCTCCGCCGACACCGCACGGCGCGCTATCCATGCCTGTGTTGTATAATGTCTCAGTTATTCACGGATGCGGGGCCCTCTCATTCCCGCACGCCGCGAGGAACACGCTGGTCGGAGGTTTTTGTGCCCCCACAGAAAACCGATAACCGGCAACCTAAGTAACAAGGAGAGCCATTTTGGCAACCAAGATTCGTCTGAAGCGACTGGGCAAGAAGTCCTATGCCTTCTACCGTGTGGTCATCACCGATTCGCGCAACAAGCGCGACGGCCAGTCCATCGAAGAGATCGGCATCTACGACCCGAACAAGCAGCCGTCGCTCATCCAGATTGATTCCGAACGTGCGCAGTACTGGCTGGGCGTCGGCGCGCAGCCGTCCGAAGCAGTTTTCAAGCTGCTGAATATCACCGGTGACTGGCAGAAGCACAAGGGACTCGATGGTGCCGAAGGCACGCTGAAGGTCGCCGAGGACGAGCCGGACGCAGCAGCTCGCGTCGAAGCCGTCGAAGCCGAAGCGCAGAAGGTCAAGGCCGCGAAGTCTGCGGCAGCGGCCAAGGCTGCAGCTGAAGCGGAAGCCGCCAAGGCCGACGAGGCAGCTGAGTCCGAACCGGCCGAAGCCGAAGCCGAAGCGGAAGCCTCGGAAGCGCAGGCTGAGTAATCATGCTCGCGCAGGCCGTTGAACATCTGATCACCAACATCGTCGATTTTCCCGACGATGTGTCCGTCAAGTCCCATGAGAACCCTCGCGGCGAATTGCTTCGCGTGCGCGTGAACCCGGAAGACATCGGCCGTGTGATTGGCCGCAACGGCCGCACCGCGAACGCGATCCGCACCGTGGCGCAGGCTTTGGCCGACCACAAGGTGCGCGTTGACATCATGGATGTCCGCAAGAAGTGACGAGTTCAGTGCATGACGAGGACCCTCAGCAGCGCGAGCTGTTGAGGGTCTGTCGTATCGGCCGGGCGCAGGGTCTCAAAGGCGAGGTCAACGTCCGCATCACCACCGACGAACCCGGGCGGCGCTTCTCCCCCGGCGCGTCGCTGTTCACCCGCGACGGCTCAGGCGAATACACCGTCGAAAGCGCGCGGACCTTCAAGGATCGCTGGATTGTGCATTTTGACGGCGTTGACAGCCGCGAGGCAGCCGAAGCCATGAACGGCGTCGAGCTGTACGGCGAGGCCGACGACCCCGAGGAAATGGCGCAGGAAAATGCCTGGTATCCCAAGGATCTCATCGGGCTTGAGGCGCGACTTGCCAGCGATAATGCGCTGGGTCTGCCCGGCGGCAAGGTTCTGGGCAAGATCGTCGACGTGATCGACGGCCCTGCGCAGTCGCTGCTGAAGCTGCGGCTGGTGAGTGGCTTAGTAGGCAATGACTTAACGTCTGGCAGCTCGACGGCAGGTGACGCTGAGACTGCCACCGACGAAACCGCGCCAACTGCGCCCACCACGGCGCTTATCCCCTTCGTGGACCCCATTGTGCCCGATATCGACCTGGACGAGCGAACGCTCACCATCGACCCGCCCGGAGGTCTGATTCCCGGATTAGGCTAGCACGCGCAATAACTGCATTCGTGTGAATGCCGCACTCGCCACGGTTGCATTCGTGCAACTGTGGCGTTCGAGTAGCAGTTATATTCACAGCACTCGCGTAACGGTTGTATTCGCACAACAGTCGTTCTCGTAACGGTTGTTCTTGTAACAGTGTTTCTCACAAAGACCGAGGCATGGCATGAGGCTGATTTTCGGGTATGTGCGCAGGCATTGGGGTCTGGCGGCAATCGCCGTGGCCTTCCTGACCATCGAGACCCTGAGCGATTTGCTGCAGCCGACCCTGATGTCGATGATCGTCGATGACGGCGTCGCCAGGCGCGATGTGAACGCTGTGCTGAACTGGGGCGTCGTCATGCTGGCCGTGGCATTCGCCGGAGCCATCGGCGCGGTGGTGCGCAATATCTACGCTTCCCGCGCTTCGCAGCTCATCGGCAAGGACATCCGCTCGGACGCCTACGGCAAGGTGATGTCGCTGACCTTCGAAGAGGTCGACCGACTGCAACCGGGCGCCATCATCACCCGCATCACCAACGACGTGACGCAGATCCAGAACTTCACGCAAGGGCTGATGCGCGTCATGCTCAAATCGCCGATCACCTGCATCGGTGCGATTGCGCTCATCATCATGCAGATACCCGAACAGGCGCCGGTCGTCGCGGCGATTCTCGCCATCGCCGGAGTGCTCATCTGGATGAATATGACGCGCAGTTTCCCGCGTTTTCTGACTGTGCAGAAGGCACTGGACAAGCTCGGTACCATCAGCCGCGAATTCCTGCGCTCAGTGCGTGTCGTCAAGGCCTTCGGAGCGCAACGACAAGAAGCCGAGCGCTTCGATGCCGCCGCTGGAGACTTCGCAACGGCGAACATCCGCGCGACGCGGGTCAACGCCACCTACGGGCCGCTAATCAATTTGACGGTGAACATGGGCATCGTGGCGCTACTTTGGCTCTCCCGCGCACAGAATCCCGGACGCATCGGTGCGCTTATGGCCTCGATGAACTATATGACGCAGGTGCTGTTCGCGCTTGGTCGCGTCGCGATGATCTTGAATTCCTCAGTGCGTGCAAGCGCCTCATCCCGGCGCATCGGTGAAATCTTCGAGCAGCCCAGCGAGGAGCGCGTCATTGATAGCGGCACAGTAGTTGATAGCGACACAGTGTCGGATGGCAGCGGCGTCGTGCCGGCTGGCAGCGGCGAGACTGCACCACCCGATAATCGCAATCAACCAAACCCGCCAGATGCCAAGCACCTGGCGCTGCGGTTCACCTCCGTGTCCTACCGCTACGCCAGCGCTGCGGACGACGCCGTGCACGATGTCGACTTGAGCGTGCTGCGCGGCGTTACGCTGGGCATCATCGGCCCGACCGGCTCAGGCAAATCGACGCTGGTCAGCCTGATACCGCGATTCTACGAGCCTTCGCGCGGCCATATCGAGCTGGATGGAGCCGATATCGCGGCCATTGATGTCGAAACCCTGCGCGAACGCATCGCGCTGGTGCCGCAGGAGCCGGTGCTGTTCTCCGGCACCATTCGCTCCAATCTGCTGTGGGGCAATCCCGAGGCCAGCGAAGCCCAGCTGCGCGAGGCCGTGCGCCTGGCTTGCGCCAGCGAATTCATCGACGAGCTGCCGAACGGATTGGACAGTGTGATTGGCCAGGGCGGCGTGAACCTGTCCGGCGGCCAGAAGCAGCGCATATCGCTGGCCCGCGCGTTGACGCGGCGGCCCGAAGTGCTGATTCTGGACGATTGCACCAGCGCGCTGGACAGCACGACCGAGCAGCGTGTGCTTGACCATCTGCGCGAGCTGGCCGCGCACGAGCAGGGCTTGACCACGATGCTCATTTCGCAGCGTATTTCGACCGTGCGCCGGTGTTCGAGCATCGCGGTGATGGACGGCGGCACGGTGGTCGCCACCGGCAGTCATGACGCGCTTATGGAATGCTCGCCGCAGTATCGCAGCATCTATGACTCGCAAATTGGGGAAACTTGCAGCGACGAGCAGCACAGCGATACACAACACAGCGGTGAGCAACACAGCGACGAGCTGCAAACAGGCGAAGAGGCACGACAATGAGCGAGAACCAAACCCCAGCCTCACCTGCGTCAAACCCCGCATCCACCGCGTCCACTGCCTCACAGCCCGCTCCAAACACCATCGGCGGCCCGCAATTCGGCGGCGGACTGGCCAAACGCGGAGCGGCCGTCGTCAAGCCGAAGAACATGCGCGGCACGCTGCGCCGGCTGTTCGACATGACCGCAGGCCAACGCCGCGAACTCATTCCGGTATTCGCGCTTTCAGGCCTCGGCGCCGGCTCGGCGGTCCTCTCGCCGCTACTGGTCGGTCTCGTCATCAGCACCATCGCCACAGGCGACCCGATTACGACGATACTGATGGTGCTGGCAGCGGTCTACCTCGTGGATTGGCTGGTCAATTTCAGCCAGCAGTATCTTATGGCGGCGGCCGGGCAACATATCGTGCTGCATCTGCGCGTGTCCCTGTTCCACGCGCTTGAAGCGCTGCCGCTGCGCTTCTTCGACCGGCATCAGCACGGCGAGCTGATGAGCCGCCTGACCAATGACGTCGACAATATCAGCGAGACGATCTCCGATTCCTTCGCCGACCTCATGGTCTACGTCTTCACGATTCTGGGCACGCTCGCCTGCATGATCTGGCTGAGCGTGCCGCTGACCCTGGTTTCCCTAGTGCCAGTAGCACTGGTGTTCATCCTCGCCAAGGTCATCACCACGCGCACCCGGCCGCTCTACGCCAAGCAGCAGCAGGTACTCGGGCGGCTCGACGGGCAGGTGGAGGAGAGCGTTTCGGGCCTGAGCATGGTCAAGGCCTACGGTCGCGAGCGCGCGATGATCGAGGAATTCGAGCAGGCGAACGACGAGCTGTGCGAAACCGGCACGAAGGCCCAGACGCTGAGCGGGTTCCTTATGCCGCTGTCGAATGCGATCAACAACTTCGGCTTCCTCATGGTTGCGGTGGTCAGCGGGCTCATGGCCGTGCACGGTCAGGCCGATGTGGGCGTGATTACGAGTTTCCTGCTGTATGTGCGGCAGTTCTCGCGGCCTTTCACCGATATCGCCAACATCTACAACACCTTGCAGACCGCCGTGGCCGGGGCCGAGCGCATGTTCGAAATCATGGACGAGCCGACCGAGCCGGCGGATGCACCGAATGCCATTCCTGCCAGCAATCCGCGCGGGCATATCGTCTTCGACCATGTCACCTTCGGCTATGACGAGGCGCATGAGGTCATTCACGATATCAGCTTGGACATTCCTGCGGGCGCGCGGGTCGCCTTCGTGGGGCAGACCGGTTCGGGCAAGACCACGATGGTCAATCTGCTGGCGCGCTTCTACGATGTCAGCGGCGGCCGCATCCTGCTCGACGGCCATGATCTGCGCAATTACAAGCTCGCGGACCTGCGCCGCGCCTTCGGCACCGTGCTGCAGGACCCTTCGCTTTTCGAGAGCACGGTGGCCGCCAACATCGCCTACGGCAAGCCCGACGCCACGCGCGAGGAGATACAAGCCGCCGCCCGTGCGGCTGGCGCGGACGGGTTCATCGGTCGCCTCGAACACGGTTACGATACGGTGCTGGAAGGCTCCGGCGCGGCGCTGAGCCAAGGCGAGCGCCAATTGCTGACCATCGCGCGGGCGTTGCTCGCCGATGCGCCGATCGCCATCCTCGACGAGGCCACAAGCTCCGTGGACACGGTCACCGAGCAGTCGATTCGCCGCGCGATGATGCGCATGACCGCCGGACGCACGAGCATCGTCATCGCGCACCGCCTCTCAACCATTCGCGACTCCGACCTCATCGTCGTCATCGACCACGGCCACATCCTCGAACAAGGCTCGCACGCCGAGCTCATGGCCCGCCACGGCACCTACGCCCGCATGGTCGCCGACCAAAGCGTGTAGGTGCGTAAATCCTTCATGATTTCGCACAACAACTTAATGTATATTTATTGCTGCCGCCCGGCTCGATGCTCAAGCAGAAGTCCGTCTCTTTCTTGTGATCTATGCATCAGACAACTCTTTTCAGGTCGTGCTCGACGGCATCATAAAACCGCTTTCCTGATGGGCTGTGCTTGGCATTGAACTCGAAAGTCCGCATCGACAGGAGCGAAACCGGCCTGCCGAATCCTTTTTCCAACTCGTCCTTGAGCGACATGATGACCCCAGCAGTGGCCTTTTTCTCTGGGGCAAGCCGATATATCAAATCAACATCGGAATTCAGCCCGCTGCTCCCCTTTGCGACCGAACCATAGACATACATTTCCTTGACACCATGGCTCTCAGCGGCGCGCTTGGCCACGCTCTCCACTTCCTGCAGCGTCAGTTCATTCATATACCCATAGTACCGGCATCTATCCGATGGCAGAAAGTCGTAATCGTTGTTCATAGCGTCCCACGTAGTCCGCCCCGGAGAAAAGAGACGGTAAGATAAGCGCAGAATGATTGACCGGCACGCGCAAGGGGGCAAATGATGAACGTAGGGATTATCGGAACTGGCTGGATATCACGTCAGTTCGCCGACGCGGTGCGCCAGCAGCAGGGCGCGCGGTTGGCGGGGATTCTTTCCAGAACACGCGAGGCTGCGGAGGGATTCAGACGCCCCGACGAAACATATCCGGCATATGACGATATCGAGGAGTTTCTCGCGGATTCGCAGATCGACACGGTGTACATCGCCTCGCCCAATTCGATGCATTATGGGCAGGCAGCCAAAGCCATCAGCGCCGGAAAGAACGTCGTCGTTGAGAAACCTGCGTTCTCGAATCCGGCGGAGTTCGCCAAGATCGAGTCACTGCTCCTTCAGCATCCGCACGTGCGTTTCTTCGAGGCGGCCCGGCATATCCACACCGACGCATTCCGCAGCATCGCAAACCAAGTGGAAGGTATGGGAGCAATCAGCGGCGCGGTATTTTCGTATATGAAATATTCCTCGAAATACGATGCGTTCCTCGCAGGAGAAACGCCGAACATTTTTACCGCGCGGTTTTCGGGCGGGGCCCTGCAGGATTTGGGAGTATATCTGGTCTATGACGCGATAGCACTGTTCGGAGCGCCGCTTTCCGCGCAATACCATCCCCTGCTGCTTCCGACCGGCACTGACGCCATGGGCACCGGAGTGCTGCATTATCAGCATTTCGACGTCACCCTGCTCATCTCGAAAACCGTCAACTCTCAGTTTGGTTCCGAAATATATGCAGGCCGGCAAATCCTCAGCTTCGGCAACGGCGGCGATCTCGGCAGCGTCCGCCTTGTGGAAAGCGACGGCACCGTGCGAGAGATCTGCCAATCCCCAACCGGCAACCCGATGAGCGAAGAAGTACGGGATTTCACCGACGTCACCCAAGCTCCGACCGAGCCGGCACAGCAATCACGATATTCCCGCTGGCTCAAGGAGAGCCGCGAGGTGTGCGAGACGCTCTGGCAGATGCGCCAGAGCGCCGGCATCCACTTCCCTGCGGACGATGGCGGCGAACGCTGATGAGTGCTGCTGGGTGCTGGTGTGCGCTGATGTGCTGTCGCGTACGGTTGCGTGAATGCGGCGCGTTCATTTGCGGTAGCACAGCCGTGACACTGTACCGCTGTCTGCTTAACGGCTCAGCAGGGCTGTCCGTCTTAGGCCAACGCCGGTTGCTGAGTTAGAAGCAACAGTCACGTTGAGCAATCCACGGGGACTACTGAGAGCCGGCGTAGGCCGGCTCTCAGGGCTCTCGCGGAAAAGTCCACTGGGCTCCACACGACCGGGGTAGGCCAACGCGTCTGGGGTTGGGTTTGTGCGGAAAGGCTTGAGTTTTTGTGATTCTTGCGGAGTACCGGAGGGCGGCGTAAGCCGACCTCCGGCGCGTATTGGCCGGAAACAGCCCACAGGGCTGTTTCTTTTAGGCCAATGCGCCCATTGGATCCCAGGCGGGGAGCATTTGGGCTGGTTCGGCTAGGGCTTGGAGGTACTCTTCGGGGAGCATGGACTTGGGGACGGCGATCTCATAGACGTATTCGCTGAACCAGTCGTCGCTCATGGTGAAGTAGCCCTTGTCAGCAATCTTGTCGCCCCACGAGTTCTCGACGCGCCAGCGGCGGGTCGTCGTGCCATCCTCGGCCACATCGACGCCGCAGAAGGCCATCGCATGGTTCATCGCGGAATCGCCGAAGCGCACGCGCTGCTCTTTGTCGAGGTCAAAATCGAAGCCGTAGACGCTGCCGTATTCGAACAGGTCGGTGGCCCAGGCGCCGTTGTCGCGGTCCATCATCGGGTGGCAGTCCGCGCCGAACCACACCGGGATGCCCTGCTCGGCCATGATCTTACGCGCGCAGTCCTTCATGAACTGGTTGGGCACGTTGAGATATTCGGTCGGATCACTGCCGGCAACATTGCCCAAATGCTCGATGCCGATCTTCTTGCCCTTCGGGTGCTCGGCACGCGGGTCATCAACGAGGCATACATAGTCCTCGAATCCGGCGTTGATGTACTTGTTCCAGAACTCGACTGGCGTGATTTCACCATCGCGATGGAACGTGCCATCCTTGTCGGTCCACTCCCAATCGAAGCTCTTCGGCGGCTCACCCAGGTGAATCGTCAGCATGCGATGCCCGGCCTCCACGCCCTCGTTGACGATCTCGTCGATGCGCGAAGGCTCGGCATACATCCGCGCGACCTGCGTGTGCAGCATGGAACGCAGCTCGTAGTTCATCTGGCTGGTATTCGCCGAGGACTGCGTCTCCGGGAACAGCGGCTTGGGCACCGCACCATACTTCTTGTAGATGTTCATGGCCATCGTCCACTGGCCGCCGTCGCCCATCACATCCGCCAGCAAATGCAGCATCAGCTGGGAATCGGCAGGTTCACCGGCGCGGACCAGCGCCGCCACATCCCTCAGGAAATAGTTGACGCGCTCAAGCTTGTCGTAGTACATCGCGTAGTTCTGCGACAGCTCGAACTGATCCATATCCATCGACTTCTTGGCGATGAAACGCGCCGCGTTGAGCGAGCTGAACAGCCAGCAGCGGCCGGAACGATTCTGATTCGTGACCTCGCCATTGTCAACCGTCACCGAGAAATGACGCTGCAACAGGCGCGAACGGTCGTAGTTGCGCGCCACCTTATCGATGCCGGACGTCGTGACGGCGTTCATCGCGAGACGGTTGGAGGCCCCGGACTCGAAGCCTTCGCGCAGCTCTTCCAGCCTGGTTTCGTTCAGCGGTTTGATTTCAGTCATACTGCTCCTTGATTCTCATCAACGAGTCAGCACCATACCGGTTTAGGTGCCGCCTGACACCAAACCCGGCCGATGCCGACTCTGCACAATGCGGCGTGGCAACGGCACAGCGCCGCTCACACCGCCGGAATTCCATCCTGAGTTTAGCCGCCGGGCATGAAGAAGCAGCGCAATACGCGGTCGACAAAATCGATACGCATAACGAGACATATAACAAAGGCGGTTGAATCCAGCGTATTCGTCGGATTCAACCGCCTTATTGGGCTTTGCTTAAGTCCTATTGGGCCTTACGCCAGTTGCGTTTCAGCTAGTCAACTCAATTTCCTGCGTCTCCTGACCGGACGATTCCTGGCCATCTTGGCCTTGGTCGATCTGCGCGGATTCAGCGTTCGCGTCCTCGTTGCCTAATGCAGCAGCGGCATCAGCTTGTGCCGTCTCACCCGATGCAGGCTGCTCCGAGGACGTCTCGTTCGCCGCTTCGGCATCCTGACCGGCGTCCGGCGCAGCAGCTTCCTCCGGCGCGGAGGCATCCGCCTGGCTGGACTGATCAGCGCTATCGTTGGCGGCAACCGCGTTAAGCACCGGCACGTTGTCGGCACCGGATTCGCGCGGCCCGGCGAAATCGAAGCCTGAGAACGCATTCGCAAAGAGCGAACGCAGTTCTGTGACCCGCTGCGTGATTCCCGACTCGCGCTCTTGCAACTCCTTGATATGCATCGTCAGGCCATCAAGCTCGGACTGGGCGGCCGCACGGCGTTCCTCAACCTGCCGGTCGGCGTCCCGTCCCGCCTTATCGAGAATGCTGGTAGCTTCCTTATCGGCCTCCTCGCGCTTGGCAGCGGCATAGGCGTCAGCCTGTTCGCGCGCGGCCTTGGCCTGGCCGACCAGCTCGTCCGCCTCCTGCTTGGCCTCGGCGCGGCGCTGCTCGAGATGATCGAGCAGATCGTTGACCTTGGCGGTCGCCTCGTCCTGCTGCGCGGTGATATCGTTGCGAATCTGCTCGGACTCGGCATTGACCTGGCTGATCATCTGCGTGCGCTGCACCTGCGCCTCGTCAAGAATCTCGCGGGCCTTCGCGTTCGCGGAGTCGGTGATCTCCCCCACCTGCCGCTTGGCCTCGGTCATCATATGCGAGACCTGCTCGCGCACATCCGCAAGCTTCTTGTTCGCCTCGGCGAGCGCGCTTTCGATCTGGTCGTTCGCCTCGCTTTTGAGCCGTGCGATCTCATCGTTCGCCGTTTTGCGCTGCTCGGCGACCTCCTTGGTCGCCTGCGCCTTCATATCAGCGATTTCGCGCTCCTGCGAGGCGCGTTCGGAAGCGAGTCGCTTGTTGTGCTCCTCGCGCGCGTTACTCAACTCAATTTCGAGCGCGTCGCGCTGCTCGGCCACGGTTTTAGCCGTCTGCGAAGTGAGCTGGTCGGCATCGGCGCGAGTGCTTTTGCTCAGTGTGTCCGCCTCGCTCTTCGCCTTGCCGACGGTTGCCTCGGCCTTCGCGTCAGCGTCATCGATCATGCGCTGCGCATCCAGCTTCGCGTTGTTGAGCAGGGTCTGCGCCTGCGCCTGCGCGCTTGCCCGAGTGGCAGCAGCATCCTGCTTGGCCCGCTCGAGCAGCTCGGTGCTCGTTTGCTCCGCCGATGCGAGCATCTGCTGGGCGTTCGCGCCCAGCGAGGCAAAGGAATTACCCTGTGACGCCTTCTTGGCGTTGTTCTTCTCCTCCTGCAGCTGGGCCTGAAGCTGCAGAATCGTATCGTCGCTCGACTTGACCTGCTCGCGAAGACTATTCAGCGTCTCCCGGGACTGCGTGAACGCCTCATCGACCCTGTCCTTGTCATATCCCCGCAGGACGATTGGGAAGCCCTCCACCATGTTGTTTCCTTTCACCGCCGGCACCTAGCGTGCCATAAAACTCATCACCGCTTGCACTCTAACGCACGAAACCGCGCATTGCCCGCAGACTCGCACAATCCTTAGCGATACCGCTACAAGAAACAGCACCACCGTGCAGTTACAAAGCGTTGAAGGCGAAAGTCGCCCGCGCTGATATGAGATTGATACACAGCTGAAATGCGACTGATATGCGACTTGTACCGGGCACAATGCGCTGCAATGCCCCTGCACCTACTCAAGCAGAATGTCGCTGGATGACGGCTGCAGATAGTACCGGACGGCTTCGCGCACCACGTCTCGTCCCGCCTCGATCTGCTGATTCATCGGCAGGCCAAGCTGCGCGCCGTCAGTGCCGTCGGCGTCTGTCAGCATCGGGAAATTGACGAAGCCCGACAGCACACGCGGCTGCGACGAGGACCAGTTGAGCAGATTGTAGAACAGCGAGTTGCACACGAAGGTTCCAGCATCCGAGCTCAGCGACGCGGGAATGCCGTCCCGGGTGAAATCGGCGAGAATCGAGCGCAACGGCAGTCTGGTCCAGTAGGCAGCCGGCCCCTGCGCATCGATGGGCAGGCGCGTGGGCAGCGCGTTGTCGGCGTCAGGCCGACTCGCATCCATGACATTAATGGCGCAGCGCTCAAGCCGGATGCCATGCGACGCCTGCTTGAGGCCAGTGGCGATGACGATGTCGGGATTGACGGCCTCGATGGTTTTGAGCAGCGTAGGCCAGGCGCTTCCGAAGCTGATCGGCAGCCGCGTCGCCGTAATCGACACCTCGACGTCGCGCAGCGCATCGTCGCGCTCGTCGCCCCGCTCGCCCAGCCCTCGACCAGCCAGCGCGGCAGGCACCTCATAGGCGGGATTGCTCTCGACGCCCTCGTACGGCCCGAATCCGGAAATCACGACGTTGATATGCTCCATGGAACCCAAGTCTAGCGTTTGCAACTGCGCATGGGCAACACTGAGGCGTCAGCTGAGGGGTCAGCTGAGGCGCCTGCGCAAGAGGCTGAATCGACTGCGGAATCTACAGTGCTCATTGCTCAGTGTGTTTGACTTAGTGTTTTTTGACCCAGCGATTTCGACTCAGCGATTTTGGACGATAAGCGCGAGCATGCGGCCTTCGTGCGCCTTGTTTGCCCGCGAGCTGCGACGATGCGAGTACCACAGCGGATTCTCGAAGGTGCACATGGGATGGCGCAGCTTGGCGATGCGCTCGTTCAGGCGCGGCGAATCCTCGTCATCGCGCAGGCACAATCCAATCAGCTCTTCGTCTTCGCTCAGATACTGGGTTGCGGCAGCGACACGCGGACGTGAATCGATGACGTTGTCGCGCGGGATGCCAGCGGCGGCCAGTTCCTGCATCGCGGCAGCCACAAGGTCGACGCCCGGCCCCGAGAAGCGCGTCAGCGAATAGCTGCCCGGGAAATGCGCGTCGAAATCATCGGCGATCTCGCCGCCGACCTCATAGCAATCCGCACAGATGCGCGGGCCCAACGTAGCGACGATATGCTGCGGCTGCGCGCCTTTGCTCACCATCAGCTCGACGCATGCGCCAATGACGCCGCGCAGCAGCCCACCCCGACCGCAATGCGCTGCGCCGATGATGCCGTGCTCAGGGTCTGCCAGCAGGACCGGCATGCAGTCCGCGGCGAACATGCCAAGGGCGAGGCCGGTACGGGATGTGACCTGCGCATCGGCTTCGATGACGGTATCATTGCCCGATTTGACCGTTCCTGACAGATCGATGCCGAAGGGCGCATTGTGCTTGTGCTTGTCGGCCAACTTGTCCGTATCCACGGCGATGCCGGAGTGAATCTGACTCACTAAGGACAAATCCGCGTTCAATTCCTTGGCTAGGGCGATGCGATTGGCCGTGACGCGCTCCGGCGGTTCCCCGCCTTTGCCGCCGTAGTTGCAGTTGCCCCAATCGCCTTGGCTCACGCCGCCCAGCCGCGTGGTGTACACGACCTTGACGCCCGGGGCCAGATCGATCGGTATGGTGACCGGAATCGGGTTGCCTGCGCTGTCGGTCGGCGACATCGCGCTGCTGTCGAGAATCGCATCATCGAATTGCGGGCTGCCATGCGTAGTGGAAGAGAAATCGGTCATAGTCTCAATCATGGTATGAAGCCCGGATTACCGCGCCTCGCTGTGTTGAGCCGTAAAGCGCACAGTCCAGCTGAACCGTAAAACAGACAGCACGGTGTGCTGTCTGTAGGTGAAGTGAGGCCCCGCCAAGGGACCGAAGGACGGCGTGTTTTGCGCCGTCAGTGCGTAGGCGAGGTGAGCGACCACTAAGGTCGCGAAGGACGGTGCTTTGCGCCGTCAGCGAATAGCAGCATGCCTGCCGGCCTGATCATCCGATGCCCCGATGGCTCAACCGCCCAATCACCCGACTGCCCAATCGACCAAAAGTGTTACATTATGCACGCCAGCGTAAGACTGCCGTACAAAATGCAACGTAATCAGGCTGCGAAACGTTGCGTTTTGTACGGCAGCCTCAACTTAGCGGTCAAAAGGCGACGCTGCGGCCAGCGCAGGCTTACCCAGTGCAACCTCAGCCGAGGGTGGCGAGCTCTTCGGGTGTGAGCTTCAGGTCGCCGGACTTGAGGCTGTCGAGAATCGTTTCGGGGCGATGCGCGCCGGGGATGACGAAGACGTGGCCGCCCTTGGCCAGCTCCCACGCCAGCACGATCTGCTGGTAGCTGACGCCACGGGCCTTGGCCAGTGCGCGGAAGGGGTCGAATTTGCTCTCGTCCTTGGCTTTGCGGTAGCCGCCGAGCGGGCTCCAGCATACGAAGGCCAAGCCGACTTCGGCCGTGTAGTCAAGCGTGTCCTGCGTATCGCGGTAGATCGGTGAATACTGATTCTGCACGGCAATCAGCGAATCCCCGAGGATTGCGCGCGCAGTGTCGATCTGCTCGATCGAAGCGTTGGAGATGCCGGCGCGCTTGGCAACGCCCTCGTCGACCAGCTGCTTGATGGCTTCGATGGACTCGTTGTACGGCACCTTGGGGTCGGGGCGGTGCATGTACAGCAGGTCAATGGACTCGACGCCGAGCGCCTGCGCCGACAGCTTGCCATTGCGAATCAAGGTCTCCGGCCTGCCGTCAACGTCCCAGGTCGGCACGCCGTCGGTGAAATTGCGGAAATGCCCGACCTTGGTGGCGATACTAACCTCATCGCGCGGGCCGTCCCAGGTCTCCAGCGCCTTGCGCACGAGCTTCTCGCCGGTCTGCTCCTCGCCGCCCGAGCAGTAGTAGGCCCACGCGGTGTCGATATGGCGGCAGCCGGCGTCCAGCGCCGCGTGAATCGTCTCCAGCCCCTTGGCCTCGCCGAGGTTGTTCTCCAAAGTCAGCGGCATTTCGCCCAGACCGATGGCAGTCGTATCGTATGGTCCTAAATTACGGTGCAGCACCATGATGTTTTCCTTCCTATGAATTCCTATTGTCTATAATCTCGAAGCCAAGTCTAGCCTGACTCGCTGTGCACAAGGCGTACCTCGCGAACGGGTTTTCTTGGCCAGCGTCATCGGGTTTTCCGGCCCGATTCACCGCCCGCCGAAGGAGCCGCCGCCCGAACCGCCGCCCATGCCGCCGAATCCGCCTGAGGAGAACGAACCTCCAGAAGAGAACGAACCGCCAGACGAGGACGGTTTAGCGGCTTGAATGGTGTTGCTCAAGTCTGCAAAGCTCGCGGTGAGCTGCGCGCCGATATCGCCCACATTGGCGCTGAGCGAACCAGGGTCGAAGCTGCCAGCGGCGAACCCGCCGCCCGCATTCGGGCCGACGCCGCCCAGCTGCCCGGCCGCCACGCCCCACAGCAGCGGGCGATACTGCCAGTACAGCAGCGAGCCACCTGCGTTGGCATCCAGCCATTGCGGGTCGCTCAGCTCAGGGTAGGCTGCGGACAGCTCTTTCACCGCCACTTTGGAGATGCCGAATGCGGCAGCGTAAACCAAGTAGCGGTCCCAGAGCACCAGATCTGTAGGGCCACGGTCGGAGAAATTGCTGAAATGCTCAAGGTAGCGTTTCAGCCCGAGCACCTGCCCTGCCAGATCCTGGCCTTGCTCTGTCAGCCCGGTGCCCTTGGAGCTGAACAGCACGAAGAGGCCACCGAACAAGATCAGCCCGCCCACGATCAGCCCCAGCGCCAGTTGCTTATTCGCCGTCAGCGCGAATAGCCCCATAATCCCAACGAAAACAGTGAGGCTGCCAAGCGCTTTGGCAAAGCCGCCCACAGCGCTGGTGGCCCCGAGTCTGGCGAATTCGTTCCTGACGCTGGTCGTGTAGCGATCCTGCACCTTGTAGCCGCTTTCCCAGCTCTTGAATGCGGCCTTCATCTCATGCAGGTCGAACACCGGGAAACCGACCCGCTCGGCACCGGCCTCAAGCAGACGCAGCGCGCCTTCCTCGCTTTGGCTCAGCCGCAGCGATTGCCGGTCGTTCGCGCACACCGGCATAATCACGATTGTGCTGGTGTCGTTCATATGTCTGGGCGTCTTCGTGTCGGTCTGCAGCATCGCCGAAATCTGCGCGGGCGACGCCTGGCTCATGTCGATGCCGCCATAGTTGCTCGCTGCCCCAGGATAGATGGCGATGGCCTTCTTCGATGCCAATGACAGCACTGTGGACGCCATCTGCCGCGAATTCAGCGCGCTGGAAGACACTTTGCGCATAACCGACAGCATCTTGGCGGCACTGGCCGGGCTCATATCCGACGGGTCGCGCCAGTATTCGATATCGCCGTGGTATTGCGCCTGCTTGTTGCTGCGAATCGAGACTGCGACGCCGACGACGACGAGCGCCAATCCCACGAGACACAGCACGAGGGCCAGCGCGAGCACCCGTCGGGCATGGCTCTGCTGCTCCTGACGCCACAGGGTCTCCTGGCTGGTCTCATCGCTGATGGTGGCGTCCTTCGCCGCATCCGGACTGGTTCTCGCCACGCCATGCGACTGATGGACGTCGAACATCGCGACCAGGTCCAAATGCTGCCCATTGCGGGCGTCGTGGGCCGTGAAATGCAGCGTGCCATCAGCGGCGCGCGACGTCGTCGACGTGCCCGAGAAATGCAGCCACGCCCAGGAATTGCGCGAGGTGACGCCCTCGGGGAACCGCACGGTGCCGGTCACGGTGCCGATGGGGATCTGGTTGCTGTCGCCGAACGGCTCCCACTGGAATTTCGCCACATCGCTGTAGGCCGTAGACACCCCTTCAAAGGTCATGGACACCTCGAATTTGAGGCTGTCCGCCTTCTTGGTGTACGGGATGTTCCAGCCGATCTCCACCGTTCGATCGGAGTCGATGGGCTTGCCGGTCGCCGGGTCATCGCGCGTATACGGCTGGGGATTGTCATCGCCGTCCGTCACATCGGCAATGTACCAGTGCTTGGCGTAGCGCTCATTCCAATCGGATTCGCTAACCCCATCGGGCGATTGCGGGGCGATTTCGCCGTAGCGCTCCCCCGAGGTCACGTTCTTCACGGAGACGTCGGCGATATTCGTCAGGTTCGATTGCCTGAGCTTGTACTGCTGGTACAGCTGCCGCCACGGGCTACCCCCGTCGCGCTTCTTGAGCTTCATGTCGATGAGCTGAGTGATTTTCAGATCGCCGTTCCCCAGCACCGTGACGTCGTAATTCAGGCTGCGATAGCTCTGGTCGGCGGACGCGCCGCCCAGCCCAGTGGCCGCCACCAAGACGACCAGCACGCTGACGACGGCAATCGCGAGCGCCACGACGATGGAACGCACTACACGTTTCGCTGTCATAGGAATCCTCACCTCGGCAATCTATGGTTGACGCTGGCACTGTTTGACGCTGGCTGGAAATCACGCTGACAGCATCAACATTGGTCACGACTTGAAGCTGCACAAAGCTGCCTGACCGCGCGAGTCGACCGCTTTGCGCAGAGGCACGCAACTCAGGATGCTCGAATCTGGCCGCCCAAACCTTAACCGCTCAGAACTTGACCTGCGGAACCTGCCGGTCAGCTTCGTCGGTCTGGAAGTACTGCGCCTGCGTGAAGTGGAACATCCCGGCGATGATGTTGCTGGGCACTGTTTCGATCTTCGTGTTGTATTTGAGCACGACGTCGTTGTAGAACTGGCGCGCGTAGGCGATCTTCTGCTCAAGCGCGCTGAGCTGGCCTTGCAGATCCATGAAGTTCTGGTTGGCCTGCAGTTGCGGATAGGCCTCGGCGGTGGCTTGAAGGTTGACCAGCGTGCGCGAGAGCGCATTCTCTGCCTGTGCGCGGTCAGCTGTGGTAGCGCTGGGGTCGCTGGCCACCGACAGGGCCTTGGCGCGGGCCTGCGTCACCTGGGTGAAGACCTCGGACTCGTGCGTGGCGTAACCCTTGACGGTTTCGACAAGATTGGGGATCAGATCGGCGCGCTGCTTGAGCTGCACATCGATCTGCGCCCAGCCGTTGCCGACGCGGTTGCGCAGCGCGACCAACGCGTTATAGGCGCCCATGCCCCACAGCACCAGGCCGACGACGAGCACGATGACGATGATAAGAACAATAAGTCCGACACTCATATTCGCTCCTTTACGTTTGCTTGCCTTTCCATTCTTGCAAAGGGCAAGGATGGTGGTTTCGCAGCACGCGCAGAAAGCGACCGACCGCAACGCAACGCGCCGTGAATATGGCTGCGAATATGACTGTGAATGCGACTATGAATGCGACTATGGCTATTCGCTTCTTTCTATGAGCGGTTATCAAACGGCTTCAGCGCGCGTTTTCGGGGATTCCACCGAACATGCGAGAACGGCCCGATGCTGGCAGACTGGGGCTATGACTTCAGATCTCGTGCATCATGGCGAATCCTTCGACGGCACGCCGCTTGGCTTCGCGACCAAATCCATCCATCTCGGCAACGGTGTGGACGCCGAAACCGGGGCGATTCGCCGGCCGATCACACTGGCGAACGCCTACGCGCTACCCTACGATCCTTCCGACATCAACTGGTCCAGCTCGGACACGAACCTGTATGCCCGCAACGGCCATCCCAACCAGCGCTACCTTGAGGCGAAGCTCGCAAACCTCGAAGGCACCGAGGACGCGGTCGTGCTCGCCTCCGGCGTGGCTGCGCTCGCCGCCACCTTCACCACGGTGCTGAATCGCGGCGATCACGCGGTCTTCTCCGATACGACGTATGTCGCCGCATACCGACTGCTCAATCAGATATTGCCAGAGAAATATGGCATCGAAACCTCCATCGTCGATTCCTCCGATGCACGCAACATCGCAAAAGCCATCAGACCGAACACGAAGCTCGTGCATATCGAAACGCCCGCCAACCCCACGCTCAAGGTGACCGATATTGAGGCCGCCGCGACGATCGCGCATGAGGCAGGCGCGCTCCTCAGCGTCGACAACACCTTCAATTCGCCGTTCAATGTGCGCCCAGCCGACCTTGGCGCGGACATCGTGATCGAAAGCCTCACGAAGTACGTCAACGGCCACGGCGATGCGCTCGGCGGTGCTATCGCCACGCGCAAGGAGATCACCGACCAGATTCGCTTCACGTATCAGGTGAATTACGGAGGCATCATCTCGCCGTTCAACGCCTGGCTCATCAATCGCGGCTCGGTGACGCTGCCGCTGCGCATGAGGCAGCACAACGCCTCCGCGCTGGCCGTCGCTAGGCATCTGGAATCATTGCCGCAGGTGCGGTTCGTCGCCTACCCCGGGCTGGAATCGCACCCGCATCACGAGGTGGCGGCACGGCAGCTCGCCCGGCCCGATGCGGGCTTCGGCGGCGTGCTCGCCTTTGGCCTTGACACCGACCACGACGGGCACAACCGCTTCGTCTCCAAGCTCAACGTAATCACCTCGGCCGTCTCGCTCGGCCATGACGAAAGCCTTATCGTGTTCCTCGGCGAGGACGACGAGCGCCAGTATCTCTACCCGCAGGAGTTTCATCGCGGCTTCTTCCGCCTGGCCGTAGGACTGGAAGACACCGATGACCTCATTCGCGACACCGATCACGCGCTGGCTGAGGCAGGGCTGTAGAGGTACGCCCACACTCCGTGTATCATTCGCTGACCATCGTCCGACAAGCAGTCTGCTTAACTTATACAGAGAGTGCTGGCCGCGAGAGCATACGAGAGGCCCGCCCCGGTTCATAGCCAGGGCGGGCCTCTCGTGTTGTAAAGCTGCGCTTATCGAGTCGATTCGACTCAGATCAGCTCAGTGTTTCAACAGCTCAGTGTCTCGACAATCAGTCGGATGATCAGTCCTCGAAGGGATCGAAATCGCGACGCACGCGGCGGCGCGGACGCTCTGAACGCTCGGCGCGGTCGGCGCTGTACTCGTCGTAGTGATCGTCGGCGGCGTAGCGCGGGTTGCGGTCGTTGCGACGGCCACCACGGTAGCCGCCACGGCGATCATCACGATCCGAGCGATCGTCATGCGAACGACGCGGACGGTCGCCATAGCCACCGCGGTCCTCGTGACGGTCATCATGGCGATCGTCACGACGCTCATAGCGGTCGCCGCGATCCCCACGGTCGTCATGCGAACGGCGCGGACGGTCATCGTAGTCGCGGTCATCGCGGTGCCCACGGTATCCACGGTCGTCGCGGCCGCCACGGCGGTCGTCACGATCGTCGCGCGAACGGCGCGGAGCCGAGGATTCCTGGCTTTCGAAGCCGGGGATGGCCAGTGAGATCTTGCCGCGATCGTCGACGCTCTGCACGATCACCTCAACGGTGTCGCCTTCCTTGAGCACGTCCTCGACCGCTTCAACGCGCTCGCCGTCAGTCAGGTTGCGGATCTGCGAGATATGCAGCAGGCCGTCGGTGCCAGGCGTCAGGTTCACGAACGCGCCAAAGCTCGTCGTCTTGACGACCTTGCCGTTGAAAGTTTCGCCGGCTTGCGGCACATGCGGGTTAGCGATGGAATCGATGATGCCCTTCGCCTTCTCAGCAGCTTCGCCGCCTTCGGAGGAGATGTAGACCGTGCCGTCATCCTCGATGGCGATGTTGGCGCCGGTGTCTTCCTGAATCTGGTTGATCATCTTGCCCTTGGGTCCGATGATCTCGCCGATCTTGTCGACCGGGACAGTCGTAGTGATGATGCGCGGCGCAGTCGGGCTCATCTCGGCCGGGCAGTCGATGCACTCGTTGATGACCTCGAGGATCGTCGTGCGGGCTTCCTTGGCCTGGTTCAGCGCCGAGGCCAGCACGTCGGCGGGGATGCCGTCGAGTTTGGTGTCGAGCTGCAGGGCGGTGATGAACTCGGAGGTTCCCGCCACCTTGAAGTCCATGTCGCCGAAGGCGTCTTCCGCGCCCAGGATGTCGGTCAGCGTCTTGAAGATGTGCTGTCCGTCGACGTCACCGGAGACCAGACCCATCGCGATGCCCGCGACCGGGGCCTTGAGCGGCACACCGGAGGCAAGCAGCGACATGGTCGAGGCGCACACGGAGCCCATCGAAGTGGAGCCGTTGGAGCCAATGGCCTCGGAGACCTGGCGGATGGCGTAGGGGAACTCCTCGCGATCGGGAAGCACCGGCACCAGCGCCTTCTCGGCGAGCGCACCATGGCCGACCTCGCGGCGCTTGGGCGAGCCGACGCGGCCGGTCTCACCGGTCGAATATGGCGGCATTTCGTAATTGTGCATGTAGCGCTTGGTCTGCGGGCCGGAGATGGCGTCGATCTGCTGCTCCATCTTGAGCATGTTCAGCGTCGTGACGCCCAGAATCTGGGTCTCGCCGCGCTGGAAGAGCGCGGAGCCGTGGACGCGCGGCACGATGTCGACCTCGGCGGACAGCGTGCGGATGTCGCGCAGGCCGCGGCCGTCGATGCGGTAGTCCTCGGTCAGGATGCGACGGCGTACGATCTGGCGCTGCAGCTCCTTGAAGGCGTTGCCCAGCTCCTTGTCCTTCTCGGCCGGATCCATCTCGGTGAACTCACCGGTGAGCGCTTCGCGCACGGAGTTCTTGATCTCATGCAGACGCTCCTGACGCGGCAGCTTCTCCGCGATGGAAAGCGCTTCGTTGAGCTGCTCGTGCGCGATTTCGTCGATGCGCGCATACAGCGCGTCGGTGTACTCCGGGAAGAGCGGGAAGTCCTTGGCCTCCTTGGAGACCTGAGCCTTCAGCTCGTTCTGCGCCTCGCAAATCGCCTTGATGAAGGGCTTCGCGGCTTCCAGACCGCCGGCGACAACCTCTTCATCGGGCTTGGTCTGGCCCTCGTCATAGATGAGGGTCCAGGCGTTCTTGCCGGCGCCGGCCTCGATCATGGCGATGGCAACGTCACCGTTCTCGATGACGCGGCCTGCGACCACGATCTCGAAGACGGCGCGATCGCGCTCGCTCCAACGCGGGAAGGCGACCCACTGACCGTCGACGAGCGCCAGGCGCACGCCGGAGACCGGGCCACCGAAGGGCAGGCCGGAGATCAGCGTGGATGCCGAAGCGGCGTTCAGCGCGATCATGTCATAGGCGTCGTCAGGATTGACGGCGAGCACGGTCTCCACAACCTGCACCTCGTTGCGCAGCGTGTGCGGGAACAGGGGGCGCAGCGGGCGATCGATGATGCGGCAGGCCAGGATGGCCTCAGTCGACGGGCGGCCTTCACGGCGGAAGAACGAGCCGGGGATCTTGCCCGCGGCGTACATCTTCTCTTCGACGTCGACGGTCAGCGGGAAGAAGTCGTAGTTCTCCTTGGGGCTGGATCCGGCGGTCGTGGTGGAAAGCACCATCGAATCGTCGTCGAGGTAGGCGGCTACTGCGCCGTCCGCCTGCTGGGCCAAGCGACCCGTCTCGAAGCGCAATGTGCGCTTGCCAAATGAACCATTGTCAATAACGGCCTCAGCGGCCTTGATTTCGGGACCCTCCACGGGTTCCTCCTTCTGTTTTGTTTCTATTTCCTACGCAACATAACCAAATAAGCCAATCCGTTTGCTTGGCGCCCATGCGCCCAATCCGACGCGGCATACCTGGCCGCGCATCCTCATTCGGATCTCATTGTTCACTTATGTCTTGAGTATTGTGCTGTTCTGTTATTCTCGTCGGCCTTCGTCTGCTACTGCGCACCATTTGCCTATTGCTTGCGGTCGCAGTTGCACGCTTCAGCCGAAAATCCTGTGAGCTTGCGTTTCGCCATGCCTCATGGTTTGCGTTTTGCGACGTTTCATGTTTCTTCACATGCACGCTGCATTGCTTCTCGCCACACCTTCACGAATGCTTCCGCGCCTTGTCCACCACTGTCCACTGCTGTTCACCGCGCGACTCGCATCCGGCTGCCGTCATCTTCAGTTATATCAAGTTGTATCGAGTTAGATCGTCTTGAGTTATATCACCTGCAGCGCGGTTCTGACGCTGCGCCGCACATGTCCGCGATGCAAAAACGCCCGGACGACAAGTCGCCCGGGCAACAGTTGACTATCGGCGCAAGCCGAGTCGCTCGATCAGGGAACGGTAACGATCGATGTCAACGCGCTTGAGATAGTCAAGCAGACGACGACGATCGCCGACCATCAGCAGCAGACCACGACGCGAATGGTGATCGTGCTTGTGCTCCTTGAGATGCTCAGTCAGGTCGTTGATGCGCTTGGTGAGCAGCGCGACCTGGACCTCGGGGGAACCCGTGTCGCCTTCGTGCGTCGCATACTGCGAAATAATACCCTGCTTGTCTTCAACCGTAAGTGCCACGGTATCCTCCTTGTAATCACTGCGCGGTGCCTGCAACCCAATGCTGCAAGCGCTCTGTATCCGCGGGCGAAACACGCCAATCGACTATTGTACGAATAGCCTGCGACTGGGCGGCGCAGGAAACGCTGGATATATGTTGAACATATGCTGAGCATATGCGTCTAGAACATGTTCAGCAGCGCACCGAGCACAATGGCCAGGGCGATCAGTTCGATCACGAAGAACATGATGAACGAGGCCCAGCTGCGAGTGAGCACGTTGAGCGGCGAATCCTTCCTGACCAGCACCAGCAGCCCGACCCAGAGCACGGCGAAGACGGCCAGGCCGAAGCCGGCGGCGATGATGCCGAGGTTCGCGGCGTTCGCCAGACCAGCCGATTTGCCATACACCACGTAGGTCGAATACCAGAAGTTGAGCCTGAGCAGGCACAGACCGGCGATGAACTGCTCGGCAGCCAGACCGATGACGAATACGGTGCGCCACAGCCATTTACGCACGTCGACGATCATGAGCCCAAGCCCGGTAACGGCGAGCAGCGTGACCGTCCACGAGACGAATGCCACACCTCGCACGTTGAGCAGGCTCAGATGCTCCACCAGCCATGCGGTCCGATTCACCGCAAATGTGCGCCCCAGCCAGTACGGCGCAATCAGCGCGATCAGGACGAGGACACCGTACACGCTCCACTGCAAGGGCCGGGAGCGGCTGCGCTCGATGTCGGCAAGGGAAAGATCGGATTCGGGTATCGAAGCCACCGGATGCTTGGACACGTCGACCGTGGCGATAGCGCCGTCGATAATCTCGATGGCGGTGTTGTCGCCGACCGGCTGGGGAGTTGGCGGGACTTGGGGCTGGGCGGTCTGCGGGGTCTGGGCATTTGCAGCGTTGCCCGTGTGGGTGTCGGCCGAGGCAGCCGTCGTGTCAGCGTTGCGAGCGATATCTACAGCATCCGAGGCACCAGCAGCGTCGTCCGTTTGCGCCATAACGGTTCGCTCGGATTCCACGCCGTCAGCAATCCGATCCGCCATGCCGCCCCCTCATTGTTATTCTGCACCAATTGTATTGCAACGATACGCCCGCCGCATCCCTTCGACGCCATGCGCGTCGGGAGCTGCCATCCGCGCCAGAATCGTCGCCAGAAGTGTCGTCAGAAGTGTCGTCAGAAAATCAGCTGCCTTGTTTAGCGTCGGCCCGTTCAGTGAGCCAGACTTTCATGACGGTCTGCCGACTAATGCCCATGCGGCGGGCCTCACGATCAAGCACCTCAATAAGCCATTCAGGCAGTTGCACGCTGAGCGGCACAGACAGTGCAGACGGATATTGAGCACCTGAATCGCACGCATAGTGGTTTCTCTCGAATCTATTAAGCAGATTCGAGAGAATCATGCGGTCTCATACGTGCAAACGCCCACGCGCAGATCCTCAAGAATGGCGGTATTCCGCCAAAATAACAAATGCCCAATTTGGGGTCTACTTTGCGAAGTGCCTAATAGACGAAAAAAGTGCTTAATACATGGAAAACCCGAAAAATCCGGCTTTGCCAAGGGCGCATACCCTCGCGAACATCTATTCAGCACTTTTTCGTCTATTCAGCACATACAAAAGTATGTACTCATCGCACTCTTCGCATAATCCTTGAAATTCCGCCAATCTTTATATGCGGGAACAAGATTCGCAAGGCCTTGTCGCAGCAGTCGCACACGAAATCTGCTTAATAGATGGCATACGCGTGGCATACACATGCATTTCAATCATGCCGAACATACAATGGCCGTCCGCAGCATGTCATTGCTTCGGACGGCCAAATGAACAATTGCGCGATGCTGCGCGGCTCCTACTGCTTCGAGGATCCGTGGTCGGACACGCCACAGGCTTCTCCGCCGGTGCCCTCAAGCGCGGCGCTGGGCGACAGCGACAGCAGATTGACTGAATTCGAAGCGGGAGCTGCGGCAGAAGATGCCGCAGCCGCATTTGCGGACGGCTCACCGGATGCGCCAGAATCAGCGGCTGAGACAGCAGCAGCAACAGGAATGGAAACAGCCTGGTCATTGGGCTCGGCAGCCGATGCAACTGGCTGGCTGCCGAGATCGTCTTCGTCATCCCAGAGCTTGCGCTGGTAGTACAGGTCCTTGTCGAGCTCATGTTCGGAGGCGGCGACGATGAAGGCCGTGTTCGCGGCTCCTGCGACGTTGACCGCGGTGCGGCCCATGTCCACGATCTGCGAAATCGGCTGGGTGACGGCGATGAAAGACACGGGAAGACCTGCCGAGGCGAATAATGCGGTCGCGGTCACTGTTGCGGTGCCCGGCACGCCGACCGTGCCGATGGACACCAGCAGCGCCAGGACGATCAGCAGCAGATACTGCCCGAAGGAGTAGTTCAGACCTTGCGCGTTCACCGCGAACACGGCGAGCAGCACCGGCCATACACCGGCGCATCCCGGCATGCCGAGATTGGCGCCCAGGCTGGCGACGAATGAGGCGACATCGTCCGGAACGCCGCCGCGCTTGAGCTGGCGGACCGTGACCGGAATGGTGCCGATGCTGCTTTCCGAAGTGAAGGCGACGACGCCGGCAGGTCCGAAGGCCTTGAAGAAATGAATCGGGTTGAGGTGCGCCGCAGCGCTCAGAATCACTGGCTGAACGATGAACAGCTGCAGAATCAAGGCGATGTAGGCAACGACCAGCACCGAAACCAGCGGCACAAGCGCCGAAACCACGCTATTGCTCACCGCAGCGGCAATCAGCGACAGCGTCGCATACGGCGTGAAGCCCACGATGATCTGAGTGGCCTTCGACAGCACGACATTGCCGGCATCAGCGATGACCTTAAACGGCTGCACCGCCTGCGCGCCGCGCTTCGTGCGGGATGCCTCGTTGAATGCGATGGCCAGAATCAGTGCGAAGATGACGATGGGAACCACTTGGTTCTGCGACCAGTTGAGCACGAAATTCGAGGGGAACAGGCCAACCAGCGTATCAAGCACGCCGGGAACCACCTTGTGATGCGCGCCGGCCGGCTGCGCGCCGCTGAAGCCCGAACCGACCTTGAATACTATCGCCAGGCCCAAGGTGATTGTAGCCGCGGTAAAGGTATTGAGCAGCAGGAAGAACACGGTCTTCAAGCCGATGCTGCGCAGCCTGACCGACTCCCCCAGTCCGGTGATGCTCGAAATCACGCTGAATACGAGCAGCGGCACCACAATCGCGCTGATCGCATGCGCCCACACCTCGCCGAACACCGCGACAAACTCCACATGCTCTTTGAACGCCACGCCGACCACGATGCCTAGCGCCGTCGCCACAATCACTCTGATGCTGAAATTCACATGCCGCCTGCGGCTCAGCCACGCCAAGCCTGCAAACAGCACAACGGTGACCGCCAAAGCCACCCAGTTCCATGCCAAATCCGACATGATCACTCCCCTTTTGGCAATTTTGCCAAATCTGCGATTATTCTGCACGTTCTGCAAAACTGCACCCACTCTAAAACGAGTTGCTGCCAAACGCCACCGCCAGGCTATCGCCGTTAGTTATAGGGGGTTATGCGGGTTAATCGCATGTCGAAACAGCATACAGAATTCCCGAAATTCTATATGAAAATATTGTCCAGTTCTGCGCACCTACTGCTGCGCACCTTCCTCGCTGTTCTTACCGTCTTTGCTGATCATGCGAATCAGCAGGGCAATCATGACGTCTTTCTCTTTGGGATCGCTCATGGAAACCATCAACGTCAACGCCGCCAACGCATTGCTGGTGATGCCCGGACGCCCTTCGGCATCGTCGAGGACGCCGTTCTTGGCGAGGAACGTGACGAAGAGAGCAGCGGCGCTACGCTTGTTGCCATCGATAAGCGGGTGGTCCTTGACCGTCAGATATAGCAGATTCGCGGCCTTCTCCTCCACGGTTGGGTAGAGATCCTGCCCCGCGAAGCTCTGGTAAATCGCCTCAACCACCGCCTGCAACCTATCGCCACGCTCATTGCCCAGCAAATCATCGTCTGGAAATGCCTGCTTGAGCCCAGCGATGATCTCGCGCGCTTCGTTGATTGTCAACGTCCAACCGGGAACCTCGTGCGGCGACGTGGCGATTCGGCCCTCGTCGTAGTCGCGCAGCAGCTCCAATCCAGGCAGGTAAGCGGCCAGCACATCGGCCGAGCCGGCGATCAGCTCATCCGTTGAGCGTCCCAGAATTTGCACCACCTGGCCAATCTGATCCAAGCGCTGCTGGTTGAGCGCATAGCCTTTGACCAGATAATCCTTAAGCCTGCCTGTAGCCCAGATGCGAAAACGTGTAGCGGTGGCGCTTTTCACCCGGTAGCCCACGGAGAGAATGAGGTCGAGGTTGTAGTAGGTAAGTGTTCGCGTTACCTTGCGATGCCCCTCCTGACGAACTGTTCGGAAATTCCGAACAGTTGCTTCGGATGTTAGTTCCCCTTCCGCGAATATGTTAGCGACGTGTTCGCTGATGTTCGCCTTGGAACTCTTAAAGAGCTCTACTAACTGGGCTTGTGTCACCCATACAGTGTCATTCTCCAGCCGCACGCTGATGGCCGGCGAGCCATCGTCGCCCTGATAGAGCACAATCTGCCCGGATGGTTGGTTGTTCGTGAAGTTATTCATGGGTAGGCCCTTCGCATCGATGCATCAACGTATTCGTTTGCTGTCGAAAGCGTCCAAACCCATTATTATTCAGTCACTAGCCATCGATCATTCTAACATCAGCATGCAAACTCCGCATGCGCTCCCTTAAGTGCCTTCGACAAGACTTATTCCGTACGGAATAATTCAACCCTACCAGAGCCCACCAACGCATATGGGACTGTCGGCGTGGCTCTGGGTATGACAAGCACCAGCGGTCCCAATCCATGTATTTGATGCAACAAAACCGTTACGGCAGTAGGCGTTCGCTGCCAGCATAACATTGTGCCCCCTGTGGGATTCGAACCCACAACCCACGACTTAAAAGGACGCTGCTCTAACCGTTGAGCTAAAGGGGCAACTCTTTAACGATACACGCGGCTGACGGACAAAACAAATACGGCGTTGCGTCACATTCGGTGGTTTATTCAGCGACTTATTCAACGGTTTGTTCGGCCGCTCTGTTCAGCATGGAATACGGCTCGAAAGCGCAAGGTACAAGAATATGCAGGAATAAGGAATATAAAAATGGAATACGGTGAAGCGTACACTGTGGTTGAAAAGCTGCCTTCGGATGCGATGGGGATGGAATATGGCGATTGACCTGAACGATGCAGACAACGCTGCATCAGACACTGCTACCTCGGACACAGTTATCTCGATTCTGGAGCCGCTAGGAGTGCCAGAGGCCGCGCTGCAGGCCGAGCTTGACACGCTGCCGAAAGGCGTCACGGTGCGCTCCTACGACACGCGGCCCACCAATGACGACGAACTCATTGAGCGCGCCAAGGACGCCGAGGCTCTGGTCGTGACGAATCTCCCCTTGCGCAGCTCCGTGCTGGAACACTGCCCGAAGCTGCGCACCATCGCGGTGGCCTTTGTTGGGTTCGATCATATCGACCTCGACTACTGCCGCGAGCACGGCATCACCGTGAGCAACTGCCCGGGCTATTCGAACGAGGCCGTGGCCGAGCTTGTCATGCTGCTTACGCTGGCGCTCCTGCGTGAGGTGAAGGCCAATGATATCGCCGCGCGTTCGGCACAAACCAGCGAGGGGCTGCGCCGGAACGAAATTGCGGGCAAGACCTTCGGCATCATCGGCACTGGCAATATCGGCCGCCGCGTGGCGGAATTGGCCCAGGTGTTCGGGGCGCGGATTGTGGCATGGAACCGCACGCCGCGCGACATCGAAGGCATCGAATTTCTGCCGCTGGACGATGTGATGCGTCAGGCGGACATCATCACCGTGCATGTGAGCTCCACGCCGCAGACGGCGCATCTGGTCAGCAGGCAGCTCATCGGCCTGATGAAGCCGAACGCGGTGTTGATTAACACGGCCCGCGGGCCGGTCGTTGACAATGCGGCGCTCGCCGAGGCACTGAACGCCGGGCGAATCGCCGGGGCGGGCATCGACGTGTTCGACGAGGAGCCGCCTCTGCCCGCCGACGATCCCCTGCTGCACTCCCCGCATATGATGCTCACGCCGCATATCGGATATGCTACCGACGAGGCGCTCGGCAAACGCCTGCACGAGGCGTTCGGCAATATCCGTGCTTATCTGCACGACGGCACGCCAACGAACCTCGTGGCATAGACGGCTCAGCATGACGTAAGCGGCTCTTGAGCCCGTTCACCCACGGGCCCGCCGGAACGACGCGCCCGGAATGCTGTGCGCAAGTCACTGGTTAGCTTTGACGAATGGCGCAATTCCATCGCCTCACATTGGCAATGGACGACTTGCGTATGGGGTCTTGGGCGCGTCATGCAAAGACCAGACACCAGCACCACCACTGCCGGCGACGCGGCCATTGCACCGACACCGGCATCATTCAAGCTCCGACAAAGCCTCATGCCAGACTTGCGCAAGCGCACCGGCGCACCGGCGATCTCTGGACGCAAGGAAGCCCGAATTCCTAGGGTTCAGCGTCTCGCGGCCAGACATATCCATGATCACGCCACCAGCCTCATGCACAATCAGCACCCCGGCGAAATGGTCGACAGGGCCGAAATGCCCGATCAGCGTGCCCACGCCGCGACCCAACGCAATACCGAATACGCTCGCCGTGCCGCTGCCAGGCACCCGCAGCGTACAGTATCGCTCGGAAAGTCTCCCGAAGATTCCATTCAGGCCACGCCATGCGGATTGGTTGTCCAATTCCACGGCGACAACCGTGCCCTGAAGCGGGTCGCTGGCATCAATCGCGCGCTCGGGAATCGTCACACGCTGTCCTTCTGCCCATGCGCCGTAGCCGCGCCGCGCCGTAATCACACGCCATCCGATGGGATCGATCACAGCGCCGACGATCGGCTCCGAACCGTCGCGCACCAGCGCCAGCGAGAAGCTGAACCACGGCAGCCCATTCGCGTAGTTGATCGAACCGTCCAGCGGGTCAAGGAACCAGCAGTCTCCGCATTCGGGCTCGTCTCCGCCCATCTCCTCCCCTACGATCGGAATCTCGGGGAATTGCGCACGCAGCGCCTGGCGCACCAGCCGTTCGATCAGCCCGTCCAAATCCGTGACCAGGTCCGCAGGAGTCGCCTTGCCGTGCACATGGGTGCGGTATTCGTCTGCGCTCTCGCGTACGAGTTCGGCTGCATCCTGCGCGATCAGTCTGGCGACGGCAAATGCTCGTTCATCCCGTTCGGATTCGTTTTCCTCATGATCCACGTCGAAGGAATGCGCTGATTCGCGGATCGCAGCAAGGCGGTTGCTGGTAATGCCGTCCACACCGATACCTGCCAGATGGCGCGCCTGCACCTCATCGTCGACAGTCCAGCAGCACACCTCCAGCCCGAGCTCATGCGCTCGTTCGACCAGGTCCGGCCCCACAGCGAGATGCGGGGCATTGAGCACCTGCGGGCGCAGCGTCTCGACGTCTTCGAGGAATGGAAGCTCTGCCTCGCTCCACGGCATCCATATGATGGCATCGGCATCAGCTCCGCGGATGATGCGCATCGCTTCGAGCGCGCCGCACCATTCCACTTCACGTCCCATTCCACAGCGCATCACGACATCGAGCGCGGGAGCCGCGAACGCCTCGTCGTCCATGTCGATGAGCAGACGTGAACCGCTGCCGTGAACGGCGGTCAGCACCTCTTCCAAAGTCGGTATGCGCTGGTCAGCATCACCCCATCCGTCACGCAGCTCGCGCAAAGTTACGGAGTCGATGCGCCGAGGATCTCCCCATACCCTGAGCATATCGGGGTCATGAAGCACTACAACGCTCCCGTCCGCAGTCAGCCGCACGTCAAGTTCGACCAAATCGGCTTTTGCCTCAACAGCCGCCCTGAATGAAGCCAGCGTGTTCTCTCTGATTCCCGCATCCACATTTACTACGCCGCGGTGAGCTGCAAATCGCATGCCCATGTCATTCATCATTGCATTACCTCCGATAATTCGTTGCCGACATAGTGATATACCCGTTTCGCGCTTAAGCGGACATATTGCCCTGCACAGACGGGTGACGCGTCATTCGAATGCAGTCCCACGAGTGAAGCGCCACCGTCAGACTCGAAAACAACTTCCCCGTATCGTCCGTGCGGAATCAACCGCACGACTCTGGCATTGATTACGGGCATGTGATTGGGTGACAGCTGATCGTCCTCACAAGCCGCATCCTCATCGCGTGGCTGGTCGGCGGAGATATAGACGATGTCTTCAGGACGAACCAGCCAGTGTTCGTCTTTCACGACACGCCGTTGTCTGAAAGCTTGGTCAAACTCGCTCATTGTGCCGATGAAGCGGGCAATATTCTCCGTTGCCGGCTTAGCATAGAGCTCATCAGGTCCGCATACCTGCTCCAGTCTGCCATCATGCATCACGGCGATGCGGTCGGAGATCGCCATAGCCTCCTGCTGGTCATGCGTGACCATGATCGTCGTGATATGCAGACGCTGCTGGATGGAACGGATATCCTCGCGCACCCGTTCGCGCAGCTTCGCGTCCAGATTGCTCAGCGGCTCGTCGAGCAGCAGTATCGATGGCTCGCGCACGAGGGCCCGGGCCAAAGCGGCACGCTGCTGTTCGCCTCCCGACATCCTGGCGGGGCGGGCTTTGCGTTGCTGTGTAAGATTAACCAGTTCCAGCGCCGCATCGACGCGCCGGGCGATCTCCTCCTTTGGCCGCTTGGCGACACGCAGCGGGAAGGAAACGTTGCGTTCGACTGTCATATGTGGCCAGAGCGCATAATTCTGAAACACCATCGCGCTCGGCCTACGCTCGGCACCCAGCTCGGTCACGTCGCGCGAATCCATCCACACCTGCCCGTCATCGGGGTGCAGGAAGCCTGCGATCATCCGCAGGGTCGTGGTCTTGCCGCAGCCGGACGGGCCGAGCAGCGAAACGAATTCTCCGGCACGCACCTTCAAGCTCACGTCTTTTATGACCTCGCGCCCGGCGAAGCTTTTATGCAGTCCCTCGACGACCAGACCCGGCTCGCCAATATCCCGCGTATCCCGCGCTGAGTCGTATCCTCGGACGCCGGGCGGTTCAACGTTCCCGCCGCCAACGGCAGGCTCGTGATCATGTGTCGCCATACTTGCACCTTTCCCGCCGACGCACGAACCGCATGCCTGCGTCGACACCGTAATATCCGTAATATCCAGTAGTCGTCGTCAGCGAATCTGGAATCCTTCAGCCAGTCGCCCGCCCATTATGTATTTTCTGCATACCAGCAGCAGCACGACGGAAGGGACGGCAAGTATCAGCGCGAAGACTGCCGACACCTGCTCGGGGTAATTCAATACCATCGAATACATCTGCGTGGGCATGGTCATGTATTTCGGCGCACCCACGAGATACGTGCCCTGGGATTCATCGAAGGAAGCCAGAAACGACATGACCATAGCGACCAGGATGCCGGGGGCGGCTATTGGTAAAGTCACTGAGCAGAATACCCGCAATTTACCCGCTCCAGCGTCGGCGGCCGCTTCTTCCAAGGCTTTCGGCACGCTGGAGAATGCCGCTGCCGGAATCCATGTCATATTGACCAGCGTGCTGATCAAATGAATGATGAGGATGCCGCTGATGCTCTCCATCAGGTGCAGGCCGTAGAATATGGCCGCCATTGCGACATACAGTCCCATCTTCGGAAACGCATTGACCGCCAGCAGGCTCACCTGGAATATGCGTCTGCCAGGGAAATTGAATCTGGAGAATGCATATGCCGCAGGAAGGCAGACCAGTGATGACAGCGCCACAGTGACCGGGGCGAAGAACAGCGAGTTGCCGATCGAAGCTTGCAGCTGGCTGTCCGAAAACACGACCGACCACCAATGCAGTGTGAAACCGTCTGGCCATAGCCGCGGATAAGTCCACGAGGTGACGAAGGCATGGGCGACAAGCCACAGGAACGGCCCGAGAATGAAAACCACCGCGATGGCGACGAGGAGCCACGTGCACACGGCCTTCGCGCCGACTCTGATTGCTGATGGCATATGCTACTCCTTGCGCGGTTCGGCGCCGTCATGCGCCGAAGTACGGATATACGCCACTGCGATGCCGATGCCGAACAGGAACATGATGACCGCGATGACAACCGACTGCTGCGGTCGGTTGAACGCCTGATAGTACTTCGAGATATCCACGCCGAGCATGGTCGGCGCATTCGGACCGGTGAAATATGGCACGGTGAATTGCCCTAGTATTCCGATGGCGGTGAATGTCGCGGCAATCAGGATCGGGACCTTGGCCAGGGGCAGCAGGATCTCCCCGATGATTCGGAGGTTCGAAGCTCCTGCGTCTCTGGCGCAGTCGATGAAATCCTCAGGCACCGATTGGACTCCTGAAATCGTCATCAGCATCGCGAAGGGAAGATTGACCCATACGGACGCGATGATCACGCCAACGGTAGTGAAGCCCCAGACCGGCGCCTGCAGCCCGAATTGCGCGAAAAGGGAACGCAGAAATCCGTTGGACTGATAGAAGATGAGATTCGCCCAAGAGGCGATGACCACGGGGATGAACAACGGGACCACCGCCAGACCTGCGAGCAGAGAGCCCGCCTTGGACCGCGACATTCGCATATACAAGGCTATGGCGGTCGTAATCACGACTACTGCGGCGGTTCCGACGACGGTGACGATCAATGTGACGATCAGATCGCGCAGAAAACGAGGATCTTCGAGAATGTCCTTATACGCCGCGACGGTGAACGGCGAGCCATGGCGCACATCCATGCCGACCTGTGCAGCAACCTGATTGAGTCCGCCGGTGTAGCCAAAACTGAACAGGATGGCGAGAACGACGGGAACTCCGACGAACAGCACCAGCACGATCATCGGCGGAAGCGACATCAGGAATCCGATGAAGCCGTGGCGGCGAGCCTCACGCCGCTCATAGCCTCTGGCCGCTTCAGCGCACGGCTCCTCCTCCACAGCGCCCATCTTATCGTCCGGTTCCTTGCCGCCCACAAGAGTGCCCCGCGGTCGATTACGCGTTTGCCGTTCGCTCATTGCCGGCCGGGGACCAGCTGATCCCATTGGTCATTCATATCGGAGCTGACCTCGGAATAATATCCTGCGCGCAACGCGGAGATATCTGCATCCTTGAACTTCTCGGCCACCGATTTGTCCATCTTGTCCAGCGAGATGACGGGGTATCCGGAGACCTCGTCCGCAATGACTTTCTGACCTTGAGTGCTCAGCACGAAGTTCACCAGCGTGTGGACGTTCTTTTTGCTGCTTGCCGTCTTGGGAATGCCGAGATAGGATGCGCTGCCGGTGAAGGAGGGGCCAGATATCTGCGCATACTTGACAGTGTCGGGAATGGTCCCGGTTTTCTGGGCCGTGATGAACTGGTCCGACCACACCGGGGCCATTTCGATAGACCCCTGCCCCAAGAGCGAAAGGACCTGATTGTTGCCATTCGGGTAGACACCCTTCTGATACACATAAGGATTGAGCGAGGCGAGCTTGGCGAAGCCTTCCTTCCAGGCCGCCTCAGCAGAGGCATCCTTCTTCAGCCGCAGCACGTCCTGCTGGCCTTTGGTCAAGTGGCTGTCCAGAACCGTGTTGACGAATGCGCCGCCGGAGCCACCCGTGGACGGGGAGTTGTAGGCGAACTGCCCAGGATTGTCGACAATCCATTGCAGCAAGGCGGCCAAGGTCTTGGGAGGATTCTTGACCTTCGTTGAATCGTAGGCCAGGAGCACCGACGACGCCCGGTAGGGAATGCCCACGCCTTGCCCCATGCTGACCGTGTCAGCGGGAACATCCGCGAGATTCGAGATATCAGACGTGGAGACCTTGTCAAGCAGATTGGCTTTGGCGGCTTGGCCGGTCACCCACCCTGCGTCGACGAGCTGATATCCGGGGTCATCGCCGGCCTTGGTCGATGTGGCCAGCTTCGCGACGGTCTGCTGGTCATGCTCGCCGTGCAGATCGATTTCCGTTTTCACGGAGATATTCGGATACTGCTTGTTGAAGGCGGGGATGAGACCCTTCTCCCATAGATCCTGAACATTTGTATCACCGGATATGAACACGGTGACCGTGCCCTTCTGCGATGACTGCGAGGATGCGCCGCCGCTGGACGTCGGGCCGCAGGCCGCAACCATCAGGCCCATGGATACGACGCCAACCACAGCTCCCAGCACATGTCTCATCTTCATTGGTTCATTCCTTTTCTCGCTCAGACGCATCTGCGAATACAGCACGCGCCGAAAACCCCATGTTTCAGGACATGCCTTACGAACAGGGAGTCGGAAACCCATGCATACTCCGGCTCGAAACGGGCCGGACGGCAGACCAGTCTGTCAAACCACAGCAGAAAGGCCTAATATGCATCATTGCAGGGCAGAGTGAATCGATGCCGTCCCCAAGATGAACTCAGGGAAAAATTCCGGCGTCGTTCATGCAGCCGTTTTACGACGAGAATCGACATTATCGCAGCCGGCCAGACACACCTCGATATTCGCGCTCACATACGCGAGCGCCAAACCTCCGCTCGCCTGTCCAACCACCGCAAGTACGAATAATGCCGCGGCTGCTAAGTGCCGCAAGAACCGCCGCCAACACCATACGCAACGCGCCCCAATCCCCTTGCGTCGCCCCGCTGTACCCCATACCCGTTACAATGATAACCGTTTTCATTACATATGAATGCCGCGCGCGTGACCCATGACAATACCGATACGGGTCCAAGCAGCGGCCATGAAAGGAATGAGTCACTCATGCAGATGAAACATGTGGCAAGGGCTGCGGTAGGTGCAGTGCTGGTGGCGGCGATGGCGCTCGCCGGAGGATGCGGCGCATCGAACTCGAATTCAGGAGCAACCGACTCGAACGGCAAGATCGAGATTCTGGCGGCCGAGAACGAGTACGGCGACGTGGCGCAGTCCATTGGCGGCTCGCACGTCTCGGTGACCTCGATCATCAGCGATCCGAACGCCGATCCGCACGACTTCGAAGCCAAGCCTTCGGACGCTAAGCAGATCGCCAACGCCAAGATCGTCATCGCTAACGGCGTCGGCTACGACGACTGGCTCGCCAAGATGCTCAAGAGCCATTCCAGCTCCGACCGCACCGTTATCAGCGCGCAGCAGGTGCTCGGCCTTCCCGACGACACCAAGAACCCGCACCTGTGGTACAAGCCCGAGACGATGCCCGCCGTGGCCTCCACCCTCGCAGCCACCCTCACGCGCCTTGATCCTTCGCATGCCAAGGACTACGCGAGCAACCTCCAGTCCTTCGACACCTCCGTGCAGAAGTACTGGACGGCGCTTGACACCTTCAAGAACAAGTACCCGAACGTCTCCGTCGCGGCAACCGAGCCCGTGGCCAACTACCTGCTCGACAACGCCAAGGTGGACATCAAGACCCCGTGGAGCCTGCAGGCCGATATCATGAACGACCAGGACCCCTCGGCGCAGGATTCCGCCACCCAGATGCAGCTGTTCAACGACAAGCAGGTCACCGCCTTCGTCTACAACCAGCAGGTCGTCTCCGACCTGACCAAGAAGTATCTGGCTGCGGCCAAGGCCAATGGCATCCCGATCGTCGGCGCGTACGAAACCATGCCGACCAAGATGCACTACGTCGACTGGATGCTGGCAGAGCTCAACGCGCTCACGCAGGCCGCCGCCAACAATACGTCGACTGAAACGCTAGAATAAACATCTATGAAGCCAACTGACGATACCAATCGCCCGTTGTTGAACGTCTCCGGCCTCCGAGTAAACCTCGGGGGCCGGAGCATTCTCGACGGCATTGACTTAACCGTGGGCCGGGGCGAGTTCGTAGGGCTTATCGGCTCAAACGGCGCAGGCAAGACCACGCTGCTCAAAACCATCCTCGGCGATATCACGCCGCTCGAAGGCAACGTCACCGTGCTCGGCCGCAAACGGCTGCAGACAGGCGTCATCGGCTATGTGCCGCAGAAAATCGAGCTCGACCCCGACCTGCCGCTGCTGGCCAAGGACTTCGTGGCGCTCGGGCTTGACGGGCAGAAATTCGGCATTTCCCTGCGAGGAAAGCACTTCTGGGAACGTGTCAATACCGCCCTCAAAGGCGTCGGCGCGCTGGAATACGCCGACCGCCCCGTAGGCAGGCTTTCCGGCGGCCAGCAGCAACGCATCATGATCGCCGCAGCCATCGTCGCCGACCCGGCCCTGCTGCTGCTCGACGAGCCGCTGGCGAATCTCGACCCGGCCAACAGCGCCGATATCGTAGCCCTGCTTGATCATATTCGCAGCACCAAGGGCATCGGCATCATTCTTTCCGCGCATGATATCAACCCTTTGCTGGGTGTCTTGGATCGCGTGGTCTACCTCGCGCAGGGCCGTTCGGCGGTCGGCCGCACCGACGAGGTCGTGCGCACCGATGTGCTCAGCGAGCTGTATCAGCACCCCATAACCGTGCTGCGCACGCAGGGCCGCATCGTGGTGCTGGCCGACGAAGGCAGCGAGCCGGGGCATCATCCTGACAATGCTGAGGATGCTGAAGACGCTGAGGGCATTGAAGGCACTGGACGCGCTGAATACGAAAACGAGACCGGGCGCATCGCTGATGCTCAGAGGCCGAACATATCGCAGGCATCGCAGCTACCGCAGGCGCCGCAATCACCGCAGGAAGATGGTTCGCACGATGACCGCCGCTAGCGTCTTGCCGTTCGCACTCGCACAGTCCGTGTCAGCAGCGCCAAATACGTCGTCATCCACACTGCCCGTAAGCGGATTCAACGCGCTCTGGGCTGTGCCGGAGGTGCGTACGGCGCTGATCGTCGGCTCCGTCGTAGTGATCGCGACCGCGCTGGTCGGCGTGCTGACGGTCCTGCGCGGGCAGTCCTTCGCCGGGCATTCGCTGACCGACCTCGCCTCGGTGGGCGGCTCCGCAGCGTTTCTGCTGGGAGTCAATCAACTGTGGGGATTCGTGGTGGCGAGCATCATCGCGGCGCTGGGCATGCATGCCATCGGCGTCGAGCGCCTACGCGGGCGCGACGTGTCCACCGGCATCATTCTCGCCACTGGTATGGGCCTCACCTCGCTGTTCCTAAGCCTGTCGACCATGCGCCCGCAAGGCGGGAGCGCTTCGGTCAATGTGCTTTTCGGCTCGCTGTTCGCCATCAGCCCGAGCGTCGTGCCCATAGTCATCGCGCTGTCGGTGCTATGTCTGCTGATGCTGACGATTATCTGGCGTCCGGCGCTGTTCTCTACCGTCGCACCGCAGCTGGCGCATGCGCGCGGCGTCTCGACCGGTGCAACCAACGCCGCATTCATGGTCGTGCTGGCCCTAAGCGTCGCCCTGAGCTCCATCTCCGTCGGTGCCGTGCTGTCCACAGCATTGCTGATCGGCCCCGCATCCTGCGGGCTGATGCTGGCCAAGCGCGTGCGGAACGCAATGTTCGCCGCCTGCGGCATTGGCCTGTTCTGCGTATGGGGCGGCATCGTGATCTCATACGAAAGCTATTCGTGGATGCACGGACACTCGTGGTCGGTGAGCTTCTGCATCGTCGCGCTAGTCACGATGTGCTACCTGCTGTCGCGGCTGGTGAGCTGGCTGCGCGGCACAAGCAGGCGTAGTCATAGCCGCAGCCTCGGTCTTATTAGCCGGAAGGCGGCGAGCGCGAATGTTTGACGCGTATCTCACCAATACCTGGATCGCCGGCACCGTCGTGGCGCTGAGCGCCGGCATCATCGGCGTCTTCGTCGTGCTGCGTGGCGACTCATTCCTCGCGCATGCGATACCGCACGGCTCGTTCGCCGGTGCCGCCGCAGCCGTATATCTCGGAGTCAGCTCGGTGGTCGGCATGGGCCTTGCCGCCTTCGCCGCAGCGGTCGGCATCTCCGTGCTCGGCAGAAAGAAGCAGCGCCGGGACACCGTCATCGCGCTGACGCTCATCTTCCTGCTCGCCGGCGGCGCGTTCCTGCTCAGCCTCGGCGGCGACTACACCAATCAGGTCTATGCGCTGCTCTTCGGCCAGGTGCTCGCGGTCGCGGACTCCGATCTGGTGCTTATGACCGCGCTCGCCATTCTTGGCGTCATCGTCGTGGCGCTTATCGCCCGGCCGCTGCTGCTCAGCTCGGTCATGCCGGAGCTCGCCGAAGCCCGCGGCATCCACAACGGTGTCATCGAATTCGTGTTCACCTTGGTCATCGCCGCCGTCACCACAGCCAGCGTGCCCGTCGTCGGTGCCATGCTGCTGTTCAGCCTGCTCGTAGCGCCGCCAGCCGCCGCCTGCCTGCTATGCTCGCGGCCATTGCGTGCTGGCGTCCTGTCCTGCGCGTTCTCGCTGCTGTGCATGTGGCTGTCGATAGCCTTGTCCGTCATCACCGATATGCCGGTCGGATTTTTCGTCGCGCTGAGCTCCGCCTGCGTGTACACGGCCGCCAAGATCGTATCGTTGATCCGCGCGAAATGAGCCGGTGGCATGGCATTGCGGTTGCGGGTATCCCTGCACAGCGCAAACTGCGTATGCCGGGATGCCCGCGTCGCGGGACGGGTCCCACAAGCTGCGCTGCACTGCTATAGAAAATCGTATAAGCGCCTTGGGGCATATCGAGCAAGTGACCAACAGCTTACAGTTGAACGATTTATGCGGCGGTCAGCCCGTTGTCAGACTACGCCACCTCGGCGAGTGTATGGGTGCGTTGACCACAATCTCACCCGATCGCGCCTGGTCCGCGAGTTCTTGCATATGCTCTCCCTCTTTTCCGCGCCTTTCATTGCGCCATGCCTCTTTGAACGGCAAAGTAAACCGTTCTACCTGCTAGGTGGTCGGCTATGCGTTGCCAGAAATGGTGAAGGCGGCGTACAACGGCAGACTAATGAGCGGAACTTCGGTGCCTGCCACCGTATCCGCGCCGAAGTCACGCTCGGACAGCCGGTAGGCCTTAGCCGAATGCCCTGCCTGCACGAACCTTCGCAGGCTTTTCGCCGTCACGTTGCGCGCCGACTTGACTTCGACGGGGATGATTTGCGCGGCGCGGTTCTGGAACACGAAGTCCAGCTCGCCCTTCTCCTTGCCGGTGGATGCCCAGTAGAAGGTGCTGATGCCGTTCGCCCGGAGCGCCTGCATGACATAGTTCTCAGCCAGCGCCCCACGGAAATCGGAGGAGAGCAGCTGCGCGGTTTCACGGCGCAGGAGCAGTGTCGCATCGATGTCGAATTTGGAAAACATGATGCCGGTGTCCGCCACGTACACCTTGAAGAAGCTCCCTTCCTCGTCGGAGTACGGGGAGAGCGGAGCCGCAGTGTCGCCGGTCATCTCGTTCCTGCTGATGATGCCAGCGGCCTCAAGCCATTCCAACGGTTCGAGCAGGCGTTCGCGGCGGCCACCGCGTATGATGTCCGCGTACTTGAACTTTTTCGTGCTGGATCGCAGCAGCTGCCGGGGCAGGCTGTCCCAGATGCGTTTCGCCGATATCCCGCTGATGCCGTTGTCGGGATCGGTCATGTCATTGACATACGTGTCATTGATTTCCCGCTGCTCCTGGGCCACCATTTCGAAAGATTGCGTAGTACGGTAGACGTCCACCGGTTTGGGCATGCCTCCGACGACGAGATAGCGATGATACAGATCAAGCGCCTTGTCGTGCATGAGGAAGGACGCGGGATGATCGGCATGTTCGCGGATCGCGTCGGACAGCGGCCGTTCATCCACCGCCCACAGGAATTCCTCGAAATCCATGGGATGAAGGTCGAGTTGCCTGACTCCCGAAGGAAACGGCAGCCGGCGCTTCCTCACGGCGACGCCGAGCAGGCTGCCGGTTGCAATGACGCGCCAAGGGGTGCCGGAGAAGAACCGCAGCGAGTTCAACGCCTTGTCGCTCAGTTGAATCTCGTCGAAGAACAGGAGCGTGGCACCGGGCTCGCATCGCTTCCCCGTGTATTCGCGGATGCGACCGACAATGGCATCGATATCGTTGGTGGGCACGTCGAATATTCTCTCGATGGTGCCCAAGTCAGTCTGCAGATCGAGTTTCACTACATCGCCGCCGAACACCTCCTGGGCGACATGCTCGACAAGATAGGTCTTTCCCGTCCTTCGGGCACCACGAATAATCAGCGGGTGCGCATCACCTGCCTGCGCCCAGTGACGAATCGTATCTTCGAGCTTGCGCCGCATATAGGCCATAGCATCTCCCTCCGTCGGCAGCCAAGAGTTTGTACACGAATTACTTATGATTTCATGTACCCATTGTACACATAAATAGTTCTATTCATGTATAGCATATACGTGCCTGCTATGGGATTTCATGCAGATTCAACATGATACAGGAGCTGACCGCTGGCCAGACGAGAGGAACCAATAAGGGAAACTGTCAGCTGCACTCTCACTAAGACATATCTGGGGGTTCCAAACACTTAGAGATAATTGAGAATAAAACATCTTTTTTAAAATCATTTGACACAAGAGGATCTTTGCCACTATCTCTTTGAGACTCGAACACTGGTTTGGAATAATATTGATTTTTGATTTCGGTAAGGTTTTTGTTAATTGAGGATAAAAGGTCGTTGTATGCTGCTTCTATTGCTTCTTCTGAAGGATCAGCCTCAAATTTTTCATTTTTTGTGAGCCTTTTGACGAGATATGAGATGAGGTAATACTTTCCGTTGTTAATAAGGGCATTCATATCGTTCGAATCTCTGAATGTAGTGCTAGCAGATGTTTGCTGATGTGTATCGACATAATTACTAACTTTGAAGGCAAGATTAACATGCGCGTACTTGGTAATATATTTGTCGTAAAAATCTGTATCAGAACCGTCAGTTTCAAAAAAAATCTCTTTACGTATAAACTTTCCGTCTTTTTGTTTAAGTAGTGTGCTAGATCCGCTAGAACGCGCTTTACCCGGAGAAGGTTCCTCACCTGTCGCTTCCATGATTCGCGCAAAGCTTATAAGAGAATATTTATGCAAAAAAATGCTCTCTTTGTCCCCGCGACGCACAATTTCAAACTTAGTCTTATCAAAACGATTTTCTTGTTCCTCTCTCTCATCGGATTCAGCAGGTACAAGCTGGACAGAGTTCATCTGTCTCACAAAATCACTAGCGAAAGCTAAATCATCAGGACGGATAGGCTTTTGCCTGTTTAGAGCGATAGTGATCTCGTCGATTTTATTTGAAATATCAACTTTGTCTGCTGAGAGTTGTTTCTCCTCTCCTTGAAACAGACTGTCCCCGATTGGATCGATTTCACTTCCTTTTTTACGAACGAATGTATAAACTCGTAAGAGAACTTTAAGATCTTTATTAAATTCTGCTTCGTCAATTGAAAAGCAGGAACTTATCGTTTGCGCACCGTTCACTACTGAAACGGTGTCGAGATCATCGTGTTTCTGGTCAGGCAGATTTATTGAAATAGCGTCGAACCTTCCCCTTTCGATTCTATTTGAATCGGTCACAATGAGGGATATGCCGTTGTTAAGAAACCAAAACATTTGCGGTTGGTTTTGGATTGTTGCGCCCATGGCATTCTCAACATCGTTCTGTTCTTTTATTCGGTAGCGAAGATTCTGATCGAATAGACTCTCACCGACTTGCTCGTACAACTTTACTATCTCGTTAAGGGAGGCGGTATATACAGTACACCTCAAATACAACTCCGTCTTATCAGCATTCGGTTTATGAGAGATTTTGGCCTCGCCGTCGAGAGCACGAACCCTGCTTACAATCGGAATGGTGATTTGCCGTTTTAAGTTGTCTTCACTGGGAATGAGGATCGTGTTGAACTTTATTCTGTACACGTTGGGTATGTCAAAGTCGTAAATCTTATTGACGTAGTCCTTCAACGACTGTTTGACTGCGAGCGACAGTTTGGTGGATTCATTGAATGACACTCGATCACTTACGATATTGTAAAAATAGATATTCTCCACTTTGTTTTGTAATGATCGTTTGTTAAACTTCAAACAATCGCCAACATGATTCTCATTGTTGTCAGCGCCGTCGTTGCCAGTTTTTTTGTGTTCCGCCTCTTCGGATTTAAGTCGATCTATAAACCGTTGCAAAGATGATAAAGGTTCTGAAGAATCATGCACTGGCTCATAATGAAACACAAATATGGGTTGCACGTCATCTGGATCGGTTTCAAGTTCTGCCGTAGAGAATACTCTAAGACTTCCAGCAAGCTTTTCTGCATCACTGGAGATATCGTGATCGATTTTCCATGTGAGTCGGCCGGAAATCAAGGGGCCGATGTCATCTTTAGTGATGTCCGCAATCCCTTGTGATTCAAGGATATCAACAATCTCGTCGGTGACTATTGTTCCGAAGTTACCATTTGCCATTACTGCACCTTCATGAATGATTCGATAGAGAATATGGAATCGCTATTGTTTTTCCGATAGTATTGTTGACAAATCGATTCAATTTGTTGTTCAAAATGCTGCATCACTGCATCAAACTTCTTTGAGCTTTCGTTAGACAATTTATCCTTCTGCGAGTCTTGTTCCTGGACGTTCAGAGAGCTTTTCTGATACTCGATCCAAGTTGTTTTCACAGATAAAAGTTCCTTCTCAATAGCGAGAAGCAGTTCTTCAAATTCTTTTTTCCTGTGAATTTCGTTTTTATTAGTAGCTCCTCCTGAGGAATTCTTCCCTAACGAATTCAGATCTGTCATGATGTATGTCGCTTGTTCGATGTAGTACTCACAGTAATTTTCGAACTCATCAATAAAAGCCTTTTGTTGCTGAACTGCGGACATGCCGTCATTGCGCATATGTTGCGCTTTTTTTGTGAGATATCCAACGTTAGTGTTGCTTTCGGGATAAATACTTCCCTCTGTAATACCAAAAAAAGAAGCGAGTTCATTAAGAATTCTTTTTTTGTGCGCACCATCTATGACCACTCTGTCAGTTTTAAATGGAGGGAAAGGAACGTATTCTGTTCCAGGGAAAAGAATGAACCCACCGTTCTGTGCGATAATTCGTTTGTTAGATTTCACATAGTCAATGAAAATGTGGCTATAGCCCGACAGTCGATTGTTGTAAGTTGGCTCTTGATCAAGTATCGAATCATATAGATCTTGGACGTTGTGCGATTCCGGCGAATAGAGATCATTTACGGCGTAAACGTATACCGCAGCATTTTCAGGGTGCTCGTCATTTTCGGACTTCTCAGCGGCAAAGAATAACGCCACCAATGAGTTGAAGGAAATGTCAAGAAGACGGCTCGCAAACCCTCCATGCTGTGCATCTATTGCGAGCTCTAAATAACTAAGGCTTTCTGAGAACCCATATGATCGAAAAATGTCGAGTATGTTCTTTTCATAATACGGTATGTTTTCAAGCGACGATTTATTAGGTTCACGAAATACATTCGGCATCCCATGTGTTTGAAAAAGCTTAGGTTCGCCTCGAAATACGAACAAATCAGAACCGCTAATTCGGCGAAGAGAAATTACTTTCTCTTGAATTGTTTGTATAAAATCTGACACTGACTTAACTGATTTGTCTGCCACTGCCCCTCCCCCATACGAACGAACTGCAAGCAACAATACCAGTTGGGAGTTTAAGTTAACAACGTAGGTTTATTGAGGGCGTGTCATATATGTCCTGCCCGGTCTTTTCCGACATTATCGGGTGCCGACGACTATCGTTGTCCCTAATATTTAACGGTCGTGCCATATGAGCATGTTGTCCAGACCGGATTCTATTTGTGAATGCAAGCCTATCCGTGGTTGGCTGGTTTTTTCAATATGCATTCCCCCGGTGTGTACCACCGCAGAATACACTGGAGGCATATTGCCAACCGTTGCCGCAATGATCCTAGGAGACAGTCATATGACCGACGAGCAGCCGAACGCACAATCGGATGCACAAACCAAAACCGACACGAACAATGTCGCGAGTGCCGAACAGCTGCCGCCGCAGAGCGCGCACGCTACCCGCCACAGCATCACGCTGGATGGCACCGAATGGCAGTACGAGGCGACCGTAGGCACGCTGAACATCGACACGGAGAAGGTCAAGCCCGCGGCAAGCGTGTTCTACACCGTGTTCCAGGCGCTCGACGCCGACGGCAAAACGGACCCGACGCGCCCAGTCACCTTCGTGTTCAACGGCGGCCCCGGCTCCTCCACGACGTTTCTGCTGCTCGGCTCGCTCGCGCCCCGTCGCATCGCCGTCAACGACACGTCGGCCGACCATGCGCCTTACTCGCTGACCGATAACGCCTATACATTGCTGCCGAAATCCGATCTGGTGTTCATCGATGCCCCGGGCGCCGGCTTCTCGCGCATCGCGGAGAAAGCGAAGGCCGAGCTGTGGTCGGTGGACGGCGATGTGCGCGGCTTCAGCGCGTTCATCCGCGCCTTCCTGACCGCATACCACCGCTGGAACTCGCCCAAATACGTGCTCGGCGAATCCTACGGCACCACGCGCGGCGCCGCGCTCTCGTACCGCCTGCAGCAGGACGGCGTAAGCCTCAACGGCCTGACGCTGATCTCGAACATCCTGGACTACGGTTTCACGCTCAGCACGTCGGACCAGTACTATATCGGCTACTTCCCCACCTTCGCCTCGGTCGCGAAATACCACGGCAAAGCGGCCTCAGACACCGAGATCGCCGAGCATTTGCAGCAGGCCCGCGCCTTCGCGAACGGCCCGCTGCGCCTCGCTCTGGCGCAAGGCGCGACGCTCGACCCGCAAACTAAAACCGCCGTCGCCAGGCGCTACGCCGAACTGACGGGGTTGAGCGAGCAGTACGTGCTCGATTCCGACCTGCGCGTGCTGGATACGCGATTCCGCAAGCAGCTGCTGCGCGACAAGGGCACGATCGTCGGCCGCTACGACGGGCGCGCCTCCGGGTACGATCTCGACGCCGTCAGCGACGACGAGACTTTCGTGGTGGACGACGCCCTGCTCGCTCCCGCCTACGCCAGCCTCGTCAACGCCTATCTGCGCGACGAGCTGGAGTGGAATGACACGCGGGAACGCCAGGAATTCGCGAACTTCGATTGGGAATCGACCGAGCCGGGCAAAGGCTGGACGTGGTGGCATAAGATGCCTGAGCACACGAAAACCTCGTGGAGCCAGATCATCCCCTTCCCGAAGGTCACCGGCGATCTGGCTGCGGCCATCTGCCAGCAGCCCGCGTTCAAAGTGCTTATCGGCAACGGCATCTACGACCTATGCACGCCCTTCAATCAGACCGAATACGACATTGACCACACGGGGCTGCCCGAGGCGCTGCGCGGCAACATCGCCTTCACGTATTACCCGGCCGGGCATATGCTCTACTCGTCGCAGGAAAGCCTGAAGAAGTTCCGCCGCGACCTGGGCCGCTTCTACGACGCCGACGTAGCTGATCTTCCCCAGCTCAACGAGCGCCCGCAGGCGGCGAAGCTGTCAGGAGCCATCGACTGATTCGCCCGGAACGGGACGTTCCAGCCCGCAGGTTCCATTGTCACACGATTGGGGTGCCGCAGCTTGAGTAAAGCCGTGGCACCCAATTTGTTGCAGCTATCCCTATGCTGTTTGCCGATGCAATCGCAGATCGCACATGGGCCATGCGGAGACAACAGGCAGCAGCCTTGGGGAACGGGCCGTGCGCGTGCTAGTATGGCTCCCGAAGTGCCGGGGTGCCCGCAAGGGCTGAGAACACACCCGCAACACCTGATCTAGACAGTGCTAGCGAAGGGAGCCATATGACTCAGGTCATCCGCATACTCGAAAACGTCCGCGCAACGACGCCGCTCGTCCATTGCATGACGAACAGCGTCGTGCCCGAAATCACCGCCAATGTATTACTGGCGATAGGCGCCGCACCCGCCATGATCGATCTGCCGGAGGATGCGCGAGTTTTCGCCGGTCTCGCATCCGCTCTGCTCATCAATGTCGGCAACGGCTTGGGCGAGCAGCATCAGGGCATGCGGCTCGCGGTCGATGCCGCTGAATCCGCGCATACGCCGTGGGTTTTGGACCCGGTTGCCGTGGGTGGTCTGCCGGTGCGCACTGCACTGGCACGGGAAGTATTGCAGCACCATCCCGCCGCCGTGCGCGCCAACGCCTCGGAGATTCTGGGACTGACCGGCGAAAGCGCGGGCGGCCGTGGCGTCGACGCCACCGATGAGGTCGAAGCCGCTCTTGGCGCGGCTCGCTCGTTGACGCAATCCAGCGGCGCTGTCGTGGCGGTTTCCGGCCCGACCGACGTCGTGATCTCGCCCGACCGCACTACGCGCATCACCGGCGGAAGTCCGCTGATGCCGCTCGTTGTGGGCACCGGCTGCTCGCTCGGCGCAGTGGTCGCCGCCTGCATAGCCGCAGCCCGATCGGCGCAGCTGACCGACCATGACGGCGTTGTGGCGGCGCATGCGCTGTTCGCAGCGGCAGGCACGCTGGCAGGCCGGCAAGCGAGCGCCCCGGCCAGCTTCCGCACCGCATGGATTGACGCGCTGTACACCGTGAAGCCCGACGAAATCGTTCAGCTCACGGCAATCGAGGAATCATGACGACGGCGAAGCCCGACCTCGCCGACAGCGTGGACTGGCGGTTGTATTTCGTGACCGATACGCCGCTTGCGGGCGGCCCCGAACGCGTGCCGTGGTTCGTGGAGCAGGCGGTAATCGGCGGCGCGGGCGTCGTGCAGATTCGCGACAAAACCCTGCCGCACGATGATTTTCTTGCGCTTACGAAAGCCTGCGTCGAGGCCAATCAGCGGGCATATGAGCACTGCGGCAAGCAGGCGGCGCTGGTGGTCAACGACCGGCTTGACGTGGCCGAAGAGCTTGGGCTCAATGTGCATATGGGTCAGTCCGACGGCGATATTCGCGAGGCGCGGCGCAGGCTTGGCGACGGGCTGCTCATCGGACTGTCGATCTCCAATCAACGCGAACTCGACGCCGAGCTTGCCGACCAGAGCGCCGATGTGCTGGGGCTTTCTCCCATCTGGGACACGCCTACCAAAACCGACACCGAAGCGGCCTTGGGCCTTGACGGCGCAGCGAAGCTTGTGCAGCAGACCGCTGGACGTGCGAAAACGGTTGCCATTGGCGGGATTAACCACAGTAACGTTCGCTCGGTTATCGGCACCGGAGTCGATGGCATCTGCGTCGTTTCGGCAATTGCCGCGCGTCCCGATCCGCAACAGGCCGCTGTCGAGCTGCTGTCGGCATGGGGCGATTCCAGCGCTTCCGTCTGACCGAATCGCATACATATTCATACTCAATGGTCGATATTACGAAGTCTGCATTCTTCGGATTCGACCCAGTTCAGCACAACCAACAAGCCGGTCATTACCCAAATGATCGCCCCCGAATCCGGGAACAATGGCATCCCTTATCAATGAAGAAAGAAGCAATCATGCAACACACAGTCATGCAGCCACCCGTCACCTTCAGCATCGCAGGCTCCGACCCCAGCGGCGGCGCAGGTACACAGGCGGATTTGAAGACCTTCTGCGCGCTTGGTGTCTACGGCGCGGCAGCACTGGCGGGCCTCACCGTACAGAACACGCAGGGCGTGCGTCAGGCGGTCGCCGTGGACCCGCAGCTCGTGCGCGACCAAATCGATACAGTCTTGGACGATCTGCCAATCGCTGCGACCAAACTGGGCATGCTGTCCAATGCCGCTGTAGCCAACGCAGTCGCGGACGTAATCGAACAGCGTCGCGAGGAATTCGGGCTTGTAGTGCTCGACCCGGTCATGGTGGCGACCTCCGGCGACCGGCTGCTCGAAGAGGACGCGGTGGATGTCATCCGCACGCGGCTCATGCGCCTTGCCGACATCGTCACGCCCAACCTGCCCGAAACGGCCGTGTTGCTGGGCGACGATGTGCCCACGGCGCGTAATGCCAATGACTTGGAGCAGCAGGCCCGCGCGCTGGTGTCGGCCGGCGCACGTTCGGCGCTGGTCAAAGGCGGGCATCTCGATGACGATGTGCTTACCGATGTGCTGGCGAGCGCTGAAGGCGTCACGCGATTCGCCAGTCCGAGAATTCGCACGCGCAACACGCACGGCACCGATGCACGCTGAGTTCGGCCATCGCGGCCAGCACTGCTCTGCACGGCGACACCAGGGCCACTGGCATCTCACCAGAGGCCGTCGCCAACGCGCGCGATTACCTGCATCGGGCCATCGAAGCCGGTGCCGATTGGCGACTAAGTCGGCACCCGGAAAGCGGCCACGGCCCGGTCGATCACCTGGTAGACCAACAGCGGCGAATGTTTAACGCGAAACTGCGGCAGCAATCGTCAGCGTCCCCGGCCGAATCAACCAGCTACCGCTACTGGTAGGGCCGGCGAAGGCGAGCGCTATATCATTACCACATCATTGCCGCGCCCACCTTGCGGACCGTTTGTGCGGACCTCTATCGAGAAGATACAGCTTAAGAAGCCGCAATCCCCGCGAAGACACGGTCATTTAGAAAACACAGTCCGCTGCACCAGCCTGACCACAAGCAAAAACACCATCGCTGCGGCAAAGGCCACGGCGATATACGCCCACATCGGCGCGGTGATCGCGACGACCTGGAACAGCTTGTGCAGCACGAGCAGCGCGGCAGGCGCGCCGAGAGCCATCGTCACGCAGACGAAGGCGCGCAGGCGGGTGAAGGGGATGCAGCTTCGGACGACCGCGACCATAGAAGTGGCAATGAGCAGCAGGAACATGGTGGTCTGGTTCTGCAGCGCGCCGAAGGGCGCGATCAGGCTCGTGACGACGATAATGCCGGTCACGGCCACGGCGAATGGAGCCGCCGAGCGCAGCGCGGTGGGCAGGAACTTGCCCCGGATGCGCGCAGTGCTCGATTCGAAGATCGTCAGGAATGACGGCCATGCCTCGATGAACGCATCAACGAGCGTGATCTGAATCGGGATGAAGGGGAAGGGCATGTTGAGCGCGAGGCAGAACAGCGACACCAGCACCGAGTAGATCGTCTTGATGAAGAACACGGCGGCCGTGCGCGTCACGTTGTTGACGACCTTGCGACCTTCCAGCACGACATGCGGCAGGTAGGTGAAGTCCGAATCCAGCAGCACGACCTGCGAAATCTGGCGGGCCGCATCGGAGCCAGAGGCGATGGCGATCGAGCAGTCAGCCTCGCGCAGGGCCAGCAGGTCGTTGACGCCATCGCCGGTCATGGCAACCTGACGCCCGGCCCGCTGCAGGGCCTGCACGAGCAGGCGCTTCTGCTTGGGCGTCACGCGGGCGAATACCGCGTATCGCGTACTCAACTCGTCGAAGACCTCATCCGGCGCATCGGCGTCGACCGTGGACATGTCGACCGCGTCATTCCAGCGTTCCAGTCCGGCCTGCTTGGCAACGGCGCTGACGGTGTCGGGATGGTCGCCCGAGATGACCTTCACATCGACGCCTTCGGTACGGAAATACCGCAGTGTCTCTTTGGTGCGTGTGCGGATGTTGTCGCTCAGCGCAATCAGATACAGCGGCTGCAGATTGCCGGGGAGCTGCTCCTCGTCGCTCCATTTGCCGGGCAGGTAGCCGACCGCGATGATTCGCAGGCCTTGGCGCATCAAGTCCTGGGCCTCCTGCGGCAGCTCGCCGAGGATGCGTTCGGGAGCGCCGAGAAACACCGTGCCTGCGTCGGCGAATCCGATGGCTCCCCATTTGCGCTTCGAGGAGAAGGCGATGCTGCCGCTTGCCGGAAGCGGCTGCGGCGTGCTGCCAAGGTTGCCCCCGTCGGCTTCGTCGCCAAGCCAGTGGCGACGCAGCGCGGCTATGGTGGCGTTGTTGTCGTCGCTCGCGGTCAGATAGGACGTCATTAATAGATCGCCGTTCAATGCAGCTGCATTCTCGGTTGCTGTGACTGCTGCACCCGCAGCATCAGCACCGGTTCCAGACGCACTGCCACTACCCAGCGCAACCACCGATTCCACGGTCATATTGCCGTCGGTCAGCGTGCCGGTTTTGTCGAGACACAGCACGTCCACATGGGCCAGCGTCTCCAAGGAATAGATGTTCTGCACGAGTATGCGCATCTTCGCCAGCCTGATGACGCCGGTGGCCAGCGAAACGGAAATCAGCAGCACCAGCCCCTTGGGCAGCATGCCCAGCAGCGCGGCGGACGACGAGACGACCGAATCGTACATGCCGCCGTGCCGCAGCAGCGTCGATTCCAGGAACAGCGCGATGCCCAGCGGGATGATGAGCCAGCTGGTGAAGCGCGTGACCTTGTTCATCGAGTCGAGCAGCTCGGAGTGCACGCGCTTCTCGCGCCGCACCTCGTTGATGAGCGAATTGGCGTAATTGTCGTCGCCCACATGGGTCACGCGCGCATAGCAGCGGCCCGACACCACCGAACTGCCGGAGAACAGCTCGTCGCCGGCGACTTTGTCGACCGAATCGCTTTCTCCGGTCAGCAGCGATTCGTTGGCTTCCAGCGTGCCGGAAACCACTACGGCGTCATTGCAGATCTGCTGCCCCGAGTCGAGCACGAGGATATCGTCCTTGACGATTTGCGACGCCGGAATCTTCGTCTCCGCGCCGTCGCGCAGCACGATGGCGTGTGGCTGGTTGAGGATCGCCAGCTCGTCGACGAGCTTCTTGGCCTTGAGCTCCTGCGCGATGCCGATGATGACATTGAGCAGGATAATGCCGAAGAACAGCATATTCGAGTAGGCGTGAACCGCGAAGAGCATAATCACGATGGCGAGATTGAGAGCGTTGAACAGCGTGAAGATGTTCTCGCGCAGGATTGCGCCCACCGACTTGGTGATGCTCTGCGCGCCGGTCTCCCCCTCGCCGTGCTGCCGCCGCTCCTCGACCTCCCAGCCAGCGAGTCCCACGACGGGCGGCTTGCCGTGTGCAGTGCCAGTGCCATTCGGCGTCGCGTTTGCTATTGCGTCAGTGTCCATCAATCAGTCTCCATAAGTCAATCGTTGTAAACCAGTCGGCTCGGTGGCTATATATAACAGTATCCATCAAACAGTGGCCATCGACAGGTGTCTGCACGCGGCGGGCATCTGTGCTATGCGGTGAGCCCGTCGTTATGCATAACAATGGTCATGCTAACTGGCTGCGGCTGAGCCGATGCTAAGAAATCGGGAGGTTATGGGGCTGAATGCTGTTGAATACTGTGAAAACTGAACGCTATGCTGTCTGAATGCTCAGCCGTCTAAACGCTATGCTGTCTAAACGCTATGCCTTCTGAACGTATTGGTGCAGCGCGGTGAACGGCTTGCGGTAGACGAGCAGCATGATCAGCGAATCAGCCAGCAGCGTCAGTGCGCTGATGATGGCCAGCACCACGAACTGGTACTTGGCTGCGGTCAGCGGGTCGGCTCCGGCGATGACCTGACCGGCCATCATGCCCGGAATCAGCACGATGCCGCTGGATGCCAGCTGCGAGATCGTGGGAATCATGCCGAGCTTCACCGAGGAGATGATCGAGCTCTTCGCGGCCTCGAAAGGCGTGGCGCCGAGGCTGAGCAGCATCTCGATTTCATATCGGCGCGAGGCCATATCGTCGAAGAAGCGGCTCATCGCCACGGCTATCGCAGCGACCATATTGCCCAGCAGCATGCCTGTCATCGTCACCACGATCTGCGGCGCGTACCACGGGTGCGGGCGGACAATCAGCTGGGTGGCGAAAACGAACTGCAGCAGCGCGCCGACCAGCAGAGTCAGGAACACATCCAGCGCCAAGCCTTTGGGGATGTTGGAAGCGCGGCTCAGCGTGATCTGGATGGCGGCAAGGATCATCACTGCGACGAGCGCGAATACGAGCCACGGATTATTCGTCTCGATGACGAATTTGATGATGTAGCCCATCGCCAGCAGCTGAATCAGCGAGCGCAGCGTCGCCCACAGCATCTGCCGGCCGACGCCCAGCCGCATGACGATCGACATCCCGGCCGCTATGGCAACCAGGGCGACGGTTATGACGAGGCCCCATATGTCGATGGGGTAGCTTCCCGCTGCGGTAGGCGCGGCGGCTGCAGTGGCCGTGGTAGCGGCGGCTGCTGCTGTGGTTGTTGCGGATGCATCAGCAATGATTGCGATAGCTGCGATGCTCATCGTGCGCCCTCGTCTTCCTGCGCGTTGTGTGAAGCCTGTGAAGTTTGCGGAATTTGCGAGGCTTGTGCGGCCTGCGAGGCTTGTGTATGAGCGGGTTCGAGACCTGGTTCGCTCGGATTGTCCTGCTGCGCCTCGCGGGTCAAGGTCACCTCGCTCAGCACGCCGTCGCGCAGCTGCAGCGTACGGTCGGCCCGCCCGTCGGCGGCACGGTGTCGCACGCGCATAATCGCCATATTCCTGCTCGCCGCGTGGGCAAGCATTCGCCCCACCTTGTCGGCGTTCTCGTCGTCCAGCCCAGCGTCGACCTCATCCGCGAGCAGTACCTTTGGCCCCGTCAGCAGGGTCCTCAGTAGGCAGACCCGCGCCTGCTGGCCCACCGAAAGCTCCTGCGGCGGACGGTCAAGCTCGATGTCGCCGCAGCCGACCTCATCGAGCGTGCGGCGCAGAGTCTCTTCGCTCGGACGGCGCTCTTCGGGCAGACTACTATCGTCCGCGCGCTGATGCACCCGCAGGCGATATGGCATCATGATGGCCTCGCGCACAGTGTCACCGATCAGCGTCGGCCGCTGCGGCACGTAGGCCACCAGCCGACGCCAGCGCTCCGGAGTCATGCTCGCGGCGGCTTCGCCATCAAGCGTCATATCGGCTGTAGCGTATGGGTTGAGACGGGCGATTGCGTTGAGCAGCGTGCTTTTGCCCGAGCCCGAAGGCCCGACGAAATCAACGATTTGCCCAGCATGCAGTTCGAATGCGAGATCATGGAAGATGGTTGTGCGGTCGTCCGTTTTGGCTTCGGCAACCGTATTGGTCTCGGTAACCGAGTCAGTCTCGGTAGCAACGATGTTGATCTCGGCAGCGGCGTTCTTGACGCTGGCTTCACCATGTTCAACATGCTGCCTACTTAGCAGTCGCGGCAGCCGGAATTGGTGCAGCGCATGCGCCCTGTCATGGTGCGACGCATGAGCGTCAGCCGTATGCTGCGGAACTCGGCAGCTCGCATGCTCGACCACGAGCCTGATAGCAGCAGGAGGTACTGTCGTTGAAGTCATAAGAACAATGCTACGGAGCCGCCGCCCCTGCCAATTCGACGGCGATTCTCAGCGAATTCTTAGCAAGTCGCTTGGACGCCCGTCGGATTTGCTTGTGCCGCTCGCCCCGCGATTTCCGCTCAGAGCTGGAATTCCACGCAACGAGGCAATGCACCTCCGGCATAGCCGCAACGCAGAGCAATCGACCCAACCCCTCAAAAGTTGAAGAGTCGGCGAGACACCAAGGCCTCACAAACCGGCTATCTACGTTATGTGTAGCGTTATTGGGGTGCTGCGGGGGTCTATCTGCGTTGTGTGTGGCGTTAAATCTGTGACACCCCGAGTAGTGCTGGCTGAAAATGGCGGTTTTGGAACGTCTGATACTCGGGTCTCTTCGAAATAGCGCCACACACAACGCAGATAGACCTCCGCAAGGTCAAATTAACGCCACACACAACGTAGATACATGCACACGTCGTGATGCGTCCACGCCACGACGCGCAAAAATAGGCAGCGACGCGCGAATCGTGAGTCGGAGCTCCTACCTTAATGCAGGTCGCCTCCCCACGGAAAGCCGCCTCCCCCACGGAACGGGACACGTCAGCTATGCGACCTGCATGACATCCTCCGGGGCGGACAGGCAGTAGGCACTGGCGCTGATCAGCGAGCCCAGCACCAGCGAGGTGAGGACGTCGGTCGGGTAGTGTACGCCGAGGATGAGCCGCGAGACGGCGACCACGAAGGGCAGCAACACGAGAATGACGATAAGGATCTTCGCCGCCCATTGGCCGCGCGACGAGGATTCGACGCCGTGCGCCGCGCGCGCACTGGCACGCATGTGCATGATGACGAGCAGCAGAGCGCTCAGCGCCACCGCAGTGGCGACATGGCCGCTGGGAAAACTCGGGTCGTGGGCCAGCGCACCCAAGGGTGTGGCCGGTCGATTGCGCCGCACAATCAGCTTGACGGCGAAGGTCACCGCGAGGGGCAGCGCAGCGACTAGCGCCGCGCACACCGCCGCTCGCATATTGCGAGACTGCCACAGCAACGCTCCGACGAGCACAGCCATCACCGGGCCCATGACCAGCGGCGCATATACCGTGGCGATACCCTGCGAAGCCGCCACGAGCCAAGTGGGCGCCCGCCGAATCTCCGCAAGCATCGCCATCTCCGCTGTGTAGTCCGAGGCGCTGTGCTTGAGTATCAGGCCAAGCGGCACAACCGCGATCAGAACAGCAAGCGTGGCAATCAACAGCAGCCGGATAGCAGGGCGCGCGGCGCGGCGGCGCAGATTGCCCAGCACGTCATTCGATGCATTCAACGTATTCATCACATTCATCACGTCGCCAGTATGGGGTCACAACCCTTAATGTTCACTAAGAATATTGCTGGCATTCACCTTCCACACCATATTCGACTCACACTTTTTGAACTCGCTCGAAAAAGTGTGAGCCAAATGAACAAATTATGTTCGACCTATTTTTGCCACATCATTGATATTCAGCCATTGAGCTGCCGAAAAGGTATCATGGTGTATGTTCGTTTCACTCACACTTTTTCAGATGAATCCAAAAAGTGTGAGCTTGCAGCACCGGATTCCTTAGCATTCGCTCAGCATGCTGCTGGCATGATGGAATCACTAATGTTTCTATACTTGCTATACATGGCAGACTCACGTAATGGGACGAGAACGATGACAGACGATGCGCAGCAGATGACTTCATACGCCCTGAACGACCCGGCGAAGCTGCTGCAGCCACGGCTGTTGCTGCTGGAAGACGACGAGCGGCTGGGGCAGATCACCAAGGAGCTGCTTGACGACGACTATCGCGTGGAATGGGTGACGTCGGGCGCTCAGGCGAAGTCGCGCTTTGCGGCTGGCTCCTTCGCCGTAGCCATTGTCGACCGGCGGCTGCCCGACATGGATGGCCTGGAACTCGTGCGCTCGCTGCGGGCCAGCGGCGTCACCACGCCGGTGCTGATGCTCACCGCGCTGGGCGCGGTCGAGGACATCGTCGACGGCCTCAATGGCGGAGCGAACGACTATCTTACGAAGCCGTTCAGCTTCAAGGAATTGGACGCCCGGCTGCGGGCCATGCTGCGCGGGTATGACGCCGAGCGCGGCGATTCGTACGGCATTGGCGACTGGGTGTTCCACGCGCATACCGCCATGGCGGAAAGTCCGCAGGGCGATCTGGTGCCGCTCACCGCCGCCGAAGCGGCCTTGCTCAAGGTGATGTGCGATTCGCCCGATCATGTGTTCAGCCGCGCCGAGCTGCTGGGCACCGCCTTCCGGCCCGACGCGGTTGAGGGCACGGTGGACACCTATGTGTCGTACATCCGCCAGAAAACGACCCGGGATATTATCCTCACGGTGCGCGGGAAGGGGTACGTCCTGGGAAGGCCAGAGCAGTGAGCGGGCGTAGGCAGGGCGCGGCTACAGGCCCGCTCACCGGCAACAAGGCGTCATGGTCGATCAGCCTGCGCATCGTGCTGACGATGAGCGTCATTACCTTCATCGGTGCGATTCTGCTTATCATCGGCGTCATCTGGGGGTCGCGGCGCGAACTCAGCGAGCACGACATCAATCCCAACGACGTGAATCTGCCGGCCGCGTTCCAAGGAGCCTCGGTTATCGACAGCCGCAAGGCGCTGCTGCTCATCGTGATCTTCGCTCTCGGCATCATCCTCGCCGCCGGGGCGGTCGGCTGGTTCTTCTCCCGCCAGGAGATTCGCCCCATGCAGGAGGCACTTCGGCTGCAGCGCAATTTCGTGGCCGATGCCAGCCATGAGCTCAAAACGCCGCTCGCGGTCATCGGCGCCCGCACCGAGCTGCTCGACCATCGGCTGCAACAGGGTAAGCCGCTGGACCCGGTCATCAATGACCTGCGCGACGACGTTTCCCGCATGGACAGCGTGATCAATGATCTGCTGCTCGCGGCCCAGGGCGCCCAGCAGAATGTTCCCACCGATATCATCGCAGCGGCCCAACGCGCGACTCATTCGGTCGCGCTGCTGGCCGACAAGGCGGCGGTCCGCATCGATTTCGATGCTCCTGAGCATCCGATCATCGTGCGCGGCGGTGAAACCGGCATCGAGCGGTGCATCGTCGCCGTGTTGGACAACGCCATCGCTCATTCGCCGCGCGGCTCCTCCATCGACGTGCGCGTGCAGGTGGGCAATGCAGAAAGCCCAATCGACGCAAACAGTACAAGCGGCGCAGCCGATGCGGCGAACGAGAACGGCTTCAGTTGGAAGGAACACGCAACGAAGGTGAATCAGGCCGAGATTCTCGTGCGTGACCACGGCGAGGGCATCGGCAGCGACCCCGAACGACTCTTCCAGCGCTTCTCCCGCGCCGATTCCGGCTCCTCGCATCAGGGCTACGGCCTTGGACTCGCCCTGGCCCGCGACATCGCCATGCGTTACAACGGCTGGATCGATGTGGCGCAGACCAGCGATCAAGGCACCACCATGCGCATCACCATCCCACTGATGAATGGGCAGCGATAGTCGTCTCATTCACGAACAACCCGCGATTTTCCAGCACAACACATGCGTGTGATACCTTCTTTCCCAGCTTTTGGACATCTGATTTTCAGCTTTACGGCATAGCGTCGGGCGGACCGCGCGGGCGGCGCTCGGAACGCACAACAGACGACAAGAAACGAGGATTGACTTTTATGGACACCACCGCTCAGCACAGCATGCATCAGGACGACCAGAACAGCCAGAACGGCGCTGACGCCGCTGCATCCATCACCGCCGATGCACACGCCGGCATCAATATCGACACTGATGCATCCGTCTCCATCCGCATCATCAAGGGCGATATCCTGCACACCCCCACGCCGGATGCCTTCGAAGTATGCGAAGACGGCTACATCATCGTCGCCAACGGCACGGTGCAGCGCATCACGTCAGACCTGCCAAACGAATACGCGAACCTGCCAGTGACGGACTACGGCGGCTCGCTCATCATCCCAGGATTCAACGACCTGCACATCCACGCGCCGCAGTATCCGATGGCCGGGCTGGGCTTCGATTACGAGCTGCTCCCCTGGCTTGAGCGCTACACCTTCCCGGCCGAGGCGAATTTCGCTGACCCGGAGATAACGCAGCGCTGGTACAAGCGCTTCCTCAACAAGCTTTGGTCCGTAGGAACTCTGCGATTCAGCGCGTTTGCGACGCTGCACGCGCAGTCCACGCTAGAATTGATGCGTCTGAGCCAGCAATCGGGACTGCGCCCGGTCATCGGCAAGGTCAACATGGACCGCAACGCGCCCGAAACCCTCATCGAAAGCACCGACGACAGCCTCGCCACCACGCAGGAGCTTATCGAGAAGTCCCGTGAGCTCACGCCTGACATCGGCTTCATCATCACGCCGCGCTTCGTGCCCTCCACCACGCCCGAGCTGATGCAGGGCCTGGGCGAGCTGGCCGAGCGCTACGAGCTGCCGGTGCAGTCGCATCTGGATGAGAACCTGGGCGAGATCGACTGGGTGCGCGAGCTGCATCCGGACATTCCTAGTTATGCCGAAGTCTACGAGCATTACGGCCTCATGCCCGAGGGCAGGACGATCATGGCCCACTGCGTGCATACGAGCGAACGCGAGCGCGCGCTGCTCAAGGCGCGCCGCGTGTACCTGGCGCATTGCGCGCAGTCGAATATGAATCTCACCAGCGGCATCATGCCGGTGCGCCGCGACCTCGACTACGGCCTGAACATCAGCATTGCGAGCGATGTCGGAGCCGGCCATGTGCCCGACATCAATCACCACATCGTGCAGTCGATCGAAGCGTCGAAAATGCTCAGCATGCTGCCCGGGCATCAGGGCGAGCACCCGCTGCGCCTGCCCGAAGCCTTCTCCATGGCCACCAAAGCCGGCGGCGCCTTCTTCGGCCGAGTCGGCTCTTTCGAGCCAGGCTATGATTTCGACGCGCTCGTCATCCGCGAAGACGACAACCCGCTCAGCCTCTCCCCGCAGGAGCGCCTCGAACGCTACATCTACACCGGCGACGACCGCAGCATCACCCATCGTTTCGTCGCCGGGCGGGAGGTGCCGCTGCCCTTCCCGGAGGTGTAGAAGACAAATCATCACCTTGTACACCATTACGTAACATGTTCGTAACGCATGCACCATAGGTTCCAAACAGCACTCCACAACAGTGTGGGAGCACGAACTCGCGCGGTTTAAGTCAGTTCAAGACAGCTTGAGAAACAGCTTGAGAGACGGCTTGGGCCGATTCGCAGCGAGCTACAGAAGAAGGGACAGCGCATGCATATGCGATTGCGCAATATTATGAACAACGGGCGGCTGACGCGGCTTGCCGCGCTGCTCGCAGCGGTTCTGGCCTTCGCGGGGCTGGCCGGCGCGAGCGCTCAGCCGGCTGCGGCGGCGCAGGATCCGGCGGTGGCTGGCAAGACATTCACCATCGCCACCGACACGACCTACGCGCCGTTCGAATTCCGTCAGGGCGGCAAGCTCGTCGGCATTGATATGGACCTGATCAGAACCATCGCGAAGAACGAGGGCTTCAACGTCAACATCCAGTCGCTCGGCTTCGCCGCGGCCCTGCAGGCGCTGAACTCCAATCAGGCGGACGCCGTCATCGCCGGCATGTCCATCACCGACGAACGCAAGCAGATCTACGACTTCTCCGACCCGTACTACGATTCGCAGCTCACGTTCGCCGTCAACAAGAACGACAACAGCATCAACTCGCTGGGCGATCTCAAAGGCAAGTCGGTAGCCGTCAAAACCGGCACGCAAAGCGAGATCTGGGCCAAGTCGATCGCCGAGCAGTATGGCTTCACGGTCAAATCGGTCGATCAGTCGGCCACGCTTGTCGAACTCGTGAAATCTCACAATGTGGCGGCCGCCGTGGATGATTATCCGGTGATGGCCTACGGCATCTCGCAGAACAACGGGCTGAAAACCGTCGGTGAGCCGCATCCGGTCGGCTCCTACGGCTTCGCAGTGAACAAAGGCAAGAACGCGGCGCTGCTCAAGGCCTTCAACGATGGTCTCAAGGAGCTGCGCGCGAACGGCGAATACGACAAGATCGTCGCCAAGTACACCGGCGGCACGAGCTCCACCAAGGCTGCCGCCTCTAGCACGGCAGCTGCAGGCAGCGAATCCACGGTCACCGATGCGACCAAGGCGCTGGCCAAGCAGGCCAAAGGCAAGCACTACACGATCGCCACCGACACGACCTTCGCGCCCTTTGAATTCCGCGAAGGCGGCAAACTCGTCGGCATCGATATGGATATCGTCAACGCCGTCGCGAAGTCGCAGGGCTTCGACATCGACATCCAGTCGCTCGGCTTCAACGCCGCGCTGCAGGCGCTGAGCTCCAACCAGGCGAACGCCGTCATCGCCGGCATGTCCATCACCGACGAACGCAAGCAGATCTACGACTTCTCCGACCCATACTTCCAGTCGGGCGTGCAGATGGCGGTGGCGAAGAACGACACCAGCATTACGAAATACGCTGATCTCAAAGGCAAAACCGTCACTGCGAAAACCGGCTCCGAGGGCGAAAGCTACGCCAAATCCGTCGCCGGCAAATACGGCTTCACCGTGAAATCCGTCGACCAGTCTGCCACCATGTATGAGATGGTCAAGTCCGGCAACGCCGCCGCCGTCTTCGATGACTACCCGGTGCTGGCCTACGGCATCTCGCAGAACAACGGCCTCAAGGCCGTGACGCCCAAGGTGCCCGAGGGCTCCTACGGCTTCGCGGTGAACAAAGGCAAGAACCCTGAGCTGCTGGCGGCCTTCAACGTCGGTCTTAAGGAGCTGCGGGATTCCGGACAGTATGACAAGATTCTCACGCGATACCTTGGCAATAACGCTTCCGCATCCGCAGACACCAATGCGGTGAAAACCGTTAAGAAGACGAGCTTCTGGGACCTGGCCAAGCAGTCCTTCCCCGCGCTGATGACCGGTTTGCGCAATACGCTTATCATCACGGCGCTGTCATTCATCATCGCGCTGATTCTCGGCCTGGGCTTCGGCCTGATGCGCGTAGGCACGAACAAGGTGCTGGGCTGGATTGCCAAGATCTATGTAGCAGTGTTCCGCGGCACGCCGGTGCTGGTCTGGGCCTTCTTCTTCTACTTCGGCATCCCGCAGCTCGTGGGGCATTCGCTGCCCAACTGGCTGTGGATATCCGGCCTGCTCACGCTCTCGCTCAACTCGGGCTCGTACCTGACCGAGATCATCCGCGGCGCGATCCAGTCGGTCGATATCGGCCAGACCGAAGGCGCGCGTTCGCTTGGCATGACCAGCAGCCAGACTCTGCGCAAGGTCGTGCTGCCGCAGGCCGTGAAGATCGGCACGCCGTCGATCATCAACCAGCTGGTCATCATGCTCAAGGATTCCTCGCTGCTGCTGACCATCGGCTTCGCTGACCTGCTTTACCAGGCGCAGCAGCTCTACGCCTCCAACTTCCGCGTCACCGAGACGCTGCTGATGGTCGGCATCATCTACTTCGTGGCGATCACGCTGCTCACTTGGGTCGCGAATATCGCCGATAGGAGGCTGAACAAGTAATGAACGCAACAACACCTGCCACCGGTCTTACTGCAACCGCTGTGGCCCCGGCAACCACCGTCACCACCACAACCGATGCCGCCGAAATCGTCGTCGACGCGCACGACCTGCGCAAGAACTTCGGCAGCACCGAGGTACTCAAAGGCATCGATCTGACCGTCACGAAGGGCGAAGTGGTCTGCATCATCGGACCTTCTGGCGCGGGAAAATCGACGCTGCTGCGCTGTTTGAACGGCCTTGAGACCCCCACCTCGGGCAGCATCGTCGTCAACGGGCACGATTTGGGCGACAAGGCCACCAACATCGACAAGGTGCGCGAGCAGATCGGCATGGTCTTCCAGCACTTCAATCTCTTCCCCAACATGAGCGTCGAGGAGAACATCACACTCGCGCCGACCATGGTGCGCAAGGTTCCCAAGGCCGAGGCGCATGAGACCGCGCTGCGGCTGCTCAAGCTCGTCGGGCTCGAAGAGAAGATCGACGCCCGGCCCGCCTCGCTTTCCGGCGGTCAGAAGCAGCGCGTCGCCATCGCCCGCGCGCTGGCGATGAACCCGGCCGTGATGCTCTTCGACGAGGCCACCTCGGCGCTCGACCCGGAGATGGTCGGCGACGTGCTCGGCGTCATCGAGCGCCTGGCCGAACGAGGCATGACGATGATCCTGGTGACGCACGAGATGGGCTTCGCGCGCGAAGTCGCCAGCCGCGTCATCTTCACCGATGCCGGCGTAATCGACGAGGAAGGCACCCCCGACGAGATCTTCGGCAATCCCCAGAGCGAGCGCCTGAAGTCCTTCCTTTCGAAGGTGCTGTAAGAGAGGGCTGGCTGCAATCTGGTTGAACCGTTACAATTCCCGCACTATCACGAAGGTGGTGCGGGCCTTGTGACGTATTCCGGCAGTTATATGACACAACTCCCGCATAAGAGTCAAGGTAATGCGGGAATTGTGACGTTTGCGACCTCAATGCGGCCCAAGTGCGCCCAAGTGTGATATTTCATACACGCAATTCCGTATCGTTAGTGGCGATACAGCCGTGCCAATGAAACGTGACGACACTACTATGGTCACTATGAACGATTCCACATCCTGGGTCAATCCGCTGCGCGATCCGCGCGACCTGCGTCTGCCGCGCATCGCCGGCCCATGCAGTCTCGTGATCTTCGGCGTCACCGGTGATCTGGCTCAGAAAAAGCTGCTTCCCGCCATCTACGATCTGGCCAATCGCGGCCTGCTGCCGCCGAGCTTCAGCCTCATCGGCTTCGCCCGCCGCGACTGGACCAACGAGAATTTCATCGACTTCGTCAAAGCCGCCGTTGAAAAACGCTCGCGCACCCCATTCAAGGACTCCACCTGGGAGAACCTCGCCAAGGGCATCCGCTTCGTGCAGGGCACCTTCGACGACGCCGAGGCCTTCACGCGCCTGAGCGACACCGTGCAGGAGCTTGACCGCGACCGTGGCACGCGCGGCAATCACGCGTTCTACATGTCCGTGCCGCCGAGCGCCTTCCCCGTCGTTTCCAAGCAACTCGCCGCCTCCGGCCTGTCGAAATCGGGCGAGGGCGCATGGCGCAGGGTCATCATCGAGAAGCCCTTCGGCCGCGACTTGGCTAGTGCCAAGGAGCTCGACCGCGTGGTCTCCGAGGTCTTCGACCCCAGCTCGGTCTTCCGCATCGACCATTACCTCGGCAAGGAAACCGTGCAGAACCTGCTCGCGCTGCGCTTCGCGAACACGATGTACGAACCGATCTGGAATTCGAATTACGTTGATCATGTGCAGATCACGATGGCCGAGGACATCGGCATCGGCGGGCGCGCCGGATACTATGACGGCATCGGCGCCGCGCGCGATGTGATCCAGAACCACCTGCTGCAGCTCATGGCCCTGACCGCCATGGAGGAGCCGGTGAGCTTCTCGGCCGACGACTTGGCCACGGAGAAATCCAAGGTGCTTTCCGCTGTTCGACTGCCCAAGGATCTCGCGGCGAACACCGCACGCGGGCAGTACTCCGAAGGCTGGCAGGGTTCCACTCGCGTCGGCGGCTACTTCGATGAGAAGGGCGTCTCGCCCGACAGCATCACCGAAACCTACGCGGCCATCCGCCTCGATGTGGACACGCGCCGCTGGGCTGGCGTGCCTTTCTATCTGCGCACCGGTAAGCGCCTGGGCAAGCGCGTCACCGAAATCGCGGTCGTCTTCAAGCGCGCCCCGCACCTGCCGTTCGAGAACACGGCGGTGCAGGAGCTGGGCAAGAACGCCATCGTCATCCGCGTGCAGCCTGATGAGGGCGTGACCATGCGCTTTGGCTCCAAGGTGCCGGGCGGCTCCTCGATGGAGCTGCGCGACGTGTCGATGGACTTCAGCTACGGCCGTTCCTTCACCGAGAGCTCGCCGGAGGCCTACGAACGCCTGATACTCGACGTGCTGCTCGGCGACCCGCCGCTGTTCCCGACCACCGAGGAGGTCAACCTCAGCTGGAAGATCCTCGACCCGATTGAAGAATTCTGGTCCACCCAGGGCCGTCCGCAGTCGTATCGCTCGGGCACTTGGGGTCCGGCCGAAGCGGATGAGATGCTGGCCCGCGAAGGGCGTTATTGGAGGATGCCATGATCATCGATATGCCCAACACCCACACCAGCGAGATCGCCCGCAAGATTGACGAGCTGCACGACGAGCGCGGCGAGGCCGCAACCGGCCGCGTGCTCACGCTGCTCATCTCCACGGAAACCGCCGATCTCGAGCATGCGTTGGAAGTCGCGAATGCGGCCAGCCGCGAGCATCCGTGCCGCGTCATCGCCATCGTGCCGGACACTGCTTCCGACATCAACCCGCAGGAGGACGATTCGAACCTCAACGCCCAGGTGCGCTTCGGCGCGGACGCCGGCGCTGGCGAGATCATCATTCTGCACCCGCGCAACGGCCTGATTCGCCATCAGGACACGCTCGTGATTCCGCTGCTCGTGCCCGACGCGCCCATCGTGGCGTGGTGGCCGACCAACCCGCCCGCCAATCCTGCGAAGGATTTGCTCGGCGCAATGGCTCGCAGCCGCATTACCGATGCTGCAAACTCCGACAATCCGGAGGCGACGATGGAGCGACTGCGACGCAATCTGTGCGCCGAGGACGTCGATCTGTCGTGGACGCGACTGACGGTCTGGCGCGCGATGCTCGCCTCGATGCTTGACCAGCCGCCGTACCTGCCGATTCTCAAGGCCAAGGTGAGCGGCCCGAAGAACTTCCTGTCACTCGATCTGCTGCGCGCCTGGCTGCGCCTACGGCTCGATGTGCCGGTGGAGCTGGAAATCGTGGAAGATGCGGTCGCGATAACCGGCGTGTATCTGACCCGCGAGGACGGCGTGGTTTCGCTCGAACGGCCCGCCGAGGATCAGACGGTCGTGCGGCAGCCGAATCAGGCGCTGCAGCCGATTTCGATGCCCATCCGCACCGACGAGGATTGCCTGAGCGAGGAATTGCGCCGTCTTGAGCCCGATGAGGTCTACACCGAGGTCATCAGCTCCGGCTGGGATTTGATGTACAGCTAGGCAAGGCTGATAGCTCGGCATAGCTGGCTTAAGCCGAGTGCTTGGCTTGTGCGTATGCGAATGGCTGCGGCCGCGTTTGTCGGTTCGCGGCCATTCGCATACGTGACGCGTTGATATGCGATTGATGCGTTGGCGCATGATTGACGTATGGTCGACGCTTGAGCGGCGTTTCAAAGCAGCAGCTTCGAGATAATCTATGCAAGACAACGAGTTCAATATCCTAAAGGGGAGAATTACCATGGCCGAACGTCAACTCGTGGTGTATCGCGACGGCGACACCATCGCCCAGGCTGGGGCGCAACGCACTTTGCTCGCGATACTCGACACGCTCAGTGCACAGCCGCAGGCCGAGCGCTTCGACCTCGCGCTCACCGGCGGCTCTGACAGCCTGAAAGCCTTGAGCTATATGGCCTCGAATCCGCTGACGCAGGTTATCGACTGGTCGCGCGTCCATATCTGGTGGGGCGACGAGCGCTTCGTCGCCGCCGATGACGAGGACCGCAACGCCTTGCAGGCCCGACGCAGGTTCCTGGATGCGCTGGTCAGCGATGGTCGCCTTCCTGCGGCGAATATCCACGAGATGCCCGCCGACACCCGCTCCCCCAAGCAGGCTGCCGCCGATGCCGCTGCCAGCGACGCGGGCGATGACACAGCTAACGATGCTCTGTTGGATGCTGCCGCGCAGCAGTATGAGCAGGAACTCGTAGCCGAACTCGGCGAGCAGCCGGTGTTCGATCTGCTGATCCTCGGCATGGGCCCGGACGGGCATTACGCCTCGCTGTTCCCCGGCCACACCGAAGTCAATATCACCGATCGACTCGTTGTCGGAGTCAATCATTCGCCAAAGATGCCCCCGCTGCGGCTTTCGCTTACCGCACCGCTGCTGGCCCGCAGCCGCCGCACTTGGTTCTTCACCGCCGGAGCCGCCAAAGCCGACGCCATCGCGCAGGTCTTCGCCAAGCCCGACAACCCCTCCTACCCCTCGTCATTTGCCGCCGGCACCGAGGAATTCATCTGGTTCACCACGGCCGATGCCGTCGCGAAGGTGCTGTAAGCAGTCGTACAGACGGAGAAATTTCGATTCAGCTTCGAGGTCATCGAGTTCGCGGCCAGCGAGCTTAGGACCAAAGACAGGGCTATTGACTGCGCGCAGAATAGGCGCGTATCATATTGCAAATGGTTCGCAATAAGAAGTCCTCTTCACACAGCGGAAATTCCCGCAGTGGAGATCCGCGCAAACGTGCGCAGCACAATGCCCAAAGTCGGCCTGTTCCGATTACCGTGCTGAACGGCTTTCTCGGCTCAGGCAAGACCACCATGCTGCAGAACTTGCTGCTGCAGGCCGGGAAGCGCACGCCGCGCCTGTGTCCCGCCGTGATCGTCAACGACATGAGTTCGCTCGATGTCGATGGCATTGTCGTCGAGGAAACCGAGATTGTGAGCGAGCAGCAAGGCAATTTCGCCAGCATCAGCGGGGGCAGCGTGCACAGCGACGAGCTGCTGCCCAAGCTGATCGGCATAGCTGAGACCATGCTCGATACGTGCGATGTCGAGCACATCTTCATCGAGACTTCGGGAAGCACCCGGCCTTGGCCCTTGATCAAGGCGCTCACCAATCATCCGCGACTGCAGCTGCACGGTTTTCTCTCGCTTGTCGACGCAGCGATGCTCCGCGACGATTTCGACTATGGCGAGTCGATCGCGGTGCAAGTGGGCCGGCAGCTCGATGCCGGAACGCTCGGCGTCGAAACCCTGATTGCCGAGCAGGTGATGTTCGCCTCTGAAATCTACCTGACCAAACTCGACAAACTGCAGCCCGAACAGGTCACGCGCACGGCGGCGGCGCTGCACGAACTGAATCCCTTCGCCGGCATCATCGGCGTGCGCTTCGGCAGCGTGCAACTCGACACGGTGCTGCAGCAGCCACGTTTCCCGCTGGACCGGGTTCGGCAGCTCGGACGTGAGATCGAAGCGTTTGACACTGCGCATCCCGAGACCGGGCGGCTGGTCTCGCTGGTGCTTGACGATCCGCGGCCCTTCCACCCCCAGCGGCTATGGGACGCCTACACGACCGCACTGCCGCAGACGCTCTATCGCAGCAAGGGCATGACATGGATTCCCACCCGCGACGACAAAGTGCTGCTGTGGAATCAGGCAGCTGGCGGCGTGGATCTTGGGTTCTTCGGCTACTGGAAGGCTGGCGTTCTGCAGCGCGAACGCCGCGCCGAACTCGGCGAGTCAACGCCCGGAGAGGGCCCTATGCAACGGCGTCTGCTGCCCGTCGAGATAGCGGGGCTCACCCGTGAAGTCAACGCAATCGACCCGGTTTTCGGCGATCGCCGCACGAGTATCACCCTGCTGGGAGAAGAAGCCGATACGCGGGCATTCCTCGCCCGGCTCCAAGAGTGCCTGTGCACGCCAGACGAGGTAGCCGCCTGGCAGCGCGGCGAAAAGTTCGACGACCCCTGGCCGCAGCAAACGCTCACTGTCGGCCCGCAGTACGCAGACGGACGCCGTCGTTAGGCGGTTTCAGGCTGCAACTGCACAGCAAACAGTAAGATTCCCTAGTCTAAAAACTTTTCGTCGCATATTGCGCAGATTGAAAAGCTTTAGCTGGAAGTGCCAGAGTGGAAAAGAAACACGACCGATGTGCCACCAAAACTGCCATGCATTCCATCGAGCCTCTTGCTTATACATATAAAAGTATGTATTATAAGAGCGTGAGATTCGGATGGGACGAGAACAAGAATCGCGCGAACATCGCGAAGCACCATATCGATTTTCGTGATGCTACGAAGGTCTTCAACGACAGCGACGCGCTTCATGCACCCGATGAGAAGCATTCGACCAAAACCGAGATACGCTACCACGCGATTGGAAAGATCGGTGAGAATGTCGCGACAGTGACCTACACGATACGCGATGACACCATCCGAATCATCAGTGCAGGATATTACCGGAAGGAAAGGAGCATCTATGAAAAGCATCAGCAACAGCAATGAAGTGATGTATGAGGACGCGCCGGCGGATGTCGCCGAGGCGGTCGCGGACGCGGAGAAGAACAATCTGTTCATGTCACTGGACGAGGTGCTGGCGCGCTCAAAGAAGGAGCGGATCACGCTCAACGTCGACAGCGACGTGGTGTCGTATTTCCGGCGATATGCGAAGGAGCACGGCGCGAAATATCAGACGCTTATGAACGAGGTTCTGCGCGGTTCGGTCGAAAAGCAGCTTCTGACGAAATAGGCTCTAAGGAAAAAGCCTCTGCAAAATCGAAATCCGCCAAGGTTCTCACCGATGTTCACTGACACCTGCGCTAAGACCTGAGTCGGCCCGCAGTACGCAGACGGACGCCGTCGCTAGGTGGTTTTGAAATCTCTATAGCCTGATTTTGACGAAAACCGCCTTTAGCAGTAGATCACGAGAGCTTCAACAGTGGAAAATATCCGATATCAGTGATTAGCCCACACGAAAACTGGAATCGGATGGGCTCATCAGTGCGCACGGCGCCAGGCCAATTTATTACACATTGTCCGGCAAGGGCTGTGAGCTATTCCTGCAAGTGGGGTTGTAGCGCTTGTTGTTCCTATGCCGTGGAACAGCAAGCGCCATCAAACCGCATATGAAAAATCTACGTTGGGCGATACAGACAGGCAGCGCGCTTTCACACCGTCTTCATGGGCGATGTGGAATGATGGAAGAAGCGTGATTACAGGAGGCCATCATGGATAAGAAGCTCTACGACTACGATCCAATGATTTACGACGTGATGCGCGAAAGTGCCATACGTCTTGGCGGGAAGTATATATCGCTGGCGCGCCAGTCCAAAACCGATGCGGAACGTGAGGCATTCTTCGCCGCCGATAGAGGCGTCCAGCAGGAGGCGGATCAGGTCGATCGTTATAATGTGAATGCCGTTAAGACAAAAACAGCGGAGTTCGCCGATAGACTCAACGCCATCATGAATCCATCGGCTCATCATCGGCGAATGGCAGCGTAGTGCAGAATTACGAGCTGAACGAGGCGCAACTCACGGAAATATTCGAAGAGCAAATCGCTGCTAATTTTCGGTTGGCTGTCGTCGAGACCTCGCCGACCCTCGCTATGGTGGCCGCACAACCCGGAGCAGGCAAGACACGCACGGTTGAGGATGCGCGCGAGGCGCACAACGGTGCCGTCGCCATTGTCGGAGACAACTTTCGAAGATTCCATCCGTCCTATGAGACATTGATGGAAAACGGCCCATTGCATATGCCCGAGGCGACTGCACAAGCTTCAGGACGCTGGGTCGAGATGAGTCTGAATTGGCTGCGGCGCAAGCATCGCAGTCTGGTCATCGAGACGACGATGCGCCATCCACAAGCCAACGAGTACACATTGACCCAGTTCAGGGACTCTGGATACCGTACCGAAGTGACCATCGTGGCGACGCCGCCGCAATTGAGTCTCATGGGCACGTTAATCCGATATGTAGGTCAGGTGGAGAGTCAGGGAGAAGGACGTTGGGTTGGCGCTGCGGCACATGACGAGGCTGTGGAACAGTTGCCGCGCACGTTAGCAGATCAAATCAGCAAGGGCAATATCGACCATGTCACGGTTATTGATCGCGCTGGCGAAACTCTGTATGACACCGATGTCAATGCCGCAAACCGTAGCGCAGCAACATCGCCAGCCCTGCAAGCGATTCGACAAGGCCAGCGCTTCGACGCCATCCCACCCGACCAACAGCAGCAATGGGCCGACGATTGCAGCCATATCGAACAGTTCCTGCACGAGCATCCCGGGCAGACGAAGCTGCGAGACGTTTATGCGGGGGTTGCTGCCTCGGCGCACTGAAAACCTATGCCGTTGGGCAACTATTTGGTCAACTATAGGCAACTACTAGGTAACTATGAACCGCCGCAACGTACGTTTTTCCGCACGTTCCACAGCCCCGTATTGGAAAACGTACAATAAGCGCCAGTCAGTGTACGTTTTCCGATACGCACCTCCTCAGCGTGTAGCAAAACGTACGCTGAGGAGGTGCAGAATGTATCGTGCCCAAACGAGAGCGGGCGCGAGGGCGAGACCCGCTACGCCTCGATCTCGGGGCGGCCGTCTTCGGCCCACAGGGTGTGGAAGGCGCCGGGGGTGTCGACGCGGCCGTAGGTGTGCGCGCCGAAGAAGTCGCGCTGGCCCTGGATGAGGGCGGCGGGCAGGCGCTTCGAGCGCAGGCCGTCGTAGTACGACAGCGAGCTGGAGAAGGCCGGGACCGGGATGCCGTAGGTGGCCGCGCGCGCCACGACACGACGCCAGGACTCCTGCGCCTCCTCGATGGCGGTCTTGAAGTACGGCGCGAAGAGCAGCGAGACGTTGGCCTCGCCGGACTCGAAGGCATCAGAGACGACATTCAAGAATTGCGCGCGGATGATGCACCCGCCGCGCCAGATGCGGGCGACGGCGGCCAGATCGATATTCCAGTCATATTCCTTCGCGCCGGCGTTGATCTCGTCGAAGCCCTGCGCGTAGGCGACGATCTTCGAGGCGTAGAGCGCATGGCGGATGTCCTCGATGAAGGCCTCGCGCTCGTCGGCGGGGATATCCAGCGAGCCGCTGGGGCCGGTCAGCTGCTGCTTGGCGGCCTCCTCGCGCTGCTCGGCCTGGCTGGACAGGCCACGGGCGAACACCGCCTCGGCGATGCCGGTGACCGGGATGGCCAGCGACAGGGCGGTCTGCACGGTCCAGGTGCCGGTGCCCTTCATGCCCGCGTGGTCGACGATGAGGTCCACGAGCGGCTTGCCGGTCTTCGCATCACTCTGGTGCAGCACTTCGGCCGTGATCTCGATGAGGTAGGAGTTGAGTTCGGTGGTGTTCCACTGGCCGAACACGTCGGCGATCTCGCCCGGCTCAAGGCCCAGGCCGCGGCGCATGAGGTCGTAGCTTTCAGCAATCAGCTGCATGTCGGCGTATTCGATGCCGTTGTGCACCATCTTGACGAAATGGCCCGCGCCGTTCTCGCCGATGTGGGTCACGCAGGGCTCGCCCTCGGCGACCGCCGCGATGGACTTCAAGATCGGCCCAAGCGTCTGCCAGGATTCCTCAGTGCCTCCGGGCATCATGGACGGGCCGTTGAGCGCGCCCTCTTCGCCGCCCGAGACGCCGCAGCCCACATAGTGGAAACCGCGCGCGCGGATGTCCTTCTCGCGCCGGATCGTGTCCATGAAGTAGGAGTTGCCGCCGTCGACGATGATGTCGCCCGGCTCCATCGCATCGGCCAGCTCGTTGATCACCGCGTCGGTCGGCGCGCCGGCCTTGACCATGATGATGGCGGTGCGCGGCTTGCTCAGCGACGCGACGAACTCCTCGACCGTCTTGGACGGCACGAACTTACCTTCGCTGCCATGCTCGGCCATGAGCTTTTCCGTGCGGTCATAATGACGGTTGTACAGAGCCACGGTGTTGCCGTGATGCGCCAGATTGCGCGCCAGGTTGGAGCCCATAGCTGCCAGCCCGATAACTCCGATGTTTGCTGTTGCCTCGGCCATATGCCTCGCCTTTCGAGTCGATTGCGCCTGCCACGCAAGCGCATGATCACAACGCTTTTCAGTCTATCCCCCGCCCTGCACCCGCGCGGCCACGATTCACGCTGGGCAGTGAGATATCATTCACACAAGTCGCGCGGGTGCGTCCGCGCAAGGACGCAGTTACGTTGGAACGCGGTTACGCACCATCCGCGTCGACACCTGCACTGACGCTTGCGCTGGCGTCCGCGTCGGTACCCGCATTGGCACCCACGCGCCTGACGATAAGCCTACGCAATTCCTCAAGCCCTACGACCACGGCTGGAATCACCACCAGATACAGGTACTCCGCACCACGCAGCGGCGCGGTATGGAACACGCCTTGCAGTATCGACACGTTGATAATCGCCAGAATCAGCACGATTTCGACCACGATGCCGATGGTGATGGTCTTGTTCGAGAACGGCCCAATCGCGAACACCGAGCGCGTGTCGCTGCGGCAATTCCAGACCATGCCGATCTGCGCGAAGACGATTGCGGCGAGCGTCATCGTGGTCGCCGCCACATACACCGGGTCGAGGTCGTTGCCCAGCCCCGCCAGCGGCACGCCGGGCCAACCATTGAGCATGTTGACGAAGAAGTAGCCGAGCATCGACGCCACCGTGCCCAGCAGCCCGTACCAGAAGAAGGCCTTGAGCACGATGGCACGGTTGAGCAGCCGCTCGTTCGGATTGCGCGGCGGCTGGCGCATGATGTCGTCCTCGGGCGGCTCGGTGCCCAGGCCCAACGCCGGAATCATATCGGTGCCCAGGTCGATGGTCAGAATCTGCATCGTCGTCATCGGCAGTGGCACGAGGCCGCCGGAGAACAGGTAGACTGCGCTCGGCACGGCTTCGGGCACGTTCGAGTTGAGAATATAGAGCAGGAAGCGCCGGATATTCGCGTACACCGCGCGACCTTCCTCGATGGCATCTACGATCGAGGCGAAGTTGTCGTCGGTCAGGATGATGTCCGCCGCCTCCTTCGCCACATCGGTGCCAGTGATGCCCATCGCCACGCCGACATCGGCCTTCTTGAGCGCGGGCGCGTCGTTGACGCCATCTCCCGTGACAGCCACGATATCGCCCATATCCTGCAGGCAGCCGACGATGCGCAGCTTCTGCTCCGGGGCCATGCGCGCGAAGATGATCTCTCCGCGCAGGGCCGCCGTGAGCTCGTCGTCGCTCATCGCCTCAAGCTCGGTGCCGGAGACGACGCGGGCATGCTTGTCGCGCACGATGCCGATGCGGCGGGCGATCGCCAAGGCAGTGCGCCCGTAGTCGCCAGTGATCATGATGATGCGGATTCCCGCGCGATGGCAGGTCTGCACGGCCTGCGCGACCTCGGGGCGCGGCGGGTCCACCATGACTTCGAGGCCTAGGAAGGTCAGGTCTCGTTCGATGCGTTCGGGCGTGCAGAGTGCGGCGGAGTCGGGGATGTTGGCGGTGGTGTCATTGGCGGCAGCAGTGGCAGCGTTGCGATTGTTGCTTTTCCCACTGTATCTGTCATTGCCAAGCACTTCCTGCTCGCTCACCGCGCGGCAGGCCACTGCCAGCACGCGCAGCCCCCGGTCGGCGTAAGCGTCGTTCGCAGCCATAATCGCGGCGCGCTGCTCGTCGCTCATCGCGACATCCTTGCCGCCAATGCGCACACGGGTGGCAAGCGCAACAATCTCATTCGGCGCGCCCTTGGTGAACGCGACCAGCCCTGCGCCGTCGCTATCATTATCGTCTTTATTATCTGCGTCACCCTCGGCATCTTCGCAAATGACAGTCATCCGTTTGCGCTGCGAGTCGAAGGGCAGCTCGCGCCTGCGCTGCATCCGCTTCGCCTCGCGCTCGGGGCTCAGGCCCGCCTTCTCGCACGCCACCAGCAAGCAGGCTTCGGTCGGGTCGCCGTACACCTGCCTACGGGCGGAGGCGGTTTTGTCGTCATTATTACCAGCTGCAACACCAGCTTTGATAGTGGCATCGGCGTAGATTTTGGCAGTGTTCCTACCGGTCTTGTTACTGTCATCTTCGCCATCGCTCGCCGCCGCACCATCCGCAACCGGCTCCGCAACCGGCCCTACAGCCGACCCCAGCCGCGCATCATTGCACAGCGCCGCAGCGGTCACAAGTCGGCGCAGGCCCTCGTCATCCGTGGCCAGCCAGCGGCGGCCGTCGCTGCGAATCTCGCCCTGCGGCGCGTATCCGCCTCCGGTCACCTGGTATTCCCGATCAGGCGTCCACAGGTATTCGACCGTCATCTCGTTCTGCGTCAGCGTGCCGGTCTTGTCGGTGCAGATGACCGACGTGGAGCCGAGCGATTCCACACTCGACAGCTTCTTGACGAGCGCATTGCGTTTGCTCATGCGCTGCACGGCCATCGCAAGCGCCAGCGTGACCGTCGGCAGCAGTCCTTCGGGGATGAACGCCACCATCATGCCGAGTGCGAAGATGAACGCCACGGCGAGCTGACTGTGAACGAACACCACATCAAGCGTGAAGAACACAGCCCCGATGCACATGGCAAGAATCGTGATCTGCCGAGTCAGCCGGTTGAGCTCATGCTGCAGCGGGCTGCCCGTGTCCTCGACGTTCTGGGTAAGCCGCGCGATGGTGCCAAATTTCGTGTTCATGCCGGTGTACACGACCACCGCGCGGGCATTGCCCCGCACGACCGAAGTACCGGCGAACACAAGATTGGGAATCTGCGCGGCAGGCTGGCCCGCTGCGGCATCCGCGTCAATCGCCGCCGCACTCTTGCGCACCGGCGTCGACTCGCCGTTCAGCGTGGACTGATTCACCTGCAAATCGCTGCACTGTACGAGCCGGGCGTCAGCGGAAATGCTGTCGCCTTCTTCGAGCACGAACACGTCGCCGGGCACCAGCTCCTCGGCGGGAACCTTGCACTCCTGCTCCTCGCGAATCACCGTGGCATACTGCGGCAGCATCTTGCGCAGCGCTTCGGCCGCCTTGCCCGCCTTGTACTCCTGCCAGAAACTGAACACGCCGTTGATGATGTTGACCATCCACACGGCAATCCCCAGCTCGCGCATATTCGCCAGAAACGCGACGGCCCCCGCCGCCCACAGCAGCAGCGCCATCAAGTGCGTGAAACAGCGCAGAAAGACGAATATGACCGGCGTCTTCTTCTCTTCTTCAATCACATTCTTGCCGTGGCTGGCAAGCAGGATTTCCGCTTGCGACTGCGACAGGCCGTCTTCGCCCGTTTTCAGCGCCTGATACACATCCTCGGCATCCAGCGCGCTGATTTCGTCCATCGAATAGCCGGAAGCCCTTGCGGTAAGCGTTTTCATCCTGGCACAGCTTTCCTTGCGAGCGCCCCCACATTGCCGACGCCCCTTACCAAAATATGGTAGTCGCCGCCCGCCGGTTTCGCCAAGGAACAGCTGCGGAATACAGCGGTACAATATACAACGAGCCGCGTAGGCGAAGGCGACGACGGCGCACCCGCTCGGTTATCCGCGCTTGTCACGCTTGGCGAAACGCCAAGGCTGCGTGCGATGCCGGCAGCCAGCTGCCAGAATTGAACAGTCGCCGGAATTCTCACACACGTTCACACACGACTCGGAGCACAAGGACAGGAATGCGATGCCACGTATCAGCGAAGCGAATCTCGAGGAGCACCGCCGCAACACGATGAACGCCCTGCTCGACTGCGCAGAGCATATCGTGAAAACCCAAGGCAACAACGCGCTCACCCCCGCTGCGGTAAGCCAAGGCGCAGGAATCGCCCGCAACTCCATCTATCGCTATGTCGACAATATGGACGATCTGCGCCACAAGCTGCTGCAGCGCCATCTGCCCGACTGGCGCAAAGCGCTTGAGGATGGGCTGGCCGGCGTGAGCGACCCGGTCGAGATCATCGCCATCTGGGTGCGCATCAATCTCGAGCAGACCTCAATCCACGGCCACGGCTGGATGATGAAACTGCACCCGACCGGCGGCGCTGCGGCGCGTAAGCCCAAGCCGGATGCCAAAACTGATGTCAGCAATGACGGGTCTGAAGACAAGCCGGATTTCCATGCCACAATCGCCATGCCCGTCGCCCGCGCATGGCGGCAGCTATGCCCGCACTCGCCCCGAGTCGGGGCCACCATCACCAGAGGCCTGGTGTCCAGCGGCATGCGGCTGCTTGAGTCCGCGCACGACGATGCTCAGGCCCGGGCCATCATCACCCAGGTCGAGCAGGCTGCGCGAGCCATGGCCCAGTCCATGCGCGAGGACGACGACGCTGCAGACGGCACTGGCCGAATTACATCAATGTGATTAATGCAACATTTACACATTTACGAGCGAGCGGGACATATGGCCGAAATCTCTTGCCGCTGTAGGCATCCGAGAGTGTGAAGCACTATATCTAGTGGCCGATACCCCGACACGCCACTAGACATGGTGTTTATTTCTAAATCACATCCATGTAATCTATCTACCCAGACACACTTACATCAGTCAACCGGAGGAAAGCCATGACCGTCACCGTCTTCACCAAGTATCGCTGCCCGCAGTGCGAGGCCACCAAGCGCCAGCTCACCAAGCAGGGCATCGACTTCGAGGTCGTCGATCTGGCCGAGAACCCCTCCACGCTTGAGCAGCTGCAGCAGGCCGGCTTCCGCCAGGCCCCGATCGTCATCACCCCCGACGCCTCGTGGAGCGGATACCGCCCCGACCTCATCAAGCAGCTCACCAAAGCCAGTGTTCCTTCAATGAGTGTACTGGCATGAGCGAATCGCAGACCGACGCACTGAGCGCACCGTTGTACAAGGCGGAAGGAGCGGCGATCGGAGCGGTCGTCTTCTTCTCCTCTGCCTCGGAAAACACCGCGCGCTTCGTCGCCAACTGCGATTTTCAAGACGAGGGCATCAACGTCTACCGCATCCCGCTGCGTCCCAAGGACCCAGCGCTTAACGTGCGCGAACCCTATGTCCTCATCGTGCCGACGTATGGCGGCGGCAGCGCCCACAAGGCCGTGCCGACCCAAGTCAAGCAGTTCCTCAACAATCCAGATAACCGGCAGTACATCCGCGGGGTCATCGCCTCAGGCAACTCCAACTTCGGCGAGGCCTACTGCATCGCCGGCGACATCGTCTCCGCGAAGTGCAAGGTGCCGCTCATGTATCGCTTCGAGCTCATGGGCACCCCGGAAGACCAGACAGTAGTGCGCCAAGGGCTGCTCGACTTCTACACGAAAGAGCGAGAGCCAGCAGCAGCGACCGCCTGAGACCCGAGATCCTGAAGGCCGTTTCGGTCGATTGACCGATGAGACTGGTTGGCTGATAAAACTGAATATGGACTGGCGAAGTCCTTATATATAGAGATATAGAGCATATACAGACTGTATATAAATCGTTTTCGCAGAACGTGCAGGACTGCGGGTGCCACGCAGAACCCATCGCCCGCAGTCAACCTGAAAGTCGCCACGAACCCATTTCTCCCAACGCATATCGCCGCAAGCGCCATACGATAACACCACAATCACACCTAATCACACGCATAACACGCATAACACCACACCGGAGGACAGCCCCATGGCAATCACCGACAGCACCGCGCTGGTCATGGACAACACCAGCGACACCGCGGATCAATACGACCCCGCGCACGACTTCCACTCGCTTAACGCCATGCTCAACCTGTACGACGCGAACGGCAACATCCAGTTCGACAAGGACAAGCAGGCCGAGCGCGTCTACATGACCGGCCATGTCGCCGAGAATACCGTGAAGTTCGGCTCCACCGCCGAGCGGCTCGCATATCTCATCGATAACCAGTACTACGACAAGGCCGTTTTCGACCAGTACAGCCCCGAATTCCTGGACTCCTTCTACGACCGCATCGAGTCCGAAGGCTTCGAATTCGATACCTTCCTCGGCGCGTTCAAGTTCTACACGTCCTACGCGCTCAAAAGCTTCGACGGCAAGCAGTACCTCGAGGACTTTCCGCAGCGCTCCGCCGCAGTGGCTCTGGAACTGGCCTCCGGCGACGAAAACCTCGCCGTCAAGTACGCCGATGAGATCATCTCCGGCCGCTTCCAGCCCGCCACGCCGACCTTCCTGAACCTCGGCAAGGCGCAGCGCGGCGAGCCGGTGAGCTGCTTCCTCGTACGCATCGAAGACAATATGGAATCGATTTCGCGCGGCATCAACGCGGCCCTGCAGCTCTCCAAGCGCGGCGGCGGCGTGGCGCTGCTGCTGAGCAACCTGCGCGAGCTCGGCGCGCCGATCAAGCACATCGAAAACCAGTCCAGCGGTGTTATTCCGGTGATGAAACTGCTCGAAGACTCCTTCTCCTACGCCAATCAGCTGGGCGCACGCCAAGGCGCCGGCGCGGTGTACCTCAACGCGCATCACCCTGATATTCTGCGCTTCCTCGATACCAAGCGCGAGAACGCCGACGAGAAGATCCGCATCAAGTCGCTTTCACTGGGCGTCGTCATCCCCGACGTCACCTTCGAGCTGGCCAAGCGCAAGGCCCCGATGGCCCTGTTCAGCCCCTACGACGTCGAGCGCGTCTACGGCAAGCCCTTCGCGGACATCTCCGTGACCGAGCATTACGACGAGATGGTGGCTGACGACCGCATCCGCAAGACCTACATCGACGCGCGCGAGTTCTTCATGACCATCGCCGAGATCCAGTTCGAATCCGGCTACCCTTACATCCTCTTCGAGGACACCGTGAACCGCGCCAACCCCATCGAAGGCCGCATCACGATGAGCAACCTGTGCTCCGAGATCCTGCAGGTCCAGGAGCCCAGCGTGCTGAACGAAGACCTCACGTACGCGCACGTCGGCCGCGACATCTCGTGCAACCTCGGCTCGCTCAACATCGCCAAGGCGATGGACGGCGGACTGACCGGCACCGTTTCGACCGCCATCCGCGCGCTGAACGCCGTCTCTGAACACACGCAGATGAACAGCGTGCCTTCCATTCGCCGCGGCAATGACGAAGGCCACGCCATCGGTCTGGGCGAGATGAACCTGCACGGCTTCCTCGCCCGCGAGCACATCCATTACGGTTCCGAAGAGGGCTTGGACTTCACCGACATGTACTTCATGACAGTGGCATTCAACGCCTACAAGACCTCGCACGAGCTCGCCGTCGAACGCGGCCACGCCTTCAAGAGCTTCCCGACCAGCGACTACGCGAAGCCGGCCGGCCAAGGCAACTACTTCGACAAATACACCGACGGCCGCCGCTCCCTCGAACCGCGCACCCAGCGCGTCAAGGAGCTCTTCGAACACTTCGCAGTGCACATCCCGACCGTGCAGGACTGGGGGGAACTGCGCGACGCGATTCTTCGCGACGGCATCTACAACCAGAACATGCAGGCCGTGCCGCCGACCGGGTCGATCTCGTACATCAACCATTCCACGAGCTCGATCCACCCGATCGCCTCGAAGATCGAGATTCGCAAGGAAGGCAAGATCGGGCGCGTTTACTACCCCGCGCCGTACATGACCAACGACAACCTCGAATACTTCAAGGACGCCTACGAAATCGGCTGGAAGCCCATCGTCGACACCTACGCCGAAGCCACGCAGCACGTCGATCAGGGCTTGTCCTTGACGCTCTTCTTCCCCGACACCGTCACCACGCGCGACCTGAACAAGGCCCAGATCTACGCATGGCGCAAAGGCATCAAAACCCTGTACTACATCCGCATCCGGCAGCAGGCGCTAGAAGGCACCGAAGTCCAAGGCTGCGTCAGCTGCATGCTGTGATAAGCCGAAGACTATCTGAGAACATATGAGAGGAGTCAGTGATGACTGACAATACGAAGAACGAGACGCTTGAGGCTACGTCTACTGTGGATCCGATGGAGCGGTTCCCGCGGCTGACGTACCATCCGGTGACGCGCGTTCAGGCGATCAACTGGAACAAGATCATCGATCCCAAGGATAAAGAGGTCTGGGATCGGCTGACGGGCAACTTCTGGCTGCCTGAGAAGGTGCCGCTGAGCAACGATATCCCTTCGTGGAGCACGCTGAGTGACGACGAGCAGACGCTCACCATGCGCGTGTTCACCGGGCTGACGCTGCTCGACACCATTCAGGGCGTGGCGGGCGCGCCGAGGCTGATTCAGGATGCCATCACTCCACATGAGAAGGCCGTGTTCTGCAATATCACCTTCATGGAGGAGGTGCACGCCAAGTCGTATTCCTCGATTTTTGAGACGCTGTGCTCCTCGAAGCAGGTGGACGAGGCCTTCGACTGGTCCGAGCTGAACCCGAATCTGCAGAAGAAGGCGCAGATCGTGCTCGACTACTACAACGGCGATGACCCGCTCAAGGTGAAGATCGTCTCGGTGCTGCTCGAATCCTTCCTGTTCTATTCGGGCTTCTTCCTGCCCTTCTGGCTCTCCGCGCACGCGAAGCTCACCAACACGGCGGATATTATTCGCTTGATTCTGCGCGACGAGGCCGTGCATGGCTACTACATCGGCTACAAGTACCAGATCGGGCTTGAAAACTTGAGCCAGGAGCGCCGCGACGAGCTGCAGGACTACACGTACGAGCTGCTGCAGGATCTCTACGATAACGAGGTCGAGTACACCGAAGACCTGTACAAGGGCGTCGGCTTGGTCGACAAGGTGCTGGCCTTCGTACGCTACAACGGCAACAAGGCGCTCATGAACCTCGGCTACCCCGCGCTGTTCACCGCCGAGGACACGCAGGTCGACCCAGCCATCCTGACGTCCCTGAGCCCCAATGCCGACGAGAACCACGATTTCTTCTCCGGCTCCGGTTCGTCCTACGTCATGGGCACTGCCGTCGAAACCGACGACGATGATTGGGACTTCTAGGAATTCCTAGTTCCCCGGGGTGGCCATAACCGGCCACGCGAGCTGTCGAGAGGCCCGAAACCGCATGTTTCTGCGGTTCCGGGCCTTCTGCTGTTATATAGGAACGGCCTTATTGGAGGGTAACGACGCCGCGCCGCCGGTCAGCTGTCAAGCTGCCCGGCGGCGCGGCGCGTAGTGGATTGAATCAGGTTAGGACTGTCCGGCGAGGACCGGCGTCACGAAGCCTGCGCAACATCGGACGCTGCCGGCCTGTCCTCGCCGAGAGCGTCATCCATGTCCTCCAGTGTGCGACCTTTGGTCTCGGTAAGGAACTTCGCCACGAAGAGCAATGAGATGAGCGCGAAACCGGTGTAGATGCCGTAGGCGAGACCGAGGGAGATATCTTTGAGACCGGGGAAGGTGACGGTCACAATCCAGTTCGCCACCCACTGCCCGGCGGCCGCCAGGGACAGCGCGGCACCGCGGATCCGGTTCGGGAACATCTCGCCGAGCAGCACCCAGATCACCGGGCCCCAGGACATGCCGAAAGCGATCACGAAGACGTTGGCGGCGACCAGGGCAATCGGTCCCGAGGCTCCGTGGAGGACTGGGGCCAGCTGCCCGGTGGCGTCGGGAACCATAGAGGCCGTGCCGAAGCAGACTGCCAGCACAGCCAGAGAGATCGTCATGCCGACCGAGCCGATCATCAGCAGGAGTTTGCGCCCGATCCGATCGACCAGCAGGATCGCCACGATGGTTGTCGCGATGTTGACGATCGAGGTGATGACCGAGATGGTGAACGCCGACGAGGTGTTGAAGCCGACCGCCATCCACAGGGTGTTCGAGTAGTAGAAGATGACATTGATGCCGACGAACTGCTGCAGCATCGAGGCGATGAGGCCGATCCACACGATCGGGTAGATCTTGCCGGTGCGCGAATTCTTCAGATCCCGCCAGGAGGGCTTGGTCTCGCCGGCGAGACTGCCCTGAATGCGGTTGATGGTGATCTCGAGGTTCTTCTCGCCAAGCAGCAGGGTGAGCACCTTGCGGGCCTCCGGAATGCGGTGGGCGGCCACCAGATAACGCGGCGATTCGGGAATCGTGAAGGCCAGAGCGCCGTAGATGATTGCCGGGACGGCAAGCACCAGGAACATCCAGCGCCAGGCCTCCAGCCCGAACCAGAGCATGCCGTCAGGCTGACCAGTCGAGGTGGCATGGACCAGCAGGGCGTCGACCAGCAGGGAGAGGAAGATTCCGGTGACGATGGCGAGCTGCTGCAGGGAACCGAGCCGGCCGCGAATCTGCGGCGGCGAAACCTCGGCGATATAGGCAGGGGCGATGACCGATGCGAAACCGACGCCGGCCCCGCCGATAATACGGAAGACGATGAATATCACGAGTCCGGCGGTGGTCTCGGGGGCCAGCACACAACCGATGGCACTGAGGATGAAGAGCAGGGCTGCGATCTTCATCACCATCAGTCGGCCAACCCGGTCAGCGACGCGCCCGGCGGTCATCGCGCCGATCGCAGCGCCGATGAGCGCCGCGGCGACGGCAAAGCCGAGGGCTCCCGCGCCGATGTGCCAGACTTCACCGATGGCCGAGACCGCGCCGTTGATGACGGCGGAGTCGTAGCCGAAGAGCAGACCGCCGAGAGCGGCGACCGAGGCGATTCGGATGACTCCCCTGGAATCGCCTCCGGAGAGGTCAGGGGTGACTGCTGTGTGTTGACTCATAAGAGATGCGTCCTCCTTTGGACTTGGGCCGGCACTGGCTCGACACCGTCGCCGGATGCACCACTACGTTGTTGGTCCACCGTTCGCCTGCGTCAAAATGTACAGTTTCCTGAGAATAGCCTAAGGGTGATACATCCTGCTCAGGCGGTCAGCTGCTGGACCCGTGGAGGCGCCACGGCGGGACCCGCACTACTGCAACCCCCGTTGGCGTAGTGCGATCGAAACGCACACTGTGCATGGTAGCTTTCTAGCATAGGAACGTTGGAATCCCAACGATTATCCTTCATGACGATATAACACGAAATGTGCGTTTTCTGCGCACTATGCAAAGTCGGACCGCCATAGTGCGCATCGATCTGATGATGTGACTGAATGCGAAGCGCACATCTTGTCCATTAACATGTAAGGCCCCCGAACCTCAGCAGTTCGGGGGCCTTACGGCATTAACAGGGGATGGAATCAGAAACCATCGTAAGCATCATCCAATGTCTTTGAAGATTTTCGCAACAGCGTCATCGAAAGGCGTTGACAGCACATTCGGGGTGCCGGAACCCGTTCGGCGAGAGGTTACGCCGAACACCTGCCCTCGATTGGCGTCAGTACGGGAAATCAACCACGGGGCTCCGCTGGCGCCGCCTCCCATACCGCACTCCATGCGCATGTCGCTGCTCCACTGAAAACGCCTATACGTTTTGCCCTCGCAGTAGTGCGGGATACGGCCGGTATACGGCGGATCGGTCGGCCAGCCCCAAATGCGAACATTGTTCTGCCGCTGTCCATAGTTATACGAGAGGCCATTGCCGCCCACCGTATTCACCAGCGATCGGCCATTGCGATTGTGGACAGTAAAGAAGGCCTGGTCTCTGCTGTTATCTGAATTGTTAATCCATTCCTTGAATGTTATCGCATTGTTCCAGTTCCACAGGCCGTATCTGGACACTCCATTGTAATACGCCGGGGCAAAGGCTATGTTGGTATGCCATCCCTGATGCGCGCCGTCATGCACGCAATGCGCTGCGGTCGAGACCACGCTTTTGTTCGGGCTATTGATCGCAGAGCCCGAGCACACATAGTTCGAACCTCGATATGTGTAAAACACTTTTCCTACGTTCGTTGGGACGTTCGCGCCCGAGCTGGACTATTGATCCGATTCAAGTGGCGCGGATGGCTGCGTTACGTCTTTTCCTTGCATGATTTCGCCCGAAGAACCGTTGTTATTATCGTTGCCATTATTGCCATTGTTACGATCAACGGAGCTTTTTTGCTCGTCTTCGGTAATCGCGTCATCAGCCGGGATGGCATTGCGCGTTTTCTCTTCGGTCCAATAGCCCGCAGGGTCGATTCCCTGCTGCCCTGAACGGATGTTTGGCAACGGCGGCGCCTGCGCAGTCACGGCCATATCGTCAGTTGATTGATTGGGCAACGGCTGCGAATGGGCGAACGGCGAAATCAGCGCCAGCACAATGGCAGTGACGAAGAAACTGACTCCGGCACCGAGTATTCTGCGTTTTGAGCATAGCGTACGCATTAAAAACTCCCTTGTTTTTGTTGTGTAGTGAGTAGATTTTGTTATGTAATGGATATATTTTTGTTGTGTAATAGATATTTTTCTGTTGTGTAATTGATAATTTTTGTTATGTAGCGGATGATTTCCGCTACGAAATTATGCTACGGTACGACAAATCAAGATACAAGGGTCGATTGCGCACGCTTCGCTCTACGAAGCTTCGAAGATCGACTCGGCTCCCCCGGTGCGCAGAAGATCGGAAGCGCGTCATTCAGCGAGTCAGCGATCATGCTCTTCCCTTTTTCAACTGCTCAATAACCCCTTTACACATCGTTGTGCATTCTTCGTGAAGAATCGAGACAATCGGTTGGCTTTATACAGAGAATGACGCAGCAGCTATGGCGCGTTGGGTTATACACAGCCGGGTTATCCACACTGTGCTATCCGCGACACGCCGACGGTGTGGATAAGTCCGAGCGTTCGACCACATAACCCTGTTCCGCTTGCATGGTCGCGAACCCGGCCGATAGCGTAGGTAGCAGCAATCACCTATGCTGGAAGGCATACGAAAGGAACCCGGCCATGAACATGCTCATCAACAGCATCCCCACCATCGCGGCATTGCTCGCTGTCAGCGCGGCTCTGGCCAGACTCGTCCTAACCGGCAACCGAAGACTGGGCCAACGCATCGACGGAGTCGAAGACAGTCTCAATAAGCGTATCGACAGCGTCGAGACCAATCTCGGCAAACGCATCGATGAAAACAGCAGTGACATTCGAGCCCTAGACGCTAAACTCAGCAGCGAGATTCAGGCCACGAATGCGAAACTCAGCAATGAGCTCATCGCCATCAATCACCGTTTCGATGTCGTCAACCAGCGTTTCGACTCTGTCAACCGCCATTTCGATGTCGTCAACCAGCACCTAGACTCTGTTAATCAGCGCATCGACAAGGCCTTCAACCTCACCATCCAGTGACGCTTCACCATTGCGAAGTCTGCCTCGGCTTCATGGCGAGAAGACAATCGTTAGGATGCTGTCATGACAGAATTCGATGACCAAGGATGCAAGATCTGTAGGCAGTAGTGGCTGTCCGGCTCGCATCCGCAGGAATTGTTTAGCTGCGCGCCGGAGCATGCGACTTTCTATCAGTGCGATGCGTGCGGAGCATACTGGGAAGAGACGGAAAGGTACGCCGCGCAGGTCACTCGGGATCGCGTCCGCAAATGCCAGACCCTACTTGAGGTGCTGCGGGCGCGTACCTAAGTACCATGCCGCTCCGGCGATGATGTGCATCGGCGCAAGCCACAGGCCGGATGCGCCGCCTACGATGGTGAGCGGCGCAATCGCCGTAAGCGCTGCCACGATGCCTCCAGCCACCGGAGCAATCCTGCCGGCCCAACGCCAGTAAGGCAGTAACAGCCAGACGATCAGCCCGGCAAGCACAATCGGGACAAGGGATGCGACAATCGGCTCGTAGGCACCCATGGGCTTGCCGAAGGTCGTAATGGTGGTGCCGGTTGCGCCTGAGAGGAAGAACACGACGAAGTTGGCGATGGCCGCAATAACCGCTGCGGCAATGAGCCGGAACAGACCGAATGAGCGCTTCGGTGTCGGGGAATTCGCGGGCGTAATGCTTGCTGTCATGGTAGGTTCCTTCCGTCGCCTGATGTATGTTCACATTCAGCGGTATCTCATACAACAGTGCTTGATCCAACAGTGCCTGATTCAACAGTGCTTGATCCAACAGAGTTCAATTCAACGTTGCTTATTTCAACAGTGCCTATTTCAGCAGTGCTTATTTCAACAGTGCTGAATTCGCCAATACCCGATTCTGCAATGCCAAACTCAACATACTCAATATTATATAAGTCAAAACTTGACTAATCAACTATTTATGCTTCGCGTAATATCGAAGCATGGTAATTGCGCAACGCACGGGAGACACTCCAACACCTCAGGAATCGCGCGAGCTGGCTCGACTCGTCGTACAGGCGGCAACGAACGCCCGGCAGGGATTCGCCAAATCGGCGCACGGCTTCGGCATCCCCATCACGCTGTGCCGCGCGCTCCTGCTGCTTGATGAGCCGCGCTCGATGCGCCACATCGCCGAACAGCTTGGCTGCGACCCCTCGTACGTCACGTCACTGGCTGATCAGCTTGCCGAATATGGCCTCGCCACGCGCACAACAGGGAGCGATCGCCGGGTCAAACTCATCGCCGCCACAGATGCCGGCGCAGCCTTGCGCACGAAACTAGCGGCAGCCATCTCCGGCGATGCAGCGTTCGGCCACCAGCTCACCGCCAAGCAGCGAGCGCAGTTGAAAGACCTGCTGACGCTCCTGCTTGAGCCATAAGCTTGCGGCTTTCCCGCGCACTTCTTCCCAACGCGGGTCATTCACGATGCCAAAGAAGGCTGCTCAGTCCAAGCTCCCGAGTTTACGCAGCTGTTGTCATTCGGCACGACGCGAGCGCCGTCTGATGACATGATCGATCGTGATGACGACGGCGACGAGGAATCCAACAGCCGCAGCAGTGCCCAAAACAACATTCATCCCGTACCGGCTGGCGGCAGTCAGCAGCGGTTCGAGCAACGCAACCATATGGCTAGGGAAGTCACGGAGCGGCTGGGTTCCGGCACCGGAGGCGACGGCGGCAGTCAGGTTCGTGGCATCGAGGCCCGCAGGAATCGGCGTATGGACGAAGAGGGCAGTCAGTCGAGCCGTGGCAGCATGCGCGAAAATAGTGCCGAAGGCGGCGACTCCTACAGATGCGCCGATTTGACGCATAGTGTTGACGACGCCTGCCGACACTCCCGCTTGGTCTGGTTCGGCGGCGTCGAGGGCGATGCGGGACAGGCTCACGCTGCCGATGCCCATTCCCAGTCCAGCCAGCGCGAAAGCCGGAATGGTGACCAGCGGTGCCATATTCCGGCCCCGCAAGCAACAGACACCCGATCCCGGCCGACGTGGCTGCAAGCGAAGCGATCATCTGGGCAGTGAGGGGAATGGATGCGAAGGGCTTCCTGCCGCCCAAAATTCCGGCAAGGAAGGCGGCGAGACTCAGGGATAGAAACCTCAGTCCGGCTGCCATCGGCGACTCGCCGAGAACGTTCTGGAAGTAGAGGGCGACGATCGCGGACGCCCCGACCAGCAGGCCATTGCTCACAAAGGCGGTGACGGACGCCCCGATAAATTGGGGTTGCCTTATGAGTTGGCGGGGTATGAGCGGTGCAGAACGCCGGGTTTCAATGACGATGAGGGCTGCGAACCCTCCCGCCGAGACAATGAGCGAGGCGAGCACCTGCGGGGAATCCCAACGTTCCATATTCGCTTCGATAAGCCCGAAGATAAGCGCGGCCAGGCTCAGCCCAAGCAGGATTGCGCCAGGAATATCGAGCGGAGCTTTGACGCCGGCACGACTGCCTGCGAGCCGAATCAGCGCAAGAATCAGGCAGGCGATGCCAATGGGAACATTGATGACGAAGATGGCCCGCCAGCCGAACATGTCCGTGAGGCCGCCGCCGACCAGCGGCCCGATTGCGGTGGCCAACCCGATGGATGCGCCGAACAGCCCGACAGCACGGTTCAGCTCGGCACCGGTGAACGTGCGACGCAGCATGGGCAGCCCGATGCCCAGCAGCAGCGCACCGCCGATTCCTTGTACGGCACGGGCGGCGATAAGCATGCCGACGCTGGGTGCCAGGCTGCATGCCAAGGAACCGAGAGTGAATACGACCAGTCCGGCGCGGAACAATCGCGTCTGCCCATAGCGGTCGCCAGCCGCGCCAGCCAGCAGGAGGAAGGTTCCCAAGGTGAGCAGGTAGGCGTCGACGACCCATTGGAGCTGGCCTAGAGAGGCATGCAGGCTCGATTGCAAATCGGCTAAGGCCAGATTCACCACGGTCGTGTCGAGCAGGAGCATGAACGTCGAGATGCACACGACCGCGAGGACGGCCCTCGGACTCGGTCGGGCACCCTTGGTGTGAGACCTATCAAGATAAGTAGACATATGTCTAGTTTATAATGATGATGTGACCATTGCAACGAATCAAAGCCCTCATCGCACGGACACCCCGGACGCCCCAGACAGCGCGCATCGCGTGCGCAACCGGCGGGGCGAGGGCTGGCGGCTGCGAGAGGACTTGCTCGATGCGGCCGACGGCCTGCTGGATGAAGGCATATCCCCCGACGTGATATCCCTGCGCCAGGTGGCCCGCAGGGCCGGAGTCTCCCCGATGGCTCCCTACAAGCACTTCGCAAACAGCCAAGCCCTGCTCGGGGAAGTGCTCACCCACCGGTTCGAGCGTTTCTCCGCCGCGCTGTGCGACGGGATAGCAACAGAGCATCTCACGCCGTCGAAGGCCCGCAGCCAGCTGGAGACGCTCGCCGCACGCTACGTGGAGCAAGGACTGTCGAATCTCGTGGCCTACCATGCCATGTTCGACAGCTCCCTAGTGGCCTCCGAGCGGGACGACTTGCCCGGAGTGGGGCTGTTCGCGACGGCCGTAGCGCTCATTTCCGCCTGTCCTGCGCCGTTGGAGCCGCACGCCGCTGCGCGAATGTTCTGGTGCGGCCTGCACGGCATCGTCTGCCTGCCCGGGCGGGCGGCGCTGGTCGGATGGGATACCGATGCGGAACTCATCGCCGATCTGGTGACCTTGGTTGCTGGTCCAGCTAGCTGATTGCCTGCGAACCGACCGCATCACAGGGGCTTCTTGCGTCCGAAGCCCTCGCCCGCGCCCCGTGGGCCTCAAGCCGGTCAAGCCGCGCGGTGTCCTGCTTGGTAAGCATGACATCGAGGGCCGCAAGATTGGCCCGCAGATGCCGCGGGCTCGACGTTCCCGGAATCGGCACCACGTCATGCCCCTTGTTCAGCAGCCATGCCAGCGCGACCTGCGCTGGCGTGCAGCTATGGGCATCCGCGACGTTGCGGACGACTTCTACCATATCGAGATTGCGCTGCAGATTCTTTCCCCGCCACCGAGGTAGGAATCTACGCACATCCAGCAACGACAGCCGCGTTGTCGACCCCGGATCGCCGGTCAGCATGCCTCTTCCCAGCGGACTATAAGCCACGACGGCCAGCCCGAGACGGCGAGCGGCCTGCAATGGCCCGGATTCGACATCCCGGCTGAACAGCGACCACTCCGACTGCAACGCCGCAAGCCGGTGCACCGCATTGGCCCGCTCCAGCAGCTCCGCAGTTACTTCGCACACGCCCAGTTCGCGCACGCTGCCCTCGCTCACCAGCTCCGCCATCGCGCCAATCGTCTCCTCGATTGGCACCGACGGATCCACCCGATGCAGGTACAGCAAGTCGATACGATCGGTCCCAAGCCGGCGCAGCGAACCCTCCACGCACTTGCGCACCCGCTCCGGACGCGCATTCAGCCCCACCGGAATCCCCACGCCGGGCAGCGCCACAATCCCCAGCTTCGTGGCAATCGTCACCTCGTCGCGATGCCCGCCCAACGCCCGCCCCAGCAGCCGTTCGTTGGCACCCACCCCGTACATGTCCGCCGTGTCGAACAGCGTGACACCCGCATCAAGCGCCGCATGCACCGTCTCCACTGCAGACTGCGGGCTAGGCCGGCCATACGTCATCGTCAACGGCATGCAACCCAAGCCGACGCGGGACACGCGCAACGATCCCATTTCAACAGTCTCAAGCATCCCGACCTCCTACGACTCGCCGCGGCCCCGTTCTGCGCCGACCCGAGCTGAGCCGAGCCATAAATCACAGGCCGCGCAGGCCGCAAGCCGCAGAACGGGGCAGTCTCTCTAATAAGTAGACATGTGTCTAGTATACATCGAAATCTACCTAGTGATTTGCGCAGAAACACCCCTCCCCCGAAAAACTTAAAACCATACTTCGCCAGCCTGTCCCAAATAAGACCGATACACCCACACAACAAGGCCCAAACCGACCTACACCTATTCAGAAAAGTCGCGCTCAAGATATGCAGCGGTCGCTGACAACGCTGGCGGCCGACGTGATCTCTCAATCACGTCGGCCGTCAGCATCAATCACCAGCGCTCTACGCCGCTCAGTGCTTCACAACCCTCAGTGCTCTACAACACTGAGGAACTGCCTCGTGCGCTCCTTTGAGGGGTTCGACATGATCTCCTCCGGCACGCCCTCTTCGATAATCGCGCCATCGGCCATCACGACCAGATGACTGCCCACCGTGCGGGCGAAGTTCATCGCGTGGGTCACCACGACCATGGTCATGCCGCTTTCAGCCAGCTCGCGCATCACCTCAAGCACCTCATGCGCCAGCTCGGGGTCAAGGGCGGACGTCGGCTCGTCGAACAGCATGAGCTGCGGTTCCAACGCCAGCGCGCGGGCGATCGCCACGCGCTGCTGCTGCCCGCCGGAAAGCTGCCCCGGATGCGAATCGGCCTTGTTCTTCAGACCCACGCGGTCGAGCAGCGCCAGAGCAGATTCTCTGGCGGAGTCCTCGTCCTTGCCGAGCACATGGCGCTGCGGGAAGGTGATGTTCTGCAGCACGGTCATATGCGGGAAGAGGTTGAAGGACTGGAACACCATACCGCACTTGCGACGCAGCGCCATGAGATCGGACTTGCTCAGCCGCTGCGAGAGCTCGAAGAAGTCCCCGTCCATCAGCATATTGCCCGAATCAGGCTGCTCGATCAGGTTGATGCACCTGAGCAGCGTGGACTTTCCGGCGCCCGAAGGGCCGATGATGGAGCAGACTTCGCCGCGCGCGACACGAAGCGAGACGCCGTGAAGTATCGTGTTGCCACCATATGATTTCGTTATCGCGCCAAGCTCCAACATGTAGTCGCTGGCTGGCTTCTGTTCTGCGGTCATCATTCTCCTTCGATTGTATTTGCCCGGTTATGACGCTGAAATGCCGCGTATAGCGCGCCCCGCGCCGCCCGGCCTGCCGTACAACGAAACTAGACAAGGCCGAGCAGCTGCTTGAAGGCGCGGATGGCGTCAGTTCAGCGGCACGATGTACTGCTTGTCGGCCACCTTGGCCAGCCCCTCGGACAGCCCTGCGTCGGTGATGAGCTTCTTGATGGAGCCATCAGCACGCATCGACGTGATACCTGCGTCGAGCGCCTTGCCCAGCGATTCGTTACCCTTGGTGAAGGGGAAGGCCGCCTCTGGAGCCTGCACGGTGGAGCGCACGCGCTTGTCCGGATGCTCATTGGCCAGCGCCACTTTAATCGAGGAGTCGCCCTTGAACTGCGGCACCTGCACGCCGTATGCGTCAATGGCCGCATCGAGTCGCCCGGCATCGAAGTCGGCCTTCAGCTCCACCGAGCTCGGGTAGGTCTTGAGCTTGCTGCCCAATATCGTGCGCAGGTCTTCGACCCACAGATACCCGTCAACCGTACCGACCGAGCCAAGCTTTTCCAGATCGGCGATGGTGGTGATGTTCTTCGAGGCCTTCGCGGCGATGCCCAAGCCATCCAAGTAGGTGGAGGCCGAGAAATCGACCGCCTGCTTGCGCTTCGCGGTCGCGTCGATGGTGCCGATTGCCACATCGATGATGCCGCTGGAAATCGACTGCACCGCATCGGCGTAAGTGGCCTGCTGCCATACCGGCGTCAGATTGTTGTCCTTGGCAATCTTCTTGATGATTTCAACATCGATGCCCTTGGGATTGCCGCTGTTATAGCTGGAGAAGGGGGGGATATCGATGACGCCGACGGTGAGCTTGCCAGAGGTCACGGTGGTAATCGAAGATTTAGAGCTGGAGCCTGACGACGACCCGCCGCAGGCCGACAACGCCCCGAAGGACATGATTGCGGCGCAAGCAAGGGCGATGCCCTTGACGATTCGAGAATGTTTCATGGTGCACTTCTTTCTGTTTGCTGTGTGTTGCTATTTGCATTGTCATCGTGGCAAAATCGTGGGTTCGGCCACGATGGCCTTGCATATTGCTGTGTATGTGACGCTGTTGCAGACCGCGCCCGCCCGCCTCGCAAAGCGCATCGCGGGCAGCCGCGAATCGGGGTTAATAGGACTTGCCGAGTCTCCTCTCCATCCACACGGTGATCCAAGTGGCAGGCAGTGTCACGGCCGCATACACCAAGCCAGTCAGCACGAAAACCCGCAGGTACTGGTAGTTCTCGCCGCCCAGCGAATATGCCTGCTTCATCAGCTCAGGCACGGCGATGGTATAGGCCAGCGATGTGTCCTGGAACACCAGGATCGACTGCCCGAGCAGACCGGGAATCGCGGAGCGAAGGCCCTGCGGCACGATGACCCGAAGGAAAGTGACCCGGGAATCCAAGCCGAGCGCATTGCCCGCTTCAATCTGGCCGCGCGGCACCGACTGGATGCCGCCACGGATGATCTCCGAGCAGTAGCAGGAGTAGTTCCACGCGAGCGCGATGATGGCCGCGGCCACATTGGCCAAGCTGATGCCGAAGCGTGGCAGGCCGTAATAGACCAAGTACAGAATGACCAGCGCAGGCATGCCGCGCCCGATCTCGACGATGACCAAGCCCAATGCGCCAATCAGGCGGTTCTCGGACATCACCATCGTGCAGAAGAGGAAGGCGAGCGGCAGGCCGATCACGATGGCCGCCACCGCCAGCCACACGCTCTGCACGAGACCGGAAAGCAGCGGGGGAAGGTACTGGCCCCATGAGGTAAGCAATGGTGTTGTCATCAAATCACCGCCTTGCGAAGACGTTCATCCAGGATTCTTGAGAACATCGCCACCGGCACGCTCAGCACGATGTAGAGCAGGCCAGCAATCGCATATGGCAGAATGCCTGCGATGGTCGGATTCTGCCTCGCGTAGGACTGCGCCTGAAACACCATTTCGCTGACCACGATGGTGGAGGCGATGGATGAGTTCTTGAGCAGGCCGATCAGATAGGTGGCGATTGACGGGCTGACGATGCGCGCGGCCTGCGGGGCGATGATGCGCAGGAATGATATCGGCCCGGCTATTCCCAAGGCTTGCGAGGCTTCGAATTGGCCGCGCGGCACGGATTGTATGCCGCCGCGATATATCTCGGCCAAGTACCCAGCGGAAATAATCCCCAGTCCGAATATCGCCGCTTCCAACGAGCTGAGCCGGAACGCGGGCGTGGAGAGACCGAATTTGAGGACGAACAGCCACACGATCATTGGCACGCCTCGGAGCAGATCCACAGCCAGCCGAGACAGCCATCGGACAGGGGCGACGACCGTACGCAGCCCAAGCACCAGCGGAATGCCAAGCACCGCACCAATGGCGAAGGCCACTACAGTAATGAGCAGCGTCAGCGGCAATCCGCGCAGAACCACAAGAATCGGTTCCATAAGCTCTCCTTAAACTTTAAGTTGTACAGTTTCAACGAATGAGCGGTGATGAGTGGCAATGGGTGACAATAGGTGGCATTGACCCCTCCCGCGCATTGACTGCGGCTTAGTCGCTCCTCAAGCGCCAGGCCACCTTCCTCCTGCCCCCGTTCGCGGCTGCTTTCCTGCTGCGTGCCCGCTGCATACTGCTGCATCGGTCGCGCTGTGCGCTGCGCCTCGTGCCGTACCGATTGTGCTGCTGTGTCGCCTTGGCCTTTTAAGCCGCCTGGCACCACTTGGCACGATGCTGACATGCGTGCTGACACGGAACGCCTCAACGCCGTTCGAACGGTATGTTGTTGATGTTCTTGTCATTAAGTAATAGAGGAGCTATTCACACCATTGTTTGCGACGACGTAAAACAAAAGTGAACTATGGTTTAGTTCGTAGTCTAGTTGTTACATAACCGACACATGCCCACCACATTGGGAAAGCAAAAGGCGTGTATGGCGTGCCCGGTTTTGTTCGTCCTTCCGGTGCCAGACATCGCCCCGGTCATTTCGACTTCATCTTTGACCTCATTGCGAGATACCGACTCACACTTTTTCAGACTTGCCAGAAAAGTGTGAGTCACCTCGCAAGGCTCGCGCTCACTCCTCCCCCGCTGCGACGGCGTTCACCGCGTCGATAAGGATGCCGATGGCCTCGTCCACCTGCTGCTTGGTGACGATCAGCGGCGGGATGCAGCGGATGATCGAATCGCCGATGGCGGTGGTCAGCAAGCCGCGCTTGAGCGCCGCGTGCTTGACGTCCACTGCGTTGATGGTGCTGTCGAACTCGAAGCCGACCAGCAGGCCGCGCCCGCGCGACTCCTTGATATGCGGCAGTTCACGGCCGCGCTCGATCATGTACTCGCCCAGCGTCTTGGCGTTCGCCGGCAGGTCGCGCTCGATGATTTCACTGGTTTCGGCCAGCGCTGCGGCCGTGCACATCGGCGAGCCGCCGAAGGTGCTGCCGTGGGTGCCCGGGGTCAGCGCTGCGGCGATGGCATCGGTGGTGACCATCGCGCCGATCGGCACGCCGCCGCCGAGGCCCTTGGCCATAGTAAGAATGTCCGGCTTGACGCCGTAGCCCTGCCAGGCGAAGATCGAGCCGGTGCGGCCCCAGCCGGTCTGCACCTCATCGAAGATGAGCAGTATGCCTTTCTCGTCGCACAGCGTCCGCAGTCCTTCGATGAACTCCGGCGTCGCCGGGTTCACGCCGCCCTCGCCCTGCACCGGCTCGATCATGATGGCGATGGTGTTCTCGGTGACATTCGCCTTGAAATCATCCAGATCGTTGAACTTGGCATAGGCGAATCCCGGCGTCATCTGGCCGAAACCGTCCTGCGCGAGCGACCCGGGCTGGCCGGTGGCCGCCAGTGAGCCGAAGGTGCGGCCGTGGAAGGAGTTGAGCGCCGAAAGAATCTCGAACTTATTCTTGCCGAAATGATCGATGCCATATTTGCGAGCCAGCTTGATAGCCACCTCATTCGCCTCGGTGCCGGAATTCTGGAAGAAGATCTTGTCGAAGCCCGAGGCCTCGCACACCTGCTTGGCGAGCAGCACCTGCGGAATCGTGTACGGGTAGTTGAAGGTGTGCATGATGTCGCTCACCTGCTCGCGCAGGGCCGCGACCACCTTCGGATTGCAGTTGCCCGCATTGTTCACCGCGATGCCGCCGTAGAAATCAAGGTACGCGTTGCCCTGCGGGTCATAGAGATACATGCCCTCGGCCCGCTCAGCCACGAAATCGTAGCGCTCGTAGGTCTCGATCATGTAGGTTTTCGCCATATCCTTGAGCTCCTGCTCGCTCAAGCCGGTGTCGGATAGTTTCATCCCGTGCTCCTTTCGCACCCAGTCGCACCTAGTCGCCGCAACGGCAGCGGGCGCGTCTCGGATGATGCGGTTGTGCAGAGATCGGGCGGGCCGATCAGCTGTGTCACTCAATTGCGTTATTGGATTGTCTTTGCGGATTGTCTGCGTGAATTGCTTCACGGATTGCGCCGAGCAGCCCTGCGACTGCACAGCCGAAATACGCGGCCGTTTGTGGAACGTAATCTAGACTAGAGTCTAGTGAGCTTATGTTTCCAAAACCGATCATTCGCATAACTCATTCGTCACATTGAGACGGAGGGGCTATCCGCGCCCGCGTTTGGGTAGGGTTTGCGCGAATGGGATATTTTCATCTTCCGAAGAGGACCGAAACACCAAAAACCTTGCTGCCGTGCCTGAGCAATCACCGAGCAATCCCCGAGCAGCCGTGCATCTCGCTTGTGTGAGGCGTTATTGGGGTGCTGCGGAGGTCTATCTGCGTTGTGTGAGGCGCTATTTCGAAGAGACCCAAGTACCAGACGTTCCAAAACCGCCATTTTCAGCCAGCACTATTCGGGGTGCCACAGGATTAGCGCCTCACAGAACGCAGATAGACCTAAGCAAGGTCGAGTTAACGCCACACACAACGCAGATACGCGTGTAGAACGGAAATCTCGACATCTCACCCCACACAAAAACGACAACATACGCGAAGCCAGAGGCCACCCGCACTCGCGTCATCGGTCACTGCACCGGCAACACCGGAAGCACAGGCAATGACCGCAGCACCTCGGCAAGTCGGCGCAAGACGCCCTCGACGCGATGGCGGTCACGATAGGCGCCCTGGCTGATGCGAATATGGCTCGCGCCCACTGGCCCGTAATGCGAACCGGGCTGCACCGCGATTCCGGCATCGCGCAGCGCTGCGGCAACGACGTCGCCACCGCCTAATCGGCTGACGTCAATCCACGAAAGGAAACCGCTTTCAATCGGCTCAACCCGGACGCAATCCACCCCACCCACGATATCGCGCACCAGCTGCGCACGCGCCTGGAATTCCTTGCCGATCTCATCGAGGAGCTGCGAATCGCGTAGCGCTGCCTCGGCGGCAATCTGGTCGATGGTTCCGGCTGCGCCATACAAGTCGTCGGCTAGTTCAACAGCAGCATCGAACACTGATGCGGGAGCAACCATGCACCCGACCCGCAAGCCGCTGAGCCCGTAGCCTTTGGAGAAGGAGCGTATCGTGATGCACCGGTCGCGGAGCGAAGGCAGCGCGGCCACGCTAAGGAATTCACGACCGTCAAGCATATGATCAGCGAAAGCCTCATCATTGATGACCGTGAGATTGTGCCGCTCGGCAACCTGCGCGATGGCCTCGCACGATTCCCGAGTCAGCACCGTGGTGGTCGGATTCGCCGGGTTCGTGACCATGATCGCGCAGGTACGCTCGCTGACCACACGCTCCAACTGCTCCACGGTGATCTGGTACCCGTTCTCGGCATCAAGCGTCAAAGGAATAGCTGTCAAACCATGCGCCGCGCAGTCGTGGGCGTTATTGGGGAATCCGGGATCGGGCACGATGACCTCGCGGCGCAGTCCAGTATCGGACGCCGCAACACTCTGCTTGCCGTCACACATATCGCTACCATGCTCGCCACCGCGAACATCACCATTGCCACTGTCATCGCCCTGAACCTCCGAATCCGGAGAGGCAAGAAGCGACACCGCCAGATACAGCGCGCTGGCCGAACCGGGCGTAATCAGCACCTGGCTCTCCCACACAATGGGATATCCGAAAACCGCAGCAAGCCGACCCGCCACAGCCTGACGCAAACTGGGCAATCCTGCCACATCGCCATAGTGCGCGCCGCATGCCGCAACCCGCTCGCTGCGCAAGGCTTCAAGCACGCTCGCCGGCAGCCGCCCATCGGGGTAGAACGGGTCGGCCCACGTCAGAAGATCGACGTCAGCCTGCTGCTTCGCGCTCATGACATTCCTCCGGTTGCTCGTTTGCTGCCAGTCTGTATTCCCTGCCAAGAGTACCTACATGTTTATGCATGCATGATACGTACCACCGCAATGCGTCGACAAACCCCCAGCACGGCGCAGCTTCTAATGCGCCGCCAGCGGGTTCAGAATGCGGCTGAGAAACTCCTGCGTGCGAGCCTCCTGCGGATGCTCCAACACGTTCTCCGGCTTGCCCTGCTCCACGATGACCCCGCCGTCGAGGAAGGCCACATGATCCGCCACTTGCCGCGCGAACGCCATCTCGTGCGTGACCACCACCATGGTCCAGCCGTCGTCAGCCAAATCGCGCATCACCGTAAGCACGTCACTCACGACTTCCGGATCCAGCGCAGACGTGGGCTCATCAAAGAGCAGCAGCCGCGGGTGCAGCGCTACGGCCCGCGCTATGCCGACACGCTGCTGCTGGCCGCCGGAAAGCTCGTGCGGTCGCGATTCCTCCCGGCCTTGCAGTCCGAATTGCGCCAGCAAGGCGATGGCCTCCGTGTCCGCTTCTTCGGGGGAGCGATGCTGCGCGACAATCGGGCCCTCCGTTATGTTTTCCAAAACCGTCATATGCGGAAACAAGTTATGCTGCTGGAACACGAAGCCGATCTTCGCGGTCAGCTTGCGCAGCTGCTTCTCGCCCGGATGCTGCGCATAATCAACCCGCACGCTGTCGATGGCAATCGTACCGGCGTCGGGGACTTCCAAGCCTGCGATGCTGCGCAGCAGTGTGGTCTTGCCCGAGCCGGACGGCCCGATCAGCACCGAAACCGTGCCCTGCAAGACCTGGAAACTCACGTTTTTGAGCACTTCCTGATCGCCGAAGGCCTTATGCAGATCATTCACCTGCAGCAGCACATCCGATTCACCTGTCGCGTCGGTTTCCATACGTGTCCTTTCGCCGCTCTGTCCGCGGTTGCTTCCATGCGCGAAGTGAGCCGCGCCGTGCGCACCGCACGTAGCATCCGTAGATTTACTGGTTTCGCCGGTTTCGCTGGCTTCGTTATCGCGCGTTCGAATCATATTTCCTGCCCAGATATGTCTCCAAGCGCTGCTGACCGAATGACAGCGGCGTGCAGATAATCCAGTAGATCACTGCGGCAACGATGTAAACCGTCGTGAACTCATAGGTCGGCGTGGCGATTTCCTGCGCCGTGCGCAGCATTTCGGTCACCATGACGATGGAGGTCAGCGAAGTATCCTTGACCAGTCCGATGAAGGTATTCGCCAGCGGGGCCACGGACAGCCGCAGCGCCTGCGGCAGGATGATGCGCCGCATGGACTGGATGCGATTCAGACCGATGGTATGCGCCGCCTCCCACTGCCCGGCTGGCACGGAGATGATGGAGCCGCGTATCGTCTCGCCGGCATAGCCCGCCACGTTGAGCGACAGCGCAAGCACCGCGCTGACCAGCGGCGGCACGGTCACACCCGTCAGCGCAGGCAGCACATAGAACGGCAAATACAGCTGGATCAGCAGCGGCGTGCCACGGATGATGGAGACGAAAGCCGTGCCAATCGCCTTCGGAATGGCGGAGTGGGAGAGCTTGGCGACGGCGACGAGCACGGCAAGCACCAGCCCGATGGCGAAGGAGATCACCGCCATCGGCAGCGAGGTCGTCACCCCCTTGAGCACAAGCGGCCACCACGATGACGAGGCGAGCGGCCGATCGAATATCTGCACATGCGCTCCTTGAAGCTGGTCCGAATAATTATGTAGTTATAGGTTTTCCGGTTTTCGCAGATTCGGTACGATCGCCATCTGCGCGTCACTGTCTAAACAGTGCCGCCTACCGCCATCGTCGGCCGCACGTTTTCATCTATATAGGCGACCAGCAAAGCGCAGCAACAATACTGGAAAGCACTACTTGGAGACGTCCTCGCCGAAGTACTTCGTGCCGATCTTCGCCAAAGTGCCATCCTTGCTCAGCTCGCTCAGCGCTTTGTTCACCGGCTTGGAAAGGCCGGAACCCTTGTTGAAGGCGAAGCTCATCTCGAGCTTGGTGGAGGTATCGGTGGCTGCGATTTTCACGTTCTTGTTACCGGTGGTCTTGAAGTAGTCCTTCGCCGCCAGCTTGTCATTGACGGTCAGCTCCACGCGCTTCTGCTCGATGGCGTTCATCGACTCGGAGAAGCCGGGAACCGTCTGTATTTTGGCACCGTGCTCCGTTGCGATGTGATTCCAGTTCGAGCCTTCAGTCTGCGCGGCGGTTCTTCCCGAGATGTCATCGATGGACGTGACCGACGTGTTGTCGCTGCGCGTGATGACCACCGGATAGGACACCGTGTACGGGTCGCTCAGCTCGTACTTCTGCTGGCGCTCCGGAGTAGATTCGACCTGGTTCGCGATGCCATCGTAATGGTTGCTTTCCAAGCCTGCGAAAATGCCATCGAACTGGGTCTCGACGAATTTGGACTTCACGCCCAGCTTGTCGGCCACTGCCTGCGCCACTTCGATATCGTAGCCGACGAGCTTTTTGGTGTTCTTATCGTGGTATGAGAACGGGGAGTAGGTTCCCTCAGTGCCGAAGCTAATCGTGCCATTGAGCTTCTTCACGGCCGGATCGTTCGCCAGCGCGGCATCGGCAGTGACTCCTGACGAGGAAGCGGACGTAGCGCTCCCCTGATCCGATTTCGCATTCAGCGAGCGGACGGTGAAGAATCCCGCCAGCGCGATGACCAGCACCACAATGACGAGAATGCTGATGTTCCGCGTCTTTTTGCGGCGGCGGGCCTTCCCGGGATTGACTTGCGACATTGCTCTTCCTCTCTCCTGCTGTAATATTCGGTTTACTGCTTGCCCTATCCATATTCCCTGATAAGGCGGCATCTCCCCATATCGTAGAGGACGCCATGCCTTCGACGCGACGCTGCGCCTATACGAGTAGGTGATGATGCGTTATCAAATGGCTCGTTGCGTGGAGTCGGAGTACTGCTGCGCGGGCGATTGCCGCCGCACCAGTCCCCGCGCTCGCACTCGCCTGAAAAACTGTGGACAGCTTAGAATCGCGGGCGAAATGCGAAATGGTCCGCGGCTGCCCCTTTTGTGACGCTGATTCGTGATATCCGTCACGAAAGGGGCAGTATCCCCTGAATAATGCCCTTTTCGTGACGCTTACCGGTGGTCAGCGTCACGAAAGGGGCATTACTGCACCGAAGCTTGGGTACGGGCGTTGGCGAGAGCGTCGTTGAAGGCCTGGGTGGTCCAGCTTGCGCCGGCGACCTTGTCGACTTTGAGGCCTTTGAGCGGCTTGCCGACCACCACGCCCGGGATGGCTTCGATGAATGCGGCCTGATGCTTTTTGGAGATGTCGTTCGAGGTGTGGCCGACGACGGTGACGCCGGTGATATCGCCTTGAGCGACCTTGACCGTCACATCGATGGTGTCCTTGCCGGACGAGTCGGGCTGATTATCGACGTTGTATGTCCCATCGCGGTACTTGCCGGTGTCATGCGCCTTGGCGTCATTGCCCGCACCACCCGCGCTGCTTGTACCGCCCGCCGAAGCCGAGGAGCTTGGCGCGGCCATCGATTCGCCTGAGTTGCCCTGATATGCGCCGTCGGCTGGTATGGCGTCCTTGCTGCCGCACCCAGCGAGCAGCGTCGTGGCCGCGATCAGCCCGACAGCGGCAACCGTGGCTGACTTGACGCCTGCGCTGCCCGACTTGCCAGCTTTGATCGTCGAAACCTGCTTCGAATCCTTGTTACTCGCCATGCCCTACTCCTTTATATATGTCTTTATCGCGTTCATGCTATAGCACCCGCGCCGCGATGGGAAGGTCTTAGGGCTATCTCGCTTATGTGAGGCGTTATTGGCGTGCTGCGGAGGTCTATCTACGTTATGTGAGGCGCTAATTCCGTGACACCCCAAGTAGCGGTGGCTTAAAATGGCGGTTTAAGTCGTCTGATACTCGGCCTTCCGAAAAATAGCGCCTCACATAACGCAGATAGACCTCCGCAAGGGCGGATTAACGCCTCACATAACGTAGTTACACCTGTATGCGCTGCGGAACGGCATGCCCCCCACAGTACGAGTACCTCTTATTCCGACAGCCCGGCGGTTTTGGCCTTTTTGGTGGGGTCGGAGAAATCGACTGCCGTGCCCTCGTGCTGCGCATCCTGCGCGCTGGAGCCGGTGAAGGCCGGGCGGCCGCCCGACTGTTCGTATGCGAGCCGCGCTTGTTCGTCGTTCCACCGCTCGCCGACCAGCACGCCGTGGTTGAGCATAATCTCGCGCTCGGCGCAGGAAGCTACCAGGGCGTCATGTGTGACGACGATAATCGTCGTGCCCTGGCCGTGCAGCTCGCGGAAGAGATCGAGCACGATACGCTCGTTGGTCTCGTCAAGGTTACCGGTCGGCTCGTCGGCCAGAATCAGCTTGGGATGGTTGATGAGCGCCCGCGCGATGCACACGCGCTGCTGCTCGCCGCCCGACAGCTCGCCGGGCAAATGGTGCGCGCGGTCCTTGAGCCCGACGTGGTCGAGAGCTTCAAGCGCCTGCTGCTCATCAACGACGGAATGGTAGTACTGCGCCATCATCACGTTTTCGACGGCGGTGAGATGCGGCACCAAGTAGAACTTCTGGAACACCAGCCCGATGACGTTCTTGCGCACATCGGCCAGCTGCGTGGCGTTGAGGTCTTCGAGCCGTCGGCCTTCGAGCGCGACCGAACCGCGCGAAGGTGCATCCATGCAGCCGATGATGTTCATGAGCGTGGTCTTGCCCGACCCCGACGAGCCGACGATGGCGAGCCATTCGCCCTCGGGCACGGTCAGGCTCAGGTCGTCCACGGCGTGCAGATCGCCGTAGATCTTGGAGATATGGTCAAGTTCAAGCAGCATATCGCTTCCTTTCGCAGTGTTCGTAGTTGCGGTGTTCGTGACTGTGGTATTCGTGGCTGTGTCTGCCTTCGCGGCGTTCATGGTTGCGACGGTCGATGCGTTATTCATAGTCATGGCTACTCCCCTCATTCCTCCCGCAGCACTACTGCCGGGTCGATTCGCGTGGCCCGTCGAACTGGTGGGATGGAGGCGGCGACAGCCACCAGCACACTTAGCGCTATCGAGGCTGCGCCGAGCGCCCAGTCGAATTCAATGACGCGATGGAATACCGTCAGGCCGAGCACTCGCGCGAATCCGTAGCCGATTCCAGTGCCGATAAGCCCGCCAAGCAGCCCATACAAAGCCGATTCGGCGTGGAATTCCAAGCCGACGCCGCGCGAAGGGGCGCCGAGAGCCTTGCGCAGGCCGATTTCATTGCGCCGCTGGGACACAATCGAGGAAATCGTCGTGCCGACGCCGACCAAGGTCAGCACGAGCACCACAACCGAGACGATCCAGAACAGGGTCTGCAGCATGGTGATGATGCGCTGGTTCGACGAGGTGATTTTGGTGACTTGCTGCGCCTTAGCGCCCAGAGCCGTGTCACGGTTGATACTTGCGACGAGGCCGGTAAGGCTGTTGCCCGACGCATCCGAGGAGTATTCGATGACATCCGCACCGCGTGTCACGCCGGTCAGCGCGGCCAGATCGGAGGCCTTGGCGTAGACGATCTCGTCCTCGCTGCCGCCGGTCGATACGATGCCGGAGACGCGGAACTGCGTGCCTTTGGTGTCCAGAATGTCCGTGGAGGCGCGGCCATCGGTGCCATTATTGATGGAACCGCTGCCGCTGCTGGTGCCGGAGATAGAGCTGTCAGAATTGCCGGAGGAATTGCTACTCGAACCGCTGCCGCTGGTAGCGCTGCTGTCAGAACTGCCATTGGAACTGCCGGAACCCGTACTGCCGCCGTGATTATGGGCGCTGTGGTCCATGCCAGACATTCCTGACATGCCCGACATGCCGCTCATGCCCGACATTCCAGACATATCGCCTGTATTGGAGCCACTATCCGCATTGCCGTCAGCAGCAGCATTGCCGCTGCTGCCAGACGTGCTGTTCGGACCGTTCGAGGAGTCGCCGGAGGAAGCGCCGCTCACCCCATTCGCCCCGTTATCCGCAGCACGGTAGCCAATCGTGACATATGAGCCAACGCCGAGGCCGAGCGCGTTGGCCGCGTCGTGACCAAGCATCACACTGCCTGCGGATGGCCACTGGCCCTCCACATCCCAATGCCGGTTGAGCGTCTTCGTCGCAGCGGGGTCGATGCCGGCCATGACATAGGGCGCGGCGTTGATGCGCACGTTTTCGTAGCGGTACGAGGCCGAGCGCGCGGGGGCAGCAGCCGTCACTTTCGCGCTGACCTTGCTGGCCGCCGCAGCGCTGATGCCTGTGCTGCCGGACTGATGGGATTGGGCAGCCACAGCAGCAGGCGTCACGATGAGATTCGCGCCATAGGAGCGCATGTCCTCGGTCATCTGCTGCGGCACGGCGACGCAGACCGCCGCCAGGCAGAACAGCGTCGCAGCGCCCACAATCGAAGCGATGACGGCCATTATGGCCCGCGAGCGCCTGCGAAACACAGCGCTGAACAGCATCACGAAGAACATGCGACGATTCGTCATCGCATGGCGACGCTGGCTGCGCGCCGAGCGACGCTTCTGCCGCGCCGTGCCCGAAATCTGCCCAGTCGACGAATCGTGAGCATTGTCAATATTGTGCGTTTGACGATCAGCGGCCATGAAGCACCTCCGCGGGACGCAGGTTCAGAATCGAGCGAATCGACGAGAACGAAGCAATGAGAATCGTAACGGCCAGCAGCACGAACACCAGCACGAAGACCATAGGCCGCATGGTGATGCCGGAGCCGAAGACCACATGGCCGACCAGCTGCGCCAGCGCCGACCCCAGGCCAGCCCCGGCGAGCGCGCCGACCATCGAAATCGCGGCCGTTTCGGCGAGCATCAGCCGCGAGACCGCGCCATCAGTGGCCCCGACGGCCTTGAGCAGCGCAAGCTCGGCGCTGCGTTCGCCTATCGATGCGGCCATGAGGTTCGCCACGGCGACGGCGGCCGCAATCAGGCTCAGCACGGTCATAAGCATCATCACCGCCTGCGTTTTGAGCATCACATCGCCCTGCAGCGCCGAAACCTGCCGCACCTGCTTGGCGACTGCGCCGGGCAGCACCTCCTCGATCTGGTAGGCGATGGACGAGGGATACGCGGTGCAATACCATGTCTCCCATTCCTCCTGGCTGAGCGCGGCCGGGTTCTTCGCCGCCTTGCGTGCCAGATCGTTCTCCGGCGTGGTCAGCGCCTTGACTTCGATGCGGTCGATCGAATCGGGCAGATCGGCCAGCTTCTGCGCCAGTGCGGACGGCATGTACACCGAGCCGTTATCGGTGTCGCCCGAGTCGTAGACCCCCGTGATGGCAAGCATTTGCATGGTGTGCGCGCCGGTGGCGGTCGTCTTGTGCAGCATCAATTCGTCGCCGACGCCCAGGTGCAGCCGTGCGGCCAGATCCTTGCCAATCATGGCCTGCGCCTTGTCGTCCTTGGGCCAGCTGCCCTCGACCTTCCACCAAGAGCGCAGGCCCTGCACGCCTGCGACGGTCGATTCGCCGGTGGGCAGGTGCAGCGTCTTGTTGAACCAGGTGCCGACGACCGGCACCGAAACCGTGGCGGCAGTAGTACCAGCGCCGCCCCCAGAGCCACCGGCCGAACCAGAGTGAGCACCAGCATCGGAATGAGCACCGCCAGACCCCATACCGTCCCCCATCGCCTCGGCATGAATATTGAGCTGCGGCGCGAAATCGGTGATATTGAAGGCCCAGAAGGTCGTTTTGATCTTCGGCACGTCCGATTCCTTCAGGAACGACGTCGGGTCGGGCTGCGCGCCCTCGGTGTTGTACAGGTCGGACACGACCGCGTCGGATTTGGGCTGGACGGTGATATTCGAGCCGTAGGACGACAGCTCAGCGTTGAGCTTGTCGCCGACATCAAAAACGACGCCGAGCATCGCCACCGCGATGGTCGCCGACAGGCACACCGTCACCGCGATAAGCAGACGCCGCCGCAGCTGCCGGCTGAAGGAGCGCAGAATCATTCGCAGGAAAAACATGGTTATCGTTTCACTCCTTTCAATGCTGGAAGTGCATGGACAGAGCGTCGAGATCCGCAGTATGGATCGTAATCGCGCCGTGCCCCGCGTGGTACGGGAATGGAATGGGATTGCAGCCGCCCTTGAAACCGATGGTGGCAACGTTGATCGCCACATCACAGCGCTTGCAGATGATTGTGCCGTCCTGCTCGTAGTAGCCCGCATCGCCGCAGTTCTCGCACGCATCAAGGCCGACGCCGTAGGCCCCGCCGTTCTTCTTGATGATGATGAAGCGCATCACCGTGCCATCCTTGGCCTTGTATTGGAAGCGATGCAGATGGCCGTCCGAAATCTGGTCGAAGCGAATCGTCGCGATGTCGCCCTTGAGCGAGTAGGACTCCGGCGGCGAAAGCGTGGGCACTTTGTTGACCTCGGCGACGCCGGCGGTCAGCGCGACCGTAATGCCGATCATGGCGACCAGGCTCCAAACACCTGCGGCTTTGGCGCGGCGGCGCAGGGCCTTATGGGTGCGCTCGACAGCCTCATTCGGGCCGGCGAGCGGAAGCCGGAAGCCGGCCGCAATCGAGGCAGCCGCAGGAATCGCGAAGACGAGGCATTGCGCGATCACCAGCGCCATATCGTGATTCGCGGCCAGAATCAGCACGCGGAAGGCCGAGCCGTGCAGCACCACCAGCATAAGCGACATCAGCAGCGAAAGCAGCTGCGTGAGGTGGCGTACCAGCAGCATCACCAGCATAAACAATGCGGCGAGCAGGAACATGCCGTGCATCGCAGTGGTGCGCAGTGTGCGGAATATGGCCGCAGCCACGACGGCAGTGGCGATGCCGAGCGCAAAGCCAAGCGCGCGTAGCAGCATGGCCGACGAGAATGGCGAGTCCCCGGTCTCCACGAAACTCGTGAGCTGCATAAGCACATCCTGCAGCGCGAAAAACGTCGTGCATGCGATGCCGAGCGCCGCGATGAAGTTCGCCGCATGCAAGCGTTTCGGATGCTGGTGCCAATTCGATGTCAGCCGCTTCGAGCGCAGCGCAACCGCAATCAGCAACGCATCGCAGATAACGCAGGCGATGAGCACCACGAGATTCACATCCGAGCGCCGCGTGATGATGACCAGCGTGCGCAATACCGTGAACGCCACGGCTGCCGCCAGCCCCGCAAGCAGTCCAAAAAGCCGCCAATGCCGACTGATTGGCATATCGCGGCCTTCGCCGACGCCGAGCAGCACGCTCATCGTCATCGTCAGCAGCGCGGGGGCAAGCATCCCCGGAAGCGCCTGCACATATTGCTCAAGCATCCGTCAGCCTTTCCCTTGAGTTCGTGGTGAGTAGTTTATGGTGTGTGGTTCGTGTGGCGTGAATAGGTGTGTGGTGTGTGGTGTGTTGCATGGTGTTGTACGAAAGTGCGCGGGGTGAATACGCCGAAAGGCTGGACGAGGACCGTCACCCGGTTTTCGCCCAGCCCAACGGCCGAGATTCGATTCGCTCACCTTGCGAGGCTCACCACTGGTGAACGGTGTAATCCCAGTCGTATGTAGCCGTGATCGGCTCGGTCCAGAAGCGGCCCTTCACGCCGGTGTCGGGGTCGACATGCAGCGTCCAGCCGTTGGTCTGCGGGCTGAAGATCGTGAAGGTCAGCTTGTATTGGCCGGCCTTGTCGAGCTTGAGATTCGCGCCGTAGTGCGGGCCGTCGTCGGCGTTCATCTCCATGAACGTGCCCTCTTGCGTGTTGCTCGCGTCGTTCTTGTCCTCGATCTTGTACTTCACGGTGAGCTTGGGGATGAACTCGCCGGTGCCATAGCCCAGCTCGTTGTTCTTCAGCGCGTGGATGTCGGCTTCGAGGTGCAGATTCGAGTCCGCCGCCGACAGGCCCATGCCCGCAGGGTACATGTCAACCGGCTGGAAGTAGACTGCGCCGATGTTCAGCGGGAACTTCTGCTGGTCATCGCCGATTTTGATCTCCTCGAACTTGGGGGCCGCCTGCGAGCTGCTGTCCGACGCGGCGGACTTCGAATTCGAGGATTTCGCGGCTCCGCCATCGGACGCATTGTTCGCATTGCCGCATGCGGATAGGGATAAGGTCAGCGCGCCGGCGACGACCAGTCCCAGAAGGCCGGAGAGGGTCTTGTTCTTCATTATCTTCTTCTCTTTCTTGTCGTGTGGATTCGTGGTGAATCGCAACATTGGTAGTGATGGGAAAATTGTGTTGGCGGGAAACTGTGTTGCTAGAAAGAACTGTGTTGCTAGAAAACAGTGAGACTTATTGCGGCAACGACTGTTCTGGCTGCTCCGACTGCGACGATTGCTCTGGTTGCGACGCCTGCTTCTGCAGCTCGTTCGAAGTCACCGCGCGTTTGCGACGTTCCTTGAGCGCATAGGTCGCGAACGACGCAACGACCGCAATCGTCGCAAGAATCTGGGCGATAATCGTCTCCCAGTAGGGATACAGCCCAATCCAGTCGTTGGTGGGCACGCCGGGAATATAGCGTCCGCTGATCAGCGTGCTCTCGATAAGCGAATGCACGCCGCCGCCCGCGAACGTGATCACCAGCAGCGCCATCAGAATCGAAGTGACCATGAAGAACGGCCGCAGCGGAATCTTGACCGAAGTGAAGCGCAGCAGCAGGAAAATCACCACGAGCACCACGGCCGCTGACAGCCCGCCGGCCCACATGCCCGCCGAATCGCGGCTCATCGAGTAGATGCTCTGGTAGAACATCACGGTTTCTGCGCCTTCGCGGAACACCGCGAGGAAGCTGAGCATCGCGAGCGAAATCACGCCGCCGAATGTCATGCGCTGCTGCGAGGTCACGCTGTCGACTGCGGCGTGCGCCTTGGCCGTTATGTAGCTGTTCCACGCCTCGACGCTGGATTTCGAGAGCATCCAGTTGCTCGTGTAGAGCAGCATGACCATCGCGATAAGCGCGACGACGCCCTCCATAATCTCCTGCTGCGGCCCGCTGCCGCTGAACAGCAGCCCGAAGAGCAGCGCCACGATTCCCGAGCCAATCAGACCAGCGACCACGCCGACGTAGATCCAGACCACCAGGCGGCGGTTGCCGGATTTGACGAGATACGCGATGATTGCAGTCACGACCAGCAGGGCTTCAAGCCCTTCTCGAATCAGGATGACGAAGGCCTGGCCGAACGCGCTGGTGACGAAGCGCGTGAAGCCGTTCCCCTGATTCGCGCTGCCGCCATCCAGCTTCGCCGCATCCTCGGCAAGCATGGATTTGAGCTGATTGACCAGACCGGTGGTATGGCTTATCGGATCGCCGTCGAGTATGGATTTGCGGATTTCCGCGAACTGGTTTTCAATCAGCGATACGCGACTGCCGCTGATCGCGTTCATCACGTTCTTCTCGAAACCAAGCTTCTCGTAGTACTGGTAGTAGGCTTCGTTGACCTTGTTGATGCCAGCCCGCTTGTCGCCGCTGCGGGCCTGCTGCACAGCGCTGTCGAGTACCGTGCTCATCTCTTTGGCGACCTGCGCCCAGGACCGATTGCCCTTGCCGTTGAAGACGCCTTTCTTCTCGGATTGCAGTTTCTTGCGCTGCTGCTGGGTCACTTTGGTGCGCGCAGCGGCGTAGTCGCGCGGATTTGCAAGGTTTGCCGTCGCGTCGAGGGTTTTTGCGCTGCCGGCGAGCTCGCCCTGCAACTGCGCGATTTGGGTCTGCAAGTCCGCCTCGTGGCCGGGAGCGTAGGTGAGCTGCTGAATTGACTGGAACTGCGCGGCTTGCGTCTGCTGACGATCCGCGCCCAAGGTGTCGCGCGCGACCATAACGAAATTGCTGGCAACATAGCCGACGTTGTAGGCGGTGCTGACGTCGGAGTTGGCGGTGCTGGCATCACCGGAAACGTACGACTTGAGTGTGGCATCCAGCTGCGCGTTAATCTGGGTGGCGACCGCGTTCCAGCTTGCGTAATCGGTGGGGTCGGCGGGAGCAGAAGCGGCGGAGGCAGGAGCGGTTTTGTCTGCAATCGGCCTGACGGCAGCGGTTTCATTGGCGGCAGTTGTCATGCTGACTTCCGCCGCAGCCGAGGCATCGTCTTTCCCGGCTACCGACGTAGCAACCGTATTTTGCGCCACATCCTGCGCGTAGGCTCGGTCGGTCGAAAGTCCAGCGACGAGCATCGAGGAGCATACGAGCATCAGCGCGAAGGCCAGCGCGGCGAACGAAGCGCGCAACCGGCGGCGACGAGACTGGGGCATCCCTATTCCTCTCTCACATGACGCACCGGTGAAGGCACGTCCTCTGTGGAACAAGGTAAGGGAAAACGTAAGAAACCAACAGTCTTGACATTCGCGAAATTTTGTCGTATTTCAGAGTGCTTGTGCGGCGATTTTTGCGACAATAATTCTCTATATCGTCTCAATATGTGGACGAACTGGCCGGGCGAATTATGCGATGTCCATTATGTGGACGACTACGCAATGACCTTTTTGGACTCTTTTGCAAAGGCCTCTTCGCCATTCGCATCGCCGCGCACAACCTGCGCGCGATTTGTCGCGCTGCGTCTGGCTGTTCAGGCAGCGCCCGACCAGCCAGTGCCTAACCACGAAGCGTCTCAGCACAGACTCAGAGTCTCAACGCATCCTCAACACAAAGCCGCTGCGCCGACCGGCAGCACTCAACTGCAAACGGCCTGCACAACGGCTTACGTTGTCTACGTTCGTTACTGAACTGTCATTACAGAACTACTCGACTACTCGCGCACCACCACATTGTGCAGCGAGCCGATGCCCTCGATGTGCACCACCGGTTCATCGCCTGCGTCGAGATGGCCCGAGGCGTCAGGGGTTCCGGTCATGATGACGTCGCCCGGCAGCAGCGTCGCGAAGCTGGAAATGGCGGCGATCTGCTCGGGGATGCCGTGAATCAGCTCCGCCGTAGTGCCGCTGGCCTTCGGCACGTCCTCGCCGTTGAGCGAGAAGGAGATTTTCGTGTCCCTCCAGTTCAGCTCGGTTTCGATCCACGGCCCGAGCGGGCAGGCGGTGTCGAAGCCCTTGGCCCGCGTCCACATCGGGTCGGGGCCTTGCAGGTCGCGCAGCGTCACATCGTTGACGCAGGTGAAGCCGAGCACATATTCCATGGCATGCTCCACTGGCACGTTCTTGGCGATGCGGCCAATCACCACGGCGACCTCCGGCTCGAAATTCATGTCGTGCGAATACGCGGGAATCACAATCGGATCGTCCGGGCCAATCACCGACGTGCTCGGCTTCATGAAGATCACCATGTCCTCAGGGGCGTGGGCGATGTCGGAATGCCCGTGCTCGTGCATGAACTCGGCGTGGGCCTCGTAGTTTTTGGCCAGGCCGTAGACCTTCGAGGGAATCACCGGGGAGAGCAGGCGGATGCCCTCGCCGTCCAGCTCGTAGCGGTCGCCGGTCGGCTTGACCGGCTGCGCGCCGAAGGGGAAGCCGTCAAGCGCCACCAGGTAGTCTCTGCCGTCGGACTCGTCCTGCTGCACAAAGGCATACTGCGGAACGTCATTATGTGAAAAGCGTGCGATTCTCATAGGACTACCCTACCGCCGGCATGCGTCAGCGGGGTTATCGCCGCGTGAAACATCTCGAAAAGCTCGCGAATTTGCTGTTTTGCGGATTTGCCGACTTGCGAATTTGCGAATTTTCCCCTCGCGAATTTTTAATTAAGCAGATTTATGCGTTTCCGACGGTATCCGGGCGCTGACGCGCGTCCACAGAAAATCAGGAATGGCGGCATTCCGCCAAAACGCTGCGCGCTGATTTCGGTGGCTACTTTGCCAAGTGCTTAATAGACGAAAAAAGTGCTGAGAAGATTGTCTCAACGCCATATTTCCATCAGATGCGCGCGTGGAATCGCACGAAATCGCATGGAAGGCGGCACCGGATGCTGCCCTCCCCCCGTCGCCGCCCTCGACACTCTCCGAATGCGCGCAAATGCGGTGTCGGCCATCTATTAAGCACTTTTTTCGTCTATTAAGCACTTGCGAAAGTACACGCCTATTTCAGCCTCCATGAAATCCTTGGAATCTAGCCATTCTTCGATAGCCAGTACCATCTCGGGGAGCCGCATACAGGCGGTTTCACCCGGCAATCTGCTTAATAGATGATCAGCTAGGAAGAAACCATCCAAAATCATGCGACACTCCGCCGCACGCACGCCATCAGAAACCCGAAATTCGACTCGAACTCAAATGAATTCGCGTTCGCCGAATAGGCCGGTGCCTACGCGCACAATCGTCGAGCCCTCCGCGATGGCGTATTCCATATCGCCGGTCATGCCCATCGACAGCTCCGCGCAATGCTCGGTGCCCGGCGCCTTGGAATCGAGAATCTGCTCGCGCGTGTGCCGCAGGCGTTCGAAGCCCTTGCGGATCGCGTATTCGTCGTCCACATGCGCACCGATGGTCATCAGACCTTCCAGCCGCAGGCCGCCCATGATGCCGATGCGCGTGGCGATATCGATGGCGTTCTTCGGGTTGCAGCCCGATTTGGATTCTTCGCCCGACTCATTCACCTCAAGCAGCACGCCGACCTCGATGCCCCGCGCGACTGCCCGGCGGGCGATGCGCTCGGCTATCGCCAGCGAATCCACGGATTCGATGGTGTCCACCACAGGAAGCACCTTGCCGATTTTGTTCGTCTGCAGCTGGCCGATGAGGTGGAAGGGGATGTGGGTTGAGTCGGCGTTGCCGCCCTCGCCATTGCTGCCTTCGCCTTCGACACCTTCGTCATCGTCGCGCCCCAGCGCGAACCCGCGCTCGGCGCACAGCCGACGCAAACCGTCAGCCTTCGCCGCAATCTCCTGCGGCCGATTCTCGCCAATTATGCGAATGCCAGCATCAATCGCCGCCATGATCTCCCCGACGTCGCGGGTCTTCGTCGCCGCAAGCAGCCGCACCGAGCCAGGCTCCCGGCCAGCCGACTCCTCGGCCGCTCTCACGCGGTCGAGCACCCGATGCACATTATCGGTGATTTCCTGTGCGCGCGGTGCCTCAATGGTCTCGTTCGCCAAATCCCTGTGCTCCATATACGACGTCATGATTGCCTCTCCATATCGTTTCGCCGTTCCCATCGTAGCCGCGCGCCGGCCGAAGAGCGCGAAATCGGCCGAAGGCGCTATATCGCATGATTATGGCGCGTTGCCATAGCTGGCAATGGAGTGCATTGAGGGTGCATTTGGAGCGTATTGGATTGCGTGGGCAAAGCGCGTTATCGTGAATCATGACAAGGGATGAGGCAGGATAGCGGTGGAGGCATTACGAATGAACGACACGGCGGATGAGATTCGGATTCATGCGCGGGTGACCGGCCTCGTGCAGGGCGTCGGGTACCGCTACTTCGCGTTCAACGCGGCGCGGCGGCTCAATCTCACCGGCTGGGTGCGCAATTGCGCCGACGGTTCGGTCGAAGTCGAGGCGCAGGGCGAGCGCACAGCCATCGCGCAGCTCCTCTCCCAGCTCAAGCTCGGCCCACGCTGGTCCCAAGTGAGCAGCGTGGAAACTCAGCCGATCTCGATTCGCCACGGTGCCGGGGCCAAGGAGTTCCGCGTGGAGCCGGGGTACTGAGGCCGCTTGCGCAGTTTTTTGGAATTCCCTTTGAAGAGGTTCAAACCCTGCGTTGCTTGATTTCAGGCGCTTTCAGACGTTTTCAGGCGGCGCTGCGAGGACTATCGCTGCTCCCCACTCACCACCCGTCGTTCATTAGGCCCATTATTGCGCAAACCCATCCGCGCAAGGACTTTTCCGATTGCGTCGCATTCCAAGAAACGGCGGAATTTCAAGGATTGCATGAAAGGCGAAATGAGTGGATACTTTCGAAAGGGCCTAATGAACGAAAAAAAGACCTAATGAATGGGTTTTCGCGGCTGCCAGAGCGGCTGGCCTCACTGTCATGCCATTTACGTCATGTCATTTGCGCCGGGGAGTCGGCCTTGAATGGCGTCGGGCAGTCGGGCGGCCACAATCGTCATTCATTAAGCCCTTTTTTCGTTCATTAGGCTTTTCGCCAAGTAGACACCACATCATGTACTTGCCACTTTGGCGGAATACCGCCATTCTCCAAAATTTAAGGCACAAGCGTTTCGCTGCACGCGACGGCGTATTCCCGAAAAAGAGCCTAATGAAATTCGCAAAGAGGTTGTAAGTACGAAGAAATGACCAAACTGATACCACATATCATCACATACGGCCTGCGTCCTAGGGTTTCCGCCACAATGGGCCGTGTCTGCTAACAATGAATCATGCGGGGCAGTCACACAGCATAGCCGAAATAAGCCGCTCTCTCTTAAGCATCACTGCAATCCATGAAATGAGTCATTGCGCTCGGTTCAATCACGCAGTCCGTGGGGTTCATACGCAGGGCGTTCCAACCGTTACGCCTGAACAACTGCAGCGCCTCGTCTGACGTCATGGGGACGGGGCCAAAATCGGAACCGGAATCAGGTTTGCCCGGTTCGTTTGGATTGCTTGGCCTGTTTGACCCGTTCGGCTCGCGCAGACCCAGCAGCCACGCGCAGTATCCAATGATCTGGCGCGGATTGGCTCCGGATTCCCGCAGCGCGCCCATGTCGAGATCGCGGTCGCGCTTGGCGAGTCTGCGGCCGGTATTGTCATCAATCAGCGGCAGATGGGCGTATCGCGGGTTTGGCGCGCTTGGATTTTGGTCTGATTGCTGCCTCGTGCCGGAATCCGTGCCAGGACTCACGACGCCACCAAATCCTTGCATGGAGTCGGCTCCGAATCCAGCGGCGAGCAACTGGCAGCGAATCCAGATTTGTAGTGCGGTGGAGCGCAGCAAGTCCCGCCCACGCACGATGTCGTCCACGCCCATGAGCAGATCGTCAACCACCACGGCCAGCTGGTAGGAGAACAGCCCATCCGAGCGCCGCACAACCGAATCGCCCACATCGCGGGCGAGGTCGAAGCGCTGTGCGCCGAAGATCTGGTCCTCGAATGCAACCGACGTCAGCGGGGACTGTGCAGGAGGCACTGCTATGCGAAGCGAATGCTGGGCACCTGCGGCCAGCCTGCCGCGCACTTCGTCGGGGTTTTCGAGCAGTAGCCGCCTGCACGTACCCTGGTAGACAGTGAACCCGTCGCCTTCCTGCGGTGCGGAAGCCGCGCGGATTTCCGCACGCGAGCAGAAGCACGGGTAGATCAGCGAGGAATCGTACACGGGGTTCGCGGCCGTTGCCGCTTCGGGCATCGGGCGGCTGGCAAGCGCCCGCAGCGCCGATTCGTAAATCTCGCCGCGCCGCGACTGGTATACGGGGTCGCCATCCCAATCGAGACCCAGCCACGCCAAGTCATCCATAATCCATCGGTCGGCGTCAGGCACGACGCGCGGCACGTCGATGTCCTCGATACGCAAGGCAATATGGCTGCCGGGGCGAGCGCGCGCCGAAAGCCACGCGGCCAGCATCGCGTAAACGTTGCCGATGTGCAGACGCCCCGAGGGAGTCGGCGCAAAACGCCCCTTTACTATGCACTCCGGCATGAGCCTCACCTCGTTTCCACGCACCCATTATTCACTATTCCAGCTGGTGGCGTGTTGGGCGGGTTGCGGTTTAGCTTCGCGGTGTTAGCGGGAGATTCGGTCGAACCTACAGACTGACGATGCCTATGGCATCGTCCTTCGCAGCCTTAGCGGCTGCTCAGTCGAACCTACAGACAACGCGCTGCGTTGTCTGCTTAACGGTCCTCGCAATACGTAGGCTCGATCTGGTTGCTCACTAGTCATAGCTCAGCCTTCGGCTTCGCTCTTCGCAGCCTTAGCGGCTGCTCAGTCGAGCCTAAAGACAGCCCACAGGGCTGTCTTTTTAACGGCTCGACACGCCGGTTTGCGGGGGGATGATTTGGGAGTAAAGTAGTCACTCGGTTCAAGGAACTTGCCAACGCCCCTGTAGCTCAGTTGGTTAGAGCAGCTGACTCTTAATCAGCGTGTCCGGGGTTCGAATCCCCGCGGGGGCACTTGCCGAATGCCGTGGTCGCGTATCAGCGGCTGCGGCATTTTTATTTCTGCTCGGCATCTGACTCATCATGGAATCGTCCATGAGAGCCTCAGGCGTCGTTTCTAAATAATTCGCAGTATTAACAAGATCAGGCACAGTCCATACGCTTTTGCCGTTTAATTTCACAGAAATTGTAGAACGCTTAATACCTAGGTAATCCGCTAACGCAGACTGATTCAGGCCTAAGGCAGCAAGTCGGATCTTCACATTGAAGGAGATGGTCTCCTCTACGCGGGTTGCGTCGAGACCAACGCCATTCACGGTTTGCAAAGCCATTTTCATCCTTCTTGTCATTTGTTCGAACTGATTCAACACACAGTCTATCTGTTAATTTGCGTTTAAGCAAAATCAACGCTATTCTGTTGAATGTGGATGAACAAAAGGGCGAAATGGCGGTCAATCCAATGAAACAATGGCTAAAAGACCAGAACATTAGCTACCGAGCTCTCGCCACTGTAATGGGCCTGTCCGCTTCATCCGTCTCTCTAAAAGTAAATAAGAAAGTTACTTGGAACAGCAGGGATATTGCGATTCTCCATAACCGATATGGGCTTTCTTCTGATTTCGTTTTTGGTTTTTCCGATAATCCATACGCTGCCGAGGTACTCGTGTAGCCAAGTTGCTTTTGCAGATAAATAAAAGAATGCCGGCCCGGTGTTTAGGACCACCGGGCCGGCGTGCAATAACAAGAACCCGGACGAATGAGCCTTCAGAAACTTCTTCCGTCCAGATCCCTAGTAAGGAGTCATTGCGATGACTGATTTTAACAGGCGCACCTTGGGTTTTTCCTTGGTGCCTGATGACAATGGTATGCGTGTCGTGCGGGGCGTGGCGGGCGCATGCGTCACTTTTCCTGATTTTTCCGCTCCGGGCGTGTCGTCGGCCGAGCGCCGGCGTGCGATGGCGGCGCATCCCGCGAACGGCGGGCATAAGCGTCCGACTGTCTCCCATGCTGCCGATGTGGTGGATGAGGTGGCGTACTGGCATGGCCGGGCGCGCCGCTACATGCAGAATATCGTGCTTGCCGCGGTCTCGGCCTTGTTCCTGGCGTTGCTGCTGATCGAATGCGTCTCGTCCGTCGGGCGGGGCGTCGCTCTCCTGGCCGCAGGCGCTGCCGTGTTCCTCGCTCTGGCGGGGTGCTCGGCGTGGCTGGCCGCGTCCGTCCTGGACTGGCGGGCGTCCCGTGATTTCCTCAACGCCGAGCGTCGGCGCTCGACTGCCGATTCGGAGGCATCCCGATGAAAAATGATTCTTCTCGTTTCGCGCTGCTGCGTGGTGTGCTGTTCTGGCTGGGCGTGCTGGCGATGTGCCTGGGCGTGTATGCGGGGCTTGGCTTCCTGCTCTATTTCCTCATTGGCCTGGCCGGTGTCTGGCATCCCTCGTACCTGGTGTGCGTCGCGGCCGGCGGATTCTTCGCCGTCGTCACCACTGTCGCCTTCCTGGCACACGAGCTGATCGTCGCGCCTGAGATGGCCGAGATCGATAAGGGGGCCGAGTGATGGAGTCGACGGTGACGCGCCTGCGCAAGCGCTTGAGCAGGACAGACGAGCAGGTATTGGCGTCCAGCGCCCGTGACGGGTCGATGGACTGCTATATAAGCACGGTGATCGGCGTGCCGCAGGTGATGGTCGGCGCGTTGCGCCGGCTGGTGACGGCGGGGAGGCGGTCGGAATGATGAGCATGCTTGCTGTGCGGGTCGTGCAGGGCTTCTTCGAGGTGCGCATCCGGGACGATTCGGCCTACGGGCTGCGCGGCCAGGTGGTGACGCTGGACGAGGCGCAGGCCAGGGCGTTGCGTGACTCCCTGACTGAGGCGCTGGGCATGGACGCGGATATCCGGGCCGAGCGTGAGCGCACGCTGCGCGGCGCCCCGACGCAGGGAGGCGGGCGATGAGCTGGTTCTACATTGTGCTGATTGGCCTGCTGGCCTGCCAACTCGGCCTCGGCGTGGTGGTGCGCGGTCTGCAAGGCGACCCCCAGGAGCATGACCGGATACTTTTCGCCGCCACGCTCCTGGCGCTCATGGCGGGCGTCATGATCGTCTATGTCCTCGAAGCGATGTTCGGGTGGTGGTCGCGATGAGGGTTGTGGATCCGATGAGCCGGGAGGCCGTCTCGCAGTGGGTGTGGCGCGCGTATGGCTTGGAGCCGAACGCGCGGCTCGTGCTGGCGTTTCTGGCGCATTTCGCGTCGCCCGGCCGTCTCGAGGCCAGGGCGAGCGTGGGCGACCTCGCCGACGTCCTCGCCCTGAGCGAGGACAAGGTGCGGGAAGCGCTCTCGGCTCTGATCAGGAAGAACTATCTGGAATGCCGCGGCCGGCCGATGTGGGGCTGGCCGGGATGCGGCGGGGACGACGACCTGCAGGAGGAGAACTGGCACCTGCTGCCAGGCAGGGACCCTGTATCCGGAAGGCATGCGAAGGAGGCAATGCTATGAGCTGGGGAATGATGGCGCGGGCGCTGGAGGTACGGCTGCCGTGGCCGGGCGGGAAGCTCACGCTGCTGGCATTGGCCGGCCGGGCCGACGACGAGGGCCATGTCACGCCCGCCGGCCCGCTGATAGGAGACATGGCCGCGAGCCTGGCCGAGGAGACAGGATTGCGCGAGCAGACCACGGAGCGGGATGCGCCGGACCTGTCGGTTATGGACTGCCTGCGGATCCTCGAATTCGAGCAGCTTTTGAAGCTCCCTGCGCGCACCAGCCGCGAGCGGCGCTGGTCGCTGACGTTCGACGCCTATTCCAGGCGCGTGGAGCGCGAGACGGATCAGGCGCGCAAGGCGTTGGAATCCGGCACGCTCGGGCGTCCTCCCGTGAGGGAGCGCTGCCCGCAGTCGTCTTCCGATGGCAGCTGGCGCGATCCGCGGACCGCTTTGAGCGAGCACGACCGGCTGGTGCTGGCGCGCGCGTTCGACTTCACGGACAGCATGGAGCGGGCCATGAAGGACGAGGTCTACGAGTTTCTCGATGACACGCTGCGCAAGGGCGTCCATGCCTTTCTGGCCGATCCGCCTGCCGATATCGAGGCGTTCGAGAGGCGCTTGGAGCCGCTCGCCATGCAGTGCGCGGATATGGCCGTGCAGGGCGTCCTCGAGGCGATTCAGGCGGGGAGGCTGTACTGATGCGAGTTCTGCAGCTCCATGACGTTCCTGGGTATGGGCAGTTCCCTCTGCCCGTTCCTCAGCTGGTCGGTCCAGCAGCTCGACTGGTTCGTCTCCCGGCAGTAGTCGGCGACCTGCTTGGATCTCAGCCTTCTGGTCTTGTCATTGTTCTCAGCGGTCTGGTGGGCGTTTCCGGTGTTGTGCCGGAAGCCGAGCAGTATGGTCTTGTCCGCCTCGTCCACGTCGCGTCTGAGCCGTTCGGGAAGCGCTGCCGCGTATCTGATCAGATGCCTTCCTGGGAAGCGCATGGCGCCCGCCGCGTCGTCGATGTGCTGGATGAAGCTGACGGGCGACCATCTCGGCCCGTTCCGGCCTGCCTCGATGCCGAGGATCTTCTTGAGCGTGGCGTAGTCCTCTCCGATCCAGGGCTTCATCCACAGCCCGGCGCGGCCCTGATGCACGTGGAATATGTGCGACCACGGCCGCTCGCCTCCGGTGTCCTTGAGGATCTGGGCCACGAGCATCTGCGCGTAATCGCCGTACTCGTCCTTGTGGTCCATCTGATGGACGTAGGTCGCCTGGAAGGCCGCCGGGCCGTCTGTGAAGTCCCATGCCAGGCGGGGCGCGTCGATGGCTTCCTCGCGCATGACCGTATCCACGATTCTGGTCAGCCCCGCGAGTTCCATCATCCCATTGTGCCCGCTCGCGGCGACGTGCGCGAATTATCCGAAGAGGGCGAGTCATGAGCGGGGCGTGCGAGGCGTGGGCGTGGACGGTGCGCGGGCTGAAGCCGTCGGAGAAGAACATTCTGGTGTTCCTGGCGAGGAAGGCGTATTACGACGATGGGCAGGCCGCGTGGCCGGCCCTGGCGAGCATCGCGGATGCGTGCTGCTGCAACGAGCGCACGGTGCGCCGCGCCTTGGACTGCCTGGTGGCGAAGGGCTATCTGGAGCCGGGCGATCAGGACTTCAGCGCGCACAACCCGCGCACGGGGCTGACGGTCAGGCCTGGGCACCGGTGCACGGTGTGGAACGTGGTCATGCGCGGCTGCCCCGTCGAGATCGAGCCCGAGGACATCGAGGAGCCCGACGAGACCGAGCCGGTGCAGGCAGCGGAGGAGTATCCCGGAGCCGAGGCGTGCGAGGAGCCCGACGCGGCGGGCGAGGAGCCGGATTCGTGGGTGGACATTTTCGACAGTGACAAAATGTCCACCCACCCCGAGCCGGATTCGAGAGTGGACATTCTGACCGGAAAAGTGTCGAAAATGTCCACCAATAGACAAATAACAAACAAATACCCCTCTGCCCCTACGGGGCATCCCCCCACCGGGGGATCCCCCGGATCGGGATTCGAGGCCGGAGCGGGCGGCTTGGAGCCGGACGCCGATGCCGGGCGGCTGTGCGACCGGTTCCGCCTGCTGCTGGCCGACGCCGGGCTGCCGGTGCCCAGCGGCCTGCAGCCGGGAGCCGATGGCGGGCCGCGCTCGAAGCGCGAGCTGCACGCTGCCCGCAGCCTGCTCGACGCGCACGGCCCGGACCTGAGCCTGGCCGTGGCCGAATGGGCGCTGCGCCGTCCCGGCGACCGGGAGCGGTCTGGGGCGTTCTCGTGGCGCTCGTGCGTCACCGGCCCGGCGAAGCTCTTGCAGAAGTGGGACAAGATCGGCGCGCAGATGGCCGACGACCCCCGGGGCCGCCGGCTCATCGCCCAGACGACGCCCGGCGTCCGGCCGGAGCATCCCGCCCCGGCCCGCCGCGAGGCGTCCGAGGCGGCCATCATGGGCGTGCTGGTCCGTCTCGATTTCGACGACGGGCACTACCCAGCCGCCAAGAAGCACGTCGTGGCCGGTCTGCGGGCCGGCCTGGCGGACGAGCGGATCGTCGCTGACTGGCAGGCGGAGCATCAGGGCGAGGGCGAGCCGCCGGCCGAGCAGCGGGCCGCCGCCACGATGGCCGGCGGATACCACTTCGCCGGCAATCTGCGAACGGCGGAAGGAGGCGCGCTATGACGAGTGTCCAGACCCAGGCCCCCGCGGGGATCTGCATGGGGCTGCCGCAGCCGGTGCAGGACCTGATGTGGGGCGCGGACTCGCTGCCGGACGCCAGGGCGCAGCGCGAGCTGACCGCCGCGGCCGTCAAACTGTGCGAGATGTGCCCGCTGCAGGCCGACTGCCTGGCGCTGGGCATCGCGACGCATGACCAGTTCGGCGTCATGGGCGGGCTTCCGGTCAGGGCGAGGCAGCAGCTGCAGCGCCTGGCCGAGGAGGCCGGCGTGCGGTTCGCGCCCGGCGACCCCGACCCGCGCGGCGCGCTGGCCCGCTGGCTGCGCGAGAACCCCGAGGTCGTGCGCCAGGCGCGCGACAGGGAGAACGAGCGCAGCCGGGCGCGGCACCGCAGCTCGGCCGAACGGCAGCGCCGCTGGCGCGCCGTGCACCTCGCCCCGGACAGCGGGACGGCCAGGCAGACGGGCTGAGCAATGAATTTGAAAACCAACTATTCGTCTATTGCGGGAAGGATGCGGCCATGGCTGGCAAGCGGAGGGTGAGGGTGACGTGCAACAGGCGCCTGGGCGTGCGCGCGCCGTTCGAGGTGCCCCGGATCGGCGTGTGCGGGGGGCTCGAGTTCTACGTCACGCTACCTCGCGTGTACGAGGTCGACGGGATCGCGGAGCCTGCGGGCTCGGCCGAGGCGAACGACGCGATACGGTTCTCGTTCCACGTGGGGCGGGGCCTGTCGGTCCGGTGCCCGTCGTGGCTCTCGCGCTTCGAGACGGACTCGTGGAGCGTGCTCGCGTCCGGCCCGGGCGGGCGGCTGGTCCCCTCGCCGGTCTCGCGGGATACGTTCGAGCGGATCCTCGCCGAGCATGCGCGCGATATCGGGGACGTCGAACGGCTGGAATCGGACGCGTTCGGGCTGATCCTGGCCGACGGCCCCGACGTCCCGCACGCGATCCAGCCAGCCCTGTACTGACGACGACATGAAAGGAAAAACGGAGACGAAGACGACGAATACAAGGAACAGCTGGCTCTGGATGCACGCGGCGGATGCCGCACGGCCTGCCGGGTGGGTCCTCATAGCCGTTGCAGAGCTCGAACTTCTGCCTGGCATGGCGGCAACCACGGCGACGGTCGCGGGAGACCACCATGGCGGGGACGCGCGCATCGCCGCGCTGTCGGTGGGATGGACGCTGATCGTCGTGCTTTTCCTCGACGCCCTGGGGCAGGCATGGCGCGGCGTCCGCCGCCTGCACCGCTCATACAGCTTCCACTGCACGCGACGGGACTACCCGGAGTCCATGATCCCGCTGGGCGTGAGCGCGGACGACCACTTCCGGGCCGAGTACGACCCGTACAGCGACGCGGTCATCGTCACGCCGCGATCCGCGCTGGAAGGCATGCCCATGGCGTGCCTGATTGACGGGCGGCTCGATCACATGCCCGGGCAGCCGGGCCATGCCTGCGAAGGCACCGTCGACAGCCATGCCGGATCCGCTCTGGTTCCAGGCCGGTGACGCCATTTTGATGGACCTGTACAAGATAAGGAGAAGTCATGACGTTCTATGACTGGCTGGCCTGCCCCCTGTTCGCCGCGATTTTCTATTCGGAGGCCTGGTTCACCATCCAGTCCGTGGTCATCGACAAGCGGAGCATGTCCGAGGCCGAGTTGGATGTGATGAAGGCCTTCTGTCTCTCGATGGGCTGCGTCATAACGCTCGACTACTCAGTGCGCCGCTTCTCCGCAGCGTTCGAGGCCAGGGATCCGTCGCTGTCCGGCGTGCCGCTCTGGCTGTGCGTGCAGGTGGCCGCCGCCGTCGTGGCCGTGTTCGTCGTGCCCGCGATCTGCCGCCAGGCGTGGCGGTGGGCCAGGTACGGGCGCAAACGCCCCATCGATGTGGACGAGAAAGGCAGGGTCGTGATGACCACCGGCCGCACCTGGCGGCCGGTCCCGTTCTGGGTGCGCCTGTGCCTAGGCGCGGCCTGCCTCCTGTCCGCAGCGGCCTTCATGCCCGTGCTGCACGCCGCGTCCGACCTGCTGCACGCATAGACGAATAGATGCATAGATATATAGAAACATAGTTAAGCAATAAAACAATTAGACAAGAAAACAATAAGACATTTAGTTGATTAGATGTGTTCCTGTCCGGATGGGCGGACGCCTGTGGTAGTGTGCGTCTGCCGGGTCAGGGGAGATTCGAAGGAGAAGATCATGAGGAGAATGACATGGCCGAGACCGAGGCGCTGCCAGTCGTCGACACGGACGGTCTGCAGAGCGTGGCCGACGGGCCGGACGACGGGATGGCGCAGAGCGGTCCTGCCAGGGCCGTGAGGCGCAGGCGCGCCGCGGTCATCGCGGCCGTCGGCGTCGTGCTCGCTCTGGCCGCCGCATACGCGGGCGGCTGCGCGTACGCCGCGCACAGGCTGGATGCGGAGAAGGCGTCCTATGCCGCCGAGCGGAGCGCTTACATCGGGAAGACGGGCGAGGCGAGGAACCTCGCCAAAAGCGCGAAGGGCAAGGTGCTCGACGTGAAGACCATCGACGCGCTGAACACGGCCGCCGGCCGGCGTCTGCCGGCTCCGGGACAGGCGCGCCCCTGGGCGCTGTGGGAGGAGATCCCCGTGCTGCACGGCTACGCCCAGGCCCGCGCGACCCTGGGCGACGATGCGAAGGCCATCGATCAGGCCATCGCCGAGGTCAGGGCCTCGCAGTCCTCGAAGCGCGTGAAGGACGCGAAGGACATGCTCTCGAATGCCGACGGGGCGGCGAAGAAGCTCCTGGCGGACTCGAACGGCAAGGTCGCGGACAACAGGACCCGCGACGCGCTCTCCGCCGCGATCAGCGGCGCGGACAAGACGCTCAAGACCCCCGGCACCGGCTTGAAGCCGGGCCTGGCCGAAGCGTATACGGCTGCATTGAAGCCCCTGGCGGACGCGAGCCGGCAGGTCAACGACTCCATGAAGACCAAGAGCGACGCCGACGCGAAGGCAGCAGCCGACGCCGCAGCAGCCCAGGCCCAAGCGGCCGCGCAATCCCAGGGCGCGGCGCAATCGACGCAGTCGTACGCCCAAACCCCCGCCTACGGCAATTACAGCGGCGCAGCCCAGTCCTACGCTGGCGGCGGCACAGGCTATCAGCAGCCGGCCGCGCCACGACAGCAGGCACAGCCCCAGGCACCCGCGCCGGCGAACAACGGCGGCGGGCAGCAAGGCGGCAGCAGCTTCAATTGGGATGCCTGGGTGGCCGAGCAGAACAAGAACGCGATCATCCTGTCGCCCACAGACCGATGCAAGGTGTTCGGCGACTGCAGCGGGCTGAACTAGTCCATCGATCAATAAGAATCCGCGTCTCCCTAATAATTGGGGGGGCGGATTTTTTATAAAAAAATAGTGACGCTTGTCCTCGGCTACGGCGTGTCGCCGGTGGTCTGATTGATGTCGGGAAGCCCATCCGGGCTTCTGTCATGACAGAAATCGGAGGAGAGCCTTATGGGGTTCAATCTGAAACACAGCGCACGCGAGACCGGGAGCGATCATCCCGGCCTGGCGCGCAAGAAGGCCTGGCGCGCCCTGGTTGCCGGCGTCGCGGCGCTGGCCACGCTGGCCGCGCCGGCGGTGGCGATGGCCGACGCGGGCGGCGGCACGGGATCGGATGGCGGCGGCGGCACGGGCGGCGGCACGGCGGGCACGGCCAACGACGTGATCAACACGTCGCTGGGCCAGGCGATCGGCCAGTGCCAGGCGAGCTACACGGGCGAGGGCGCGGCCGACTGCCGGCTGGTCGGCGTGGGCATCGTCGGCAACGACGACAGCCACACATTCACCGGTATCAGCAACTGGGCGGACAGCGGCCTGTGGCACCAGAAATGGGCTGACGAGGTAGCCGGAAAGACCTACAACTACCAGGGCATAAACTGGAACGCGGCAAGCCCGTGGACCGACAAGCGCGGCAACCATACCCTGAGCACTTTGGCCGATGAGGTCATCAACGCGAATCTGGGCGCTTCGCTGCGCGTGATCGTGCTGGCGAAGAACCAGCCCGCCCCACCCACATACAACCTGACCGTGAACACGCAGGCCTCGACCGCACCGAAGGCCGGGTCGAACGATCCGGTGCATGACACGGTCACGCTGGACCGTTCGGGCAGCTCGGTCGCAGAGAACGTGACGGTGAGCACGCATCTGAAGTACGCCGGGTCCGCGGCCGGCATCGTGCCGGGAGCGGAGGCGAACCGGGACAAGGCGATGCCCAACCAGGGCGCGACCGGCTCGGACGACTTCACCCCGAAGGACTTCGGCATGGCGAACGGCTGGGTGCCGGGCCATTACTGCTTCAGCGCGCAGGTCGCCAAGCAGGGCCACATGGGCGCCGCCGTGAACACCCCGGCGTGCGCCGCGGGCGAGGACTTCACGGTCACGGACGTGCCCCCGGCCCCGCCGGCCAAGAGCATCGACAAGGGCGTGAGCGCCAGCCAGATGGTCAACCGCACCGTGATCACGTCCAAGACGGGCCTGTTCGGCTACGCCATGGCATTCAGCGACCAGATCACCCCCAACGGCGTCAAGTACACGGTCGGCAACTACAAGCTGATCGACAAGGACGACGGCAACAAGGACGTGAGCGCGGACTTCGCGATCACATGGGACAAGGCCAAGAACACGGTCAGCGCGACGCGCAACCAGCCGTACAAGTCCTTCCTGCCCTCGGACCACTCGTACGAGTTCTCGTTCGATGTGACGGTCTCGAAGCCTGACGTGAACAAGGTCAAGGACATCGCCAAGGTGACCTGGAACGAGCATCCCGCCGCATCCACGGACGAGCACGAGTTCCCCACCTGGACGCCGGCCCCCGACAAGTCCTGGGTCAAGCTGGGCGCTGACGGCAAGTGGCAGACGGTCGTCGACCCGGGGCGCACCAACGCGACCGGCGCTGACAACAACGTGTTCTTGGATGAAGACCGGGTCGCCTCCGTGGTCAACGGGACCGTGGACGCGAACCTGATCCAGGCCCCCACGAAGCTCGCGCTGGCGGATGACTGGACGGCCTCGGACTACCTCGTGGACCCCGAACCGGCATCCTCGATCCGCGTGTACGAGGCGAACGGGCAGTCCGACGCCAACGGCCACTACGTGAGCGCGTCGGTCAACGACATCGCCACCAAGGGCAAGGACGTCACCAGCCAGTTCAAGATCGCACTGAATGGCTCGAAGGCCAGCGCGACCGCGAAGCCGGCCTACCTGGCCAAGCTCAAGGGGCTGAAGACGCCACTGCAGGTCACCCTGCTCGTGCCGATGACGGTGAACTTCGCCAACGGCAAGGGCGCGGCCCAGGTGCGCGCCGACCACGGCAAGCAGCCCGGCGACGAGCTTGAGTTCTGCGACGCGAACAGCACCCGGTTCACGAACTCCGGCTCGGAGAGCGTGAACGACGTGACCACGCCGACCAACGTCCCGGCGATCTGCGGCTACGTGCCACCGGTCAAGAAGGACGTGATCGGCGAAGCCAGCCAGGGCGGCAATCAGGCCAGCGTGGACGGCAAGGTCGTCTTCCCCGGCCAGCGGGTCGAATACCAGCTGCTCACCACCCCCAAGCTCCCCGACACCCTCGCCTACGGCGTGAGGAACCTGGTTCTCACGGACACCTACGACCAGTACCTGCAGCCCGACAAGCAGACCCTGGAACTCATGGATCTGAACACGGGCAAGGTCATCCCCAAGAGCGCGTACGCGACCAAGTGGGACGACGCGAAGCACCTGGCGCAGGCCACGATCAGCGACCAGGCGCTCCTCGCAGGCTGGAAGGCGGGCGGCAACCCGCGCATCCAGCTGCGCTTCGAGGGCACCGTCTCCAAGAGCGCTCCCACGGACCACAAGGTCGACAACCAGTGGATGCTCACCCTGAACAATTCGCTGACCCCGTCCAACGTGGTGTTCAACGTGCCCCCGGCCTTCACCCCCGTGAAGACGGACACGCAGGGCTCCAGGCAGGGCGACCCGACCATCTCCATCGACGGGCGGACGCTCATGCTGGGCGACACCGGCACCTACACCGTCACCCTGGACGCCAAGCAGCAGAACCAGGCGTACGACGTGTGGAAGCTGGGCATCGTGGACGACTTCGACGAGCAGTACGTGTCGATCGACCAGTCCAAGATCGCGGTGCTGGGCGCGGACGGCAAGGACTACACGTCCAGGTTCAACATCAAGGTGATCGACGGCGTCGTCTACGCGTTCGCGAGGACCGTGGACACGAAGGTGCCTGCGACCGGAGCCACGGTGAAAGGCGACCCGCAGCCGGCGGACCTCGCGGCCTACGCGAAAAGCGACAAGCACGACGCGCTGAAGAGCCCCGCGATCGACCAGTCCCTGCTCGGCCAGTCGTACCAGCTGGTCATGCCCTACACGGTCATCAAGGTGTCCAAGGGCTACGTCGTGAAGAACACGGCCACCCAGGTCGTCAACGACATGCGCAAGCAGACCAATCAGGTCTCCAACCCGCTGGCCCCGATCAACCCGGTCAAGGACGTGACCATCAAGGTCGGCGGGGCATCCATCAACGGGCAGTCCGTGTGGCTGAACAGCACGTTCCTCTACCAGCTCGACAGCTCGACGATCCCCGCCAGCCGCGCCTACCCGGCAGTGGACCGATGGGACATCGCCGACCAGTTGAATACGAAGGTCGACCAGTACACGGGCCAGTGGGCCGTGTACGCGCAGGCCGACCTGTACAAGGACGGCAAGATCGTCGCGGACAAGGGCAGCAAGATCGCCGGCAGCGGATTCGACTCCTCCGAGTTCGGCTCCGACCTGTTCACCGCCCAGCAGGACCCAGCCGGCGTGGTCACCGTCAGCGCCACCAGCGCCTACAAGGCGCTCGTGAGCGCTGACAACGCGCACGAGGCGGGATGGCGCGCGTACATCCAGTGCACGCGCATCGCCGTCACCGAGAAGCAGGCCAACCAGTTCGTTGAGCACTACAACGACAAGGTCCTGCCGAGCAATATCGTGTGGACCCGCACTCCGCAGCTGACCCCCTCCATCCACATCGTCAAGTGGGATGAGAAGAGCGGCCTGTTCAAGGGCGACCGCAACGACCCCAAGGACGCGCTGAGCGTGACCGGCGACACGACCATCGTGTTCACGATCACCAACACCAGCAATGATCCCGAGAGCCACGGAGCCGTCTTCCAGGCCAAGGACCTCAAGCTCGAGGACCATACGATCGCCGGCGACGGCACCGTGACGGATCTCAAGTACCCCGCCAACTGGGACACGCTGGTGTTGAAGCCCGGCGACCATGTGGACGTGACCGGCACCCTTCGGGGCGTCGCCACGGTGCACACCGACCGCGCCAAGGTCACCGGCACCCCGCTGTTCGAGTGCCCGGCCAGCGACCAGAACCCGTTCGGCAACGGCAAGGCCGGCGAGCCGGTCCCGCCCAGGAACGCGGTCCACGTCGATGGCAGGACCCTGTGCTCGGACACGCCGGTGACGTCGAACCAAGACGATTGGAACGGCAAGGTCCCGACGAAGCTCGAGCAGCTCGCCCAGACCGGCGCGCCGATAGCGGGCGTCGTGCTCGTGGTCGTCGCGCTGGCTGGCGGCGCCGCCGTGATGCTCGTGACGCGCAGGCGCCACGCGGCCCACGCCGCGGCGTCGATGGCGGCCGGCTCCGAGGATTCGGCCGAGTAGGCGCATGCCGCCCGTGGCCTTCGCGCCATGGGCGGCCCCTGCCCTTCCCGCGCATGTCCCGGCTTGGGGATGGCGTCCCGCTGAGAAGCGGGCCGCCGGCCGGGGAACTCTTCGCCGCATCGCGAACCCGTGCGGCGAGTCCTGAATAAATGAAGGTGCCGCCCGCTCTCCCGCAATCCCCACGGGAGAAGGGGCGACGCCCCTCGTCCGGGGCCGGCCTTACACGGCTCCGGACATTCAACTTCCTGTTTTCCTAACTTCTTAACTTCTTGTTTTCTTATCTTCTTATCTTCTTAACTTCTTGGGAGGGAGGCGCTCGATGGCTTGCGGATCACAGATGATCGGGCATCGGGATGCCGTGCTGGACGGGCGGCACGGACCAGCCGCCCGTCCCGCCTCCCTGACTGGGGGCCGGGGCCGGCGCGGGGGCTGGCGCCGGAGCCGGGGCCTGGCGTCGCGGAGCGGAGTATCCGCCTGGCGCGTATCCTCCGCCGCCCTGCTGGGCGGGAGCGGGCGCCGGGGCCTGCTGCTCGTTCGCGGCAGGGGCGGGCGCGCTGTTCTGGGCGGCCGCGGCCTTGGCCGCATCGTCCTTCTGCCTGGCGGCCATGCTGTCGCCGACGCTCTTCATCGCGGCCTGCAGCGCGCTCTGGGAGTCCCGGTACGTTCTGGGGCCCGTCGCAGTTCCGGCGAGGGTCTTTCCCGCCGCGTCGATCGCGTGCTGCAGGGCCGTCCGCGCGGCCTCGTCCTTGACCTTGCCGGAGGAGTCCTTGAGCTGGGCCTTGCCCTGGCCGATCGTCTGGCGCAGCGAGGCCTTCGCGTCGGCCAGGATCCTCGCGTCGCGGCTGGCCTGCACGGCCTTGCCGGCCGCCTCGATCCGGCCGCTGCGCTCCTGGGCGGCCTTCGCGGCCGCGTCCAGCGCATCGATGCCGGCGCGCAGCCCGCCTCGCCCTCCTGCGGCGCAGTCGGCGGCGGCCGGCTTCGGAGCGTTCCTGAGCAGGGCGGCCAGGGCCGTGACCTTCCCGGGGTCCTGGACCGCGCTGGCGGGCAGCCTGGACAATGCCGCGGCGTCGCCATGCATCGCCTCGCCGAGCCGGTCGAACGCCTGGCCCTGGGCATGCCGCGCGTCCTGGCAGGAGGCCTGCAGGCCGCGTATCTGGCTGGCCTGCACGCCGCTCACGGCAACGGCTCCCACGCCTCCCGCCGCGAGGACGGCAAGCACGATCGCGGCCGCGCGCAGCGCGCGCCTGTGCGACGGCCCGGCCGTCGCATCCTCGGTGCCGCCGGCTTCGGCCACGGCCTCAAGATCGAGCGGCGCCGTGCTCTCGGCCTCGCCGGCCGGCTCGACGGGGATCCGCTCGGCGGGCTCGTCCTCCCGGTCTTCCTCGCGCTCGTCCTGCCGGGGGCCTTCGTCCTCGTCCTCGGACTCGACGTCGGGCCGGGGCCGCGCGTCCAGGCGCGCGCGCAGCGCGTCGAGCCGCTCCTTCCTCTCGCCCTGCGGGCCGTACTGGCCCCATTCGTCCATCCAATCGCCCATGCGACGCTCCGTTCCCGTGAATCGTCCCCCGCATGCGGCCGTGCCCGTGGCATCGGCTCTCCCGCCGGGGTTCGAGCAGATTCTAACCCGCATGGCGCGGCGCTCCGGATGCTGCCCGTCACGCTTCCGTTTTCGTTTTTTGCCGTTCTCCAAGGAAGGGAGATGCTGTCATGACCGATCGTCGTTCCACTGCGGCCGTGCTGGGCGCGTGGAGGCCGCTGGGCGCTCCGGCGCGCATGCCCCGCGCCGTGTTCTGGCCCGTGTTCGCCCCGCTGTGCCTGGTCGGCGCGCTGCTAGGCGGCTGGCTGCTGGGGGAGCCGCACGCCTGGGCCGTCGCCGCATTGTGCGCGTGGACGCTCCTGTTCCTCGTCGCGCTGTGCCCGGCCGTGGTGCGCCGCGGCCGGGACGCCGGGATCGGCAGGCCCGTCATGTGCCTGGTGCTCGCCCCGGTCCTGTTCGCCGCGGCGTGCGCCGTGTTCGTGCCCGCCATTGCGCTGGACGGGGACGGGAACGCGACCGCCGCGGCCGTCTACTTCATCCTGGTGACCTACCCGCTGTGCATGCTGCCCACGGTCGTCTTCGCCCTGCTGCCATCGAAGCGCAGGTAAGAGTGATGGGATCGATGATGGATCTGTTCGCCGCGCTCGGCTCGATGCTCTCCGGCGCCTGCATGCTGCTCGTCTCATGGCCGCTGCCCGCACGCCTCGGCCTGCTCGCGGCCCTCCTGTTCGCCTCCGCGTTCGCCCGGCAGATGTCCCGGTCCAGCCGCTACGAGGCCATGCGCCTGGCGTGCGCGCTGCTCGCGGCCGCCTGCTGGCTGCTCACGGGCGTGCTCGTCCTGGTCTTCATGGCCGAGGGATGGCAGGCGCTGTACGCGCTCGTGCCGCACGCCCTTCCCAGCCTGCCGCTGCCCGTCCCGGGGCTGGCCGCGTGAACGGCTCCAAAAGCTCGTCGCATGCGCTGATCGGCGTACTGGTAGCCGTGGCGGCGGGCGTGCTCGCCCCGCTGATGCTCCTGTTCGCCCTGCTGGGCGGCATGATGCTCTCCGGATGCGGCCAGTCCGACGCGTCGGGCGGCGACGCCGTGGCCGCAGGGCAGGGCACGGCGAACGCGTCGAACGCCTCGTACCGGGCGCCGGAGCATTCCGACGACCCGGTGGCCGAGCAGGTCGCCACGTTCATGGAGGCCACGGCGAACGACGACTCGCACGGCTACTCGCAGAACCGGCGCGGCGGCAACCCCGACTACGACTGCTCGAGCCTGGTGTACTTCGCGGTCAGACACGCGGGCGTGGCCGGGCTTCCGGCCGCCCCGTTCAACACGATGAGCGAGGGACAGGCGCTCACGGCCGTCGGATTCGCGCACCTGACGTGGAGCGGCGACTTCCACGACGCCAGGCAGTCCCTGAAGCGCGGCGACATCGTCGTGAACCCGACGGAGCACACCGAGGTGTACGTGGGCGGCGGCCTGTTCGCCGGGGCCCGGCACGCCACGCCCTCGGGCACCGAGGACGGCATGCCCGGAGACCAGGGCAAGGGCGCGGACCAGGAGATCGGCATCGGCCCCTACCTGGACGCGGGGCTCACCCAGGTGTATCGGCACGACCCCAACGCGAAGTCCACGCCGGGCGCGGACGGCGGCACGGCATCCGCCGCGCAGGATACGGCGCAGTGCGACGCGGACGGCGCGAGCGTGCTGAACGCGGCGGCCGTGACCAACGGATCCGTGGGCCAGGCCAAGGACGCCGCCCGCCAGCTCGTCAGGCAGCAGTGGCCGGACGACGCGGACAGGCAGTACTCGTGCCTCGAGCAGCTCTGGGACCACGAGTCCGGGTGGCGCGCGGACGCCGAGAACCCCGGGTCGGGCGCGTACGGCATCCCCCAGGCGCTGCCCGCCGACAAGATGAGCTCCGCCGGGAGCGACTGGAAGACGAACGCGACCACGCAGATCAAATGGGGCCTGGGCTACATCAAGGGCCGGCCCGACTACGGGACGCCGTGCGCCGCCTGGAGCCTGTGGCAGTCGCGCAGCCCGCACTGGTACTAGAGAGAGAAGGCTAGGAAATGACCATCAAACCGCATATCGACTACTCATGGGTCCCGCCCCAGCTCAAGAGCCTGGTGGGAACGCTGCTGGGCACGCTGGTCCTGCTGCTCGTGCTCGGCCTGGTCGTCGCCTGCGTGTGGTGGGCAGCGGCCAAGATCAGCGGCAACTTCTTCATCGCGCAGGGCCGGGGCGGCATCGCCATCCTCTCCTGCCTGCTGGCCGCCACGCTCGTCACGGCGCTGCCGATGGCGGTGACCTGGGGCACGGGCCTCGACGCGATCCCGCAGGGCGTGAGCGTCACGGCCGCGCCCGACGGGCAGATCGGAGCCGGGTACGGGCCCGGATCCCCGCTGGCCGCGCAGGTCGGCGCCGCGGCGGCGCAGAGCCTGGGCGAGGCCCATGCGCAGAGCGACGCGGCGGGCAAGGCGTGGGGCGAGGCGAAGAGCAAGGCGTCTCACGGGGACATCCCCGGCGCGGCCGGCTCGGCCGTCCAGGCCGGCAAGGCCGCAGCCGACAGCGTGATCGACGACCTGAAGGCCGGGGTGCAGATCGTGCGCAAGCAGGGCGTGGCGAAGACCTTGCTGCAGGGCTACCAGGCCATCAGGGACAAGGCCGGCCAGACGATCGGCTGGCTGGCCGGCAAGGTCGGGCTATGAGCGCGGCCATCCGGGCCGCCGCGAGCCGGGGACGCTCGCCGCCGCCGCGGCATCCAGCCCATCATCCAGCCAACCAATGAACGAACAACAAGAAGAAAGAAGCCATTGACATGACTCGACCGCATATCACCACGGACCTGGCCCAGGCGATCCTCGCCGACGACCCGTCCACCATCACCCCCACGTTCGACGCGCCCTGGAACGCGACGCTGCGCAGCCTGATCCAGATGTTCCAGGGCTCGGCCCTGTACGTCCTCGTCGGGCTGCTCATCGCCGCCGCGGTGGGCTGGGTAGGCAGCAAGATCGTCCAATCGGGCACCGGGCAGAAGATCTCGGTGATCGTCATGCTCGTGTGCGGCGTCAGCGCGATCATCGTGTCGGCCGCGGGCGGCCTGATCTGGTGGTTCGCCGGCATCAAGATGTTCTGAAAGGACAGGCCTGACCCATGGTGTTCAATACGATGATCGGAGCGTTCCTCGACTGGGTGCTGCAGGGGGCCGTCGACGCCTGGAAGCAGACCTGCGCCATGGCCCTGCAGGCCGGCGTGATCACCTCCGGCCAGTGGACGGTCGCCGGAAACATCATCGGCAAGGTCGCCGGCGTCGTCCTGTTCGTCGTGATCCTCTCGGCCGGGTACGCCATCGCCCGCGCGGCGACGGCCGGCCGGATGGGCGACATCTGGCGGATCAGCGGCCAGGCGCTCCTGTCCTGGCCGCTGACGATGGCCGCCCTGTGGGTCATGGTCCAGGCCATCAACATCAGCACCGCGCTGACCGGCCTCATCCTGGGCGTCGACCTGACCAGCCCCAAGCTGCAGGCGCCCTCGCTGCCCGGCCTCTCGGCCGCCGCGATCAAGGGCCAGTTCGCCGGCCCGCTGCTCGTCGTGATGCTCGTCATCATGCTGTTCGCGGCCGCGAGCCTGCTGCTGTGCATGGGGGCGCGCCAGTTCCTTCTGGTCGTCGCGGTGTGCCTGCTGCCCGCCGGCATCATGGACACCGGCTTCGCGCGCCGCGCCATGGGCGCGGCCCGCAAATACATCGTGTGGGTCATCGGCATCATCCTCTACCAGCCGCTGGTCGGCCTGTTCATCACGATCACGGGCGAGCTGATGAAGGCCGCCGGCTCCGACAACCCCATGGCCTTCCTCGAGGCGATCGTCGGCATGGTGCTCTCCAGCGTCTTCCCCTGGGTGCTGGTCGCCAAGTTCGCGGGCCATCTGCCAGCCGGCCAGGGCCTGAACACGGCCGCGACGGCCGGCAAGCAGACCGTCGGCAAGGCAAAGGAGGAGGCCGGCAAGGCCGCCGCCGCAGCCGTGCAGATCGCCGGGGCCGTGGCCACGGGCGGCGCGTCCGCCGCAGGCATGGGCGCCGGCGCGGCGGGAGCCGGAGCCAAGGCGTCAGGCTCCGCAGCGTCCGAGGCGTCGAAGGCCGCGAACCCATCCAAGGACGCCGGCGGCCCCACGGGCGGAACGCCCGGAACATCCACGGACGGCACCCGGAACGGCGGCAGCTCCCACGCCCCCACGCCGGCAGGCTTCCCGTCCTCGCCCGGCGCGACGGCCGCATCCGGCTCCGGCCGTGCGCCGGGCTCGGGCATGGGCGGCATCGCCAAGGCGGGACTGGCCGCGGCGGCCGCCTCCATGCACACGTCGCCGGCCGTGGCCGGCATGGCGGCCGCGATGAACACGGCCGCCGCACAGCTGGCCCCCGCCCCGGGCGCGGCCCCATCCCCGGCCGCTCCGGGAGCGGCGGACGAGGCGGGCCCCGCGGGCGCGCCACCCATGACGGCTCCGGGATCCCCCGGGGCGGCGGGATCGCCGTCCTCGCCGGCCCCGTCCCCGCAGCCCGCCTCGGGCCCCGGACGCGAGGGGCAGGAGAGCGGCGGCACGCCGCATGTCACGGTGCATGTCGAATCGGGCGGCGCGCGCGGCGCGAACGCGCACGTCGACCAGTAGCGGCAGCACGCACACCCACGCCCACGCGTGAGAAAGGAGAGGGATCTTGGCAACGGAGACCTCATCGGACAACCTCTATTCCACATCGTTCGCCAGGGTGCCGCGCCAGAAGGCGCTGGCGTTCTGGTCCACGCACCAGGTCGCGATAGCGTTCGCGCTGATCGCCCTGTTCAGCCTCAACCTGCTCGCCGGGCGTTCGCCGCTCAGCCCGTTTACGCTGGCCCTGTGCCTGGTCATGGCGGCGGACCTGCTCGTGATCCGCGGGCTGAGCATATGGCAGATCATCGGCACCAGGCTGGGCTTCGCGCTGCTGAGCGCGACGGGCCGGGCGAGGTCCACGGTCAGCCCTCTGACCGTGGGCGCGACGGTCGGCCTGCTGGACATCCCCGGCAACGACGGGAGCGTGGACCTGTACCGGATCGTGAACACCGCGTACGAGGGCGCGTGCTACGTGTGGGACGCGGCCAAGGGCGAGGCGACCGCGTGCGTCCGGGTGCGAGGCCTGGACGCGCAGCTCGCCTCGTTCTCCCGCCTCTCGTCCCTCTCCGCCCAGTTCAGCGCGGCCGTGGCCACGCTCAGGGACAAGGGCGACGTGACCCGGGTCGTGATCCAGTCGCGCGCCCTGCATGCGCCGGTCCGGCCCAGCGGGGACGGCCCGGCCGATTCCGGCTCGCTGGCCGACAGGGACATCCGCTACGTCGAGGAGAGCGTGCTGTCCATGCCCTTCGAGCACGACCACGTGGTCACGATCACCGTGGACCCCTCGAAGGCGCAGGGCGAGAGCGCGGCGCGCAGCACGCCGGCCGACGTGAGCCGGCTCCTGTCCGCCAGGGTCGAGGAGCTCATGGGCAGCCTGTCCGGCACGGGCGTGGACGAGGCGGCCGCATGGAAGTGGCTGAACATGCAGCAATTGCGCGGGCTGATGAAGACGCTGATCGACCCCACGGCCACGGCCCTGCTCGACGCGAAGGGCCGGCTGCCCGACGACATCCCGCTGGCCCTGTTCTGGCACGCGCACGCGACCTGGATGGAGGTCGGCCCCCTGTTCGCCCGCACCCGGTGGATCGACCGGTGGCCCGACGGGAAGAACCCGGTGTTCCCCAGCTGGCTGTCCAACGTCACCTCGGCCACGATGACGCCCATGGTCCTCACGCAGGTGTTCCGCGCGCGCGACGAGCACACGGCGAAGAAGCAGGTCACCGGCCAGCTGCACGAGACTGAGACGATGAGCGGCATCAACCGGAGGCTGGGCCGTTCGGACGACAAGCGGACCGTGGCCGAGGCGGCCCGCCTGGACGAGCATCTGGCCGACATCGCCAACGACGGCGGCGACATCGAGTTCCAGGGGTTCGTGACCATATTCGCCGACAGCCGCGAGCGGCTCGACGCCGCCTGCTCGCGATTCGACGGCAGGACCTCCAAATGGATCCACATGGACGCGATGCGCGACCAGCAGCTCGCCCGGTTCAACGGCGTGTGGCCGCTGGGCCTGGAAGGCAGGGAGTCATGAGGGAGCGCGAGGAGCAGGGCGCGTCGGGCGTGCTGGGCTTCGCGCCGGTCCTGCCGCAGCTGACACTGCGCCAGCTCGCGAAGGTCGACGCGGACGGCGTGCCGGCCAGCCAGGGCATGGCCGCCGCCACGCCCCGCTTCCAGCGCCGGCGGGCCGAGCGCGAGGCGAGAAGGCGGCTGCGCGACTGGTACCGGAGCCTGGCTGGGAAGAGCGAGAAGGCGGCCGAGCCGGACGCGGCCGGGGACGCGCTGCCCCGCACGCATGGCGCGGGCCGGCGGCTGGGACTGGCGCACTACGCGCCGGCCATCCCCTGGCACAGCGCGTCGGTGCAGCAGGCGGGCGTGCTCGACCCGTTCGTCGTGTCCGGATACACGCCGTTCGACGGGCCGGTGATCGGCGAGAGCTCGCTGAGCGGCGCCGTATGGCGCTACGACGCGTGGCAGCCCTACCAGACGCACGCGGCCACCTCGGTCAACGGCTGGGTCATCGGCCTGATGGGCTCGGGCAAGAGCATGTTTTTGAAGATGTTCGCCACCAGGGAGACCGCAGCCCCGTGGAACAGGCGCGTGATCATCGAGGGCGACCCGAAGGGCGAGTGGGCGCGCGTCGCCCGCTCGGTCGGCGGCCAGGTCGTCTCCGTGGGCGCCGGCTCCTATCTCAACGTCCTGGACCCGGGCCGACGGCCCGTCGCCCGCTCGGAGCGGGACTGGCGCGGCGACGTGCTCGGCATCCAGACGCAGGCGATCCGCAGCATCGCCGCCGCGATGCGCCAGGACGGCATCGCCGGCATCGACGAGCAGGAGAGCGGGATCGTGGACGCGGCCCTGAACCACTACCTGGACCAGGGCCGGACGCCGACCATCGCCGGCCTGGTGGACCTGCTCGTATCCCAGTGGCCCGAGCAGACGCCCGTGAAGGGCGTGGGCCAGACCGACCGGCGCTCGGCGGCCGACCGGCTCATCCTCCTGCTCAACCCGCTGGTCGAGGGCGCGATGGCCGGCGCGTTCGAACGCGAGTCGACCGTGGACGTCGACCCGGCCAGCCCCATGCTCGTGTTCGACACCGGCAGCGCCTCGGACGGCAACGAGCAGAAGAAGACCCTGTACATGGCGGCCATGAGCGCCACCGTGGAGCGGCTGTGCGCGCAGCGCGACGGCCTGTTCCGCATCGTGATCGCCGAGGAGGGCCACGAGCTGCTGTCCAACCCGGAGCTGGTGCGCGCCTGGGACCGCAGGATCAGGCTGTCGGGCGAGCTCGGGGTGAGCAACTGGTTCCTGATGCACGAGCTGGGCGACCTGAGCAGCTTCGGCGAGGAGGGCAGCGAGCACCGCAACACGATGATGGGGATACTGACCAAGTCGGAGGCGCAGGTCGTCTACGCGCAGTCCTCCTCGTCATTGGAGCAGATGACCAGGCTGCTGCCCGACCTGACATTGCGCGAGATCAACACGATCCGGGCGCTGCCCGACTTCTGCGCGCTATGGCGCGTGGGGCCCAGGGTGCGCGACGTGGTCAGGCCCTACGTGGGCCCGGAGGCCTACGACGTGTTCCAGACCGACAAGAACAGGCAAGGATAGGGAGAGGGAATATGAACGGCGGATACGACAGGCACCACACGGACATCGACGAGGCGCGCGGGTTCACCGACTGGTGGGAGGGCTTCCAGCGCACCCGCGCGGGCGACTTCCTGCGCGAGCACACGCCCCTGGTGCGCGCTCTGGCGTCCCGGGAGAGGGGGCGGCGCGCGATGGCGCTGCTCGTGCTGGCCCCGTTCCTCCTGTGCGTCCTGCTGGCCGCGCTCTTCCGGCAGTCGTGGATCCTCGTCCTCGGCGTCGCGCTGCTGGCCGCGCTGGGCGCGGCCGGCGCGCTCGTGTGGTCCTGGTATTCGGGCAGCCCGCAGCAGGCGGCCGACCGGTTCCTGACCGACGAGCATCTGCTGACCCGGCGCGAGGGCATGCAGCAGCTCTCCGACCGGGCGCTGAGCCATGCGGCCGACCATGCGATGCCCGGCACGCGCGCCATGCTCGACTCGGGCGACGCCAGGCGCAGGCCGATCAGCCCGAGCCTGGCCGGCGTGCTCCTGGGAGACTGCCATCGCGCGCACGTATGGCTCTCGATGGAGCGGCCCGCGTACGTGCTCAGCCCCGCGAGGGGCGGCAAGACCAACGCCCTGGTCATCCCCCTGATCGTGGAGGCTCCCGGCGCCGTGGTGGCCACCAGCTCGAGGAAGGACATCCTGGACGCGACGTTCGACCTGCGCACGGGCGGCTACGCGACGCCATCCCGGCGCGACTTCGACGGCTCGAGCCCGCATTCGGACGGCGAGCGGGCCTACGTGTTCGACCCCATGGGCATCGTGGGCTCCGTCCGCAGGTATTCGGACGCGCGCATCCGCTGGGACCCGGTGCCTGCCTGCCGGGACACCAGGAAGGCGCGCACTCTGGCCAGCGCGCTGGTGAGCAGCGCGAACTTCAGCGGCGAGGACGCGACCTGGGCGCGCATCGGCGTGGACATCACCCAGGCGCTCCTGCTGGCCGCCGCGCTGGACGGCAAGGGGCTGGACGACGTGTTCCTGTGGTCCCAGGACACGCAGGGCATCAGCCGTGCGCGCGCGATCCTGGAGCGCCACGAGCAGGAATGCCCCGAGGCGCGCGCCTGGGCATTGCCATTGGCCCGCCTGTCCGAGGACGACCGGCGCACCGCGTCGAACAAGCTGCTGACGATGTCCAGCGCGTTCAGCGCCCTAAGCCTGCCGCAGGTGCGCGCCTGGTTCAGGCCGGACCCGCTGGCCCGCCGCTTCGACATGCGCGCCTTCCTGAGGAGCAGACAGACGGTGTACCTGCTCGCCGAGCTGCGCAGCGTGAACGGGCAGGCCGACGCGAGCACGGCCGTGTTCAACTGCATGTTTTTGGATGACGTGCGCGACACCGCGCGCGAAATGGCCGCCGAGGCCGAGCACGGCAAGCTCGAGCCGTCCGTGAGCCTGATCCTGGACGAGTGCGCCAACATCAGCCCCTGGCCCGCCCTGCCGCAGGTGTTCACGGCCGGCTCGGGCGACGGGATCTTCGCGTGCGCCGTGTTCCAGTCCCGCCCGCAGGCCCAGGACGTCTACAGGAAGGCGGAGGCGCAGATGTGGGAGTCGGGGCAGAAGGTCGTGCTCGGCGGCCTGTCCGACAGCCAGACGCTGCGCGACATCAGCGCCCTGGTCGGCAAGCGCGAGGTCAAGAGCGTCAACCATTCCTACCGGGGCGGCTTCTGGCTCGGCGGCCGGCTGCGCGACGGGCTGGGCACGAACGAGCAGACGCAGCGCGTGGCGACGCTGGACGAGCAGGCGCTGCGCGAGATACCGCAGTGGTGCGCGCTCCTGATGAGTGCGGCCACGCCCGCCGCGGCCGTGAAGCTGATCCCCTGGTGGCAGCGCGGCTGGCAGGGCGAGGCGGACGAGGCGGACGGGACGGCGCAGGCATGGAGCGACGCCCCGCAGATGACGGTAAGGTGAGAGCCATGAACAACGGGAAGAACTCAGGAATCAGGGGCCGGCTGCGCGCGCTGCAGGACCGCCATCCGGCCCTCGCGGGACTGCTGTACACGCTGGCGGCGCTGCTGCTGCTCGGCCTGCTGCTCGCCTCCGGCATCATCCCCGGCCTGTACGGCGGCCAGCCGGCGCCCTCGCCCTCGCCGGCGAGAGCGTCCTCCGGCGCGACGGCGCAGGCGCCGGCGAGCCACAACCCGGCGCTGGACGGGGGCGACTGGCGCAACGCGTCGGCCATCAAGGCCAGGGACCTTATGCAGAAGATGAGCGACGAGCTGGACACAACCCTGCCGATCGACGGCAAGCCGCTGCTGCGCGACTACCTGGCCCCGGTCGAGCGGATCGACCCGCACGGCGACTACGCGGACGCCGAGAACGATCTGACCGACCTCGCCAAGCGGATCATCGCCCGGCCCGCGTCCGACCAGCAGGGCGTGAGCCGGGAGTGCGACCAGCTCGACGCCGCCTGGCAGACGTGGCAGGCCGAGGCGTGGAACTGGGCCAACAAGCTGCTCAACGAGCAGGTCATCGCCAAGAACGTGTCGGAGCGCGCCGCCCGCGAGTTCATCAGGAACCACCCGCAGTGGCCCTACTCCTGCCGGGTATGGGCCTCGCACGAGACCGAAGGGTCATTGGGCAAGCCCATGGCCCGCCAGGACTTCTTCTACATGGCCAACCGCATCAAGACCGCCGACAGCGAGCTGAACCAGTGCATCGGCGACATGACGCCCGACCAGTCCGGCCAGATGCCCCAGGACCAGGTCTCGAACGACGGCCCCCTGCCCGACATCAGCGTCAAGCCATGAGCGGATACGCGGGAGCGTTCTGGGATCTGCCGGCCGCCGACCATGATATCGGCGAGCAGCTGGGCATGGCTCCCTACGCCTTCCACGCGCGCGCCAGGCAGCCGGCCACGGCCGGCGCGGACGCCGACTTCGCGGAGATGCTGTGCCAGATCGACCACCGCATGGACCGCGCGCTGCCGGAATGCTGGATCCTGCACCCCTACCTGTTCGCCCTGCTCGACGCGCTGCGCTGCCAGTACGCGGCCTGCTACCTGCCGTTCATGACCAGGAACGGCCCGCACCATCCCCTCCCCTCGGCCGAGCAGACGCGCTTCTGGCAGGACGAGGACCGCGCGCTGTCCATGATCCGCGAATACTGCAAGTCGCAGGGCGTGGGCGACGGCGAGCACGAATGCGGCATCGGGCACGACGAGCCGGGAACGCTGAGCGCCGCGACGAGGCGGCGCCGCGCATTCTCGGCCGAGCACGGCATCGAGCCGGCCGGCATGTACCCTTGGGGGGCGAGCCTGGAGGCGTCCAGCGACGGCCGCCCCATCGAAGCCGATCACATGCCGCCCATCTCCATGCCCTTGCCCGGCGAGGACATGGAGGACGATTCCGGCGATCTCGGCCGGGATGCGGACGGCGGATTCGTCGACCCGCTCTCGGGGGCCATGTAGCCGGCCATCAGCTCCGGGGCCCGCCGCCGCAGCGCGCGCTCCGCGCTCCTGGCGTCGGCCGCGTCCATCGCCCCGAGCGTCCGCTCGGCGCCGACCCGCCGCGCCACCGACTCGTACAGGGGACGGGGCCCGCCGGGAGCGTCCACGCGCACGGCCGCGTACCGCTGCGAGCGGCTGAGCGCGTCCCACGCGCGCAGCAACGCGTGCTCGTCCGCCCCGTCGGCGCGTATGGCGATCCTCTCCACGGCGGCGGGGCTGATGGCGCGGGCGCGTTCGATCGCTCCGGCCGGGTTCGCGCTGCGCACCGTCGCGTACTCCCTGTCCCGCCCGATCTGGTCATGGGGCTGGCCTGCGGTCATGTCGATGAGCAGGGGCCGGCCGGACAGGAGCCTTCTGACGGTGCCGCCGTCGAAGCCGCGCGCGTCCTGGGCGGCGAGCCCGGGCAGCGCATCCGGGTCGGGCGGCGTCGCCCGGTAGACTTCTATTCTTTGCTCCAGGCGTTCGCGCCACGCGTGGTCTCGCCATGCGTCCTGCGCTCCGGCTCCGGGCTTTCCCAATGGGTGCTCGAGGTCGTCGACGTCATTCTCGGCGCGGTACGCCTCGATCTGTTCGATGAGCCGCTCCCACTGCCGCCGGCCCGAGCCTCCGGACTCGGGGGCGGGTCCGATGGCCTTGGTCCATGCGGGCGCGAGCCCCTTCTCGCCGTCGCGCGCCGTGCGTTCGGCCAGGCCGGGGGCGAGCATCGCCAGGCTCTGGTTGGCCATGCTGGCCGCGTCTTTGACCCTCTGGCTCTCGTCCGGTCCGGCCTGAGCGTGCGCGTAGCGGCCCGCGACCCATGTGTTGCGCCCCGCGTCCCGGTCGTTGATCTGCTCGTTCAATGCGCGGCGCACGCTGTTCGCCCCGCCCTGGATGCTGGTCCTGACGATGCGGTCGGCCTGCCGGCGGTCGATGAGCGAGGCCTCACTGTAAGCGGCGACCATGCCTGTGAGGGACTGCGGGTCGCCGGCGAGCTGGCGCATGCGCTCGGGTCCGATGACCTGCTCTTCGAGCCGGCGTTCGGCCAGGAGCCTCGTGTAGTAGTCCCATTCGACGGCCAGCCGTTTGGGCTGGCGCATCGACTTCTCGTAGCGCTGCCGCCATGAGGTGGCGAGCTCGGAGCCGCCGCCCACGTCCATGACCTGGCCCAGTCGCAGCCTGGCCTGCTCGATGTCCTCGGGCAGCAGGTCGCCGGCCGTGTACCAGCGCTCCTTGTCGGGGGCGGGGCCCTGGCCCTTCCATTCCCTGCGCCCGTCCTGTTCGAGTCCGGGGCGCTTGCGCTGCTGCCAGAACGCTATCTCGTAGGAGTCCATGCCCTCGGTCCTCATGTCTTCGGGGTCTTTGACCGCGACGTAGCATTCGTTGCTCTGGCGTCCTCTGGTCATGCCCACGTAGAGCATGGAGCGGCTGAACGAGTCGGCCTCCGCGCTCAGGTACGTGTATGAGCGCTCCACGGTCCTGCCCTGTGAGCGCTGCGCGGTCATCGCGTACCCGCCCTCCGTGCTGGACTGCACGTAGGCTGCCGGCAGCGTCAGCGTGGCGGAGCGGTCGCCTCGCCGGTGCACGTCCAGGGAGCCGTCGTCGTTGACTCGTTCGACGGTCCAGATGTCGCTGTTGCGCACGATGGTCCCGTCCGGCGTGCGCAGGCCGCGGTTGTTGGTTCGCGTGCACACCGCGTCGCCGCGCCCGGCGCTGCTCTTGTCGGACAGCGTGACGCGACGCTTCGAATCGACCAGCCCGAGATCCTGCAGCCTGCCGCTGATCGCGTCGTTGAGGTCTGCCATGTCCTGGTTGGTGGCGGTGACGAGGATCGAGTCGACGCCGCGGCTCAGGTCCGCGACCATGCGCTCCACGACGGCGCGCTCGGCGTCGGCCTCGCGCACGGCGTGGATGGCTCCGGCCTGCTCGTACTCGTCCAGGGCGGTGTACGTCTCCTTCTTCTTGTCCTTGATTCCTCGGCGCAGGTGCTCGGCGCGCACGGCCTCCCCGGGGTCGCGGAAGCGGAACACGGTGGTGAGCTCCTGGGCTCTGCCGTGGTCGACGAGCCAGCTGAACGCGCCGCTGCCCTCGCCGGGCGAGGACAATTGCATGCTGTCGCCCACCATGATGATCTTCGCGCCGTTCTCGGCGCACAGGCGGGACAGGAGCTCGACGCTCATGGTGTCGGCCATGCCGGCCTCGTCCACGATCACGATCCCGTTCCGGGGTATGCGCAGCGCGGCCGACTGGGCGCTGAGAGCGGCGACCTGCTCGCGGGCGGCGCGCCGGGCGGCGGGGGTCCGCGCTGCGCCCAGCCGCTCGTTCGCCCGGGCCAGGCGCGTCTGCAGGCTGCCGGTGCGCGCCTCGTAGAGGATCTTGGCGACGGTCTCGGTCTGGATGCCCAGGCTCTTCTTCAGTTCGCCCGCGCCGGCGGCGGTGGGGGCCAGGCCGAGCACGAGGCCTTCGCCCTGCAGCCGGCCGGCGCTGCGCACGACGGCGCGCAGGGTGGTGGTTTTGCCGGTTCCCGCCGCCCCGTTGAGCGCCACGATCATGCGCCCGTCGAGCAGCAGCCTCGTCGCGGCGGCGCTCTGGTCCTTGGCCAGCGGGTGCGCGGCTGCTGCCGATGCGGCCTCGACCGCGTCGGCGACCGCCTGCCGGTCGAGCTGGCGGGCGGGCTCGTACGTGGCGTCGGCGCGCTGGATGAACGCCTGCTCGGCGTCCAGCAGCTCGCGCGTGGCGAACACGAATCCCTCCTGGTCGTCGGTGACCGCGCGCCCGTTCCATCCGGTGATCCGCTCGTCCGCCTTCATGGATTCGCTGATCTCGTAGCGCTGCGCGGTCAGGGGCACCAGGCGCGCGGTCTCGACGCTGCACAGCGCGTCGATGAGCTCGTCCGCCTGCCCGTCGATGACGCGCACGCCGCGCACGAGGCGGGCCGCTTCGGCGCGCACGTTGTCCAGGGTGATGCGCGTGCGGTTCGCCTTCACGTTCTCGTGCAGCGCGCCGGTCACGCTCCTCTGGAGCTGTCCGCCCTGCTCTCGAATGCTCTGGTCCAGGAGCGCGGAGAGCTGGCGCATCGCGTCCCTGTCGCGCAGCGCGGCGCGCACGTCGATCGCGCTGAAGCTCGCGCCGACGCATGAGCCGGCGAGCTGCGCGGGGTCGATGCCGTGCTCGCGCATGGCGCTCTGCCAGGAGTCCATGAGCTGGCTCAGGCTCAGCGGCTGCTTCGGCTTGGCCTTCCTCGTCTCGCGCCATGCCTGCCGGTCGAGCGCTTCGAGCCGCGCCTTCTCCACGGTGTCGCCCTTGCTCCTCGCGAGCTCGATGAGCTGCTTCTTCTTGTCGGCGATGCCGTTGTGCCGGCTGGAGAACGCCTCGATGAGCTCGTCGCTGACACCGTCGATCTCGTACACGCTGGCCTTGCTGTCGAGGCTTTCGCGCCGGTGCCATTGCACGCCCAGGCTCTGGGTGAGCTTGTCCATGAGCAGGTTCGTGTGCCGTTCGCTGATCGCGACGGCGGCGCGGAACGCGCTGCCGCCGTCCAGGGCGCCGGCCTTGCCGTCGGCGCGCTCCACGAGGTTGGAGATGAGGACGTGGTCGTGCAGGTGGGGGTCGTGGTCGCGCGAGTCCCAGTGCGTGTAGGCGACGGCCACGACGCCCTTGGCGCGCTGCCGGACGACGCTCCCTCTGCCGGAGCGGGAGCTGGCGACGTGGGTCTCGAACCATGCGACGGATTCGCCCATGGCCTCCTTGTGGGCCTTCGTGATGGCGGCGCGCACGTCCTTGTCGCCGCTGGCCCACAGGATGTTGACGCTTTTGGGCATGTGGAAGGTCAGGTCGTAGCCGCCCACGACCTTGCCCGCCTTGATGCTCTCGTCGTTCATGCGCACGAGCTTCTTGCCGGTGTTGGGCTGGCGCAGCCCGTCGTAGAGGCGGTGCACCTGCTTGTTCGACGCCTGCGTTCCGGCCTTGAGGCCGTAGCGTCTCAGCCCGCTGCCGAGCCACACGCCGGGCGGGGTTCCCGGCGCGTTGTAGTAGTTGGCCATGCCGCCGCCGTGGTCCGAGAGCACGCTGTCGACCGTGTTCTCGTAGTACTTGGAGGCGGTGCCGGCCATCAGCTTGGTGATGCTCATTGCCACGAGGGCGCGCCCTCCCGTGGTCCGTCGCTGGTATCGGCGGGCTGCGCCTGAACTGCGTCGAGCGCAGCGTGATCCTGCTGGCTGATGCCGTTCCCGTCGCCGCCTTCCTGCGCCGGCGCGCCCTGCTCCTCGGCGTTCGGGACGCTTCCGGATTCGCCCGGCGCTGGCTCGCCCGGCGCTGAGTCCTCCTTCTTCCCGCTCTTGGCAGCTGGCCCCATCACCTCATCTCTGGCGCTGGCGATGGCCTGCGCGGTGGTGGCCAGGCCGTTGTCGCGGGCGTGCGAATCCGTCCACGAAAGCTCGTCGATGCCTGCGCACCGCACGTCGTCATAGGCCTTGATGGCTCTGGCGATGCCCGCCCGCCTGTGCTCCAATGTGCTGGCGAGCGTCCTGGCTATGCGTTGCATCCTCTTCGCCTCGGCGAGCTTGTTTTGGAGCTTTTCGATCTCGGCTTCCATGGATTCGTTGTTCTGTTTCATTGTGGTTCCTTTCTATTGAAACGCTTATTGGAAGGCCGGCCGGCCGTCTCTGAGGATGTCGAGATAGGGTCTGATCATGGGGTCGTCGTCGCCCAGCTCGACGCCGTACTGCTCCCGCTCGTACAGCTGCGCGTCCTCGAGGCCCCGCCATGCCTTCCAGTGCCGGCAGCGTTTGAGCATTGTGCTGCGCTCCTTGAGCTGCCGGTGTCTCATGGCTGTCTGCTCGTCGTGAGCGATGCCCCGCAGCTGCGCCTGGCGCCATTCGCGGCGCTGCTTCTGGTCCTGTTCGTCCAGGGCCTTCTCCTCTGCGATGACCTGCGCGGGCCGGTGGTCCTCGTACTTGTCGATGAGCTTGAGGAAGCCGCTGTGCCCGGCGAGCATCGGGTAGTTCGGGCTTCTGGTGTTCACGCCGAGCACGCCCCGGTCGAACATGAGGCGCATGTCCTCGCACGCTTTGGCGACGTCGAGCTGGAGGATGCGCAGCTGCCGGTACTGCTCGTCGTACTGCTCGCGCCATGACCCGTTCGCCGCCTCGCTGGCTTCGAGCCGGCGCTCCATCTCCTCGATCCGCGCCCGCGCCTCCTTCATCTCCTGTCGCGCGGCGCTGCCCTCGTGCTCGTAGTAGTACTTCTTCTGGCACGCCTCGGAGTCGAAGCGTTTGAGCTCCCCGTTCCGGTTGAACTCGACGGGGAACTCCTTCCCGCACACGGGGCATACGCTCATTGCCTGCCCGCCCATGTTCACACTTCCTTCACATTCGTTTTCCTCTTTCGAGGCTGTTCCCATTCAACCTAAATCGCCTTCCGCGGATCCGCGGAGCGCATGCGTCACTGTTTCCCGACTGCGACGGCTGGAGCCTTCCGCCGTTTCGCACTGCGTCGTTTTCGGCCTTAAGCCGTTTAAGATGGCTTATTTCGGCTTTATTCCGCCGTTTCCGGCCGTTTTTGCTCCTTGGGAGCAAGAAGTGCATTGATCGATTTTCATGGTTTTCGATGAAAGCTCTGCTAGATCATCTGAAAAATCTGATTTCGTTTCTGCTTGCTTCTCGTATAATTCTGCTCTGACTGTGCTCATGATTGTGTTCTCGTTCTCACTTGATTCCTGTGGTGATGGTTCGTCTGCTGCTGTGATTGTTTGCTTGTGGCGTTGTGCTGTGGTGACCGTCATGCTCGTGCTGCAAGAGCGGTGGCGCGGAAAAAAATTCGGGCCGTCTGCGTGTGCAAACGGCCCGTGTCGGGGTGGCGTTGGTTTTTCTATATGCTACTGGCTGTCTTGCTGGTCGAGGTGGTCGCACAGCGCGTCCAGATCCTCGAACCCGTATTTGCGCGCGATGGCATCGGCCTCGCGGCGCAGCCGGTCGGCTTCGCTGTGGAAGCCGCCGTCTCCGAGGTCGGCGTCCTCGGCGGCTTCCGCCGCATAGTTGTCGGCCCAGTCCGCCCGGCTGATCAGTTCTTCGACGCGTGCGCTGTCCTCCTTCGTGATGGTGGCCGGCCGCCCGACGCTCCCGCTGCTTGCCTGTCCTTCGTTCATGATTGCTCCTTCGGTGTCTCTGGCTGGTTTTGGTTTGTCGTCTGCTGGCATTGGGCGAGGATGGCGCGGATGGCGCAGGCGCTGCCGCCGGTCGTCTTGCGCTGCCAGCGGGTCAGTCGGGGCGAGTAGTGGAAGCCGTGGCGCTTCAGCGTGCCGCGCGTTGCTTCGCCGGGCTTGGCGTCGAACTGGAAGTACGTGTATCCTTCCTCGCCGTCCTGCACGAGCGTGAAGGGTTCGCCCGCCGGCATGGTGCCGGCCTGCTCCTCGCGTCCGGCGGCCTTGTGGCGTCGGATACTTTCGATGCGCTGGCGTATGCGGCGCATGTTCGCGTTGTTGTTGCTCAGCGTGAAGGACTCGTAGGGCGCTGGCTCGTTGCTGGCGCGGGCTTTCTTGTTGGCCTGCTTCATTTCCGTCTGCCTGGCCTCGAGCCGGGCGAGCTTTTCTGCGAGCAGCTGCTCGGCGTTGTCCTGCGTGCTGCTGATGCTGCTGCCGCACGCGAGGATCGCGGCGCGCGTCCTCTCGAGCTGTTCGTCCTGCTGCGCATAGCGGCGCATCATGCTGTCGGTTCGCCTGGCCATTTTCTCGGCCGGGTAGTTCGCGGATCCGGTGAGCATCACGCTGGGGATTCGCGCGCTGCGCTCGTTAAACTCGTTGGTCTGCGTGGCGAGGATCGCGGCGTACCGGTCGGCCAGCCGGTCGATTCGCTCGTGGTAGCTCTCGTCCACTTCCTGCTTGCGCTGCTCGGCGAGCTGGCGTATCTCCTGCACGGCCTGCTCGTGTTCGCTGGTGGCGCTGCCTTCCCGGTAGCCTGCGAGGCTGCGTGCCTGCTTCGCCTGTCGGGCCGCGCTCTCGCTGATTGCCTGTGCTGTGTTCATGTCGTGTGCTCCTTGTGCTCCCTGTTTTTTCTTTTTGGCCGGTTGGTCAAGCGAAGCGTTATCGAACAAAGCGGGTTCCGTCAAGCAACGCTCGCGGTGTTGTTCCGGCGCGTGTTGCTTGACGGGTTCCGCGACTTCGATATGATCCAAGGCGAAGCCGACCGGCCAAAAAGAAAATCCGGGACGGCGGGCGAAGCCCGCTCCTCTCGACGGCGGCCGCGGCCGCTGTCGGCTCCGGCCCTATTCGGCCGGGGCGCGCGCCAGGATGGCGCTCCGCCTTCGCCTGCCGTCCGGCGAAGTGCCGGCTTCGAGTCCCGCCCGTTTCCCGGGCGGGCGAGAAACGGCATCGGCGCGGCCGGGCGGAGTCCGGCTGGCGGGGCCGGATGCCGCTGGCGGGGGCTGGCTAGTCGAGGGCTCTTTCGAGGCTCGCGCATATGATGCCGTCGCGCGTGCTGTAGTCGCGTGCGGGCGCGAGTTCGTAGGCTATGTACTGCTCGCCCACCTGCTTGCACAGTTCGAGCGCTCGGCGTGCGGCCGGGGCCAGCACGAGCATGTCCATGTCGTCGTCGTCGAGCTCGTCGAACCCCTTGGCGTCCAGCTTGCTCTGCGCGGCGTCGAGGTCGGCTTGAAGCTGCTGGTCGCTGGCTTGGCCGCCGTGGCGCGCGCAGAGCTTGGAGAACACGCGGGCGGCTTCGCGTTCGGCCGGGGTGGTGGCGATGTGCGTGAGCTGGCCGAGGCTCGGCACGGCGTACAGCCTGGACGTGGGTATGGCGATGGTGATGTCGGCGCTCCACGCGCTGCCGCCGGTTCCGTAGTCGCGGGTGCGGCAGCTGATGGCGTAGTCCTTGGGGATGCTCCCGTTTCTTTGCAGCGTCTTGATGTCCTTGCGCATGGCGGCGACACGCTGCTTGGCCGTCTTGCTCGGGTCGTACTTGCCGCCGGTGTATCGTATGCCGTCCTTGTGGCTGTTGGTTACGGTCGGCTGCGCGATGTCAGGCGAGGTGGGTGCGTTCATGTCGTGTGCTCCTTCGGTTTGCGAGTGGGGTTACTTGCTGTGCTTGCTGGTCGCGATGCTGAGCAGCGCTGCGGCGACGGCGGATGCCGTGGCGATGCCGGCGATGAGCGTGGGCCAGCCGCCGAGCGCGGCGTTTGCCTTCGCGATGAAGAGGTGCAGCGTCAGATAGCGCATACGCAGTTCATGCCAGCGCCGGCAGCGTGCATAATGACGCGACTTCTTCGCCCAGTAGCGCTCTTGTTGCTCCAGTTGGCTGTCCGTCAGCTTGGGCGGCACGGCCGGCCAAAGGTATGCGTTGTTTGCGGTTCCCATGCAATTTGGCGAGGTGGCTGCGTTCATGATGTGCGCTCCTTGTGCTCCCTGTTTTTTCTTTTTGGCCGGTTGGTCAAGCGAAGCGTTACCGGCCAAAGCGGGTTCCGTCATAAGAACACGCGCGGCGTTGTTCCGGCGCGTGGGCGTTGACGGGTTCCGCGACGCCGGTATGATCCAAGGCGAAGCCGACCGGCCAAAAAGAAAATCTGGGACGGCGGGCGAAGCCCGCTCCTCTCGACGGCGGCCGCGGCCGCCGTCGGCACCGGCCCTATTCGGCCGGGGCGCGCGCCGCAAGGCGCTCCGCCTTCGCCCGTCGTCCGGCGAAGTGCCGGCGCGGAGATCCGTCCCCTCGCGGGATGGTCGACGGGTCGGCCTGGGCGCGAGGGCAGGCCGGGGGTCCCGCTGCGGACTCCCGGCCCTTGGACTTGCTCTTATTGCTCGCTGGCCTCGCTCTCCTCCGGCTCCTTCCCGGTCTCCGTCTCGTCTTCCTCGTTCTCCTCTTGCGTTGCCGTCTCTGTCTCTTCTTCGTCCGGCTGTTCTTCCTCGTCCTCTTCGTCGGGTTCGGGTGTGGGGAGGTATGCGCCGTCGAGTCCGTCTTGCTCGGGCTGGCTGATCTGGTAGCCGAGTGTTTCGAGCGCGGCGTACAGGGGCGTGATGGATTGTGTGAGGCCGTCGTCTTGCAGCCAGTCGAGCCAGCTGATGCTGGTCTCGATGCTGGCGTAGGCGAGGGCCAGCGTTTGGCGTTGCGGGTCGAGGCGGGCTATGGTGCGGGCGATGATTGCGCCGGTGCCCTCGTACTCCTCCTCGTCTGTGTTGTTTTCGTCGTCGTTGCGCGGGTCTTGGAGTCCGATGTCTTCGAGGGTCTGGAGGATTTCGCCCGAGTCGCGGCCCCACGCGTCGATGCGGCCGGTGATGAGTCCTTGGATGGCCGTGGCTGCGAGCAGGGCGATTCCTTTGCTCGTGTTGCGCGGCAGGTTTTTGAGTTCGAGCAGGTGCGCGATGTGTGCGCGGCGCAGGGCGAGGCTGGTGACGGCGTGCGCTTTGGCTGGGGCCTGCTCGGCCTCGGCCTGTTCGCGCTGGCGCTGCCGTGCGGCTTCGCGCTCGGCCCGCTCCTGCTTGACTTGCGTGATGTCGTATTGCGCGTACAGGGCGATGCCTTCGCTCCATGTGGGGCGCTTGCCGTCCCACGCGCGCATCCCGATTCGCGTGACGGGCGGCGCGTCCTCGTCTCTCGTTTCGAGCCATTCGGCCTCCTGCTGCTCGAAGGGCTTGCCGGGGGCGAGCAGCGCGAGCTGCGTGCAGCCTTCGGGCGTCTGGTAGTAGCCGCCGCTTGGCTCTTCGAACGTGTATTCGCGCGACTGCTGGTCGAGCAGCGTCTTGGCTGCCGCGTACCAGCGGCGGCGGGCCGCGTGCTCCGTGGCGGTGCTCAGCGTGTAGTCCCAGTCCCGGGTTCCGGCTGTCGCTGCCAATGCCTCCTGCAGGTCGCTCTGGTCGGCGAGTTCCGCGATGGCCTGCCATTGCTCGATGGTGGGCTGGGCCGTGGTCTTGTCTCGCGTGGCTTGGGGTATGGCCGCGATGCTCAGGCGGCGGCGCACGGTCTTCTCGCTGCGCCCGGTGCGCTGGGCGGCCTGCTCGACGCTCACGCCGAGGTCGAGCAGTCCTTGGTACCCGTCGCCTTCCTCAAGAAGGGTCAGGTCGCTTCGCTGGGTGTTCTCCACGAGCATGATTTCGCGCTGCGTGGTCTCGTCCCATTCGCGTATCGCGCAGGGCACGCTGGCTAGTCCGGCTTGTCTGGCGGCGGCGAGCCGCCGGTGGCCGATGACCACGGTGTAGCGGCCGTCGCCGCCCGGCACGACGACGAGGTTCTGCTGGACTCCCTGCTCGGCTATGCTGGCGGCGAGTTCGCTCACGTCGCCTATGTCCTGCCTCGGGTTGGCGGGGTTCGGGTCGATGCTCTCGATATCGATGTCCTGTAGCGTCTGGGTGTTCATGATGATTCCTTTCCTGTGGTTTATTGGTTGTTGCGGTTGGCGAGGTAGGCGGGTTTGATGTCGTGGCTGAGCGCGGTGAGCACGATGGCGGCCAGCGTGGTGTCCGGCTGGACGGCGAGGGCGCGCATCGCCTTCTCCAAGGCGCCGGGCTTCTCGGTCCACCACCGTAGATAGGCGCTCACGGCCAAGGGCTGCGCGGCGTACTCGTTCTCCTCGCTGGCGAGGTCGCGGCGCATGGCGTCGAGGATGTCCAGCGCGGTGTCCACGCGCCGTTGGTCGGGCGCCCACAGGGGGTCGTCGAACGCGGTGCGCAGCGTGCGGTACATGCGTCGCGCCGTGCTGGGCGCGTGCCCGTCGGCGGCTGATGCGAGCATCGCGCCGAAGTGGCATCCGGCGTCCACGGTGCTGAGGATGAGCGCGTCGCGGATGGCAAGGCTTATGCTCATGCCCGCGGTGAGCCGCTGCCGGGTTTCAAGGCTGGTCTGGTCGCGTCCCTCGTTCAGGCTGTCGAGCCATTGGGCGCATGGGGTCGCGCAGTAGGCGCGGTCGGCCTTCTTGACTCCCTGCTCGCGGCGCATGCTGGTGAGCTGGCGTGCGGCTGCTTGGATGGTGGTGGTTGCGGTTGTTGGCTGTGTCATGATGGGGCCTTCCTGCTCGTCTGTGTTGCTGACGGCTCGCATGGCGGCACGGCCGGAAAGCGGAGCGTCAAGTCGAGTGCGGGCGCGCGACACGGGGAGCGAAGGCGCGGGGATTATGCTTTTTTGCAATCCCCGGGCCGGGAGCGAGGCGTGGCGCGCGAACGCTCCGACTTGACGCGCAGCGGGCCGTGCCAGAATGGGAGACGGCAGCAACACCCCACTGGCAGACTCCCGATCCGGCGGCTTTGCCGGCGGGCGGCCTGAGGCCGGCCCGCTGCGACGAAGGAGCGGCGGCCCATATCCCCGCAGACCGGGAGACGAACGAGGCCAGCCTCATCGCCTGCCTGGCTCGTTCTTTTCGCTGGGTCGAACCGTGCCGGTTCGGGCGCGCCGATCCCGCCGGCATCGCCGGGGGCGCGAGGCGCGCCACTGCGCCACCGCAAGGGAAATGGGGAGGGGCCGCCTGTCGGGGGCGGCCCCGGGCCGGTCATATCCGGTCGATGAGGGTAGGACGGTATCCCGCCCACGCGCCATGAGGCGTGTCGACCACCGGCGCCGACTGGTATCCCAGCTGCCTGACCTGGATCCTGGCCCACGGATCAGTGTCCAGGTCGATCTCCTGGTAGGCGATGCCCCGCCTGTCCAGCCGCCTCTTGGTGGCCTTGCACTGCTGGCATCCGTTCTTGGTGTAGATGGTGACGTCCATGGCTCTTCCTTCCGTTTTGCTTTTTTGAACAAGCGCAACGCATCGAAGCGGAGCGTCCGGTCCAGACCGCGCGCGGCGGAGCGCAGTTTCTCCGACGAGCGGGCCTGGACCGGACGCGGAACGGAGATATAGTGCAGCGGCTCAAAAAAAAACAAAACGGAAGGAAAAGCCACGTGCCCACTCGACCCGCAGACAGCATCCCGGCACGGCCCACGCCAGGACGAGAGCCGCCGGACTTCAAGCCGCCGCGCGGATAGGGAACCCCACGAGAGGCGAACGCCCGACGCTCCTGGAATCTGTGAGAGCGCACAGGAACGGCTGCTACGCTTGCCATAGCATCGAAAGCCGGCCAACTAGAGATCGGCCGTGACACGACTGGCGGGGGCTGATGGCGAGGATGCTGCGGCATGGCGGCCCGCGCGCCGACGGGGACAAGGGGGAAATGATTGGACGAATCCATCGGGCAGGCGCGCGAATCGGCGCGCGGCTACCGGTTCGTGGCGTCCCTGAACGGCGCCGCGGCCCTGGCCGGCCGCTGCCTGCGCCACGCCAGAAACATCGCGATAGTCACGCGGCTCGATGGGGGCGTGTGGCCGTTTGACTTTAAAATGGAATTGTCCGCATAAGCAGCGGATGGCTAGGGAACCAACTCAATACTCAATTGAAGATCTCTCTCAGAGCTGTGGATTTCTTCGATTCCAATTACTAAGACATTACGTATACAGTACTTAACATAAGGAACCATAGTTATGCGTAAAAACAGGATTCTAGGCGTTTTCGCCTTAATGGCGGCAGCACTGCTCATTATGCTGGGGGTGGCATCGCCGGCGTCGGCGCTGCCTGTCAATTCATCGTACAAATATATCGGAACGGCCAAAGTCCAGAGTCAGCTTGGTATCAACAATCAGAGGGATTTGGATAATTTCCTTTTGTCCGACACTCCAAAGGAAATTCTCATCGACACTGATACCGGCAACGTCTTGTCCGTAGAGAAGACAGCGCCCGACGTCCAATCTTTTGCTCTGACTCAGAATAACTTCTGCAATGCTCTCATGGTCCGCCTCATCGGATCGAATAAAGTGGAAACCGGATTCTCTGGGAACGGAGTCAAAATAGGCCAGTGGCACAATCAAATCAGATTTGAGACATATGCGATCGATAAGGCCTATGCAGGGTGGACCACTGGTGATGGAGTGATGCGTACGACCCCTACGCTAGGTCCTTGGTCCGTTGCCGTTTTCAACAAGCCTGCGCTGGTGTATACCGTGTCTGCGCAAAGGTACTGATATGATTCTGCCCGACAATGGCGGTGGTTTCACGTGCTCTCCTCTTATGATCTTCTCAATGGACGCTAAACATTAAATACAATATGTCTTGCAATACTACTGAGGGGGTTTCCTGCCCATGTGGGCAGGAAACCCCCTCAGTTTTTGTAAGGTCTAATCGTCTCCGTGCATCAATACCTGCAGCCGTGCAAGCTGCTCGTCGTCTAGTGCGCCCCGCATCCACAGATCGAGAGCGAACCGCTCCAGCCCCCAATTCGAGTCCGATCTGCCGCCTGTAGCGTCGAAGGCGTCGCGCAGCAGCTTGTGGATATCGTCATCGCCAGGCATGAGTCGATCATAGCAATGTGCGCGCAAGCCCTTTAGCCGTCTTACTGCCATTTGCTGTCGAGCTCGCGCAGGCGCTCATCGCGCCACTGGTAGCGGATCGAATCGATGTCGGCCTTGACCTCCCGATAGCGGCGCTCCGCCATCCGGCGCTCATGCGGGCTCAGGGCCGGGTCATCCTTCGCGTCCAAGGCCGCGTCCTTGACCTTCTCGAGCTTGACGCGCACACGGGTCACCAGCTCGTCAGCGTCGTACTTCTCGGTCTGCATGCTGAGCCTGAGCCGGACGTCATCGGGATCGAAACCATACATGCCTCCAGAATAGGCGCAGCCTCTTCGTTGTCCCGCTTCCTGAGCTATGGGCATCAGGCTTGCACCGTTGCATTCGAGGCAAGCGCATCGAGGCGCTGTCCCTCGATGCGCGCGGCAGCGCCGGAGGCATATGGTCGAGCTGATCCAGCTCGGCGGGGCGTGGGGCGGCAGCCCCGCATAGAGCTGATGATTTAAAGAAAAGTCCCGTATAAAACTATTTCAGAGAAGGCAGGGGCTGCCGGCGCGTCTCCGTGCCGGCAGCCCCTGGGAATCAGCATTTTATTCGTTGTGAGATTACGGGAGCTGCAAATCCTGCTGTCCTAGGAATCTGAAACCGCCTTATACATGGCGTGTCAATAGCATGTGAAACACGTAAGGAAATTGGGATTTGACCGTATGACATTAGTGGTTTACAATAATGGTATGAGCATTCGATTCGAGGATTCGTCCAGACGGCACTTCGCGGAGGACCGTCTGGACGAAGCCATGGTGCGGGCCGCGATGGCCAGGCCGGTGTGGGCTGCGCTTCTGGACACATCCGATCCGGGCACTCCTGAGGTGCGCCGTCGGCCGCCAGTCGTGCTGCTAGTGTGCCGACGGCATTCCGGGGCGCTGGATGATGATCTCATCGAGGTGCTGGTGCACAAGGTCGGACCCGACATGGTCGTGTTCCACGTGATGCATTTGAGCGATTTGTGGCGGGGCTACTGGATGGCCCGCCGTTGACCGGAACTATGGGAAAGGACGATGAAATGGGCGACATTGATTACGAGGAACTAATGGCGCGGGCGGAGCGCGGCGCGGCCAGACCGCCGCTGGCCTCTTTCTCGGGCGACGACGCGGCGCGCGTGGTCGAGCTCATGGACGGCGACGCGGACACCTTCTACCGGACGGTGCTCGGCCGCCCCACGCTGGGCGAACAGCGCAGAGGGCGGGAGAGGAGCGTGCAGCGTGCGCTGCGCATGCCCGAATCCCTGGACGACTATGCCTCCAAGGCAGCCAAGCGCGATGGGCTGGACAACTTCAGCGAGTACGTCCGACGCTTGATCGAGCGCGACGCCGTGGCGCACCGCCACGACCTCGCGGCCGCATAAGCAGCGGCCGCCAGACAGCGGACTCCATGGTGCCGCTCACCTCTGGGATTCCTCGCGCTGCTCCGTCATGCCCGGGCGGCCCAGCAGCATGGCGGCCGCCTCCTCGGGGCTGGCGGCGCCGGTCCACGCCATCAGATTCCTGTCGGCGTGCTCCTGCGCGTCCGCTCCCGTGTACTCCACCGCCTGGGAGTCGTCCCAGCGCCACACCTCGTCGTTGCCTGCCATCGTTCCGCTCCTTTCAGCCCTTGTCCCAGAAGTTGCTCTGCTCCGCGTTGACGTGGAACGCGGTCACGAACCCGCCCGGCGCGCTTCCTCCGCGCTTTCCGTTATCGCTCCCGTAGCAGTCCGATCGGCCTTGAGGCAAGCGTATCGAGGCGCTGTCCCTCGATGCGCGCGGCAGCGCCGGAGGCATATGGTCGAGCTGATTCAGCTCGGCGGGGCGTGGGGCGGCAGCCCCGCGTTCCACAGCGAGACAGATAGGGGCTAGTGCCTTGTCCCGGCTTGTTTTCTTTACTTGCCGCGTTCGCGCAAGACCCTCGCTCAGGCCGTCTGCAGGGCTCCGCGCTTCAGCGTCCGCCGAAGTCGATGTCGTGCTCCGGCGGGTGGCTGGGGCGCTCGTCACGCCGGACTCGTCTCTGGGCGTTGTATTCGCGGATGTCTTCGAGCATGGGCGGCTGCAGTCCGCCGCGCGGCTCCTGGGGTCTTCCCGGGTCGCGGGCCTGGGCCGATGCGGTGATGCGGGCGGCGAGCCGAGCGACCTGCGCGTCCTCCGGGTGCGCGCCGACGAATGCTCTGACGTGCCTGACGTCATGATCCCATTGGGCGCGCTGGCTGGGCGGGATCCTATCGAAGCGCTGCCCCTCCCGGATCGCGCTCAGAACGCCGGCGCTGGCATTTCCGCGGTTTTCCAGGGTTACGTCAGCGGCGTAGAGGATATCCCCTGCGCGGTTCGTGATGGTCACATGGTCGATGCCGCCCTTGGCGATCTGCTCCGTGAGGGTCTTCGGCATCTGGCGCACGGCCTCGTCGTGCACGCTGGAGTCGACCCAGCGGCCCCGGCCGTTTCGTTCGGTCTGTTCGATGTAGCGGATCATGGTGCCCATGAGGCTCTGCTCCGGCGGCGTGGCCACGATGACCGCTTCGGCGCGGTAGCCTGCCGTTTTGAATCTGGCGAGGGTGCGCTGCACGGCGTCGGGGTGGCGCATCGTGGTCTCGAGAACGAGGCTATTGCGCCGTTCCTGCAGGGAGTCCATGCCCATCTCGACCCAGCGGCTTGAGGCCTGGGCCGTCACTGCCGGCATGCGCAGCGGGTCTGCGCGCATGACCTGCTTGTAGGCGGGATGGAAGTGTCTGAACTCGTCGCCCTGCAAGGCGTATGCGCCTGCGTGCGCGTCGCTCGCGTCGCTGACCGCGCGCGTCTTCCCTGCGCCTGGCTGCGCGGCCACCAGGACGATGCAGGGTTCCCGTTCCGGTTCATGCAGGGGCATGACCTGGCTTATCTGGCTGTCGTATATCCTCCTGAGCGTCGCGTCGTCGAGGTCGAACGGGCCCATGCTCAGGCCGCCTTCCGCTCGTCCTGCTTCTCGGCGTCCTCGATCATCCTGAGGCGTTCGCCGAACTCGTCGGTCATGGCTTTCACGGCCTCGACGTCGTGCGCGTCGACCTGGCGGGCCTCGTTCATCAGCCCGCGGTCGGCGACGATGAACGCCTCGCGCTCCGCCTCGGTGCCAGCGTGGTTAGCGAGGTCGATGAACTCGCCCCCCAGCCTGGTCGCGCTTTCGCGCATGACGTCGTAGATCATCGGATCGTAGTCGAATCTTTTATCGTTCTGGGCCATGGGTCCTTCCTTCCTGTTGCCACTCATCCTATCCGCAGCCCTCCGTGTCCGGCGTCCGGCTGCGTCACTGCTTGAGGTAGTCCCAGTCGAGCACGTCGTAGTCGAGGCTGGTCCGGTCGGCGAGGACGGAGACGCGCAGCTTGCGCCTGCCGTTCTTCGTCTTCCCGGGGGTGCCGCCGGCCATGACGAAGCTGCCCTTGGCCAGCGGCCTGGAGTCGGAGCGGGCCATGTTCTTGACGTATTCCTTGGTCTTGCCGCGCGCCTCGAGCTCGACGTACTCGGTCGTCCCGTCGCCGTGGTTGACCGCCAGTGTCATCCACACCACCTCGCTGTAGGTGCCGTCCCCGGCTGGGAACCTGCCCAGGCGGGGCGCCGCCGCAAGGTTGCCGGCCACGTATTCGAAGTCTCCGGATTTGAATGCCATGCCCCGCCCCATTCCGATTGGAAAATCAATCAACTGCGTTCTTGCTTACATACTTTATTATATACGCATTTTATTGTTTTCTCAACTTCTTGTGTAATTGTTTTCTTGTTTTCTGGCTCGAATTTATGTCACATCCTCGTCTCCGGAAGCCGGCCGGGCGGGAGTTCTATTGACGCCGCCCTTCCCGTCCGTCGCCGCCGCTGCTACTGGTGGTTCTCCATGTATTCAAGGAGCGCATCCTCGGCGATGTCCTTCATCTTCGTGTCGTGGTCGAGGGCGTACTGCTTGAGCTTCTTCCTGGTGCTCAGCGTGACGCCGAAGCCGACGGTAACGCGCTTCTCCTCTTCCTTTTTCTCCTTGCTGTCGTCTCGGAATATTTCGTTGACGCTGGATGGCTTGCGGCTGGGGGGCTGCATCATGCTGCTCGTCTTTCCTTTCATCGGGCGGTCTCCTTCCGCAGCTCAGCATATGCCTCGGCGTACTCGTAGAGCTTCCTGGGGTTGTGGCCGTTGGTCTTGACGATGTCGGCGCGCTTGCGGATCACGGTCTCGAAGCGGCGGGCCTGCTGCGAGTCGAGGGCGTCGAGCGTGTCCCGGTGCATGGTGGTGTTGGTCTCGGCCCGGGTGACGAGCACGGCGGCGGGCTTCTGGTCGCTGGCCGCGTAGTAGGTCTGCCAGGTCTGGCGCATGTCGAGCGGGGATTCGCTGGTGGGGATGATGACGTAGCCGGCGGCCTCGATGGCCTTGTCGAGCATGATCCCGTTGGGCGGGCAGTCGATGAACCGCCACGTGTCCGGGTCCTCGCGGTCCTGCTTCACGGCCTTGGCGAGGGTGGACAGCTTCGCGGCCACGACCTCGAAGGGCAGCGGGTCGCCCTCCTCCTCGGCCGAGTCGGCCCACACGCTGGCGCTGTCCTGCACATCGGCGTCGAGCACCAGCGCCCGGTCGCCCCGCGTGACCGCGGCCTTGGCGAGATAGATGGCGGTGGTCGTCTTCGTGACCCCGCCCTTCGAGTTGGCTATCGCTACGAGCATCGTCGCCTTCCTTTCGATTGTCTTTGCGATTTCATGTTTAATTATATAGTTAGGAAATTATTTTCACAAGTACTTGCGTAGGTAATTAATCATTTTCTTGTCTGCCTGTGCAAGGGCGGCATGCCCTTCGTCTGCTCCGCCGCGGCCGATCGTTCCTCCCGCTTCAACACGGAAGCCCCGGACAGAGGTAAGATAGCCCCGCAAGGAGACTCTGTACCCCGTTTTTGAACTTGGACGGATGCGAGGGGAGCCAGATGCCTGTGAGGGCTTCCGGCACTATGCGACTAGGAGGTAAGAGATGACCAGCATGGCAGTAAAGATCCGGCGCCGGGAGCATCGCCGTCAGAAGCGGGTCGAGCGCGTGCAGGCCAAGCGATACCGCGAGGAAAGGGAGCGAAGGGAAAGGGCCCAGCTTGAGAGGGCCAACAGACACATAAGCCTTCTGTCGCCCAAAGTTGTCGGATGCCCGGTGATGCGCAGGGTCAAAAGCATCAAGCAGCCATACGGCGGGTATATCCCTTCTCGCACACTCGCTGCGACCGTGCTGGGCGACGGGGATGAAACGCTGAGCCCCGATGGGGACGTATCGGCGATCTTGATTGGCATCGCCGTGGACTACCTGACACGGCTCCTCTCCGGTTCCAGCGCCGAGGAGTCCTTCGACATATCTCTGCGTGGCGCATGGATAGTAGGCGAAGCAGGCTATGCGTCTTCGCTTCTGTCCGAAGTGAGGGGCCTTGATGACGTCTCGGTGAGGAACGCAATCAGGCTGGCAGGCTATGACGTGTGCTTCAGGGCAGGCCCCAGAGGCTATAAGCCTGTCGAGGATATCTGGCCGGATGACGCGACAATCGGCAATGTCCGGACGATGGTGGGCCGCGCTCTCGCCTTCCTGGAGCAGTACGGCCCGAAGACAGTGGACGGATTCACCTTCGAAGGCGGCTACACGGATGTGATAGTGGCTGGCGACGGTGATTTTCTCACCGAGGACACGCTTTGGGATTTCAAGGTGTCGAAGCGCAGGCCGACGAGCCAGCATACGCTGCAATTGCTGGTGTATTGGCGAATGGGCTTGCATTCCGTGCATCCTGAGTTTCAGCCGATCAAGTATCTTGGCATTTTTAACCCGAGGCTGAATACGGCGTATCGGATTCCCGTGGCTGATATTCCGCAGGCTGTGATCGATGAGGTTGAGCAGCAGGTTATCGGATACTGGTAGGCCTTGCGCCCCTCTCATTGCCGAGACCTACAACTCGGACATGGGAAGACCTCCGAACCGTTGGGCTCGGAGGTCTCGCGCACTTCAATGGGGATGGAGTTGGAGCCACCCCGCCGGAATCAGGCCCGATCCCAAAAGTCTTAGCTCGCCGCCTCGATACGGGGTCGGTCGCGGTGCCTTTCATCCAGCGACTTCCACTATAGCCGCTAGTGTGGCACATGTCGAGAACTCCTTTCGCGAGGAGCGATCGGCCGTCCGGCATCAGCCGGGCGACGCGGCCGCGCTTCGCGGCGCGGCCTTCAGGGAAAGGCGCAGTCATGCGCAAGTTGGATGAGGGGCCGCGCAGCGGCCCGACGCTATGGATACTGGCGGCGCTTGCCGTCGTCGTCGCGGCCAAGGCTGACACAGTCACGGCCAACGCCGTCACGCTGGCGATAGCCGGCTGGGCGATGACCTATATCGGAGGCCGCAGCTAGCGGCGCTCTCAGCCGCCCCGGCCGCAAGGCCGGGGCGGTCACCCCCCATTTATGATGCCTCTGCCTCAGACGGGCCGCCTGTCCTTGACCTTGAGCGCTATCGTCCCGAGGCTGGACTGCGGGACGAAGATGTAGCTCTGCGTGGTCGCGGGGCTCTCGTGGCCGAGTAGCTCCTGCACGGCGCGCAGGTCGTAGCCGGACGCCTCGTAGGCGATCCTGCCGTAGCGCCGGCGCAGCGAGTGGGTGGGGTATCCGGTGGCGCGCCTGACGACGCGGTACACGTGGTCGACGCAGCAGTGGCCCGAGTATCGGCCGGGGAACAGCCAGCCGTCGCCCGCCGCGTCGCGTATGTCGTCGGCCAGCTGCGCGCAGATCGGCACGAGCCGCGTCTTGCCGCCCTTGCCGTGTACGACCAGGCCGCTGATCTCCTCGTCCCCGGACTGCGGGTACGCGACGATGTCGGATCCCTTGACCCGGCATATCTCCTCGCGGCGCAGCCCGGCCTCGGCGTCGAGCTGGACCATGAGCCGGGCGTCCGCGTCGTCTGATTCCAGGCCCTTGGCCACGGCCTGCTCGGGCGCGGGCTGGCGGGCCGGCTTGCGGGGCCGCTTGACCGGGGGCAGCGCGTCGACCGGATTCGCTTTCAGTCGTTTCATCCGCAGGCCCCATTTGTAGAACTCGTTGACCGAGGCGCGCCGCCCGGCCTTGGTGCTCGCCTCGATCCGCTCCCCGGTCAGCCAGGCCTGCACGTCGGACGGCTCGACCTCGTCCGGGCCGCGGGTCTGCGTCCTGGCGAAGCAGGTGAGCCGGTACCAGTTGGCCTCGATGGTGTGCTCGGACAGCCCCCGGGCCTGCATGTCCATGACCCATCCGTCCACGTATCCGGCCCACGACTGCGGCGGCTGACGATGACGAGCGTAGAACGTCATGATTCCCTTCTTTCATTATGAAAAATGCCGGCCACAGCCATATGCCGGCATGAAACAACCATAAGAAGGAAACGGGGACAGCGTTCTTCGGGAGGCCACCGCCGTCAGCCGCCCAGACCATGCCTCGAACGCACATGCACTACAATCGAGAACAGGCCGAGCGACACCGCGCGATATCCCAATCCCGAACCCTTAATCAGCGTGTCCGGGGTTCGAATCCCCGCGGGGGCACAGCATATGGCTGAAAACGTTGAGATTTCAACGTTTTCAGCCATTTTTGTTATGCTATCCAGATTCACTGGATTTCCGGATTCAAGCCTTCCCATCTTCTTGTCGTGAATTTGCAAATTGTAGTAGTTAAAAACAAGGGGAAAAACCTTTACAGACAGGGGCTGGCTGGTTTATTCTCGCTCGTATGACGGATTCGTTGCGCACATGCCCTTTGGGGGTCGAGATCGAGATATGCAAGGTCGATCTGACGCTGCGCAATCGCTTTCGCCTCAACGAACTTGGCTTCCGCGCGCATGAGCGCATGCGCGTCATTCAGAAGGCCGGCTTCGGCGGGCGAGTCGTCGCGCACGGCTCGGAACGCATCGCGCTGGACGGCGCTACTGCCAAGCGGATTCTGGTAGAGGTGCGCTGAGCCGTTTTGGAATGCGCATTGGCACTGCATATGTATACGCACAATATGCGGAATACGCGAACGGCTGCGCGCAAGTCGACAATGGCACTAGCACATAGGCATCGCGTCCGTCACGCAGAATGGGAATAGTCGCATGATTCGTGAACCGTTGGAAACCCTTGAGTCCGGGGATGCTTCGATGCTATCGCCACAGTCTGATTTAGCTGGTGCCAACGATACAAATGATGCTTCCGAAGTTTCCGTCGATACGATACATAACGACAACAAGGCCGCTCTCGGCGATGACAATAGCGGCTGCGCGTGCTGCGCGAAACCTGACTCGCATGCTGATTGTGACGACCATGCGGCTCACGCCGACCACACCGACCACATGAGTCACATGGGCATGGAACACGCCGAGCACTCCGAACACTCCGGCGGCCACCATCATCGCCGCGGGCTGGCCGTGCTGCTGCCGTCGCAGCATCATCATATGGGCCACGAAGCACCAAGCGGCAACCCGCGCATCGTGTTCATGGGCAATCCGAATGTAGGCAAATCCACGCTGTTCAACGCCGTGCTGGGCGCGAACGCCACGGTGATGAACGCCCCCGGCACGACGGTGCTCGTGGAATCCGGCGCGCTCAGGCACGGCGAGGCGACTTGGGATTTCATCGATACCCCGGGCACGGCTTCGCTCGACGCGATCAGCCCGGACGAACAGGTCTCCTCCGAGGCCGCGATGGCGCGGAACGGCTACCCGCAGCCCAATGTCATCGTCGCCGTGATGGACGCCACCTCGCCCTCGAAATCGCTGTATCTGCTCAGTCAGCTCATCGACCTCGGCCGGCCGCTCGTGGTCGCAGTGAGTATGCTCGATCTGGCGAAACGTCAAGGTTCGACGCTGGAAATCGACGATTTCGCCGCGCTCGTCCCCGGAGTCCCTTTCATCCAGGTCGATGGCCGAACCGGCAAAGGCAAGACGGAATTGCTGGATGCCATTGATCGGCAGCTTAGTGCGGCGCAGGCAATACAGACAACACAAACGTTGGCACAGCCCGTCCCACCACAACCCGCACAACTCCAACCCATACCACCCGTCACCACCGCCGCAATCCCCGGCCGCGAAGCGACCCAAGACGAGGTCTCAGCGTGGGCGCAGCAGACCTCCGATGAGCGCTTCGCCTGGATCGCGGGCAAGGTCACGGAGCTGAACCGCAAGCAGCCTGCGGTCGACAAACCGACCTTCTCCGACAAGCTCGACCGGCTTCTGCTCCATCCCATCGCCGGCATCGTGATCTTCCTCGCGGCGATGTATGCAGTGTTCGAGGCGACCACGACGCTTGCCGGGCCGCTCATCGACTGGTTCGACGTGACCTTCCGGCAATGGCTGACCGACGGCATCGACTGGGTGTTCACGCTGGTCGCCGGCAAAGAAGCACTCGCGGGCTGGTTCCACGGGCTGATAGTCGACGGGCTGCTCGATGGCTTCGTCACCGTGCTGACCTTCATCCCGCCGATGGGCATCATGTTCATCATCCTCTCGCTGCTGGAAGACTCCGGCTACCTCGCGCGCGCCGCCTTCGTGATGGACAAGGCCATGCGCGCCATCGGCCTCGACGGCCGCGCCTTCCTGCCGCTCGTGGTCGGCTTCGGCTGCAATCTGCCCGCGCTGGCCTCGACCCGCACGCTGCCCGACTCGCGCCAGCGGCTGCTCACCGGCCTGCTCATCCCGTTCACGTCATGCTCGGCGCGCCTGAGCGTCTATATCGTGCTGGCTTACGCATTCTTCGGCCGCTACGCCGGGCTCGCGATATTCCTCATGTACGTCGCGTCCATTGTGATTATTCTCGCGGTCGGCCTCGCGCTGCGCAAAACGCAGTTCCGCGACCTGCACACCCAGCCCTTCGCGATGGGCCTGCCACCCTACCAGATGCCCAAAGTGCTGCAGCTCGGCAAGTCGGTCGCGCTGCGGCTGTGGGCCTTTATCACCGGCGCCAGCTCGATTATCATCACGATGATCGTCATCGTCTGGCTGCTCTCTGCCATGCCCATCAGCGCGGGAGCCGCCGGCAACAACACCTTCGGCCATGTCGACGAGGTCGAGAATTCGCTCTACGGCGCGGTGGCCTCGGGCGTTGCGCCGGTGTTCGAACCCGCCGGATTCAACGACTGGCATGCTTCGGCGGCGCTTATCACCGGATTCGTGGCCAAGGAGGTCGTGGTCGGGTCGATGGCGCAAAGCTACGCAATCCATGATTCGGGCAACGAATCCGAGCAGCAGCAAGGCACTGGCACCTTGGGCCAGGCGGTGCGCGCCAGCTTCGAGCGTTCCAGCGGCGGGCATGCCTCGGCGGCCGCCGCCGCGTTCATGATCTTCGTGCTCGCCTACACGCCGTGTCTGGCGACCATCGCCGAGATACGGCGGCAGTACAGCGGCAAAATCGCCTTGCAATCCGTGGGCATGGGCCTCGTCGTGGCCTATATTCTGGCGATTGCGGTATTCCAGATTGGGCGATTGCTATGAATACTTCGAATGGGTTCAGGCATACCGAAACCACGAAAACAGAACTCACCAAAACAGAGAGAACCCCTGTAAACCGCAAAGACGCCCCGACAATATCGGAAATACCAATCACCGCGCAAGTCGTGCAAGCTCTGGTCTCCGGCAAAACGCCGCGCATGGCGGCCCAGGATTTGGGGCTGCCGCTGGACTTTGTGAACCTCGTCATCGAGCAGGCCCGCATCAGCGGCGACATCGATTTCTTCGAGCTGCGCACGGAGAACTGCACGGCGGGCAGCGCATGCCAGCCCGACCCCGAATCGATGGTATGCGCCAGCTGCCCGATTCTGCCGCCCAGCATCCGCAAGCAGCAGTCGCCGCTGGGCAAGCTGCGGCGAGTCATCTCATCGCACCGGCTTCGCAAAGGTCAACCGGCCAAAGTATAAGGTCAGGTCATTACGCAGCGCTTGGCGCGACGGCAGCGGTGCAGCGCGCAGTACAACAAGGAACTGAGCTTGCCATATGAATGCTCCGACGGCAATTCAGCGTCGGCCAACGGCAACTTCGGCCGGACAACCGCTGTATTCCTCGCGCAACCACTGTATATGCGTTATGTGAGGCGTTAACAGAGTGCTGCGGAGGTCTATCTGCGTTGTGTGAGGCGCTATTTTTCGGAGAGCCGAGTATCGCTGGCCCAGAACCGCCGTTTTCAGCCAGCGATACTCGGGGTGCCAAGGAATTAACGCCTCACACAACGCAGATAGACCTCCGCAAGCATCCAATAACGCCTCACATAAGCGAGATACACGCCACAACGAAGAAAACGAGTTATAGGCCAAAATGTGGTGCTTATGTTTGGGGTTTGGCCTTGTGGGTGTAGGCGTGTCGGGGCGGTATTTTTCCGCGGGGAAAATTAGGGGGCCTGCCGGGTAGTGCCGGACCGGGTGAGGACCCGGTCGAAGAAGGCGAAGCGCTGCCCGCTGTGCGGCGGGCGGATGAGGAAGAACGGCAGGACGGCTGCGGGCGCGCAGCGCTGGAAATGCCCCGAATGCGACGCGGGCATGGTCGCGCCCAGCGTGAACGCCAGGCGGCTGGGGCAGCTGGAGGGCTTCGTCGCCTGGCTGCGCGGCGGGCACAGCCTCGAGGAGCAGGGCCGCTCGTTCCGCCGGCATACGGCATGGTGCTGGCAGGTGGAGCCGCTGATCGACCAGCCGCCATCAAAGCGGCGCGTGCTCATGACGGACGGCACCTACATCGCGCATAATCACTGCCTGCTCGTCCTGATGGACGGCGATACGGGCGAGGTGGCGAAGTGCCGGTGGCGCGCGCGAGACGACCGCCGCCTGC
>NZ_QLZA01000032.1 GCF_009371885.1 Bifidobacterium tibiigranuli | reverse complement strand
CCTTGTTTTGCTAGGTTAGCTTTAGCCCGTTCACTAATGTCAGGTGTTACACGAGTTGAAATTGTCTTGTTTTTAATAATAGTATTACTCATTCTAATCCGCCTCCCTTAAGTTTACCATCGTACTACACTATAATATTCGATTTTTAGGTTTTCTGCAACTAAATTAATTTTAAAGTAAAGGAACTAACAGCTTATGCGACAAGTTGTCTTACCCATCAAAGATTCAAACGTTCTTAAAGAGGTTCAAGATACGTTACTCAATAACTTTAAAGCTGGCCGACGTAACTATACGATTTTTCAAGTTGGTAAAGCGACGCTACTGCGAGTGAGTGACGTTATGGGCTTAAAACAGGCCGATATTTTTAATCCGGACGGTTCTATTAAACAAAATGCGTTTATTCATGACCGAAAAACTGGTAAACCTAATACCTTGTACCTTAAGCCTGTTCAAACAGAGCTCTTATTGTACCGTCAATGGCTGCTTGATAATAAGCTGGATTCTGAATGGCTCTTTCCTTCCATTCAACACCCCGAACGACATATCACAGAAAAACAGTTCTACAAAATCATGAGCAAAGTCGGCGATCTTTTAAATATTAATTACCTTGGTACCCACACAATGCGCAAGACTGGAGCTTATCGCGTTTATACGCAATCCAATTACAATATTGGCTTAGTCATGCACTTATTAAATCATTCAAGTGAAGCCATGACTTTAGCTTATTTAGGCTTAGACCAAGCCAGTACCGAAACTATGTTAGATCAAATTGATTTTGGTTAGTTTTATTTGGATTTTTAGTTGTTGCCGAAGGCAACTTCTGAGACAGATTTTAAGCACAAAACCTCCACTAATTTTTGGTGGAGTGTAAGTGCGCTTTGACCGAGATTTGCTCGGTTTGCGGACTCACATAGATTTTCTATGTGTAAGCGCGCATTAAACTCATTTCATTCCGTTTAATAACGCTAAAAAATAGCTAACTTGATCATTGAAATAAAGGGTGTTTTTTAGTTCAAAGCGCATTTACACACAACAACTAAAGTTGAT
>NZ_QLZA01000031.1 GCF_009371885.1 Bifidobacterium tibiigranuli | reverse complement strand
GAGCTGGGCTTCGGTCGACTCGACCTCGCCGGCGATGAACTTCTCGACGAGCTGACGCGCCTCGTTGTCCTCATGCTGCACGGCCGGGGACTTCATGAAGTAGGAGCTCGGCGCCAGCACCGGGCCGGCGAGATGACGGTCGAGCGCGATCTTCGCGGCACGCACCGCATCGATGACGATGCCAGCCGAGTTCGGCGAATCCCACACCTCAAGGCGGTATTCGAGGTTCAGCGGCACATCGCCGAAGGTCGTGCCTTCCAAGCGCACGAACGCCAGCTTGCGGTCGTCAAGCCACGCCACGTAGTCGGACGGACCGATGTGCACGTTATGGCCCTCCATCTCGTGCGGCACGATGGAGGTGACGGCGCGGGTCTTCGAGATCTTCTTGGACTCCAGGCGCGTGCGCTGCAGCATGTTCATGAAGTCCATGTTGCCGCCGACGTTGAGCTGATACGTGCGATCGAGCCGCACGCCGCGATCCTCGAACAGGCGGGCCATGACGCGGTGCGTAATGGTGGCGCCGACCTGGCTCTTGATGTCGTCGCCGACGATCGGCAGCCCGGCGTCGCGGAACTTCTGCGCCCACTCAGGATCGGAGGCGATGAACACCGGCAGGCAGTTGACGAAGGCGCAGCCCGCGTCAAGAGCCGCCTGGGCATAGGCCTTATCGGCCTCTTCGGAGCCGACCGGCAGGTAGCTGACCAGCACGTCGACCTTCTTGTCCTTGAGCTCCTTGGCCACGTCGACGGGCTCGGCCGAGGACTCCTCGATCATCTCGCGGTAATACTCGCCCAGGCCATCGTGGGTCGGCCCACGCAGCACTTCGATGCCGAGATTCGGCACATCAGCGAACGTGATCGTGTTGTTCTGCGAGGCCTTGATCGCCTCGGACAGATCCTTGCCGACCTTGAGCGCATCCACGTCGAAGGCGGTCACGAACTCGATGTCCCGCACGCGGTAGCCACCGAAGTTGTTGTGCATCAGTCCGGGGATCTTGTCATCATCGGCAGTATCCTTGTAATATTCGACGCCCTGCACCAGCGACGAGGCGCAGTTGCCTACGCCGGCGATTGCTACGCGAATGCTCATATTAACTCCT
>NZ_QLZA01000030.1 GCF_009371885.1 Bifidobacterium tibiigranuli | reverse complement strand
TGGTTTTTAGCTGGTGTTGTTGGGGTATGGGGTGCTGGCGTGCAGTTCGTTCCAGTCGACGCCGCTGCCCGGGGCTGGCTCGTCGCCGGTATGCCGTTCGCTTTCCCGTTCCTGCTGCGCTTTGGCCGAGGCCCGCGTCCTCTCCCGCGTCTCGTGGGCTTCGGGCAGCGCCTTGAGGTCGGGGCCGGGGCTTCGCATGAAGCATTCGTATTCGCACGCGCGCATCATGTGCGCCTGGATCATGCCCCGGTGGTTCACAAGGATCCGCCTGATCGGGGAGTTGACGCCGCCTTCCAATCGGTTCGTGGTGCCCGGCGCCGGCCCGCCCTCAGGGAGCCTGGGGTCCAGATGGGCGAACAGCCGCCCGTCGCGGAACAGCCTCTCGGACCGCTTGCAGGAGCGGCGCAGCCGCTCATGCGTCCACCACCACTTGCGCCCCGCCAATGCCTCGGGGCTTCCCGGGTCCTGCTTGGCGGTGGTCCGCTCGCCCACGAGGCCGCGCCAGCGTTCGTGCCATGCGTTGAGCGCCTCCGCCCATTGGGCCGCCTGCTCGGCCGTCCTGACCCTGGCGGGCTTCAATGAGAGTTTTCTGAGCTCCCGCCCGGCCTGCGTCCTGGGATGCATGGTCAGGTCGCGGCGCGTGTCGCGCTGCACGTGCGCCAGGCAGCGCTGCAGCCGGGCGTCCGGCCATTCGGCCCGGGCGGCCGTCTCCATGCCGCGCATGCCGTCGCCGGCCAATACGTCGGGGGCGGGCACGCCATGCAACAGGGCGCGGTAGGCGGCGATCGTCTCATGCGCGCACCACCGGAAGCGCGCCACCTCGCCCGTGACGCCGTCCATCAGGACGAGCAGGCAGCGATTATGCGAGATGTAGGCGCCGTCCGCCATGGGCACGTGCCGCCTCGTCGCAGGCAACGCTATGAGCGGCTCCACCTGCCAGCGCCACGCGACGCGCCTGCGGAAGCCGCGCCCGCCGCACTCCTCCTGCGTGCGCCCGCCCCGCAGCCAGGAGACGAACGACTCCAGCTCGCGCACCCGCCGGGCACCGCCGTTCCCGGCGACCATGCTCAGCCTGCATGCCCGGCACCTCCAACGCTGGCGGCCAGACGCCGCACGCCCGTATTTCTGCATCGGCCCGCCGCACAGCGGGCGCTTCCTCGCTCTCCCGGATCGAGTTCTCACCCAACTCAGCAGTACCCGGCAGGCCCCCTATTCTCCCCGCGAAAAAACAGCACCCCGACACGCCTACAGACGCAAAGCCAAACCCCAAACACAACCAACACGTTTGTTCCTATAACCC
>NZ_QLZA01000029.1 GCF_009371885.1 Bifidobacterium tibiigranuli | reverse complement strand
ATTAAAGAAATGATTAGTTTTGTTAAAGAAAATGATATTGATGAGATTCAAGACTTAATAGATTATGCTATGGAAAATAGATTTGATGATTGGTTTCCGTTACTTTGTGATAATTCAGCGTTTATTATGAATAATTATATTAAATCTATTAGACATAGAATTAGATGAATTTGAATTAGCTAGCCAAAATGGCTAGCTTTTTGCGTTAGCAAAAATAAAGGGTCTGGGATATAATCCCAGCAAGGGTATTTGCAGAACGAAATGAGCGTTAGCGAATGAAGTGGCTAGCAAATACGACGCTTGCCAAAACTTCAATTAACTTGTGATATGAGAAATACTTTTGACGAGCAAAGAAATAATGATAGCTACTTCAGTAGCGATTGGTGCAGTTGTAACTTGGATTAATCCAAGTTAACAACCAATCCAAATCATTACTTTCGATATCGTGAAGTCAAAAGGAAATTAAATTACAAGTTAATTGAAGTTGGGATTTGATTTATGGATTTTAGTAATCACATTTTTGATTACTGTTTTTGTATTTAATCTTTGGATTTTTCGAACCTAGGGGGGCAACTACGACCCCCCCTAGGTTGGTCACTGGTCAGAGGTCAAAACTCTGTATCCCTTGCGCCTCTAAGGCTGAAAGGGTATAAATCGCGAAACATCAACGGAGAGTAAGGCTCAACCCGGTTTTTTGATAAAAATGCATAAATTTCTTACACTTTAGTTATAAATGTGTTAGATTGTTTTATAAGGGAATTCGTATTTATAGAAAATTGTTGAGGTGAAAAAATATGGCTGAAAAACAAGAAAAAAAACGAATTATGATAACTTTGAATCAAGAAGTTTTTGAAAAAATAGAAGTTTTATCTAAAGAAACAGGTTTAAGTAAATCTGCTTTGATTACAATGTGGGTTAATGAACAAAAAAAGGCATAAAAATAGTCGCCAGGGCAAATGGCGACTAAGAAATAAATTATACTTATAAGTGAGGTAATTATAACATGAGTGAAAAGAGAGATACAAGAACACGTAATTGGACATTTTTTGTTTATCCGGAATCTGCACCTGAAAATTGGAGAGATGTTTTAAACGAGATGCATATACCGTGGATAGAAAGTCCATTACATGATAAAGATGTAGATTCTAATGGAGAACTGAAAAAGGCTCATTGGCACATATTAATATTATTTGCTTCTAAAAAGTCTTATGAGCAGGTTAGAGAGATTACTTTAAGGTTAAAGGCACCAAATCCTCAAAAGGTTATGGATCTGAAAGGTATGGTGCGTTATTTTGCTCATATGGATGATCCTAATAAGTTTCAGTATAGTAAGAGTGAAATAATAGGTCATGCTGGTGCTGATCCTTTAATATATCTTTCTGCCAATTCTGGAGAGAGATATCAATTAATTAAAGAAATGATTAGTTTTGTTAAAGAAAATGATATTGATGAGATTCAAGACTTAATAGATTATGCTATGGAAAATAGATTTGATGATTGGTTTCCGTTACTTTGTGATAATTCAGCGTTTATTA
>NZ_QLZA01000003.1 GCF_009371885.1 Bifidobacterium tibiigranuli | reverse complement strand
CGGCCCGGTGCTGGCGCCGAGCTCCTACTTCATGAAGTCCCCGGCCGTGCAGCATGAGGACAACGAGGCGCGTCAGCTCGTCGAGAAGTTCATCGCCGGCGAGGTCGAGTCGACCGAAGCCCAGCTCGACGCCGACGTGGCCGAGGCGAAAGCCAATGGCAAGGACGTCTGGCACGCCTGAGCAGGCGCGTCTGGCGGCATGCAAGGTTGGCGGCTTGCGCTGATTGAACGGAAGAGAATCGCTTCGGAGGGAGATGCGGCATATCCGTGCGCGGAGCCAGATTCTCAAGGCCCCCATCTGGCTGGCTAAATTTAGGCTCACAAGGCAAAACGCGTCAGCCCGATGCCGATGAGCACTAGGGCGGCACCTATGACCCGCTGGGTGGTGACGGGCCTGCGGGCGAGGCCGAGCAGGCCGAAATGGTCGATGGTCAGTCCGCCGACGATTTGACCGAACAGTACGACGCTGACGGTCAGGGAAGTTCCAAGCAGCGGCGCATCGATGGCGTTGGCGAGCACGTAGAGCGCCCCGAGCACGCCGCCTCCGGCCCATGCCCACCACGGGAGCGCAGCAGCGGTTGCGAGAATATGCGTATGCGACCGGATGGTCACGAGGATGAACAGCGCGATGCATGTGACGCCCACGGAAAAAGAGGCGAACGAAGCTGCCTCCGGCGAACCGAGCACCGTGCCGAGCCGGCCGTTGACGGTGGTCTGCGCGGCGCTCAGGCACCCGCCGAGCACTCCGGCCACAGGCAGCAGGATGCGTCGCACGATCCTCGGGCGGGCGGTGTCGTTGGCATCGGAGTGCGCATCGGTGTGCAGATGGGTCGTCATATTGACCAGGATCGCGCCGATCACCACTAGCACCGTGCTTGCGAGCCGGCCGAATGAGAGAGACTGTCGGGTGACATCGAATATGCCGAAGACGTCGATGATCAGCCCGCCGATCACCTGGCCGCAAATGGCGAGCACCACGGTGATGGAGGCGCCGAAATACCGCATGAGCACGATGTTCACGGTGAAGAACGAGACGCCGAACAGCCCGCCGAGCCAGATCCAAGCAGGCTGCCGGGCGAAGGTCTCGTCCCACGGCAGATGCTGCCTGAGCGCAAGCAGCACGAGCCCCAAGAACATCGTGCCGACGGCGAATGAGACGCCGGTCGCCAGCACGATCGAGCGCAAGCCCTTGGCCAATCGGGTGTTGACCGTGTTCTGCAGCGGCAGGAGCGTGCCTGCGGCGACGCCCATGAGCATCCACAGTATCGTCAGAGCATTATTCATGTGGGGTGCCTTCTCCTGGGCATGTCGGTGCGGTATCGTGTGCGGGACTCATCGTATAGCTACCGGCATCCCCGTCGCTTCGTTCCGGTGAAGGATCGTCGTCCGGTTTTCACGGTTCCGATGGCCAGAAGGACAGCCAAAGCCAGCACGAAAAGCGCGAACACAGCCACCGAGATACGCAGTGTCACTCCGGCAAGGGAAGCGAACCCGATGCCGAGCACGGGCACGGACATGCCGAGGTATGCGCCGACGAATACGCCGGCTGCGGCCTCGCCTTGCGCGTCTGCCGGCGCGAGCTGCTGGGCGCGGGCAAGCGCGCCGCGGAATGCGCCTCCTCCGCCTGCTCCGCCGATGATGCCGCCGAGCGCAAAGAGCACGTCGTTGACCGAGATCACACCGCACAGCATCAGCACGACTCCCAGCCCGATGGCGGGCAGACCGGTCAGAATGAGCCGCGAGGCGGACAGCGAGCGCATCATGATCTGGGTCGCGGCAGAGGCGAACAGTACACAGGCCACCAGAAGACCTTGCCAGAAGCGCGAATGGATGCCGAGCTGGCCGAGCAGCTGCGGGAACAGCGAAGTGGACAGGCCCTGCACGCAGAACGTGGCGGCTCCCACGCCTATGGCAACCAGATAGCCTGACCGGCCGGCCCGCTGCACCCGGATGCGCTGCGGATGATACCGCCGCGAGCGGATGGTCACGGTTTCCGGCCCGAGCCACAGCACGCCGAGGCAGACGATCAGCAGCGCAAGGTAGATGCCGTACGGCACAACCAAGGGGCCTGGAACCCATTGCGCCAGTGCGCCTCCGACGAGCGGTCCGGCACCGAGGCCGCCAAGGTTGGCGGCGGTGGCGATCACCAGCGCGATGGAAGGGGAGACGCGGCCGCCTGCGATGGCGAGTTCGGCGAGATATGCAGTGGCGGTGGCGGTGAGCATGCCGACGCCGACGCCGCTCACGAAACGCGCGATGACCACCGGCATGAAGGCATGCGTGGCTATGAGCGCTACGGCGGCAGCGATCTGGCATAGCAGACTGATGGCGATAAGCGGGCGGCGGCCTCTCCAGTCGGAGAGGTGGCCCAGAAAGACGAGGCTGAGCAGCACGCCGAACGAGTAGGAGGTGAAGGCCACGGTGACCATTATGGTGCTGTAGTGCGCGGCGCTTTCATAGAGCGACCAGAGCGTTGTGGGCACGGTCGTGAACGACATGGCGGTGCCGAAGATAATGGCGATAAGCCACAGGAATGTCGTATTGCGTTGCGGGTCGAGCTGTGCTGCGGATCGTGCTGTGGACTGTTGCGTATCTTGCATATTGGTCGGCTTGGAACCTGTCATGGGCGTCGGCTTCCGTTGCTGTCATTGCTGTGTTCGGCACGCGCGGCTGCGCCGGCAAGGAACTGTTTGACGGCTTTGGCGGCATAACGGGCCATTGCGCTGCTGCTGCCGCCGTCATTGCCGCTGAGGCTCTCTTCGCAGTCTTCGCTGCGGTCCTCGCCAGAATAATAGAGTGCGCGATGATACAACGGTGCGAAGAGCTGGTCGATGGCGATTTCGAGATCGATGTCGGCGCGGATTTCGCCGCGCGCAATCCCTCGTTGCAGGACACGGGCGGCGGAATCGCGGCGCGGGGCGAGCCAGAGCCGGCGCAGGGCGCGTGCGGTATCGGGGTTCTCCTGAGCTTCGATGGTCAGCGCGATGATCAGTCGGCCGAGATAGGGCTCGGCGAACAGTTGCTGCAAGGCCTCAAGCTGAGTGGCGAGAGCTGTGGCCGTGTCGGCATCGTCCGGGAATTCGAGCGTGGGCACGGTGATTCTGGCGAGCGCCTCGAAGAGCAGCTCGGCACGCGATGTCCACCAGCGATAGATAGTGGATTTGCTGGTGCCGGCGCGTGCGGCAATCGCGGCGATGGTGATTTGCGCAGGGGTGACGGTGGTCACGAGGTCGGCGACGGCGTCGAGGATGGCGCGGCGAGAAGCTTCGCTGCGGGGGCGTCCACCGTGGCCGTGATGCCTTTTAGCTATCAGTGGAACTGCCGGTGAAGCCGTTGGCAGTGCTGGCGATGGCGTTGTCAAAGGCTCCGAAGAGAGCGGGGAAAGTAGTCTCATAGTTTCGATACTACCAGTATCGTAGTAGAGTGAAAGAACGTAATAACGTAATACAGTGCAACTCTAGACACGAGGAGGGCAGTCTTTATGACTACTGAAACCACCAACATTCCTACGCTGTCGCTGAACGACGGCCATGCGCTGCCCGCTGTCGGATTCGGCACCTATAAGCTCAACGGCATAGCGGGTGCGAATGCCATTGAAAGCGCGCTCGGCAATGGCTATCGCCTGCTCGATACCGCCTTCAATTATGAGAACGAGGGGACGGTCGGCGCGGCTATACGTCGGTCGGATGTGCCCCGCGAGCAGATCATCGTCAGCTCGAAGCTGCCTGGCCGTCATCACGCGTACGACGAGGCGCTGGCCACCATCGAGGAGTCGGTGTACCGCACCGGTCTCGACCATTTGGATTTGTATCTCATCCATTGGCCGAATCCGAAGCAGGGCAAGTACGTCGAGGCGTGGAAAGCGCTGATCGAGGCGAGGGAACGCGGACTGGTCACTTCGATCGGCGTGAGCAACTTCCTGCCCGAGCATCTGCAGCGGCTTATCGACGAGACCGGTGTGACGCCGGCCGTGAACCAGATCGAAATGCATCCCTACTTCCCACAGGCCGAGCAGCGCGCGTGGGATGCGGCGCACGGCATCATCGACGAGGCGTGGTCTCCACTCGGCCGTGCCAACTCGCTGCTGCAGGACCCGGCCATCCAGCGCATCGCCGACGCTCATCAGCGCAGCCTGGTGCAGGTGGTGTTGCGCTGGCATGTGCAGCAGGGCGTCATCCCGCTGCCGAAAGCCACCCACGCTGAGCGCCAAGTGCAGAACCTGTCGGTGTTCGACTTCGAGCTGAGTTCTGCCGAAATGGCCGAGATCACTGCCCTGGGCCGCCCCGACGGCCGCACCGCGAATCAGGACCCGAACGAGTACGAGGAGTTCTGAGGCCGGTATAGTTCCTCGTGCCCGTGTGCCGGGCGGTCGCGGCCAATTATGTTGACTGGCTTTTCTTGCGGCCGCAGGGGTCCGACCGCAACAATGCATAACTAATGTAATTTCAGCAATAAACTAATGTAATTATGTCGTAACTAATGTAATTGCTGAGGGGCTCCTGCCTACCCCGCCTTGCAGGCGCGCACGTCCTGGGCGTAGTGCAGCCATGCGGGCAGATCGGCAACGAAGGCATCGCGCACATGCGGGCTGCCTGCCGCCCGCCAGTCGACGGTATCGTCGATTTCGATCTCATATTTCTGCCATTCGAACCAGTTGATCATCTTGACTTTGGGGAATGTGCTGGCGAACGAGTCGGCGAACACCTGCCGCCACCAGGCCTGTTTGATGTCCAGTTCGTCAGTGCCGCCGCGCGACGGCGTGTAGATCGCGGCGGTCTCGGGAATGGCGATCGGCTTGTTATGCAGATCCCCATAGACATGGTAGAAATCAGGAACCTGAATGTCATCACCGGCAGTGCCAGAGTAGTTGCCGGTGAGCATGTCGACGAACTTATGGCTTTCGACAAGCGGGTCGTTGCTGCCCCAGGGGCGCTGATTGCCCCAGTGATACAGCGATACGCCGGCCCAATCCACCACGTCGTCGCCGGGAAAGTAGGGCGCGTACGAGTCGTCCGCCATTGTCAGCGCGCCATCGTTGTTCGTATCGAGCAGCTTGAAATTGTCGCTTTCAGATGCTGCGGCGAACTTGCCGCCGACGAACGGGTACCCGCCGCCGTAGTTGGGTGCCCACATCATCGAGGAGCCGGGCGCCTTGGCGTGCACCGCGTCCGCGACGCGCCTGAACGAGGCGATGTATTCCGCAGGCTGCTGGCCCCACGCATACCACGATCCGTTCATTTCATGGGCGTATCTGAGCACGACCGGAACGCCATCGTCGTTAAGCTTGCGAAGATCCTCGGCCAGCTGCGCGATGACCTCGGTGCTAACGGCGGAAAGCCCAGCGTGCGGCTCGAGCGTGAGCAGCAGCGCGCCGCCGTTCTGCTTCACTTGGTCGACCGCATCCAGCGTATGCTGCCAGGTCTCGCGGTCGTAGGGAATGTCTGTGAATTGCACGGCCATCGCCGGGGCATGGCCGAGATTCGTCTTGTACTGCGCGATGGACTCATTGTCCCAATCGAGATTGACTCCGAACAGCACTCCCTTTTCGGGAATGATCAGGCTAGCATCGTCCGCCACGCAGAATTCGCTCTCGGCTGTCGCCGATGGCGCGGGCACGACCCGGTTCATCGTCCATGCGACGCCGATCGTGGCCACGGCCATAAGCAGCACCGGAATGAGCGCGCTGGCTCGGCGCAGGCGTTTGGACTTGGATTTGTGAGGGAACTGGTCAGGGCCTTGGTATTGATTATTGGACGATGTCATAATGGATTCTCCCAAACGTATCGGTGCTGAGGCGCAATGAATTGAACTAGCGCAATGAATTGAACTAGCACGGTGAATTGAACTAGCACAGAGAGCTGGTGTGGCTTATGCGAATGCTCCCGACTATCATGCGCACGTTGCGCGCCGCCTTTGCCATGGGTCTGGCGGCTGCGCTGATGGCTGCGTGCGTCGGGTGCGCCGCGAAAACCAACGATGCCGTCGACAAAGACGTCATCGCCACGCCAACCGCCCATGCGTTGCAATGGGGCGTCTATCTGCCTCCGACGGATTCTCTTTCGAACAGCTACGCCCAAGTGGCCGGCATCGCTGGCGCGCGCCCGAATTACGTGCTGAGCTTCTCCGCGCTCATGCAGCCGGTGCCCGTTGCCCAATTGCAGGAAATCGCGAGTCTCGGCGCGATGCCGATACTGTCCTTGGAACCATGGGATCCCAGTGCAGGCGCTGCTGAAAATAGCATTGGCGATGCGAGAACCAGGCAACCGGAATTCGCCTTGGCTCGGATTGCAGCCGGCGACCACGACGCGGATTTCACCCGTTGGGCAACGGGGCTGAGAGATCTGGGTTCCACCGTGATGCTGCGCTTCGCCCATGAGATGAACGGCGACTGGTATCCGTGGGCGGTCGGGGTGAACGGCAACACGAGTGATGACTATGTTGCCGCCTGGCGGCACGTTCATGACCTCTTCCGCAGCGTCGGCGCTTCGAACGTGCGGTTCCTGTGGTCGCCGAACGTCCCCGTCTCCGGGCAGACGAGCGACCTTGCCGCCGCGTATCCAGGCGCGAACATGGTCGATATCCTCGGGCTGGACGGCTACAACTGGGGAGCAGGCGATGGGCACGAGTGGACTGAACCCGACATGCTGTTCGATGAGGGTCTGAACCAGCTGCGGGCGCTTGACGGCAGGCAGCCGATTCTCATATCCGAGACCTCGTCCGCCGAGGGCTCCGGTCTGGGACAATCGAAGGCGCAGTGGATCGCCAAGCTGATGAGTCATGGTTCCTCCCAGAAGCGGGTGACGGGTTTCATCTGGTTCGATGTGAACAAGGAGAGGGACTGGCGGATCAACTCGAGCCAAGCGGCTCAGGAAGCGTTCAAGGCCTCTCTTGCCAAAGTCATATCAATCGCATCGGCTCCGCCTGACTTGTCTGGTGTAGCTGGCGCGGCTGGTTGACCGAGCTGCAGCCGGCCGGTCTGCGGCTGGCTGGGCTGTGCTTGATGCAGAGCGGGCTTACGGGACGAGCCGCTGGGATGAGCAGCCTGAGCCTCGGCCAGGCCCTTGTATACATGGGTCAGGCCATCGATGCGATAAGCGAGGTTGGCGGTCTCGAGCGCTTGCGAGACTCCGAAGATGCGCATATCCGCGCTCTCGGCCCGCACCAGATGCAGAGTCTGCATCAGGCAGGCGATGCCGGCCGGGCTTACGCTGGTCACCTCCGAAACATCGACGAGAATGATCTTTTCACGGCCATCCAGGCGTCTGTCGAGTTCGGCGGCCACCATATTGCGCAACTCCAGAGCCGCATGCGCATCAAGAACAGGGCCGATCGCATGCACATTCGGACCGATTGCGACATCATCTTTCATCGGCACGCTGGGAGAGACGCGCAGATCCGCAAGCTGCTCGCCCAGCGTATTGGGTTCTGACGAGATCGAGCCTGTCAGCAATGCCGCCAGCAGCTCGTGTTGAGGCAACGATGGCGCGGTGATCTCGCTGTCTTTCGGCCCTTGGTAGCGCGCCGCGGAAATTGCGGCCCACAGCAACGCCATATCGATCGCCACCCAGCCGAGCGAGACCAAGGTGGATGACAGCCCGGCTGCGCCGAACGCCGCACGCGCCATGCCGATGCCGGAAGCCGCAATCAGCAAGCCCATCGCGATAAGCTGCGGGACGATCCACTTGAAGCCCGAATTCGATTCGGATTTCGTTTTGGACGTCACCGAAAATGCCATATGACGTCCGGTAACGGCCGCCACCAGCCCTTTGGTGGTCGCTATGATCCATGTGGGGAAAAGCGCGATCGACATCTGCTGACCCTTCCAGATGCCACGGCAGCCATGGCCGGTGACTTGGAAAAACGCTTGGCACAGCAGGAAGAACGGCAGGAAATGCGCGAAGAACACCACCGGGTCGGCGTCCAGCGGGAATATCCCCGTGGTGAGGAACACGATAGGGGCGGCGAGGAATGTGACTGCCGCGAAACCGTTGAGATAGCTGGTCATGGTGGAGAGATACATAAGCCGTTGTCCCAAGGAAAGGCCGGGCATGAGCAGCGGGTTCTGCGTGAAGAACACCTGCATGGTACCCAAAGCCCAGCGATTGCGCTGGGAAAGCATGGTTTTGAGATCCTCCGGCGCCAAACCTTGCACCAGCACCTCGTGATGGTAGATGCTCGACCAGCCCATGGCGTGCAGATGCAGGGCCGTCACCATGTCTTCCGTAATGGAATTCGTCCGCATGGGATTGATGACTAGGGCCTGCTCGCCGGCGATATGCGTAATTTCGGATTCGATCTGCGCAAGCGTGGCAAGCATATCGTCAGGCAAAGTGACCTCGATTCGCTGGGATTCGAGGATGTCGTCGGCGAGCTGATCGAGGATGTCGGCAAGCGGTTTTCCCCGGCGCAGCCCTGATTCGCAACGGGATATCGAGGCGAGGATATCGACGGCGACATGCTCTGCGGCCGGATTGACGCGATGCCACCGAGCACGCAGTTCCTGCACCTGCGTTTTGGCGCGACGCAGCGCACGGCGCACTGCGGCAAGCGAGCTCCTCGTATACGCCGACAGCCCGAGTGCCATCAGCGCCTCACGCCTCAGCACCGCGTTGGACCCGCAGAAGAATGCGGCATCCCAGCCATCCTTGCCCCGCTGGATTGGCCCGTAGAACAGCTCGGCCCTGCTACCGAGCGGATCGGCCTTCCCCACATTCCAGAACTCCTGCGGCGTCTGGACGAACGCCACCGTCTCATCCTCGAAATAGCCGAGCACATGATCGAGGAACCCGGGGCTGGGTATCTGATCGGCGTCGAGTATGGCAATGAATTCGCCATCGGTCTGGAACAATGCGTTATTGATGTTTCCGGCTTTGGCGAATCGCGGCTTGCCCTCCCACTCGGTGCCTCGGGTGATGTAGCCGACGCCGATGCGCTGCGCGGCCAACGCGAACTCCGGGCGCTGGCCGTCATCGAGAATCCAGGTCTTATGCGGATAGGTCACGTATTTGGCGGAGAGCGCGGTTTTGAGCACCAGCTCGAGCGGCTCGTTGTACGTGGTGATGAAGATATCCACGCTCAGCCCCTTGCGGGCTGATGGTGGAGACGGCCTGCTGCGGGCGTGCCACATGGTGAACGCATAGAGGACCGCTTCCCCGAGCGAATATGTTTCGGCGAGGGCGAGGGGAATGGCCAGCCATAAGGCGTTCATGTTGAGCGTGAATGCCCATCGCCATGAGATGTAGACGGCGCCCGTGGCCACGACGAAGATTCCGATAGTGCGGGCGATGATGAGTTGTGCCGGTTTCATGCTGTTCTCCTGTTGGCGTCATACGCAGTTGTGATGGTTCTGGTTGTTCTATGGGGCTAAAAATCCTTGGAGAGGCTCGATGCGCGAATGCAAGGCTGCTTGGCTTGCGATATCGTGATGACGTCTGAAGTTGCGGTGCCGTCTGAAAATGGTGCTTTCTGAAAAACGGTAACGACTGAAGTCGTGGTTTTTCGGCCGGGGCGCATGTCCCCAAGGCGAGTGTTCTAAAAGCGAGGTACGGGTATGCGGGTAGCTCGTTGAGCCGTAAGTGCGGAGCGCTTGGCGTCTAGCGTGACTGTACGACACTGTTTGGGTAGCACGCAAGAGCGCCTGTTACAGCTGTGTTTCGATACAATATCCTTGCCATATCGTCGCGGCTGGGGCATTGCCTGCGGCTGCGTGCTCAAATCGAAACAAAATCTAAGGAGGTGCTCCGTCGCCTCAGGGATTGTTTCGCCGATATTGTTTCGATTCGGTGTGAAGAAGGTCACAGTGCATATGAGACGCAGGGGGGATGCGTTTATGGCGGGCTTGTGCCGACATCGCGCTTAACGGTTTTCACTCACTCTCGGTTCTTTGGTCCATTCTCGGCCGCTTGGGGCTGGTTCAGCGTTGAGCCAAGTGGTGGGCTTTGCGACGGGAATGCCTGACTATAGTGCTGAAGTACAGGAGTCGCACTGGATGACAGCCGCTGATTCACGGTATGCTATCGGGCTTATTTGACGTATGTATTTGGGCGGTTGGGAATCTGGCTAGGTTTGTTCCTGCCAGTCCACGTAGTGATGGGCCACCGCTTCCCTTCGTCAGTCCGGTCGGCGTCGCAGGTCGAGGGCTGTAGTACGGCCAAAACAAGGCGAAAGCACAGGAAGGAACGTCTCATGCAAATCGGATTCATAGGGGTGGGGCAGATCGGTACCGCAGTAGCTGGGCAATTGGCCAAGGCCGGGCACGAGCTTGCCATCGCGAACTCGCGCGGGCCGCAGACGCTGGCCGCAAAGGTCGCCGAAATCGGCGGGAACACTCAGGCAATGACGGCCGAAGAGGCGGTTGCCGGCAGCGAGGTCGTCTTCGTCGCAATTCCCTTTGCAAATCGCGCTGTGCTGCGAGAGTTGCCGTTCGCAGGCAAGACCGTAGTGGATCTCATGAACTACTACCCTGCCCGCGATGGACGGATTCCGGAGCTCGACAGCCACACAGCCACCACGAGCGAGATCACCAGCTCGATCATCCCCGAAGCGCACATCGTCAAGGCATTCAACTCGATCTACGCAGGCGACGTATCCGCCAAGGCGCGGCCCGCTGGGGCCCCAGACCGCAGCGCGCTGCCGTACGCCGGAGATGATGCGCAAGCCAAGCAGACCGTGGCCGAGCTGATCAGCGACACCGGCTACGATCCCTATGACGTCGGCGCATTGCATGAGGGCATCCGATTCGAAAATGGAACACCCGCCTACTGCTTCCGCGGCAGCGCCAAGGAGCTAGCGGCTAAGCTCGCCCAGTTCGGTGAGTAGTCGGGTGGTATATGTATGTAGAGGACAGAGGACACTGAGTAGAGAGCACTGAGTAGAGGGCACCGAGTAGAGGACTCTGAGGAATAGATTGTGATATTAGTGTAATTGCCGTGTGGACAGGGGCGAGACCAATTACGTTTTACGTTGCAGGCCCAGCTCGGCCCCACCAGCGTGCTCAAAACCTGAAACACCTATTCATCAGCCTTGTGACCGGAGCGCCTTGGAGAGGTGGGCGTAGGCAGCGCGGTGAATAGCAGCGTCAGGCCGGCTCCTGCGATCAGCAGGGGACGCGGGCCGAGCGGTGTGAGCAGGAGGCTGCCGATGAGCATTCCGGCGGGGGCCAGCACGCTGCCCACGCCTTGGATCGCGGCGTAGATGCGGCCGCGCTCATGGTCGTCGAACTGTTCGGCGGCATAGGCGTTCATGCGCGGCGAGGAAAGGGACTGGGCCACATACGAGGTGGCCCGCAGGCCTACTGGCAGGCCGATATGCGGGCCAAGCGCGAGCGCCAGGTATGACAGGGCGTTGCCGATGCCGTTCCATGCGTCGAACACTCCGGCCAGCGGGATATGCGGGATCAGCCAGCCGAGGAACGATCCGGCGAGCAGGGCGACGACCGAAGTGGACTGGAACAGGCCTGCCTGGCCGGGCGTGTAGATGAGCACGAGCTGGATGGGCGCGGCGGCGCCGCCCACAGCCAGACCGAAACGATTGAGGAACGAGTTGCCGGCCAGTACCTTGGCCAGCCTGTCCTTGGACACCAGCGCCGCCCATAGGGATCCCATAAGCCTCTTATGCTTGCCAGCCTGATTCCAGGCAATCGCGCTCTATTCTCGCTCTTGCCAAGGCGTCCACGTGTGTCCGGCCTGGTGGCCTCGGACGAGCACTTCTTCGGAGTCGAGCCGAGTTGATGCGTCGGCCTTGTATTTGAATATGCGTTCCACGCGAGGGATGCCTCCCGGTTTGAGGGGATTGGGATATTGAACCCTCCATCGTCCGGTCTTGAGTTTTCAGGTCGGCCCGAAGGCTCCTGCTGTGCGTACTATACTTTTTAATGCACTGCGGAGAGTACCCCTATTTTAAACCCGTATAGCCGCATGAAACTGCTGTATTATGCATGTTATAGGCATGAGGTCGAAGCGTCTGGGAACGGCACTGTTCCGCGGTTTCCGGCATAAAAAAGGGTTTCCGAAAAACCTCGGAAACCCTGTCCGTGGTTCTCCGTAGGAGCTTCTCAAACCATTCCAAGGCTCTGAGCGCCTTGATTTCCCGGGCTTTGTGCGGGAACAGGCTACGTGCTGCTCGTCGCCGGCCTACTGCCCGGACGGATGTTCATGATCCGGTGGCCGAAAATTCGTCTCAGGCTCAGGCCCGTTTGAGCTTCCCGAATCGAGCCAAGGTTGTTGCCGACTATCGGAGGGGCGACTCGATGAAGGATATCGCCGCGCGCTATGGCATCCATCGGGCCACTGTGACGGAAATACTGCGTAGAACGGAGGTTCCCACGAGACGGTATGGCCTGCCCGAAACGGTGCGCGAGGAATTTGCCCGGCTCTACACGCAGGGCTTGGGCATCCGTGCTGTCGCGAATCGCCTCGGGATCAGAGGGAGCACGCGCGGGCGTCGTCGCCTACGGCGCGGTGCTGCGTCCGCCGGGCCGTAGGCCGCAACACTTGTAGCAGCGTCGCCCGTGAGGCTCGATGCCGAGGAAGCGGTTGGGGTGGTTCGGCTCCACTAGCAGGGGTTGTCGCTTCGAGCCATCACCCGCACGATGGACGTTGGCAGGAGGACTGTCACGCAGGCAGTCCCCGCTGGGACGCGCCTACACGCTGTAAAAGGACTCTCGGATGCCCCCGGGCTACCGGGCATGCGGTGGGCGTGATCGGCCTTATCGCGGCATTGCTGGAGGCGATCATCTGTTGGGTTTGAACGCGGCGGATCTCTCATTCCGCCGTATCGATAGGGCGACTGTGACGATCGCGAACGGCGTCGACGACGATGAGGGCCGCAACGCTTGCGGCGCTCCAGATTGCGGGGACGAGATAGCCGAGGAGCTGTCCGTTGCCTTGGAAGTAGGATTCGCCCATGACGGCGCGCACGACATTGCCGGTCGGCAGCAATCTGCTGATGGCCTGGCAGGGCGGGGTGAGGAAGGGCATGGGGAGGATTCCGGTCGCAGTGGCGTTGCCGAGGGTGACGAAGAGTACCGCGGTGATGACCTGTCCGAAGGGGCCGACCAGGTCGAGCAGCGCGGTGCCTGTGGTGACGGCCGACAAGCAGAGCAGCGACACCATTGGCCAAGTCTGCCAGAACGCGCCCGGTGCGATCTGATACCACGGGTCGAGCATGATGGACACGATTAGGCCGGCGACAATCGAAACACCCGCCATGATTCCCAACCGTATCCGCAGTGGCAGCCGCAGTTGCTTGCCCACCGAGAGCAGCGCTTGCGAGAGCACGAAACCGGTCAGCGCAGTGCCGAACACGGCGAAGAACACGCTGCGTCCCGGGGACGCGTTCGCCGCGACTTGCGGCGTGGCATTCGTGACCAGTAGCGACATGTCTGCCTTTTCGGCGATTTTCTGGGCGATGGGCTGCATATAGGCGAGAACGGCGGAGCCGTCAACGCTCGTGTAGGACAGTTCGACCTGTCGCCGTGCGGCGTCGATGGCGATCATGCCGTACACGTCGTGCCGGGCCAACCAGTCCAGCCCTGCTTGCTGGTCTCGCGCGGAGACGATGTCATACCCGTCGCCGGCCGCGGCTTGGATCTTCGCCGCATCGATTCCGGTCACGGCCATCGGGAGGTCATGGGGCTCGGGGGCGTTGAAGACCGCGATGTAGAACAGGCTGAACAATCCGCCGGTCAGTAGCGCCGAGACGGCGATGGTCAGGATCGCGCGGATCAACACGTGACGTGGTATTCCCCGTGCTGGATGGCGTTGGTTCGAAACGGCTGAAATGGTCGAATTCACTGCAACTCCTAGGTAGTCATTGAATGATAACAGGATTAGCTTATCACTCAATGACTACCTGTCAAGGTAGGCTGGCCACATGACGTCAGCAGGAGACAGAACCACAGACGCCCCTTCGGGCCGGGATCGCGTGCTCGCCGCCGCGCTGAGACTGTTCAGCCGAAAGGGTTTCGACCGGGTCACGACAGATCAGATCGCCCGCGAGTCCGGCGTGAGCCAGGCCTATGCCGTGCGCGCCTTCGGCGGTAAGACCGGACTGATCCGGTTCCTGTGTCAGAATGCCGCCGCACATGTCGAGGCACTGTTCCGAGTCATGGCACCGGCACCCTCAAGCCCCGCCAGTCGGCAGGAGTTCCGCGAACAGTTCCAGACCTTCGCCTTCGAATCGGATGAAATGCGCCTGCTTGCGCAGCTATTCGCGTGTGGCGCGGACCCTGAACTCGGGCCTCTGGCCCGCGACGGCTTCCTCCGCGTGAGCCGTCTCCTCCACGACGACCTCGGGATGTCTCTCTCAGAGACTCGCCGCATCCTCGCCACAGGCATGCTCGCAGCGACCCTGGCAGCACTCGACTACCCGCAGCCTGCCGATTCTGTCATCCAATACCTCATTGATGGCAGCGAGTGATCATATTGACAGTCGCATGGCACCACGCTCAGTACACAGTACTGGGACTTGCCTGACACGGTCGCGAACCTTCTCGATACCGTTCTGTTCGCTGCCTTTCGCACTTGAACTAAAGGGTGTATTGCGGTCAGTTGGAAGCTGAGCATTTCAAGCTGTTGCAGGCTCGTTCTGCGGATGCGGTGCCCCTCGATATGCTCAAGCGTGAGCAGTCTTGGATCGGTCTGGCGCTGAAGACGATCGATAACCACATCGCCGCGCACGACAACGAGTATCTGGAAGCGCGGCAGAACCTGGAAGACTCGCTCGGGCTGCTGGTGAGCGTCTCGGACATCTACCAGCGGTGCGAAGACCTGAACCGGCGGCTGTGCAACGAGGAATTCTTCACCGGCATCACCATCGACGAGGACGGTGAGCGGCGAGTCGGGGTCAAGTTCCAGAAGCCCTTCGACATGCTTTGCGACCCGGAGGTGCGCGGCAACGCCCTGAACTGGGTGGCCGAGGCCAGGAAGAAGGGCCAAGTGCAAACCGGACCGAGGATGGTTCCTTTGGTCGAAGGTTTGCACTTGGCCCAAGCGCGGTTCTGTTTGATTCTATTCTTGAACCTTGCCCCAAGGTTGAAATCCCTTGTCGCACGGCGGAAGCGCGGCGTGTATGGCACGTCGCAACGTGCCGATGTGCCCCGGATTCGGGACAATCAGGGCCAGGTAGTTCGTAGGGTCGGCACTCCTCAAACCTTTCTCACGCCCTCGGAGGTATCGAGGCTGGTCGAGGACTGCCAGAATGGGGCTGGCGTCGCGCGTTTTTGCCGAGGCTCGATGCCGAGGAAGCAGCTGAGGCGGTTCGGCTCCATAAGCAGGGTGTGTCACTCCAGACCGTCGCACGGGCGATGCGAGTCAGCAGACGACATGTCACGCAAGCGGTTCGAGCCGCGCACATTCGTGTGCATTAGTGTGTGAGCCTAGCGAGACATGATGATGACGTCTTGGGCAGCGGTGGCTATCGTTATTCCGTCCTTCGCGATCCATGCCTGTACCCAGTATGGTCCAGGAAAGTCGCTTGTTTCCTGGATCCGGTGGCCGCGATTCAGGATCTCTCCCCGGAATGCTTTCCTGCGCGCGGCTTCAGATCCGGCGTTCCGGACCTTCCAATAGACGTCGTACGGCTCTTGCACGGTGCAGGCGTCGATTTCGAATCGAAGATCGCGTCCGATGGGGACTGGGCTGTCGTTTGCGCTGAGCGGGCGGTAACGCCCGCGGCCCTTCTTCGTCGGTGACATCCGGGCGACGATGCGGAAGGTGTCCGCAGCAGTGCGACGCTCGGGGTAACCGAATTGTTCTGTGATGGTGAGTTCACCGGGAACCATCTGGTGCTCGTAGGTTGGCGTCGCCGGCGCGGCGGAGGCAGACGACGTCAGTGTGGAGCGTGCGGACGTCAGGGAGGTCGTTCTCGATCAGTGCGAGAGCCCTGCGCCACGCTCGTGCGAACTCTTCCACCGCAGTCCGGGTGCCGATGAGTTCAGGGTGGGGCATTTGCCCGGTGGGCGAGATCATGATTCGTGGGAGGGATGTAAGGCTAAGGCCTGGGAGAAGGCGGGATTCCTTTATGGGTGAACTCAGTTCGACGATGAATGTTGCTTGGTTGACGGAGGCGGGTGATGAGGCGAGGGCAGCATCGAAGGTCGGCGTCGGGATTGCGTCATCCCATGCCCATGCATTCGCATCGTCGGTACATGCTTGCGCTGGATCTCTGTTTCGCGCGTATCGACTTCACTTAGCGTTTCTGACGCCATGATGTGTACCCCCAGTGTGTAGCGGCGGATCGTAATAGGTCTCTCGACATGCGTGTCTCTTCGTCGAGGGAGCGGTATGTGTAGGAAAGCCCAAACTGGGTCGTCGTGAAGGACACGAGATCGAGAAGACCTGTGGAAGCACCCACGGCACGCCGGAGGTTCAACAGATGCAACTCTTGTGTCATCTTGTGCCACCTTGTCCGCGAACGTCCCGTGCTGCGGGAATGAAGTGATGCCGTGGACCGTCTGGTGCGTGCGGTAGTGCGATGAGGTGAGTTCCGGAAACAGGTGCCTCTGCTTGTTGTAGGTGCAGGCCGATCATGTTGACGAGTGTTGCGGCGACTGCGGCGAGGTCTGCGGCTGAGCCGTGGAACGTGGGTACGGAGCATCCCCTCGTGGGGACCAGTTCGTCGCCTTCGGCCGTTTCCTTCCAAAACTGGTGGTACAGCTCCAGTCCGCTGTCAGCCATCGCCGAGCGTCCTGCTTGGTCGTCAAGTTCGGACGGCGTGCAGGCGGCACCGGGTGCGCAGATGTTGACGATGCCGAGCGTTCCAGTTTTTGCGTCGGTGGCGACTTGGGCGATGAATGCCGTGCTGTTTTTGCTGGCGAGGGTATCGAGGTAGGTGGTGATGCTGTGGCTGACGGTTGCGTCGATGATGACGTCTGCGCAGAGAGCGACGGTCGGGTCGGGGATGTTGCCTTCTGCGATGGTGATGGTCAGATCGTCACGAATTGCGCGGAGGCGCGTGGCAAGGGCGTCGGCCTTTGTCTGACCGATGTCGGCTTCGGTGTAGTTCTGTCGGACGAGGAGTCCTCCGGTGATGGTGCCTGGGTCGCAGACGGTGATGGTGCTGGCTCCGGCGCGGGCGATGAACTCGGCAATCCATGATCCCAGTCCGCCGCAACCCCAGATGTGGACGGTTTTTTCTTGGAAGCCGTTGACGGGGCGGTTGCCCTCGCGCCGGGTTGTGATCTCTTGCCGTTCGTCGGACATGTTGCACCATTCGATGGGGATATTGGCGTTGATGATTGCGGGATCGAGGTTGATCGCACTGCCGTATTTCTTAGCGAGATGTCTCAGGGCGTCGGCGGCACCTGTGGCGATCGCCCTTGGGCACGATCAAGGTGTGGGTCGTCCAGAAGCGTCAGGAGCTGGGCGAAGGTGGATGCCGCGCCGAAGGGGAGGTCGCTCGTTAGCACGAAGACGGGCGTGTAGTGTCCGTCGCGGTCAGTGGAGTAGGTGAGGTCATAGCGGTATGGAGAACGAGGGATGAGTCGAGCGATCTGATGCCGCTTCGATGGGCCGGTCTCTCGCGCGACGATGGTAGGCGTGCCGTCGGTGTGATGGAGGACTCCTCGGCATGACTTGCGTGGACTGCGAAGATCACGTATATTATAAAACGAAGTGATTTCGTATTATAACGAATGGACGGTGACGTAATGGGCGATGGCTCGAATGACGGGGCACGGGGGCGGCCGGTAAATGCTGCGCTGACTCCGGCGATCATGGAGGCGGTGCAGTCGTTGCTCGCGGACGGCGGCTATGCACGGTTGACTACCGCTGCGGTCGCGAAGCGAGCAGGGGTATCGACCGCGACCCTGTATCGACGCTGGCCGTCGAAGCGCGATTTGCTGCTCGCCGCGGCGCGACAGGTCGCTGCATCGGAGACGGCAGATATCGATACTGGCTCGACCGAGAACGATCTACGAGAGATGTTCGATCATAAGCAGCGCCTGCTCGCGGGCGGCATCGGCGCGACGCTCGTAGCTGTCGTCGGTGAGTCTGTGCATGATCACGAGCTTGCGACCATCGTGCGCACGGGCGTGCTGGAGCCGACTCAGGAGCATCTGAAATTGATTCTGCGCCGAGCCGAGGCGCGCGGCGAATGCCTCAGCGCCGACGCCGACGCCGCTGCCAATCTGGTTCTGGGCGTGCTTCTCGCCCGAATCGCGTTCCCGGATGACCGCGACAGCGGGAGTCCTCTACTCGAAGATGATGTGGAGATGCTCATCCGCGCCATCACAACACCTGTGCAACAGCAGACCGGCACCAACGGGAAGGACTGAAAAATGAACACCAATAGAACGATCATCATCACGGGGGCCAGCGATGGCATCGGTGCGGAAGCCGCCCGCCAGCTCGCAGCCACTGGCGCGCAGCTGATCATCGTGGGGCGTTCCGCCGAGAAGACGCAGGCCGTCGCCAAAGCGACCGGCGCAGAGTACCACCTGGCCGACTTCACCCGGTTGGACGAGGTACGAAAGCTCGCCGCCACACTGAATGACAGCTGCGAACGCATTGACGTGCTGGCCAACAACGCCGGCGGCATATTTTCCGGGCCGACGACGACAACCGATGGTTTCGAGAAGACCTTCCAGGTCAACTACCTCGCGCCGTACCTGCTGACGTACCTGTTGATCGACAAGCTGATCGACAGCCGGGCGGCAGTCGTGAACACCTCCAGCATCGCGGCGCGGTCGTTCGGGAAGATCAACCTCGACGACCTGAACAACTGGCAAGACTTCTCCCCCAACAAGGCCTACGGCGACGCCAAACTCGGCAATATCCTGTTCACCAAAGGCCTGCACGAGCGGTTCGGCCAGCAAGGACTCTCCTCAGTGGCCTTTCATCCAGGCAACGTCGCGACCAATTTCGCATCGGACACCGACAGCTACTTCCGGCGCATCTACCATGGCATGCTCAAGCGGGTTCTGCTCATTTCCCCTGAAGAAGGGGGAAAACGACTCAGGCATTTCATCGACGGAACGCCTGGCATCACCTGGCAGTCCGGGGAGTATTACAAGGTGCCGAAGCGAATCGGGCGCACCAATCCGCAGGCCTCCGATCCAAACATGGTGCGCGAGCACTGGGAACGCAGTGCCGACATGCTTGGCATCCAGTGGTGACATGTCATGCACGCCCCACCGGCCGGTAACGGCCAACAAACTTTCATAACGGCAAGGAGCAACGATTATGAATAACGCAGAACTCACACTGCCCACCGCAGACCAGGTTCGGGCGATGTCCGTGCCGCTGCCGCAGGACGAGACATACGTGGTGACCAACACGACAGTCATCGACGCACCACTCGACTTCGTGTGGGAGCATTTCCCGCGAGACGCCGACATCAGCAGGGTAATGACACCCTTCCGCGGATTCCCCGGGGCGAAGTCATGGATCACGACACCGGACTTCAACAACAAAGGGTCGTCTATCGCGTACACGATGAGCAACGGCCTGACCATCACCGAGACGATCGTCAAGCGCGAAAACCACCACTACGTCTACGGCTACCAGATGCCATTTCGGAACTTCATCTTCAAATTCTGGCAGGGCAACCTGCTCTACAAAGACGCGGGGAACGGGCAAACGGAGCTGACCTGGAAGTACTGGTTGGCGCCCAAAGACAACCTCTTCGGCAGATTCCTCGCCCGGCGTATCATCCAATTCATCTGGCGCGGGTACACGCGCACGGGCGTCGCGAACATCAAAGCTGAAGCCGAGCGCCTGTATGTGCAGGCAGACGACGACCAATGACCTCCCCCAACGACTTCACACGCAAGAACTGCGAGCTCCCCGGCCAGTTGAGCCCCTATCCAGAATGAGCGCCGTCCTTTCGTGTCGGAAGCAGCACATCTGGGGCACCGCGACGTTGGCCAGTGCAACCGCGCTGCCCGCTGAGACCGCACCGGACTTAGGGACTCTGCCCCCGGGGACGATTCGGCAGAAGTCCAATAACCGGGTCTAGGCCGGCGCGACGAAAGACTCCCAACTCACCCCTTGCGAACCTAGTGGCGCGGATCTGTGGTTGTTGGACGGTTGGCTTTCTTGAGAATTTCGCCGGCGGTTCTGGCACGGATGAAGGAGTGGGCGCGTTTGATCCAGTCGTCAATGCAGGTGCGGAGTTTGCTGTTGAAGCCCTTAACGGACTTGAACACGCCGCAGCGCACAGCCTGGCGTTCGACCAGGCCGTACCAGACCTCCACGAGGTTCATCCAGAAGGCGAGTGTCGGGGGTTCTAGGGGTGGTTGTAACACCTTGAGATGGAGTGGGGTGTTGCATGGCGCACGTGCGGCACCGGCCGTAACGAGAAGGCCAGCGTGGACTGCTGCCGTAAGACAATGCGACGGCCCAAGGCGTGGACGCCGGATACCTGTGCCAGGGGGAGCGCCTGCGCATCGCTGATCTGCTCCGGCTGGGCCACGGCGTGCGCGCGACGGCCCGGGCGATTCGCAGGCCGGCTCAGGCGCCCCAAACCCCGCAGGATACTGGCCGGCGCGAGTCCGGACGCAGCGGTTCCGCGACCCGATGGCCCCATGATCGCCGAGCGGCCGCCCGAGACCGACGGGCGCGCCACGCGCGGCCGCACCGGCGTGCTCGTCGCCCTGGGCGTCGCGGTCATGGCCGGTGGCGTCGCGTTGCTGATCTGGCTGGTCGGCGTCGGAGAGCGGCTGTAGCGCCAGGGTATGGGCATCGGCGTACGATATTAGTATATTTCATATACTTACTGGAGGCTGGCGATGGGGAGACCTGCGCTCATCAGTCGTGGGGCGGTTCTGGCGGCGGCGTTGGCCGTGGCCGATCAGGAGGGGCTTGAGGGAGTGACGATGCTTGCGGTCGCGCGGCTGCTGGGTGTCACGCCAATGGCGCTGTACCGGCATGTGGGCGGCAAGGACGATCTGCTCGACGGCCTGGTCGAGGTCCTGGTCGATGATCTGGCCGCTGCCGCGCCCGGGTCGGGCGCGCCCGGTCTGCGCGGGGGCGTCGAGGCGTTCGCGGCCGCCGCCGCAAGCCTCGCCAAGCGCCATCCCGCAGTTTGCACGCTGCTGCTGACCCGTCCGGTGAATACGCCTTCGGCGCGCGCCCGGCGCGAGGAGGTCCACGGGCTCCTGCGCGGCTTCGGGGTCGCCGGGGAGCAGGTGGTCATGGCCGAGCGCCTGCTCACGAGCACGGTGCTGGCCTTGGCGGCGGGACAAGCGGCCGGCAGGTTCTCCGTCCCGCTGACGGACGCTGACCTGCGGGCGGCCGTCGATTTCATCGTGGCCGGGATCGGCGCGTTCCTGCCTGACCGGGCTCGCACGGGGGCGGCCCAGTGACCGGCAGGCGGGAGCTGGTCGTCCTGCTGTCGGAGGGCTCCAGCCTCACGGCCCGCGAGACCATGAATGTGCTCGGCTGCGCCGGGATCAGGGTCGAGGTTGTTTCCCCGGACGCCTGGCCGCTGGCCGGATTCAGCCGGTGGTGCCGCGCCGTGCATCGCGCGCCGGCCCCTGCGGTTGATCCCATCGGCTACCTGGGCGCGGTGGACGCGCTCATGGCGACCGGGCGTTTCTCGGCATTGCTCCCGACGCACGAGCAGGCGTGGCTGTTCGCGGCCGGACGCCATCTGCTGCCCCACGCCAACCCGCCCGTGGCTGGGATCGCAGCGTTCGACCGCGTGCAGTCCAAGACCGCGTTCGCCCGCACGCTCGACAAGCTCGGACTGCCGCAGCCGGCCTGGCGCACACTCTCCACGCTCGCGGACGTACTGGCATTCGGCCTGCCCGCATGGCTCAAGTCCGCCTACTCCACCGCAGGACGCGGCGTCTTGCACGTGCGCGACGCCAGCGAAGCCGAGGCCGCCTGGAACCTGCTGCAAGGCCACGGCGAGCTCATGATCCAGGCCGAAGCGCCCGGCCGGTACGCCCAGGTCCAGGGCGTGTTCGAGCACGGCCGGCTCATCGGCGCGGCAGCTAGCGAGCTGCTGGCCGCCGGGGCTGGAGGCAGCGCCGCCGCCCGGCTCAGCGTCAGTCACCCCGAGGCGCTCGATGCCTTGCGCGCCCTCGGCGAGACGCTGCAATGGCACGGCGGCCTGGCCCTGGACTACCTGCACGTCGGCGGCCGTCCGCTGCTCATCGAATGCAATCCCCGGATGATCGAGCCGGGCAACGCGGCCGCTGCCGGCGTCGACCTTCCCCGGCTGCTCATGGACCTGGCGGACGGCGCCCGCCTGCCGCGCACGCCGATAATCGCACGCCCCGGCGTGCGCACCCGCTCCACGATGGCCATCGCCTTGGGCGCCGCCGAACGCGCGGGAACCCGCCGGGCCGTGCTCCGCGCCGTCACAGACGCCATCGCGCGCCGCCCGCCGTTGCGTCGGAGCCGCGAAGTCCTCACGCCCATCCTGCGCGACCCAGCAGGCATCATCCCCTCGGGAGTCGTCCTCGCCAACCTGCTGGCCGACCCGCGCCGCGTCGCCCGACTCGCCGGACGCAGTGTCACCGCCTACTTCCTGACCCCCGACGCAATCAGGATCGTCCGCAATCCCCACACGCGTTGAACCACTAGCGTTGACACCGCACCGATGAGCCTGCCGGTTGACCGAGCGCAGCACCTCGCCAGCGACCAGTTTTGACCGAATCCTCTGCCTCTCAGTGCCCGTCCTCCCTCATGGGAGAGCGGGCACTTTCCATGTCTGGGACTCGGGACCTGGGCGTGCACCTGTCTGGGGACATATCGCCGTCCGCATTCCCGTAGGCGGCCCCCTTTGGATTGGAGCCCGTCATGAACGACCTCATCACCACTGCTTTCGCCCGGAGTGTGGGCATCGTGGCGTTGGACATCAACATCACGCCGAACACGGCCTGCCTGCCCGGCATCGCCCAATTGCGCACGATCGTGGGCGCCGTCATGACCGTCGGCCTCATCCTCTCCGTCCTCGCCCTGATCATCAGCGCCATCGTGTGGGGCTTCGGCGCCAACAGCTCCAACCCGCACCTCGCGTCGCGGGGCAAGGTCGGCGTGCTCGTCTCGTGCGGCGCGGCAGTGATCTGCGGGGCCGCGGTCACGCTCATCAACGTGCTCGGCAGCTTTCTGGTCATCACCTTGGTGGGGCTGACGTTGCAGATCACCGACCAGCTGTCCACCGACATCATCCAGGCCGCCGGAGAAACCACCGATTCCGTGGCCCTGGGCGACCACGGCTCCAGGTCGAACCAGCGCTCGATACGCCGGGTGCCGGTCCTGCCGCCCGACCGCATCCGCCGACTCCCGTTTGGCACCGGCATCGTCCTGCTGCGCTCCGCGCCACCCATCATCACCGACCTGCGCGCCTGGCCCAGCCGGCCCGACGCGAAGCAACTCACGGCCGACCGGACCGGGATCGAGAGCCTGCTTCGACAGGGCTGAGCATCCAGGCCCCATATACCTACCTGTCTGGCACAGCAGCCCGAACAACGGGCCGCATGACCAGATAGGGAGCAACGCTCATGGCAGAGATTCAGACCCAGCAGGCGGTGGCCGGTTTCGCGGCCTCCGACCCGCAGCTGTCTTACACGGAGAAGGGCGACGCCCGGCTCTACTTCAAGCTCGGCGTCGAGCACTACCGGCGCGAGGACGACCAGACGTTCACGAAGCTGGAGACCACGTTCCACGACCTCGTGGCGTTCAAGGCCACCGCCGAACAGGGCCACGACCGGCTGGCCAAGGGCGACAGCATCATCGCCAACGGTCGGGTGCGCGGCTACTCCTACGAACGCGACGGCCACCGACCTGGAGGCGGAGCTGCTGGAGCTGAACCGGTGGGTGGACTGGCTGCGCCACACCTACGGGCTTCCCGCCAGCGTGATCCCGCCGATGTGGCACCGGCACCCCGAACTGCTCTGGGAGCTCTCCGCCCTGCATTTGAGCTGGCTGGCCGCATACGACCCCGAACAGAATGCCGCCGCCCCTTTGGGGTGGCACCGCGACTTCGCCGACACGCGCACCCGCCTGCGCGAGTGGGTCGCCACCAGCGGCACCCGCCTGGAGCGCGACCGCCCCACCCGCCAGACCAGCTGGCCCGGCGAGAAGCCTGCCCCAACGGTCGAGGAGACACCCGTCACCAACCGGGACGAGGACTTCGTGCGCTTCGTCATCGACGAGGTCAACAAGCGCCAGAAGGCCGAAGACGCCTTCTACGCCGGAGCGGACCCCGAGACGGGAGAACCCCGATGAGCACAGCGCGAGAGGACGGGCAGGCCCCGCCCGAGGGGATGCGCGACTACCGGGTCGAAGCCAAGCTGCGCCCGAGCCCGGACTTGCATCGGCTCGCCCGACTGTTCACCGGCATGGCGCTGGCCCGCACCCAAGCCGAACAGCACGGCAACTCTGGCTCTGGGCAGAATCCGGGCGGCCCGGTAGAATCGGAGACGTAACAAGCCAACGGCCATGCCTCCGGGTGGGGCCGTGGTGCGCAGTCATGTTGAGCCTTCGGGCAGTACGAAGGAACCCCTCCTTACGGGGCGGGTTCCGGGTCATGTTTCCTAACGAGTCGCACCGCGCAGGCGGTTGATGTCGCCTGCGTTGGCCCCATCGTCGGGGAAGGAAACACGACCCATGACCACCACTACCAGCGAACCGCCAGCCCGCCAGGACCTCGACTACATCGGCGAGACCACCTGCCTGGCCGTGTCCTACCTGCGGGTATCCACCAAGGAGCAGGCCGAACGCGGCGGCAGGGACGAGGGCTTCTCGATCCCCGCCCAGCGCGAGGCCACCATGCGCAAGGCCCGCGACCTGGACGCCGTCATCGTCGAGGAGTTCATCGACGCCGGAGAGTCCGCGCGCAAGGCCGACCGGCCCGAGCTGCTGCGCATGATCGAATACGTCAAGAAGAACCGGGTCGCCTACTGCATCGTGCACAAGATCGACCGTCTGGCCCGCAACCGGGCCGACGACGTGACCATCCACCTCGCCCTCAAACAGGCCGGGGTCATCCTCGTGTCCTCCACCGAGAACACCGACGAGACGCCCTCCGGGATGCTGGTGCACGGCATCATGTCCACCATCGCCGAGTTCTACAGCCGCAACCTCGCCAACGAGGTGTCCAAAGGCATGACCCAGAAGGCCAAGGCGGGCGGCACCAACGGCAAAGCGCCCCTCGGCTACCTCAACGTCACCAAACGCGACGAACTCGGCCGGGAGATGCGCATCGTGGAACCCGACCCCCACCGGGCCAAGCTGGTCAAGTGGGCGTTCGAGGCGTACGCCACCGGCAACTACTCGACCATCACCCTGCGCGAGGAGCTGATCGACCGGGGCCTGACCACCACCCCCACCCCGAAACGACCCGCCAAACAGCCCGCGCTCTCCACCATCCACCGGATGCTCACCAACCCCTACTACACGGGGCAGGTCTCCTTCCGGGGAGCCAGCTACGACGGGATGCACGAACCCCTGGTCGCCACCGAAGTGTGGTACCGGGTCCAGGCCGTGCTGGGCGCCCACCAGGTGTCCGGGGAGAAGACCCAGGCCCACGACCACTACCTGAAAGGCACCGTATACTGCGGGGAGTGCGGCTCCCGGCTGATCCTGACCAACGCGCGCAGCCGCCAGGGCGTCATCTACCCCTACTTCATCTGCGCGGGACGCCACTCCAAGCGCACCAACTGCCAGCGCAAAGCCATGTTCGTGCCCGACGTGGAAGCCGCCGTCGAGGACTACTACCGGCACATCCAGATACCCGAACACGTCATTGAGGCCCTGCGCCAGCTGATCGGCGCCGAGTTCGACCGGCTCCACGAGACCTCACGGCGCGAACGCGGCACCTACCTGGCCGAACGCCAGGACCTCAACGACCGGCGCACCAAGCTCCTGCACGCCCACCTCGAAGGCGCAGTGCCCCTTGATCTCATGAAAGAGGAGCAGGACAAGATCGCCCGGCGCATGGCCTTCCTCGACGCCCAGATACAAGCCGGCGACATCGAATACGACCAAGCCAAGGCCCACTTGGACGACTGCCTGAAACTCGCCGGCGACTGCCACCAGCTGTACATGAGCATCGACGACTCCCTACGCCGGATCGCCAACCAAGCCTTCTTCGACAAGCTCTACATCCAGGACGACGACCACATCGACGGCGAACCGGGCGAGCCCTTCAACATCCTTTTCGACCCGGACGTGCAACAACTCGCCATCACACGGCAGCGAGCTGGAGAAACGGGAAATCAAACCGGTAAGGTCGAGGGTTTGAACAACGACCTTCTGGTGGAGCTAGCCGGGTTCGAACCGGCGACCCTCTGCTTGCAAAGCAGATGCGCTACCAGCTGCGCCATAGCCCCATTCGAGAGAAAAAATAAGCGGCTGAAAGGCCGCTGTCATATTCTCCGCGTGGGCCCGGGAGGACTTGAACCTCCGACCTCATCCTTATCAGGGATGCGCTCTAACCACCTGAGCTACGGGCCCGAAAAACCAGCACGCTCGAAAGCGCACAAGAAGATAGAATACCCCTTCCTGTGGATTAGTCAAACTGCAGATGTGCGTGTCGCTCGAATTTTGCGGTTATCGGGTGACCGTAGAAGAGTGAGAATTGATGTGAACCTCAGCTCGTGCTACCAGAATAGTAAGTCGCCGTTTGGGTTTTTTGATCATTTCCGCCCGTCGAGCAATCGAGCGACAATAGCCCGTATGCCCAATCGTCACCGCTCCCGGCCGCGCGCATTCGCTGAAACGACGCTCGTTGTGGACGGGCTCGACGTGCATGTGACGCGCAAGACGATCAGGAATCTGTACCTGCGCGTCAGGCCTGCGGACGGGTCGATTGAGGTGTCCTCACCCGCTCGAATGAGCGACGAACGCATCGCTGACTTCGTGCGTGAGCGGCGTGGCTGGATTGAACGACAGCAGCAACGGCTCGCTGCGGCGCGGCGTAACAGTCCTACGGGCGAGAGCGGCGCGGGCGAAGAGACGTTCGTGTGGTCCGACGAGCGCAGGCGTGCGGCGGCTGCGGCGATTAATCGCCAGCTTCCCGCGCTGCTTGCGCACTGGGAGCCGATTGTCGGGCGCTCGCCGTCACATATCACTTTGCGTGTGATGAGTTCGCGCTGGGGTTCCTGCACGCCGAGAACCGGCCGCATTCGGCTGAATCTGCAGCTCGGGCTGATGGATGAGCGTTTTCTGGACTACGTGCTCATTCATGAAATGACGCATCTGTGGGCCAATGGACATGGTGCCGAGTTCCAGCGGCGAATGGACGTATATTTGCCAAATTGGCGGCAGCTGCGACGAGAGCTGAATCGTCAAGTGGTGCTGTAGATGCTTCGCCAACCATGTCCGCCGTACTGCAGCTATCGTACTCAAATTACGCAAAAGACAGGAATCATGATGCATCAGGAGAATTCCGCCAGTAACGCCGCCGCCAGCGGTTTTGACAGTGGCCCCACTCACATCGCCTCACCCACCCACACCCGCGCCCGCGACCTGGGCGTTGCTTTCGACGGTACGACGGGGCCATATAACGCCATCACCGACGTGCCGGGGGTGCGTGTGGGGTATTCGACGATTATTTCGGATGCCGCACAGATGCATGGCGCGCAGGCCGCTTGCACTGGGGTGACTGCGATTCTGCCGCGCGGCGATGATGTGGAATCGCCATGCGCCGCCGGGACGTTTGCGCTGAACGGCAATGGCGAGATGACCGGGCGGACATGGATTGAGGAGTCCGGCTCGCTGACCACGCCTGTGGCGATCACGAACACGCATTCGGTCGGCATTGTGCATTCCGCGATTGACCAGTGGCTTTTCAAGCGCTGCCCGCGCAAGGCTGCGGCATGGATGCTGCCGGTCGTGGCCGAGACGTGGGATGGATATCTCAACGCCATTAACAGCCAGCACGTCACACCGCAGCATGTGCTCGACGCCTTGGATTCCGCAGCTTCGGGACCGATTGCCGAAGGCAACGTCGGCGGCGGCACGGGCATGTGCTGCTACGGGTTCAAAGGCGGGTCCGGTACGGCCTCGCGCACTGTGACATTGCTGGACAAAACATATACAGTAGGTGTATTTCTGCAATGCAATTTCGGCAAACGATACGAGCTGAACGTGCATGGCGTGCTGCTGGGCCGCGACTCGAAGGCACCGAATCCGATGCAAGAGACGCGCTGGTTCGAGGAGGAATCGGTCGTGCCGAATCCGCCTGAAGGCTCAGGGTCGGTCATCGCCGTCGTTGCCACGGATGCGCCGCTGCTGCCCGTGCAATGCAAGGCGTTGGCTCGGCGCATGCCTATGGGCCTGGCTCGCACTGGCACCACGGGCGGTCATTTCTCAGGTGATATCTTCCTGGCGTTCTCCACCGGCAACCCCGGCTCGCTGCGCTCCTCGATGGCTGCAGAAGAGGAAGGCCGTGCGCTTGACAGCATGGAATTCGTCGCATGGGGACTGATGGACGCGCTGTACGAGGCGGTTGCCCAATGCGTCGAGGAGTCGGTGGTCAATACACTCGTAGCTGCACGCGATATTGTAGGACGCGATGGGCATGCCAGCTACGCCCTGCCTCACGACGAGGTGCGGCGGGCATTTGGGCGCTGATGGTGTGCGCCGTGAATCGCGACGCGATTCATTAGGCACATTTCGGTGCAATATCGCTTCGATGGGGTATCTTCGCGCATTATTGCGCGTAGCAGATTGGCGGAATTCCAAAGATCGCGTGGCGAGCATAACGGGCTTATACTTTCGCAGCTACCTAACGAACGAAAAAAGTACCTAATGAACGCGGCAACACTCGTTTTGTAGCATGCCGATGCATTGATTTATGCAGACAGTTCGTTACTCGCTACTTTCGGTGCTGTCTCCGTTTCCGCATCATTTTTTGCTTTCCCATCTCTCGCCCTCGCAGCCTGGGCAAGCAGTGCGGCGACGCGCTCGCTGGTGGCGGCGGACTGCGCGATGGTGATGCGGATGCCGGGCGATGTGCACTCGGCAAGGGTTTCGGGACTCAGAGTTTTGGGATTAGGCTTCTCGGAACTAGGCCCCTCGGAGCTGGAGCTGGAGCTGGAGCTGGAGCCGGAGCTGAAACCAGGACTAGGAGCGACGCAGAAGCGCGGGCGGAAGGGCTGGCCTGCGGCGACGCGAATATTGCTTTCGGCGAGCAGTTGCGCGGCGGCGGCATCATCGCGCACGGGCACCCACATGTTCAGGCCGTCGCCGGTGTGCACGTCCAATCCCTGGCGGCGCAGCAGCGCGTTCATGGTGCGTTGGCGGGTGGCGTAGGTGTGCCGGGCGCTGATGACCGTGCTGAAAGTGCGCTTGTCGGTGAGCATTTCGCTCAAGATTTCCTGCAGGAATCTGCTGACCCAGCCCGGCCCCAGGCGTCGCCGGGCATTGAGCAGTCCCACGATTTCGTCCGTGCCGGAGAGCGCCGCGAGCCGCAGATCGGGACCGTGCGACTTGGAGAAGCTGCGGATATGGACCACGTGATCTGGCAAGCGCTGCGCGAAGGATACGGCGTAGGCGTTGGCGACATCGCCGCTGTGATCGTCCTCCACGATCAGCGGCATATTTCGTTCGTCGTCATAATGGCGCAGCAGCACATCCGCGAGTTCGTCGATGCGCTGCTCGGTCATGCTTGCGCCGGTGGGATTCTGCGCGCGCGGCTGCACGACGATCATCGCGACGTTTGGCCGGTGCGCGGCGGCGAAAACGGCTGCGCCTGCGCTCGGGCGCTCGCACAGACGCAGCGCGCGGTCAAGGGCTTCGGGAAGCATGCCGCAGTCGTCCATCGGGACGCCGAGAGCGGTTGCGCCGCACCGGTCGATCATGCCGAGCACCGGGGGATAGGTGGGGGTTTCGGTGATGACGAAATCGCCGGGTCGCAGCGTTGATTCGATGATGCGCGACAGGCCGTCGCCCGCGCCGGAAACCATCGTCATGGCCTGCGGCTCGTACGGCCAGTTGCGTCGGAGCACACCTTCGAGCATCGGCAGAATCGTCGGACCGTCATAGGAATTCACGAAGGCCTTGCGATTCCCGAGTTTGCTCAGGAACGGTCGGATATCCGGCAGCAGCGCCGGATCCGGGGTGCCTTTCGACAGGTCGATCAGCGGCATGTCCTGGCGGCTGACGGGCAGCGGAAGAGCGCGGCCCTGCTCCTGTGTGTGCGCCTGGGGCAGCACGTACGTGCCGGCGCGCCCGCGCGAGGCCAGCACTCCGGCACGTGACAGTGCATGATACGCCGTCGATACCGTGGCCGGGCTCACGCGCAGACTTGCCGCCATCGCGCGGACGGTGGGCAGCCGTTGCCCCTCCCGTAGCACTTCCGAAGTCGCCAGCGAGGTAATGGATTCCGTGATGCGCTGCGGCGTAGGCGTATCGGCGGTGGCGAGGATGAGTTCGGAGAGCTGCTGCGCGTCCAGCGTCGCGATGGTGATGACACGTGCGGCGTCGTTAGGGACGGCGTCAGTGGCGTCGCTAGAGGTATTACCGTCGTCTGCGCTGGTCTCAGAAGATGAGTGCATGAATAAGGAACCTCCTCGTGAACAGTAAGTCGTGGGCAATGAATCCCGCGTGATGCGGTTTGCCGAAATCCGTTAAAACCTTGTGATTACGCGAGACATCATCTCGAGTGAGGCGTCTGACGGTTTGAACGATTTGACCAATAACATAACATTTATTGTGCAGCGCCTGTGTTTCGACGTGGTTCGTCATGTTACGAGCATGCTAGTGGGGCGTAAACATTCAGGCATGGCAGGAAATGTTCAAGTGACACAATGACATTTGTTGCTGATGGTTGTGTGTGGGCTGCATATGTGCGAACTGCACATGCGGATTGTGCGCACGGTCAGAACGAAATTGCGTAATTGCATACGACTTGGCGATTCTGGCGCGGTTTGCACTGTGCCGCGCAGTCGCCGGGGCGTAACGCAACCACGAACACACTGCGATATCTGGAATATGAACGCACTGGAATATGAGCCACTAGGAAAGGGCACGATCATGGGGCACGATGTATCTGCGGACGAGGCGATCTGGGACGACGCCTGCGCATTGGATCTGAAGCATGTTTTCCATTCATGGCAGGCGCAGGCCGACCGCCACCCGGTCGAGGTGACCGGTGGCCACGGCGCATGGCTGCAGTACGCCGACGGGCGCGAGATGCTGGACTTCACCAGCCAGCAGGTCAACGTCAACATCGGCTACCAGCATCCGAAGGTCATTGAGGGCATCGCCAAGCAGGCGGCGCTGCTGTGCACGATTGGACCGGATTATGCGAACCTGGCCCGTGGCCGGGCCGCATCGCTGGTGGTGCGCCGCGCCCCGGAAGGCTTCAACAAGGTGTTCTTCACGAACGCCGGCGCGGATGCCAATGAGAACGCCATCCGTGCGGTAAGGCTGTTCACCGGCCGCGACAAGATCCTGTCCTCGTACCGCTCATACCACGGCAACACGGGCGCGGCCATCAGCGCGACCGGCGACTGGCGCCGCAAGCCCAACGACTACGCGCGCGGGCATGTGCACTTCTTCACGCCCTACCTGTACCGCTCCGAATTCTCCGCGACCACGCAGGAAGAGGAGTGCGAACGCGCGCTCGCTCACTTGGAGCACGTCATCCAGTTCGAAGGCCCGGACACCATCGCGGCCATCCTGCTCGAATCCGTGCCCGGCACCGCCGGCATCCTCACGCCGCCGAAGGACTACTTCAAAGGCGTGCGCGAAATCACCAAGAAGTACGGCATCCTCATGATCACCGACGAAGTGATGACCGGCTTCGGCCGCACTGGCTTCTGGCTCGCGCTTGACGACTACGGCTACACGCCGGATATCATCTCTTTCGCCAAGGGCTGCAACTCCGGCTATGTGCCGGCGGGCGGCGTGATGCTGAGCGATCCGATCGCGCACTACTTTGACGACGTCGTCTTCCCCGGAGGGCTGACCTATTCGGGCCATCCGCTTGCGATGGGCGCGATTGTGGCCACCCAGGAGGCGATGGAGGAGGAGCATATCGTCGACAACGCCTACAACGTCGGCCACGATATCCTCGGCCCGAAGCTCTCGGCGCTGAGCGAAACCCACCCGAAGATCGGCGAAGTGCGCGGCAAAGGCGTGTTCTGGGCCGTGGAGATGGTGGCTGACCGTACGAGCCGCGAGCCGCTGGACGGCGCGACGATGAAGCAGATTGTGGCCGAAGGCGCCAAGCTCGGGCTGGTGCTCGGCGTGCACGACAACCGCATCCATGTGACGCCTCCCTGCGTCATCACCCTCGACGAGGCGTCCGACGGCGTCGAGCGTCTAGACAAGGCGTTGACTGCGGCCGGGTGCTGAGCGGCTGTTGAGCTGCCGGGTGCTGAAAGCGCGGCTACAATAGCGTTATTTACCCAATAGAACGTATCAAGAGAACATACCAAGATTGAAGGAGGTCCGGCATATGACGGAAACGACGAAACGCGCGGTGGTGACCGGCGCATCCAGCGGCATCGGCGCGGCGACTGTGCACGCGCTGGTGGCGGCCGGATGGAGTGTGGTGGCGCTGGCCCGCCGCGAGGACAAGCTCAAGGCGCTGGCCGAGGAGATTGGCTCGGCAGTAAGCTATGTCGTCTGCGATATCACCGACGAAGATTCGACTCAGCAGGCCGTGGATGAAATCATTCAGGGCGGCGGGGTCAAGGCCTTGGTCAATTGCGCCGGCGGCGCGATAGGCAAGGATGCAGTGGCCGAAGCCAGCCTTGACGATTGGCGCAACATGTATGAGCTCAACGTGATTGGCACGCTGCGCATCACGCAGAAGCTGCTGCCGACGCTGAAGGCTGCGCCCGGCGGCGGCACGGTGCTCATCGTCTCCTCGACCGCAGGCATCGAGCCGTACGAGGGCGGTGCCGGGTACTGCGCTTCGAAGTCGGCCGAGCGTATCATGGCGCGTGTGCTGCGGCTTGAGCAGATCGGCCAGCCGCTGCGCGTGATCGACATTTCCCCGGGTTTGGTCAAAACCGACGAGTTCTCCGTCAAGCGCTTCGGCGGGGATGCGGCCAAGGCTGCCGCCGTGTACCAAGGCGTGCCGAATCCGCTCACGGCCGATGATGTCGCCGAGTCGATCCGCTGGGCGCTTGACCAGCCCGACACTGTCGACATCGACTCGATCGTGGTGCGTCCCCGCGCCGAAGGCTCCTACACCAAGCTCTACCGCGAGAGCTGAGAAGGTTTTGGCTCTGCGAGTTTTCTGGTCCTCGTATTGTCGTCACGCAAACCAACCCGTTTGCGTGACGACAATACGAGGACCAGCGCGTTCTGGTAGCTAGCGTAAGTGCCGCGCGAGCAGTCTTCATTCGTCCTAGCTCAGTCGAAGCATCCCATTCTTCGCGATGCTGATATAGCAGCAATACGCCACAATAATCCGATAAATTATTAAGTATGAGTCCGATAAATTGTAAAGTATAATCCGATAAATTATTAAGTATAAGCCCGATAAATTATTAAGTATAGGGTTGATAAATTGTTAAGTAGCGGGTTGACAGCTTGTATCTTCGGTGGCAGTAACTGTGTAATCGCGACATAGCAACGAGGTGGGGCCAGCGAATCGAATCGCTGGCCCCACCTCGCTGGGAAACTGCGGCGGTGCGGGTTTCACTTTTCAATGTGAAACCCGCACCACGCCCGTATGCTCGCACGTTCACACGTGCAGCGAACGGCTCACACCAAGTGGCTGCGCATGAACCACTGGAACTTTTCGAGATCCTGCACGTGGTCCTGCACGATATTCGAGCTGATCACGTCGAGTTCGTCGAGCTCCTTGATGGCCTCGCGGTCGTCGGCGATGAGCTGGTCGTAGAAGTCGCACAGCGCCTTCAGATAATCCGTCGTGGAATGGCGGCCGGTCAAATCCACGCCCTTCCAGGTGCGATTGCGCAGAATGGCGTCGGGGCGGCCGTCCGGGCTGCCGCCGAGGGTCGCGATGCGCTCGGCCGTCTCATCAGCCTGATTGCGCACGATGTCGATCTGCGGATCGAGCATCTCGTGCACGCCGATGAAGCTCGGGCCGGTCACATTCCAATGCGCGTGCTTGAGCACCAAGGAGGCCTCCTGCTCCTGGCTCAAGCGATTCTGCAAAATGGAGACGATTTTCTCGGAGGCAGCCTCGTCCAGTCCGGGAACCACAAATTCAAGTGCCATAATTCATTCCTTCCTGTCAATTAACCACAGTACTTCCATCCTAGCTGCCCTGCTTGCGGCCACACGCTGCCACGCCCGGTATCGGTCGAACTTCACATTTGGCGAAATCGTGCGCGCGCTGGTTTGCGGTCGTGTAAGCGTGGTCGCGTGCGCTGATCAGGGACGTATATGCGTGGTTCGGTTCACATTTTTTGAGGCAAGTGGGAAAAGTGTGAGCCAAATGAACATGCAATATGGTAACTATTCAACGCATAAATGGCGGAAATTCAACATTTAAGACATTCAAAAATCGCACATGAAATGTGCGTTTCGCTCACACTTTTTCGGCTGGGGCTAAAAAGTGTGAGCCGTCCTCTGCGTCGCCCACATGCTTGCGCACTTCCAGTGTCTCGATGCGGCGATGATCGACCTCGGTGACGACCATATCGTAGCCGTCGTCGGAATGCAGCACCTCGCCTATGGCCCCCATACGGCCGGTGTGGGCGAGGAAGTAGCCGGCGACGGTCTCGTACGGGCCGTCGTCCAGCTCGATGCCGGTCAGGTCCGCGAAGTCCTCGATGGTCATGCCGCCGTCGATGGTGGCCACGCCGTTGACGAACGCGCCCGGAGCGCTGCCGTTGCCGCTGTGGCGCGGCTCCTCAGGCAGGTCGTATTCGTCGCGGATGTCGCCGACGAGCTCTTCGGTCATGTCTTCCAAAGTGACGATGCCATCGGTGCCGCCGTATTCGTCGATGACGACGGCCAGATGGATGCCGCGCTTGCGCAGCAGGCTTAGGCTCGGCAGGATCTTCGAGGTGCCGGGCAGAGCGATGCCCTCGCGGGTCACGTCGGTGACGGTGCGGGCGTTGGGGTCGCGCACGTCGAGTAGATCGCGCACATGCACGAAGCCGAGCACGTCGTCGAAGTCCTTGCCGGTGACCGGATAGCGCGAATACGGCATCTCGCGCACGTAGGCCGCGGCCTCGGCCAGCGGCTGCGCGCCGTCGAGGAAGACCACGTCGGCGCGCGGGCGCATGACCTCGGCGACAATGGTCTCCGAGGCGTCGAACACGTCGTCCAATATCGTGCGCTCGTCCATGCTCAGGCGTGAATTCGAGTTGACCAGCACGCGCAGCTCCTCGTCGGAGACCTCGCTTTCGGTCTCGTTGGGGTCGAAGCCGAGCAGTCGCACGATGCCGTTCGTGTTCTTGCCGATGAGCCAGATGATAGGTTTCGTAATTTTGGCGAAGGCGTCGATGGCGGGCACCACGGCGCGCGCGATCTGCTCGGTGCGCTGCATGGCGATGCGCTTGGGCACCATTTCCGAGATGACGATCGAGCAGTACGAGATGATAAGCGTCAGCACGATGGTGGTCAGCGGCGCCGCCGCGTTCTGCGGCACGCCCCAGCCCACGACGACTGGCACGAGGAATGGCGAGATCGAGGATTCGCCGAATGACGCCGACAGGAAGCCGGATAGGGTCACGCCAATCTGCACGGTCGAGAGGAAAGTGTTCGGATCGCGGGCGATTTTGGCCACGCGTGCTCCGCGCGCATCCTCCAGCTCCATCTGATCGAGCTGCGAGCTGCGCAGGCTGACCAGTGCCAGCTCGGTGCCGGAGAACACGGAGCCGAGCACGAGGAAGACGAAAATCAGAAGGATGTTCAAACCAAGGGGCATGAACTCCACTCTAGGGGAGCGCCCGGTCTTTGGGGTGTGGCTTTGGTTCGGTTTGGCATAAGGCTTAGCCTGCAGTCGAAGGGCTTATGTAGGTCAGTGCTCGTACAGAAGCGAGGCGTACCTAGTTCGCCTCTTGTCTGTCGACGCGCGAAACAGCCAGGTATCCAACGGCAATCGCCATGACGATGCCGAGAATCAGCGCCACTGGCCCATCGCCGAATCCCATGCCGCCCGCTGTTTTCGGCTTGCCGAGGAAATCTGCCGCTGACGCCCCCACCGGCCGCGTCAGCACGTAGGCGTACCAGAACAGCAGCACCGTATTGGCCTTGCACAGCGCAAGAACGGCTGTCGGCACTGTGATCAGCACCGCGAAGAGCACCAGCGACCCGATGTAGCCCAGGTGGAAGGTCGTTGCTACCATGTCGCTTGCGGCCGTGCCGAGCGCGAAGGCGGCCATCACCGCCAGCCAGTAGAAGATCTCCCGCCGCGGGGTCGTAATGCTGTGAATATTCAAGGTTCCCTCGACCTTGTGCCACACGATGAATACGATCGCCAGCGCAATGGCGAAGCCGCCTGTGGAAGCCTCGTAGGGCACGCCGAACTGCACATGCAGCACGTCGGCCGCCATCGTGCCGAACACGGCGACCATCGTCACAGCGAACCAATACGCCAGCGCGTTGTAACATGGCATGCGCAGCTGGATGACCAGGGCGACGATCAGCACGATTCCTGCGCCAATCACCGCGATATGCGGATCCACCGCGACCACGGAATAGTCGGAGAAGGCCTCGCCGAATGCCGTGGTAAGCAGCTTGACGATCCAGAATGCGGCGATAAGCCTGGGTACTTTGGCAGAAGCGTAATGGTTCGGCTGGTGTGCTGCATGTTCGATGTTCATATGAGCGTTCATTGGTGACTCGTGGTTTCCCTTGACAATTGGTTCCCTTGGCAATGCAAACACGGTCAACCTACCATGCGAAGCTCCAAAAAGAGGCGCGGCTCCACAGTACTCACATGCTACGAGCCTCGTATGCGGTTTCGCGGCTTGTGACTTATGATTTTTGGCTTATGACCTCCGGATTTTCTGCGTACCACTTGGCACGATGATTGCCGGCGATATGAGCGTCATGTACAAGAGTACGTAATCGTATATTATGGTGTGTAATCGTGTAATATGGTGTGTGTTCGTGGTAGATAGTGCATAACGCGTCATATAAGCAGGGCATGGGGCATACAGCCGCATAAGCTATACAAGTCATACAAGGAGGCGCGATATGGTAGCGGAGACCAATCCATTCAAGCCGACGGCTGGCAAATGCCGCCCATACTCATCGGGCGGCAGGCGATTATCGATGACTTCTCCGAATCGCTGAAAAACGGCGTCGGTGCGCCGGGGCGCATCATGCTCGTCACTGGGCGGCGCGGCTTCGGCAAGACAGTTATGCTTACCGAATTCCGGCGCATCGCCAAGGCGCAGCACTGGGAGACCATCGCGGAAACCGCTTCTCAAGGATTGGTTGCGAGGCTGGTGGCGGCGCTGACGCCCGAAAAGTTGCAGCTTGACGAGGCGGAAATCAGCCCGACGGTGGCTGTCCCAGGCGTTATCTCCGCCAGCCTCGGACAGGCGCATTTTTCCGCGCAGACCAGTCCGCTGACCTTGCGCAACGCGCTGAACAGGCGACTCGCCAGCCGAAAGATCGGCAGGGGCAAAGGTATCCTCATCACCATCGATGAGACGCAGGCCGCCTCGCGTGAGGATCTCGTGGCGATCGCTACGGCTGTGCAGCACGTCATCACGGATGCCGATGAAAGCGACACGCCTGACGCTGAGAAGAAAGGCATCGCCATCGTCTTCGCCGGTCTGCCGTACATGGTCAACGACCTGCTGGATAACGAGGTGACGACGTTCCTGCGCCGCGCGTTGCGGCGCGAGCTCGACAATATCGCGCTGCCGGATGTCAGAGGCGCGTTCGTCCAGAGCGTTGCCGAGTCGGGTAAGACCATCAGCGATTCGGATGCGCTCGATGCCGCCCGCCGCTCCGAGGGCTACCCGTACATGGTACAGCTCGTGGGGTATTACATGTGGCAGTCCGCGCAGCGTCGCGGCTCCGCCGTCATCACCGCTGACGATGTGAACACGGGGGCTGGCGATGCGATGCTGGCTTTCGAGGACGCCGTATGCGCTCCGGCATTGAATGGCACGACGGGCGCGGAACGGCTGTTTCTCACCGCGATGGCCCAGGATTCGCCGAATCCCACGAGAGTGGCCGACATCGCCGAGCGCGCGCGGCGAAGCCGCAGCTGGGCGGACAAATACCGCGCAGTTCTTATTGAGGACAAGCTCATCCGGCCAGCCGATCACGGCTATGTGGAATTCGCCGTGCCGCATCTGGGCGAGTATCTGCGCGCGCTTTAGGTTGTGTACGGTTTATGGCTCGCGGTTCGCGTGCGGCTGTCATCCGTGATGTATCGCCGACGATCAGCGTTCAGCGTCGCCTTTTGTACGCTAACGTGAGGCTGGCGTACAAAACGTCACATAATAGGTCCGCAGAACGTTACAATTCTTACGGCAGGGTCCAATTACCGTAAGAAAAGCGACGCAAGTGAACGGTCGACGGCAACGGTTCGCCGCCAACGACTCGCAACCGGGACCTTACGGTCGAATGTCCTGCGGCTGGGCGGCTCGCAGAGCAAAGGAGCGACAAAGACTGTCTCCTCTTCATCTATTAAGCAGATTTCTGCGTATGGCCGTGTCAACAGGGTCTTCCCAGACATTGTCATGCACTCATAATCGGCGGAATGCCGCGAATCTGTGTCTGAGTATGATGTGCTTGTACTTTCGCAAGTGCTTAATACGCGAAAAAAGTGCTGAATAGATGAAAGTAGTGTCGGATTGTAGTGCCGATGCTGCGATTTTCGTGGTTGCCGCCGACGCAGCCGCTGTGGGCGTCTATTCAGCACTTTTTTCGCGTATTAAGCACTTCGCCAAGTAGACGACGAATTCGCCATAGCGCGTTTTGGCGGAATACCGCCATTCCCAAGAATCAGCAAAGGGCCGTCTGAACATGCAAATCTGCGTAATCGTCCCAGATGTGCTTAATAGATGTGCGCATCAGCCGCACGCCACCCTTAACTACCTTCAAAACTGATAAATCGCGACGGCATAGCCGTGGCAGCGGCATGAACAGGCAAACCGAACATGGTGAAACGCTAAGCGGCATAATGCTCTTACTCGCATATGGCCGTTCCGCCGTCCGAACCGCTCAGAACGACAGGACTTCGACCTTGCCGTTGGTGACCTGGTAGCGGGCGCCGACGATGGTCACCCGCTGCTCGGCGATGGCCTGACGGATGGTTGTGGAGCCGTTGACGAGGGCTTCGATGGTGCGGGCGACGTGCACGCGCTCGAAGTCGTCGGTGCTGGTGAGGTCGGATTCGCGCGCGGCCTGAATCGATGCGCCGACGGAGCGCGTGATGATGGAGTCCGATTCGGCGATGGTCTTGGCGAGATCGCTCTGGCCGTCGAGCGTCGAATCGTCAATCAGCGTTTTAAGCTGGGCGACTGTCGAGGCGACCGCGCCGCAATGCTCGTGCCCGAGCACGACGAGCAGGCTGACCTTAAGCGCTTCCACGGCGAATTCGAGCGAGGCGACAACCGCATCGTCAAGCACTTCGCCGGCCGTGCGAATCGTGAACATATCACCTAGGCCTTGATCGAAGACGATTTCCGGCGGCACGCGCGAATCCGAGCAGGAGAGCACGGCTGCATCCGGGTGCTGCGCATCGATAAGCGATTCGCGCGTCTCCTTGTCCTGCCACGGATGCTCGGCGCTTCCTTGCGAGAATCGACGGTTGCCGGCCAGCATGCGGCTCCACGCGGCCGTGGCCTTCGCCTCGGTCGTTTCAGGTTGCTCGGAGTGCTCGGGTTGCGCATTGGATTCGTCGGTCATGGCTTTCCTCTCATATCGCGTCATATCGGCTATTGCCATATTGGCTTGCTGTTGTATCGCCGGTTGCGGCCGCTGCTGCATAGCCTTTCGCCATGATAGTCGCGCACGAATATAAATGGTGTAAACAATCAAAATTGGGTTCGGCAAGCCGCTGCATACGCAAATACGCACATACGCAAAAACCGCGCGAGGCGGGCCGGAACCCGAAGATTCCCAACTCGCCCCGCGCGGTTTATACCGGATGAAGCCGGACGGGGCGCGGCGTGCAAAATCATGCACAACCGCTTTCATCCGTCCGAATCCGGGTCACAACCGAATCAGCCCGTGTTCTGCAGGCCGGCGGCGACTCCCGAAACGGTGCACAGAATCAGGTAGATGAACCCGGCCTGCTGGCTTTCGCTCAGCTCTTCCTTGTCCACCTTCTTGCGCAGCGTCCGCAGCGCGAGCACCTGCGTGACCGACAGCGCGTCGACGTACGGCGAGCGGATGCGTACGGCGCGGCCGAGCACATGACGGTGCTGCAGCGGCCATTCGTCGTCGACGATGAGCAGCACCCACTTGCGGGTCAGCTCCATCTCCTCAAGCACCTTGTCGCGCAGATCGTCGCGGTCGCCCAGCGCCAGATACATCTTGGCGATGCGCTCGTCCGTCTTCGCGATCGACATCTCGATGTTATCGATGAAGGTGGTGAACAGCGGCCATTCCTTGTACGCCTCGCGCAACGCAGCAAGGTCGCCGAACTGCTCGCAGGCCGTTCCCAGGCCGTACCATGCGGCGAGGTTGATGCGCGCCTGCGCCCAAGAGAACACCCAGGGAATCGTGCGCAGATCGTCAAGCGACTTGGCACCAAGGCCTCGCTTGGCGGGGCGCGAGCCGATCGGCAGCAGGCCGACCTCGGTCAGCGGCGTCACAGTGGAGAACCACGGGGCGAAATCGTCGGCCTTGATCAGATCGAGGAAGCGCTTGTGCGAGATATCGCTCAGCGTGTTCGCCATATCCTGGTATTTCTCGGTCGTCTCGGTGTTGGTCTTCTCCACGCTCGGCGCGGACTGCAGCATGGTGGCAGCCGCGACCGACTCGACATGGCGCACGGCGAGCACGGGGTTGCCGTACCGGGCGAAGATGATCTCGCCCTGCTCGGTGAGCTTGAAGCGGCAATTGACCGAGCCGACCGGCTGGGCCAGCACCGCGCGATTCGCGGGGCCGCCGCCACGACCGACAGCGCCGCCGCGACCGTGGAACAGGGTCAAATCGATGTCATGGCTCTTCGCCCACTTGGCGATGCGGTCCTGCGCGGAATGCAGTGCGAGCGTAGCGGTGGTCGGGCCGGCGTCCTTGGAGGAATCCGAGTAGCCAAGCATGACTTCCATCTTGCCGCCAGTGGCCTTGAGACGAGCCTGCACCTCGGGGATCTTGATCATTTCCTCGAGCACATCGACGGAATTCTCGAGGTCCTGAAGCTGCTCGAACAGCGGGATCACGTCGATGGTCGGCACGTCCTCGGGGTGCGCGAACGCCATGCGGTTGAGCTCGTACACGTCGCGGATGTTCTGCGCCGACTTGGTGAAGGAGATGATGTAGCGGCGCGCGGCCTTCATGCCGTTGCGCTTCTGAATCGAGCCGAGCGCGCGGAAGGTATCGAGCACCTCGTGCGTCATGGGCTGCAAATCGCCGCGCTCGCCGTGCAGGCCGTGCTCGCGGATATCCTCCAGCGCGCGCGAATGCACCACCGAATGCTGGCGGAACTCCATCTCGACCATGTGGAAGCCGAAGGTCTCAGCCTTCCAGATCAGGTCCTGGACCGGGCCGTAGGCGGCGCGCGGGTCGCCGGCCTCGGCGAGCGAACGCTGCACGATCCGCAGATCGTCAAGGAACTCGTCGCAACTGTGATACATGAGATCGGCGTCGCGCTCGATCGTGTAGTGCAGCTTGTCGGCCATCACGAGCATGGTCGCGCGATGCGGCTCCTGCGTGGAAATCAGGGTGGCCTTGTCGGTCAGGCGCTCGCTCATCTCCTTGAGATGGCTCCACAGCTGAAGCAGCTCGGGGCTGGGCGGCGTCGTGCCCGATTCCATCGTCAGATTGCGCCCGACAGTGCGGGTCGCGCCCTCAAGCGCAGTGATGACATGGTCGGTGAACTTGCGGGCGACCTTGCGGCTGACCTTGGCGGTGACGTTCGGGTTGCCGTCGCGGTCGGAGCCGATCCAGCTGCCCGGGTGGAAGAAGGCGGGGCATACCGGCGGCACGAGCCCGGCCTTGTCGCCCAGCACCCAGTCGTCGAAGCGGCGGTAGACCTTGGGAATCGTATCGAAGAGCGTGTCATCGAAGATATCGAGGATGGTGTTCGACTCTTCGACCGGAGTCGGCTTCTTCAGCGCGATCGGCGAAGTGCGCAGCAGGGCGTCGATCTCGTTGTAGAGCCTGCGGCGGTTCTCCTTCTTGTTGGAGCCGCCCAGCGTCGAATCGTTGCTGAGCAGAACCGCAATGCGGCGAATTTTGCCGGCCACTGCCTTGCGGCGGGCCTCGGTCGGGTGCGCGGTGAACACCGGGTGGAACTCGAGCTTGTCGAGCAGCGCCTTGGCCTTCGCCGGGCCCATCTCGGTGATGATCTGATGGTAAGTGCTGGTCAGCTCGTTCACCGGATCAACGGCCTGATCATCGCTGACTTTGGCTTCGCGCTGATGCAGCGAGCTGACGCGGTAGTTCTCCTCGCACAGATTCGCCAGATGGAAATAGGTGGTGAATGCGCGGGCCAGCAGCTGGGCGTCGTGCAGATTCATCGCATCGATGATCTCGCGTGCCTTGTCCAGGCCGCTTTCCCCGGCTTCAGCCGGTGCCTGCCCGCTGTACTGCGCGTCGCTGTCGGCCACCACATAATTGCGGACGGTGTCGAACTTGCTGAGCAGTTCGGGGTTGAATTCCCCAACCACATCGCGCAGAATCTCCAGACATAGATCCATGTCGTGCTGCAGCGACGCGGGGAGCTCGTGCTCCTCCGGCAGCTTGGCGGGAGCGGTGACGGGCGTTTGCCCACCACCGGCAGCCGTGGCTTGTGTTTTCTGTTGTGTCATGAGACCTCCTTTGCCGAACTTCGGTTGCTCGATCTGTCGGTCGTTCGCGGCTCCTCCGCGATTGTGGTGACCGGCTGTTGCGAACCCAAAGCCATCGTTCGGTGGTTTGTGCGGCTTCATTGTAAAACTACCAAATCGACATTCGTGTTACCGAAGGGCGTATTGCGCATAATATTGCGCGTATTAGTGGTTATGTTTGCGGTCGTATTTGCTCTTGGTTGATATGCGGTTGATGCGTGAATCGATGCGTGAATTAATGCGCTGAACGTGGCGGCGGGGCACGGCGTTGGGAATGGCTCCGGGCTCATACGTGGCGTGCGCTAGAACTTGTATTGTGACTTCCGAACAACAACGCGAACAGAGCGAACAGACGGCTGCGGCTGCCCACGTGGCCGACCATGCGTCAGGAACTCCTGAGGACACGGCCACGGCGGTGCAGCATTTCCACACCCATTCCATTCCGCTGGACATGGAGGATATCGAGCGCGACTGGGACACGCCGGTGTCTGAAGCCGGCATCGCCGCCAAATCGAGCGTCATCGTGCGCGTCGGCATGCTGGATCTGGGCGCGGGAACCGGAAGCTTCCGGGTGCGCGAGATGATGCATCGCATCGCCTACCCGCTCGGTGTGCATGTGCGGGCCGATGTGAACCTTACCGACATCGAGGCGTCCTGCACCGATGGCAAGAACCGCATCACCGAAGTCGTGGACCTGCCCACGACCGGCGTGAACACCGAGCGCATCTGGCTGCTCGAGCATTTCACTGACTGGTTCAACGTGAATCTCGGCGAGAAATCGATGTATCACGCCAAGCCCACTGTCTCCGAGGAACTCGTGGAGCAGCTCGACAACCCCGCATCGCGCAAGTCCGCTATGCGCGCGGTCAAGCAGGCGCGGTGCGAGCGCGAGGATGCTGAGGACGCTGAGGATGCGGAGAATGTGATTGCGGGCGAAGGCGAAGGTGAGAATGCAGTCGGGGACGCGGCCGAAGGCAAGGCTTCGGCCGAGGGCGGGCAGCTGCCGTCTGCCGCCATGCCTCGCAGCCGCGCCCATAAGCCGCCAAAAGGCCAGTACGCCGAGCACTTCGACCATGTCGGTGCGGCGCCGTTGCCAGCAGGCGGCTCTGGCATCACCGTGGGTCAGGTGCACAATCGGCTCGATCTGATCGAACGCCGCCCGCCGCTCTACTCGCCGCTGTTCTCCGGGCTCGGGTCGGCTTTGGCCTGCGCCGCGTTCGTGTTCCTGCTCGGCGGCGGGCCCTACGACATGATCGGCGCGTTCATCGGTGCCGGAATCGGCCAATACCTGCGGCGACTGCTGTTCGCGCGGCGGCTGAACCAGTTCTTCGTCACCTTCGTGTGCGTGGCCATCGCCGCGCTCGCCTGCGTGGGCACCCTGCGCCTGATCGGCATGTTCGACCCGGTCGCGCTGCAGCACGACACGGCATATATCGGCGCGATGCTGTTTGTGATACCTGGATTCCCGCTGATCACTGGTGGCCTGGATATCGCGAAAATCGATTTCCCCTCCGGCATCCAGCGCACCGCCTACACGCTGTCGATCATCCTGATGGCCACGCTGGCAGGGTGGATGGTGGCCACCATCGTGCACCTCAACCCGCAGGGCTTCGCGCCGCTGGGACTCGACCCCTGGGTGAACGGGCTGCTGCGCTTCATCGCGGCTTTCGTGGGCGTGTGGGGCTTCTCGGTGCTGTTCAACTCGCCGCAGCGCATGTGCTTCACCGCCGCGTCCATCGGCGCGATAACAGACACCCTGCGCCTGACGATCGTCGATTTCGGTGTGCCCCCCGAGGCCGCCGCGTTCATCGGCGCGCTGCTCTCCGGCCTGCTCGCCTCGGCCTGGCGCTCCTCAGTGCGCCGTGGCATTCTGCCGCCGCATCTGGACTACCCGCGCATCTGCCTGACCGTGCCCTCGATCGTGATCATGGTGCCGGGCCTCTATATGTATCAGGCCATGTTCCACCTCGGCCAGTTCGACACCCAATCTGCGCTCAACTGGGCCTTCCGCGCCTTCATGGTCATCCTGTGCCTGCCCGTCGGCCTGGCTATGGCCCGCGTCATCACCGACAAAAGCTGGCGTTACGACATTTGACGCTGCGAACGGCTGGGCAGCCATCCGGTCGCTGGCTGTTCGTCCGCATCCTCGTCGCTCAGCGTACGTTATTGCGCACGTTGAATAGGGCCGTATCGGGAAACGTACGCTGAGTCGCTGTCAGTGTACGTTTTCCAACATGGCCTTCCTGTATAGAGCTGCCCAATAAGCCTGTAGGTTCGGAGCGCGAGCAGATGCGTTGAGCGCGCCGTGAAATGTCCTATCAGGGGTGCAGTATTCGAAGGTAGCGAATTAGCGAGAACGGTTATCAATTGGTAGACGTGGTGAATAGAATAGGTGTGTCAAGGAAGGACATGACGGCATGATCGAGCTGAAAACGCCTAAGGAAGTCAATGAGATGCGGCCTGCGGGCAAATTCGTGGGAGACATCCTCGCGAAGCTGCGCGAGATGACGCATCCTGGGACGAATCTGCTCGAAATCGACGACTACGTGCGACAGCGGATCGAGGCGCGCCCAGGCGCGGTCTCCTGCTACGTCGATTACGCGCCGGACTTCGGCACCGGCCCCTTCAAGCATTACATCTGCACATCGGTCAACGACGCGGTGCTGCACGGCATGCCCTACGATTATGCGCTGCGCGACGGCGATCTGCTGTCAATCGATCTCGCGATCACGGTCGACGGGTGGGTCGGCGATTCTGCAATCAGCTTCGTCGTCGGCAAGAAGGCCGACCCTGAAGACCTGCGGCTCATCCAGACCACGCGCGACGCGCTCGTTGCTGGCATCCGCATGGCGCGCTCGGGCAACCGGTTGGGCGATATTTCGGCTGCTATAGGCGACGTGGCCCGCGAGCAGGGATACATGGTCAACCTCGAATTCGGCGGGCACGGCCTCGGCCGCATCATGCACGGCGATCCCTTCATTCCCAACGACGGCAGGGCGCATCACGGCTTCCGCCTGCGTCCGGGCCTGGTCATCGCCATCGAGCCTTGGCTGCTGCGCACGACTGACGAAATCGTGCAGGATGAGAAGGACGGGTGGACCATCCGCTCCGCCGACGGCTCGCGCGGCGCCCACACCGAGCACACCCTGGCCATCACCGACGGCGACCCCATCATCCTCACCGCGCGCGAGCACGATGAAACCGTGGATGCACTGGGGTTCTGAGGCTTCGATTCTGAGGATTCTGAGATTCTGAAGGATTGAGGGGTAGCGTGCCATGTGAAGGCCGCTACCCTGCGTTTTTGATGCCTAAGTCCTTGCCGGCCTCGTCCGGATTGGGCGGCACCGGAACGTTCAGCGCCTGGTCGATGACGACAATGGCGGTCGACTATCCGGCAATATCGCGTAGTAAGCACTTTTTTCGTCTATTCAGCACCTCATGAAAGTATGCGCCCGATTGGTTCCTCACGAATCGTTGATATCCCGCTGATTCTGCGAATATGGCATACTCCGGAAAACCTCGATTGATCTGTCGCGCATAGCAATGTGCTTAGTAAAATAGGGATTGGGGCCAGTGAGGCGAAATCAGCGGGGCATGGGCAACGTCAAGGTTATGGGGCTGTCTAAGTCACACTTTTGGGTTTTCCTAAGTCAATGGTATGGGGAAATGTGCGGTGGTTGCGGCAGCCGCAATGCTTGGATGAGGCGGTGATGCTGGTCTGGGCCGTTGCCGGTGCCGTTGCGTGTGCTCGCATGTGTGCGGCTATGTATTTAAGCCGCGCAGCCAAGTCATGCAGTCGAGCTATGGCACTGTGTTATGACACCGCGCTACAACACTGCAACGATGTGCGGAATTTCACGCGGAATTCCGGCCTGTTGTGTGCATTTTCGGGCTAGTGCAGCGATAATGGGATTATGACTATTGCAACCCATGAACGTTATGCGCAGATGCTGGATGCCGCCCGCCGCGGCGGCTATGCCTACCCCGCGATCAATGTCACCAGCACGCAGACGCTCAACGCCGCGTTGCAGGGATTTGCCGAGGCCGAGTCTGATGGCATCATCCAGGTTTCGGTTGGGGGAGCGGCCTACCTTTCGGGGCAGTCGGTGAAGAATCGGGTTGTCGGTTCGCTGGCGCTGGCCTCGTTCGCGCACGAGGTCGCGGCGCACTATCCGAACATCACCGTGGCGCTGCACACCGACCATTGCGCCAAGCAATATCTGGACGAATGGGTGCGGCCGCTGCTGCGCCATGAGATCGATGAAGTGGCGCATGGCCAGGAGCCGACCTTCCAATCGCATATGTGGGACGGCTCGACGGTGCCGTTGGATGAGAATCTCGATATCGCCGAGGAATTGCTGGAACAGTCGGTGAAGGCGCATACGATCCTTGAAATTGAAATCGGCGCGGTCGGGGGCGAGGAGGACGGTCATTCCGCCGAGATCGACGAAAAGCTCTACTCGACGCCCGCTGACGGCGTGAAAGTCGCTCAGCGCCTGGGGCTTGGCGAGCGTGGCCTATACATGGCGGCGTTCACCTTCGGCAATGTGCATGGCGCGTACAAGCCCGGCATCGTGCAGCTGCGGCCCGAACTGCTGGGCGATATCCAGCACGAGGTGGCTGCGGCGGTGCGCGACGGGCGGGTGTCTTCCGTGCCGACGGCTTTCGTGGACAGCGCTACCGCGCGTGCCGGTTCAGGCGCTGGCGTTGGTGCGAGCCTTGGCACAGATGCGAACGCCGGCGCTGACACAGACGCGGCGGACGCAGTGGCCACCGAGAAGCCGTTCGCGCTCGTGTTCCACGGCGGCTCGGGGTCACGCCCTGAGGAGATCGCCCAGGCGGTGAGCCACGGCGTCGTCAAGATGAACGTCGACACCGACACGCAGTACGCTTTCACCCGAGCGGTCGCCGGCCACATGTTCGAGCATTACGCCGGCGTGCTCAAAATCGACGGCGAAGTAGGCGAGAAACGCTTCTACGACCCGCGCTCCTGGGGCCGCGAAGCCGAATCCTCCATGGCCGCCCGCATAGTCGAGGCCTGCCAGCAGCTCGGCTCCGCCGGCAAGGCGCTGAAGTAGGGCGGTTTTGGGTGCCCGCTTTGTTGTGAGTGCTCATGCAATTGCCCGAGGTCGGACATATCGCTGGCCACCCGTCACGATTCCTGCACTATCGCGGGGCTTGTGCGGGCGTTGTGTCGTTTGGGCGCGGTCATATGGCACAAGTCCCGCATCATAGTCGACATAGTGCGGGAATCGTGACGGTTCTTTGCCGTTATACGTCACAAGCCCCGCACAAGGGTTGTGTTAGTGCGAGCTTTGTAACGTTCATGACTAAGGGTGGACTCCGTTGCTACCTCGGCCCCTTGGCGAGCCCTCGGCGTCGGCTACGCAGAACCCACAGGGTTCTGCGCTTAACGCCTCCGCAGGAGTTGTGACGACTGCGTGTGCGAGCGTCGCCTTTTGCACGCTAACTTGACGCTGGCGTATGAAATGTCACGGAATCGGACCTCACAACGTTGCCTTTTGCACGGCAGGGTCGCGTTAGCGTACAAAAGGTGACGCTGAGTTGGGTCACGATCGCTTGAGATTGCTATGAGACCCAAGCGTTCGGGCGAGGCTGCGGCTCACGGTGACGATTTCTTTCTATGCGTACGGAGATTGAGCGCGAACTATTAATGCAAAGCAAGCCAGCTTTCGTGCAGTAACGGCGCAAACCGGTTCACCGAAAGTTCAATGTCATTATGCCGACGCTTAACCTGAGTCACCACTAAGGTTAAGAATCCGGTGCCATGCTGATGTCGTGTTCAAGAAAACATCACATATCATGGCATCCGTCATTACCATTGGATGCGCTCTCTCCTTCCTGGCAGGCTGCGGCAATGCCAACGGTTCCTCCGGAACATCCAGTGATAGCACCAACTCCTCCACCTCATCCGTTGCGCCTCGGCAGGGCGGGAATCTGACCATCGGCTTGGACCGCGAGGTCCAGACTCTCGACATCGCCAGCTCCATCACCACGCAGCAGCCGCTGCTCATCCTGTCCACGGCGGTCTACGAGCCGCTGATGAAGGCGGGCAAGGATGGCTCCGTCGAGCCGGATATGGCCAAATCATTGACCTCCGACGCCACGGCGACGCAGTGGAAGCTGACCTTGCGTGACGGCCTGAAGTTCTCCGATGGCACGCCGCTGACTTCCAAGGAGGTCGTCGCCCATATCAAGCGCCTCGGCGACCCCGCCACCAAGTCCTCCGCCATGGCCCAAGTGGCGCAGATCAAGCAGATGGACACCCCCGACGCCGCAACGGTCACCTTCGCCCTGGCGAGACCGAACGCGGATTTCGCCGCGCAGTTCACGCGCGCCTTGGGCATGATCGAGTCCACCACCGCCAAGGACCCATTCGGGTTCCCGCTAGGCGCAGGCCCTTACCAAGTCTCCGACTTCACCCCCGGCAGCTCGGTGAAGCTCACCAAGAACGCCAATTACTGGGGAGACAAGCCCTACCTTGACACGGTGACCTACAAGATGATCCCTGACGCGGACTCACGTTTCCAGAGCCTGAAATCCGGCGACATCGACCTGATGTGGTCCGAATCGGCCTCGCAGTTCCAGGAGGCCGCCAAGGATTCCTCGCTTAAGGTCATGAAGGCTCCGGCATCCATGAGCATGGTCCTGTTGAACTTGAAGGATGCTCAGCTTGCCGATGCTTCCGTGCGTAAGGCTTTGGCGCAGGCGATCGACCGCAAGGCGCTGAACGCCGTAGTGAATCTCGGTGAGGGCAAGCCCATCGACAATCCGTACGCGCTGCTCGGCGGTGTCGCCCCCAAGGACGCCAACTACCCGCAGTACGACCTGAATGCGGCCAAGTCGGTGCTGGAAAGCAAGCATATCAAGCTCACGCTCAACTGCGAGAACCGCCCGGACACCGTGCAACGCGCCACCGCGCTCAAGGATATGCTGGGCAAGGCTGGCGTCGACATCACAGTCACGCCCGTCGAAAGCGCGAACTACACCTCGCAGCTCATGTCCGGCGAGTTCCAGATGGCCGACTTCGTGACTTCGGTGCTTTCGGATCCTTCCGGAGCGCAGTATCTGTTCACATCGAAGGGGCCATACAACTTCACCGGATACGCCAACACGACGGTTGACTCCGCCATCGCCGCTGCCTCGGCTACCACCGACGAATCCAAGCGTGCCGCTGCTTTCGCCACCGCATCCAAGGCGCTTGGCAAGGATGTGCCGGTGCTCTGGACCACCGCGACGAACGCCGGTTTCATCATGAGCAATAAGATCGCGGCCTTCCCCGACATCTCGCACAACACCTTGATTGAGGCGCAGGCGGGCAAGATCGCTCTGGGCGAAGGCCACTGATGCGCAAGACCATCGGCACTCGCATCGTTCGCTCGATTCTGGTGCTGCTCGTCGTCATCGTGGCAGTCAATCATCTTGTGGCGCTGCTGCCGGGCGATGCGACCATGCTGCTGCTCGGTCAGGATGCGACCGCGCAGCAGCGCGCGCAGCTGCGACAGGACCTGGGGCTGGATAAAACCGAATTGCAACGCCTTGGCGGCTGGTTCGGCGGCATCCTGCGTGGCGACTGGGGCACCTCCTTCGCCAGCGGACGGCCGGTGCTGCACGAAATCGCGAGCAGGCTGCCGGTCACCCTCGAAGTCGTCCTGCTCGGCCAGGCCGTCGCAGTGATTCTCGCTCTGCTGATCGCTACGTTCAGCGTGCGGCATATCAATGGCGCGGCGGACCGCACCCTCTCCGGATTGTCGTTCCTCATGCTTTCCGTGCCGTCATTCGTGATTGGTCTGCTGTTGATCTACATTTTCGCGGTGACGCTGAACGTGCTGCCGGCTTCAGGGTACGTGCCATTCGCGCAGAATCCGGGCAAGAATCTGGTGACGATGATTATGCCGGCGCTCACCATGGGGCTGGGCGAGGCTGCCGTGTATGCGCGCACGTTGCGCGGCTCGCTGATAGCCACCATGTCTCAGCCGTACATGGATGCGGCCCATGCGCGCGGCGCATCGCCGTGGAAGGCGCTGTGGACCCGCGCCTTGCGTCCGTCGAGCGTTTCGTTCGTCACCTTGGTCGGCATGAACATCGGCGTGAGCATGGGCGGTTCGCTGATCATCGAGAACATCTTCGGCATCCCCGGCATCGGCAGGCTTGCCGTCACTGCCCTGCAGGGGCGCGACATCCCCTTGCTCCAGGGCATTGTGGTGTTCGCAGCCTGCGCGGTGCTGATCATGAGCATGCTCGTTGACGTCGCCGCCTATCTCATCAACCCAAGCGGCGCCCATGAGTAAGGAGCGTACCAGTGAGGAAGATACAGGTGGAGATGATGCAGGTGAGGAACGCATGAGCGGAAAACCGAGAATGCCCCATATCGCATGGCATGCCTTCGTTGCGAGGCTTACCGCGGCTAGGGCCGTGGCGATTGTCTGGCTTGTCATGCTCGTCGTCATGGTGCTGTATTCCTATCTTGCGCATATCGATGCGTACGGCAACGACTATCAGGCACTGAGCCAGGCTCCCAGCGCCGCGCATCTTTTCGGCACCGACAATCTGGGCCGCGATGTGTTCGCCCGCACGATGCAGGGAGCCATAATCAGCGCGACCGTAGGTGTTACTGCGGTATGCATCGGCTTCGTCTGCGGGCTGGTGCTCGGCATGATCGCCGGCTATCTCAAAGGAACGGCCGATACCATCGTCGAATTCGTGTGCGATGTGGCCTTTGCGGTTCCTCCGATGCTGATCATCTCCACGATTGTCGCTTTGCGAGGGCCGAGCATCATGGTCATCGCCTGCGCGATAGGCGTGTTCAGCATCCCGATGTTCACGCGCATGTGCCGCGCGGCGACGGTGCCCATCACCTCGGAGAACTACTGCCTGGCCGCTCGCGCGCAAGGCGCTGGGCTGACGCGCATCATCGCGCGTGAGATCCTGCCCGGCGTGCTGCCGCAAGTCAGCGCTTACGCCTTCACCGCCCTGGCCGGCGCGATTGTGGCGGAAGGGTCGCTGAGCTTCATCGGCTTCGGACTGCGCCCGCCTACCCCTTCATGGGGCGGGCTGATCGCGGAGGGCCGCACGCAGCTCGCCGCCGCCCCGTGGGTCACGCTGTGCCCGGTTGCGGTGCTGTGCCTGACGATCTTCTCCATCAATACCATCAAGGAACTCTTCGAGCCGGAGACCAACGCATGAACGAACCATTGAACAGCACAGCAAATAGGCAGGCGGTGCCGGTGCTCGAAGTGCGCGATCTTTCCGTCACCTTCCAGACCGGGCACGGCCCGATTCAGGCCGTGAAGCATGTCAGCCTCGTCATCCGAGCCGGGCAGGCCTTCGGCATCGTCGGGGAATCGGGAGCCGGCAAAAGCGCACTCATGCGCGCCATCGCGGATATCCAGCCGCTGGGGACCAGAAGCGAGATCACCGGCAGCGTCACCATCAACGGCCAGGAGCCGGCTCGCATGTCTGCCCGCAAGCGTCGCGCGTTCATGTGCTCGCAGGTCGGCATGATCTTCCAGGATCCGCTGCGTTCGCTCAACCCCACCTACCGCGTCGGCAGCCAGCTGACCGAGGCGCTGTCCAATATGGACAGCCGGCCCGATGCGAAGGCACGCAGGGCTCGTGGTCTGGGCATGCTGAGAACCACCGGGTTCGACAATCCCGAATCGCTCTGGCGCTGTTACCCCTTCCAGCTTTCCGGAGGCCAGCGGCAGCGCATCGGCATCGGTGCCGCAGCCATCGGCCACCCGCAGCTGCTCATCGGCGATGAGCCCACCACCGCTCTTGACGTGACGGTGCAGCACCAGGTTCTCGACGTGCTGGACGACATCAGACGCGCCACAGGATCCGCTTTTCTGCTGGTCACCCACGATCTCGATGTGGCTGCGGAACGATGTGACACGATTGCGGTTATGAAAAGCGGCAAGATCATTGAGGTCGGGCCGACCGAGCAGATCATGACGCAGCCGCAGAATCCCTACACCAAGGCGTTGCTCGCCTGCATTCCCTCGCTTGAGGGGGAGCGGCTGCGCAGGCTGCCCACCGTCGAATCAATCTACGCCGAAGGAGGCGCGCAATGACCTCTGCAGTGCAACCTGAGGCAACGTCCGCGGATGGCGGGCGCGGCGAACGGGAGGAATCTGTGCCCGCCGCGCAGCCATCTCAGCCCTCGCAGTCCGCCGCGTTGTCTATACGGCATTTGGCTTGCACATATGGCGCAACGGAAGTGCTCCATGACATCAATCTGGAAGTGCCCCAAGGCCGGTGCGCGGCGCTGGTCGGAGAATCCGGCTCGGGCAAATCCACCATCGCCAAAACGGTTATGGGCATGAAGGCGCCTGCGCGCGGATCGGTTCTGGTGTGCGACCGGGAGGTGCAGTACGGGCGAAGCCGATTGCGCAAAGCCAGCCGGCGCAGCGGCAGCCAGACCGGAGCTGCCGGCGGTAATGGCAGCAACGGCAGCAACGGCAGCGGCAGCAACGGCAGCGACCATTGGGACAGCCGCCCACGGGTGCATATGGTGTTTCAAGATCCGGTCTCCTCGCTGAATCCACATCGCCGGATTCTCGACGTCGTAGCCGAGCCCTACACCATCGCCAATCACCTCGCATCGAGCGAGCGCCTGGCGAAGGCGGCGGCCCTGCTGGCCCGGGTGGGCATCGACCCGGATCGCTACGGCCCGGCGAAAGCGGGGGAGCTTTCCGGAGGTCAGGCGCAGCGTGTGGCCATCGCACGCGCCATCGCCGCCGATCCCGAGCTGCTGATCTGCGATGAGCCGGTCTCCTCGCTCGATGTGTCGGTGCAGGCCACGGTGCTTAATCTGTTCGCCGATCTGCGCGACCAGGAGCATATGAGCATGCTGTTCATTTCGCACAATCTTTCCGTGGTACGTATGATCTCAGACGCGGTCTACGTGCTCGACCAAGGATCCATCGTGGAAAGCGGCGACACCGAGCAGGTGATCCGGCATCCGCAGCACGCCTACACACAGCGGCTTATCGCATCGGTGCCGCGCTACCGGGCGCAGGCATAGCGCATAGGCGTCACCATCATTTAGCCACAATATCGTCAGCCACAATATCGCCAATCAATCACCGCAGCAAAGGAATAGCATCAATGAGTTCAGCACTTCCCGCAACATTTCTCTGGGGAACCAGCAACGCCGCATATCAGATCGAAGGCGGCTGGGATGCCGACGGCAAGGCTCCGTCAGTCTGGGATACGGCATACCGCAACGGCAGCCTTCGCGTGCGCGATGGCGCTGATCTGGGCAGGGCCGCCGACGAATATCATCGGCTCGACGAGGATCTCGATCTGATGCGTGACTTGGGCGCGCAGGCCCACCGCTTCTCGATTTCCTGGCCGCGGGTCGTGACCGATGCCGAAGGGCATATCAACGAGTCCGGGCTGGATTACTACGACCGGCTGGTGGATGGGCTGCTGGCGCGCGGCATCCTGCCGGCGGCATGCCTGTACCACTGGGACACCCCGCAATGGCTTGAGGAGCGCTGCGGAGGATGGATGGGTCGCGAATCAGCCGAGCAGTTCGCACGCTACGCCGAAATCGTGGCGCAGCGGCTCGGCGACCGCGTCGATCAGTGGTACACGATGAACGAGCCGTCCCACCCGGCGATGGCCGGATACGTCGCGGGCTTCCTCCCGCCGATGCGCAGCGAAGGGGCGCGCGGCCTCGACGCCGTGCACAACATCCTGCTGGCGCATGGCATGGCTGTGCGCGCGCTGCGCTCGGCGAAGGTATCAGGCCGCATCGGCACCATTCTTTCTGTTGCCGGCGTGCAGCCCGCCACCTGCAATCCTGCTGACGTGCAGGCTGCCGAGACCGCGCGGCGCTCGTTCGACCGGCTGATGCTTGACCCGCTGATGGGCAAGGGCCATGCCCCGCTGATTCGCGAGCAGGTGCAGGCCGATGGCGCTTGCCGCGAGGGCGATATGGATGTCATCGCCGAACCGCTGGATATCCTCGGCGTCAATTGGTATTCCAACATGTACGCCACGACGCCGGAGCGTGCGCCGATGTTCTTCGAATCCGGGAATGATAACGAGAAGGCCCTGCATGCGTTCTCATCGATGCTGGGCGAAGGAAACGGTGTCGCCATCGTGCCGGGCCCGGGCAGGCGCTGGTGGAGCCCGCGCGGATTTCGCCAGGAGACGCCCGGCGGCCTGCGCGCAACCGTGGAATGGGTGCACGAAAGCTACCCGGATCATCCGCGCATCATCATTACGGAGAACGGGCGCGGCACCGCGTATCCGAGCGCAGCGGAGGGGCTGACGGAGTCAACGGAATCAACGGAGTCGGCGATACTGGCGGAGTCGGCGGGCGAGACCGCAGAAGACGCTGGGCAATTGCAAGCAAGCCTGAACGACGCCGTGCGCATCCGGGCGCTTGCGCACAACATCCGCGATCTGCATGCGCTTGCGAGCGAGGGCATCGCAGTCGACGGGTATTACGTCTGGTCCAACATCGACAACATCCAGTGGATGGACGGGTTCTCCGAGCGCTTCGGGCTGGTCCATGTCGATGCGGCGACCATGAAGCGCACACCGAAGGATTCCTTCGCCTGGTACCGCGACGTGGTCCGGCACAACGGCGACCTTGAGGCGCTCGATGCTCCTGTTGCCGAGGAACGCTTCGATGGCGACGTCAACGGCATCGAGCTGGGCGACGTGCCCAACGCTCGCGGCATCGGCGGCCTGCGCACCGTGAGCGACCATTATCTACGTTCGGGCTTCTTCTTCCGCTCTGCGGGGCTGAACTTCATGAAGCCTGAAGGCGCTGAAGAGCTGCGCCGTCTGGGCGTGCACACCGTGATCGATCTGCGCGACCCGTGGGAGATCGGAACCTGGCCGTACCAGCTGGACGATGATATCGAGGTGCTGCGCATCGGACTGCTGGGCAGCGGCGTTGCGGATAGTGGCGTTTCCGGTGGCGGCGGAGAGGATGACGGAGCGGGCAATGAGACCGGGGATTCGACAAGCAAACCACTCAGCGCGCGCATGATGCAGGGGCTTGCGTCGGTGCAACTGCCGGAGCTGTATCGCCGGATTGCCTTCGACCATGCGGACAAAGTCATTGCGGTGCTGCAGGTTCTGGCCCGCAGCGAAGGCAGGCCAGTGCTGATTCATTGCACGGCGGGCAAGGACCGCACCGGCATCGTATCCGCCGTGCTGCTCGGATTGCTGGGCGTCGAGGATGCGCTGATCGTCTCGAATTACGCGCAGTCCGCAGCCAACCTGACCAGCGCGTTCAAAGCGGCCATCAGCCAAAGCCTTCCGGGAAAACTGGGCAAGATTGCCAATCTTCAAGGCGCGGCGGCGGCGCTGCTCGCCTCACCGGGCGAGACCATGCAAGGGCTGCTCAACGATATGCGCGGGCGCTACGGCACGGTCACGCAATACTGCCTCGCCAATGGAATGAGCGAAGAGGAGATCGCCACGCTGCGCACGCTGTTCATCGAATAGGCTTGGATCCGGGCGTTGCGGTGCCTGATTTGCATGTTGGAGGAAAGGCGGAGGATATGATGTCACGGTAAGACATAGTCCAACAGGTGGTGCAAGTCCGAAGTGGAAGCAAAGAAGAGCGTGCGCAAAAGCCCCAAGGGCGAACGCAGGCGGGAAGACATCGTCAGGTCGGCCACCCGTCTGTTCAGCCGATATGGATATGAGCGCGTTCGCATTGCCGATATCGCCAAGGAAGTCGGCATCTCCGATGCAGGAGTGCTCTATCATTTCCCGACCAAGGAGGCGCTGTTCACCGCCATCGTCGATCTGCGCGAACGCGACTACCGATTGGACATGGCGGATGCGGACAGCGTGCGGGAGATGCTCGACCGCAGCATCGAAAGCGTGCAGCAGGCGGCCACGCATCCTGATCTGCTGCGGCTGCGCGTCACGCTCACCGGCATCGACGTGGTGGAGGACACCCCGGTGCGCGGGCGGCTGGCGCGCAACTTCGCCCTCATGCTGCCGCCTGCGGAGAAGAGGATACGCAAGGGCATCGCGGCGGGCGAAATTCGCGCGGATGTCGACCCGCAGCATGCCGCGCTGACGATGTACGCCATCAATGAGGGCGTGCGCAGCCAGTGGGTGCTCGCCAGCAGCCTGCACTACGAGATGTCGTATGTGCGCACTTACGCCGACGGGGTGAACATGCTTTACCGCGGCATCGCGGAGCGGCCATTGCCCAGCAGAATCGACGTCGACTCCATCGAGTGACGGCTGAATGACGGGGGCTGGCCTCTAGCTGTGAGGCGACCGTCACGATTCCCGCACTATCGCGGGGCTTGTGCGGGCGTTGTGTCGTTTGGGCGCGGTTATACGTCACAAGGCCCGCATGATAGTCGAAGTAGTGCGGGAATCGTGATGATTCTTTGCCGACATACGTCACAAGCCCCGCATGGGGTGCGAGTTAGTGTGGGCGTTGTGACGGTTGCGTGTGCGAACGTCGCATTTTATACGCTAAGTCGAGGCTGGCGTATGAATTGCTATGGAATCGGACCTCATAACGTTGCCTTTTGCACGGCAGGGTCGAGTTAGCGTACAAAAGTCGACGCTGAAACAGTCATGTGCCCCGCAGCCGCACACCGTCCGCAACCGCCCAACAACCGCGCCAACCCCGCTGGTATAGGCGTCACGGTAGGGTGTTTTTGGCGTAATCAGGCGGACGCGGAGGTGCGGTATGGCCGGAATCATTCTTATTGGTGCTCAGTGGGGCGACGAAGGCAAGGGCAAGGCGACCGATTTGATCGGCACGCGGGTCGACTATGTCGCGCGCTTCAACGGCGGCAACAACGCGGGCCACACGGTGGTGGTCGGCGACGAATCGTACGCGCTGCACCTGCTGCCCAGCGGCATCATCAGCCCCAACGTCACGCCGGTCATCGGCAATGGCGTCGTGGTCGACCCCGAGGTGTTGTTCGAAGAGATCGAAGGCCTGGAATCGCGCGGCGTGGATTGCTCGCGGCTGCTGGTGAGCGAGGGCGCGCAGGTCATCGCGCCGTACCATCGCGTGCTCGACAAGGTCACCGAGCGCTTCCTCGGCAAGCATAAGATCGGCACGACCGGCCGCGGCATCGGCCCGGCGTATGCGGATAAGATCAACCGCGTCGGCATTCGCGTGCATGACCTGTTCAACGCTCAGCACTTGCATGACAAGGTTGAGGCGAGCCTGCATCAGAAGAACGAGATGCTCGTCAAGCTCTACAACCGCCGCCCGGTCGACGTGGACGAGACCACGGACCATCTGCTGGCGCTCGGCGAAAAGCTCAAGCCCTACGTCGCCAACACCTCGCTGATTCTTAACAAGGCGCTCGAAGAGGGCAAGACCGTGCTCTTCGAAGGCGGCCAGGCCACGATGCTCGACGTGGACCACGGCACCTACCCGTTCGTCACGTCGTCGAACCCGACCGCAGGCGGCGCGTGCACCGGAACCGGCGTCGGCCCGACCAAGATCACCCGCGTGATCGGCGTCTCGAAGGCCTACGTCACCCGCGTGGGCGAAGGCCCGTTCCCCACAGAGCTGAACGACGAATCTGGTGAATGGCTGCGCGCCCAGGGCCATGAATTCGGCGTCACCACAGGTAGGCCGCGTCGCTGCGGCTGGTTCGACGCGGTCGTGAACCGCTACGCCGTGCAGGTCAACGGACTGACCGACATCGTGCTCACCAAGCTCGACGTGCTCACGGGCCTGAAGGAAATTCCCATCTGCGTGGGCTACGACGTGGAAGAAGCAGACGGCACGCACACCCGCTACGACGATATGCCGGTCGATCAGGCTGCCTTCACCGCCGCCAAGCCGATTTATGAAACCATGCCCGGCTGGGATGAGGACATCTCCAAGGTGCACACGTTCGAAGGTCTGCCCGCCACCACGCAGGCGTATGTGCATCGCCTCGAAGAGCTCTCCGGCTGCCGCATCTCGGCAATCGGCACCGGCCCGCAGCGCGACCACATCATCTCCGTGCATTCGCTGATCGACTAGACGCCGGCTCAGATTCGTTCGAGGCATGCGGGGCGCTGCAATGGCTCATAATAAGGTGGCTCATAACGAGGATGCGCCGGGCGGGAACGCGCCTGACACATCCGAAAATGCTGAATTGCCCCAGAATGCCGATGGGCCCCAGAATGCCAACGCAACCCAAAACGCCAAGGCGTCCGAAGGCGGTGTCGCAAAGTTTCTTGGGCAGCTCGGTCGCAAGCAGTGGACGATTGCCATTCGTGCGATTGTGTGTGGCCTCATCGCCGGTCTGCTCGTGGCGCTGTATCGCTATGGCATCGGCTACGGCACGCGCTTTGCCCGGTGGATGTATCCGCAAATCCTGGCCCAGCCGTGGTTGATCGCACCGTTCGTATGCGCCGCTGCAGCCATCGGTCTGTTTGTCGCATGGTTGGTGCGGCTCGAACCGATGGCGAGCGGCAGCGGCATCCCGCAGGTCGAGGGTGTGCTCTTGCTGGGTCTGCGGATGCGCTGGCTGCTGGTGCTTGTGGTGCGCTTTGCGGGCGGGCTGCTGTGCGGCATGTTCGGCCTGTCGCTGGGCCGCGAAGGGCCGTCGATTCAGATTGGCGCAGCCGCGAGCCAAGGCGTGTCGGGCGCGATGAAGCGCGATGGTTTCGAAGAGAACACGCTGATAACCGCCGGCGCGGCGGCCGGGCTTTCCGCAGCGTTCAACGCGCCGCTTTCCGGCATGATGTTCGCGCTGGAAGAGGTGCATCGCAATTTCTCGCCGGTCATATTATTGTCAGCCGCAAGCGCCTCGCTCAGCGCCGATTTTGTCTCGAAAACCTGGTTCGGCCTGCGCCCTGTGCTCAATTTCACCAGCATCGGGCAGCTTGCCCTGCCGCTGTATTGGTGGATGATTCCACTGGGAATCGTGGCTGGGCTTGTCGGTTCGCTCACGAACCGGATGCTGCTGGGCTTCCAGAGTTTGTATGGCAAGCTTCCGGCCATCGCTGGCCCGGTTATCGCGCTGCTCATCGCCTTGCCATGCGGCCTGTTCGCGCCGAAAGTCCTTGGCGGCGGCGAGGAGCTCATCGATTTCGCCGAGCATGCCTCTTCGGGCGTGCTGATGCTGCTGGGATTGCTGGCCGTCAAAATGCTGTTCACCGGCACGAGTTTCGGCTCGGGCGTGCCCGGCGGCATCTTCATGCCGATTCTGGCTATCGGCACGCTTGCGGGAAGCATCTTCGGGCTGCTGGCCGTGCGGCTGCTTCCTGGTATCGTGCCGCAGGGCGCGGTCGCCGTGTTCGCGGTATGCGCGATGGCGGGCACGCTCTCGGCCTCGGTCAAGGCGCCGATGACCTCGATTCTGCTCGCTGTCGAGATGTCCGGCTCGCTTGTGCATATGCTTCCCGTCGCCGCATGCGCCTTCATTGCGCTCTTCGTGTCTGATGTGCTCGGTATTAAGCCGATTTACGGTGCCTTGCTGGACCGCTATATGGCGGCTCATGGCAACGACGGCAACGATGGCAATGCTGGCGGCGGGAAGGGCGACACTGCCGATACTGCACGTCATGAGTCCGGTACACAGTCCGCGCTGCAATGGCGACACGCGCTACATGCGCCGCACGCCCTGCACATGCCGCATGCGATAGCGCATAGCCATAGCCGTGCCGCGCTCGGCAACGCGGTTCTGGAATTCCCGGTCGAGTTCGGCAGCGCCATCGCCGGCCTGCGTGTGGGCGACATCGATTGGCCGCGTGGTGCGGCGCTTGTCGACATTCGCCGGGGCGAGCGCGAGGTGGTGCCGCGCCGCGAGGAGACCATTATGCCGGGCGATTACGTGTTCGTGATGTTCCCCGCGGACGGGCTGGCTCAGGTCCGGGCGGGCATGGTGGCGTTGTGCAGTTCGCCCATGTAATATGGACGGGTCGCATCCGCCGGCGGCGTGTCCGAGTTGCGTTGGCCCAGCCAAGGCGTTCGCGGCGGCCGAGTATGACCATGACGGTGTCGTCAGGGCTGTCTAGGCGACGATGCGGCGGCAGAGACTTGGCAGCAATGCTGGGGAAGAAAATACCGGGCAGACGGTAATAATGACGGTAACAACACAGACGATAACGACAATGACGGTAACAACACAGCCGAGAACAATGCTACGGAAGGCGGGCGCTATGCGGGTGCGGTTAGGTGAACGCGGTGGATGCAATCGGCATGAGCGCATGGAACGAGGGTGATATGGGACTGTCTGACAATCACACGACGCAGGAGCGTCCGGGCGCGCCGCAGCACGGGTCCGAGTCGCTGACCGGTGCCGAGGCCGACGGAGATCCCGATTATACCGGCGCCCGCACGGGCGCGTTGGCCGATCTGTTCACCGCTTCGGTGCTCGATTCCTTGCCGCAGCTGGATTCCTCACAGTCATCGGCAGCGGCATCGAATGAGTCTCATGAGTCCGATGCTGCGCAAGCCGCTCAAGCTGGCTCAAGCTCCGGCTCGGCAGCGGGATGGGAACCCGCCCCCACCACGCAAATGGTCGCGGCGAGAAGCAACAGCTCCCCGAAATCCCGTAGCGGCAATCGCCGCGCCAAGGCTCGCCTTCGGGCCGACGCCAACGATCCGGCGTTGCCGCCGCAGATACCGCTGGCCCCTCTCAAACGCCTGCAGGCCCGGTTCAATCCGCTTGCCGATTGGGTGATGTATCTGGTGATCTTCGCCGGCGGCTGCTTCGGCACCGGAGTGGTGTTCGGTTTGGCGCTCGCTTTCGCCGGACCTGATGCGGGAAGCGATGTCAGCCAGCTGTATCTTGCGACCTTCATTGTCAATACGGTGTCGTGCTTCGGATATGCGGCGCTGACCACGTACATGTCCCAGGCCTCGTGGCTGAGCAGACGCACGCGCCAGCTCGTCGGCGGCGGCGCAGGCATCGGGATGTGGGGCTCGATGTCGAGCACGTCGATACTGATGCTGCAGAGCTTCCTGCTGCTGCGGCGCGGCGCGGGCTGGGAGCTGATTGGGTATCTGCTGGTCTCCTTCTCCGCAGGCATCCTCGCCGCGCTGGCTGGCTCGCTGCTGTCCTCGCGCATCATGACAAGGAAACGCGCCGCAACGCTTATGCAGGTCGTCGCGAATCTCAACTCCCAGCAGGGCCATCGCAGGCACGCCAGAATGGGCGGTCCGGCGCATGCGGCAGGCGCTGCTGCGGCGGCTGCGGGCACCGCGCCAACAGCCGGGCCGGGTGCCGGCTCGGGAATCGACGGTAGCGGGCATCTCAGCGACTCGGCTCACTATGTGGACAGCAAACCGACAGCGGCCTATGGCGTTGCCGCGGCAATTGGGCAGAACGGTACGCCGCAGGCCGGCAAAGCCAACACGGTTGGCACACTAGGCACGCTCAGCAAACCCGGCGCGCCTGACACCCCTGATAACGCCGGAACAGTTTCCACAGGATACGCTGCTGGCGAACTCGCCAATCATCCGACGCAACCGCTGTCGTACGAGCCGAAGCCAATCACGGCCGAAATCCCGCTGATACCCGATCCCATCACAGGAGAGGTGCGCTGATGCTGCTGACGACTTTCATACTCGTATGCCTGTGCGGCGGCCTGGGCGCTGTGGCGCGCTTCATCCTGGACACCTCGATCCAGCGCTGGTGGAGCCGCGCGTTTCCCTTCTCCACGTTGGTGATCACCGCCGTCGGCACGTTCTGCGTGGGTCTGGCGGCAGCCGCCTTCATGAACCATGCGGTCGACACGCGCACCTATCTGCTATTCGTCATCGGCTTCTTCGGCGGGTTCTCGACCTTCTCCACAGCTGTCAACCAGATGACGTCGCTGGTGCGCAGCCACCGCCAATGGAGCGCTCTGGCGTATCTGGCCATCACGGTGCTGGCCGCGCTCGCATGCCTTGCGCTGGGCTGGTGGATGGGCTCATTGAACCGCTGAGCTGCTGAACTGATGAGCTGCCTAAGCTGCTGACCCAGCTGAGCCCATGCGCCGCTGAAATCTCTCGCCCATATACCCTATCGCCGCAACATCCCGGTTACATAGGGTCGCATCTGGTTACCTGACGGAAATCTGGGCGCAACCAAGTACGCCGTTCCCATCCCTAGGTTAAGAGGGAATCGAGGGGAGGACGCGATATGACAGCTGTACGGCGCAAACTGCGCAAATACCCGGCACGAATGCTGCTGAGTGCGATGTTCTTAATGCTGCTGCTTGCCATAAGTGGCGTATGGTCCACGACTGCGCAAGCTGCGCAGCCGGTTCCGGTGTGCAATCCGACCGGCACCAACGGATGCGTCAACGGCATCCTGCAGGATGCCAACAGGAATCCGGTCGTGGGCGCTACAGTGACGCTATCCGGCAAGGAAAGCGCCACGACGACGACCGACGACACCGGCAAGTGGGCGTTCAGCGTCACGGCCGACGGAAAGTACACGGCGACCATTGACGCCGGGGTGGCAAAGGACCACGGCCTTAAGGCCAACGCCGAAACGGTGGATATCGAGAAAAGCGACTTCTCCAAGCAGCGCGGCGTCGTGCGCTTCGACAAGCCGGGCGAGACGACTTCGAGCCCCAGCGCAAGCGGCAGCGCCTCAACGAGCTCTGGATCTTCCTCCAGCTCCAGCGCTTCCACGCAGAGCAGCTCAAGCAACTCCGCCGGTGCCAATTTCGGGGCGCGTGTATGGCAGCAGCTGTATTCGGGCATCATCTTCGGTCTGATGCTCGCGCTGATGAGCGTGGGCATGAATCTCGTCTACGGCACCACGGGCCTGAGCTCCTTCTCGCATGGCGAGCAGGTGACGCTCGGCGGCCTTATGGCCTACGTCGGCGTGCAGCTGCTTCATATGCCGCTGTGGGCTGCGGCCATCTTCGCCATCATCATCGGTGCGGCCTCCGGACTGCTGCAGAACGAGCTGGTGTGGGCGCCGTTGCGGCGCAAGCATGTCGGCACCATGCAGCAGATGATCGTCACCATCGGCCTGTCGATGGTGCTGCAATACCTCTTCCAGTTCTTCTTCGGCGGCAATGTCAAAGGCATCACAACCGCGGTCGACCAGGGATTCCAGCTCGGCCCGATCACCACTGATACGGCCACGCTGGTATCGGCGGCGATAGCCATCATCGTCATTATCGGCGTCACCTTCTTCCTGTACCGCACGCGGCTGGGACGCGCCACCAGAGCCGTCTCCGACAACGCCGCGCTGGCCTCCGCCTCCGGCATCAACGTCGAGCAGGTGGTCCGCGTCGTGTGGATTCTCTCCTGCGCGCTCGCCGCCCTGTCCGGCGTGCTCATGGGCATCTACCTCAACGGCATCGCATGGAACACCGGCGCTGTACTGCTGCTGCTCATGTTCTCCGCGGTCACGCTGGGTGGCCTGGGCACGGCGAACGGCGCACTGGTCGGCTCGCTGGTCATCGGCATCGTCGCGGATATGAGCTCGCTGTTCATTCCCAACGACATGCGCTACGCGAGTGCGCTCGCGATTCTCATCATCGTCCTGCTGCTGCGGCCGCAGGGTCTCTTCGGCAAGTTGCAAAGGGTGGGCTGATCATGGATTTCATGAACCTGATATCCAATTCACTGGGCGAACTAATCGCCCCGACCACGGCGGCATACGCCTTGGCCGCCATCGGACTCAATATCCACTTCGGCATGACCGGCATGTTCAACATGGGCCAGGCGGGCTTCATGCTGCTGGGCGCCTACGGCTTCGCCATCAGCCAGTCGATGGGCTGGAACCTGTTCGCCTCGGTGTGCATGGCGCTGCTGCTGGCAGGCATCTACGCGCTGCTGCTGGGCATACCGACGCTGCGGCTCGGGCCCGACTACCTCTCGATGGTGACGCTGGCCGCCGCCGAGATTGTGCGCATCGTCGGCAGATCGACCTCGATGACCAAAATCACCGGCGGCTCGGGCGGCATCTCGCCGCAGAACTTCACCACGCAGTTCGAGGGCGCTTCGCCCTTCCCCTCGGGCCGGTCGACCTTCCTGCTGTGGACGTATTCAAATAATGTCGCTGATTCCTGGTGGATTCGTCTCGTCGGGTGGGCGCTGGTGCTCATCGCCGCGCTGCTGACCTGGCGCTGGTTCAAATCGCCGTGGGGCCGTGTGCTCAAGGGCATCCGCGAGGACGAGAACGCGGTGCGCTCGCTGGGCAAGCCGGTCACGCGCTTCAAGCTGCAATCGCTCTTCCTCGGTGGCGCGTTCGGCGCGCTCGCAGGCATCCTCTTCGTGCTGCCGAGGTCGGTGCAGCCTGATTCGCTGGGCCGCCAGGTCACGTTCTACACTTGGACGATTCTGCTCATGGGCGGCGCGGCCACGGTGCTTGGGCCTATCCTAGGCTCGTGCCTGCTGTGGGTGAGCCTGACCTTCATCAAGGAGCTGATGCGCGACACGATTCCCGACACCATCATCTCCTCCAATCAGGTCGAGGCGCTGGGCTGGGTGATCATGGGCATCGCGCTGATGTGCCTGGTGATTTTCAGACCGCAAGGATTGATGGGCGACCGAAGGGAGCTGGCGTTCCATGGCTGAGCAAAACATTCCGTTCCACGATCTGGCCAAGTGGGCGACGAAGGCGCCGGAAGGCGAGGAGCTTATCTCCACGGCCTTCGGCGACAAGGTGGAAAAGGACCTTGCATTCGTCGACAACACGCCGGGCGTGCCCAAGCCGGATCCGATTCTGGTGGCCGACTCCGTCACCCGCAAGTTCGGGGGGGTCACCGCCGTCGACGTGCAGCATTTCGAAATCGAGCGCCACGGCATCACGGCGTTGATCGGGCCGAACGGCGCGGGCAAGACCACTTTCTTCAACCTCATGACCGGCTTCGACACGCCGAATTCGGGCACCTGGCAGTTCGACGGGCATCCGCTCTCCTCGGTTTCGCCGGAGAAGGTGGCCCGTATGGGCATGGTCCGCACCTTCCAGCTGACCAAGGTCATGAGCCGGCTCACCGTGCTCGACAACATGCTGCTCGGCGCTCCGGTGCAGCCGGGCGAGGGCATGCTTACCTCGCTGTTCCCGGTGCGGTGGCGCAAATACGAGAAGCAGAACATCGAGAAGGCCGAATCGCTGCTCGAACGCTTCCTGCTCATCAAGAAGAAGGACGATTTCGCCGGCTCGCTTTCTGGCGGGCAGCGCAAGCTCCTGGAAATGGCCCGGGCGCTTATGCGTGACCCGCAGCTGGTCATGCTCGACGAGCCGATGGCCGGCGTCAATCCGGCGCTCAAGCAGTCGCTGCTCGACTGCATCATGTCGCTGCGCGAAGATGGCACCACGGTGCTGTTCGTCGAGCACGATATGAATATGGTGCGCCATATCGCTGATTGGGTCACGGTTATGGCCGAGGGCAAGATCGTGGCGGAAGGCCAGCCGAAGAGCGTGATGAACGATCAGGCCGTGGTCGACGCCTACTTGGGCGCGCGTGCCAACATCGATCTGGGCGATATCGAGGATATCGAAGAGGTGGAGCAGCCTCCGGCAGCTACGCAGGCGGAAGGAGCCGAACTATGAGCGAGACAGCAGTAGTATCCCGCGCCGAAATCCACGTCGGCGAACCTGAGGGCGAGCCGCTTATGGACGCCATCGACTTGGTGGCCGGCTATCTGCCCGGGGTCAACATCCTCGACGGCGCATCGCTGACCCTGCACGACGGCGAGATCGTCGGCATCATCGGCCCCAACGGTGCCGGCAAGTCCACGCTGCTCAAGTCGCTCTTCGGCCTGGTGCACGTATCGTCGGGCGAGCTGATGCTGCGTGGCGAGAAGATCACCAATATGCGCGCCGACAAGCTCGTGGCCCGCGGCGTGGGCTTCGTGCCGCAGACCGAGAACGTCTTCCCCTCGCTCACCATCGCCGAGAACATGCATATGGGCGCCTTCCAGGCCCCGAAACTGTTCGCTGAGCGCTTCGACTACGTCTGCTCGATCTTCCCCAAGCTCGCCGAACGCAAGGACCAGCTCGCTGGCTCGCTCTCCGGCGGCGAACGCCAGATGGTGGCCATGGGCCGGGCGCTGATGATGAAGCCTTCCGTGCTGCTGCTTGACGAGCCTTCGGCAGGCCTGTCGCCGATGCTGCAGGACGAGACCTTCATCCGCGTGCGCGAGGTCAACAAGGCCGGCGTCTCCGTCATCATCGTCGAGCAGAACGCCTCGCGCTGCCTGCAGATCTGCGACCGCGGCTACGTGCTCGACCAGGGCCGCAACGCCTACTCGGGCCGGGGCCGCGACCTGCTCAACGACCCCAAGGTGATCTCGCTCTATCTGGGCAACCTCGAAGAGGAAGTCGAAGAAGAAGGGCGCTGAGAGCGCAATTGGGCGACGATATTGCCTTATTGGCTACGGCCAAGCGGCCCGACGGGATTGCCCGCCGGGCCGCTTGGCCGTTTCGTAAGTTGCTGTGTTCCTATACCGCTGACGCATCCATGTGTCGGCAATGTTTCGGGCAGTTTACCAGCATCACTGGGTGGAAACATTCGGCACACGCCCTCGTTGCATCGCCCGCTTACATTCATCACCAAGACCGGCGGCCGTATGCGCTGCCGTTCCCGAACCATCGCCCGCGGACGCGGGCCTGAAGAGAAAAGATAGGGTGATTGCTGATGAATAATGTCCGTTACAAGAAGTTGCCGCTTATCGCGACGGCCGCGGTGGCTGCTGCGCTTATGGCCCTGGCTGGCTGCGGCTCGTCGTCATCCGGTTCCAGCTCCAGCTCGTCGTCCGGCGCCTTCGTGCTGGGCGCGCTGTTCCCGGAGACCGGCTCGCTGGCCTACCTGGGACCCGCCGAGACCTCGGCGTTCAAGCTGGCCACCAAGGACATCAACGCCGCTGGCGGCGTGCTGGGCAAGCCGATCACGACGGCGACCGCCGACGTCTCCGATGCCGACCACGCCGATCAGAACACCTCCGGCGCACAGTCGGTGCTCTCCAAGAATCCTTCGGTGATTATGGGCCCGGCTTCCAGCTCCGTGGTGAAGAACGTCTACAAGTCGATCAGCGAGGCCAAGGTTCCGCAGATTTCGATGGGCGCGACCTCGCCGGCGCTCTCCGGTGTCAGCCCGTACTTCTTCCGCACCGTGCCGCCGGATTCCGTGCAGGGCGCAGTGCTCGGCAACGTGATTGCCCAGGATGGCGTGCGCAAGCTGGCCATCGCGGTGTTCAACGATGAGTACGGCACCAACCTTCGCGATGTCGTGGTCAAGACCGCCGAGGCTGCGGGCGTGCAGGTCGTCTACGGCGAGAAGGACACCTTCGACCCGACTGAGACCAACTTCGCGCCGCTGGTCAGCACCATCAAGGCCACGAACCCCGATGCCACGCTGGTGATCGCCTTCGACCAGACCAAGCAGCTGGTCAAGGAGATGTCCAGCCAGGGCTTGGATACGAAGACCAAGATGTACATGACTGATGGCAACACGGCCGACTACTCCAAGGACTTCACCCCGGGCCTGATCACGGGTGCCACCGGCACGATTCCTGGCGCTCATCCGAGCGATGCCTTCCAGGCCAAGCTCAAGGCCATCCAGCCCGGGCTGTCGGACTTCACCTACTCCGCCGAGACCTATGACGGCTCGATTCTCGCCGCGCTCGCAGCCCAGAAGGGCGGCGCCGTGGACGGCGTGACCGTGCAGAAGAACCTCGCGGCGGTCTCCGGCGCGAAGGGCGGCACCGAGTGCAAGACCTACAAGGACTGCCTCGCGCTGCTCAAGGAGAAGAAGGAGATCCATTACGTGGGGCAGGCCGGCATCGGCCCGTTCAACAGCAATGGCGACCCGAGCAAGGCCAGCATCGGCGTCTACAAGTTCAGTGCGGACAACAAGCCGGTGTATGACCACTCTCAGGAGGGCGCTGTACCGAAGAGCTGAGCCAGCTAACCAGCTGAACTGACGGTGGTCGCCGCAATGCAGTTGCGATGACCGGCGCAGGCAGCCGCCAGCAAACCGGGTTGCGCCCGCAGTGCCATAAGGCCTGCGGGCGCAGCGCATATCTGGCCGTGTCTTGGCCAGCGGCCGGCTGCATGCATGATTATGCATTTCGGCGGTCGCCGCTATGAAGCCGTGTACAGCAGGTGATTCGAGTCGCGCCGGCCAGTCCGGCCGGCGCTCTCATGGCGGCCGGATCATCCAGGGCGGCCGGATCATCGTCATCTGAAACTCCGCAGTGGAAGCACGCCGACACGCCGGAAGTGTCCATTATGTGGACGCCCGGATGTGGTTTCAGCCTGCCGGGCCTATCTTAACAACCAGTCGGGCAAACAGCCCGCCAAGAACCGTACGACGATGAGAGGAGGTCCGCCACGATGACCATGAATATGACGTTATGCGCCCCAGTTGCACACGTTACTTCTGAACACAGTGCCTCTGCACGAATTATTATTCCGTCTTCGTTGGCGGATTGATTCGACATTCGTTTCGGCCCCGTCAATGAAGGCAGGGCCGCGATATCGCACATCATGTGACAAGCCCTGCACGAGTTGCGGGGCTTTTTTGTTGCGCCTCACAAGGTCAACGCTCCAAAGAAGCCGGAAGCAAGCAGTACGCAGCACGCATACGTGGTCGCCGCGCAGCCGCTGCCGAGAACAGTCTCGGTGCGCCGCGCAGCGCTTCAGGAGAGATATCGCAAATGACTACAGCACATGTCACGGCAGGCAGCAGGCCGGCAGGGCAGTCCACATCAGCAGGGCAGCACGAGCCTACGACCGCCGCAAAACTCGGCACTATGGCCCGGGACTCGGTGAGAACCGTCATCGCGGCCTCTATGGTCGGCACCGCCATCGAATTCTATGATTTCTACGCCTATGGGACGGCGGCGGCGAATTACTTCCCCAAGCTGTTCTTCTCGCAGAAGACCAATCCCACCGTGGCCCTGCTCATGAGCCTGCTCACCTTCGCCATCGCCTTCATCGCGAGACCGTTGGGCTCGCTGGTGTTCGGGCATTTCGGCGACAGGCTTGGCCGCAAGACCACGCTCGTGGTCTCGCTGTTCACTATGGGCCTGGCCACATTCCTGATCGGCTGCCTGCCGACATACGCGCAGTGGGGCGTGGCCGCAGTCGCCGTGCTGTGTCTGTGCCGCTTCGTGCAAGGCATCGGATTGGGCGGCGAATGGTCCGGCGCGGCGCTGGTCGCCACGGAGAACGCGCCTGACAGCAAGCGCGCTCTCTACGGCTCCTTCCCCGAGCTGGGCGCTCCGATCGGGTTCTTTCTGTCGAACGGCACGTACTTCGTGCTGGAGGCGACCACCAACTCCGCGGCGATGCTCGCCTGGGGCTGGCGCGTGCCCTTCCTGCTCTCATCGGTGCTGGTGATTGTCGGCCTCATCGTGCGCGTGCGCATGGAGGAGACGCCGATCTTCCGCATCGCCCAGCGGGAGCACCGCGTGGTCAAGGCACCGCTCACCACCGTGCTCACCAAGCATTGGAAGCAGGTGCTCCAAGCGACGTTCGTCGTGGCCGTCACCTACACGCTGTTCTACACGCTGGCCACATGGTCGCTCGCCTGGGGCACGAAAAGCGTGGCGCAGGGCGGTGGCGGGCTCGGCTTCACCAACCAGGAGTATCTGCTCATGCTTATGGTCGCGATCTGCGTGTTCGCCGTGTTCATCATGCTCTCCTGCCTGTATGCCGACAGGGTCGGACGTCGCCGCGTGCTGGTGTTCTCCTCGTGCGCGCTCGTGGTGTTCTCGCTGGTGTTCCCGTATCTGCTGATGGGTGAGGGGCGGCGCGATTTCGTGCAGGTGATGGTGTTCCTGTGCGTCGGCTTCGCCCTGATGGGCATCGCTTTCGGACCGATCGGCGCGTTCCTGCCGGAGCTGTTCGATGCGAATGTGCGATATTCCGGCTCCGGGCTGGGCTATAACCTCGCGGCCATCGCCGGCGCGGCCTTCGTGCCGACCATCGCCACCTGGCTCTCGCACAACTGGGGCGTGCGCTCCGTCGGGCTGTATCTCGCCATTATGGCGCTGTGCTGCCTGGTGGCGGTGGCGACCTGCCGCGAGACCAAAGACGCTGATTTCACCAAGTAAGCGTTTCATGCGGCAATGTACGGATCGTGCGTCCTACGATGGCATCGCGCTCGAAACGACATGGCGGCACAGCGCCGTCGGGGTTTCGAGTATGATGGGCAACGGTTAGTAGGACAAAATCCGATTGCATACGCCGCTTGAACGGCGACTGGCCCCGTGTGGGGGCCAACATGACCTGAATTTTCAACAGCACAAATAAGGAGTGCATATATTATGGCAGCACAAATCTGGTACGAAGACGATGGCGATCTCTCTGTCCTCGCGGGCAAGAAGGTTGCGATCATCGGCTACGGCTCGCAAGGTCACGCTCACGCGCTGAACCTGCGCGATTCCGGTGTCGATGTCGTCGTCGGCCTGCGCCCCACCTCCAAGTCCGTGGAATTCGCCAAGGAGCAGGGTCTTGAGGTCAAGAGCGTGCCGGAGGCTTCCGCCGAGGCGGACGTCATCATGATTTTGGCGCCCGATCAGTTCCAGCGCACCATCTGGGCCAACGACATCGAGCCCAACATCAAGCCGGGCGCCGCAATCGCCTTCGCCCACGGCTTCAATATTCATTACGGCTACATCAAGCCGTCCGCCGATCACCCGGTCTTCATGGTCGCTCCCAAAGGCCCGGGCCACATCGTGCGCCGCGAGTACGCCGCAGGCCGCGGCGTGCCGGTCGTGGTGGCTGTCGAACAGGATCCTCGCGGTGACGGCTGGGCCATCACTCTGGCCTACGCCAAGGCTCTGGGCGCGCTGCGTGCAGGCGCCATCAAGACCACCTTCAAGGAAGAAACCGAGACCGATCTCTTCGGCGAGCAGGACGTCCTCATGGGTGGCGTCAACCACCTGGTCGAGTGCGGCTTCGAGGTGCTCACCGAGGCTGGCTACCAGCCGGAGATCGCCTACTTCGAAGTGTGCCACGAGCTCAAGATGCTCGTTGACCTCATGAACGAAGGCGGCCTGAACAAGGCTCGTTGGAGCTGCTCCGACACCGCGCAGTACGGCGACTTCATCTCGCAGGTCGTCGACGACTCCACCAAGAAGCGCATGGAGTACCAGCTTGGTCGCATCCAGGACGGCTCCTTCGCCAAGGAGTTCATCGACGATCAGGATGCCGGCGCGCCGAAGTTCAAGGAGCTGCAGGAGAAGTTCTCCCACGAGAAAATCGAAGAGGTCGGCCCGAAGCTGCGTGGCATGTTCTCCTGGAACAAGGGCGAAGCCGCTGACGCCGACGAGAACCAGTCCTTCACTGGCAAGATCGTCCGCGCGCAGTCCGAGGCGTGAAGCAGACAACGCAGTGCGTTGTCAGTAGCCGAGGCCGAGCAGCCGCTAAGGCTGCGAGGAGCTGAGCCGCAGGCGAAGCTATGACAAGCGGGCCATCGCGTGAGACCTACGGATTCGGTCTCGCACAAGAGTACCGAGTGATTGAGCGTCACTCTTAACTCATGAAAACCGCCGTTCGTTGACCATAAAGGTCAACGAACGGCGGTTTTTGCATCCCGGTATGGCTCCCCGTGCGACACGCCCGACTTGCGTATCCCCTTATGGGGCTACATCTCCTTGGCGAGCTTGTAGCCCACGCCGCGCACGGTCCGAATCCATTGGTTGCCGCCGGTGTTCTCGCCGAGCTTTTTGCGCAGATTCGCGAGATGCACTTCGATCGAGCGGCATTCGGCATCGGTGACGACATAATTGGTCACGAATTTCTTGCCTGTCCGCAGCTCCAAGGCCAGATTCGCCCGCGAACGCACTCGGCTGCCGCTCTGCAGGAGCAGAGTCATGAGGTTGAACTCGGTTTTCGTCAGTTGCACCTCCGCATTGTTCACCAGCAGCTCGCGGCTGAGCGTGTTGAGGCGCAGACCATTGTATTCAATCCATGAGCTTTCGTATTCCTGCATGTCGAACGCGGCCGAATCGGTCGTCTCGCCAATGTCCACACGTTCCAGCAGCTGAGTCGCTGCGGCGGCTGCGCTTGCCGCGGGCTGCAGCCTTGGCACGGGTCGAAGCTTCGGCATGGACCACGATGTGACGGGGCCGCCGATCGCTTGCTCGAAGCCAGTGTCGGGGTATACGGGCTGATCCGCTCTGCGCAGGTAGGCTTTGAGCGAAGCCCTGAACTCGTGCGGTCTGAATGGCTTGCGGATGTACTGATCCGCGCCGGCGGCGAGCCCCTCGACGACATCGTTCTCTTCGCTCAGCGAGGTCATCATGATGATATAGGCATCGCTCAGCGCGCGGACGCGGCGGATGGTCTCGAAGCCATCGATGCCATTGCCCAGCATGACGTCGATCGTTACGATGGCGAGACTCTCCGGTCGCTGCTGCAGACTCTCGATAGCGTCCTCGCCGTTGGTGTAGATGCGCGTGGTGAAACCCGTGTGCTGGAAGATATCGCTGATAAGCCTGCCGATATCCGGATCGTCCTCAATAATCATCGCCGTGCGTGCCTGGTGCGGTGCTGTGCTGTTGCTGGACATGATCATTCCTCTCTCAAACCTTGCTGTGGGGCGAGCCGTGGGACCCGGCCAGTGCGTGTAGTTCCTGTGTGATTCCATTGAACGGCAGATTGTCGTACGCTACTAAAGAAACTGCAAAGACTATCTGACATGGATAGTGCTTTTGGCTGATAGGCTAGCCGCATGAATACCGTTGCCTACCCCTCGCTCCCCCCCCGGAGGAACTGCCCGAGGCGGTTGCCGCGCGGCTTTCGGGAGGCGGCAGCGAGCTTATCTCAGTGACTGGGCTTCCCGGAGTGGGCAAGACGACCTGGCTGCGGCAGTTTGAACAGGCAGCCGACCGTTTCCGTGTGGTCTCGGTGAGCGCCGACGCTTTCGAAGCTGATTTTTCGTTCGCTCTTATCGACAAGGTCGCGCGGGCCGCGGGCGAGCGCGCCGGGGTGCTTGCGGGGGTGGGCGAGGCGACCGGCCTTGAATTCTCGGGCGTGGTGCGTTCGCTGCTGTCCGTGCTCTCGCGAGGTACCTCGGGGACGCGCCGCCTGCTCGTCGTGATCGACAACGCGCAATGGATCGACGACAAATCATTGCGCGCGCTGCGTTTCGTGCTGGGCCGTCTCGCGTTCTCCGGCGCAGGCGTGGTGCTCAGCGGGCATGAGCCGCGCACTGGTGAGATAGCTCAGGAGATTTTCGCCGCCGAACCTGACGCTTGGGCGCGCAGGCAGCAGATCGAACTCGCGCCGCTCGATGCCCGTGCGTTGCGCGGATACGTCTCCCGGGTGCATGGCCTTGAAATATCGCTGCGGCTGGCCAGCCGCATTCGCGAGCTTTCCGGCGGTCTGCCGCTCTACATTGACGCGGTCATTGCCGCCATGGAGCCAGCGCCCGGCGAGACCCGTTCGCATTGGGATTCGGGGGTGCATCTGCCGGCTCGCCCTGGGCAGGCGTTCGCACAAGGCAGCGCCGATGCGACGCCTGCGGTGCGCCATGCGCTCGAGATTGCCGCCTTGCTTCGTGATGGTGTGTGCGCTCGGGAAGTGGAGGCAATCGCACAATGCCTCGGCGACACCGTCGATGTGGAGGCCGCCATCGCCGCAGGTCTGCTCGTGCGTTCCGCGCCCGGAAGCGTGCGGCCGTTCCATAGCCTTTTTGCCGCCGATATCGCCGAAGGACTCGACGCCCAGCGACGCATCGCCATTCTTGAGGCCGCTTCCGCGCAGGTTTCCAACCCGCACCGCGCTTTGCTGTGTCGGCTTGATGCGGCGACGGCGCGCGGCGACGGCCTCACGGCGGATCTCCTGCAGCGTGTGCGGGCGGCGGCAAGCGCTGCCGAGGCGTCCGGCGACCCGGGGCGCGCCATCATCTACCTGCGCCGGGCCGCCATGCTCGCCGACCCGGCTATGCGCGGCGAGCTGATCGTCGAAGCCTGCGTGCTTGCTGGCGCGAACTTCATCAGTCCCATCGTGCTCGATCTGCTGCCCGAGCTTGAGGCGCTCGACCCCGATCCGGTGCGCGACCTGGCGCTGCTGCAGACCCGGCAGATCACCGGAGACGTGCCGTGGGCGCTCGCGTTCGTGCATGAGCTGCTGGCGCGCGAGCCGCAGCACCCGGATGACACCGTGCTGCGCATGCATATCACGATGATGGCGGTTATGGTGCAGCTCACCACCGATGATTACACGCCGGTGCTGGGCCTGCTTGACGATGTGCGTGAACTCGCGCATCGTGTGCAGGATGAGGCGATGCCGCTGAGCGACGCGCGGCTCGCCGTGATGCCTGATGCCGGGCAGATTTTGCTGCGCGCTACAGGGCTTGCCGTCACGGCAGCCGCTCGCGTGCGCGACCTCGAACGGGTGCAACGCGAGGTTGACGCGCTTTCCGGCCTCATTGCGAACGCCGAAGCGTCACCGGCGCTGGCCGACGCGCTCACCTGCCGCGGCGGCGTGTACGCCGGTATTGGAGCCGTGCAGGCGGCGACGGCCGATCTCGAAGCGGCGAACGCGCTGGCGGCGGACGGTATCGTGGGGTGGAGCCTAGGGCATGCGAGAGTGCTGCTGGCCTACTGCTGGTGGCTTGCCGGGCGCACTTCCGAGGCCGGATCGATGCCTGAAGGGGCTGCGGTCGGCGCGCTCGACAGCATCGACGTCTCCTCGCGCCCGCTGGTCTTCCTGCTGCGCGCAGTGCTGGCGGCCCAGGCCGGCGACGAGGACGCCTATGCCGAGAACAGGCGCATCGCACGCGAAGTCACCGTCACCGACTACGACACCTTCGGTGCCGAACTCGAACTGCTCGCCCAGGTGCAGCATGCCCGCATGCATGGCGATGCACAGGCCGTGCTCGATGCGCTCTCGCCTGAGGCGCTGCAAGGGCGCTGGCTTGCCGGGCGCTCCATCTTCACCTATCGGGTCGATGCGCTCGCCGCGCTGGGACGGGCCGAGGAGGCCGACCGTGAGCTCGCCGAGCTGCACAAGCATGTCGGTCTGGACTGGTCGCCGATCTATGGCTCGATGAACTGGCTTGAAGGGCGCGTGGCGGAGGCTTACGACTTGCCGGAACGTGCGCTGCGCGCCTACCGCGCCGCCGTTCGTGGCGCTGACGATGCCGGGGCGCCGGCCCCGCGCGTGCGGGCTCAGGCGCTCAGCGACGCCGGGCGGATGCAGCTGAGCCTGGGCGATGCAGCGGGCGGGGCGCGTACGCTGCGGCAGGCTGCGGAGCAGTTCCTCACCCTTGGCGCCAGACCGGCCGTGCGCCGTGCGCTGGCGCTTATTGACGATACGGATCCGGCGGTGCTTTCGGGCATCGAATCGCTGAGCACCCGTGAACGCGAAATCGCCATGCTCGTGGCCCAGGGCCGGACCAATGCGCAGATCGCGCAGTCGTTGTATCTGGCGACACCTACCATCGCCTTCCACATGCGCAAGGTGCTCGCCAAGCTTAGGCTGTCCTCGCGGCGCGAGCTCAGCAGCGTGTTGGCATAGAGATACTGCGTCGTAGGGACCCTGCGCACTACGCGCCCTGGGTTTTGCATAGTGCGCACGAAACGAACATCATAAGCGACGCTATGCCATTGCGACAATGGCCATAATTGTTGCAATATCAAGGATACGTTGGTAATCAAGCGTGGCTAGGCATGTTCATTTCGTGCGCACTACGCGCTATACCATGCCCAGCGCGCGCTCATTCCACCACGTGCCCGCAGCAGGTCCGCCGTTGCACGGGCCGTCGGATTCCCCGGGCGGTTTGATCCACATGAATGCGTCCTGGCTGCCGTATGGCGCTGCCCCTGGAGCCGTGCCGATGCGCGCCCCGAGTCGATAATGTAGTGGGAGCCGGTGAGCTGGTTTATCGCATCCCCGTAGCGCTGCTCGTCGGCGTCACTGTTGTAGTTCGACACGTTAAGCGAAAATCCCCGGACCTTGCCCAGACCCACCCGTTGGAGCAGGGAGGCCATCTGGCGCGCGGGAACCCATGCGGAGTGCCCGGCATCAATGTAGATCGAAGCGCCGCTGGTCGAGAGCCAGTCCACAGCGATGCGCAGCAGCGGCAGATTCGCGGCGATGGGCCGGCATTGGGTGGAAAGCGCCAGCGCGTCGGGCTCAAGGATGAGAATCGGTGCGCTGGCGGATTGTCTGAGCGCAATCGTGATCGCCTGCACCCATTCGAGGTATTCATCCGCCAGAATCCCGTTGCCGGAGTAGTTGCCGCAGTCGCGGTTCGGGAATCCGTATACGACGAATACGGCGGTCTGGCGCGCTCGCTGCGCATCGGCAAGGATGCCGTGCAGATACGGTTCGACGGCGCTCGCAGGGACATGGTCGGGTGTGAGCCATATCGCGGTCGGCGTGCTGGCGAGCACGGAAAGCTGGCTTTGCTGGCTGCTCGAAGCGCTCCGGTAGGCCCGCGCCGCCTGCGAATCCGGATACACGTAGAGTCCGGCCCCGGCGAAGGGATTTTGGTCGGTGGAGGCGTAGCGCGGCGGTGCCTGGGCGAACTGGGCATTCGCCCTGATTGCGGTCCAGGCGCAGGTGACCAGCACGAGGACCAGCACGGTCGCAGCCGCAATCGTTGTGCGCAAGCCGTTGGCGAAGCCGTGCCTGCCAAGGGGGCCGCGCTGGCCGGACGATTTGCGTCCGCCGGAAGCACCGTGCCCGTCGAAGAGGCGATGCCTGCCGGACGATCTGTGCCCGTCGAAAGACCTGCGCGTGCCGGAAACACTGCGCTCACCGGAAATACTGTGTTCACCGGAAATACTGCGTTCACTGGAAACGACGCGCCTGCCGCGCCTGTTATTGTGCGATGGGAACCAGCGCATATCGCGCCTCCTTCCAATCCGTGTCCGCTTGCTGCCTAGAGCTAGGGTGCCCACATGTTATTTCATGTCACAGTATTTCATGTCACGGTATGTCTCATGCCGTGCTATGTCATAGGATGCCATACCGTGACATGACATGCGTCCGCGTCAGAAGGCGTCGACCGGCACCGACTTTGAAGCCGTGGCCTTCGTCGATGGGGTGATGCCGATCGGCACGTCCATGCCTACCGTGCGGTCATCGTAGAGCGGGCTGCCGGCCGTGCGCTGCACATGCACCGAGAATTGCATATGGAGCGTGATGCCGATGGTGTCCAGCGGCAGGTCGCCTATGGTCTGGTTGCGCATGTCGAAAATGCCCTTGGGCGACATCAGCAGTATGCCAGCGTTGCCGTTGACCAGGGGCTCCGGGTCGAAGGTGAGCTGTGCGGCATTGCCGTGGCGCACGAAGGAGGACGAGGAGCCGGTGGCCCCCGACATCGTGGTGAGGGTGCTGGTGATCGATACGGTCGACAGATACACCATGCGCTTGTTGAGATATGGCGCCCGCAAGTCCGTCGACAGGTCATAGGCCTGCAGGTTCATCGAGAACAGCTTGTCTCCCTTCGGATACCATGCGCTTGGGTCCGGCGTGGACTGCGATGGGTAGAGCGCCAGCACGTAGTCGATGCCTTCGATGTTCGTATAGATATGCACGGCGCCGTTGGCGCTGAATGGCGATAGGAAGCCGGTCTTGGAATGCTTGCTGCTCGCGTCATCCGGGGTTTTGGAGGTCGCTGCGGCGCCGCTTGCCGTGGCGGATGGGCTGGAGCTGGGCAATGACAGCCCGGTCAGGCTTTCCAGGCTGGCGCAGCCGGTCAAGGTTCCCAGGCCGAGTGCCACCGTAAGGCTTGCGGCGGCTATAGTGAAAATTCTCTTCTTCATGGTTCACTCCGTTCGTGTCGAAAATCGTGTCGAATCTTGGGTGTCGTTCGATTGACGGTTGGTGGTGCGGTTGCTGATGAATGCTTGTTATGGTTGGGGTGGCTGCGATGCTTCTGGTGCTTGAATGCACCGCTCGGGTTGCGCTGTAGCGGCTCAGCGGCTCAGACCTTGGCACCGTGTGTCGGCCGCAGCAGCGACACGAGCATAATGCAGGTCTGGGTGACGGTCAGCACCGCCAGCGACCACCACCCCAACGGCAGGATGACGGCGGTCTGCACGGCAATCGGCAGCTTGAACTGGACGAACAGGCACACTGCAAGAACGAGGACCTCGATGATCGGCGCGACCAGATAGGCGTTGCCGCGGCCGCGCTCGGCCTTGGCCTGAGCGGCCCAATTGTCGCTTTGCCCGCCGAAGAGCGACTTCCACCACGATCGCACGAAATGGCCAATGCGAACCCACAGGTAGAGTTCGGCCGGTACGAACAGCACGGCGAACAGGATGTCGCGGAAGTTACGGCTGCGGATTTTCAGCGCGATCTTCAGATTCAGCAGAATCGCGACGACGGTGGGCGCTATCCAGATCGGGTAGAACTCGAACGCGCTGATTGAAAGTGAAGAGATGAGCAGAAACGCGAAGGCGAAGCGATTGTAGCCGTTGAAGAACATGGAGATATGCTCCATCCAGCGCTGCGTCAGACTCGGATGCCTCGGATTGGAGCGCATGAGCTCGACGGCGCCGGAGTTCCATTTGACCTGCTGGCCGTCAAGGGAGCGCAGCGTGGTCATGCCGCCGACGTACGCCCGTGCGCTGGCGCTGAGCATCGTCTCGTAGCCGGCGGATTTGATCTGCAGCGAGAGCAGGGAATCCTCCACCTCGCTTTTCATGATCCACGGGGTCGCCTGATTCTCCCGCTTCGCCACCTCTTCGAGCGCCCGCACCGAGAAGAGCGAAAACTGGCCGCCAAGCACGGGAATGACGCGATGATGCCATCGCCTTGATGTTGAACGCCGCGAACTGCGCGCGCTGCCCGGCGACGAGCCACGAGGCGATAGGACCCTTGATCTTGGAATCATCGACGGTGAAAATCGCTGAGACGCCGCCGATCTTGGGACCGGACTCGATCTCCTTGAGCAGCGTGGCCACCGCATCCGGCTCGGCTACCGTATCGCCGTCGACGCCGAGCACATAGTCGAAGGGCGCGATCATGGAATAGCCCGTAGTTGAGCGCGCCGACCTTCTTCTCCGCGTTCTTGCCGATGTCGTGAATGTACACGGCGCACACCATGGTGCGCTCGGCATTTGATTTTCTGTGCACGCCGGCGAATTCACGGGCTTTCTGCAAAGTCCGGTCGTTGGAATTGTTGATGACGACGTGGATTTCGTCGGGGGTGAGCGTCTGGTCGAGCAGGGACTGGATCACGTCCCCGATGGTGCTCTCTTCGTTGTAGGCGGGGATGACGCACCCGATGAGCGGGTGCTCGACGTGGGCGAAGTCTTCGCGCAGCAGCGAAAGGTCGTCGTCCAGATCATGCAGATCGTCATCCTCCGTGGGGACGTTCCAGCCGGCAAAACCATCATCGATGGATGTGACGGGCGTCAGTGTGCGGTCCATGTCAGGTCCTTTCAACAGTGCCTTTTTCAGTGCTTTGTTCAGCAGTGCAACGCTCGGGGTTTGCAACTTAAGACCATGAAAGGATTGTGCTGTTTCGGACGTGATACGAGGCGCTCAGGTTTCGCGCAAATGTCGCGCAGCCTCTCCGCAACTGCGCAGGATTCGCCTAGGGGTTACGCAAGGGTGGCGCAGTGCTGGCGCATAATCGCTGCAAATCCGCAGACTTCGCTCAGGATTTGCGCAAATCCTGAGCACGCGCTGACCGCTGACGCGCGCAAGCCGATGATTGCGAGAGACAATGCCTCAGGAGCATGCCGGGGGAATAGGGGAGAGATGCCGGTGCCTCGCCTCAGGCCTGCTGGGGCGTGAGGGCCTCGCTCGCGCCGAACAGCTGCGGCGATGAGGGGAATCTGACGGTGATGGTGGTTCCCTTGCCTGGCTCGGAGGTGATGTCGAGACTGCTGTGCAAGCGGCGGACGATCATATCGCATGTGTACAGGCCGATTCCGCTGCCGTCGACGTCGGAGCCCTTCGCATTGCTTGCGCGATAGTACATGCTGCGGATGCTGTCCAGCTCCTCGTGCGGTATGCCGACCCCGGAATCGGAGATTTCCACGAGAATGTTGCCCGAAGCGGTGCTGGCGCTGACGAAGATGCTGCCGTTGGCCTTATTGTATTTGACGGCGTTCGAGACGAGATTGGACAGCAGCAGCCGGATCTGGCCTTCGTCGGCCACCGCGACGAGGCTGTCGTCGAGTCTGGTGCGCAGCCGAATGCCGCGCTCGTTCATCTGCCAGCCGAATGATGCCAGCACTTCATTGATGATCGGGATGATATCGGTGCGCTGGGCCGTTTTTTCGGCATCCTCAGCCAGACCGAGTCCCCGGTTGACCATCGTCTGCGGCGCAAGCATGGAGTTGAGGCGTTCGGCGTTGCGCAGCGCGATGTCGAGGTGGGAGCGGGTCTCATCGCTGATCTGGTCGCCGTCCAGCTCAAGCGAAATGTACCCGATGATGGAGGTCAGCGGCACTCGCAGATCGTGCGATATGAGGGCATATCGGTCGATGGCACTGTGGTCGATGGCGCTGTGATTGATGTTGCTGCGGTCGAATTCCCCAGGGTCGGTGGCGGCGCTGTCGGAATCGTAGCGGTCGTAGGCGGCGGCATGGAGCGCTTCGGGGCTGCTTTCCGGCCCGACGACGGCAGTGGCATGCTCAGCCGCGGCGGCCGGATTGGCGGCGTTCTCGTTGCCTCCGCGCCTGCCTCCGGTTGCGCCGTTGTTGCCTGCGCCATCGCGTATATGCCAGATGAATATGGTGATGGTGGCAACGATCAGCATAATGGGGAGCAGACTGGGCAGCCGCAGCAGCATGATGGTGGCTGATGTGCCTTGGAACAGCCCGGTGATCACGATGATGACGGCCGCCAGGCCGATGCACAGGCCGACCTGTCGTCTCATGGCGCGCGCCGACCACAGCACCGGGAATACGACAAGCAGCCACGGTCGGGCGAGCGGAATCGCTATGGACAGCGCCTCCGCCGACAGCAGCATGATCGCGCATATCACGATGCCGCCCACCGGGTGCGCGCACCGATCGCGGGCACGACGATGCACACGAGCGTGGTGGCCAGCGCCACGACGCCTGCGATCAGCAGCACGCCAGCATTGCTGACCCCGACGCCGATGAAAATCATTGACAGCGCCGCCGCGGCCCCGGCAAGGAACCACGCCAGCACCAAGCCGACGAACTCGCGCTGCAGCGAGGTCGAGGCGGCGTAGAACGGGAACCGCCTGCTGCGTTCCTTTGCGGCCGGAGTCGGCTGCGCCGGTCGTTTGTCTGTTGTCGTGGTCATCGTTTGCCCCGCCTTCTCGCGCAAGGGTGAATGAGTGCTGATAGCTACTCTACTATGAACAGGTTTTGCGTCCCTCGGCTATTTCTCATCGATTCCTATGCGACACGCCCGGGTTAAGGCGCACGGGTCGGGTGATAGCGATTCCGGCTCGCGGAATTGCGCCATCGAAAATCGCTATCGGGCGACTTGTGTATCCCAATCCGGGCGTGTCGCATGTGACGTGGCGCGGTTGTGCGCGATGCCTCGAGCGTGCTAGGGTGTGGCCTTGCAAGACACGGGAGCTGGAAAGCTGAGAGGGAGATAGTATCTCCGACCGTTGAACGTGACACGGCTAATACCGTCGAACGAAGTCAATGCCTATCTTGGTATTCCTTCTCGTGATACCTATGTCTGCCGGTTCCTTTTTGGGGCGGGCGGGCAGCATTGGAGGAGAATAATGTCTGCAAGCAACAACAACCATCAATTTGACGGGCCATCGTCTGTGTCATCGTCTACATCGTCCGCGTCGTCTGTATCGTCGTCGGCGAATGGCGCGGCGCAAGGTCGCGGCGTCCGCGTCGTTACGCGCAGCCGCCACTGGTACCGCTGGCGTCCGGTCGATATCACCGTCGCCTCGGTTATCGGCGTGGCGTCCGGCCTGGTGTTCTGGGCCTTCGATCTGATTGTCACCGCCCCGACCGCCGTGCTGAAAGGCTTCGTCCCCGGATTGGAAGGCGCATTGAACGGCTTCTGGTATTTCGGTGGCGTGCTGGCGCTGATCATCGTGCGCAAGCCCGGAGCCGGGCTGTACGCGGAAACCGTGGGCGCGTTGCTTGAGCTGGCGCTCGGCAACCAGTGGGGCGCGGCCGGTTCGCTGGTCGCCGGAATCGTCCAAGGCGTCTTCGCTGAAATTGGCTTCCTGGTCGTGGCATATAAGCTCTGGAACGTCTGGACTGCAACGCTTTCGGGAGTCATGACCGCAATCGGCGGCGCGGCCTGGTCGCTCGTGACGGCCTATGCCGGCATGGACAGCATGGGGGACTTCGGCATCATATACATCGTGGCCAGCTGCGTTTCCGGTGCCATCGTCTCCGGCGCGCTGATGTGGTTCCTTTACCTTGGCATCGCCTGCACCGGAGCGCTGTCGCGCTTCGAATCGGGCCGCATCGCCACTGCTAGGTCGTAAACGGAACGAAAGCGCCGGTGACGCTCGGAGGTGCAGCATATTCCTTCCAGGTACGTGGGCAACTGGAACGAATCGGCCGCTGAGTTGTGGTCAGCGGCGTATTTCTGCCAGTTTCCCAAGGGTGACGCTATACAACGGACGCTGCGCTGATGCCCGGACGGGCACCGGCGCAGCGCCGCTCGCGCTCAGCCGAGGTAATCCGAGGCGTTGGTGGGACTGGACGGGACCGCGTGGCCCTCGGTCACCGTGCCGAGGCCGGAGCGATATGAGGCCCGGCCGGCAGCGATGGCGTGCTTGAAGGCGCGGGCCATGAGCGGGATGTTACCCGCGCTGGCGATTGCGGTGTAGGCCATCACGGCGTCGGCCCCCATCTCCATTGCCTCGCAGGCCTGGCTTGGCCGGCCGATGCCCGCATCGATGATGACCGGCACCCCGGCATTGGCGATGATGACCTCGATGAAATCGCGCATGCGGATGCCCTTGTTCGAGCCGATCAGCGAGCCGAGCGGCATCACGCAGGCCGCGCCCGCGTCCTCCAATTGGCGTGCGGCGATCGGGTCGGGGAACATGTAGGGCATGGCGACGAAGCCTTCGTTGGCCAGTATTTCCGTGGCTTTGATGGTTTCCGCGTTGTCAGGCAGCAAGTAGCGCTGCTCGTGCTCGATTTCGATTTTCACGAAATCGGTATGGCATACCTCGCGTGCCAGCCGTGCGATGCGCACCGCTTCCTCGGCGTTGCGCGCGCCGGAAGTGTTCGGCAGCATGGTGATGCCCTTGGGAATGTAATCGAGCAGATTGTTCTCGGTCGTACGGCATCGGCGCAGCGCCATCGTCACGATCTGCGTGCCGGCGTTCTCGATCGTCGCCTTGATGAGGTTGAGATCGTAGCGGCCGGAGCCCAGGATGAAACGGCTGGTGAAGCGGTGCCCGCCGAGTATCAGCGGATCGCCGTCGCCGGTTTCGATCGCGTCATAGGCGTGGGCGTCCGGTTCCGGCAGGATCGCCGTGTTGGTCGTGGTGCCGACCAGAGCATCAATGTCGATGGTAGTGTCGGATTCGGGTGCCGTGCTTATATTCGTGCTGCTCATAGTGCCGCCCTACGCTTCCTGCTCGCCCAGAATCAGGCGGGTGATCATATTCGCCTCGTGGCAGGCCACGATTCCCACCCGCGGCGCCATAAGTCCGGCTCCCGGCTTCGGGGCTGTGACGCCGTCGCCGCAGAAGTAGAAGTTGCTCGACACCCGCCGCGTCTCGACCAGGTTCGAGCTGCGGAAGCCTGCCATGCCAGAGGCGGAGACCAGCTTCTTGCCGGGTAGCTGCTCAAGCACGGCGTTGACCAGCAGCGTTTTGTTCTCTGGCACATCGAAGGCCTCGCAGATGATGTCGTCATTGGCGAACAGCTCGCTAACGTTCTCGTCGCTGACTTTCGTGGTGTCGATGGCGACCTCGACAAAGGGGTTGATCTGGGCGAGATTGGCCCGCAGCGCCTCGGTCTTGTACTCGCCGACATCCTTGAGGAAGTACTGCTGGCGGTTGAGATTGGTCATGTCGACGCGGTCGAAATCGACCAGATGCAGGTGCCCTACGCCGATGCGGGTGAGTGCCACCGCGATGGTCGAGCCGAGGCCGCCCAGCCCGGCGATGGCGACGTGCGCCGCGTCGAGTTTGGCCTGCGTGGCTGCCGAATGGCGTTCGGTCAGCGCATCGCGCACCTCGCTTTCGCTGACCATAGCCAGCGGATTGGGCGGGGTGGTGAACGCGGTGCGGCGCGCTTCGAACTGCGTTTGCGATGCTGATGGGGTGAATCCCTGTGGTATCGGCATGTCAGCCTCCCTGCACGAAAGTGACGATTTCGAGCGTATCGGTGCCCTTGAGCGTGGTCTGCGCACGCTGGGTTCTGGGCACGATGGCGCCGTTGAGTTCGACGGCGACCCGGTTGGCGTCGAACCCTTTGGTTGCGATGAGGTCGGCGACGCTTATCGGCGTCGCGACCTCCTCCTGTGTTCCGTTGACGATCATGCGATCTTCCCTTCCGTTGCGCGTATCGTGGCAGCTTGTGCTGCGCGGAGCAGCGCGGTGCAAGCCGTCATGATACGAAAAAAGGGTCGCTGGAAAGGCCGTACCCTGTGAGGTGGTGCGCCCCTCCATGACCCTAATCATGTGATATGCAATATTCAGTTATCGCGAACGGCGGCGCGACGACAGGCCATGTATGGCATGGCACTGTCAGAATGCGAGGGATGCGGAAAGCCGCCAGCTATGGCGACATCAACAACTCGTTTCCTTACGGCGGCATTACCCGCGTCAAGTTCTCGGTCGAAGTCCGCGACTTCCTCTCAGCCCTTTCGAGCTCCCGTTCGGTTGTGTCTTCATCATGGCCGCGCCCGCGGACAAGCGTATCGATGAAAGCGGTGCGGTGCGGCGGACTGAGAACTGCTGCGCTGTCGGTGGCTATGCTATGCCCGTCCACCCCTATGCCATGATGGAGGCATGGCAACTGACGATGACGTGCGGCGCGCACGCAACCGCGCGACGGTTGAGACTTTTCTGCATTCCGGTCATGGCGATGCGCTGCTGCGTCGGCATGAACTCTTCTGCGAGGATGGGATTTCGGGGCTGTGGACCTCCGACACCGGCGAACCGGTGTTCGTGCAGGGGCGCGAGTCGATTGCGCGCTACGACCTGTGGTCGGCCAAGCATTTTCCGGATTGGCAGTGGCATGATATCGCTATCTGGACAACCAACGACGCCGATGTGGTCTGGGCGGAATGCGACGGTTCGGGCACACTGAACCTGCCCGGGCATGATTCGGTGCAGTATACGAATCATTTCCTGTATTGCTTTGATATGCGCGACGGCCTGATCGTCCGCGAACGCGAATTCATGAACCCCGTCGTCGAGATGAAGGCACTGGGGCTGGCGACGCCGACGATTGACCTCGGCGATTTTCCTGACTGATCCGCAGCGAACCAGTGACTAACCAGCACTGCCAAACGATACTGTGGCAATTGTGGCACATATCGACAGAAGATAGTTGAAATTTCGGAAGGGCGCTTCATGCAGCAGGAACAACAGCAGAACGCAACAGATCGCGGTGGCACGGCTGAGCTTGCGGGCTTCCAGACTCCGCGCATCGGAATGGGCCTGATGGCATTGTCAATCGAGGGGCGCCCGAGTTCGTGTGAGCAAGCCATCGACACGATTCACGCCGCGCTGGATACGGGCGTGCGCTACCTCGACACCGCATGGTCCTACTACCTGCCGAGCCAGCCGGGCATCGGCGCACCTGAGGATATGGGCTACGGGGAGTTCTTGCTTCGTGATGCCCTGCGCTCCTGGGACGGCCCGCGCGACGAGGTGCTGGTCGCCACCAAAACCGGATTCCGCCGCACCTGCGATGCCGGTGCGGCGTTTGCGCGCGGGGCTGAGAGCGGCGAGAAATCAGGGAATGCCGGCGATGCTGCTGCCTCGCGTCAGCAGTTGCAGACGGCGGGCAGCCGTTATGGCTGGCTGGCTGATTCGCGGCCGGAGACGATGATTCGCGACGCGAAGGAATCCGCCCAGCGGCTCGGCGTTGAAACACTTGAACTGCTGTTTTCGCACGGCCCTGATCCGGCGGTGCCTTACGAGGACCAGATGGGCGCGTTGCGGCAGCTGATTGATGAAGGAGTCGTGCATTGCGCTGGAATCTCGCGGGTCGACAACCATCAGATCGATATCGCCGCATCCACGCTCGGAAGCCATCTCGTCGCGGTGCAGAACCAGTTCTCGCCCTCTTGCCGTGACGGGGAGGAGACTATGCGGCATTGCGCCGAACTGGGCCTGGCCTACATCTGCTTTTCGCCTTTGGGTGGATTCCTTGACTCCTTCGACCACGCAGCCTACGACCCCTTCCGCGCGGTCGCGGCCGAGCGCGGAGTGTCCTACCAGCGTGTCGTGCTCGCCTGGGAGCTGACACGATATCAGCGCCTCTTCGTCATTCCCAGCGCCCGCAACCCGCACGAGATTCGCGATTCCTTCGCGGCCGAAGATTTCAAGCTCAGCGAGCAGGAGCTTCGGATACTGTCCGGCAAGTGATGCGTAAGCAGACAGGTTCACTGATCCATTTCGAGGACAGCTCGGCAAGGGCCACGATGTTTTTGGGAGAATTGGATTGTCGCTTTGCAGTGGTCGCGAGTGGCCTGTGAATTCATTAGGTTGATTTGGGGAAGTTACGGGGGCTCGCGCGTCGGATTACTCGTGCGGCGCTACTCGAAAACGGCAGTATTCCGCCAAAGTGTTGTACGCAGAATTCGGCGGCTACTTCGCGAAGGGCCTAATGAACGAAAAATGTGCCTAATGAGTGGTTAAGTCCTGCTCGAGCCCTGCTGATTGGGCGTAATCGCCGCAGCATCTACCTCAGGCCGTTCATTAGGTCTTTTTTCGTTCATTAGGCCGATGCGAGAGTACGCGCTTGCTCAGGGCGCCGCACGATTCCTGCAATTCCGCCAATCCTGAGTATGGACAGTTGCTCGAAAAGCCTTGTGCAGGGGTGGTTTGCAAGGAAATAGACCTAATGAATGACGGGTGAGCGAGCAGGAACAGCGATTCGCGCGATTTTCTATTATTAATGATAATCGTTTGCGATTTGTGGATTTTGAGTGTATGCTCCGAAAATATGACATTCTCAGAGCAGCCATACGAAGCCGTAGCCAGCCGTCGCGGCAGTCGTGAGACGAAGCGAATCATGGCATCGGGCCGTCCGCAGGCGCAGCAACGCGACGGTTCGGTCATTGCTGTGCGCGCATCGCGCAGCAACTTGGCTCAATCTGCTCCAATTGCGCCAAACCGCAAAATCAGTAAACCTGCGAAGCGGCGTGGCGCTGGCAGACCTCCGGTGCTGTCGCCGGAGGAGATCGGCCGCGCGGCGCTGGCGATGGGGCTTGAAGGGCTGACGTTCCTGGCATTGTCCAAGCGGCTTGGCGTCTCGCAGGCGACGCTGTATCGCTATGCGCCCACTAAAGATGATGTGCTGCAACTGGCGCTAGAGGTGGGGTTGGCCGGGCTCGAGCTTAATGTGCGTGCTGATGACAGCTGGCGCTCGTTGTTCATGCGGACCGTGGAGCGGGTGTGGAACGTCCTCGGCGCCATGCCCGGTGCGGCCGACGCGATCAGCCGAGGCATCGTGTGCGCCAAACTGATGCGTTCCTCGCAGATGCTTGACGATGCGCTGGCTGCGCGAGGCTTTTCCGTGGCAGATGCGGCGTTCGCCGTCGATATGGTATTCGATATCGTGCTTGATCAGCGGCGCGGCGCCGATATGCTCGATCTCGACCATTGCGCTAAAAGCGACGACAAACTCGATAATGGCAGAGGTACAGAAGGTGGCGACGCAGAGAGCGCATGGGCGTCGCGGCATGTCGACCGCGAGCGATTCAAAGCCGATTGGGCGAAGACGGGGCAGCCTGATGACGCTGTGTCGTCTCGCTCAGTGGCATCTCATTCAGTGGCATCGTCCCAATCAGCGGAATCTCGGTCGGATGGATCGCAGCCAATGGAAGCTGTATCGGTGTCATCCCCATCGGCACCGTCTTCCGCGACAGCTTCGCAGGCCTTGATTGCAGCCGATCGGCGTACGGTGATGCTGCGCAAAGTCGATATCGCGCTCGCCGGGTTTGAAGCTTCGGGCATGATTCGCAGTTCCTAGTTTGCGGAGCATGCTTCCAGAAAAGCGGTTGTGAAAGCGGTTACCGAACAACGTGAAAAAGCGAGAAACGATTGAAGGGAAAAGAGCAGGAATGCAAAGACGAACAGCCGCAGCGACGGGCGATTCCGTTGCTGCGCAAGGAGTTGCGCCCACGCGGCGCAAGCGAGATGCTGACGTTCGCCAGCCATCAAATGGCAGCGGTTTCCAACGAAACGGCAACGTGCAGGCCAAGAACGCACAAGGCTGCAGGAACGCGAAATCCAGCCAAAACCAAGCTTCGCTGATGCAGTTCTTCCGTCCGGTGCGTGGCAAGATGATTGCGGCCATCGCGTTGCAAATCGTCGCGTCGCTGTTCAGCATTATGCCGTATATTGCGCTGCTTTGGCTCGCTGACGCTATTGCGGTGCCGGCCAGGCCCGACGGGCATACGGCGTGGACGCGGTGATGCTCTATTGATCGCGGTGAGTGTGGAGTCGCTTATCGCCGCGCTGGGCATGCTGCCCACGCATATCGCTGACATCGATTTGCAGGCGCGGCCGCGAATCAATCTGGCTGATACGCTGGGCAGCGTGCTGCTGGGATGATTCGATGCGAACGGCGCGGGCCGCGTACGCAAGGCGCTCAACAACGATGTCGAATCGCTGCATCATCTGGTTTCGCACAGCGTTTTGGATATCATTCCGGCCGTGGTTACGCCGCTGGTGGGCGTCTGTTCTGCTTCGTGATGGATTGGCGTATGGGGCTGATCGCGCTGATTCCGGCGGTGCTCTACATGGCCACCCTCTCGCTGATGTCGCCGCGCGACAATCGCGGGGTGATGGACCAGCTCGCGGCCAGCCTCGCCTCGGTGAGCGAGGCGATCGTCGACTACGTCGGCGGCGTGGCCGTGCTCAAGATCTTCGGGCGTGCCAAGGAAGGCTCGCGGCGATTTCGCAAGACGAGCAACGCCTTCATCAGTGACTTCCGCGCTGCTCGTCGGCCTGCAAATGCATGCGCAGGCCGTGGCGCTTATCTGGCTTTCCGCGCCGGTCGTGGCCTTGACTGCTGCTCTGGGCGGCGTGATATTCGTGGATTCGGGAAGCATCGAACCGGCCAAGGCGCTGGTCGTGGCGCTGGTGGCGCTCTCGCTGCCCGGCGCGCTGATCACCTCGGCTTCCGGCAATCAGTCCTACAGCGAGCGAGGGGCGCGAAGCGGTGGAGCGCATCACCGGACTGCTGAACGAGCCGCCGCTGCCGCAGTCCAGTAAGCCGTTGCGCTCAGCGAATCGGACAGTTGAATTCGACGACGTGCATTTCAGCTATCCGCAGGTGGATGGTGCTGATAGTGCCGATGAAGGTGGCAATATCTCTGCCGGTGAAGATGCCGCCACAACGAACGGTTCCGATGCTGCTGATATGGGCGAGCCCGCGAATGAAGCCGTCGCAGTCGTCAGCTTCACCGTGCCCGAGGGCGGCGCGGTGAAGCTGGTTGGTCCTTCGGGCGCGGGCAAATCCACGCCGGCTTTGCTGCTGGCGAGATTCCACGATGTGGACGCCGGCTCGATACGCATCGGCGGCGTCGATGTGCGCCAGATGACGGAGCCGGTGCTGCGGTCGAACGTCGGCCTCGTGCTGCAGCAGGTGCAGCTTCCATCGCTGTCGTTGAAGGAGAATAGCGTGCTGGGGCGTTTCAACGCTTCGATGGACGACATCATCGCCGCCGCCAAAGCTGCGCATATTCACGAGCGCATCATGGCGCTGCCACGCGGCTACGATTCGGTTATCGGCGATGACGCGCTGCTTTCGGGCGGCGAGGCGCAGCGCGTGTCAATCGCGCGCGTGATCCTGCGAAACACGCCGATTCTCATCATGGATGAGGCGACTTCGGCCGCCGACCCGGAAACCGAGACGGAGATCCAAAGCGCGCTGTCCGATCTGGTGGTCGGCCGCACGGTTGCCATCATCGCGCATCGTTTGCAAACCATTCAGCATGCGGACAATATTCTGGTCATCGATCATGGCCGCATTATCCAGTCCGGCTCGCACGCGCAGTTCGCCAACGCGCCGGGAGCGTACGCCGACATGTGGCAGGCGCAGCAAAGTGACAAGGGCGCACAAACCGGTGCCGCAGCCAACGCACTCACCGCTATCAGCAAGGAGGATCGCTCATGATTAAGGCATTGATGGCAATTGGCGACAAGCCGTCCAGGCGCGCTCTCAAGGTATTTCTCATTCTCGCCGCGATCAACGGTCTGGCGCAGGGCGCGGCGCTGGCGGCGCTCGTGCCGCTGCTTGTCTCGATGTTCCGGCGCGACCCGCACGGCATGTGGCTGTGGCTCGTGGCGTTCGCCGTGGCTGCGCTCATATAAACGCAGTTTTCGTCGTGCTCTCCTCGAACCATTCGTTTGCCGTCACGGTCGATGTCATCCGCGATATGCAGGGCCGGCTCGCCGACCATATGGTGCGGCTGCCGCTGGGCTGGTTCGGCGGCAGCGCGCAGGCGACGGCGTCGGGCATCGCGGTGAGCGGCACGATGTCGGTGGCGATCGTCACGCTGGCGTTCAATTGGCGGATCGGGCTGGCGCTCGTCATCGCCATTCCGGTTGTCGCGCTGGCGACGCGGCGGGGCGAACGGCGCAACGCCAAGGCCGAAACGGGCACACAAGAGGCCGAATTCGAAACCGACCGGCAGCTGCTCGAATTCGCCGACCAGCAGGTGGTGCTGCGCTCGGCGGGCATCCACGGCACGCAGCACCAGCCGCTTGCCGACGTCATCGCGGCTTGGCGCAAGGCCGGCAGAAAGTCGCTGTGGTCATCGATAGTCAGCATGATTCCCCCAGCGCATCGTGATTGATTTCGTCTTCGGCATTGCAGCTGGCCTCGGCGTGCTGCAGGCCGTGTCGGGCGATGTGGGCCCGGTGGCGATCATCGCCGTGATCGCGCTCTCCTCGCAGGTCATCAACCCGCTGCGTGTGCTCGCTGAACTGCTGACGACGCTGCGCCGTGCCGAGCTGCAACTCGATGAAGTCGCCGACGTGCTGAACGAGCCGGAGATGGCCGTTCCCGAGGTGTCTCGCATTGTAGCCCGCAGACAACGCCGTGCAGCTGGATCATGTGGTCTTTGGCTACGGCGACCGTGCGCCGGTGCTCGACGGCGTGGATCTGGAGCTCGAACCCGGCACGGTCACCGCACTCGTCGAGCCGTCCGGCTCCGGCAAGACGACAGTCACACGGCTTATCGCGCGTTTCTGGGACGCGAATCAGGGCGCGGTGCGCATCGGCGGCGTCGACGTCAAGGATTTGAGCGATGAGTACCGCGCCGCTCAGCTCTCGCTCGTGTTCCAGGATGCGTACCTGTTCAACGAGTCGCTGCGCGAGAATATCGCGCTGGGCGACCCGGACGCCAGCGAGTCGGAGGTGCTGCATGCGGCCGAACTCGCGCAGGTCACGCCGATTGCCGAGCGCATCCCCGGCGGCTGGGATGGTTCGGTAGGCGAAGGCGGGAAGCTGCTTTCGGGCGGCGACCGCCAGCGCGTTTCCATCGCCCGCGCATTGCTCAAGAAAGCGCCGATTCTCTTGCTTGACGAGGCGATCGCCGCGCTGGACCGGCCATACGCGCTACCATCGAGTCGCTGCGAGGCCAAGTCACGGTGCCCATCATTGAGCATCAGGCCGAAACCATCGCCAACGCCGACCGCGTCGCGTTCCTTGAGCACGGCCGCATCTCCGCGCTCGGTACTCATCAGGAGCTGTTCGCCAGCAACACGCGCTACGCCGCCTTCTGGTCCGGCCGCGTCCAAGCCCAGCAGTGGCAGCTTAGCGGCAGTCATGTGAATTATAAGGGCCGCAGCCCTCTCTATATATATCTACACAAGTCGGGTGGTAGCGATTTCGACTGGCGGAATACCGCCAACTGAAATCGCTACCACCCGACTTGTGTAGATCACCCCGGGCGTGTTGTGGTTTGACCCGATAATTCGATTCCTCAAATAGCACATACTGTGAAAAGTTCATAGTGTGAGGTAATATATCAAGTATATGGAGCTTTGCATGCCGTATATGCAGGGTTGGCGCGCGCGGATGGCATGGTCATCATATTGACAGACAATGCGCGATGCACGCCAAACGGCTATGCGCCACGCGGGCACATGCCGAAACTATATGCCACGAAAAACGGGAAGAGGGAGTCGCATGGGGTTCGAGCAGGAGGCGTTCGAGACGCTGCTTGCCAATGTCATGAGCAAGCGTTCGCTGGCGGCCAAGCAATACTCGCGATATGCATCCGGCGAGCCGTTCGTGCTGCGCCATTTGCGCAAGCATGGGACGGCGATGCCATCCCAGCTCGCATCGGCCCTGCGATCCAGCTCGGGCCGCATCTCCGCAGTGCTCTCGTCCTTGGAGAAAAAGGGCTTCGTAACGCGCGAGGTCGATGTCAAGGATCGGCGCAATATCCTTGTTTCCATAACCGATGCCGGGCGTGAGCAGTCAATTAAAGACCGCGACGAGGTCAGGTCGTCGATATGCTGGATTTTCACGCAGATGGGCGAGCGACGAACCAGGGATTTCGTCGATCTGGTCATCGAGTTTCATGTCTATATGTCAATCTGCAAGCCCGGCGAGCCGCGCCCGACGCGCGAGGAGATCGAGAAGGCCTTCGCAAGCCTGCCGCACGACGAGCAGGGCGTTGGCCGATTGGCAGGCCGAGTCGGCGTGATTCCGGCAAGACGTTCCTCAATTCGGCGCTAGTCAATATCCCCATCGGACATGGTGTCGCAAAAATACGCGCTGGGCGAATTTCGTGATGTTTTGACGGAAACGAATTGCTTCTCGATTTCGGTGTGTATTATCTAATACCGTAAGAAATTAATAAACGAAGCAAATTAAGAACAAAACTTCCAAGAATTTCCAAGAATCTTCGCAATCCTTAAGGAAGGATAGCACATGCTGCGCATCTGCAAATATCTCTCCAGATCGGAGATCGGGCAGCTGCTGATCGGGCTCGTATTCATCGTGGGGCAGATCTGGTTTGATCTCAAGCTTCCGGACTACATGTCCGATATCACGCGGCTCGTCGAAACCCCGGGCAGCAACATGCACGACATCTGGGTGGCTGGCGGCAAAATGCTGCTCATCTCGCTGGGCTCCGTGCTGTGCGCGATCGCGACCGGCTACGTCGCGGCGCGGGTCGGCGCCTCATTCAGCCAGCGCCTGCGCTCGCTCGAATTCCGCAAGGTCGAATCCTTCGGCCCCGCGGAGATGAGCCGCTTCTCCACGGCGAGCCTCATCACCCGCTCGACCAACGACATCACACAGATTCAGATGTTCGTCACCATGGGCCTGCTGCTGCTCGTCAAATCGCCGATCATGGCCGTATGGGCCATATGCAAGATCGCAGGCAAGGGCGTGGACTGGACGATAGCCACCGCCGTCGCCGTCGGCGTGCTGCTCGTGATCATCGGCGCGCTCATGACTATGGTCGTGCCGAAGTTCCGCAGCATGCAGCGCCTGACCGACAACATCAACCTCGTGGCCCGCGAGAACCTCACCGGTCTGCGCGTCGTGCGCGCCTACAACGCAGAAGACTACCAGCAGACGAAATACGACGAGGCCAACAAGGAGCTGAGCGACACCTATCTGTTCACCAACCGTGCCATGTCGGTGATGATGCCATTGATCAATACCGTGATGAACGGCCTGATGCTGGCGATCTACTGGATCGGCGCTTATCTCATCAACTCGGCTGGCATCCAGGACAAGCTCACGCTGTTCTCAAATATGGTCGTCTTTTCCAGCTACTCGGTGCAGGTCATCATGAGCTTCCTGCTGATGAGCATGGTCTTCGTGCTGCTGCCGCGCGCCGATGCGTCCGCGGACCGTATCCTCGAAGTGCTCGACACCGATCCGATGGTGGCCGATGGCGCGAAGAACGCTGCCGGTGCCGCTGATGCCGTCACTACCGCAACCGCAGCCGCCCCCAAGGGCACGGTCGAGTTCGAGAACGTGAGCTTCGCCTATCCGGATTCGCGCGAGGCGATGCTCGAAGGCATCACCTTCAGTGCAAATCCCGGCCAGACGGTCGCCTTCATCGGCTCGACCGGCTCGGGCAAGTCCTCGCTGGTCAACCTCGTGCCGCGCTTCTACGACGCGACCGAAGGCCAGGTGCTGGTCGACGGCGTGGACGTGCGTAACTACACGCTCAAGGCTCTTCGCGACAAAATCGGCTACGTGCCGCAGCAATCGGTGCTATTCAAGGGAACGGTCGCTTCGAATATCCGCTACGGCGACCGCCCGCAGGATTCCGCCGACGTCGAGCTGGTCGACACGTCCAGCATCCAGGGCCGCAGGCGCGAAGCCGAGCTGATGAAGTATGCGAACGACGTGCAGGACCTCGGCGACGAGCAGCAGGTGCACAAGGCTGCCGAAGTCGCGCAGGCCGATGAGTTCATCGAGACCATGGACGGTACCTATGATGCCGCAATCGCGCAGGGCGGCTCCAACGTCTCGGGCGGCCAGAAGCAGCGGCTTTCCATCGCCCGCGCAGTGTATCGCCACCCGGAAATCCTGATCTTCGATGATTCCTTCAGCGCCTTGGACTTCAAGACCGACCGCGCCGTACGCGACGAGCTTGCCAAGGAAGCCAAGGATTCCACGAAGCTGATTGTCGCCCAGCGCATCGGCACGATCATGGATGCCGACCGCATCGTCGTGCTCGACGACGGCAAGGTGGTCGGGCAAGGCACCCACCGCGAGCTGCTGGAAAATTGCAGCGTGTACCGCGAAATCGCCGAGTCCCAGCTCAGCCCGGACGAGCTGGCCGCGTGAGGCTAGGCGTTGTGATGTTGGCCGCGAGACGCTGCGCAGGTGCGCAGATGCCAGCCGACACGCACGCGCATATACGGGCAAGCACAAGGCTTTAGGGTTTTAAGGAGAAATACCATGTCGGGACCTATGGGACCACAAGGCGCCGCAGTCGAGCGCCCTGAAAACTTAATGCAGACGATGGGCAAGCTCATCCGATTCTGCCGCAAATACATTCCCGCCATGATCATCGCGCTCGTGCTCGGCGCGGTCGGCACGATCTTCCAGATCGTCGGGCCGGACCGCCTGCGAGACATGACCAACGAGATCGTCAAAGGCATGCCGGCCATCGTGGACGGCAAGCCGATTCTGCGCGCTATCGATTTCCATGCGGTCGACCGCATCGCCTGGATCCTGGTGGCGCTCTACGCCGGCAGCGCGCTGCTCAACTACATCCAGTCATGGATGATGGCGACCGTCACGCAGCGCACCGCTCAGGAGCTGCGTAGCGCGATCAGCGTGAAGATCAACAAGCTGCCGCTCAAATACTTCGACAAGACCAGTTATGGCGACATTCTCTCGCGCATCACCAACGATGTGGACGCCATCGGGCAGACCTTGGGCCAGTCGGTCGGCGCGCTGATCACCTCGGTGACGCTGTTCCTCGGTTCGCTCGTCATGATGTTCGCCAACAATGTGCTGCTCACCATATGCAGCATCGTCGCCAGCCTCATCGGCTTCGCGCTCATGATGATCATCATGAAGTTCTCGCAGAAGTACTTCGCGCAGCAGCAGAAGGCGCTGGGCGACGTCAATGGCCATGTCGAGGAGATGTACTCCGGCCACACCGTGGTCAAGGCCTACAGCGGCGAGGCGAATTCCATCCGCATCTTCGAGCGATACAACGCCGACTTGTACGCCTCCGGCTGGAAGAGCCAGTTCTTCTCGGGACTGATGATGCCGCTCATGATGTTCGTGGGCAACCTCGGCTTCGTGGTGGTCTGCGCGGTCGGCGGCGCGCTCGCGATGAACGGCAAGATCGAATTCGGCGTGATCGTGGCCTTCATGATGTATATCCGCCTATTCACCCAGCCGCTCGCCCAGTTCGCCACCGCCTTCCAGAACCTGCAGCGCTGCGCCGCCGCCTCCGAGCGCGTCTTCGGCTTCCTCGAAGAGCCCGAAATGGCTGACGAAGGCGCCAAGCAGCCGCTGCTCGGCCGCGATGCCGCAGGCAACCCCGTGCGCGTGCGCGGCGATGTGGAATTCAAGGATGTCAGCTTCGGCTACTCGCCGGAGAAGACCATTATCCATGACTTCTCCGCTTCGGTCGAGGCCGGGCAGAAGGTCGCCATCGTCGGGCCGACAGGGGCGGGCAAAACCACCATGGTCAACCTGCTCATGCGTTTCTACGAAATCACCGGCGGCTCGATCTCCATCGACGGCATCGACGCGAAAGCCGTGCCGCGCGCCAACGTGCACGACCAGTTCTCGATGGTGCTGCAAGACACCTGGGTGTTTCAAGGCACCGTACGCGAGAACATCGCCTACGCGCGCACGGATGTCAGCGACGAGCAGATCATCGACGCCTGCAAGGCCGTCGGGCTGGATCATTACATCCGCTCGCTGCCTGAAGGCTACGGCACGGTGCTCGACGACAAGGCGTCGCTCTCGCAAGGTCAGAAGCAGCTGCTCACCATTGCGCGAGCAATGGTGCAGAACGCGCCGATTCTGATTCTGGACGAGGCGACCTCCTCGGTCGATACCCGTACCGAAGAGCTGATTCAGAAGGCCATGGACGCACTGACTGTCGGCCGCACGAGCTTCGTGATCGCGCACCGGCTTTCGACCATCAAGAACGCCGACATGATCCTCGTGATGGACCACGGCGACATCGTCGAGCGCGGCACCCACGACGAGCTGCTCAAGGCCGACGGCTTCTATGCCGGCCTCTACAACAGCCAGTTCGCGCTTACGGACTGAACTGCTGAGCCGTTACATGAGCAACGCAGTGCGTTGCTCATAGGCGAGGTGAGCGACCTCTAAGGTCGCGAAGGCTGGGCCGTAGGCCCCGCTAAGGCTGCTCACACATAAGTCGGCCGATAGTATTGTAAACTGGCGGAATTCCGCCTCTCGCAAACGCTATCGGCCGACTTACGTGTGTATGAGCGGTTCTTTGCGTTTAAGCGTGGAATGTCGAGTCCTCGCTTCTGCAGAGTAGCGGAGTATGAAATTTTGTGACCGTGCCCCCCCCAAAAAAACGGAAAGATTACGCACCGAAGCATGGGAACTCCGATGTAGCATGTGTGTCGTAGAGGGCAGCGAATCGGTCGTTTTACGCTGATGAGATGGGAGAGTGTGCGGCAATGGGCAATGAGCATATATTCGTCAGGAAAATAGGAGAGGGATTCCCTATTGTGATGCTTCATGGGTTCCCGCTGGACCATCACTCCCTGCTGCCGTTGGAACAATGCTTCTCGCAGCATGACCACTGGCAGCGGTATTACATCGATTTGCCTGGCTTGGGCCAGAGCCGCGACGGTTTTGACATACGATCAGCCAGCGACGTGCTCAAGGCGCTGAGCGATTATCTGACCGAAGAATTCGCCGAAACCGATTTCGCGATCGTGGGATATTCCTTCGGCGGTCTGCTGGCGTCCGCGTTGGCCGCGCAATATGGCGACCGCATTCGCTCGATGTTTCTCCTGGCACCTGAAACTGTAGCTGCCGATAATGCGCGAACCTTGCCGAAGAAGACGGTGTATTACGTTTCGGATCTTCCTCATGATGCCGCCGAGCAGGAGGTCGCCGCGTATCGGGCCACGGCGGTGGTGGAAAGCGCCGAGAATTTCGAACTGTTCAAACGCTATATACTGCCCGGTCTCATGGGCAGCAGCGAGAATGAGGCTGTGCGATATCTGGCCGAAAATCCGGCGCTCGCGAAAACGGCCGCCGAATACATGAGCCAGTACCGCCGCCCGGTCACCATCGTGGTCGGGGAAAACGACACCATGGTCGGCTACGAAGACGCCTTCGCGCTCTACCGGACGCTGCAGGAGGCCACATACGTGTGCCTGCCGAAGGCCGGCCACACGCTGCACCTCGATCAGGCGGAATCAGTGCAATGCGTCTTTCGGCGCTGGCTGTCGGATCTCAGCCAACAACTGCGTTAGACCGCGCGCGGCTGGGATTGCGAGATCGAGCATCTGGTTCTCAGCGACGGGTTCGGTAGTTTTAACCGAAGCCGTTAGATAGATGATGTGACGTTACAAGTATTCGCAAAATAGGATGTATCTGATTTCTGTATTATGTGGGAATTGCAATCCCGCCGTATAAAAAGGTTACGGAATTTCGTTGTTTTGTGTAGCTTTTTGTACGCTAAGGCTGGGTTAGCGGGCAAAAGGCTACTTAGTTGTGAAGAACGTTGCCGGGAAGTTACGGCTGGCGACCATGTGACGGTCAGCGAGGAGCTGGGCGCATGAGAAATCGGCAATAAGGGTCAGGCATTGCGGCTCGGTTACGAAAAGCGCGGTCGCCAGGCCGTCTGCTAGGGCAGTGGGGTACTCGATGCCGGGGAAGGCGGTGGTAGGGAGGCGGGTACCGGCGCGGGTAGCACTCGGTGAGTCGGCATTGGGTGAATTAATGCTGGATGAGTTGGCATTGACATAGGCCCAAGCCGCGGCGATATCGTTCACTGGCTGCCCGTCGATAGCGTTGAGCAGATGGTGAAGCCGCAGCCTATGCGCCTCGCCCCAGTGCCTTCGACTCGGTGCGCTGGCGCAGAACACGCCCGAGCTGATATGCGCGATGCCGATTGCATTGTTGGTGTCAAAAGGATCTTCAAGCGCGATATCGATGGAACCGCGCGAGTCGATAAGCATGTCCCCGCCCGCGTCGATGAGAAATTCCGCAGCAGACCCGAATTGCTTGCGCAGCATCATGCCTAGCAAATCCACCAGATAGCCTTTGCCGCATGCGCCGAAATCCAGCTGGACGGGGCGGGTCGTGCGCAGCGTCGCGCCATCGCGAGCCACGTCGCGCTCCCAAGTCGGGCGACCATGAATCGCGCCGAGGTGATTGGCGGCATCGGGCTGCATGGTGAAGGTCAGATCGGCCCCATAGCCCAGCCAAATCATATCCTCACCGATGCAGGGGTCGATTGCGCCTGCGCTCGCGGTTGCCAAGATGTCATACAACTTAAATAGCGGCAGCGTCCAATCAGGGAAGGTGAAGGTGCCGCCAAACTCGGCGCTCGCCATTGCTGCCACGAGGGAATCGCTGCGGAAACGCGACAGCGCCGATTCGTATTCGTCAATGAAATCGCCGATTTGTTGGCGCGACCCGTCGTCCAAAGGCCGACCGGTATGAATCAGCAGCCCGGTGCCCAAGGCGTGGGGGAATGCGGTGACGTGCGGCATGCGCCTGCTCAGCTCGACCATGATTGCATCATAAGCATCGCGCCGCATATTGCCGTTTGTTTCTGATAGCGCATTGTCACATTGTTTTTCATTCCGTAACAATTCATTTTCATTTGGTGAAATGATATCCGTATACTCGAAGGATACCGATGCGACGGGCGCTGCGCTGCTGACGAGAACTCAGGTGCGGGTGCCGAACGCAATGCTGAGCCGATTCGAGAGGAGCGCCACGATGGAGATGCCCGATTTTTGGGATCAGGAAACGGATGCGTCGCTTGCCGCGCGCGACGAGGTGGCAGGGCGCTTGGCACAGTTGTTTCGCCAGATTGACGGCATCGGCAATCACGGTGCTGAAGGCTACTCGCGATTCGCGTGGAGCGATGAGGAAGCGGCGCTGCGTGTATGGTTCGCCGCGCAGATGCAGCGTCGCGGGTTCCGTGTGGAGGTGGACGCGGCTGGCAATCAGTGGGCGTGGTTCGGTGAGCCGAGCGCTGAAAATCCCGGGGTGACCGTCGGTTCGCATATGGACTCCGTGCCGGGCGGCGGTGCATTTGACGGTCCGCTAGGCGTGCTCAGCGCGATAGTCGCCTTCGATGTGCTTCGTGAAGGCGGTTGGACGCCACGCTGCCCGATCGGCATCGTGAGCTTTCATGACGAGGAGGGCGCGCGCTTCGCGGTGGCCTGCTTCGGCTCGCGCGTGCTGACCGGGATCCTGCCCGCGGACCGGGCGCTGGCCCGCACAGACGCGGACGTCATCAGCGTGCGCGAGGCGTTGGATGGATTCGCCGCCAAACTGGAACGCGTTCGTGAAACGCAAAAAGCGGGTTCAGATTGCCTGAGTGAGTTCAACGAGGCAGAAATCGATACGGCTCTTGCCGATTCGCACGCACCCGAAGGGCAGGCCGCCGACCTTGAATATCTCAAATGTTCCGCAGCACATATCGAGTTGCATATCGAACAGGGCTGCATGCAGAGCGACCTTGGAGCGCCTGTCGCGGTGGCTGATGCGATTTGGCCGCACGGCCGGTGGCGCGTTGATTTCGAGGGCGAGCCGAATCACGCCGGTTCCACGCCGCTCGATCGTCGCCATGACGCGATGCTGGCTTTCGCCCGCTTCGTGCAGCGCGTGCGCGAGGAGGCTGCGGCCGCGCCTGATGCCCGTGCCACAGTTGGCCGCGTCGAGGTCGAGCCCAATGGCGTGAACGTGATTGCCGCGCATGTGACCTGCTGGCTCGATTGCCGCGCAGCCGAAGCACAGGCGGTCGCTGACATCGTGAATCGGCTCGGTGCGTGGCTTGCCGGCAGTGATGGCAGCGGTTTAGAAGGCAGCGCTTTGGACGGTACGGGTTCGGATGGCAACGGTTTGGAAGGTGTGACGGCCACGCTGACTCGCGAATCCTGGACCGAGGCGACTGTATTCAGCCCCGAATTGCGTGACGCGCTGGTGCAGGCGGTGAGCGCGCGGGGCGATGATACGACGTCAGACGGCGCGAAGTCGTATGGCACGGAGTCTGGCGGCGAGCAGCTGACGCTTGGACAATCAGATGGCGTGGAATTTCGCGTCGGGCAGCTTGGTGATGCGCAATCCAGCGCCGTGCGAAATAGTGACGTACAATCCGCCGCCGAGCAATCCCGCGAGAAGAAATCCACGAATTCCTCCGCCATGCACAGTGCAAAAGAACCCGCACTCGCGAATCTCGCTGCCCCTCACAGAACAACGGAACTCGCACCGGTGATCGGCACCGCCGCTGGTCATGACGCAGGAATTCTCGCCGAATCCGGCTGCGCGGCCGGGATGCTCTTCGTGCGCAATGAGACCGGGGCTTCCCACACTCCACGCGAATACGCCACGCTGGTCGATGCCACGCAAGGCGTATACGCCTATGCAGCAGCGATCCGCGATTGCGCAGACCGCGTCGCCGCCGGATGGCGACCCCGACCAGTGCAAAGCGAGCGCTGAACAATGGGTAGAAAAGCAACGAGTAGAGGGGCAATGAGTAGGCAAGTGACCAGGAGGCAAATATTAAATAGCCAATCGCTCGGTGGGAAACTTTCAGGCGCAAAGATGCTAAGCGACAAGTGGTCAATGGAGGAACGATGATGAACACCGTGCAATGCAACGCCGACACCGACTCTCGCGAATCGCGGGCCCCCTCCTCGCGCTCCTATTGGGCGGCACAAGCTTGGGTCGAAGGCGCGGTGCGCAGCAATGTGCGCTTCACGGTTTCCGATGGCGCATACGCGCAAATAGCCACCGATGAGCAAGCGCATGAGGGTGATACCAGGCTCGACGGCCTGGTGATGCCCGGCGCTGCCGACTGCCATTCGCATACTTTTCATCGCGCGCTGCGCGGACTTGGGCGTGAGGGCGCTACGTTTTGGAGCTGGCGCGACACCATGTACCGCGTGGCCGCGAACCTTACGCCGGAGCTGTATTACGAGTACGCGCGGCGCGTGTACACGGAGATGCTCATGTCCGGCTACACCACCGTGGCCGAATTCCACTACGTGCACCACCGCCCGGACGGCACGCCATACGACGAGCCGAACGAGATGGGGCTTGCGCTCGCTCGCGCCGCGCATGATGCGGGCATTCGCCTGACCCTGCTCGACACCTGCTACCTGCATGCTGACGTGCAGGGCAACGATCTGGGCGAGCACCAGCGTCGCTTCGGCGATGGCGATGTCGAATCCTGGGTGAGCCGCGTTGACGCGCTCGATCGGGCGATTCAATCCGACGAGACATTGCGCGAGAGCGTGCGGGTCGGTGCCGCTGTGCATTCGGTGCGCGCCTGCTCGCAGCATGAGGCGCAGGTGGTGGCGCAGTGGAGCCGTGGCGAAATAGACGACAGCCGCAATGCCCATACTATGCATAATGTTCACGGCGTTTCCGCGCGCCCGCTGCATGTGCATCTGTCCGAGCAAACTGCGGAAAATGAGGCGTGTCGTGAGGCGACAGGCATGAGTCCTGTCGAGTTGCTGGACAAGGCCGGAGTGTGGGGGTCGAACGCTGTCGCCGTGCATGCGACGCATCTAAGCGGCAGTGATATCGCAACGCTGGGCGCGGCGCACGCGCGGGCGGCGATCTGCCCGACCACGGAGGCTGATCTCGCAGACGGCATTCCCGCCGCTGCAGCGATGCGCAACGCCGGCATTGACTTGTGCATCGGCTCCGACGAGAACGTGTCGATTGATCCGTTTGAAGAAGTCCGCAGGCTTGACGGTAATCAGCGTTTGATCAGTGGTCAGCGCGACACTTTTGCGCCGGCCGAGCTAGTGGCGATGATGACCGAGCAAGGGCAGGCCGCATCGGGATGGGACGAATCGGGGCATGTCAGCGCCGGCACGCTCGCTGATTTCGTGGTGCTTGATACTGCTGCACCGCATCTGGCCGGTGTACGTGCGGAAAGTATCCCGATGGTCGCTACTGCGGCCGATGTGCGCGATGTGGCGGTCGGTGGGCGGTTTGTGATCCGCAATCGCCAGCCGAGTGCGATGTCCGCTGACGATGTGAGCGATGGAATCCACGAGCTGACTGAACGGCTACGGGCATGAGCCGGGTGCGAGCGGGTTGCGAGTCGGGCATAGTCACCATGAACCCAATAACAACGAGATGGAAGTCGAATAGTGCGGCGGCAACGACTGCGAAGAAGGTGAGATAGTAATGAACGGACGTGAACGCAAGTACGAGCATGAATGCGAGTATGGGACTGCGGCGCAGAACGCAGGCGCGAGTAACGCTGCGGATGCTGCGGGTGATGCAAGCTGGGATACAGCCAACTCCGCAGTACCCTCTAATATCACCATAATCACCGGCATCAGCCAGCTCGTGACGAACTGCGTCGAGCCATTGAACGCCAACGCTCCGATGACTCCGGTCGGGCAGCTTGGCATGATTGAGCAGGCTGCGGTCGTGGTTCGCGGCGAAATCATCGAGTGGGTTGGGCGTGAACAGGATTTGCCCACGGAATATCGGTATCCGTGTCGACATCGCGCGGTGACGCAATTCGGCAACGGGTCTCGCGAACAAATTGAAGCCGCCGAAGCCAACAAGCAAGCCGAGGCCATCGATGAAGCTACCAACGAAGCCACAGCCGAGCCTCGCCACATTGACCTCGCCGGTCGGGCGCTGCTGCCGGGTTTTGTGGACTCGCATTCGCATCTGGTCTTCGGCGGCGACCGCGGCGACGAGTTCGAGGCGCGCATGGGCGGCCAGCAGTATGACGGCGGCGGCATCCTGCGCACGGTGCGTGCTACCCGCGCGGCCAGCGAAGACATGCTGGCAGACCGTGCGCTTGCGCTGCTGCGCGAAGCCCGGGCGCAGGGCACCACCACGATGGAGATCAAAAGCGGCTACGGTCTCGACGTATCGAATGAAGCCAAATTACTGCGCGTGGCCGCCCGATTCACGCCCGAGACCACCTTCCTCGGCGGGCATGCGGTTCCCGAGGAATATCGGCCGGTGCAGGCTGGGGATGATGCTCGCTCCGGAAGCTCCGTGCCGCACTTCGGCGATCGCGACGACTACGTGCACTTGGTATGCGGGCCGATGCTGGACGCAGTGGTGCGCGAGGGCAACGCCCGCTGGTCGGATGTCTTTTGCGAACCGCATTCCCCCTACGCTTTCGACGGCGACGAAACCTGTGCGATGCTTACTGCCGCCAAGCAGCGTGGCCTTGGCATCCGCGTGCATGGCGCGCAGCTCGGCCCCGGCCCTGGCGCGCGCATCGCATGCGAATTGGGCGCGGCAAGCGTGGACCATTGCACTTTTCTGACCGACGATGACCTCGATGCGTTGGCCGCCACATGGCTTGGCAAGCAGCCCGGCGCATGGGCCGAAATGTCAGCGGAGACATCGTCCGCAGCATCGTCCGCAGCATCATCCAAAATGCAGCCCGCCGCATCCGCGTTGGAACGCCAATACGGCACGGTCGCAACCTATCTGCCTGCGGTTGAATTCTCGACCAAGCAGCCCTACCCGGACATGCGCCGCGCCATCGCCGCGGGCGTGCCCATCGCCATCGCTTCCGATTGCAATCCGGGCACCTGCTTCTCCGACTCGATGCCCTTCGCCTTCGCCATCGCCGTGCGCGAGATGGGGCTGACCATCGCGCAAGCCGTCTGGGCCGCGACGGCTGGTGGTGCGCTCGCCCTGCGCCGCAGCGATATCGGCGTGATCCGCATAGGCGCGAAAGCCGATTTCGCACTTGTGGACGCGCCTTCCTACGCGCATATCGCCTACCGACCCGGCGTGCCGATTACGCATGCGCTCGATTTGGGCGGGCACGACCGGCAGCCTCATCGAGGTTAGGGCAACGCGATTAGAGCCGCACCGAGGTTAGGCCAACGCAACACTAGACACCATCGCATATCACCATCCCATAAAAACACCATCACAGAAAGAAGCCACCATGACGCAACTCACCGCCACCCAACCCGCTACCACCCAACCCGCCACCGCACAAGCCATCGTGCTCAACCCCATCAGCGAGCTGCCGCCGATGCCGAAATTCGACCCGACGATTCGCCGCGCACCCTCGCGCGGATACCGCCTGAGCAAGGCGCAGACCAAAGTCGCGCTGAAGAATGCGCTGCGCTACATCGCGCCGGAACTGCACGAGCAGCTCATCCCGGAGTTTCTCGAGGAGCTCAGAACCTACGGGCGCATCTACGGCTACCGTTTCCGCCCCGCCGGGCGCATCTGGGGCAAGCCCGTCGACCAGTACCAGGGCAACTGCCTGGAAGGCAAGGCGTTCCAGGTCATGATCGACAACAATCTCGACTTCGAGGTGGCGCTGTATCCGTACGAGCTGGTCACTTACGGCGAGACTGGTTCCGTGTGCCACGACTGGATGCAGTACGTGATGATCAAGCGCTACCTGCAAATCCTCACCGACCATCAGACGCTGGCGATGGAATCCGGGCATCCGCTGGGGCTGTTTCCCTCCGAGCCGAACCAGCCGCGAGTCATTATTACCAATGGTCTGATGGTGGGCATGTACGACAATCTCGACGACTGGGAGATCGCCGAGGAGATGGGCGTGGCGAACTACGGGCAGATGACCGCCGGCGGTTGGATGTACATCGGGCCGCAGGGCATCGTACATGGCACCTTCAACACGCTGCTCAACGCTGGCCGCCAGTTCCTCGGCGTGCCAGAAAACGATGACCTCTCCGGCAAGCTGTTCGTCTCCTCCGGCATGGGCGGCATGTCCGGCGCGCAGCCCAAGGCGATCAAACTGGCCGGTGGCGTGGGCATCATCGCCGAGGTGGATGCCTCGCGCATCCAGACCCGCCTGAGCCAAGGCTGGGTGGACGAGGTCGTGGACGATCTGCCCAAGGCTTTCGACATCGCCGACGAGGCGCGCAAGAATGGCGAGGCCGTGTCCATCGCGTACGCGGGCAATGTAGTGGATCTGCTGCAATACGCGGTCGACCATGACGTGCATATCGATCTGCTGAGCGACCAGACCTCCTGCCACGCGGTGTACGAGGGCGGCTACTGCCCAGCCGGCATCACCTTCGCCGAACGCACACGGCTGCTCGCCGAGGACCCGGAGCGTTTCCGGCAGCTCGTTGACGAATCGCTCGTCAAGCACATCCATCTGGTCGAGGAGCTGCACCAGCGCGGCACGTACTTCTTCGATTACGGCAACTCCTTCCTCAAGTCCTGCTTCGACGCCGGCGCGAAGGAGCTTTCGGGCAACGGCGTGGACGACAAGGACGGCTTCACGCTGCCCAGCTATGTGGAGGACATCATGGGCCCGCACCTGTTCGACTACGGTTACGGCCCCTTCCGCTGGGTGTGCCTGAGCGGCAAGGAATCCGACCTGATGGCCACCGACGCGGCCGCGATGGCGTGCATCGACCCGGAGCGCCGCAGCCAGGACCGCGACAACTACAACTGGATATCAGCCGCCGAAGAGGCGAAGCTCGTGGTCGGCACGCAGGCGCGCATCCTGTATCAGGACTGCGAAGGGCGCATGCGCATCGCCCTGCGCTTCAACGAGATGGTGCGCGAAGGGCTGGTCGGGCCGATTATGCTCGGGCGCGACCATCACGACGTCTCCGGCACCGATTCGCCCTTCCGTGAGACCTCGAATATCAAGGACGGTTCGAATGTCATGGCCGACATGGCCGTGCAATGTTTCGCGGGCAACTGCGCGCGCGGCATGAGCCTCGTCACGCTGCACAACGGTGGCGGCGTGGGCATCGGCCGCGCCATCAACGGCGGCTTCGGCCTAGTGCTCGACGGTTCCGAGCGCGTGGACCGGATCATTCAGTCCGCGATGCTGTGGGATGTGATGAGCGGCGTGGCCCGGCGCTCGTGGGCGCGCAACCCGCACGCGATGGAGGTCGTCGGCGATTTCAACGCCGCACACGACGCCACCGGCACCGCGCACATCACCGTCCCCCAGGTCGCGCCGGACGATGACGTGCTCATCGACGCGACGCTGGCATAAGGGTGCGGCTTGTTGCTGTTGCTGCTGGGGATATTGCATGACCCTAGCGGGCAGATGCAGCGCGATAAACTGATGAACTGATAGGAATAGTGCTGCCGCATGTGCTGTTGCGTATGCGGCGGCACCATTACGTCTGCCGCGTTGCCGATTTTGGCCGAATCTTGTCTTTCCGCTCCCGCATAGCGTCCAGTTTTCGCTGCTTTCCATTTACTAAGCACATTGCAGGGTGAAGCTGCTTGCGAAAGGCCGAGCACAGTATTGCCGGCATCGTGAAATGGCGGAATTTCAAGGATCATATGAATGCTTGAGAGGCTGCATACTTTCGCATGTGCTTAATAGACGAAAAAAGTGCCTAATAGATGGAAAAAGTGCTGAGCAAATGGTCGCAACGTTTTCATGAATGGCTGCAGCGATGGTTTTCATCTGGAATCTTCGCCCGGCAACCGCTTTCGTCGTTTATTAAGCAGTTTTTTCGTCTATTAAGCACTTCGCAAAGTAGACGACGGATTCTGTCTTGTTCGGCACACGGCATTTTGGCGGAATTCCGCCATTCTTAAATTCTGAGTGCAGGCGTTGCGACGTGTATGCCAACGCATTTTCGTCGAATGTGCTTAATAAAAATTCGCTGATATGAAGAGTCTGTTGAATGGGACTCGGTATTCGCAGAATAGCAGCAGGAACGAGCGCAACACAGCCATTGCGCATCACCGCGTATCACGCCCCAAGCTGCTGGGAGACCTCTTGGCACGCTTTGACCAAGGACGCTTCGCAGCGTTGCGCTTTGCCGGAGTCCATGCGGTATGACGGCACGAGGATGCTCATGGCGGCGACGGGACGGCCGGCGACGAAGATCGGGCTGGAAATCGCGGTGACGTCAGGCTCCACGCCATTGCGTTCGATGACGGATTCGCCGAATGCGACAGTTCCGGACAATACCTGGCCTGCTGCCGAACTCCGGGCGGGAATGGACTTGCCGACCCAGCTGACGTGGCGAATCGCCTGCGAGCACTCCTCGATGGCAATGTACAGGCAGTCGCCTTCCGCATTGCGCACCGCCAGATACACCGACTCGTTGATGTCTCCTACCACGGAACGCATCGCCGGCATCGCGATGCGCATGAGATTGCTGCGGCTGAGCACGCTCGCACCAAGTCGCAGCAGCTCCGTGCCAGCGTGGAACATGCCATCCTCATCCCGGCTGACGAAGCCGCGCTGCGTCAGCGAACGCAGGAATCTCAGCGCAGTGCTGGGGGAGAGATTCGCGGTTTTAGCGCAATCGACCAGAGAGCATCCACTGCTCGAATACTGTTCAGAGCACACTACCGTCAATAAATCAAGCGCCCTATCGACGGAGCGGATGGAGCTGTTGGAGTTCGTATCAGTATGCGTGGAGCCCATGGTATGTATCTCTATTCGTTCGAATGCCGGTAACCATTGTACGGTGACATCGAGAGCAAGGATGTGTTGTGTTTGCAGTCGCATGAGTGGCAGGCAATGGTGATAACAATTTACGTGCTCCGAAGTCGTTAGACGCAATCTCATTTCAGCTGCTGTCACATGAGCAGTCGCATAAGCCGTCACATAAGCAATGGCACCGATTGAATGTTTCCAATAAACGCATTTGTTTACCGCGTAGTAACAACACGTTTTCACTACATGAAAATTACAGCTGTTACGCTGACGAGCAACATCAAGGTACATAAGAGAGTTGCACGTATCGGGAGCTCGGCGCTTGATGCTGTCGCCAGCCGGAGCTGATTCGGCAAGACGGCTTGCCGTTCGTAGAAAGGAAGCAATCATGAACAACAGGCATATGCTTACCAGAGCGATCGCTCCAACCGCGGTTGCGGCTGTGCTGGCGCTCGCATTGTCCGGATGCGGCAACAGTTCAGCCTCTGATAGCGGGCAATCTGGCGACGGCACCTATACTGGCACCGTTTCCATCGCACATTCCTCATGGCTGGGTTTTGCGCCACTTGATTTGGCCGTGAAAAAGGGCTTCTTCGAAAAGCATGGCGCCAAAGTGAAGATCGAGGACATCGAAAGCAAGTCCGATTCCAAGAGCGCGCTTGCTGCCGGCCGCATTCAGGGCATTGCCACTTCTCTTGATACCGTGGTGCTTTCCAGCGCCGCAGGCATAGACTCCCAGGTCGTACTCGCATTGGACACTTCGGACGGCGGTGATGGCCTAATTGCGAAGAAGGACATCAAGTCGTTCAAGGATCTCAAGGGAAAGTCCATAGCATTGGACACTACCGGCGGCGCGAGCTTCTTCTGGTTCAACTATGTGGCCCAGAAGGAAGGCATGTCGATGAAGGACTTCAATGTGCAGTCGATGAGTTCCGGAGATGCCGGCTCTGCATTCGTGGCGGGCAAAGTCGACGCGGCCATGACCTGGCAGCCGTGGCTGGACAAGGCCGCATCCACCAGCTTCGGCAAGGTGCTGCTTTCAAGTTCTGATTACAAAGGCGTAATCGTGGATGCCCTGTGCCTTGACACCAAATTCGTCCACAAGTACCCCAAGACAGTGCAGGCAATCGTGGATGGGTGGGATGACTCGCTAAAATATATGAAGTCCAATCCGGATGATGCCTACACGATTCTCAACAAAGTGCTTGGCAGCGATGATGTGAACGCCACCAAGAAGGAGTACCAGACCGAAATCCAACTGTGGGACAAGGCTGCCAACAAGAAATACTTCGGTCAGGATGGCAAGGGTGACGCCTACAAGATTGCCAATTATGCGGCCCAACTATGGGTCGACACCAAGATGGCCGACACCAAGGCTGATGTGAGCAAGATTCTCAATCCTCAGTTCGTCCAAGGATGAGTTGTCTGACTGAGTCGTCTGACTGTGTGCGAGCGGCGCAGGGTTGTGATTGCAGTGTGCCCAGAGCGTCGCGATTGGAACAGAGAAACGCATGAGTGCTGGAAAGCAGGTATGAGATGGTGCCTATCGAAAGTGGCGAGAGGAAGCTGGCCTTCCCCGGCGAGGAATCCAGAATCAGGCCCGGAGGCGATGGCGGTGCAACGGCTGCTGCGAGCGTGAACGAACCGCTCCCGGCAGCACCGAAAATGACATTAGGACATCGCCTTCGAGAAGCGTTCACGCCGAAAGCCTCGATTGGCAAGGTCCCCACTGTGCTGCTTGGCGTTGCTGCATTCGTGTTGATTCTTGCGGTGTGGAGTCTGCTTTCCTATGGCGGGTTTGTGGATCCGCTCTTCCTGCCTTCGCCTGCTAAGACGTGGGCCTCTGCAGTTACCATGTTCTCCGGCGGCTTTGTCGTCGACATTTGGGCTACGGTGTATCGCGTGATGGGTGGCTTCATCATCGCTGCGGTGATCGGCGTTCCTCTTGGAGTGCTGGTCGGTGCCTACGCGCCTGTCTCAGCATTTCTATCGCCGTTGTTCTCGTTCCTTCGCTATATGCCCGCCTCCGCATTCATCCCGCTGTTCATTTTCTGGATTGGCTTGGATGAGAAGGAGAAAATGGCGATTATCATCTTGGGGTCATTGCCGCAGATCGTGCTTATGGTGGCGAACAACATCGCCTCCGTCGACAGAAGCCTCATCGAGGCGTCATACACGCTGGGCACTACGCGAGCAAGCGTCCTGTGGAAGATCATTTTCCATAAGACACTTCCCGATATCGTTGATACGCTGCGAATCGTGCTCGGATGGGCGTGGACTTATGTAATCGTCGCCGAGCTGGTCGGCGCATCCTCTGGAATCGGGTATACGATTCTGCAGGCGCAACGCACGGTTCTGGTCGGCAAGATCTTCGTCGGCATTCTGACCTTGGGCATCATCGGCCTGATTGTTGACAACGTGCTGGTGTGGGCATCCAAAGCATTGTTCCCGTGGCGTGAAGAGTGATCGGCTTCCAGCATGAACAGGGCAGATATGACAGACGACAGGGAAAAGGCGGCGCGATGACGCAGGAAACGTTGAAAGAGAACGGCGGCCAGAGCGTAATGGCTGCGAATGGCATGTGGGAAGGCGCGCCCGGCGACCCGATGCGAGACATCGTCATCACCGGAGTCACGAAGACCTTTCCGCCGCAAGGCAAGCGTGGCGCAGTGCAGGCACTTGACCGCATCGATCTGGTTGTCAAGGATCGTGAATTCGTCACTTTGCTGGGGCCTTCGGGCTGTGGCAAGTCCACGCTGCTGCGCATGATCGGCGGCTTGGAAACGCCTACCACAGGCACCATCACTCATAAGAACAAGGTGGTTGACGGCCCTGGCTCGGATCGCGGCATGGTATTCCAGTCATATACCTTGTTCCCTTGGCTTACCGTTCGCAAGAACATCCAGTTCGGCCTTGAACAGCAGGGCAAGGTCGACACCCCGCAAATCGAGCAGATCGCCGATTCTTATGTCGACCTGGTCGGCCTGCGTGGATTCGAGGATCTGTATCCCAAGTCGCTGTCCGGCGGGATGAAGCAGCGCGTTGCCATCGCGCGTGCGCTTGCCGCCAATCCCGATGTTCTGCTGCTTGACGAACCATTCGCCGCGCTGGATATGCAGACTCGCATTGTCATGCAGGAGCTGTTGCTGCGAGTGTGGCAGAAGTCGCCCACCACAATCGTGATGGTCACGCACGGTATCGATGAAGCCATCCTGCTGGCCGACCGCACGGTCGTCATGTCCGCAAGACCAGGCCGTATCAAGGAGATCATGGACATCGACATACCGCGCCCACGCGATTACGAAACCCGTAGAACCCCTGAATTCCTTGCATATCGCGACCACGCGGCTGACCTGATCCGCGAAGAAAGCTTCAAAACGGCCGAACAGGGCAAGTAAGGCCGTACATGGCCGGCAGCGTGTGGAATTCATATGTGTGACTTGCGTGGCAACCGGTCTTGATCGATGCGAATAGCGACGTGAATGGCGACGTGAATCGCAGAAAAAATTTGCAAACCAAGGAGAGCGCAATGGAACTGAACGACGAGGAATTGGCCATGCTCCACGGAGAATATGGCAAAGGCACGCAGTTGGCGATGAAAGTACAGGTGGCGATTGGCGAGGCGTTCGACGCGCCGCACATGGTGCCGGTTACCAAAACCCACGTTGCGTTGAGCAACCAGGAGGCCGACTTGTGGTTCGCCGAGAAGCTTGCCGATGCCGGTGCGGTGTGCCGTGTGCGGCCTACGGTCAATCCCAGCTTCAACTTGGAGCAGATGAACTGCATCTCACCGGTGGCGCCCGAGGATGCGGATATCGTCACGCGCACCGATAAGGCGTACCGCAGGCTTGGCGCGGTTATGACCTACGACTGCACGCCATATCTTGAGACGAATGTACCGCGTTTCGGCGAGATCACGTCATATTCCGAATCCAGCGCGACCCCGTTCGTCAATTCCATATACGGCGCGCGCACCAATCGCGAATCGGCGCAGAGCGCCCTGTGCGCCGCCATTACCGGCGTGGCGCCTCTGTACGGCTATATGCTCGATGAAAACCGGCGCGGCCAGGTGCTTGTCAATGTGGAAGCGGACATGCGTAATGACTTCTACTATTCAATGCTCGGCTATCTCACGCCGCGCCTGATCGGTTTCAAGGTTCCTGTGTTCGCGGGCCTGCCGAAGAACCCATCGCGTTCCGCGCTGATGAATCTTGGCGCAGAGCTCAATACCGGCGGAAACGTAGCCATCTACCACATCGTCGGATTCACGCCTGAGGCGCCTACCGTGGAAGCGGCGTTCCAAGGGCACGAACCGGATCAGGTCGTTACCATCACGCAGTCCGATTTGGAGAAGATGCGTGCCGAACTGACCGACCCGTACGGCACAATCGATTTTGCGTTATTCGGTTGCCCGCATATCACCATCGATCAAGTCGCAATGATTGCCAGCAAAGTGCGAGGGCGTAAGCTCGCCGTGCCGCTGTTCGCGATGACGAACTCGCTTACTCGCTCCACGGCGGAGAAGATGGGATATTTCGACGATATCGAACGTGCTGGCGGCTACATCATTGCCGATACCTGCATGGACCAGCCGTGCTGGAAATTCCTGTATGGCAAGAAGGGCGTGACCGATTCGCCCAAATGCGCGTATTACACCAAGCGACGCGATATGAAGTTCGTGATCACCGAGCTGGAAAGAGCGGTGGACGCGGCGCTTGTCGGCAGCATCGCAGAGCCCGGTGGTCCGGAGAAGCCAGAGTCCGGGTTGTCTGAATCTTCGAGCGCAATCGGCTCCGCGGCAGGTGTAGGCACGATGTCCGGTCCGTCCGAAGCTGAGTTCGCTGGTATTCGTGCCGGCTCTGGTGCCGCAGAGCGTAAGGCAACAACGCCTGGTACCTGGCGTTCGACGAAGCAGCCTATGGCGAAGATGGACGTAGCGCAAAAGGTGGGTGCATGATGAGCCAGGCGCAAGATATACAAGCCGGGGCGGCGATGGAGAAGACAGCAACGGAGGAGCCTGTGCAGACGGCCGAATACCAGTGCCATATGATATCCGAAGGCAAGGCAACCGGCAGAGTGCTGTTTTCGAAGGACCCGTTCTGCTTTTATCTGGTGGATCCGAAGAACGGCGTCGTGCTTGACAAAAACCATTGCCTCTATGGGCAGTCCATAGCCGATACGATTCTCGTTTTTCCCAACGGCTCTGGCTCTAGCGTGGTGCAGGCGGACGGCATGTATCAGCTCAAAATAGCGGGTACCGAGCCTCGGGCTATGGTGGTGCGCAATCTCGACACCACGCTTGTGGCAAGCGCGATCATCATGGAAAGCCCCTTGGTCAACAGGCTGCCTGAGGAATTCTATGCGAATACGCACGATGGCGATATCGTCACCGTGAATGCGACCGATGAGCTCGTTACCGTCGAAGCATCCGGATTGGGTGCGGATGGCGTCGCGGTTGGACTGGATGGAGCGAAAACAGCGGAGACAGAGGGATAGCATGGCGCATCTAGTGTGGGTTATTGACGAGGAGTGGGCCGACTACGATGCCGAAACAGCCGCGCTGCGTGCGTGGGATCCGAATGTAGACATCCGTTTCTCCGGCTATGACTACGCGACAGACCTTGATGAATTCGGCACGCGCGCAGACCTCATTCTTGCACAGGTATATGCACCATTGCCTGCGACGACCGTTGATCGGCTGGAATGCTGCAAAGGCATAGCCCTGTTCGGCGGCGGTTATGATCGCGTGGATGTGGAAACGGCTGCACGACGCGGTATCCCCGTCACGAATGTGCATGGCTACTGCGCTGAGGATTTGGCTGACTATGTGCTCGCTGCGATTTTCCGGCACTATAAGCCGCTTGACGGGTATACTCCTAAAATCGCCAAAGGCGAGTGGGGCGCGCCTGCGCTTGGGAACCCGCCGCATCGCCTTTCTGCATCTACCTTGCTGATTGTGGGCTGCGGGCGCATAGGCAGCACGGTGGCTGTGCGCGCCGGAGCCTTGGGCATGCATGTCATAGGCTACGATCCGCATCGCGACGCCGAGAAGCTGGCTGCGCGAGGCATAGCCAAGGTGGATGATCTGCATCAGGCGCTTGCCCAGGCCGACTATATTAGCGTCAACGCACGGTTGTGCGAGGAAACCACAGGACTGTTGGGAGCTGCTGAATTCGATTGCTGCAAACCGAGTGCGCTATTGGTCAACACATCTCGTGGCAAGGTGCTCGATGAGCCGGCGCTTATCGCAGCGGTTCGGTCCGGGCATTTGGCTGGTGCTGTGTTGGATGTAGTCGCCGATGAACCGCCGAGCGTCGACGATCCGATCTTGCATGTTCCCGGCATTGTCGTCACACCGCACGTTTCGTATATCTCGATTGAATCGTTTGCCGAGCTGCGGGAGCGCACCGTGCGCAATGGCATCGACATGGTGGAAGGCGGGCATCCCGCCGATATCGTCAACATGTGGCGATGTAGTAGTGAGGGAAGTGCCGGCAATCTCAAAGGTGAGGTAAGCCGGTGGCCTTCTTCCTTGATTCTTTGACGCGCACTATTTCCACATCACAAAACTTGAGTCGACTGCGCTCAAGTTTTGGGAATAGAATGGTGACTGTCTTGGTTGAACATATCAGACATTGATGTGATGCGCTGCGGACGCGCCTCGGGACGCGATTGCGATTGCGACCGGGGCCGGCTGCGGCGCTTGACGACGGAGGTTGATATGGAACAGAAGTTCACCACGATGGCCCAGCAGGCGATAGGCGACGCCATTCAGAGCGCGTCGGCGGCTGGCAACGCGCAGGTCGATACGCTGCATCTTGCGGACGCTTTGCTACGTCAGGAGAACGGCGTGGTTCCGGCGCTTATTCAGGCTGCCGGGGGCGATACGCAGCATATCGGGGCCGAGGTGCGCAATGCGCTGGTGGCGCTGCCGAGCGCCAGCGGCTCGACGACATCCCAACCGGATGCCAGTCGGCAGCTGTCGTTGGCGCTGACGCAGGCCGAGAAGGAAATGCAGCAGATGGGCGACGATTACGTGTCCACCGAGCACTTGTTGATCGGCATCGCGCAGGCCGCGCCGAATCGGGCCGCGGATATCCTCAAATCCAACGGCGTGACCGTTGAGGCGCTGCGCAAGGCCGTGCCGCAGATTCGCGGCGGCAAGAAGGTCACGAGCGCGGACGCCGAAGGCAATTACAAGGCTTTGGAGAAGTATTCGACCGATCTGACGGCGGCGGCGAAGGACGGCAAGCTCGACCCGGTGATCGGGCGCGATCAGGAAGTCCGTCGCGTCATGCAGATTCTGTCGCGCCGCACCAAGAACAATCCGGTGCTGATTGGCGAGCCGGGCGTCGGCAAGACGGCCGTGGTTGAAGGGCTGGCGCAGCGCATCGTAGCCGGCGATGTGCCGAGCACGCTGCAGAACAAGCGGCTTATCAGCCTGGATCTCGGCTCGATGGTGGCCGGTTCGAAGTATCGCGGCGAATTCGAGGAGCGGCTCAAGTCGGTGCTTGAGGAGATCAAGAACGCCGATGGGCAGATTATCACCTTCATCGACGAGATTCACACCATTGTCGGCGCGGGCGCTGCCGAGGGCTCGATGGACGCGGGCAATATGCTCAAGCCCATGCTGGCCAGGGGTGAGCTGCGCCTGATCGGCGCGACGACCTTGGACGAATACCGCGAGAACATTGAGAAGGATCCGGCGCTTGAACGCCGCTTCCAGCAGGTGTTCGTCGGCGAACCGAGCGTGGAGGACACGGTCGCGATTCTGCGCGGGCTCAAGCAGCGCTATGAGGCCCATCACAAGGTGACGATCGGCGACGATGCGCTCGTGGCTGCGGCCACGCTGTCGAACCGCTACATCTCTGGGCGTCAGCTGCCTGACAAGGCCATCGACCTGGTCGATGAGGCGGCGGCGCATCTGCGCATGGAGCTCGACTCTCAGCCTGAGGAGATCGATGAGCTGCAGCGCAAGGTCACGCGCCTGGAAATGGAGCAGATGCAGCTCAAGAAGGCGCAGGATCCGGCTTCGAAGGCGCGGCTTGAGAAGATCGAGTCCGATATGGCCGATGCGCGCGAGAAGCTCAGCGGATTGCAGGCGCGGTGGGATGCAGAGAAAGCCGGCCATAACAAGGTCGGCGAGCTGCGCGCCCAGCTCGATGCCAAGCGCGTCGAGGCCGACAAGTTCACTCGCGAGGGCAATCTCGAAGCGGCCAGCCGCATTCTGTACGGCGAGATTCCGGCGATTCAGAAGGAGCTTGCAGCGGCTGAGAACGCTGACGACGCTGCGGGTGCTGACGGTAGTGTGAGCGGCGCTGATGGTTCTGGTGATGGTTCTGGTGATGGAAGCGTGACTGGCGATATGCCTAGCAGCGAGCCGATGGTCCCGGACCATGTGGACGCCGATTCCGTGGCGGGCATCGTCTCCGAATGGACTGGCATCCCGGTGGGCCGCCTCATGCAGGGCGAGAACGAGAAGCTGCTGCATATGGAGGACGCGCTTTCCAAGCGGGTCATCGGCCAGAGCGAAGCCATCCGCGCCGTCTCCGACGCCGTGCGCCGCTCGCGTGCGGGCATCTCGGATCCGAACCGCCCGACCGGCTCCTTCCTGTTCTTGGGGCCGACCGGCGTGGGCAAGACCGAACTGGCGAAGGCGCTCGCCGACTTCCTGTTTGATGACGAGAAGGCCATGGTGCGCATCGACATGTCCGAGTACATGGAGAAGGCCTCCGTGTCCCGCCTGATCGGTGCGGCACCGGGCTACATCGGCTACGAAGAGGGCGGCCAGCTCACCGAGGCCGTGCGGCGCAGGCCCTACTCGGTCGTGCTGTTCGACGAGGTCGAGAAAGCCAATCCGGAAGTCTTCGACGTGCTGCTGCAGGTTTTGGACGACGGTCGCCTGACCGACGGGCAAGGCCGGACGGTCGACTTCAAGAACACGATTCTCATCATGACCTCGAACCTCGGCTCGCAGTTCCTCGTGCAGCCGGACCTCGATGACGACGCGAAGCGGATTGCGGTGATGGACGCGGTACACGCGCAGTTCAAGCCCGAATTCGTCAACCGCTTGGATGACCTCATCATCTTCCACCCGCTGACGCGCCAGGAGCTTGGCGGCATCGTCAGCATCCAGGTCAAGGAAGTCGCCGCGCGGCTCACCGACCGCCGCATCACGCTCGACGTGACCGACGCGGCCCGCGAGTGGCTGGCGAATATGGGCTACGACCCGGCGTATGGCGCGCGGCCCTTGCGTCGCCTGGTGCAGACCGAGGTCGGCGACCAGATGGCGCGCATGCTGCTGGCGGGCCAGGTGCACGATGGCGACACCGTGCTGGTGGACCAGACCGGCGGCGAACACCTTGAGCTGAGCACCATGCCCGAGGATCCGCTAAAAGAAAGCTGATTAACTGATTGACTATCTAAGTGCAAAGGGCTTGTGGCTGTGGAGTATTCCCAGTCACAAGCCCTTCCTAATGCCGCATTTTCCGAGATTATAACTGAATTACGCCCCCCCCCAACACGGTGTCGGATTCCTGGGGCAGGCCGGTTCGCGGAGGGCTAGCCCTTGGCTGGTGCTGCGAATCGCTCCAAAGCGAGCCAGGCCGCCGACATGATAAGTCCGGCGAGTATGAGCACGATTGAGGCGAACATGACGGCCAGCGCAAGGCGCGGCTGCGGGCCGAACACGATTTCGATGGCGAATGCCCAAGTGGCGACGAGCAAGACTGCAGGCACGACGATGCGCGAGATGCGGACTCGGCTTGCCAGCGCTCGTTCCTTGGCTGGCGACATTGTTTCCGCGTTGAATTGATGGCACAGCAAAGCCAGCGTTATGGCTACTCCCATCAGGGCGAAGCCCCATTCGTACAGTGCTGCGGGCAGCAGATTCGGCGCAATGCAGAGCACGAGGCTGTAGGCGTAGGAGAGCGCCGAGCCGAGCATCACCAGCGAATCAGTGTTGGCGACGCGATGCGACAGGGCCGCCCAGCCGACACGGTGAATCGGCCTGCCGCAGTAGAACAGAATCGGCGTGGCGAATATGGCGCGCAGCCAGACGCTCGTGACCCATGACGGCACGACGTGCGTATTCGTGGTGTCGAGCAGCGTCGTGGCAATAATCGCGAGGGTGAGCACCGCGCTCAGCAGCATGAGATTGCGGATATGACCGGTGTGTTCTAGGCCTGCCTCCGACATGCCCGAATGCTGATTGCCGCCGTTTTCTGTGGCATCGGTGGCGTTGTGGGCGGCTGTGGCATCGCTGACGGTGCCGTTGACGGCGTCACCGCGATTCTGGCCGAAAAACAGCCACAGCGTCAGCCATGTGAGGAAAATGGCCAGAACGATGGCTACGACGGCCATGAACAGATCGAATCCCACCGGTTCCTCCTTATGATTCCCAACTTCTTATCATCGCAGTTCGAGTGGCCACAGCCAAACGGATACGGTCGCTTGTTGCAAAATAAACGCATGCGCTTCGCTCGCGCGGGGTGTCGTGCGGCGCGGAGCTTTGTGCTGTGGCGTTGCGCTGAGGGCGCGGAGGCTGGTTTGTTGGGCTGGGCAGTGCCTAGAATGAACTGTAGGCATACCCTAGGAGGGTATGGGCAAATCCGAATCGTATATGCCATATGCTGTTCGGAGAGTCGGTAGCCGATGTGCCGAGCGCGTTATCGCTTCGCGAGGCATCGGCGCGGCGGCGAGTCGTCAGGGAAGGAGCGTGAGACAACATGCAGGGATACGGGGAGGACAAGGCCAAGGTGCTGGCCCGGCTGCACCGCGTCGAAGGGCAGGTTCATGCCATCGCGCAGATGGTTGAGGACGACAAGTACTGCATCGACGTGCTCACGCAGATTGCCGCAGCCAATTCCGGTCTTAAGTCGGTCGCGTTGCTGCTGCTTGACGATCACCTGAACCATTGCGTCCGGCAGGCTTCGGCGCAGGGCGGTGAAGTGGCCGACGAGAAGCTGGCCGAAGCCTCTGCGGCCATCGGCAGGCTGGTCAGGTCGTAGCGCGGTGAGGGTTGTGGCGGTGGGCTGTGGTGGGGTCGGTTATATAAAGACAATTGACTTTTAGAGGCTGATTGCCGGCTGTTGGGTGCTGGCGAAATCACGGTTGGGGTACTGTCGGCTTTGTCGGCCCCGCCCGTTTCGGCTGTTTTTGCGGCGTGTTTCCTGCGTCCACGGCATGCATTGTAATAGAACATATGTTCGATAATCCTGTAGTGCTGGTGATACTGATATTGCTCGTGGCGGCGTTAGCGCTGTTCGCGGGTTTTGTGCTGGGCAAGGCGAAGGGGCAGAATGCGGCGCGAGGAGCAGGCGATGAGCAGCTTGCCGAGCAGAAGGCGCTGAATGAGCAGTCAGTTCGCCAGGTCGGCGAGCTCACCGCGCGGTGCGCCCAGTATCGTGCCCAGTGCGATGGGCTGAACCAGCAGTTGTCTTTCGTCACCTCGCAGCTTGCGCAGGCGCAGCGCGCTGAGCAGATTCGCTTGGAGCATGAGCGCGAGCGTGCTGAAGCTGAGGCGAAGCGAAAACAGGAGGCGCAGGCCAAAACCTTGGCCGAGCAGAGCAAAGTGCTTTCCGCGCTTGCCCCGGTGCAGAAGAACCTCGATTCTCTGCAGCTCAAGGTCGCGCAGATCGAGGAAGGCCGCAAGCATGAGATGGGTGCGCTTGGCGAGCAGCTCAAAGGGCTCGGAGAGCAGCAGACCCGGCTCGACAAGGAGACCAGCTCGCTGTCCGCAGCACTGCGCAACAACAAGGTGCGCGGTGCTTGGGGCGAGGCCCAGCTCAAGAACATCGTGGAGTCGGCTGGTTTGCTGGAGCATGTGGATTTCGACACGCAGGTCGTCGTCACGGATCCGGAGGGTCATATTCAGCGCCCGGATATGGTCGTTCGGCTGCCTGGCGGCAAGTCGATTCCGATTGATGCGAAGGTACCGTATTCGGATTACCAGCGGGCTTGTGAAATATCCGAGACTGCGAGTCCCGAGGAGCTTGAACGTCGTAATGCTTTGCTGCAGGCACATGCCAAGGCTATGCGGGAGCATGTGAAAACCTTGGGAGACAAGGCGTATTGGAATGCCTTCGAGACTGCCCCGGATTTCGTCATCGCCTTCATTCCCAATGAGTCACTGCTGCAGGCAGCCCTTGAAGCTGACCCGACGCTGATGGATGATGCCTTCGCGCGCAAGGTTGCACTCACGTCGCCGGTCACCCTGTGGGCCGTGCTCAAGTCGGTTGCCTTCGCCTGGCAGCAGCAGAGTCTGACGGATGATGCGAAGAAACTGTTTGATCTTTCGCGTGAGTTGTACGAACGCTTCTCCGTGCTCGGCGACAAGGCCAACAAGCTCGGCACGGCCATAACGCGCACGGTAGGAGCCTACAACCAGTTCGCTTCGTCCTTGGAATCGCGCGTTCTGGTGACCGCGCGCAAGCTGCAGAAGATCGACCATACCAAGGTCATCGAGCCAGTTGAGCTGATCGACCCCGACAAGGCCAATCTGCGCGAGCTTACCGCGCCCGAGATCCAGCCCGAATCCGATGACTGAGTAGGAGAAGCGGGCGGTTTGCAGCGGTAATTGTGCTGCTTGTGCTGCTTGCCACAGCAGCCGATGCACGGCAGCAGGTGATGCGCTATGGAGTCGTTGTTGTCATGCATGGCAGAGATTCCGTATGCACTGAATTGTGCGAGGTTATGACGGTGAGGCGGGTTACGCTGGGCGTATGGATAAGGCAATAATGTCGAAATGGCGAAAGGGACTGCTATGAGCGCGGACGAACGAGGTGTGCTGCCGGAATCCGGGGATGGCGGGCAAGGCGCCGACGCCAGGATTGGTGTCGGCGGCAAGGACGAACTCAGGCAGATGCTGCGTGAAGCAGTGTTGGGCAAGCCATTCAGCGAATTATCCGCCGTGACCTTTGACCAGCGCGGCGTTGCGTTAGCTGGCGAGGCCGTGCTCGACGCTTTGCATGAGCGGGGTTTCAACTTTGGCGATTTCGATGCTGTAGGTGCTTTGACCGCTGCCGCCGTGCCGCTGGTCATTGCCGTCATGCATGCCGCCGCCAGCCAAGGGAAATCGCTTGATGGCTTCGTCATGGACTTCGTCTATCCGTCAATCAAAGGACCTTCGATTCGCGGCAAGCGTGTGATACTGCTTGATTCCTGGCTGTCCGAAAAGTCCTATGTACAGACGTCGTCATTGGTGACGCTGCGCAACGGCAACGAACTGAACCTCGATTTCAGCATCGTGGAACATGAGCAGGCTCAGGTGCTCGCGATAGTGACGCTGATTGGCGGTCTTGGCGCGAATGGCAGCACGAGTGGCGGCGCTGGCGAGGCTGCAGGCGATGGAATCGCGACCGATGAAGCCACAAAGGTCAACAAGTCCGGTTCTGTACACACAAGCGATGACGCTTCATCCGTCGAAGTCGTTGACACGGTAAACGATTCGCGGCATGCGGTGCCGTTCATCCAGGTATTCGAGGAGCGCGAGCTGCGGTAGCGGCGCGCATATACAGATACGAGTATATGAGGAGCATGGCATGAGGGAGCCGAACCCTATCACGGCAGCGGCAAAGGCTTCGGGCGAACCGGTTTTCAGGCAGATTGGCGTCGGCCCGTGGTCGCAGGAGCACCCCGACTCGCCGCGTCCTGATGACCCGGCAATTCCGGATTTTGTCAGCGGATGCTACGACGCGGCGCTGCTGGATGAAGGCGACCGACGCAATGTTCTGGACCGATACCGATACTGGACGGTCGAGGCGATTCGCGATGATCTCGATGTGCGCGGGCGGCACGGCTTTGAAGTCGCCGTGGAGAATTGGACGCATGATTTCAACATCGGCTCCATGGTGCGCACCGCCAACGCCTTCGCCGCCCGAACGGTGCATATCGTCGGCCCGCACAAGTGGAACCGCAAAGGCTCGCTCATGACCGAGCTCTACCAGCATGTCGAGCATCATCCGAGCATCGAGGAACTCGTGTCGTCATGGCGCGCGCAGATGCAGCGCGAAATCGATGCAGCCCGGCACAATGCCGATACTGCTGATGCTGACCGCAGCAACACCGACCGTGTCAACACCGACCACGACGACGTTACGGCGCAGCCGTGCGAAGGCCGCGTCGTCGCCTTGGATATCATCCCCGGCGCAGTGCCAATCGAGTCCTACCAGTTCCCCGAACGCTGCCTGATGCTTTTCGGAGCCGAGGGCCCCGGCCTGTCGAGCAAGGCGCTCGAACTGGCCGACGACGTGGTCTACATCTCGCAGTTCGGCTCAGTGCGCTCCATCAACGCCGGTGCCGCCGCAGCCGTTGCGATGCACTGCTGGATCGCCCAGCACGGCCGCGGCATCCAGCAATCCTGAGTCTTAAGTCCTAAGTCCCGAATCTTGGCTCACGTCTGACTCGTATCTGAGCCGACCCTCCCCCATGCCGTTCTCCTGCGTCACAACTCCCGCATGATTACGAGGGTTATGCGGGGCTTGTGATGTATAACCGGTCTGAAACGTCACAGCCCCCGCAGTAGGTTCAAGATAATGCGGGCATTGTGACGTATGACCGCCCATATACGTCACAACGCCCGCATAAGGATCGAGTTAGTGCGGAAGTTGCACCGTTTGCCTAGTCATCGAAGCTCTGCAATTCTCCGTAGTCTTCGCGCATGATGCAACCGAATAAATCCGTTACGCAATATGGGGGCAAACGAATAGGCGAAATAAAACTTCAGAATAATTGAGAATTGTGCCGCAGCGGCACACCGGCATCGCGAAGCTTGCGTATCATCGGCCAGATCTCTTTTGCTTCCTGATAATCGATGCGAACGATGGTGGTGACTCCAGCTCGGCGCAGAGCATCCTCGCGTTCCCGCTCTTCGTGCACGACCTGTCGCGTCGACTTCCAATCGGTCATGGATGGGTCGATGTATTTGCGCATGCCGTCAAATTCGGCGACGATAATTCTGCCATCATGCAATATCCACACAAAATCGACTCGGTACCGTTTATGGGGTGCTCTTGGATCGATGAACTCGACTTGCATGCGCGGCGGAACAAGACCGCCTTCGATCATCGTGGCGAAGCAGAATGATTCACCGCCGTTCTCGCAGTCACCGGTACCATAATGCAACAGCCGCAGTGCCGGCCCGCAGTCGCGATGAAGCTTGTCGCATAGGTCAAGAACCTGGTCGCGAGAACAGAAACCCCGCCGCAGAACTTCATTGAATACCGGCATCGCCTGGCGGAATGGGTAGAGCATCGCGCAATCCACCAGCATGCGTTCAGGCGTTACCACCGACAGCCCGTCGTGGCATATCGGTTGAAGATGAGTAACGAAGATTCTACGAATTGCACTGCTCGAATGGGCATTGGCCGAAGCGGTTGTAGCGATGGTCACGCATGCATCTGATAGTGAGCGGAAGCATTCGAGTCGGTAGACCGCGGCGGCGCTTGGACCGGTAAACACCCAATGCGGATGCAGCGAAGCCAAGGACCGCAACATATGCAAGGTTTGCTGATCAGAGCTGAGAGATGCCCAGTACGATTGCTCGGCGTAGAGCCCTCGGTGCGGACTGATGAACGTACCGCTGCGAACCCGCCGGCTCAGCGCGGCTCGCTGTGCGGCACCACCTGCATGCAGGCACATTCGCTGGGATTGTGCGGAACGGGACAGTTGCTCGATTTCGTTATTGACTCTCATAAGAACACGCTAAATGTGCACGTTTGCCGGCGTAAAGCCGTGCAGGGCAATGTGGTCGAAGGCTTTGCCTTTTTGATGATTCGGCGTGTCGCGACACTGACTATTGCATTGCGAGTGCGACATTACCTGCAAGATCCCATCTGCAAGGTCACATCCTTGATAGCGCCTAGCCGGAACTGAGTCACAACTCCCGCATGATTATGGGGGTTATGCGGGAGTTGTGATGTATGTGGGCGGTCATACGTCACAACTCCTGCAGCATCTCGAACCTACTGCGGGGGTTGTGACGTTTCGGGCTAGTTATACGTCACAACGCCCGCATAAGGGTCAAGTTAGTGCGGGAGTTGTGACACATTTCGGTGCACAGACTGGGTATTGGCAGCAGGAACAGACAGGAAAGGGGAGGCGGCAGTGGTAGGTAAGCGCAAACGGGCAGGATTCTAGGCAAGGTGGGTAAGTGGTGGGGGCGGCAGACAAAGGGCAGACTGGGAACAGCAAACAACGCGAAACGGCCTTAATCCGGCATTTGCAACGTGCGTGGGCTAGAGTGGTTAAGCATGATAACCATCGAAGGCGTCAGCAAGCAGTTCAAGGGCAAGATTGCGCTCGATCAGGTCAGCTTCACAGCGGAAGATGGCAAGGTCACGGGCTTCCTCGGGCCGAACGGCGCAGGAAAATCGACCACGATGCGTGCTGCGCTGGGGCTGCTCAAGCCTGATGCCGGGCGTGCGCTGATCGACGGCAAACCCTTCCGCGAGAGCGCGTCACCTATGGCGTTGGTGGGCGCGGTGCTGGATGCCAAGTCGGCGCATAAGGGCCGGTCGGCATACAGCCATCTGCTCGCGCTCGCCCTGACTAACGGCATTCCCAGGAAGCGTGTGGACGAGGTTATCGCGCTGACTGGCCTGGAGAGCGTGAGGAAGCGCAAGGCAGGGTCGTTCTCGCTGGGCATGAGCCAGCGGCTTTCGATTGCGGCGGCGCTGCTGGGCGATCCGCATAATCTTGTGCTGGATGAGCCGGTGAACGGCCTCGACCCTGAAGGCGTCAAATGGGTGCGCGAATTGTGCCGCTTCTACGCCAGTCAGGGCCGGGCGGTGCTGCTCAGCTCCCACTTGATGAGCGAGGTCGCGCTGACCGCCGATAATCTGGTGATCATCGGCCAGGGGCGCATCCTCGAAACGACTTCGGTCGACCGCTTCGTCGCAGAGCATTCGGCGCATGCGATTCGCGTCGTTACGCCGGAGCCGGACAAGCTCAGGAGGATATTCGAAGGCGCGAATCAGGTGCAGATCAGCGAGGCTACACGGCTGTCGTCCGACCCGGAGCGCGGCGCGGTGCTGCGCATCACCGGCGCGCAGTTGGAGCGAACCGCGCAAGTGTTCGCACAGGCCCAGCTGGTGACCTACGAACTCATCGAGGAGCGGGCTTCGCTGGAAGACGCCTACATGATGCTCACTCACAGCCAGGTGCAATACGTGACGCGCGAAGTTCCCGGCCAGGCGCCCGTGCAGTATGGAGTGTCGTCGCAAGCTTTGCCACCACAAGGAATGGCTGCGGCCGCTCAGGCTCAGTCAGTTGGCCCGCAGCCGGATGATTCGGCTCAACTGGACGCGCCGTCCCCGGCGATCGTCTCGCAATTAGTCGCCCCAACTCCGTCAGCTAGCACGCGAGCAGACGCTCCGCAGTTTGGTGGTAATCAGCCGGTTGCTGCACCCGAGCAAACGCCGCCGCAACCACAGTCAGAGACACCACAGTCAGAGGCGCAGACACAACCGCAAACCGGCGACTCCAACCAGCAACCACCCGAGCAGGCGACGACGCAAGGAGGTGCGCGATGAGCAACGCGAACGGCGGCTACACGACCGGGCGGCGCATGGCGTCGAGCAGACTGCGCCTGAGCTTCTGGGGCAGCGTGCATGCCGAACTGGTGAAGCTCGCGAGTCTGACCTCGACTTGGTGGCTTATGGGCATCACCGCAGTGCTGCTGCCTGCGATGGCGGCGCTAAGCGTGTGGAGCATCACCTACGTCAGTACCATCGACTTGAATACCGGGGAAAAGCTCGGTACGCCCAGGCCAGTGTCCAGCGCCGAACTGTGGTCCTCCGTCGGCTCGAATGCCGCTACTGTGGCGCTGGTCATCGGCATTTTCGGCGTCATGGCCATCACCAGCGAATACACGACCTCCTGCGTGCAGGCGTCGCTGAGCGTCAACCCCAGGCGGGTCATGTTCATGAATGCGAAGGCGGTTGCAGCGGCAGCATTCACCGGCGTGTTCTCACTGCTCGGCATGCTGCTGTCGTGGGTGATTATGCTCGCGATGACCGCAGGCTCCTCGCTGACGCCGATTCCCGCCAAGCAGAACATACTGCCTTTCGTGGTAATTCTGGGAGCGCCGGTCATACTGATGCTGATGGCCGTACTCGCGCAAGGTCTGGGCGCGATGTGCCGGTCCACGGTCGGCGGCGTGTTCTCGCTGGTTGGTCTGCTGATGATTCTCTCGCAGATCGTCAGCATCACCTCATCGTTCAATTCCCATCTCGGGTGGCTTGCGTCAATCTCCATGTGCCTGCCGGATATGTCGATCAGCAATTTCATGCGCGGCCCGAACCCCGCTCCGAATCCGACGCTTGTCCACGCGCCGTTCTCGCCGGTCTGGTGGCAAAGCGGGTTGATATTCCTGGCTTGGACGGCGGTGTTCTATGTCATCGGCGTCATCGCCATCAGACGCAGCGACGTCAAGGGCTGAAGCTGACGTGTGCTGGCGAGTGCGTTTGGCGTTGCTCAATGACCGCTAACGCGAGCTTGCCGTATAGAATGTAACGTTTTGAAGCCTGATTGCGTTGCGTTTTGTACGGCAGCCTCACGTTAGCGGTCACAAGGCGACGCAATCCTGTTGCGCGATTCCACTGCGACTCTACCGCGCGACCCCACCCCGACTTCGTCACAGCTTCACCCCGAACTTGGCGAGGCTCCGCTCCGACCCAACCCCACCCTCAACCCTGCCCCGACCCAGCAACGTCACATATGGTCCATATAGTTGAGGCCATGCCTACGTTTACACGCGAAGAAATCGAGCATCTGGGCGATCTCGCCCGCATAGCGCTCACCGATGAGGAGACCGCCCGCCTGCAGGGCGAGCTGAACGTCATCGCCGAATCCATCAACAAGGTGCAGGAAGTCGCTGGCGACGATGTGCCGCCCACCGCGAATCCGGTGCCGCTGGAGGCCTACCTGCGCCCCGATGAGGCCGTTACGCCGCTGCCGCAGGAAGAAGCGCTTGCGGGCGCGCCGCGCTCCGAGGCCGGCATGTTCGTGGCTCCGAGAATCCTAGGGGAGGAGTGAGATGAGCGATACCACGCAACTCGTACAGCTGTCCGCCGCCGAGCAGGCAGCCGCAATCAAGTCCGGCGATACGTCCAGCCGCGAACTGGTCGAGGCCCATCTGGCCGTCATCGAAGCCGCCGAGCCGCAGATCAATGCCTTCCTGCAGGTCTCCGGCGATGAGGCGCTGGCTCAGGCCGATGCCTTCGACGCCAAGCATGCCAAGGGCGAGACCGAGGGCCTGCCGGAGCTTGCCGGCGTGCCGATCGCGATCAAGGACATGATTGTGACCAAGGGCATCGTCACCACGGCTGCTTCGAAGATTCTCGAAGGCTGGGTGCCGCCCTACGATGCGACCGTCATCGAAAAGCTCAAGGCGGCTGGCATGCCGCTGCTGGGCAAGACGAATCTGGATGAATTCGCGCAGGGTTCATCGACCGAGCACTCGGCGTACGGCCCCACGCACAACCCGTGGGATACCACGAGAGTCCCCGGCGGCTCGGGCGGTGGCTCGGCCTCGGCGGTCGCTTCCTTCGAAGCGCCGCTCGCGCTGGGCACCGACACTGGCGGCTCAATTCGCCAGCCCGGCTCGCTGACCGGAACCGTAGGCGTGAAGCCTACGTACGGCGGCGTGTCGCGCTTCGGCGCCATCGCTATGGCCAGCTCGCTCGACCAGATTGGCCCCGTTGCGCGCACCGTGCTTGATTCGGCGCTGCTGCAAGAGGTCATCGGCGGCTATGACGAGCGCGATTCCACATCGATTCCGATGCCCGTGCCCCCGATGGCGGCTGCCGCGCGCGAAGGCGCGAAGCGCGATCTGCACGGCGTGAAAGTCGGCCTGATCAAGGAGCTGGGCGGCGACGGCTATCAGCCCGGCGTGCAGGCCCGCTTCGAAGAGGCGGTGCAGCTGCTGCAAGACATGGGTGCGGAAGTCATCGAAGTTTCCTGCCCGCGCTTGGAATATGCGCTCGGCGCGTACTACATCATCATGCCTTCCGAGGTCAGCTCGAATCTGGCCCGTTACGACGGCATGCGCTACGGTCTACGCGTCATGCCGGCCGACGGCGTGCCCCAGACGGCGGCTAATATGATGGCCGCCACGCGCGAAGCCGGCTTCGGCGACGAAGTCAAGCGGCGCATCATCCTGGGCACCTACGCGCTGTCCGCAGGGTATTACGACGCATGGTACGGCTCGGCGCAGAAGGTGCGCACATTGGTCATCGAGGATTTCAACAAGGCCTTCGAGCAGGTCGATGTGCTCGTCTCCCCGACTTCGCCCAGCACGGCGTTCAAGCTCGGCGAGAAGATGGACGATCCGCTGGCCATGTATATGAACGATATCGCGACGATTCCCGCGAACCTCGCCGGCACCCCCGCCATGAGCATTCCGGCGGGCCTGAGTGACGACGGTCTGCCGGTCGGCTTCCAGCTCATCGCGCCCCAGAAGCGCGACGACCTACTCTACAAGCCGGCGGCGGCGCTCGAAGCGGCGCTCGAAGAGCGTTGGAACGGTCCGATTTGGCGCTCGATGAACGCCTCCTGGCTGAAGAATCTCGCGAAGTAACGCATCGGAAGGAATGAAATCATGGCTGAAAAACTGATGAAATACGCCGATGCCGTCGCCAAATTCGACCCGGTCATCGGTCTGGAGACGCACGTCGAGCTGAGCACCAACACCAAGCTGTTCTGCCCGGCGCACATCGAGTTCGGCGGAGAGCCGAACACACAGCTCACCCCGGTGAGCCTGGGGCTGCCCGGCTCGCTGCCGGTGGTCAACAAGACCGCGATCGACTACGCGATCAAGCTCGGGCTGGCGCTGCACTGCGATATCGCCGAGTGGAGCCAGTTCGCCCGCAAGAACTACTTCTACCCTGACATGCCGCGCGACTACCAGATCTCGCAGTACGACAAGCCGCTGAACGGCGAGGGCTATCTCGATGTCGAGCTGGAGGATGGCACGATGTTCCGCGTGCCGATCGAACGCGCGCACGTCGAGGACGATGCCGGCAAGAACACCCATGTGGGCGGCGCCGACGGCCGCATCGAAGGCGCTGACCACTCGCTGGTCGACTACAACCGCGCTGGCGTGCCGCTTATCGAAATCGTCACCAAGCCCATCGAGGGCGCGGGCGAGCGTGCGCCGGAAATCGCCGGGGCCTACGTTCGCGCCATCCGCGACATCGTGCGCGCGCTGAACATCTCGCACGCCCGCATGGAGCAGGGCAATATGCGCGCCGACGTCAATATCTCGCTGCGCAACACGCCTGACGATCCGCTCGGCACCCGCTCGGAGACGAAGAACGTCAACTCTTTCCGCGGCATCGAGAAAACCATCCAGTACGAAATTCGCCGTCAGGCCGCCATTCTGAGCGACGGCGGGGAGATTCTGCAGGAGACCCGTCACTGGGATGAGGCCTCGCAGTCCACCGCCGGCGGCCGCGTCAAGTCGGATGCTGACGATTACCGCTACTTCCCGGACCCCGATCTGGTCATGGTGCACGTCACCAAGGAGCATATCGCCGAGCTCGAAACCCAGATGCCCGAAATGCCGCGCGCTCGCCGCAACCGTTTGCAGAAGGAATGGGGCCTGAGCGACCTGCAGATGCGCGATGTGCTCAATGCCGATGCGCTCGATCTCATCGAGTCGACCGTCAAGGCCGGAGCGAAGGCTGCCGGTGCACGCAAATGGTGGCTCGGCGAGCTGAGCCGCGAAGCCAATGCGCGCAGCGTGTCGCTTGAGGAGCTGCCGATTACCCCGGCCGATGTGGCCGAGGTCGAGAAGCTCGTCGCCTCCGGCAAGCTCAACGACAAACTCGCCAAGCAGACCGTCGAAGGCGTGCTCAAGGGCGAAGGCACTCCGGCCGAAGTCGTCAAGCAGCACGGCTACAAGATCGTCGAGGACACTGGCGCGATCGAGTCGGCCGTGGAAGCAGCGTTCGCAGCCAATCCGGACGTGGTCGAGAAGCTCAAGAGCGGCAACATGAAGCCTATGGGTGTCATCATCGGCGCCGTAATGAAGGCCACGCGCGGCCAGGCCGACGCCAAAGCCGTCACCAAGGCCGTCATGAGCAAGATCAAGGGCTGAGTGCGCGCTGTACGCGATTTCGCATAACGGGTCCGGCCCGTTTACCCCGTTTCCTGCGCGAATCGGAGCAAACGAGACGGGCCCGTTCCTTGTGGTTTGCACGTTGGTCGGCGCGAAGGCAGACGTTGCTACTAGTACGTTCGTCACGCAAACCAGGCTGTTTGCGTGACGAACGTACTAGCAAAGGGTGAAGCTAGTACAAATGTCACGCCAATGATATGGTTTGCGTGGCGAATGTACGATTTCAGGTTGTGCGCACTGTGTGGGGGAAGCGGGTCGCGCTTGGCGTAATTCAGGTCACGTTCTGGATTCCATCAGCCTGACGAGTACGATAGCAGCTATAGCGATTAAGCGATGATGTGAGGAATGAAAACGAATGTCAGACAATGCTGAACCTCCCTTGGACGAAGTGATGCCAAGGAGCCTGCCCGAGCGCATCGCCATCCCGCCCATCCGCGGTGAAATGGTGCGGCTGCGCCCGGCGACACTCGATGATCTGGACCTTCTCGACCCTCTGGACGCCTTCCACGGCGCATCCAGAATCACCGGCAAGGACTCCCAATCCGAGCGGGCCGCCGTGCACGCGTGGGTACGTCGTTCGGTTGCATGGTCGCAAGGCCTGGCATCGGACGAATCCGGGGTGGGGGACCCCGAATCCCGCCGCACGCTCGCATGGGCGGTGCTTTCGGATGCCCCGCGTGACGATGAGCATCAGTCCGCCAAGGCTGAGGACATTGTCATCGGCATGATTTTCCTGATCGACATCGATGGCTGGGCCCGTTCGGCGCGCATCCAGGTGATTCTGGGCAAGGACTATCGCGGCCGCGGCTACTCGCGTGATGCGATGCCGCGCGTGATGACCTACGGTTTCGCGCCGCAGCCGGCCGGACTCGGCCTGCACCGGATCTGGGTTTCGGTGCCGGAGAAGAACTCCCGCTCGCTCTGGGTCTATCAGTCCCTAGGTTTCGTGCTCGCCGGCACCTCGCGCGATGCGCTGTGGGATGCCGAAAACGGCCAGTATCAGGACCAGCATGTGCTGGAAACGCTGGTGGACGAATACGACCCGATCAGGTCGCTTGACGCCTTCGGCATGCATGTGATTGAGGACAATCCCGGCGTGCGTGAGGCGCTGAGCGCCCGCGAGCATTCGCTTGCCATCGAACAGCATGCGCGTAGCGTTGCGACAGACGGCGCTGCGGCAAACAGTGCTACGCAAGAATCGCGCGGCGGCAAACCCGGCAGTTCCAGCGAAGCTAGCGGAGATGCCAATGCTGCCGGGCGTGCCGGTGACGACGCACAGACACGAGCGCAGGCGCCATCCCAGCCGAAATCGCAGATTCGCGAGCCCGAGCTGGGCGACGCAGGCGATGACGGCGACGCCGCGCTGGAATCGCTGGCGCGCAATCTGCAGCAAGGCGGTGCCGACGCGGGCAGCGCTGAGGCGCACGATACTATTCCGGGAACGGATGACGGCTCATCCCAGGAAGGCAGCTGGCCCTTTGCCTCGACCGAGCGCAAATCGTCCAAGCAGGCCTGGTGGCGCAGCCTGGGACGCAGCCGCAAGAACGACAAGGAAGGCAGTCAATGAGCGCCGAGGATCTTGACAACTACGAAACCGACGCCGAGCTTTCGCTCTACAGGGAGTACCGCGACGTCATCAAGCTCTTCACCTATGTGGTGGAGACCGAACGGCGCTTCTACTTGGCGAACAAGGTTGATTTCAACGTGCGTTCGGCCGGGCAGGACGTCTATTTCGACGTCCAGCTCACTGACGCCTGGGTGTGGGACGTCTACCGCTCCTCGCGCTTCGTCAAGAACGTGCGCATCGTCACCTTCAAGGACGTGAACGTGGAGGAAGTCCAGAAATCGGATATCGACATTCCCGATTCGCTTGACTGAGCATAGGGTTTAGCTGAGTAGTGGGTTTGACTGAGTAGTGGGTTTGATTGGGCATTGCATCTGGCTTAGGGCATAGGTCTTAGGCGCATGGCATGCAGTGCTCAGCTAGGGCTCCACGATATATACAGAACACAATATACAGAACACACGCATGATGCGGTGCATTCGTGCATATTTGCCGGTTTTGGCGGCACGGCAAGCTGCATCGGGTAGAGTATGAACGATTTATTTGCTTATAGGAGGTCAATGTGACGCAGAAGGAATCCATCGTGATCATCGGCGGTGGACCCGCCGGCCTTACTGCCGCGTGGGAATTCGTCAAGGACGGCGGCGCCGATCACTACGATGTGACGGTGCTGGAAGCCACGAAGGAATTCGGCGGCATCTCGCGCACGGTCAAGCACAACGGCAACCGCATGGATATCGGCGGCCACCGCTTCTTCTCCAAGGACGACCGGATCATGGACTGGTGGAAGAACATTCTGCCGCTGCAGGGCGCGCCGTCCTACGACGACAAGAAGCTCGGCCGGCATCATGATTTGGAGCCCGGTGGCCCGGATCCGGAACTCACCGACAAGGTCATGCTCAAGCGCCACCGCGTCTCGCGCATCTTCTGGAACCATCATTTCCTCGACTACCCGATCTCGCTGACCCCGGGGCTGCTCAAGGCGCTCGGCTTCAAGCTCACGATGGAGGTCGGGTTCAGCTACCTGAATTCGATGTTCCGCAAGCTGCCGGAAGACAATCTCGAGAACTTCTACATCAACCGCTTCGGCCGCAAGCTTTACTCGATGTTCTTCGAGGGCTACACCACGAAGGTCTGGGGCCGTCCGCCCAAGGAGATTTCCTCGGATTGGGGCGCGCAGCGCGTCAAAGGCCTCGACGTGGTTGCGGTGCTCAAGAACGCGGTGCTCAAGATGATGCCGAAGAAGCGCGACAGCAGCCAGGTCGAGACTTCCCTGATCGAAGAGTTCTGGTACCCCAAGCTCGGCCCCGGCCAGCTGTGGGAAACCGTGGAATCGCAGTGCGTCGAGAACGGTGCCAAGGTCATCACCGATGCGCGCGTGAGCGAGATTCGCCAGCAGAACGGCAAGATCGCTTCGGTGGTTTATGTCAATTCCGAAGGTAAAAGCACCGAGCTCAAGGCCGATCAGTTCATCTCCTCGATGCCGGTCAAGGACCTGATCAATGCGCTGGCCGAAGGACCGGCTGACGGTGTCGCTGCGAAGAAAGCCGCCGAGGCCGCTGAAGCTTCTGCAACCGACGCCAAGGAGACCCAAGGCAAGGCAGTCCCCGCAGACATGATTCATGTCGCCAACGGCCTGCCGTACCGCGACTTCGTGACCATCGGTCTGCTCGTCAAGCACCTGCGCATCCAGAACACGACCGACATCCCCACGCTCGGCGACCCGCAGATCGTGCCGGATTGCTGGATCTATGTGCAGGACCCGGGCTACAAGGTCGGCCGCGTGCAGATCTTCAACAATTGGAGCCCGTACCTGGTCAAGGATGTCGACGACACCGTGTGGGTCGGCCTCGAATACTTCTGCCAGGAAAACGACGACTTCTGGAATATGAGCGACGAGGAAGCCACCAAATTCGCCATCAAGGAGCTCACCCGCATGCGGCTCATCAACGGCCCGACGGATGTGCTCGACTCGCATCGCGAGCGCGTCAAGAAGGCCTACCCAGCCTACTTCGACACTTACGAGCATATGCCCGAGCTGGTCGAATACCTCGATTCCTTCGGCAACCTGTACTGCGTGGGCCGCAACGGACAGCATCGCTACAACAACCAGGATCATTCGATGGCCAGCGCCATCGAGGCCGTCGGCAATATCCAGACCGGCAAGACCTCGAAGCGCAACGTGTGGTCGGTGAACACCGAGAAGTCCTATCACGAGAAGAAGTGAGGCAGTAGCCGGGGCAGATGATGAAACAACCGGATAGCTTAGCCGACTGGGTGCTTTGATTGACTGCTTCGATTGAGTGCACTGATTGAGTGCACTGATTGACTGCATGAGGCGGGGCGGATGTATTGCATTGGCATATTCAACAATGCGATATTCGCCCCGCCTCAATGCGTGGTATAGGGCGAAATGGCATTGGGCAATGATGCCCTGTTTGCGCTGGTCGCCGCCACGTTGTACAGTAAACCTCAGTTCAACGGCCGGTTGCGATGGTCTTGAGCGTTCATAGCGGTTTTTACCGCATCTTTTTCGTAAAGCTCTCCGGCAGTGTGTCGGCGGGAGCCAAGGAAAGGCAACACTAGTGGCAACAAGCCAGAATATTGAGGATATGAAGCTGCCTGAGCTCAAGGAGCTCGCCAAGCAAATGAGACTTCGGGGCACGTCGACGATGCGTAAGCCCGAATTGCTCGCCACTTTGCAGGCGGCTCGTTCGGGTGGGCAGGCGCCAGCGGGCGTCACGGTGCGCGGCAGCAAACCGAAGAGCAGCGCCGCTGCAAAGAAGGCATCCGACAGTCAGGATGCGCAAGGGAATGGCAATTCGGCCGCCGGGAAGGCGCAGGCTGAGGCCCGCGAGGATGAATCAGCGAAGGCTGTGGCATCGTTGACCCCATTTGCTCCAGCGGCACCTGCCGCATCGCCTGCGCAATCGTCAGCATCGTCGGCAGTTGATAGTGCATCGAAGGGCGCATCACAGACTCCGGTGCAAGACGAACATCCTGCGCAGGATCATGTTCGTAGCATACGTCGTCGCGTTCGCAAGAGCGATGAGAGCGCGAATCTGCTTGATGAGTTGGATCTTGCGCTTCCCGAACCCAAACGCAACGAGGGCGCTGACAAGCGTAGGCAGCGCAATACCGCGCAGTCTGATCTCGATCAGCCCCGCCGCCGTCATCGTACGACGAAGCAGGAAGAGGAGCATGATCCGCACGCTGTGCGCGATCTGAATGACATTCTCGCCTCGCTGCCCGTGCAGGACCACGAGGACGCGGGCGAGGGTGCGAAGGAAGACGCCCATGAGCACGAACACGAGCGTGAGTTCGTGCGGCGCACCCGCGACTGCAGCGATCGTAATGAGCGCAACGAGCGCAACGAGCATAGCGACCGCAATGACCATAACGACCGCAATGATCGCAACAACGGTTCCGATCGCCGTCAGCGCCATATGCGCGGCCGCGACCGGGATTATGGCAACAACAATGCCAATACCAATAACCGCGACGAGCGCGATGAGCGCCGCGACAACCGCCGCGAGGAGGCGTCGGACGATCTCGTGCCCGTGGCAGGCATTGTCGATGTGCTCGATTCCTATGCCTTCGTGCGCACCTCCGGATATCTTCCCGGCCCCAACGATGTCTATGTCTCGATGGGTCAGGTCAAGAAGTACGGCCTGCGCAAAGGCGATGCCGTGCAAGGTTCGATTCGCACGCCTCGCGAAGGCGATCGGCGCAACCAGCGGCAGAAATTCGTGCCGCTGCAGTCGATTGACACCATCAACGGCATGAGCATCGAGGATTCCGTAAGCCGTCCGCACTTCTCCAAGCTCACGCCGCTCTATCCGCAGGAGCGGCTCAAGCAGGAGACCACGCCGAATAGGCTCACTGGCCGCCTGGTCGACATCGTCGCGCCGATTGGCAAGGGCCAGCGTGGCCTGATCGTCTCCCCGCCGAAGGCCGGCAAGACCATCACCTTGCAGAATATCGCCAATTCGATTGCGACGAACAATCCCGAAGTGCATCTTATGGTCGTGCTCGTGGACGAGCGCCCCGAAGAGGTCACCGACATGGAGCGCACGGTACAGGGCGAGGTCATCTCCTCGACCTTCGATCGCCCGGCTTCGGACCACACCACGGTCGCCGAGCTGGCTATCGAGCGCGCTAAGCGTCTCGTGGAGCTTGGTCAGGATGTGGTCGTGCTGCTCGACTCCATGACCCGTCTGGCCCGCGCCTATAACATTTCCGCACCGGCCTCCGGACGCATCCTGTCCGGCGGCGTCGACGCGCAGGCCTTATACCCGCCCAAGAAGTTCTTTGGCGCGGCCCGCAACATCGAAAACGGCGGTTCGCTCACCATCATCTCCTCGGCGCTGGTGGAAACCGGCTCCAAGATGGACGAAGTCATCTTCGAAGAGTTCAAGGGAACCGGCAACATGGAGCTGCGCCTGAGCCGCGAGCTGGCCGACAAGCGCCTCTTCCCGGCCATCGATGTCAACGCCTCCGGCACACGCCGCGAGGAACTCATCACCGCCAGCGACGAGCTGCCGGTCATCTATCGCCTGCGCAGGCTGCTCGGCGGGCTTGAGCCCGAGCAGGCCTACCAGACGCTGGTGCCGCGCCTGAAGAAAACCGCTACGAACCGCGACTTCCTCACCGCGATCATGCACCAGAGCGGGCTGAACTAGACAGGCTGAATTCAGCGCTGATGCTAGGGGCCGGATAGCATTGCAGATGCCATCCGGCCCTTGGCATATCGTGAGCCGAAAATTCAGCACCTACGCAATATGGATGAAAACTGCTCGACTGAACCGTGCGCTACTGTGTGAAGTATGACCGATAGTGATACCGATAGCGAGAACGGCGACTGGCGCAGCACGACCATCGATGCGGCGCAGGCCGAGCATAATCCGAAAGTAGCGGTGGTAGTCGCGCGCATCACGCAGCTGCGCCAATCCATCGACAACATCGACGGCGCGGCCATCGCGCTGCTTGCCGAGCGTTTCAAGGCCACGGCCCAAGTGGGCCAGCTCAAGGCCGAAGCGGGGTTCGCTCCAGCGGATTACCAGCGCGAGGACTATCAGATTCAGCGTCTGCATCGCATTGCCGAGGACGCTGGACTGGATCCGGACATCGCTGAAATGTATCGAGAATTCGTCGTCACCGAAACCAAGAAGCGCCACGCCCGCATCGCAGCCGCCGGGGGAGGCCCCCAAGTGCTCGACGTCTTCGCGTGACTCTGCGGTGCTTCATGCGCGATTCGCGGCGTATAGGCAGATAAACCTATATTCCGTCGCCTTTTGCACGCTAACGCGATGCTGCCGTACAAAATGTAACGTTATGAGGGCTGATTGCGTCGTCTTTTGCACGCTAGGGCTGAGTTAGCGTACAAAAGACGACGTTCTGCGGACGCCAGCCATACGACAAGCGGCCCGGAAGCCCTTACCAGGCTCCCGGGCCGCTTGTCGTATCCGGCTTACGTTCAGCGCTTCGGCTTCTTGGCCGGAGGCTCGCCGAGTTCGCTGGCGGCGACGGTTACGGTCGGTTCGCTCGACTCGCCTTCGGAGGCTTCGGCTGCTTGGACATCCAGCGGCCCGGTGACGCGGCCGGCTTCTGCTATGTCGTCGATTGCCGCCTGCACTGCCTGCACGCCAGCAGTGGGCACCAGCAGCGTGGCGGAGAGGATCGGAGTCTTCATGGAGACCTTGGCATGTGATTTCAGACCGCGCAGCTCGGCCAACGCTTTGCCCGCCCACAGCAAGATATCGGCGGAGGTGTCAGCGGCAGATGTATCGGCATCAGCCGTACCAGCCCCGGCAGCCGCCTGCTCGTACAGCCCGGCGTCCGGCCATGCGGCGCGATGCACGGAGCCAGCACCGTCGTGCATCCACGACCACACCTCTTCCGTGGCGTAGGGCAGGTACGGCGCGAGCAGCCGTGCAAAGGCATCCAAACCAAGACCGAGCGTCGTGCGTGCAGACAGTACGGCGGCCTCCGTTGGCACCTTTCCGGTCGTGTCAGCGGTGCCATACGCGCGGTTCTTCGCCAGCTCGATATAGTCATCGCAGAACTGCCAGAAGAAGGTCTCGATGGCTTCCAGAGCCTTGGAATGCTCGTAGGAATCAAGCGCCTGCCCGGATTCGCGCACGACCTGTGCGAGCGAGGCCATAACCGAGCGATCCAGCGCCTCGGTCACGTCCGAAGGCTTCCACACCTGCGAACCGCCTTCGCCGACATGGTGATTCTCGTCTTCGCGGCCGATCGCCAGCGCGAACTTGGTCGCGTTGAGCAGCTTGATCGCCAGGCGCCGCCCGATCTTCATCTGGCCCTCGTCGTAGGTGGCGTCCAGGCCGAGGCGTGCGGAGGCAGCCCAGTAGCGCACCGCGTCCGCGCCGAACTTCTCGATCGGCTCGTTGGGCACAACGACGTTGCCCTTGGACTTCGACATCTTCTTGTGGTCGGGGTCCAGAATCCAGCCGGAAAGCGCGGTATGCGCCCACGGCAGGCACTTGTTCTCCAAGTGCGCGCGGTCCACGGAACTGAACAGCCACGTGCGGATGATGTCCTGGCCCTGCGGGCGCAGGTCCATGGGGAAGGTCGCCTTGAACAGCGCCTGGCTGGCCTCGTCCGGCTCGGCCCAGTGCGTCACGATCTGCGGGGTGAGCGAGGAGGTGGCCCAGGTGTCCATGATGTCCTGCTCGGCCACGAAGCCATTCGGCTGGTCGCGCTGCGATTCCGTGTATCCGGCTGGCACGTCGCTGGTCGGGTCGATGGGCAGCTGGTCTTCGGCAGGGGTGAGCGGGTGGGCGTAGTCGGCCTCACCATTCGCGTCGACCGGGTACCACAGCGGGAACGGCACGCCGAAGAAGCGCTGGCGCGAAATGAGCCAGTCGCCGTTCAACCCGTGCACCCAGTTCTCGTAGCGCACGCGCATGAAGTCCGGATGGAACTGCAGCTCCTTGCCGCGCTCGATCAGCTGTGCGTTAAGCGCCTCGTCGGTGCCGCCGTTGCGCAGGTACCATTGGCGCGAGGTGACGATTTCGAGCGGCTTGTCGCCCTTCTCGTAGAAGTTCGTCATACGATCGGTCGGTGTCGGTTCGCCGTCCAAGTCGCCGGATTCGCGCAGCGCGTCCACGATGATCTTGCGGGCCGAGAACGTGGTCTTGCCGGCGGTCTGCGCGAAGATCTCGCGCCCGCCTTCGTCGGTGATCCATTCCGGGGTGCCCATTGCGATGCGACCGTTGCGCTGGATAATCGGCCGGGTGGGCAGCTTGAGCTCGCGCCACCACTCGACGTCGGTCATATCGCCGAAGGTGCAGCACATGGCGATGCCTGCGCCCTTGTCCATTTCGGCGGCCGGATGCGCCAGCACCGGCACTTTGACCTTGAACAGCGGGGAATAGACTTCCTGTCCGAAATATTTCTTGTAGCGCTCGTCCTCGGGGTTGGCGATCAGCGAAGTGCAGGCGGCGAGCAGTTCGGGGCGGGTCGTCTCGATGTAGATCGGCGTGCCGTCGGCGAAGCGGAAGGCGATGCGATGGTAGAAGCCGGGGTATTCGCGGCTTTCCAATTCGGCCTGCGCCACGGCGGTCTGGAAGGTCACATCCCACAGGCCCGGCGCGTCCTTCTGATAGACCTCACCGCGCGCCAGATTGCGCAGGAACGCCTTCTGCGCCACGCGCCGCGGATGCTCGCCGATCGTATGGTAGGTCTGGCTCCAATCCACCGACATGCCCAGCGAGCGCCACAGCGCCTCGAACAGCTTCTCGTCCTGCCCGGTGAGCTGTTCGCACAGCTCGATGAAGTTCTGGCGGCTGACCGGCACCTGGTCCTTGGCGTTGATCTTCTTGCCATCCGTGCCCTCGAAGGGCGGCTTGAAATCAGGATCGTACTTGAGCGACGTATCCACGCGCACGCCGTAGTAGTTCTGCACGCGCCGTTCGGTCGGCAGGCCGTTGTCGTCCCAGCCCATCGGGTAGAACACGTCATAGCCGCGCATGCGCTTGTAGCGCGCGATCACGTCGGTATGCGTGTAGGAGAACACATGCCCCACATGCAGCGAGCCGGAGACGGTGGGCGGCGGGGTGTCGATGGAGTAGACGGCTTTGCGGTCGCGCGAATTGCGGAAACGGTACACGCCTGTCTCGTCCCACACCGAACGCCACTTGCCTTCAAGCCCCTCGACCCCCACTTTGTCGGGAAGCGGGATCAGCTTCGCGTCGATACTATTATCGATGCCATCGTCGGTGGCGTTGCTCTTGTCCTGATCAGTCATGAAGTCCAAGTCTAGAAAGCCTTGGTGACATACTGAAATGGCTACTTCATCGCCAGATTCTGCAGCGGCAATATCTGATCCACCATGTTCTTCGGATATCCTTCGAGCTTGGCCTTGGCGACGATGCGATCCTTGCGCGTGTACAGCCAGTCGCTGGCTGCGTCCTGGCTCACCGTACGCGCGAAAGCCTGCGTGGCCTTGCGGTAGTCGTCGCCGTTGGTGGCGCGCAAAGCGTCCGCATATTGGCGCTGGGCGTCGCCGTTTTCGTAGTGGAACACCGAATTGGCATTGGCGAAGGCGCTTGCGTCACCGGTTTCGTCCATCGTCATCAGCGCCATCGTGTAATCGCCCTTGGCCATGCGATCGTTCAGCGTCGCGTCATCGACCACCTGCATCTGCACATGGAAGTATCCGCTGTCCTGCAGCTGCTGCGTGATGGTCTCGCCAAGCGCCTGATAGCGCTGCGGAACGAGGAAGGTCATCGTGCCCAGATACGAGGCGCTGAAATACGACAGCATTGAGGATGCCTTGGCGCTGTCGTGCGGGAACAGGCCCGTCAGGTCCTCATAGCCCGGCTCAAGCTGGCTGATGGGGCCGCCCAAAGCCGCTGCGGCATCGGGCTGCGCGTGCGCGATTGCGGCGGAGTCGACAAGGTAGCGCGTCGCCTGGCGCACCTGCTGGTCGGAGAAGATGGCGTTGGCGCTGTTGTTGAAGGCGAGCAGCACTTTCGATGTGCTCATGCCATCGACGACTTTCAGGCTGGGGTCTCCCGTGGCGCTGGCATCCAGGTTCGGATTGTCGGGTATCGCCATGTTCACGTCGTTGTTGCGCAGTGCCGACAGCAGCGAGACGTCATCGGGGTAGTAGCGCAGCGTCACCTGCGAGGACGCCGCCCGCTGGGCTGAATAAGTTCCGTTGCGCTTGAAGGTGATGGACTGCCCGGGCTGGTAGCCGGAGATGATGAAGGGCCCCGAGCCGACCGCGCCGCGCGAGTAGTCGACATTGGCCTGCGCGTCGTAGACGATGCCGGCCCTGCCGGACAGCGCGCGCAGCAGCGTGGGATTGGGATTCGCCAAGGTGATGACGATAGTCGAGGAGCCTTGATTCTCAACCGATTTCAGCCCGCTCAGCGCATCCGAGCCAACGAAATGCCCCTTGACTGCCTGCTGCAACGACCACACGACGTCGGCGGCGTCAAGCCGATCCCCGTTCGAGAAGCGCAGGTTTGGGCGCAGCGTGAGCGTGTAGCTCAGCGCGTCCTTGGAGACCTTCCACTGGCTGGCAAGCCCCGGTTCGAGCTGATTGCTCTGATTGCGCTGCACCAGCGTCTCATAGACGTTGCCGAGCAGCGCCTGCTCGACGGCGTGACCGCCCTGCGTGCGGATATCGAGTGAGGCCGGCGCCTGACGCAAGCCGACCGTCACCGTCGTATTGCGTTGCAGCGGGTTGATGCCGGGAAGGAAGCTCGGCCGGTTGAGCACCGACCAGGCGAGCCAGACAAGCGCGAACAGTGCGGCGGCGACGGTCACGAAAACGCCCCAGCGTTTGGCGGCGTCGTGCGTGCGGTGCTGTGTCTGCTGTGTCATATGGCGAATCCATCCTCGTTGCCGTGTTCATAGTTGTCGTGTTCGTATCGTGTATTCATGATTGCGGTGCTGGCGACGCGCAGCACGGTCATACTTCGGCCCTCAGCACGGTTATATCTCAGCGCGGTTATATCTCGGCATGCTCATACCTCGGAGCTGGGGCACGTTGCATTCAGCGGGCAGTTCGCGCAGTCGGGCTTGCGGGCATGGCATATGGCGCGCCCGTGCAGTATCAGCCGGTGAGACAGATCGGTCCATTCCTCGGGCGGGAAGCATGCGGTGATCTCCCGTTCGATGCGCACCGGATCGGGGTGTGTGGAGCGCCAGTCCGAACGCCAGCGCAGCCGGCCGGTCACGCGCATCACATGCGTGTCGACGGGGAAGCCGGGGACGCCGAAGGCATTGCCCAGCACCACATTCGCGGTTTTCCTGCCCACGCCGGGCAAGGTCACCAACTCCTCCATGCGCTGCGGCACCACGCCGTCGAAGCGCTCCTGCAGCTGGTCAGCCAGCGCAATGATATGCGCGGATTTTGAATGGTAGAAGCCCAGCGGATGAATGATGTCCTCGACGCGCTCGGGGCTTGCCGCAGCGAGCTCGGCGGCGCTGGGATACTCGCTGAACAGTATCGGCGTGACGGTATTGACGCGCTTATCGGTGGTCTGCGCGCTCAGCACCGTCGCGATGAGCAGCTGCAGCGGCGTGGAGAAATCCAGCGCGCATTTCGGCTCGGGTATCTCCTCGCATAGCAGCGCATACTCCTCCTGCATTCTGGCATGCAGCGCGCGCTTTGATTCCCGTGGCATAGTGCCGCGCCCTCAGCGCTGTGCGCCGTGCGATGGGTTCGAATCGGCAGCCGGCTGGCCTGCAGCTTCATCATCGATATCGTCGACGCCGTGGGTGCTTTCGGCATCCTGCGCGTCCTGCATATTCTGCGCGGACTGCGCTTCCTGGGCCTCTTGCGCGGCCTCGACCGCTGCGGGCTTCTCGCCCTCCGGCGGGTCGAAGCGGTAGCCGACGTTGCGTACGGTGCCGATCAGATGCTCGTATTCGCCGCCCAGCTTGGCGCGCAGGCGCCGGATATGCACGTCGACGGTGCGCGTGCCGCCGTAATAGTCGTAGCCCCACACTTCCTGCAGCAGCTGGGCGCGGGTGAAGACCCGATTGGGATGCTGCACGAGATACTTGAGCAGCTCGAATTCCTTATATGCCAGGTCGATCGGATGACCGTGCAGACTGGCGGTGTAGCCGTTGGTGTCCACCATCAGATCGCCGCTGCGAATCTGCCCATCCTCGCCCTGCTCAGGCACCTCTTCGTTGCCAGCGGTGTGTACCATGACCTGATTGCCGCGCTCGGAGACCAGCCGCAGCCGCCCCTCGACCTCGGCGGGCGAGGCGCTGGCCACGACCACATCCGACACGCCCCACTGCGAGTTGACGACTGTGAAGCCGCCCTCGGTCAGTATCAGCATGATAGGAGTGCTCAGGCCCGTGGCCTGCACCAAGCGGCACAGGGTTTTCGCGGTGGCGAGATCATCGCGGGCATCGAGGAAGAGAATCGTGTTCTCAGGCATCTTCACCAGGCTCGCGGCGTCCATTGGCAGCACGCGCACGCGGTGGGAAAGCAGGGCAAGAGAAGGCAGCACCGAAGCTGGATCGCCGGCGGACGTCATCAGCGTAAGATCGGTCACGCAACCTCCTCTTTCACGGGTTCTCTGGAAGTACAGAGTATCGCCACAGTCGTTACGACCACGGTCTCGCATCATGCCTGCTGTGTATTGTAGGCGCAGGTTGTGGACACATGCGGCTACATTGAGAACCATATTCTTTAGCGTGGTATTCGCCTGATATCGCCATGATATCGTATGGCCTCGCAGCTGCGGCACATGGGCGGATGGTCCGACCATACGGGCCATACATACGAGCCATACAGAGAGGAACGATTATGAGCGATGATTTCGCTGGTGATTCCCGGCCGGGCAGCGCTGCGCCGTCCGCTACAGTCATGATGGTCGTGCAACTGGCCGCCTATGCGATTTTCGCGCTGGCTTGCGCCGCAGGCTGGTTGTGGGGGATTAGTGAAAATGTCGTCACTGTGCTGGCGTTGGCTGCGCTGCTGGCCTTCGTCGTCGCCTGGCCGTTGCGCTCTGACACAGTGGCGCGCGTCGTAGCTGCGATTGTGGGCGTGGCTTCGATAGTTGCTGCGGCGCTTCCTGCCGATATCCTGGGCTCGAGCGGGGAATGCATTATCATCCCGGAGACTTCGTTGCAGGCATCGTCCACAGGCACCTGCGCCGCGGATGGCGCCTTGGCCTTGCTGGGGACCGCGATCTCGCATTGGGCCTCGACTGCGCTGGTGCTGCTGGCACTGCTCATCATCGGCGGATTCCTGCGCCAGATGCTGCGCGAGCAACGTACCGAGCTGGTGCGCTCGCTCTCCTCCTTCGTGCTCGGTGGCGTGACTGCTGTCGCCGCCGGCGCGTGGGTTGTCACCGCCCGGGTCATGCGCGCCCTGCATGATGCGGATGCGCTCAATGTTTCGGCTCCGCTGTTCGCCTCGTCAAGCTCCACCTGGTATGCGCTCGGCGGGCTGCTCATCGTCGTCGCCGTGATGGTGGCGCTGGCCATCGTTTCATGCCGCTGGTGGCGTGAGCTGCAGCTGGGATTGAACTCCTCCGTGCGCGCGGCATGGCTCGGCTTCGTGCTGATGCCGGTGCTGATATTCGGTCTGGCGGCGTTTGCGTATGCTTTCGCGCTGGTGGCGATGGTGTGATTGCTGGCTGTGCGATTGTGACTTGCGAGGGTGATTGCGATTGACGAAGGCTGAACTGCTGAACGCGCCTGAACCGCTGAACGGATGTCTGCGAAGCCGCAAACGTTGCGTTTCGACCGCTACTGTGAGGCTACCGTACAAAAGGTGACGGAAATCGACTGAATACCGTTGCGTTTTGTACGGTAACAGCGTGTTACCGTACAAAACGCAACGCAATCGAGAGATTTTCGATGCTGATGGCTGGATTCAAGGCCGGTCGGAGCCGAATCTAGGTGAGCCGGGGCTATTCGAGGCCAGTTGTTCAACCGGCCACAGCTAAGCGCTCAGCCGATGATGCCTAGATGTTCCAGCAGTATGTTGGTGCCGATTAGAATCAGCACGATGCCGCCGGCAATCTGCGCCGGCTTCTGCCAACGCAGGCCCACGACACGCCCAAGATACAGGCCTGCGGCAGTGAACGCGGCCGTCACGATGCCGATGACCCCGATGGCGAAGGGCACGCTGAACTGCATGAATGCGAAGCTCACCCCGACGGCGAAGGCGTCGATGCTGCACGCGATGGCCAGCGGCATCATGTGGCGCCAGCCGAACTGCGGGGTTTCGTGCGCATTGGCCTCGTCTTCGTGCAGCGCCTCGTAGATCATGTTGCCGCCGATCAGGGCGAGCAGGCTGAAGATAATCCAGTGGTCGAAGGATGCGACGTAGTCGTTCAGCGCGGAGGCTCCGATGTAGCCCAGCAGGGGGAACAGCGCCTGGAACCCGCCGAACCACAGTGCGGTTTTCAGCGCGTCAAGCGGGCGGATGCGGGTTGCCGCAAGGCCTTTGCCGACGGCGACGGCGAACGCATCCATAGATACGGAAATAGCAATAAGCAATGGTTGAATAATCATATGTGGTATTCAAAGGGTTCATCGCCGGTTTCCCGCCGATGGGCCTCGACGGCTTTCACAGCCTACGCCTCGGATACCGACATAGAACTGCCGGTCTGAAGCCGGCTTTGAATTCACAGCGAATGCTGTCCGCATGTCGTTTAATTAACAGATCCTACTATACCACCGGATTGCGGAGGCGTTAAACTCACAGCGCAGTGCGCTGTGAGTAGCCGACGCCGAGGGCCCACCAAGGGCCCGAGGAAACAACGGAGTTCACCCTTGGCCAGTCGTCAAGCCACGAACCGTCACAACTCCCGCACTAACTTGACCCTTATGCGGGCGTTGTGACGTATACGGCCAGTCATATGACACAAGCCCCGCATAGGTTCCGTCATCATGCGGGAATTGTGACGTTAGGATAGCGATTCGGCGGCTGGGGAATGTTCGAGGCGAGGAAAGCGTGCGGACGAATCATGCTCGCCTGCTGCACATAGCCGCAGACACAGCCGCAGATACGGCGAAAGCCACCCGAGTGGGTGGCTTTCTTTGCGGCTGCGATTTATCTCTTCGCGTCCTTAGCGGACGCTCAGCCTCGGCTAGTAAGAGTCCACTGGACTCTTACTTTGACGCCTCGGGCCTTTACCAGTGCCCTTGGCAAGCGTTCCACGAAATCAGGCCTGTGCCGTCAGGCGCTCGCGTGCGGCCTTGATCTGCTTGTCGGCCTCGTCGATGCCGGCCCAGTAGTCGCCGGGCTGTACTTCCTTGCCCGGTTCCAGCGCCTTGTACTGCTCGAAGAAGTGCTTGATCTCGGCTTTGTGGAAGTCGTTGACGTCATCGATGTCCTTGATGTCGTCGAAGCGCACGTCGGCGGGCACACACAGCACCTTGTCGTCGCCGCCGGCCTCGTCGACCATGTGGTACAGGCCCACGGCGCGGCACTCGACCACGCAGCCGGGGAACACGGAGTTCGGGATCATCACGAGCGCGTCAAGCGGATCGCCATCTTCGCCCAGCGTGTTGTCGATGTAGCCGTAGTCGTCCGGGTAGCCCATCGCGGTGAACAGCGTGCGGTCGAGGAATACGCGACCGGTCTCATGGTCGACTTCGTACTTGTTCTTGGAGCCGCGAGGAATCTCGACGACTACGTTGAATGTCTCTGCCATTATTCGTTTCTCCTTATGATCTTCGGCCTGCTTTCGTCGCAGGCCGTATTCGGTTGATTATGGTCTTGAGCAGCCCAGCGCAAGCGCCAAGCTTTCAATGCCTTACCTGGCCTAGCGTACCCGCACCACGCGAAGGCGAGTGCCGCCTTGTGTGGTGCGGATAGCAGGTCAGCCGGTCGGCATCTTCGGTATGCTGCGCTCAGTATTCAACGCTGAGGATATGCGCGACATCCGCCCACGGCGCGAGGGACACGAAATTGTCCCAGCCCCAGTCGAATTCGCGTCCGGTGAGCTCGTCTCGGAGCCTGACCGCGCGATCGGTGGGCAGCCCGTAGTCGCCCAGTTCGAGATGCACCACGGCCTGATGGCTGTTATGCGCGTCGAGATTGACGACCACGATCACCGTGTCCGGCTTGCCGGTGCCGGTGAGTTCGGCCGGCACATGGCGGATGAAGGCGATGATGCTCTCATCCTCGCAGGGCAGCAGATTCAGGTCGTGGTAGCTGCGGCAGGCGGGGTGCGCTCGCCGGATGCGGTTGAGCGATGCGAGCAGCTCGCCGATGCCGTACTGCCCGGCCTGGCTCCAATCGCGCACCTTGACCTCGTACTTCTCGTTGTCCTGCTGCTCCTCGTAGCCGGGGCGCTGCCGGTTCTCGATAAGCTCGTAGCCGTTGTAGATGCCCCAGGACGGCGAGCCCATGGCCGCCAGCACCGCGCGGATCGCATGCCCGGCGATGCCGTTGTCGCGGATGTAATCGGTGAGGATATCGGGCGTGGTGGGCCAGAAGGTGTTGTGCTGGTAGAAGGCCTCATCGCTGTTGGTTTCGAGCAGGTAATCGTCCAGATTCCACTTTTCGTTGCGCCAGGGGAAGTAGCAGTGCGACTGCGTGAAGCCGACGTAGCTCAGCGCGCGCATCATGCCAGGGCGGGTGAAGGCCTCGGCGAGGAAAAGCACTTCGGGGTGTTTGCGCGTGACGGCGGCGATCACGTCCTGCCAGAAGCGCACCGGCTTGGTGTGCGGGTTGTCGATGCGGAATATGGTGACGCCCGCCTCGATCCACAGGTCCATGAGCCGTTCGACCTTGCGCTCGATGCCGGGCATGTCCGCGTTGAAATCGATGGGATAGATGTCCTGGTATTTCTTCGGCGGGTTCTCGGCAAAGGCGATGGTGCCGTCGGGCTTGTGGCGGAACCAGTCTGGGTGCTCCTTGACCCACGGGTGGTCCGGCGAGCATTGCAGCGCGAAGTCGAGCGCAATCTCCAGATTCAGCTCATGGGCGCGGGCGCACAGCGCCTTGAAGTCGTCCATGGTGCCCAGCTGCGGGTCGACGGTGTCGTGGCCGCCCAGCTCGGAGCCGATGCCGAAGGGGGAGCCGGGGTCTTCAGGGCCGGCGACCAGGCTGTTGTTGCGGCCCTTGCGGTTGGTGACGCCGATGGGGAAGATTGGCGGCAAATAGACCACGTCGAAGCCCTGCGCGGCGGCGCGTTCGAGCCCGCTCACCGAGGTGCGCAAAGTGCCAGGGGTGATCTTGCCGGTCTGAGGGTCGCGGGTCGCGCCTTCGGAACGGGGGAAGAACTGGTACCAGGCCGTGAAGCTCGATTTCGGCCGCTCGACATGGACCGTCTTGGGATGGCTGGGCGAGATGGCATCGCGCAGCGGATGCTCGACGTGCAGGCGCTCAATGGCCTCGTTGTCGGCGGCGGCAAGCCGTTCGTGCCCGTTCAGGCTATGGTCGGCGATGCGCTCGGCAGCTTCGCGCAGCGTCCGGCGCTCGCTTGCCGACAGTCCTGCATCGTGCCTGTCTGCCCAGCGGCTGAGCAGATTCGCGCCCGAGTCGAGAGCGTTCTCCACATCGTCATGGACATCGACCTTGATGCGTGCGTCGTGCAGCCAGGAGGCGTAGGTGTCCTCCCAGCCTTCGACGATCAGACTCCAATCGCCGAGCTGGCGGCGCAGCGCGGGCCATTCCTCGTCCCAGGGCTTCACGGTGCTGTGCTCGCCGGCCTTGAGCGTCACGGCCCAGCGGTCCAGCCCGGGGTTGACGCAGGCCATCGGCATGCGCAGCATCTCGCGGCCGCGCGGGTTGCGCAGCACGGCCGTTGCGCCGATTTTGCTGCGGCCTTCGATGAAGACCTGCGCGGTGACGGAGAAGGTCTCGCCGAGTTCGACGCGCACCGGGAACACATCGTTTTCACGGCTCGGCGTGATGTCGAGCACTGCGACGCGACCAAGCTGCTCGGGCGAATCGGCCGGCAGGGTGGGGGCTGGGGCCTCTTCGCCTGGCTGCAGGTGGATTCGTGGCATGCGCGACTGCGTCGAGGCGGCGGAATGACGCGATCCTGCGGCTTTCGAATGCCGTGCACGGTGCACTTTGGGCGGGACCGGCGGCTTGGTGACAGACGCGGCGTCCTGCTTGGCGGACGCGCCTGCCGAAGCCGTTGCGGCGGCGGTGCCGGCGGAATCGTGGCGTTTGGATGGTGCTTCTTTGCTTGTGTGGTGTGTAGCCATAATGCCATTGTAAGGTGCGTGCGGCGCAGGATGTGTTTCTATGACCGCATGTCGGCGGCTTTGCCGTGTTGATAACGCGGTGATCAGTGGTGTCGTACCGGTTAAGGGCGCTGTTGTGAAGGCATTGTTTGCGCTCGTCGCGTGCGCTGGGTGCCGGCAGATGCTGGTAGATGTCTGCAGCGAAGTTATCCACACCGCAGTTATCCACAGGTGAGTTATCCACAGGTGAGTTATCCACAACACGCCGAGACCCCAAGCCTTCGACCACAGTACCCGTTTCAGGATGCGCGGGGATGCCCAGCTATGACAGGCTCGTTATCACGCACACTATGACGTTGCGTGCCAACGAAAGGAAAGATCATGAACGCAATGCTACGAAGCCGGTTGACGGCCATCGTCGTCGCGCTGGCGGCGGTCCTGATGGCAGTCTGCTTGCCTACGGTCGCGCGGGCTGCCGATTTGCGCAGGCCGGACAACAGCCGTTATCTCGTATACACAGTCGATGGCAAAGCTCTGCGCCTCGGGGTGATCGCTCAGGATGACGACACTGATTATTACTGCATCGAAACAGGCTCGCTCGCCTCCTATCAGATCGACGAGGTGCGTGAAATTGCCTCCACTGATGACGCGCGACGGCTGGCCTGGCTCATAGACCATTACCGAGGCGGCACCGATCAGCTCACCTATGCCGCGATCGCCGTGCTTGCGCATGATCACTATGACCTGAATCAGGCGCTCTGGGCACCTCACCGCGAGAGCATCGTTCGCACGCATGCCGGCATCCTCGAACGCGCCGATGCATTGTGGCGCGAAGCCGCAGCGCATGCGTCCTCCGGCGCGAAGATCACGCAGCGCTACGCGCAAGGGCTGCGCCAAGGCGTTGTGGAGGCGATTGTCACGAATGCCGCGGGCTCGCCCATTGCCGGAGTGCCCTATACGGTTATGCTCGACGGCCCGGCGCGCTTCCAGAACGGAAAGAACTCCATCAGCGGCGTCTCCGGCGCGCAGGCAATCGCGCATAGCTGGCAGGCGACTGGCGCAGGCGAGGTGACGGCGTCCATATCCTATGATCGTCCAACGCTTGAGCATATCGTCAGCGGACAGGACTTCGTGCGCTTCGGTGGAATGAAGCAGGTGCGTGGTAGTGCCATATCGTTCACGGTTCGCAAGGATTTCACGCCTTCGCTGGATACTCGCGTGTCCGCGAAAATAGTCGACGCGGGCCAGAGCGTGGTCGATGAGGTGACTTCCGGAGTGCGCGGCGCAGACAGCCACTGGCCGCAAGGTCTCAAGCTGGCGGCGACTGGCTGGTACTTCGACAAGCTGTCACCCGGCGCGCTGAATGAAGGCGCATCCGTGCAGCCAGGCGAAAGCGCGGCGGCGTTCCTCAAGCGGTTGGCGCAAGCGGGCCACAAGCCCTCAGCGTACGGAGCTGCGAGCTTTACCGGGCCTGGTCAGATGGTGAAGGTGAAGGCCACGACGAAGCCTGGTGGTTCCGAAGCGTACAAGGCCCCAGCCGCCGGAGGATTCGGCACCTGGGTATGGGCCTTCGAGCGCGGGACACTGAGCGAGCAGGCGCGCGAGTATGTTCTTGCCGACGCTGTCATGCCGTTCCTGGAAGTAGCGGAAACCAACGCGCATCGAGCCAGGCTCAGCGTGCGGTCCAGCGTGACCGAACACAGCGCAAGCGTGGGATCCGAGCTCAGCGACACCATAACCGTCTCCGGCTTCCCGGACGATCACGGGTCGTTCGCAGGCAGCAAGGCATTCGGCTTCGGGCCGGACCGCGCGCATGTGCAGGTGAGCGTGTGGTGGTCGGGCGATGCGAATGACGCCGCCAATGATGAGCAGTACCGCCCCAGCACAGCAGACGTGCCCAAGGAAGACGAGCATCACCGGCGCATAGGCACGTGGAACTACGCGGCTGCCAACGGCACCTTCCGTATCGGTGCCGGGGTACCTGACGCTCATGGCAAGCCGGTGAACATCCGCGGCGAAGCCCACGGCTGGTACGTGTTCGTCTGGCAGTTTGCAGGCGACGACCGCGTCATGCCGGCGGCAAGCGCGTACGACGATGCCTGGGAGCGCACGCGCGTCGAGGAATTCGCGCATCCCAAGGCACCGGTGATCACCACTCAGGTCGATCACGACAAGGTCAAGGTCAATGAGCCGTTCAGGGATGTCGCGCGGGTCGTCGGCGATGTGAAGGAAGGGTCATACGTCGAATTCGGCGCGTACGAGGCCGTAGCCAAAAGAGTCAAACCCGGAGCGAATGCCAAGCTGCTCGACGGCGACCGCGTGAAGCTGAACCATACGTCAGGCGACCAGAAGGTGCCTAGCAGTCAGGTGCGCTCAGCAAAGCCCGGATTCGTGTACTGGAAGGCCACGGTATTCTCGCCGAAGGGCGATGTGCTCGCCACGCATGAACTCGGTGCCGAGGGAGAGGTGGTGGAGGTCGTTGAGGACAGCAAGCCGACGCAGCCAGCCCCGAACCAGCCGAATCCAAGTCCCGGTCCCGGCAATCCAGCTCCTGATAAGCCGGCCGCCGACCGGCCTGCCGCCTTGGCTAAGACGGGTTCCTCGGTGGTGGCATTCGCCGGAGTCGGCATCGTCGCAGCACTCGTCGCTCTGCTTATGGTCGCAGCGATTCGCCGACGCATGTGAAACAGCATGTGAGGATGTGTGCGAGTGCGAGTGCATGAAAGCGCGCGGAACGAGTGCGAGTGAGTGCGGGGCGAGTGCGAAAGTGCATAAAAATGCATGAGGAGAAAGGCTCTCGCAGTGATTAGGCTGGCACGGCAACAACTATGGAGTTGCGGTGCCAGCCCGATCACTACTCAGTGTTTCTTACTCAGTGTTTCTTGGTCGGTGGCTCTCAGTCAGTGGCTCAGTGTCCCGGCAGCCTACTTGCCAACCAGTCGTGGAATGTAGCGCTGCATCATGAACGCGCCGACTAGGCCGCAGCAGCCCATTAGCACGGCTGCGCCGGCCAGACTCGATACTGCCGTCATCGCTGAAATGGCGAGCGGACCGAATGCTGAGCCGGAATCCGAGAACACACGCCAGCCGCTGAGGAAACCGGGCATATCGTCAGGCGCGTATCGGGCGGCGAGATCGGAGCCCAGCGTCATGACGATGCCGCTGCCCAGACCATTCGCCATCGAGAAGAGAATCGCGACGACGATGTACGACCATTCGCCTAGTGCGAAGGGGAGCAGCAGATGGCTGATGCTGATGCCGACCAGCACCGGCACGGCGGCCCAGCGGCGGCCGAAACGGTCCATGATCTGCCCGGAAGTGTAGAAGAGCGAAAGGTCCACGGCCCCGGCGATGCCCATGATGAGCGCGATATGCGATTCTGAGACGTTGAGTTGCACGCCCCACAGCGGCAGAATCACCTGGCGGGAGGCGCGCATGGCCTGCAGTATCCCGGCGGCGGTGCCCATGCGTATCAGCACTGGGAAGTAGGTGACGATCGGCAGACGATGGCGGGTCGGCTGCTGTGCCGCGTCGTCATCGGCCCCGTTGCTGGCGTCGGTGTTTGTGCCGGTCTTCGTACTGGTGTCAACGGAAGGAGATTGCGATACCGCAGGCGCAGGTGAGGCGGTTGCTGCAGAAAGCGTGTTTTTATTATGCGATTCAGCGGCGGCCTTGTTCTTGGAGAGCATCTGCTCGGGATCGGGTATCACCCACAGCACGATCAGCACGGTTATGCATGCGACCACATGCAGCCAGTACACGCTGCGCGAGCCGGCGAACGCGATGACGGGGGAGGCGAGGAACGGGCCGACGAAGTACCCGACCCTGGTGGTGCCGCCGAGCAGCGACATGGCGCGGGCGCGGTACCACAGCGGGGTCCATACGGTGAGGAAGGTGTGGCGTGCGAGGTTGAAGGCGGCCGAAGCGATGCCGATCATCAGCACTCCGACGGCCAGCATGGCGAGGTTCGGGGCCCTCCAGCAGATGACCGCTGACACGATTGCCACGATTGCGGACAATCGCATGGCGAAGGTCTCGCCCCAGCGCGCGACGATGATGCCTGCGGGCATGTCGCCTATCACCACGCCGATCATGAGCAGGCCGGATATGATGCCCGCCGTGGCGACATTCGCCCCCAGCGCCGTCGCGGTCAGCGGCACCACTGGAATCAGCGCGCCCTCACCGGTCGCGAAGAGAATCGCGGGCATATACACCGGCACGAACAAGTGCCGCAAAAAATCCGTCTGATCCGACTTCGCGTTCTGCTCCATATCGTGCGCCATCCCAGGCCGTGCCTCCTCTTCGTGCTGTGTCACTGTTTCATTCATCCTGCGTGAACCGTCGTAAGCGTAAGTTAAGGAGTTCCCGTCACAGCCCAATGAACTGCAACTGTGGCTAGCTAGCTGTTTGCGCAAGAATTCCCTGCTGACCCTAGCAGTATAGCGTGTGCCTGTATGCTGCGCTGCTGCCCGATTCAATACATGGAATAGTCAAGAGACATGTCTGCCATAAGTTTAAGGAATATGGGCTCAAGGAGGCAGCCATTAACTGCCGAAAGTATCAGGTGTCTCTACCGGCATAGCAAAAAACAATCACAAAACACGGTAAAAACGGGAGTACTAGACATGTAGGATGTCACAGCGTGCGTCACGCCACGCCAACACTGGCTTCGACCCAGTCGCGTAACTGCTTGAGCGGGATCGAAGCGCTTGTGCCGAGGTCGGTGAGCGCGTATTCGACTCGTGCTGGCACTTCGGCATACACGGTGCGCGTGATAAGGTCCTCTGCTTCCAAGCGCTTGAGGGTATGAGAAAGCACTTTCGGGCTGATGCCTTCGAGAAGCCGACGAAGCTGGCCGAATCGCAGCGGACCAGCTTCAAGTGCGCCGATGGCCAGCGCGCTCCATTTGTTGGCGAGAAGATCGAGCATGTCGCGGCATGGGCACATCGCGGCGTAGACATTGTTGCGGGCGCACGCATCGGCTGGTGCGGCAGCAGAAACAACAGAAACGGCAGAAACGGCAGAAGAAGCAGAAGCTACAGGACTCTGAGACATAACCTAAAGTATATCAAGTTTCCTAAAGAAACCATATATCCTTGACGGTAACTGGCTACTGTTTGATACGGTGCTCGCATGAATATAACAACAACAGCTATAGGCTATGAAGCAAACCTGCCCATCACCAATCCGTCGAGTCTTGTCGAGCGTGAGATAGAGTTACCTTCCCCTCGCGCACATGACCTGCTGGTCGAGATCAAGGCCGTATCCGTGAACCCAGCGGATGTGAAACTGCGTGCGCAAGCGTCTGCGAAAGATTTTCCCAGCGGATTTCGTGTGCTCGGGTTTGACGCGGCGGGCGTCGTCAAGTCGGTCGGTAGTGCGGTCACCCTATTCAAGCCAGGTGACGAAGTCTTCTATGCGGGAACGATTGACCGGACGGGAACGAATCAGCGCCTGCACCTGGTCGATGAGCGCATCGTCGGGCGCAAGCCCGCTTCGCTCTCATTCGCGGATGCCGCCGCGCTTCCGCTGACTTCGATTACCGCTTGGGAGGTGCTGTTCGATCGATTCGGGCTTACGTCCGAGAGTCGCGGCACCTTACTCGTGGTCGGGGCTACGGGCGGCGTGGGTTCGGTGATGGTGCAGCTGGCCGAGGCCTTGCTGCCGAAGGTGTCGGTGATTGCCACTGCGTCCACGCCAGAACGCGCCGAATATATCCGAGAGTTAGGGGCGGAATACACAGTGAACCATCGCGGCGACCTTACTGCGCAGGTTTTGAATATCGCCCCGCAAGGAGTGGACTGGCTGTTTACTGCACATTCCGAGCATCAGCTGCCGCTGTATGCGGAGATTGTTCGTCCATTCGGCCAGATTGCCGCCATTGATGACGGCCCGCGCGATGTCGAGCCGCTGAAGGCCAAGAGCATTACATGGCATTGGGAGCTTATGTTCACGAGGCCGGTTCAGCAGACGCCGGATATGATTGCTCAGCATGAGCTGCTCGACCGCGTTGCCGATCTGGTCGACGAAGGCCGGCTGCGCACGACCGTCACACGGACGATCACGCCGATTAATGCGGCTACGCTGCGGCAGGCTCACGAATTGGTAGAGTCCGGGCGCACCGTCGGCAAGGTCGTTGTGGCAGGTTGGAAGTAGTAGGGCTGCGTGCAGCTGGGCGCCGGACTTCGGGTTGCGGCTCGGGTTACAGACAATGTCATGTACAGCACGCTGTGCCTGCAGGAGCGCATCTTGCTGATGTGCGGCGGTTTGACATCGAATGCCAGTAAGCGTAAGCGTTCTGGTTTTGTATACCTTATTGCGCTCTGGCATGTATGTGGTTCATGGCGCAGTCCATCTGACTGTTCGCCCGGGTCGCTCTTAGCTGCTGTTTGAAATTCATTAGGTTGATTTGAGTGAATAGGGCGGTCTTACGTGAGAAAACACTCACACGGTAGCTCCCAGAAACGTTGGAATTTCGCCAAAATGCCGTGTGCTGAATTCATCGGCTACTTGACGAAGTGCCTAATGAACGAAAAAACACCTAATGAATGAGTAAACGACGATGCTGATGTGCCGTGGGAGCGTATGGAACCTGTGCCATCCGACCGTAGCGCTACAGCCATTCATTAGGTGCTTTTTTCGTTCATTAGGCAGACACGAAAGTATGCGACGCATGTGTGACGTGCATGCTGTCTCGTAATCGTTGATATTTCGCCGATCCTAAATGCGCGATGAAGCTTCGTGGTCGCCCACTCAGACAGCTGCACATGGAAATCAACCTAATGAATTGTCTACGCGTCTCTAGTGTGTACTTGTTCGCCTGCATCAGTTGCGGGAACCGGAATTCGAGCTGCTGCCGCTGCTAGTGCAGCCGCCTTCGTGACGTTCGCTGCCATCGTCTGTGTGCTGTGCATCGCCATCGGCCTCATGCTTGCCGCCATGCGCAACCGCATCGGCTCCACTGACCTTGCCGATTCTGTCGAGAGCTAGGGGTGTGTGATGCAGAGAAGGCGCGTATTTTGCCGATTTTCACAGCGTCTGCATCACCTAAGAATATTCGCAACGACTGCCCGAAGCGTGTTATCGATTGTTGGTGAACTTGCCTGCCAATGTATGCACCTGCCTGATCTCGCTTGAGGATAGCTCCCATTGCCTGAGTTCCCCTGCGATGAGCTCTGGATGCTTTTTGCTGATATCCCGTAACGCGTTCCCGACGGATTTGCGCATATACAAGCTGCTGTCTTCCTTGTGGGCGGATAGTAAGCGTATGGCTACTTGCGGATTCTCCTTGAAATATGGGCGGCTCGTCCATATTCTCAACCCTTCCGAAACGGCCCTGCGCGTGTTCGCGCAATCGCTATCGAGCCAGTTTTCGATAACCGGCAGCGCCTGTTCGTAGCCGGTCAGCCGGCAGTAGCTGTCGAATGCCTTTGCCAGCACCTCTTGGATTCGCCAATTATCATGCTGGCTCACTGTGTCTCTGAGGAAGAGCAGCGCATCGTCGTTCTCGGCTGCGCAATATCCCAACATATACACGCCGCCTCTTGAACTTGATAATTGCCGGATTCGTAAAGCGCCAATCCCATGGCATAGCATTCTTCCAGCGGATGAGACTCGTAAAATTCCTCGGCGTCGTCCCGTATCAGCGTGAAGCTGATTTTTTCGGAATATCTCTCTTCGAGGAGAGCGGGGAAATCCGTGTAATCGTTCATTATGGTGTCTCCGAGTCCGACTGTGCGCTATGCCTTATCGATAGCTCTCAAACCGCTTATTGCCTCAATTGTAGATGTGCCGCAGTGCGCTGTGACCTCCTACTTGACTTTCCCCAACGGAAAGTATTATGCTTTCCTTATCGGAAAGTAAAAGTCTCGAACTCCCTTGCGAGGCACGGCAGTAAAGGAACTCATCATGGATAACAGCAATGAGCCGTCTGCAACGCAGGCCAAAGAGCTCCTCGACTCTCTCGCTGTCGACCGGCGGGCCCTCAGCGGCAAGGCAACCGTGTCTACCTGGTACGCCTTGCTGAGCGGGTTCGTGATGTTCGCCTTTGCGGTGATGTCGGGTTTCATGATTCGAGAGAACAATCTTGCCCTGCTTATACCGATGATGACGGTATGTATCATTTTTATCGGCATATCCATCTGGTATTCGATTCGTTCGGGCGTAGGCATAGTCCATCCCAGAACCAGAAAAGCTGGCGTCCTCTACGTGCTCAGCAGCGTAAGTTTACTTGTGGGGCTCCTGGGAGGCGTAGCTGTCGCGCTGTTCACGTCGCTGCATTGGGCGGTCTTCTGCGGCATCGCTCTGCTGTTCGAAATGCTAGCTGCGGCGTTGCTTGTGCTGTATGGCCGCGAGCAACGCCGTGCCATCGAAGCAGGCGAGTGAGCCGATGGCCGATACGACGAAAGTTCCAGCCAAATTCGATGAGCTTATCCATGAACCCACCAGAATGCGCATCTGCGGTCTGCTGGCTCAGACGACTGCGCTGAAATTCAGCACGCTCAGAGACACGCTCGGCGTCAGCGACGCTGTCTGCTCCAAACACGTCAAGGCGCTCGCCGATCGGCAGTACGTAACCGCAAGCAAAGTCAAAAGTGAGAACAGCAACCATCAGGTGTCATGGATATCGCTCACCAAGCAAGGCCGCCGAGCCTTTGACGGGCACATGAACATGCTCCGCAACATAGCCGAGGGCAAGTGATTGCGGGGAAGGGGCGTCTGCGAATTTCTAGCGGCGTGTGTATTGCGAGATCAGAAAATAATTTAGTTAGACAAATCTAATTAGATGTGATAAACCGTAAGTGTGATTGAAGACAGCATCGCGACCATCGCGAACTATTTCTGGAAGCAGTCGATCGACCATATCAACCGCTTGTTTTCAGATGAGGAGCGGCGGCGTTTCAGCGTGAACGACTACTACTATCTGACCGTCATCAGCCAGATGGGCGAATCGAAGATGGGCGATGTAGCAGCCGCGCTGCACCTGACGAAACCTTCCGTCACGGTGATGGTCGAACGACTCAAAAAGGCTGGGCTGGTTTCGACATCCCGCTCGCAAACGGATCGGCGCGTCGTCCTCCTGCGGCTCACCGACAAGGGCGCGCAGCTGATTCAGGGGGACAATGCGATGTATGGCGAGCTTGCGGATAGCGTTCTCGGCCAGCTTACGGATGCGCAGCGCGCCGATGCGGAATGCCTGCTCGGCATGGTCGCCGAGCATATCACCGGACAAATCGAGGGACATGCTATCAACCAAATCGCAGAGCAGACCCAATGAGCTGGCTCTACCTCTTGCTCGCAATTGGTTGCGAAGTGCTCGGAACCACGACGTTGAAAGGCTCGCAGCACCTGCTCAGCGTCAACACGGCCGTGATGCTGTCCGCGTACGGGCTGAGTCTGGTGTTCCTCTCGCTGGCATTGAAGCGCATCGACATCGGCGTGGCCTACGCCATCTGGTCAGGGCTGGGCATCACCGCCATCGAGGTCATCGGCGTGCTTGCGTTTCATGAGCGGCTGGATTGCATGAAAATCATCTTCATCGCGCTGATTTTGGTTGGTACCATCGGATTGAACTTCACGCGCGTCAGCTGAGCGGTGCAGTCGTGGACGAATCGGGCTGCGCGACAACGTTGGGCAAAGTAGGAACGGGTATTGGTATTGCGGCATGCATCAGCCGGTGTCATCGAATTTGAAATGTTGCGGGAATCGTGCCTGTGGGGGAGCGGAGACCTGTAGACCCGTAATTGATGCCATTTCAGTTTGGTTAAGACACATTTGGCTGCTGCTTGAACATCTATTAAGCAGATTTGAGTGAACGAGATGGTCAGGCACGAGAAAACACTCATATGTTAGCTGGCAGGAACCTTGGAATTCCGCCAAAATGCAGCGGCCAAATTTGTTGGCTACTTTGAGAAGTGCTTAATAGACGAAAAAAGTGCTTAATTGATGGGTAACCGATGATGTTGTTTGCCGGTGGCTTATGTGGACGCTTACCCGAGCGGGCAGATCGGGCAGATCGGGCAAATCGCGTTGCAGACGCTTATTAAGCACTTTTTTCGTCTATTAAGCACATGCATGAAGTATGCGGCGGGTGCGCAATCGTGCAATCATTGGAATTCCGCCAATCCGAACTATGCGTCGAAGCTCCATGAAGCCCTGTTCGGGCACTTGCGCATGGAAATCTGCTTAATAGATTTCCATGCGCCTCTTATTTATGCCTGTTCGTCTGCGTCAGTTGTTGCTGGAACCGGAATTCGAGCCGTTGCCGTTGCTGGCACTGCCACCATTGCCGCCGCTGAAGCTGCCGCGCATGCCGCCGAGGCCGATCTGGCCTTCCATGATGGATTGGGGCGAGCTGATGGTGCCGTTGTCGTTCTGCCCGATGACGGTCACGGTGTCGCCGGACTTGAGGTCGCTGATCTTGCCCTTCGAGGTCACCGTGACCGGCGTCGAGGAGGAACCTTGAACGGTTACCGTCGTGCCGTCTGCCTCCTTGATGGTGATGGTGTCGCCGTCGACCTTTGTCACCGTGCCGCGCGCACCGAAGCCGCCCATCATGCCGCCGCTGCCTGAGCCTGAACCGGTGCCGCCGTTCCGGTTTCTCATGCCGTAGCGGCTGTACGATGACGCGGGGGAGGCCGGTGCCGTGCTCCGGCCGAGGAAGAAGCCGCCGGCGCCGAATATCAGCGCTGCGACGACGACAATCAGTATCCAGGTCACCGTGTTGATCTTGGGGCCGTTTTCGCGTGCGACAGCAACCGAAGCGGCGGAGCTGGGCGGCGTGGAAAGAATTCGCGCCGTGTTGGGATTGTAAGCCGGTCTCGGCTGCGACTGGATGGGCTGCGGCTGAGGCTGATTAGGCTGGGGCTGATTGGGCTGCTGGATATATGGCCCTCGGGCTTGGCCTTGCTGGGGTTGAGGCTGCGGCTGCTGCGGCAAACTCTGTTGTGGTTGCTGATACTGGGGCTTACCTTGATTCGGCTGGATGTTGTTGCCGCTCTGAGGCTGCGGATTCGGATTGGTCATGATCTTGTTTGCTTTCTTGGTAGATGATAATTATGTTGGTACATGCTGTGTTGGCCGGCCTATGCGGCGTCGTTGACGTCGTCCCTTTACGGTCCTGCTCCTACGCCGCGCTACTCATGCCGCAGCGCCTCGACCGGTTTCAGCGACGAGGCTCGGATGGCCGGGTAGCCGCCGAAGATGATGCCGATGGCCACGCTGACGCCGAAGGCCAGCACCACCGAGCCGAGCGTGATGACGGGTTTGATGCCTGCAATGGTCATGGACGACAAGGCGAAAGCTGTGCCAACGCCTAGAAGCCCACCGACGGTCGACAGAATCGTCGCCTCGATGACGAACTGCAGGGAGATCACCCATCGGGGCGCTCCGAGCGCCTTGCGGATGCCGATTTCCCGGGTGCGCTCCGAAACCGTCACGAGCATGATGTTGGTCACGCCGATGCCGCCGACGACAAGCGATATGGCCGCAATCGCCGCCAGCATGGTGGTCAGTGACGAGGTCACCGACGAGGTGGTCGAGAGCAGTTCGGACTGGGTGGTCACGGTGAAGGTCGCGTTGGCCGGCTGGATGCCCATCTGGCCGGCGATGATATCGGTCGCCTCGGCCGCCGCATTGTTCACGGCCTGCGTCGATTTGGCTTGCAGGGTGAGCGAGGAGAGATTGCCATAGCCGGTCAGCGAACGCTGGGCCCGGGCGATGGGCACGATGACATCCTCGTTGACCGAGGAGCCGCCGGTCGTGTCCTTTTCGGCCATGACGCCGTAGACGGTGAACGGCGTGGAATCGACGGTTATGGTCTTGCCGACCGCGTTATCGCCGGAGCCGAACAGGGTCTGCGCCAAGTCGGCGCCGATGACGGCCGTATTGCGGGCCAGCGTATTGTCGATGGTCTGGAAGGCCGTGCCCTGGGCCAGCTTGGTGTCGGTCACCGTGAAGTAGTTCGGGGTCACGCCGAGTACCTGCGTCGAAGTGGACTGCGAGCCGTAGGCCACCGTAGTCGAGGTCGAAACCTGCGGCACGACCTGCGCCACATCAGGCGCGGCATCCGACTTCTGCAAGGCGTTCGCGGAGGCCATAGTCAGGCTCTGCGCGCTGGTTGATCCTGAGCCAGAGCCTCCGCCGGCATTCCCGTATCGGCTCATGCCGCTCGACACGGTAATGATATTGGTGCCCAGCCCTTCGATGCGGGAGGTCACCGAGGCCGAGGCTCCGGAGCCGACGCCGACCAGCAGAATGACCGAACCAACGCCGATGAGGACACCCAGCAAGGTCAGCGCCGCGCGGGTCAGGTTCGAGGCGATCGAACGGAACGCCGAGGAGAAGATCTCGCCCAAGCCCATCAGATCACCTCCGTTTGCGCGAGGTCGCCTGCGTTGCTGCCCGCAATCGCCCCGCCATCCCCGCCTGCCAAAGCGGCCAAATTCGGGTCTGCGTAGCTCTGCAAAGTCGCAGCCAGCGGCGAATCGACCGCTGCATATGGCGTTGTCATTGCCGCAGTCGTCGCAACAGCACTATCGGCGATAAGCCGGCCGTCTTTCATAGTGACGACCCTGTTGGCGCGCGCGGCCACGTCATCCTCATGCGTGATGAGCACCACCGTGCGGCCTTGGGCGTTGATTTCGGCGAATACATCAAGAACGTCCGAGGTGGCTTTGGAATCGAGATTGCCGGTCGGCTCGTCGGCCAGAATCAGAGCCGGCGCGTTGACCAGCGACCTGGCCACGGCCACCCGCTGCTGCTGACCGCCGGAAAGCTGCGAAGGGAAGTGCTTGGCCCGCTCGGCCAGACCGACCATCGAAAGCGCCAGTTCGGCCCGCTCCTGGCGCTCGCGGCGGGCGACTCCGGCATAGGCCATGGGCAGCTCGACGTTGGCCAGGGCCGTCATGGTCGATATGAGGTTGAAGGACTGAAAGACGAAGCCGATCTTGCGGTTGCGTATCAGCGCCAGATCGCGGCCGCGCAAATGCGAGACGTCGTCGCCGTCTAGGTAGTAGCTGCCGCCATCCGGCTCGTCCAGCAGTCCGAGAATGTTCATCATGGTCGACTTGCCCGAACCCGAGGCACCCATGATGGCGAGGAATTCGCCCGGCATCATGCGCAGATCGACCCCGGCGAGGGCCTGCACCACCGACTCGCCTTCGCCGTAGGTGCGACGCAGATCGTGAATCTCGATGACGGGGGTCTGCGGGCCGCCATTCGTTGAAGCTGCGGCTCCGGCCAGCTGAACTGTCGGCATTGCTGCCTGCACTGGCATCCGAGCCGTCGACTGGACAGGCGGCAGCACTTCGGTTTCCGACCAGTCGCGCGGCGAGCCGCTCAACTGGCCGTTCGCATCAAGCTGTTCGGATGCGCCAGGCATTCTCGCAGAAACGCCGGCGAGCACATCGTCGGTGGATACGTTGCCGGTGGACGCGTTGTCAACCGGAGCATCGGCGGAGCTGTCATTTGCATTGCGCATCAGCTCAGCCCCGGCTTCCCAAGCCTGAGCTACGGCCCATCGAGCCGCCGCCTAGGCCTCCCATGCTGCCGCCCAAGCCACCGTAGCCGCCGCTGCCCAAGCCGCTGCGGCTGCCGTAGCCGCTTGTGGTGCCCGAGGTCGCGCCAGTCGCCGTGTCAGTCGAAATCAGCACCTTGTCACCGGATTTCAGGCCTGAGGTGATTTCCACCGTCGAATCGCCCTGCACACCGACTCCGACCGTCTGGGTCGTTGCCTTGCCGTCGGAGCCGATGAGTTGCACTGTGCCGGACGAGGTGTCCGAGCCGATGATCACCGCATTGCTGGGCAGATAGAGGACATTGGAAGCCGATTTGGTCGTGATGGATGCGGTGGCGGTCTGGCCGAGCTTCAGCGTGGTCGGATAATCGCTCAAGGTTATGGTGACAGGATATGTCGTCACGGAATTGGAAGTCGTGGCGGTCGGCGAGATGGCTGCGACGCTGCCGGTTCCGGTCTGCCCGCTGATGGCTGGGAAGGTGACCGTGGCCGCTTGGCCGGCCTTGATATTGGCGGCATCCGCCTCGGCGAAGTTGCCGATGATTTCCAAATTTTTGTTAGATTGCACGGTGATGACCGTGCTGCCGGAGCTGGTGGAGCTCGAAGAGGATGACGACGAGCCAGAACTGCTCGCCGTAGCAGAGCCGGATCCGCCGCTGCTACTGCCGCCGGAACCCGAAGCCGACGCAGAACCGGAGCCATTGCCCGAGCCTGAGCCCGAAGATGATCCCGAACCCGAAACCGACGAGGATCCGGAGCTGACCGCGTTGGTCGAGCCGGTGACGTTTTGCCCTACTGCATAGTTGACGGCTGTCACCATGCCATCGATGGGCGAGACGATCGCCGTATTGTCGGCATCCGACTGGGCTGTTGACAGATTCGATTGGTCGGTCGTCAGTGAGGCTTGGGCGGAGGCCACCTGCGACTGGGCCGAATAGACCTGCGCTTGGGCGGAAGCCACCTGTGAGGCCAGTGTCGAGGCTGAGCAGTTCGACGCGGAGGAACTGGAATCAGCACTCGAACCGCTGCTTGCGCGGGCTGCGCTGGTGGAGCCGCTGCCGTTGGAACCCGAGCTGCCGGTGCTGTTGACGGTCGTTGTCGTCGTCGGGCAGCCGGCGGCCTGATTCGCCTGCGCCTGTGACAAGGAGTTGCTGGCTGACGTCAATGAGGCGTTGGCTGACGATATCTGGTAGTTGGCCTGATTTACTGCGGCTTTTGCCGAATCGAGCGCCGTCGTGGCGGTGGTCGAGGTCTGCGTCGCCAGCGTTTGCCCTGCTTTGACGGTGTCGCCGACCTTGGCCGAGAGTCCGCTGATGATGCCGGAGTTGACGAATGCCAGATTGTCGACCGTCTGCGCCGTGACATTGCCCTGCGCCGACACCGTAGCCGTCACCGAGCCACGTTCGACGCTCGCCGTGCGCTGCGTGCCGATTGACGATTTCGAACGCGAATTCACTGCCGGAATCACGACCAGCCACGCCAGCAGACCAATCACGATAACAGCGATCACGGCGATAAGAATGATATTGAGCCAATTGTGTTTTTTCGCCGCGATCTGACCGCTTGCCCCGGTTTTGGCTTCCGCGCCGGCACTAGCTTTCGCGGCATCGTTTCTTGCCACGATTTAGTTATCCGCCTTAACAACGAATGAAAGCTCCCATTCGTGACAAAAAGCAATGGGAAACTGCTGAACTTTCCATGAGAAGGGCTGATTTCTGAGAAAGGCAGCAGGTATGCCCATTATTATTGTCCAAATTTTGTCCTGACTCGATGCCTGCCCCGTGCCGGCCGAGAACGCGAAAAGGCTAGGAACCTTGTGGTTCCTAGCCTTTAATGGTAGCGGGATCAGGATTTGAACCTGAGACCTCTGGGTTATGAGCCCAGCGAGCTACCGAGCTGCTCCATCCCGCGTCGGCTGCCTTCAAGCAGCTCTATATACAATAGGTGCGGAATCCTAAAAGTCAAACCGTCGGCGAGTTTCAGCGCCCAGCGAACGACTGGTAAGAGCGCCTCGCAAGTGTCCTAATCCCTTTGTGCACAAGGGCTGGGGGCAGTGAAAACGTCGAATTGACACGGCGACACGAACGGTATTCAGTGCGCCGACCGTCGCTTATCCGTGGCCCCGCGATAATAGGTATATGCCTATCAAGATCCCAAGCGGCCTGCCCGCTCGTGACATCCTCGATTCCGAGCGCATCTTCGCGCTGGAGAAGCCCGAGGCCGAACAACAACGCGTGCGTCCGCTGCGGCTTGTGATCCTTAACCTCATGCCCAAGAAGATCGAGACGGAGACCCAGCTGCTGCGGCTGATCTCCAAGTCCCCGCTGCAGGTGGATGTCGACTTCATGAAAACCTCGACGCATGAGGGCACGCATGTCAGTTCCGACCATCTGGTGAAGTTCTACGAGAACCCTGACGAGTTCGCCGACAACTACTATGACGGGCTGGTTATCACCGGCGCGCCGGTCGAGCATCTCGACTTCGAGCAGGTCGACTACTGGCCGGAGTTCAAGGAGATCGTCGACTGGGCCTCGCGCCACGTGTTCTCGACGATGTACCTGTGCTGGGGTGCGATGGGCGCGCTCAACTATCGCTACGGGGTGCACAAGGAGCTGCTGGACGAGAAGATCTTCGGCGTCTTCCCGCAGTATCTGCAGGACGAGTATTGCTTCCTGACCAATGGCTTCGACGAGATCGCCCTGCAGCCGCATTCGCGCCTCGCCGGGGTCAACGAGGCCGATGTGGCGGCCAATCCCGACTTGCAGGTGCTGACCTGGGGTCCGCAGTCCGGGCCGGGGCTGATTGCGACGCGCGACTTCTCCGAGGTCTTCGCGCTGGGCCACTGGGAGTATGGCAAGTACACCCTCGCCGAGGAATACAAGCGCGATATGGACAAGGGCATGACGAACGTGCCCTTCCCGCGCAACTACTTCCCCGACGACAACCCGAACGTGGAGCCGCCGTTCTCGTGGCGCGCGCACGCGAACCTGCTGTGGCGCAACTGGCTCAACTGGGTCTATCAGACCACGCCGTACGATCTGCGCGAGGTCCCGCAGTTGCGGGCGGAGAAGCGCCTGGGCACCGAGCGCTCGATTCGCCATGCCCCGGGCAGCCCGCGCGCGGACGGGTTCGCACCGTTCGAGGGGCGCAGGTACGGCATGGGCGGCACAATTCCCGAGTCGGCGTGACTCCTAGTACATTCGTCACGCAACGAGGCTTGTTTGCGTGACGTTGCTACTAGAAACGCATGCTCCTAGTACATTCGTCACGCAAAGTGACCGGTTTGCGTGACATTGCTACTAGGACTCTCAGGATTGGGCGGTGCGCGATACGAAAATAATGACGGCAAACGCGCGAAAGGAATGAAAAAGACCGCCAGCCCTGAATCCGAAGCTGGCGGTCTAACGTGGCTTCCGGGATGCAATCGGAAACCACAATGTTCGGTCGAAGAGTCCTGTTCGAGAAGAGGGAAGAAAAAGGCTCCCCGGCCGAAGTCTGTGGGGCGCTAGATACGCGCCGCGTACTGCGGGAATGCCGAGATCCCCGCATATTCCGCATCGCTGCCCAGACGCCCTTCGATGCGCAGGAACTGGTTGTACTTGGCGATGCGCTCGCCGCGCGCCGGAGCGCCGGATTTGATCTGCATGGTGTTCATGCCAACCGAGAGATCAGCGATCGTATCATCGGGGTTTCGCCGGAGCGGTGCGACACCTGAGTCGTGAAGTCGTTGCGGTTCGCCAGCGCGATGCACTCCAGGGTCTCCGTGACGGTGCCGATCTGGTTGAGCTTGATGAGGATGGAATCAGCCGTCTTCTCTGCGATCGCGCGCTTGAGGAAGATCGGGTTGGTGACGAAGATATCGTCGCCCATGATTTGCACCTTCTCGCCGAGCTTTGCGGTGAGCTTGGCGAAATCGCCCCAGGCGTTCTCGTCGAACGGGTCTTCGATGGAAGCGATCGGGTACTCGGCCAGCAAGGACTCGTAGTAGACCGCCATGTCGTCGGCGCTTCTTTCCTCGCCGTCGAAACGGTAGACGCCCTTCGCCTTGTCATAGAATTCGGAAGCCGCCGAGTCGAAGAGCAGCGCAATCTGCGTGCCCGGCTTGTAGCCGGCCTTTTCGATGGCCTCCATCAGCAGGTCGAAGGCTGCTTTGTTCGAAGGCAGATTCGGCGCGAAGCCGCCTTCGTCGCCCAGCGCGGTGCCCAAACCCTTGTCTTTGAGGACCTGCTTGAGCGCATGGTAGGACTCCGCGTTGGCCCGCAGCGCCTCATGATAGCTGTCGAAGCCCACGGGGGCGAACATGAACTCCTGGATGTCGACGTTCGATGAAGCTGCATGCACGCCGCCGTTGAGGACGTTCATGCAGGTGACCGGGATGATATGCCCGTTCGTGCCGCCGAAATAACGGTATAACGGCAGTTTGGCCGACTGGGCGGAAGCGCGTAGCGCTGCAAGGGAGACCCCGAGGATGGCGTTGGCACCGAGGCGCGACTTGTTGCCAGTCCCGTCAAGCCTGATGAGCGTGCGGTCGATGAGCCGCTGGTCGGCAGCGTCCAAGCCGATGACCGCCTCGGCGATTTCGGTATTGACGCTTTTGACGACATCGAGTTTGCCTAGGCCGCCGTAGCGCTTCGGGTCGCCGTCACGCTTCTCCACGGCCTCGTTCTCGCCGGTCGACGCGCCAGAGGGTATGGAGCCGAGGCCGAAGGAGCCGTCAGCCAGCAGCAGTTCGACTTCAATCGTCGGATTGCCGCGCGAATCGAGTATTTCGCGCGCATGGATATTGGTTATGTTGCTCATGGCACACACTTCCTGTCGTTCCATTTCAGGGCGGGGAGGTGCAAGCACACGCGCTTCTGCAACCCTGCAGAAGTCGTCAGCGCTCAGCGGTTCAGGCACGACGCCTAGGGTAACTTCATACCCTCATAACGAGTGTCACGATACACGCATTCACCGGTAGGTGCAAGTCGCATGCGAGGCGAGAGTGCATTCGTCGCTGTTGGAAAAGCTCGTTCCGACTTGACTTCAGCTGCAAACGGAAATGAATTCGAGGGCGTTCGGACAGCTGCTGTATCGATTGACGGCACGCTCGCCGCAGGTTGGACGGCGGCCGGATTCAGCTGGGGTTTGCCACGATCTCCCCGCTTCTTATCGTCGTCATCTTGGCAGGGGTTCTTGTGGCGGGAGTAATACTGACGGGAATCGAGCAGTCGGCGTGACTCCTAGTACATTCGTCACGCAACGAGACTTGTTTGCGTGACGTTGCTACTAGAAACGCATGCTCCTAGTACGTTTGTCACGCAAAGTGACCGGTTTGCGTGACAAACGTACTAGGACTCTCAGGATTGGGGCGTGGAGCGCGAGACGATGGATGCGAAGCATAGAACATAGAACATGGGGCACGAATCAGGCGCGCGACAACGTGCCGATGACGCAATGACCACTATGCGACCCGCGCAGGGTGCGAAGTGACCACTATGTGGTCATCTTTGGCAATCCATCGTTTCTTTTACACGCTCAGACACGCTTATACGCTCTCAGACACGCCCATACACGCCATGTGTGCGCCCAGTCAACACCCGGCGCACTCTCGAACGACACCCAAGCGTCGCCTGCGCAGAAACGCCGTGCGCCGCTTGCCCCGCAAGGGCTGCGGGAAACTTGCCCATTCACGTCGTATGATTGCCTGATATCGGCCACACCGTGGTTACGGCTACGCATGCGCCCGCAGGCAATGAGCGGGCAATGAAATGGCTTGCGCTGTAGCTAGGATATGACCATGACGCAGGTAACCGGGACGTTACATCGTTTCGGCAATGAGGTCTAGACTGAAAGCTGTTGTAAACAGCAGGTTAGGAGGAATGGATGATTGGTGTGAGCGGGGTAGGGATATCACTCGCGGCCGGCTCCTTCCAGGTGCCGAGCGTCGACGAGTTCATGCCTCCCGAGATCCTGTTCCAAGGGACTCCTTTCGCGTTGAACCGCATTATCATCGTCCGTCTTATCGCGACGGTCGTGCTGCTGCTGATGCTGGGCATCACGGCGGCGCGGGCCAAGCTCATTCCCGGGCGCTGGCAAGGCGCCATCGAATGGCTTATCGAGTTCATCCGAGACAACATTGTCTATCAGGTCATGGGCGAGCTGCGCGGCAAGCAGTATGTGCCGATGATCACGACGCTGTTCATGACCATCTTCGTGTTCAATCTGTGCGGCATCATCCCGGGTCTGAACATCGCGGCGACGGCGACCATCACCATGCCGCTGCTGTTCGCGCTGTGGGCGTTCGCCCAGTATTGGGTTGCGGCGGTGAAGGGCAAGGGCCTGGGCAAGTTCCTCAAGGACGAGCTGCTTCCGGCCGGCGTCCCGTGGCCCATCTACATCATCCTGGTGCCGATGCAGCTGCTCGACATCGTGCTGATCCGGCCATTCTCGCTGACCATTCGACTCTTCGCGAACATGATCTCCGGGCATATCCTTGTGGCGCTGTGCTTCGCCGCCACGCAGTTCTTCCTCATCGACGCCGCGAACAAGGCGTTCATCGGGCTTGGCGCGGTCACCTTCGTGGCCGGCTTCGTCATGACGCTGTTCGAGGCCTTCGTGGCCGCCATCCAGGCGTTCATCTTCGCCACGCTGAGCGCGGTGTACATCAATCTCAGCTATCCGGAATGAGTTTCATCCGGCAATAACCAGCTGTAACAGTTTTCCACAATGTGACTTAGTCGAGAACCATAAGAAAGGAAACACAACCATGGATCTCATCACACTCGCCGAGGTTTCCGGCAATCTCAGCACCATCGGCTACGGCCTCGCGGCTATCGGCCCCGGCATCGGCATCGGCATCGTCTTCGGCAAGGCCATCGAGTCTACAGCTCGCCAGCCTGAGCTCGGCGGTCGTATCCAGACCCTGATGTGGCTCGGCTTCGGCCTTATCGAGATTCTTGCGCTCCTGGGCTTCATCGCCTTCTTCATCATGAAGTAAGCGCAGCTGATCGGTAACGGATCGGCTGTGTGCCGACATGAGTGACACGAAAGGAGGCAGGTATGCGTACTGAAGCTGCCGGAGGCATTCAACTGTTTTTGCCTGAGACATATGATCTGGTGTGGTCGGCTATCGTGCTGGTCATCATCGCAGTGTTCTTCTACAAGTTCTTCCTGCCGAAATTCCAATCGGTCTTTGACGAACGCGCCAAGAAGATCGAAGGCGGCATCGCCAATGCCGAGAAGACCCAGAAGGAAGCCGACGAAGCCAAGCGCAAGTACGAGGAGCAGCTGAATACTGCACGCGTCGAGGCGTCGAAGATTCGTGACGATGCGCGGTCCGAGGCTTCGCACATCATCGGCGACGCCCGCACGAAGGCTGAAGGCGAGGCCGCGCAGATTACGGCCAATGCCCAGCGTTCCTTGCAGACGCAGCAGCAGCAGGCGATGGTCAAGCTCAGGGGCGAGGTCGGCACATTGGCGACCGCGCTTGCAGGCAAGATCCTCGGCTCCAAGCTCGCCGACAACTCGGTGCAATCGACCATGCTTGACCAGATGATCGACGACCTGTCGGGTGACGATCGGTGAGCGGAAACGAGGTGAGGCATGCGTGGTGAAGCTTCACGCCTAGCGGATCGCAAATCCCGCGATTCGTTCGCGGCGCAGTTCAGCGGCATCGGCGAGGATACGTGGCGCATCGGCAACGAGCTGTTCTCTATCACCGCCCTGCTCGACGGCAACGCGGCGCTTGAGCATGCGCTCACCGAGGCTTCGCGCTCCAACGAGGACAAGATGGCCTTGCTGCGCGGCATATTCGGCGATCAGGCCCATGAGTTCACGATGACGATCCTCGCGGATCTCGTCAAGCGCCCGTGGAGCCGGTCGGCGGATATCGCGAATGCAGTCGAGGACTTCGGCGTGGACGCGATGATGTACTACGCGGACCACACCGACAGCACCGCACAGGTTTCCATCGAGCTCGCCGAGCTGCACTCGGCCCTGATCGATCTGCCTGTGGTGCGTGCTCGCCTGCAGGATGAGCGCGCGAATTCCGATGCCCGGGTCAAGCTGCTGCATGACATCCTGGACGGCAGCGGCTTCAACATAGTCACGCTGCGTCTTGCGGAGCACGCGACCGCCAACCTGCGCAAACGTCGCTATCTGTCCACCATCCAATGGCTTATCGGCAAATTCTCCCGGCATATGGGTCAATCGCTGGTCACGGTCACGACGGCGACGCATTTGAGCGACGAGCAGATTGCGAAGCTGGTCGATGTCTATTCGGCCAAGCTGGGCCGCCCGGTGCATGTCAACGCCGTGGTCGATGCCTCCGTGATTGGCGGCATGCGCATCCAGGTGGGCGAGGAAGTCACCGACAATACGGTGCTTGCTCAGCTGCGGCACCTGCAGGACACCGTGAAAGTCGGCGTCTGACAATGAGACTTACCAGTCAACACAACATCAATAAGGAGTGATCATGGCAGAACTTACCATCGATCCCGCCGCGGTACGCAAGGCGCTCGACGATTTCGTCGAGTCGTACACGCCGTCGGACACCCCCACCCAAGAGGTGGGCTACGTGGCCACGGCTGGCGACGGCATTGCGCACGTGGCAGGACTGCCTGGTTGCATGGCGAACGAGCTGCTGACCTTCGAGGACGGCACGCTCGGTCTGGCGATGAACCTCGACGCCAGGGAAATCGGCGTGGTGATTCTCGGCGACTTCGCCGGCATCGAGGAAGGCCAGGAAGTGCGCCGCACCGGCGAAGTGCTTTCCGTGCCGGTCGGCGACGGCTACTTGGGCCGCACGGTCGACCCGCTGGGCAACCCCATCGACGGCCTGGGCGAAATCGCGAGCGAAGGACGACGCATCCTTGAGGCGCAGGCCCCGGATGTGATGCACCGCCACCCGGTCGAGGAACCGCTGTCGACGGGCCTGAAGGCCATCGACGCGATGACCCCGGTCGGTCGCGGACAGCGCCAGCTCATCATCGGCGATCGCCAGACCGGCAAGACGGCCATCGCGATCGATACGATCATCAACCAGAAGGACAACTGGAAGACCGGCGACCCGAAGAAGCAGGTGCGCTGCATCTACGTCGCCATCGGCCAGAAGGGCTCGACCATCGCTTCGGTGCGTCAGAGCCTTGAGGAATCCGGCGCGATGGAGTACACGACGATCGTGGCCAGCCCGGCTTCCGATTCCGCAGGCTTCAAGTACATCGCCCCGTACACCGGCTCGGCCATCGGCCAGCACTGGATGTACCACGGCAAGCATGTGCTCATCGTCTTCGACGACCTGTCCAAAGAGGCAGAGGCGTATCGCTCGATCTCGCTGCTGCTGCGTCGCCCGCCGGGGCGCGAGGCGTACCCTGGCGACGTGTTCTACCTGCATTCCCGTCTGCTCGAGCGCTGCGCCAAGCTCTCCGACGATCTGGGCGGGGGTTCGATGACCGGTCTGCCGATCATCGAAACGAAGGCGAACGATGTGTCCGCCTACATTCCGACCAACGTGATCTCGATCACTGACGGCCAGATCTTCCTGCAGTCCGATCTGTTCAACGCCAATCAGCGCCCGGCTGTCGATGTGGGCATCTCGGTGTCCCGAGTCGGCGGCGCCGCGCAGACCAAGGCCTTGAAGAAGGTCTCCGGCACGCTGAAAATCTCGCTGGCGCAGTACCGCTCGCTTGAGTCCTTCGCCATGTTCGCCTCCGACTTGGATGCGGCCTCCAAGGCCCAGCTGACTCGTGGCGCGCGCCTGACCGAACTGCTCAAGCAGCCGCAGTTCTCGCCCTTCCCCATGGAGAACGAGGTCGTGTCGGTTTGGGTCGGCACGCACGGCAAGCTCGACGATCTCGACATCGAAGATGTGCTGCCCTTCGAAAAGGGCATGCTCGACTACCTCGACCACAACACGGATATCCTAAAGACCATCCGTGAGACCGAGGACTTCACCGCTGAGACGGAGAAGGCGCTGGATGCGGCCATTGACAAGTTCCGCACGACTTACGTGACGAAGGCCGGCAAGCCGCTCGTCGAGAAGAAGCCGGATGCTGTCAAGCCGACCGAGGTGGAGCAGGAGCAGTTCATCGCGGGAGAGAAGAAGTAAGCAATGGCCTCCCAACTTGCACTGAAATCAAGAATCAACTCCACCACGTCGCTCGGCAAGATCTTCAACGCCCAGGAGATGATCGCGTCCTCGCATATCGCGAAGGCGCGTAACGTGGCCCTGAATGCCAAGCCGTACACGGACGCGATTTTCGATGCGGTGCAGGCGCTGGCTGCGCATACCCATATCGACCATCCGATCATGAAGACGCATGATCGCGGGGACGGTCACGCTCGCGTCGCCGTTCTCGCGCTGACCGCCGATCGCGGCATGGCCGGCGCTTACACCTCCTCGATCATTCGTGAAACCGAAGGACTGCTTGCGCATCTCGACAGCGAAGGCAAGGATCCGCAGCTCTACGTCTACGGACGTCGTGGCGTCTCCTACTACAAGTACCGCAACCGCGATGTGGCCGGCACTTGGGATGGCGACAGCGATCACCCGGGCGTAGAAGTGGCCGAGTCCATCTCGTCCGCGCTGATGGACGCCTATATGAAGCCCGAAGACGAGCATGGAGTCAGTGAGCTCTATGTCGTCTTCACGGAATTCGTGAACATGGTGGTCCAGAAGGTCCGCGTGCTGCGCATGCTTCCTGTGGAGCTGATTCGCCCGGCTGTGGATACCTCCGACGGCATCACGATGGCCGAGCTGGCTGAACCTGACGATGCGGACGATCCGGCCAGCGAAGTCTCGCCGCTCTACTCCTTCGAGCCGAGCGTCGACGAGGTGCTGGATGCGATTCTGCCCAAGTACATCCAGTCGCGCATCCACGAATGCCTGCTCACCGCAGCGGCTTCCGAGACCGCAAGCAGGCAGAACGCCATGCATACGGCCACGGATAACGCCAACAATCTGATCGACAGCCTGACCCGCGAGCTCAACGCTTCCCGCCAAGCGGCCATCACCCAAGAACTTACCGAAATCATCGGCAGCGCCGACGCGCTGAACAAAGAGGAAGAGTAGGAACGCATATGGCTGATAACCAGACCACAGCGGCTCCCGAGGACACGGCGCAAGAGTCGAGTGCGGGGCGCATCACACGCGTCACGGGCTCGGTCATCGACGTCGAATTCCCGGTCGGCCACCTGCCCGATATCTACAATGCCCTGAAGGCCGAGATCAGCGGTGTCGGCCACACCGAGGGCAACACCGCCACGCACATCACCTTGGAGGTGGAGCAGCAGATCGGCGACTCGACAGTCCGTACGGTGGCGCTCAAGCCTACTGACGGCTTGGTGCGCGGCTCAAAGGTCATCGACACCGGCGGCCCCATCAAGGTGCCGGTCGGCGACGTGACCAAGGGCCACGTGTTCGACGTCTCGGGCAACATCCTCAACAAGAAGGATGGCGAAGTCGCCGAAATCACGGAGCGCTGGCCTATCCACCGCAATCCGCCGGCTTTCGATCAGCTCGAATCGCGCACTCAGATGTTCGAGACGGGCATCAAGGTCATCGACCTGCTCACCCCGTATGTGCAGGGCGGCAAGATCGGCCTGTTCGGCGGCGCTGGCGTGGGCAAGACCGTGCTCATCCAGGAGATGATCCAGCGCGTGGCGCAGAACCACGGCGGCGTCTCCGTGTTCGCCGGCGTCGGCGAGCGTACCCGTGAGGGCAACGATCTGATCGGCGAAATGCAGGAGGCTGGCGTCCTTGAGAAGACCGCGCTGGTCTTCGGACAGATGGACGAACCGCCAGGAACGCGTCTGCGCGTGCCGCTGACCGCGTTGACGATGGCCGAGTACTTCCGCGACGTGCAGAATCAGGATGTGCTGCTCTTCATCGACAACATCTTCCGCTTCACGCAGGCCGGCTCCGAGGTCTCCACGCTGCTGGGCCGTATGCCTTCCGCCGTGGGCTACCAGCCGAATCTGGCCGACGAGATGGGCTCCCTGCAGGAGCGCATCACCTCGACCCGTGGCCACTCGATCACCTCGCTGCAGGCCATCTACGTGCCCGCCGACGATTACACCGACCCGGCCCCGGCTACGACCTTCGCCCACTTGGACGCCACCACCGAGCTGTCTCGCGACATCGCCTCGAAGGGCATCTACCCGGCCGTCGACCCGCTGGGCTCCACCTCGCGAATCCTCGATCCGCGTTACGTGGGCCAGTCGCACTACGACTGCGCGAACCGCGTCAAGGCGATTCTGCAGCGCAACAAGGAGCTGCAGGACATCATCGCCCTGATCGGCATCGACGAGCTGAGCGAGGAAGACAAGACCATTGTGAACCGCGCGCGCAAGATCGAGCAGTTCCTCGGCCAGAACTTCTACGTGGCCGAGAAGTTCACCGGCCGCGAGGGCTCCTACGTGCCGGCCGACGAGACCATCGAAGCCTTCACCCGCATCTGCGACGGCGTGTATGACGACGTCTCCGAGCAGGCGTTCTCCGGCATCGGCGGCATCGACGACCTTGAGAAGAAGTGGCACGATATGAAGCAGGAATTCGGTGCGTGATGGCCGATAAGAAAGTCCTGCAGGTCAACATGGTCGCGGCCGATCACCCCGTGTGGTCGGGCACGGCCACCTCGGTGACCATCCCTGGCACTGAGGGCCAGATGGGCATTCTGCCCGATCACGAGCCGCTGCTTTCGATTATCAAGGGCGGCACCGTGAGCGTGGTGGACCCCAGCGGCGAACGCCACTCCTTCGAGGTCGCCGATGGATTCATCTCCTTCGACTCGAACAAGCTGACGATCGCGGTCGAACGCGGTCGTGACGTGGTCAGAACCTCCGGAGCCGACTAAGCGCATTTGCTTCGTCTTCATAGCAATGTGGCCCGCAGCACGTGAATGAACGTGCTGCGGGCCACATTTGTTTTGGATGGGGCTTAGTACCGGGGGAGTCTGGCCGGTCGGGTTGCTTGCCTTATTCGCTCGACTGTGCCTATTCGCTCGACACGGCGTCGAGCACGGGCTTCTTGAGCGCGCGGCTCGCGGGGGAGACGCTGGCGATGAGGCCGACCACCACGGCGAGTACCAAGAAAATGACGAGCTGGCTCCACGGTATGCTCAGCTTCTCCAACCCGCTGCTCTTGTAGACGGAGCGAATCATCGCGCCGGCGCCCGTTCCGATCAGGAGCCCCAGCAGTGTGCCGAAGACGGAGATAATCACGGCTTCGATGGCCAGCATGCCGCGAACCTGCCCGCGCGAGGTGCCGATGGCGCGCAGCAGGCCGATCTCCCTGGTCCGTTCGGAAACGCTGAGGGCCAGCGTGTTCACGATGCCGAAGATTGCGATGATAATCGACAGCGCGAGCAGCGCGTAGAGAATCATCAGAATCTGGTTGACCATCGAGCTCGTCGTGGACTTGTATTCGTCGTGGTCCATGACCGTGACCACGTAATAGGGCTTGACGGCCTTGAGCAGACGCTCGTGGAGCGCGGTGAGGTCTTCTCCGGGCTTGGCGATGACGAAGAGGTTGCGCGCAATCTGCATCTGGCTGTCGGAAAGGTCATTCGCCATCGTGTCGCTCATGTAGATGCCGCCGGCATAGGCCGAATTGGTGACGATGGCACCGACCTTGACCGGCTGCTCCTTGGTGACGGATTTGGTTTTCACGAGCGTGGCCGGGTCGACGTTCTTCGCCTCGTTCATGGCCTGCTGCGCGCCCGCCTTGTCTCCGGCGGCCATGCGCTGCTGGACTTCGGCCTGCACTTGGGTCTGGTAGCCGGCCTGCGCCTGCTTGGTGGCCTCTTCGTCGATGACGGTGCTGGTGGCCGAGACGGTTATGGTGTCGCCGACCTTCCAGTTGTTGTCATTGGCGATGTTCTTGGCCACGACGAGCTTGCCTGCTGCGATGGCCTGCTCGGCGCTGCCGCCCGTGGTGGTGGCGGCGAACACTTCGGAGAACATTGCGGCGGGCGTGGCGGTGGTTATGGCTGAGTCGATGGACTTGCCGTTGTATTTGACACCCATGACCATGCGATTCGTGACGGTTGACTTCACGCCGCTGGTTTTGCCGATTGCATCAATCGCGCCCTGCGGCAGCCTGCCATAGGAAGCCGAGCTGACGGCGAAGTCCGCTTTCAGCCCTGTATCGATGATATCGGCCACGGAGGCCTTGGCGGAGGCTGCAACGACGCCGAGACAGCTGACGATCGCGACGCCGACGAACAGCGCGGCGGCCGTGTTGGCAATGCGTCGCTTGGAGCGCGAGAGATTGCGCGTGGCGAGCCGCCCGGTCACGCGGAAAATGTGCGAGGGCAGCCACCCAAGCGCCGAGCCGGCCGGCCTGACCAGCGCGGGCCCGAGCACGATGGCGCCGATGACCAGCAGCGCCGCGCCGAATCCCAGCGGGAAGCCAGTGGCGATGTCATTGACGCCCTTCCACGGCGTGGGGCCGTTGCCGCCTGCCGTAGCGAGCGCCTGCGTGAACGCCCATGAGGCGAGGCCCAGTGCGCACATCACCGCGCCGATGATGCCGCGCAGCGTCACGGATTTTTCAGGATTGACCGTCTCATTCATCGCCTGTATAGGCGGCGCCAAGGCCGCGTCACGTGCCGGAATGGCCGCGCCAAGCAGCGAGACGATCAGCCCGACAGCCATGCCGATTGCCATGCCGCTTACGGTGGGATTGCTCTGGCCGCTCAGCGGCGTGCCGGCCTGCGCGAGCCCGACGACGATGAGCTTGATGATGCCCCAGCCCAGCCCGGTGCCGATGCCGGAGCCCACGATTCCTAAGATAACCGCCTGGATGATGACGGTGGAGAACACCTGCCGGGGTGAAGCGCCGACGGAGCGCAGCAGGGCATAGCCGCGCATCGATTCGCGCACGATCATGGCGAAGGTGTTCGCGATGATGAAGGAGCCCACGAACAGCGCGATGATGGCGAAGATCAGGATAAGCGGCTGAATGAAGCCCATCGCGTCCTGAATGGACTTCGTCGCCTCCTTGCGCACCTCATCGCCGGTGACGGCGTGCGCGCGCGAGCCGGCGGGAAGCGCCTTGTTGATATTGTCGGCCAGCTGCTGCTGGGCCTGGTTGCTCAGCGGGGTCGAAGCGTTGCCATACACGCCGATAAGCGCCGAGGTGTTCGGATCGGGCGCCGTCGCGGCATAGTAGTGCCGGGCCACCGACGGGTCGACGCCGATGATGATAGCGCCCGCCTGGCTCGTCTGCGTGGTGAAGATGCCGGAGACGGTGACTTTCTTCGGGCCATCCTCGTAGACGATGGTGGTGGTGTCGCCCACTTTCAGCTTCGCCTTGTCAGCGGCGAACTGGTGCAGCGCGATTTCGTTCTCGCCCTTCGGATAGCTGCCGGCAGTGAAATGCGCCGAACGCCAAGGCTCGCTGCTGCTCATGCCGATGGCCATCGTGGGTGCGCCCATAGTCGATACGGCGTTGCCGTCGTGGTCCACCAGCACCGTGCCGGTGATAGTGGCGGTGGCGCTCGCCGAGGAGACGCCTTCGACCTTCGCGATGGTGGTGGCCAGGCTGTTGTCGATCTGGTTGTAGTTCTCGCCCGCGCCACCGCCTCCCATCGACATGGCGCTGCTGTCCTTGGCTTTGTCGACGCCGCGCACGTACACATCGTGGTCGGAGTTGGTCGCCATCATGGTGGAGACCTGGGTGTTGAGCATCTCGCGGAAGCAGAACGAGCCGACCACGAAGGCCACGCCAAGGGCGATGGCGATGATCGACATGATGAAGCGGCCGAAATGGCTTCTGGCGTCACGCAGTCCGATTCGAATCATAGGGAGGCCTCGCTGGGATTGGTGGAGGTAGTGGGCTGGGTGGGTTGTTCGTCGTCGCCTTCAGAAGCGAATACTTGAAGAATCTGCTCGTAGGAGGGCTCGTGCATATCCTGGGTGATCTGGCCGTCGGCGAGCACGAGCACGCGGTTCGCGTAGGAGGCGGCGCGCGGGTCGTGGGTCACCATCACGATGCTCTGGCCGTACTCGCGCACGGAATCCTGCAGGAAGCTCAGCACCTCGCGGCTTGAGCGCGAGTCGAGGTTGCCGGTGGGCTCGTCGGCGAAGATGACGGAGGGCCGGGCCATCATGGCGCGGGCGCACGCCACGCGCTGCTGCTGGCCACCGGAGAGCTGGCTGGGCCGGTGCCCCAGACGCTGCTTCAGCCCGACAACGCGCACGATCTGGTCGAACCAGGCGCGGTCGATGGGCTTGCGTGATATCTGCAGCGGGAGGAGGATGTTTTCCTCGGCGGTGAGCGTCGGCACCAGATTGAACGACTGGAAGATGAAGCCGATCTCCTTGCGGCGCAGATCGGTGAGCTGGCGCTGGTTCATGGCTGAGACCTCCAGCCCTTCCACGAAGACCTGTCCGGATGTGGGCGTGTCCAAGCCCGCCATGCAATGCATCAGCGTTGATTTGCCGGATCCCGAAGGGCCCATGATCGCAGTCATCTGGCCGCGCCCGAATTCCACATTCACATGGTCGAGCGCGGTGACGACGGCATCCTTGGTCCCGTAGGTCTTGCTCAGATTGGCGGCGTAGGCCACAACGCCGTCATCGTTGTGACTGACTGAGTTGTGCGTACCGGTCGCGTTGATGCGTTTGGTGCTGTCGGATATGGCCGCGCCGCCCGCCTCGCGTGCAGTGCTCGCAGAGCTCGCAGTGAGTGACGTGTCCGTGCTGGTTGGTGTGTGCGCCGAGTGCCGTGCCATGATTTCCATTCTCGTGAGAGGTGCTGTGCGACTGTCCTGTGTGAGCTCTTGCGTTGCAGCTGTGCAGTATGACAGCGTTCAAGCCTTGCATCGCTAAGCATTACGGTACTGCAGTGTTACAGCGCTGCAGCAATGTTGCCCTCTGCAATCTGCAATGCGGTGACGAAGTGGTGCCGTTATTGTGAGATGTCTTGCGTGGGTGCCGTCGTGTTGTGATGGCTCACCCTCAGTCTAGCGGAGCGGAGCTGCAAATTGCCTGTGAACGTTGCCTGTGAACGTTGCCTTTGAAAAAAATTGTGCCTGCTGAGGTACTCAGGCGCTTCGCGATTGCGCAGGGCGGCGCGGGTACGCGCAGGCCGTTCGCACATCGACGCCCAGCGGGCTTGCTAGAGTGAGGTACCGTGCGAATCATAGTTGCTGACTGCCAGGCCGAATACTCCGGTCGTTTGAATGCCTCGCTGCCGCTGGCCAGGCGCGTCCTGCTCATCAAGGCGGACAACAGCGTGCTGATTTTCTCGGAGATCGGCTCCTACAAGCCGCTCAACTGGATGGCGGCCCCGTGCAGCATCAAGGAGATCGAGCCTTCCGGCGCCGATGACGATGTTGACACTGACATTCCCGAGCGGGTGCTGCGCGTATGCGCCGACAAGTCGAGCGACATTCTGGAGATCAACCTGCAGCATATTTACTCCGACGAGGCCTATGAGCTGGGCACGGACCCGGGGCTGGTCAAGGACGGTGTCGAGGACCATTTGCAGCGCTACCTGGCCGAGCAGATCGAGCGCATCGGCGAAGGCGCGAAGCTGGTGAGGCGCGAATACCCGACGGCTATCGGCCCGGTGGATATCATGGCGGTGGATGCGAACGGCGATCATGTCGCCATCGAGATCAAGCGGCATGGCGGCATCGACGGCGTCGAGCAGCTGACGCGCTACTGCAAGCTGCTCAACCGCGACCCGCTGCTGGCCCCGGTGCACGGCATCTTCGCCGCGCAGACCATCACTCCGCAGGCGCGCACGCTGGCCGAGGACCGCGGCTTCGCCTGCCTGATTCTGGATTATGACGAGATGAAGGGCTCACAAGACGGCAGCCTGCGCCTGTTCTGAGGCTGCGCGTCAGCCTCGCTCAGCCCGCGTAGAGGATGTCGACGACGAAGTACAGGGTCGAATTCGCCGGAATCTTGCTCTTCGCCGTATCCCCGTAGCCTTCGCTCGGCGGCACGACCAGCAGCACCTGCGAGCCGACGGTTTGCCCGGCCAGTCCGTTCTTCCAGCCGGTGACGACCTGATCGAGCGAGAAATCGGACGGCTCGCCGCGATCCCAGGAGGAATCGAACTGGGTGAGCTTGCCGGAGGCATCCAGCGTCCAGCCGGTGTAATGCGCGGTGACGGTGTCGGTCGACTTGACGACGCGCCCCTTGCCGACGATCAGCGGCTGCGCGACCAGCGCATTGCCCGGCTTGTAGCCGTTAAGGTTGAGCGAGGGCCTGCCCTTGGCATCCAGCGTCACCTTCGGCAGATCGGCGGGAATGTTCTTCGCCGGCGTGCCCTGCGCGCGCGCAAGCGGCTTTGACTTGGAAATGAGCGTCAGCGCCATGATATAGGAGCTGCCGCTGCTCTGATCGTTGACGCCGAAGGCGATGGTGGCGTCGATCTTCTGCCCTTTGAAGAGCTGGTAGTACCCGGCGCTCATGCTGCTTTTGTTGATGCTCATGGAGCAGTCCGGTGTGTTCTTGGTCCAGGAATTGGCCATTTGCGAGCCGTCCTTGGCACTGAGCGCGATGCCCTGCGAGCAGACGTGATCGCCGTCTTCGACGGTGGCTCCGTTGCCCTTCTGCAGCACGGCATAGGTGTTGTTCTCCACGGTCATCGGTGTCTGGAAGGAGACCTTGGGCTCCTTGCCCAGCTCGCCGCTCGCGGTGACGCCGGTCAGCGGCTTCATGCCGGTCGGTGCCGAAGACGACGACGCGGCGCTGGACGAGGACTTCTGCGATGCGCTCGATCCGCCGCAGGCGGCGAGCGAGACGCACAATCCCAGCGAGCACACAACTACGGCGGCCCGGGAGAGCAGGGAACGGTTCATAATAATACGCATGGCACACCACACTACCGTCCAACCCTGATTTCTCAGCTTTCGCGCGCTATTATGCCGGGGCCTGTAGAATAGTACTGTTATGACATCTGCACAGAATAAGCGCGAAGAGCCGTCGGGCGTGAAACGGCCCTCAAAACACGCCATAATCATGCGCGGAGTCGTCGCGCCCATACTCGGACTGCTTGCCGTGGCAAGCATCGTGCTGGGGTATTTGAACGCCACGATCTGGAAGCCCAGCTCTCAGATCACGGCCAAGGCGACGGTTTCCAATACGCGATACCTCGTGACCGACCCCGGCGTGCTGCAGCTGGTGGACTCGCAGGCGCGGCTGAAGGTCGACGCCAAGAACGCCGACGCAACCGTCTGCGCGGCGCTGGGGAGCGCCAAGGACGTGGCGGGATGGGTCGCGGGCAACGCCTACACGCGCATCAGCGGGCTGAACGATTGGACGACGCTGGCCACGCAGCAGGCTAAGGTGCAGGGCACGCCAAGCTCCGGCGGCAATGAGGTCGCCTTCCAGGATTCCGACATGTGGAGCGCCGCGCACTGCGGCAATGCGAGCGTCACGCTGGACATCGGGCAAAAGGACGCCAACTCGATAGCACTGGTCGACTTGGGCGAGGATTCCTCTCAGGCCACGGTCTCCATGCAATGGACCCGGCAGACGCTTCCTGATTTCGCGACGCCGCTGTACTTCGTGGGCGGGCTGCTGGTGGTGATGATGGTGCTGTCGGCCTCGGTCTTCGCGATGCCGGCGCGCAAGCGACGCAAGCGCATGATATCCAGCGAGCCGGTGCGCTCCAGCGAAGAGGTCGCCATCGGCGAGGCACTGACCGGCAGCCTGCGCGGGCTGACTACTGCAGTGCGCATCAAGCCCAAGTCCGGCGGCGGGCAACGCCGTCGGCACGCTGCCCACGGGGCGGGCTCCCAGGAGGGTACCAAGGCTCAGGATCAGAGCGCGGCGCAGTCGGCGAAGCAGGGGCCGGCGATTATCGACCCGACCTCGCGCAATATGGTTGCCGATCAGCAGGGTGCGGCATCCGAGGCGTCCGTTTCAGCCGGCGGCGAAGGCTTCGCGGATTCCGGCGAGGCGACTTCCGTCATCACCCCGGACGAGCTGCAGGAGTACTTCGCGCGGCTGTCGCAGGAGATCGCAGCGCCCGACCAGCCCCAGGGCGCGGCCGGCAACGACGACGCCACCTCGATCGAGTTGGATTCCGGCGATGAGGATGTTGAGGCTGTCGCCGAACAGGTAGGAGACGCTGTGGAGCAGCCGGGAGACACGCCGGTGCAACCAGCTGCTGACGATACCGGCGATGCCGATGATGCTGACAATACGCATGCGCATGAATCGCATGAGTCAGGCGCATCGGGCAAAGACGCCGAAGATGGCGAAGATGGCGAGAACGACAAGGAAGGAGAGCGGTCATGAAGGCGCGTTCCATGAAACTGATTGCCGTGGTGCTCTCCGTGGGAATGCTTACGAGCCTTGCCGCGTGCGAGGGGCAGGTGCCGGTGGTGCAGCCGTCCGCAAGCTCGAGCGCGACTCCGGATATGAGCACGGCGCAGGAGAAGAAGATACGGCTTGCGACTCTCAAGGTGATTGATGACGCGGATGCGGCGAAGAACGTCGACCTTCTGCCCCAGCGGCTTTCGGGTCCTGAGCTTGACGTGCGCACCAGCCAGCTTACGGTCGCCAAGGCCACTGGCGGGCTTGATAAGTTCGCCACGATTCCCAAGGACATGACCCAGACGGTCATCCCGACCGATTCAGGCTGGCCGCGTGAGGTATATACGATCACGACCACGACGCAGGATCAGCAATCCAAGCGTCTGCTGGTGCTCAGGCAGGACAGCGCCCGGAGCAACTACCAGCTGTGGGGCATGGCCAGGCTGTTCCAAGGGGCCAAGCTGCCGAAGTTCGCGGTGCCCGATATCGGCGCGCAGCTCGGCCAGGCTGATGACCCGGGATTGCTCGCCAAGCCGCAGGATGCCGTCAACCGCTATGCCGACCTGCTGCAGAACGGTTCGGGAAGCAGATACGCCGGCGACTTCGCCGACGATTACTTCCGGCAGTCCTTGACGCAGCTGACCCAGACCGTGCAGGAGGGCATGCAGCGCAACAATGGCACGCAGCAGCAGATCTTCAACGCGGCGCCCGACCAGATCAGCGTCATGCGATCCAGCGACGGCGGCGATCTGGTGGTCGCGCGCATCGACTCCGAATGGACCCGCCAGACCGGCCAGGGCCGCGAGTCCCTGCCGGCGAATGACGATGAGAAGGCGCTGTTCGGCGCTGCGAAGCCCACCAGCACGCTCAAGGTGACGTATGTGAATGTGGTTGCGCTCTATGTGCCGCCGGCCAAGGCGAATCAGAAGATCACCGCGGTCGGAGCCGAACGCCAGCCGATTAAGGTCGAGGCGCTGTAGATTTTGGTGTGCAATGGCGTGCGCGCGTGGGCTGGCGCACTGCGGTGCGTGGCGTGCAATGGCACGCGGCGTGGGTCCCTGCGCATGGGTTGCGCTGTCAGACGCAAGCGCCGGCGGCTGGCGCAGGCGCACGCTAGATTGGTGTGGAGTTGAGTTTGCTCCTATTCGCTACACTTTGGAGGCATGATGGCGGGTCAACAGCAGTACAATCCGGGGATGTCGCTCGCGGGGGCGGTCGACCTTGAATCGTTGAAGCATCAGGCCGAGGCCGAGGCCGAGCCGGGGCAGGCCGGGGGCGCGCCCAAGGCGGGCGGCTACGTCGTCGATACGAGCGAGAATACCTTCCAGGCGATGGTGCAGACCTCCTCGACCTTCCCCATCGTGCTGCTGCTGTGGACGCCCACCGACAGCCGGATGTTCGAGCTGGCGCGGACGCTGGGCGAGACCGTGAACGCGATGAATGGGCAGATTCAGCTCTCCCGCATCGACGTCGCATCGAATCCTTCGATTGCCCAGGCGCTGCAGGTGCAGGGGGCTCCCGCGCTGTTCGGCTTGGTTTCGGGCCGTCCTATGCCGATTCTGCAAGGCTTGCCGCAGGGCGACGAGCTTCGGCAGGTGTGCGACGAGGTCATTCCGCAGCTGGTGCAGCTGGCCCAGCAGTCCGGCGTGACGGGCACTGCGCCGTACGCCGATATTCCCGATGATGGGGATGCGGCGGGCGAGGCATCCGAGGCTGAATCTCAGGTGCCGCAGATTCCGCCCGAGCATGCGCAAGCACATCTGCTTGCGCAGAATGGCGACTACGAAGGCGCTGCCGCCGCCTATGCGAAGCTGGTGGAAGCGGACCCTCATGACGAGCTGGCCGCGCGCGAGCGTTCGAAGGCGCTGCTGCTGGCCCGTTCGGCGAAGAGCAATGTGCGGCAGGTGCGCGCGCAGGCCGCTGCGGCCCCAGACGACGTTGACGCGCAGCTTGCCGTGGCCGATATCGATATGATCGGCGGGCAGATCGACGATGCCTTCGGGCGGCTGCTGGATTACCTTGCGTCCGGGCATCGCGACCAGATCGAACCGGTGCGCCAGCGCCTGCTCGAGTACTTCGCGATCCCCGAGTCCGCCGATCCACGCCTTTCGCGCGCACGTCGCCGCCTTGCGACCCTGATGTACTGATGCGTTGATGCGTTGATGCTGGTAGGTGTTGAGGCGGTTGCGCGTAACCGTATGACCTGTTCCGCGTAGCCGTATGACCGCTATCGCGACCCTAGCGGTCAACATGCAACGGTAATCGGGCCTTGTGCGTTGCCTTTTGTACGCTAGACACGAGTTAGCGGTCATAAGGCGACGCTCATGGGCGATGATGGGCGTTATGAGCCAGGCTGTGCTGCATTATCTTTTTGGGTGCTGCGCCCATCGCCTATTCTCAAATGTCACGTTTCCCGCACTAACCTGACCCTTGTGCGGGATTTGCGTCGTATAACCGCTGTCATATGTCACAACCCCCGCATAAAGGTCGAGTTAATGCGGGAGTTGTGACGGTTGCGCAGAGCTTGTTTGCCCTGATTAGCAGCAGCGCCGTCGTAGGGTCGTAGGCACTACGCAATGTATGCGATGTCACTGCATGCGATTCCTGCCGAAGAACTGCTCGAAGTGCGGGCCCTGCGTTGCGAGCTCCTGCTCGAATTCGGCGCGCCATGTGCCGAAGGGGTGGGCAGCGAGTCCATCGTTGGAGAATCGCGGCTGATCGGTGATTTCCGTGACGCAGAAATTCGGGATGACGAGATTGGTGACCGGGCCGCTGCGTTCCGCTTCCGCCACGATAAGCGGCGCATTGTCACCGCCGAACACGTCGATGCTCCATCCGTCCTCGCCAATCCATGCGGAGAAGCGGTTCTTGATAATCGGCTCGCCTCCGCGACTGATCAGTTCGGCGGCGATATGCGCGTCGATCTCGCGCTCCGCCTCGTAGCGCGTACCGCCCACCGACGGCCCCTTGACCGTGACATAGGCCTCGGTGAACTTGTCGCGGTAGGCATCCAGCAGGTCGAGCGGATTGGTGTCCGCGTTCAGGTCGACGCGAACCGCATGGCTGACCAGCCGCACGCGCAGCGCATAGTTGTCGGCATGCACGTAATAGCTTTGCACAATCAGCGCTGGCGCGTCGCCGTCGTCCAGCTCGGGCGGCATTTCGCGGCAGAAGAAGCGCCGCTCGTATTCGAAGTCGTTCAGCGCGTTGTCCATCACAGTTCCCATACGCACAGTCTAGTCGTAAAGGCAGCATGGCCGTAAATACATCATTCTGGCGCGTAAAGTCGGGAGTGCGTGTAGAGTAGTGGGGTGCTGAGGGCTTGTAGCTCAGTGGATAGAGCGTCCGCCTCCGGAGCGGAAGGTCGTGGGTCCGAATCCCATTAAGCCCACCATATGTTTGTCGTTCATTGGCAGCGTGCAGGAATTGTGTGGCAGTTCTCGTAGTTTCGTCACGCAAACAGCCCTGTTTCCGTGACGAAACTACGAGTTGTCGCACGATGAAGTGTTAGCACCAGAGTGACGCGCTGCACTTGCGGCGCGTTCCATAGTATTTTCCGGCCATCGGCACACGGCCGCACAGCCGCCAGTGCTACCCTAAAACGCATGTACAGACAAATCGCAGTGCCTCCGGTAGGACTTCATTCCGTCGAAAAGCAGGAAGAACTAGGGCGTCAGGCCCGCAAGAGCCTGCCCAGGAGCGCGGCGCGGGATTGCTCGATTGACGGCCGCGATCCGGTGGATTTGATTACTGCGCAGGACGAGTCACGGCTTGCCTCGCTGGTGCCGCTGCGCCACGCCCGTATGGGGGTCAGCCCCTTCCGCTTCTATCGGGGCACGGCAGGCCTTATGGCGTATGACTTGGCCGGCCAGGCCGATACCGGGGTGAATGTCATCATCTGCGGCGATGCGCATATCGGCAATTTCGGATTCTATGCTTCGCCGGAACGTAATCTCATGTTCGATCTCAATGACTTCGATGAGTCGGCGCCGGGGCCATGGGAGTGGGATGTCAAGCGCATGGCCGCGAGCGTTGCCATGGCCTCTCTGGCGCATGATAATGACCGCAAGGCCGCCGAACGGGTGGCGACCAAGGCCGTGGGCGAGTATCGGCGGGCGATGAAGGACTTCGCGGAGATGCCGATGGTCGATCGGTACTATCTTTCCGTGCGCGATGACATGCTCATCGACAGTCTGAATGGGCGTAGCCGCCAGGAGCTCACGCGTGTCACGGAGAAGGCGCGTCGGCGCACTTCGGAGCAGGCTGTTCAAAAGCTCATGGTCACAGGCCCTGATGGCTGGCGTCGGTTCCGCGAGGAGCCTCCGGTGCTGCAGCACTTGCGATCCGCGGATCAGTATGCCGTGAACGAGCTGACCACGCAGTATCTGTCGAGCGCCAGGCCCGATATCGCCCTGCTGGTAGCCAACACCAGGCCTGTCGACATCGCGCTGCGCGTCGTCGGCGTGGGCAGCGTGGGGACGCGCTGCTATGTGGTCGCGTTGGAAGGGCCCGACGGACTCCCGCTCGTGCTGCAGATCAAAGAAGCGCAGGAATCGGTCATCACTCGCGCCCAGACTTTGCGCGCGCCGAAAGCCAAGACGCTGGATGCCGCTGGCGAAAGCGGGGATCTGGCCGCCGCGCTATCTCCGACGATGTCCGCGAAAAGCGTGCTGAGCGATGCCTATTCCCAAGGCCGCCGCGTCGTCGCCTGCCAGCAGGTGCTGCAGAGCGTGTCCGACAATTTCCTGGGCTGGCTCAGCTTCGAAGATCGCGACTATTACGTGCGCCAGTTCCGCGACATGAAAGGCAGCGTCGACGTGGACACCATCGGCGGGTCGATGCTTGCCCGCTACGCTCGCACCTGCGCCATACTGCTGGCCCGGGCGCACGCGCAGAGCCCCGCATGCTATTGGATCGCTGGGTATCTGGGGAAGTCGGATGTCTTCGACCGCGCGGTGGGCGCGTGGTCCTTGGATTACGCCGACCAGATGGGCAAAGACTACGAGGCATACAAGCAGGCTATTGCGGATGGTCGCGTCGAGGCGTCGGAATTAGCGTAAGACTCTGGGATTCAGGCGCGTTCGGCCACAGGTGGCTTACGACGTGAGCAATGCCATATAAACGGCCGTAGCGTTTCGTCCGAGGCTCTCATAGAGTAGTGCCCATGCCTTGCACAACTATTCTCATCGGCAAATCAGCAACCTACGACGGGTCGACGATCATCGCACGCGACGATGACACCGGCCACGGCAAATTCGATCCCAAGCGCTTCGTGGCGGTGAATCCCGAGGATCAGCCGCGTCATTACCGCAGCACGCTGAGCCACGTGAGCATCGAGCTGCCTGATAATCCCTGCCGCTACTCGATCGCGCCCAACGCGCTGCCCAATCGCGGCATTCTCGCCGAGGCCGGCATCAGCGAGCGCAATGTGGCCATGACCGCGACCGAGACTCTGGCCGTCAACGAGCGTGTGCTTGGCGCGGACCCGATGGTGGCGCTCAAGCCGGCGCAGGGCGGCGATGACCCGCAGTCGACCGATTACGTGCCTGAGCAGCCCGGCGGCATCGGCGAGGAGGATTTCATCACGCTCGTGCTGCCGTATGTGCATTCGGCGCGCGAGACGGTGCAGCGGCTCGGCGCGCTGCTTGAGCAGTATGGCACTTACGAGGTCAACGGCGTTGGCATCAGCGACGTGGACGAGGTGTGGTATGTCGAGACAATCGGCGGCCACCACTGGATCGCGAAGCGCGTGCCCGACGACTGCTACGCCACGATTCCCAATCAGCTCGGCATCGACGACTTCGATCTGGACGACGCATTGGGCGAGCAGAAGAACCATATGTGCAGCGCGGATATGTGCGAGTTCATCGCGGCCAATCACCTCGACCGCAGTATGGACGAGAGCCCCGAGCACGTCAGGCACTTGAATCCGCGCAAGCTGTTCGGCACCGCCACGCCGAAGGACCATATCTACAACACGCCGCGCGCCTGGTACATGCAGCGCATCCTCAACCCCAGCGAGGACTGGGATTCGCCCGCCGCGCCGCTCACGCCGATCTCGGAGGACATCCCGTGGTGCCGTGTGCCGGAGAACAAGGTGACGATCGAGGACATCGATTTCATCATGAGCTCGCATTACGAAGACACGCCCTATGACGTGTATGGCACGCAGGGAACCGAGGAGTCGCGCCACCGCTACCGCCCGATCGGCATCAATCGCAACGGACATCTCGCCGTGCTGCAGCTGCGACCCTACGAGTCCGCAGCGAACCGCGCGGTGATGTGGCTGGCGTTCGGCTCGAACCCCTTCACTTCGGTCGCGCCGTTCTACACCAACGTGCGCGCGACGCCGGAGTATCTGGCCTGCACAAGCGGTGAAGTGACGACCGACGCGCTGTACTGGACGAACCGCATCATCGCAGCCGTCGCTGACCCGCATTTCCTCAGCAACAGCGCCGATCTCGAGCATTTCCGCGAGGATATATTGGCTTATGGGCACAGGCTTGTAGCCGATACCGATACGGCAGCCAAGAAGGAAGGCATCGACAGCATCCCCGATATGCTCGAACAGGCCAACGAGACCATGGCCAGCCACCTGCGCCAGCGGACGAACGCGCTGCTGGCCCAGGTCCTGTTCACCTCAAGCAACCTGATGAACAACTCTTTCTCGTTGTCTGATAGGTGAAGAGAGACCGGCTGCGGCCGGATTCAGACTCGGACTTGGACTCGGGCACGGCATCGGCAGATGGATCCTGCTGAAAACGTGGATTTCGAGATCTGATACGCTGCTTGCGTCGCGCAGGCCGTGCGAATTATGCATTGCGCGAATCACGCATCTCGGACTCACGCAATGCATAATTCACGCAGCGTATCGCGTGGAGTCGGCGACTTGTGCGATGTATTCATCGAACACATTGTCGACGCTGCAACGTTCCAACCGGTACGCGGGGAAGGCCTGCGGATCGTTGGTGATTACGCGGTAGCCGCCCAGCGTCTCAGGCCTGGGGTGTTGCGAACCGCTCCACGCGATGATGTCTCGTTCCGCAAGCGCTTGGTATTCCTCCTCGGTCAGGCGGAATACCGAAAGCGCATATGGGGAGGGGAAGCTGCGTTTGAAGGTTTCGACAGAGATTCGCGGGGATGTGCTGCGGGCCGTTTCGAACGGCTTACAGCAGCCATCCCGCCAAGTGTAGCGATACGAGCGAATTCCGGTTTTGTCGGTGACATATTGTGCGAAATGGCTGACATCGATGGGTCCTTCGAGCCATCTGCGATATCGGGGAAGATTGAACGCTTCGCGCAGCGCCAAGTTTGATTGAACATCCAGCGCATGCTCGGGATCGAGCGCTGTCGTATCGAACAGTGAAGCGGACTGAGAGCGGATTGAATGATCGGCTTCAAGCTCGAAACGCATCGCGCCCACGAATTCACCTTGATACCCAGGCTGCACGTACAGTGCGCCATGGCTTTCGCCATACGCCGTACGGTGCTGGTGCCCGCAGATCATGCCGTCGATGCCTTGGATGGAGTCAAGGATGCGATACGCCTGATCCTCGCCGGTGTCATATTGAGTGGGGCGGCCGTCGGCCATGTCGCGCTCGATGCCGCCATGGTAGGCGAGTATCACCAGATCAACCTGTTTGCGTACCTCGTGCACGGCATCCGCGATGCATTGCACGGCGTCGTCCACGATGATGTCAGCGGTGTTCGCGAACGCAGTTAGCTGGGGAAGTGCGCCGGTCACTGCGCCGATGACAGCAACGGAGACGTCGGCGAGCTCGAGGATGCGATATGCGGGGAAGATGCGGGTGCCGGAAAGATCGAAGACATTGCAGCAGACGAGTTTCTCGCCGAGAAACGGCTGTTGCGCCCGCAGCACGCCGACGCCGTGGTCGAAATCGTGGTTGCCCGGAGCCATGGCATCGTAGCCGCAGATGAGTGCGGATTTGGTGAGTGGCGAGAGGAAGGCAGATCCGCCATCGGTTTGCGCTGGCTGTGTTGTTTGTGTATCGTTCGCCCTCACGCAGTGCGCAAAAGTGGCATAGGGACTGCCGAAGTAGTAGTCGCCAGCGTCGATCAGCAGCGTATGCTCGCTGCCGTGTGCATGACGGATCGCTGCTCCGGACAGAATCCCGGCCGAACCATGCGAAGCTGCTGAGATGTCAGTCGGCTCAAGGCCGAGCGAAGTTGGCAGGAAGCCGTGTATATCGCTGGTTCCCAAAATGGTGATTGTCGTCATGAGCATTCCTTGCTAACGGTCTTCGCAATTGACAGTGAATTACAGCAGCTTTTTACGCAGCCAGCCTGTTCCGGCATCGATGGCGGCAACCACTACGATGATGCCAAGAAGCAGTATGCTCACTCGATTCCATTGGCGGCTCTGAATGGCGAAGATCAGAGGCGCGCCGATACCTCCGGCGCCAACCAATCCTAATGTGGCTGCGCTGCGCACTGCTATCTCGAAATGATTGAGCGAGAGTGAGGCGAAAATCGGAGCAAGTAGCGGGATGCGTCCGAACAGCGTGGTCTTCCAGAAGTTGGCGCCGACCGATTCCATGGCTTCAGCCGGGCCGGTGTCCATCGATTCGATCGACTCGGCGTACAGTTTGCCCAGCATGCCGATTTGGTGGACACCTAGGGCCAGCACGCCTGCGGCTGGTCCCGGCCCGACCACTTTGACGAAGACGATTGCATACACTAGTTCGGGGAAAGCGCGCAGTATATCGGTGACAAACTTTGCTGCAACGGGTATCGCCGGCATGTGCGGCCATAGCGTCGAGGCACTGATAAAGGACCACGGGAAAGCCAAGACCGTCGCGATAATCATGCTCAGGAAGGCGATACATATCGTCTGCAGCATGAGGGAGACAAGATCCTCGCCGCTGCCGTCATAGACATAACCCCAGTCGGGGCGCAGGAGCTGAGAGAAGGTATGGGTGAGCGTCGGCCATGACATCGGGGCCTTGTCCCCGTAGTCGACTGTTGCGAAGCATGCCACCACGATAAGAGCTACCAACGCAATCGAGATGCGCTGACCCCAAACTCCTACCGCGTTTTTAGACCTTCGGGAAGAGGGGCCAGACAAAGTGCTCGTATGTTGTATTTCATTGTTCATCGCAGTCTCCTTCGAATGCTTCCGCTAAGCCAGTCGACAGCGACGACGAGCACCAGCACGGTGAGGATTACCAATGACACTCGATCGTAGCGTTGCAGGCTCAGTGACGAGTTGAGCAAGACTCCCAGACCGCCAGCACCCACATAGCCCAAGACGACCGATGCGCGGATATTGATTTCAAAGGCATACAGCGCGTAGCTCGCGATGTCGTCGCGCACTTGCGGGGCAACGGCCCATACGGCCGTTTGCGTGCGATTTGCGCCGACTGAGTGCGCGGCTTCGAGCGGGCCCGGGTCTACGGTGTCGATGGTCTGATACACGAGCTGGCCCACCACACCGAATGTGAATATGGCGATAGTGAGGATGCCGCTTACCTGCCCGATGCCGACGAAGGCGACGATCAGGGCGGCCAGCAGCAGATTGGGAATTGTACGCACGATGTCCATGATGATGCGCGAGGCCGCGGTGAGCGCGCGGTTTGAGGTCACTATCCGCGTGCATAGGAAGGCGAAGGGGATGGCGAAGACCAGCCCCAGAACTGTGCCTACGACCGACATGCGTATAGTCTGCAGCAGCGGTATCCAGAGCTTGGCGAAATATGGCCAATCGGGGTGCAGGAGGTTAGAGAAGAAGTCAGCAGCCTGATCGGCGTTCTCAAAGGCGTCGATCAGGCTCGTCCCGGTGACTGAGGATGCTCCGAGCACGCAGACGACGATAAGCGCAAAAGTTGCCAGATTTCTCCACAGATGACGGTGAACTGTCTGCGATAGCGCTCGGCGAGGCGCGGAACGCTGTATTGGCGAGCCACTCATTGCTGCCTGCTTTCGGCTTTGTCATCAGCGATGCTCTCTGCTCTCGCCTCAGCGGCTGCGCTGACGGCAGCGCCAGATGCACCGTCTGCAGTGTAGATTCTGCGGAACATGTCATCGGTAAGCTCCTGCGGCGCCCCATCGAACACAATGCGTCCGGCGCGCATGCCGATGATGCGTGAAGCGTATTGCTTCGCGAAATCGACCGAATGGATGCTGAGCAGCACAGTGGTGCCCGCATCACGGTTAATGCCGCGCAGGTCGTCAAGAATCGTCTGCGAGGTGACTGGATCCAGAGAGGCGACCGGCTCGTCGGCCAACAGTATTCTGGCCTCTTGGACTCTCGTGCGGGCGATGGCCACGCGCTGCTGCTGGCCGCCGCTGAGACGATCGCTGCGCTCCTGGAGCTTATCGGAAAGTCCTACCGTCGCCAATGCCTGATCGACGAGTTCGTAATCGGCTCTGGGGAAGAGTCCCAGCAGCGTTTGCAGCGTAGAGTATCGGCCCAATCGTCCGGATATCACGTTCTTCTGCACGGTGGCGTTGCCGACCAGATTGAATTGTTGAAAGATCATGCCGATGGAACAGCGCATCGCGCGAACCTCTCTTCTCCTGGCTTTCGTGATCGAAGTGCCATCGATGAGAATGTCGCCGGATGTGATGTCGTTCAGCCGATTGATGGAACGCAGCAGCGTGCTTTTCCCTGCGCCGCTAGGGCCCACGATGGCGACGAACTCTCCTTCGCCTACGGTCAGACTGACGCCGTCGAGGCCCAGCGTGCCGTTGTCATATCGCTTGGTGACTTTGTTCAAAACGATCATGTGATGGCCTCCCTAGGCCTCGAAATATCGTGAATAGTAGCGTTCCTGCCCGGTTGTGCCGGACAGGAACATGAAGTATGAGGAGTGTGTAGCGTAAAGGGAAGTTGCCGGCGCGCGGCATGCTGCGCGCCGGCAACTTCCCTTAGTCGGCGGCGAGTTTGAGGTACTGCTCTATGGTGTCGTAATTCTTCTCGTTTGCCGGAACATAGCCTTTGTGTCCCCACATGGCCATGGCTTCGGCGCCTTCCTTGTCTTTGGGCATGCCGAGGAAGGCCTGCTTGACCTTATCCTGCAGTGATGCGTCCATCGAAGGATTCACCGCGATGGCATCGTTGGGGATGTCGCCTTTGGTGAGATACAGCACCCGAAGATCTTTGAAGAGGTCCTTGTCGCTGAATTTCGAGGCGAATACGTTGCGGGCGCCTTCGAATACGAAGCATGCGTCTTGCTGGCCTTCGAGCACTGCCGTCATTGCGCTAGGGATGTCGTTGACTGTCGTCAGTGTCGATGCGGTGGTCGGGTCCACGCCCGCCTTCTTCATCTCAGCTACAGGGTAGATGTAGCCGCTTGCTGAAGCTGGGCTGAGCGTGGCAATTTTCTTTCCTTTGAGATCTGTGAGCGAATGAATCGAGCTGTCGGCGCGCACGAGTACTTCGCCCTTGAACGAGTCACGAAGCTTGCCCTCAATCGGCTTACCGGTCGTGCGGTCATAAGCGCCCAGTTCGGAGGTGAGGATTGCCTTGGCGGCCTTAGCCTGCCGAGCTTGCACATAGGCTGCAGGCGGCATGATGCCGATATCAACTTTTCCGGACTTCATCGCCTCCACAATGGTCGTGTAATCGGTCGCCAGCGTAACATGGACCTTCCGGTCGAGCTTCTTGCTGAGATAGTCACCGAAGGGTTTGGCCTTGGCCTGCATCGAGCCGTCGTTGTTGGTGGGTACGAACTGTAATTCGAGCGTTTGGGTGTCGGAGCTCTTGGCTGATGATGCCTTGTTGCCGCAAGCCGCCAGAGACAGGCATAAAGCCGCACCGACCGTAGCTGCCGTAGCGGTCTTGGCCAGCGTCTTCATAGTGCTGAATGACATGTGCTTTCTTCTTTCGTGTGCATGGAATTACCGGCTTTGCGCCGGAAGGGTGCGATTGGATCGTTGGTGCTGGATTGAGGTGTGTGATAGATCGCCATGGACGACGATTGACGGTGGTGAATTAAATTCGTTGAGCCTCCTCGTGTTCAGTGTTCAAGATGCTGGGAAATCATGGTGATGAGCTCGGAGTCGTCGCCTCCGCGCAGTTGCTCCATCACGGCCTCAACCATGATGTCCAGAGGAAGACGCGAGGTCTCGATGAGTTCGCTGCTGAAATCCATGCCGGAGACACATGCCGCGACGGTGACGTCGGCTTCGTGGGCGAGTGTCGAGTTCGAGAAAATTGTGATGGCCAAGGTGTTCACGCCCGCGCTATGAGCTGTGCGTGTGGTACTGATGGTGTGGGCATTTTCTCCTGATCCGGAGATGGCGATGACCAGATCATCCTTGCCCAGCGATGCGGCGGAAATGTCTTGCGCCATGGGATCAACGATGAATGTGGCCAGTATCTTCTCGCGGGCGAGACGTGACTGCAGCGTGTTGCCAATGCCGATTGACAGACCTGACGCGAGTATGAGAATATGCCGGGCATGGCGGATGAGTTCCAGCGCGCGGTCGAGAGCTTGGGCGTCAAGAGAGTCAGTGATGGATTGCAGTGAGGCGACGGTGGCTCGCACCCTTGCGATGATCTGCATGCCTTCGCCATCTGTTTCTTGGATGGACGTTGGCGGAGCCTGACGTTGGCGCAAACGGACGATAGCATCGTCACGGGCTAGCAGCATGCGTAGTTCGCGGTATCCGCTGTACCCCAGATCGGAGCAGGTTCTCACAACCGTGCCAGCTGAAACGCCGGAACGCTCCGCGACTGCTGCAATTGGCAGGTTGATAACCTGAGCTGTGTTGCTAAGCAGAAAATCAGCTACTTTTCTTTCTGCTGGATCCAAGGCATTACGTGCGGATTGCAGACGAATGATTACCGAATCATTGCTGAGCCGGGTGCCAGGCGTTGCTCTGCGCGCCTGTTCGTTCAACGTTGCCATGAGACACATCCTTTGATGATGTCGTCATACATATCCGGCAATTCTGGTGCCTGATAGGTGGCGCGAGGGTGTGTGCCGGGCGACTTACAGCCATGGATGTATGCAGCCTCGTATCCTGCGGCGAGCACCGGTGCGATGTCATTGGACCAGTAGTCGCCTATGCTGAGCAGATGCTCGCTTGCGGATTGCTTGGTGAAGGCTTGCAGATGCGATGGCCATTGGCTGGGTTTGCTGGCATCGGGGACTATGGCATCGAAGTCATCGGTGAGCGCGAAGCGTTCGAGCGTCTCGCGCAGACCAATAATTGGCGAGTTCGACAGCAGTATTCGCCTGCATCCAAGAGCGCCGAGTTTGCGCAGAAAATCTTTCATGCCAGAAGGTATGTGAGATGTCGTAAAACCCCGAGCGAGATCGGTTCGGCTCGCCAAATAAGCATTCTGCAGCTGACTTGGAGCCATATGGTCACGGCAGAAATACGCCACGACGTCATATCCGTCTTGCCATCCGTATGTGTTAAGCGTTTGTGCAGGTAACGAGTCATCCAAGTAATCATCAAGCACCTTTTCGGCTTCGTAGCGAGGTTTCGGCGCAAGGTTGGCGTAAGCGTGTCGCGCATAGGACCGGACCGGTCCGTCGCCGAGACAGAGTGTGCCGTCAAAGTCAAAGACCACGGTTCCTGTAACGCTCGATTGGCTGCGTGCGCTGCATGGTGCAGATAACGGCATAGCTTCATTAAAGCGTATAAAAAAGTTTGTATAATGGTTTTTGAAAAAAATTCAAAGAGTGTTATTCCATTATTAACACAAACGAAATGAATGACGTAGATTAGTTATGTGGTGCTCATATCTCATGAGCCATAGTATTGGCCTTCAGCGGGTTCTTTTTTCGTTCATTGGGTACTCCGGTTCGCGGTCAGATGGAGAGCCAGGGCCAGAGTCGAACGTGGAATCGGAGCCAAACGCAGCATTGTGGCCGGATTGGGTGGGTGTCGCGCTGATTGCGGCACTGGTCGCAGGGGCGGAATTCGAATCGGTCTCGTCGCCGTGCTCGGGAGCAGCGTCGGGCATGGCATCGCTGTGCGGCTCTTTGGCATGGCGGGCTGTTTCCTTGGCTTCCCTCGCCTTGCGCCGCTGCAGTGCCTTTTTGGCCTTGTCGCCCTCGAAGCGCAACTCGGGCTTTGCCTCAAGCCGGGAGAGGCCGTACCACGCCAGATTCACGATGTGCGCAGCGAGCTGCTCCTTGCCTATCTTGCGTTGGTCGGCCCAGTATTGCCCGGTGAACACGGTCATGCCTACGAGCATCTGCGCGTAGTAGGGCACGCCTTTGGCAGGCAGATGCTGGTTCTTGAACGATTCGTCGAGAATCTCCTCGACGCGCATGCTCACATCGCCCAGCAGCGAGTTGAATGACCCGGCCGGATCAGTGCTCGGCGAATCGCGCACCAGCACCTGGAACCCCTCGGTATTCTCCTCGATATACGTCAGCAGGGCCAGCGCCGTGCGCTCCACGAGCTGGCGCGGATGCTGCTGCGGGTCGGCCAGCGCCTTGGTGAGGGCGTCATTCAGGGCGCGCATCTCGCGATCCACCACCACTGCGTACAGCCCCTCCTTGCCGCCGAAGTGCTCATAGACGATGGGCTTGCTCACTTTGGCGCTCGCCGCGATCTCCTCGACGCTCACCGCCTCGAAGCCCTTTGCGGCGAACAGGGATCGCCCGATCGTCAGCAGCTGTTCGCGGCGCTGGTACGACGTCATTCTGGAAGCATTGGCCATGTCTCCAGTCTCCCACACCCGGCGAAGATTGGCGGTACCAGGCATTTGCATCGTCTTATGACCGCTAACTTGACCTTAACGTAGGAAATGCTACGTCTGAGAGGCATATAACGTGACATTTTACCGTTAGGGTCAAGTTAGCGGTCATAAGGCGATGTTGCCTAGCATCGATGGGCTTTGGGTTGCTTGATTACCTGGGTGACGGTGGCCTGTCCGTTGAAAACCATAGGCTATTGGTATGGATACCACAATGATTATCGGCATCGTCGTACTCGTGGCCTTGGTGATTGCGGCTGTGGTCGCCGCCGTGCTCGTCGACCGTTCGCACAAGCGCCGTGCAACGGGCGCGCACGACGATTCCCCATCGCGTACACGTTCAGCGCAGCAGCCCGAAGCCGCTGCGCCTGCCACCGCCCAGTCCTCTTCCGAGGCTTCGAAGCAGCAGACTGCCCAGTCTGCCGCATCGGCGCCCCAGCAAGCAACAACAGAGTCCGCAGTCAACCCCACAGCAGAATCAGCAAGTTCCACGCCCGCCGAGCGGCCCGTGGAAACGCCGGAATCCGCCGGTTCGCGCATTGTTCGGCTCAAAGCGAAGCTTGCGAAAAGCTCGAATCCCTTTGGTCGTGCGCTGTTCAACATTCTGGCCAAGGACCATCTCTCCGAGACGGATTGGGAGGATGTCGAGGACACGCTGCTACTCGCCGATGTAGGTGCCGACGCCAGCGCGCAGCTGGTCGAGGAGCTGCGCAACGATGCCCGCGTCACCGGTGCCAGCGACCCCGCGCAGGTGCGCGATGCGCTGCGCTCCAAGCTGCTCGACTTGGTGGGCACGGACACGGATCGGCGGCTGAACGCTGATAAGAACGCCACCTCCGATGCAGCCAGCTCGGACACAGCCAATCCCGATGCCGCTCAGCACGAATCTCGCCAGCCCAGTGTCATCATCATGGTCGGCGTCAACGGCACCGGTAAGACCACCACTGCAGGCAAGCTTGCACGGCTCTTCGTCGCCGAAGACAAGAAGGTGGTCATGGGCGCGGCTGACACCTTCCGCGCGGCCGCCGCCGATCAGCTTGAGACCTGGGGCGCCAAGGTCGGCGTGAGCGTCGTGCGCTCCGACAAGGACGGGGCCGATCCGGCCTCGGTCGCCTTCGATGCGGCGCAGCAGGCCAAGGACGCCAACGCCGACGTGCTCATCATCGACACGGCCGGCCGCCTGCAGAACAAGGCGAATCTCATGAACGAGCTGGGCAAGATCCGCCGCGTCGCGGAAAAGGTCCTGCCTGTCGACGAGGTGCTGCTCGTGCTCGACGCCACCACCGGTCAGAACGGCATGGCGCAGGCCAAGGTCTTTGCCGAGGCGATCGGCATCACCGGCGTGGTGCTCTCCAAGCTCGACGGCTCGGCCAAGGGCGGCATCGTCATCGCCGTGCAGAAGGAGCTCGGCGTGCCGGTCAAGCTTGTTGGTCTGGGCGAGGGCCCGGACGATCTCGCTCCCTTCGATGCGGCGGCCTTCGTCGACGGCATTCTGGCCTGAGCAGGCTGACTGACTGGTTTGTTTGGTTATATGCTGACTAAGCCCGACTGCCAAATCCAGCCGACTCAGCCAAGCTCGATCAGCCAAACCCGTCTCGCACAAACCAGCTCAACTCAGCCCAGCCAGTCCAGCCCAGTTCAGCCTCGCCGCGAAGCGCGGCACGCCCGCCAGCGGATGCGCGTGGCCGCAGAAGGACTTTTGTAAAAGCCATGTTACGGCGGCCATGCGGCTGGCGTGCAGTGAGACGCAGCTCACAGCCGGGCCGGATGCGCATTCGACACGCGCAGAACAATCGCAAAGCGCCACGGTTTCGGCGCATTGTGGCGCATGGTGTCAGGGTGCTCCGAGCCCGCGTTATGCCTGTGCGACTAGAGTCAGAATCAGGGTGCGATGGAGGATGGACGTAACATGCTCGTAACCTTGCGTAACCTGACGAAAATCGGAGTGGCGTTCGATATCAGTTGTAGGTTTCTCGCTATGAGGAGCTGCATAACGAATATGGCAGCGCGCGGCTTTGACCGGCCGTAGCGCTCCATAATCAATATGAGAGAGGGAGGTAGACAATGGATTCAGGAAATGCTGCGTGGATGTTGACATCCGCGTCTTTCGTGTTGCTCATGACGCCCGCCGTGGCGTTCTTCTATGGCGGCATGGTGAGAGCCAAGGCGGTTCTGAACATGCTGATGCTGTCCGCCGGCGCTTTGGCGGTCACCGCCATTGTATGGACGTTCTGGGGCTGGTCGATTGCATATGCAGGCAAGGATATCGGCGGCATCTTCGGCGATCCCGCCACTGGTTTCCTGCTGAAGGATTCGATGGTCTCTGACCACGGCGTCTTCACTGCTGCAACCAACAATGCCAACCACTACCCGGTGAGCATCGATGTGGCCTTCCAGACCACCTTCGCGATGATCACGGTGGCGCTGATCAGCGGCGCTTTGGCCGAGCGCATCAAGTACAGCACCTGGATGATCTTCGTGGCGCTGTGGATTACCTTTGATTACGCGCCGATGGCGCATATGGTGTGGAACGGCGGCCTGCTGTCTCCCACGGGTGCCATCTCCCAGGCGATCGGCGCTTCGGCCCACGATTTCGCAGGCGGCACCGTTGTGCATATCAACGCGGCAGTCGCGGCCTTGGTTATCGTGCTGATTATCGGCAAGCGCAAGGGCTTTGGCAAGCAGCCGATCAAGCCTCATAACGTGCCCTTCGTGATGCTCGGCGCCTTCCTGCTGTGGTTCGGCTGGTTCGGCTTCAACGCCGGCTCCGCCTTCGGCGCGAACGGCACCGCCGGCTACGCATGGGTAAGCACCACGGCAGCCACGGCAGCCGCCATGCTGTCCTGGGGCTTCACCGAGCGGATTCGCACCGGACACTACACCGCGCTCGGCGCCGCCTCCGGCATGGTCGCGGGCCTGGTTGCCATCACCCCTGCCGCCGATGTGGTTTCGCCGCTGTGGGCCATGGTTCTCGGCGCAATCGCCGGCGTGCTCACCTGCCTAGCATGCAACCTGAAGTTCATGCTCGGCTACGACGATTCGCTCGATGTCGTCGGCGTGCACGGCGTCGGTGGTGTCACCGGCACCGTCCTCATCGGCTTCTTCGGCTCGGGCACCGGCCTATTCGCAGGCGGCAACTGGAGGCAGCTCGTGGTCCAGATCTGCATCGCGGCAATTGCTATACTGTTCTCGGGCGTTATGACCGCCATCATCGCCTTCGCGCTTGAGAAGACGGTTGGCTGGCGCGTCACCGAGGCCCAGGAGGTCGCAGGCGTCGATTTGTCCGACCAGGGCGAAACGGCCTACGATTTCGCTGGCACTGCCAGCTCGATTCTCAAGGAGGTGAAGTGACATGAAGCTGATCACCGCTATTATCCAGCCTCATAAGCTCGACGACGTCAAGGAGGCTCTTGCAGCCGCCGGCGTGCATGGCATCACGGTTTCCGAGGCCAACGGCTACGGCCGTCAGCGCGGGCACACCGAGGTCTATCGCGGCGCTGAATACACCGTCGACCTGATTCCGAAGATTCGCGTTGAGGTCCTGTCCGACGACGCTGATGCGGATACCTTGGTCTCCGTCATCGTCAAGGCTGCCGGAACCGGCACCATAGGCGATGGCAAGGTCTGGGTTGCTCCGCTCGACTCGGTGTCGCGCGTGCGCACCGGGGAGACCGGTTCGGCCGCGATCTGACGATTTCGGCTGATTGCACAGTCAAGTATCAGTTAAGTAAATGATTCGGGGACGATCCATTGTCATGGGTCGTCCCCGAATTTATTGCTGCCGGGCACCTAGTCTGTTGACTGCGCGGTTCGCTGGCGACGCGATTTGCTGGAGACGCAGCCGAATTGGCATGGCCGGCATGGGTGCCGGCATAGGCATACAACGAACACAACGCATATAACGCATACAACGTAAGGGGAATTTCTTGGCATCGGCGGTTGATGGTCTGGGAGCGCGGTTCATGGAATTGAGCCGGCCCGATGATGACGGCGTATATCGTGACGGGGCGGGCAAGCGAGCGGCGCGAACCGCGCTGGCCATATCGGCCATAGGGCAGCTATGGGATGAGGCGACGGGCGCGCTGCCTTTCGCGCTTCCCGAGCGCGGCGTGGGTCTGGCGGCCGTCGGCTCGCTGGCTCGCGGGCAGATGGGACCGTGCTCCGATGTGGATCTGGTGCTGATCTACGAGCCGCGTGCGCTGAACGATTCCCAGCTCAATGCGCTTGCCGACGCGCTCTGGTACCCCTTGTGGGACAGCGGCCTCGACCTCGATCACTCGGTGCGCACGCGCCAGCAGTGCGAAGGCGTGACCGATCACGATCTGCCGGCCGCTGTGGGCTGGCTCGATGTCAAGCCGATAGCAGGCGATGCCGAGCTGATTACGTCTACTGCCGGCTCAATTCTCGAGCGTTGGCGCAAAGCCGCCCGCAAACGCTTGCCCGAGCTGCTGGAATCCGCGCAGTCCAGACTCGACGGCTTCGGCCGAATGGCCTACCTCAACCAGCCTGACATCAAGGAGTCGCGCGGCGGTCTGCGCGACACGGTGATCATTTCCGCGCTGGCGGCATCCTGGCTGGCCGACCGGCCGCATGGAAACTACGACGATGCGGTCGAACGGCTGCTCGATGTGCGCGACTGCATCCATCTTGCGGCCGCCAAGGACACGAACCTCATGCTCACCCGATATCAGCCGAATGTCGCGCAGACCTTGGGCTTGGCCGATCCGACGCTGCCCGAGGACGAGCGCGCTGCGCGGTCCATCGACGACCTGCAGATGCTGCTCGCCCGCATCGGGCGGCAGATAGCGTTCTCGTGGGAGTTCACCTCGTCGCGGGCCAAGCATGCGCTGACGCATGAACGGCCGCGTTTCGCCTTCTTCCAGCTGCTCGACCCTCGTTCGGGCGGCAAGCGGGAGGCGCCTAAGTTTCGCGCGCTTGCGCCCGGCGTGGTGGAGCACGAGGGCGAGGTGTCGCTTGCTGCCGGTGCGAAACCGGCCGAGCAGACCGATTTGCCGCTGCGTGTCGCTGTCGCCGCGGCGCAGGCCAGACTGCCGATCAATCCGACGACGCTGCGCAACCTTGAGCGCTGCCCGGTGCATGACCATGATTGGAGCGCCGAGGATCGCGAGCTGCTGATTCGCCTGCTCGGTTCGGGAACAGTGCTCCCCCGGGTATGGGAGGAGCTTGACTTCATCAATATTCCCGGGCGTTGGATACCCGAATGGCTCGGCGTGCGCAACCGCCCTTCGGCATCCGCTGCGCACCGCTACACCATCGACCAGCATATGATCTATGTGGTTTCGCAGCTAGGGCGAGTTGCGCCTGACGGCACGCAATATGACGACATGCGGTATGCCGCGCTGCTGCTGGCTGGGCTGCTGCATGACATCGGCAAGCGGCCTGGCGTGCCGGACCACGCCATCGAAGGCGCGCGCCATGTGCCGGTGATACTGCGTCGCCTGGGCTTCGGCGAGGATATCGTGCGCATCGCGACGCTGCTGGTGCGCGAGCACCTGACGCTTTCGGAATTTGCCACGGGCAAGGACCCTGCGGATCCAGCAGTGGCCGAGGACTTGGCGGAGCGCGTCGACTACGATCCGCTCACGCTCGACATGCTCTTCGATCTGACCCGTGCCGACGGCTCGTCGCTGGGAGCCACCGCCAACGAGGCCATCACGAAGAAGTACGGCTGGTCGCGCTGGCGCGAACGGCTCGTGCGCGCTATGGCTGACGCCGCGCGCGCACGTATGCCGCGCGGCTGACAGGGTGCGAGGAGCCGTGCGTGGCAATGTCCCCATATGCCGTCGTTTCGCGTTGCCTTTTGACCGCTAACGGGACGCTACCGTACAAAATGCAACGGAATCGACGCTCATAATGTTGTCTTTTGCACGGTAGCCTCGTGTTACCGTGCAAAAGACAACGCATCTCCCGCTATTCCATCCAGACGTTGCTGCGGACGCGCAGCCCGTTGAACAGCGCTCGCAAGCCGATGAAGACCAGGTTGAGAACGCCCCAGAGGATGGCCATGCGCCAGGCGTCGCTGAGGTCGATCGCGCCGTCAAGCGCGTTGACGCCGCCGAGGGCCGCCAGATATGCCAGCGCGGTAATCGTACAAGTCAGGGCAAGATAGCGGTAGTCCTCGGCACCGATGAGGATGCCGTCGAGCGCCCACATCCATCCGGCGAGCGGCAGGAACGCGCCCTGCACGAGCATGCCGACCATGATGAGATGCTGCACCTCAGAAGAAGGACTGAACAGTCCGGTCGCCGCAAGCCCTGCGACCGCCAGCCCCACGCCGATGACCGCGCCCGCGAACAGGCCCGATCTGCTGGCGATCGAGGTCATAGCGTGCGCCCGGTTGTGCCGCCCCGCGCCGATCTGCGTGGCGACCAGCGTCTGCCCGGCGATGCCGATGGCGTCAAGCATGTTGAGCACGAAGTTCCAGCTCGAATTGACGGCCTGATACGCCGCCAGCACCTGCGTGCCCATGCGGGCCGCCAGCACCACCGTGGCGACCAGCGAGGCCCGCAGCGCCAGCGTGCGGATGAACAGCGGCACGCCGTCCGAAGCCGTGCCAAGGATGCCGGCCAAGCGCGGTCTCCAGCTCGCGCCATCCGCGCGCGCCCACAGCAGCGCCGGCACGACGAGAAACAGCCCCATGAACCATTGCGCTATCAGGGTCGCGGCTCCCGAACCGGCGACGCCCCAGTGCAGGCCGAACACGAACAGCACATCGAGCGCGGTGTTGACCACCGCCCCGGCCACAGCCGCGACGAAGGTGATGTTGACCTTGGACAGCCCGCGGAAGATGCCATTGGCGGCGTACACGAGCAGCATGCCGGGCAGCCCGAATACGATGGCCTGCAAATACGCGGTCGCGTTGTCGAGCACGGCATCGCGCGCCCCCATCGCCCAGCACAGCGGGCGCGCGGCGGCGAACAGGGCGACTGATACGAGCAGGCCGATGGCCAGCGCCAGCCACAGTCCGTCGATGCCAGCCTCAAGCCCTTCGCGCCGCTTCCCTGCGCCAATGAGCTGGGCCACGCTCGATGTCGTGCCGTAGGCCAGGAACACGCACAGCCCCACCGTGGTGAGGATGATGGTGGAACCGATGGAAAGCCCCGCCAGCGCCGCATCGCCGATATGACCCACAATCGCCGTGTCGATGAGCACGAAGGCCGGTTCGGCGATGAGCTGGCCGAAGGTCGGCAGCGCCAGCGCGAACAGCTGCCGTGTCGCCTGTCTGCGGTCGACATGACCTGCCTGTTCGGACGATTGGGCAGCGTCATCCCGCTGCTGCGTCGTATCGTGAGTCAATTCATTCATCGCCATTCATCATGCATTCCCTAGCTGTTTCCATAAGCGTACCGAGCCATCACAAGCGTCAGGAAGGGGAAACCTGCCCATTGTACTGTATTTCAGGCAAGACCGAGACGAACGCGATGAATGCCACTATCCGGAGTTCTTAAGGAGACCTTCTCAGCAAACCGCCCCCGGAAAACTCGACTCGCATATCATCGACGCCGGTCATATGCAAATCGAGATTGGACTGCCGCATAACTATCCCCACGTTATGCACTGACTTATCCCCATCATGTGGATAACTGAATGGATTATCCCCTGTGACACGCCTGCAATGTGGATAACTTGATTTTGTTGTCCACCGTGGAATACTGCGCGTGTCGCGTGAGCAATGCCGGGAAACGGCGGATGCGCTCCGCCGGTCTCCCTATACTCGAGCGTATGGCAGATGGAAATTCGTGGGACGAATCGCGGTCCGGCAGCGGGCAGGGCGCATATTCCGGCGGTTCGTCGTACGTTTCGGGCGCGACCGGGACGGCGGTGCGCGACGCGCTGTTCGACCGCGTGCCGCCGCATGACGACGACGCGGAAATGGCGGTGCTCGGCGGCATGCTGATGAGCAAGGACGCCATCGGCGAAGTCTCGCAGATGATCGACGTCACCGACTTCTACCAGCCCAAGCACCAGACCATCTACGAATCCATCATCACGCTCTTCTCCACCTCCCAGCCGGTGGACGTGGTGCTGGTCGCCAACGAACTGCTCAAGGCCGGCGACCTCGACAAGGTCGGCGGCGCTGACTACCTGCACAGCCTGGTCGCCTCGGTGCCCACGGCAGCGAATGCTACCTTCTACGCCGAAATCGTGCACCAGCGCGCCATCCTGCGCAATGTGATCGCCGCCGGCACGAAGATCGCGCAGCTCGGCTACTCCGCCGAAGGCTCGCAGGCCGAGGACGTCGTCAACCTGGCGCAATCCGAGGTCTACGAGATGAGCGTGGGCAAGGTACGGCAGGATTATTCGCCCATCGAATCGGTGGTGCATGATGCGCTCGACCAGCTCGACAAGCTGCAGAACCACGAGCTGGAACGCGGCGTGCCGACCGGCTTCCGCGACATCGACGACGTGACCCAGGGCCTGCAGCCCGGCCAGATGGTCGTTGTGGCAGGACGCCCGGCTATGGGCAAGTCCACGCTGGGCGTCGACTTCGCGCGTTCGGCCGCGCTGCATCACAACATGACAGCGGTCATATTCTCCTTGGAGATGAGCAAGGTGGAGCTGGCGCAGCGCATCATCTCGGCCGAGACGAACATTCCGCTCAACGCCCTGCGCCGTGCGGACGAGATCACGCCCGAACGCTGGAACACGCTCAATACGTTTTGGGGGACTTTGCAGGAGGCGCCGCTGTTCATCGACGACAGTCCGAATATGAGCCTTATGGAGATTCGCGCGAAATGCAGGCGGCTCAAGCAGACTAACGATTTGAAGCTCGTCGTGATCGACTACCTGCAGCTCATGAGCTCGGGCAAGCGCGTCGAAAGCCGCCAGCAGGAGGTCTCCGAGTTCTCGCGCGCTTTGAAGCTGCTCGCCAAGGAGCTTGAGGTGCCGGTCATAGCGCTGTCCCAGCTCAACCGTGGACCGGAAATGCGCAACGACCGCAAGCCGCAGCTTTCCGATCTGCGTGAATCCGGCTCGATCGAGCAGGACGCCGACGTGGTGCTGCTCGTGCACCGGCCCGACGCCTACGACAAGGAGGACCGGCCCGGCGAGGCGGACATCATCATGGCGAAGCACCGCAACGGGCCGACCGATACCTTCCATTTGGCGTTCCTCGGCGCGACGTCGAAGTTCAAGGACATGCCGCAGGACTACCAGCAGGGGGTGTGAAGTCGATGGAGAACCACGAGGATACGGCAGCAATGTCGGCAATGCCAACAGAGTCCGAACAATCCGATACGCAGCGCGGCAAAGACGCGGACGGGTCGGTGCATGTGGCGAACGTGCCGATTAATACGAACACGTTGGCCGAGTCGGCCATATCGCTGGGTATGCCAGATAACGTGTCGAGCATTCCACTCGACGTGGTGACTGTACCGAGTCGTCCTGCCCGCACGATTTCCGCCCAGGCGACCCAAACCGAAGTCGTGCCTGAGTCTGAATCCGAAGAAGCCCAGGAGTCTGTCGCACAGCAGTCTTCGGCGCAGGAAGCTTCGGCGCAGCAGCAAGCCACCGTGCCTCCGCGCGCCCCCTGGTATGCCTTCGCAACCCCGGCGCTGGGCAAGATAGTGCGCTGGGCCTCACGGCTGTCGCGGCATGGCGGCAGCGCCTTGCCTGGGCAGGTCATCGAGCGCTTCGACCGCGGATTTTTGGCCCGCACCTTGGCTGAACTGCCGTACGGCGTGGTGCTCGTGTCGGGCACGAACGGCAAGACGACGACGACCCGCATGGTCGCCTCGGTGCTCGAAAGCCTCGGTCTGCGCGTCTTCACGAATCCGACCGGCTCCAATTTCACGCGCGGCGTGGTCTCCGCGCTGCTCGGCGAGGTGGATCTCAAAGGCAGACTCGATGCGGATATCGCCGTGCTCGAACTGGACGAGGCCTACGCGGTGCATTTCGTGAAGCAGTTCAGGCCTCGATACTCCCTGCTGCTCAACGTGATGCGCGATCAGCTCGACCGCTTCGGCGAAATTGACAACACCGCCCGGCTGCTCAGCCATGTGGCGCAGGCGACGAGCGGCACGGTGGTGCTCAACCGCGAGGACGCGCGCATCGCGCATCTGGCCGCCGACGTGCCGCACGACACCAAGGTCGCCTATTTCGGCCTGGTGAACAGCTTGCGCGTGTTCTTCCCCTCTGACGACGATATGCATGCCTCCGACATGGCGCAGGACGAGTCGAACGCAGCCGACCGGAGTGCCAGCGTCCGCACGGGTTCGGATGTCTTCGCGAGTGCCCGGTCCGGCATGCCCGCCCCCGGCGTGCGCGATACCGGCTCTCCGCGCCTCAATCTAGGCCGCGCAGCCTTCGAATCCACCGCGCAGCCCGCCGATGTGGTGCTCAAGCATGTCGGCGATCACGAGGCCGAATTCTTGATTGATGGCCGCGCGGTGAATACTTCGGTGAAGCTCGAAGGCGTCTACAATCTGTTCAACGCCGCCGCCGCGCTCGCCGTGGTGCGTGCAGTCGCCGCTGACAGTGCTGATAGTGCTGCCGACAATGCTGGTGATGGCGACAGCGCCGGTGATAATGACCGTGCCATCAACGCCAGCGATGAACGGCTGATGCGCGCGCTCGCGCAGGTCACGCCGGCCTTCGGGCGCGGCGAGGTCATCGATGTGAACGGCACGCCGGTCGAGCTGCTGCTGGTCAAGAATCCCATGGGATTCAGGCTTTCCCTTGCATCATTCCCGCCGGAGAATCACGACACGATGATCGCGATCTGCGACGAATACGCCGACGGCCGCGATATGAGCTGGCTGTGGGATGTCGATTTCGGCTCCCTGCGCGGCGAGGGCGTGGCGATGGTCTCCGGCACGAGGGCGTGGGATATGGCTTTGCGATTGGAATACGACCAAGTGCCGGTCGGGCAGACCGATACCGACTTGGAGCAGTCCGTCGAGCGCTTCGTCACGGCGAATCCGGGCAGGCCGAAGCACATGTACTGCACGTACACGGCCATGCTGCGCGCGCGGTCGGCGTTGTCGCATATCGCGCAGGTCGCCGACGCTGGTGTCGGACGCTGAACAGGCAGCACAACCGATAACAACGCAAACAACGCAAACAATCGAAACGCGCCGAACACGCCGAACGAGGGGAGAACCGCGATGGCCAAGGCAATCGACGTCATGTCCTTGTATCCCAAGGACATGAACATCTACGGCGACTGGGGCAACGTGCTCACGATAACCCGTCGCCTCGCGCTGTACGGCTACGAACCGCGCCTGCACGTCTACAACCAGGGCGACGCATGGCCCGAGCACATCGACATGATTCTGGGCGGCGGAGGTCAGGACAATGGGCAGAAGAAAATTACCGAGGACCTGTTCCTGCGCGCCGACGAATTGCGCTCGCTGGCAGCCGACGGCACGCCGATGCTGGCCATCTGCGGGCTGTACCAGCTGTTCGGCGAGTATTTCGAGACGATCGACGGCACGAGGCTCGACGGCATCGGCATCTTCGGCGTGTACACCAAAGGCCGCAACGTGCGCATGATCGGCAATCTGGTCGAGCACGCCGAGCAGTTCGGCGACGTCATCGGCTACGAGAACCACTCCGGGCAGACCTTCCTGCGCGAGGGCGTGCAGCCGCTGGGCACTGTGGATGCCGAGGGCACCGGCAACAACGGCGAGGACCACACCGAAGGAGCCAGGGTCGGCAACGTGATCGGCACCTACATGCACGGCTCGCTGCTACCCAAGAACCCGGCCATATCGGACTTCCTCATTCGCACTGCCGTCGAACGCCGCTACGGCGCGTTCCAGCCCCAGCAAAGCGAGCAGCAGCGCGCCGATCTGGCCCGCATCGACGCTGCGGCCGAGCAGGCGCGCACAGTCGCCGCAGCCCGCCCGCGCTAATGGTTAGGTTTGTGCGTTTCAAAGGCTGAAATACCCGAACCCAACCAGTCATCTAGTAAGCTGGCCGCGCAAACGGTCTGCGGCCTCAGGCCTTCCCTGTGTAGGCGTCGTCGAAGAAGCCGAGTTCGTAATGCACGGCCTGCTCGAAGCGACCGCGCTGCTCGGGGTCGTCGGGGTCGACGACGCGATTGAGTTCGCTGATCAGGAACGTCACCCATTCGGCGAAATCCCCGCCACGATGCACATCGACCCAGCCGCGATTCTGCGCCAGTTTGGGCATGCGGGTGCCGTGCTCGGTCTGCAGCTCGGCCCAGTCGAGGTAGAGCGATTCCGCGACGGTGAGCACGATAAGCGCGTCGGCGTAGGAGCGCGTTTCGAGCGTCGAGCGATACAGTTGGCGGAATCCCTGTGCGGATGGCGTAAGCTGCGGATGGTCGATTTCGGCCTGCGGCACTGCGAACTGGGCGAACCGATCCTGGAAGTACGCGTCCTCGTCATTGGCAATGAAGCCGAGCTGCCGGGCGAGCCGATTCTTGGCCGGCATCGTGTCAGCCGAAGCGAGCGCCTGGCCGAGCAGGGACAGGAAGTCGAAGGAGAACTGATTGTCCTGAATCAGATAGTCGCGCAGCACGTCGTCGGGCAATTGATCCGCCACTAGCTCGCGCACGAAGCGGTGGGTGACGGCGGCCTGCCACTCGTCGTGCGCCGAGGCGCGGAAGCGGTCGTATGGCGTGTTGACGGCGGCTGTTGTAGTTGGGTTGTTCATCGAAGGTCTCCTTGCGTACCGAGCTGTGCGTCGGTCTGCGCGTTATCGTTATCAGCTTGTGCATTTTCATCAGGCTGTGCATTTTCATCAGAAAAGTCCGGCCAGGGTCGGCGGTGCAGCGCCGAATCCCAGAAGAGGTATTCGTACCGGGTCGCGGTGCGGTAGGCGCGTCGCATCTCGTCGCGTTCCTCGGGCGACGCGGCGGCTGCAGCGCGGTCCACATTGCCGCGTGCCTGCTCGACAGAAGCGTGGAATTCCTCGCCGTCGTATTCGGCAATCCACTGCGCATAGGGGTGGTCGGGGTTGCGTTCCAGCAATGCGCCGGCCTGATGGGCCAGCCGTTCGGCGACATGCGCATACACCCAGAAGCAGGGGAGCACGGCTGCGGCGCCCACCGGATACGGTGCCTGCGAGGTCTGCGCTACGAGGAATGATGTGTAGCCTAGGCAAACCGGCGACGGCAGCTGATCGGCCGGCGAGAGCAGATCGGGGCCGTTCGGCAGCACGCTGCGATGCAGTTGGGTTTCCTCCACGCTGGCGCTGCGTGCGGCATCAGCCCAGCTGGCGGTCAGCTCAGGCGTAGGGCTTCGGGCCGAGAGCAGGGCGAGCGAGCGCGCGTACCCGCGCAAGTACAGCGTGTCCTGATGCATGTAGAACTGGAAATCGGCGGCGTCCAGCTCGCCCGAACCCAGCAGGTTCAGGAATTCCATCCTGTGGATGGCGGCCAGTTCGGGGGCTATCGACTCCCAGAGCTCATCGGTGAAGCGTGGGCCAGTCGATAATGGTGATAATGATGGTGATTGCGTCTGCGGTCGCGAAAAATCGTTCATGACATCCCTTCGTCAGCATGATCTGCATCAGGTTCAACGGGTGTGGTCTCAGTCGCCGGCGGCGACACCCCGTGTCGATTGCCGATTGTACCAGCGCCGCCGGCTGCGGTCCAGAGCGACGTGCGTCGATTGAGAGCATGCGGTGGCTGGGACCGTGCGTGGGCGGGGGCTACTGGAACGAATGCGCCGCTGAGTTGCGGTCAGTGGCATATTCGTCCCAGTTATACGGGCTACTGGAACAAAACGTCCGCACCACCGCGCGTCAGTGGCGCATTCGTTCCAGTGGCCGTATGGCGGACTCATGATGATATTCGTGAGTTCTTCGATAACGTGCTGCGTGAAGTGGAGCCGGAGGTACGCCGTTGTCCGTCCGCCTCCAGTTGCCAGTCTATAGGCATTTCATGGCGGGCATTCGCGCGTCCCATTGCGATATGGCCGTACGCGGCGTGTCGCAAGCGTGCGCCTTGCGCGCCCCCGCATACCGCGCTCCATGCGTTTCGTCAGCGTACGTTTTATGACACGTTCGCGAGGTCCGTATTGGAAAACGTACACTGCCGACGACTCAGCGTACGTTTTCCAATACGGGCTCATGCAGCATGCTGGAAAACGTACGCTTGGGGGCCGCGGGTCGTGCAGTCGTGGTTCGCACAGTCGTGGGTCGTGGACACCATAGGTATCGATGAACAATGCAGTACGCACCAGCCACGCACAGTCCGCGGATTCCACAGCCTCCACGGACTTCACGGTGCTTAACGCGCCCGAGAGCCCGGCGCAGGGCTCGCTTGTCGAGCTCAAATCCGAGTTCATCGGCAATGCCTGCCATGTGGCCACCCTCGATGAGGCGCTCGCCTTCGTGCAGACGATTCGTGAGCGTCATCCCAAGGCCCGGCATGTGGCCTATGCGGGCGTGTGCGGTGCCAGCGAGCGGCTGAGCGAACGCATGAGCGACGACGGCGAGCCGTCGGGCACGGCCGGCAAGCCCATTCTGGACGTGCTGCGCGCGAAGCGTCTCACCGATTGCGTGGTGAGCGTCACGCGCTATTTCGGCGGGATTCTGCTGGGCTCGGGCGGCCTGATTCGCGCCTACGCGACAGCCGCCTCGCTGGCCGTAGAGGCTGCGGACAGAGCCGCGCTGATGCCGAGCCGGCACTATCGGGTCGCGCTGGAATACCGGCATTTGGGTGCGTTTGAGCATTTGCTGGAATCGGTGCAGGGCACCAGAGTGGATGCGAGCTATGCGCAGGGGGTCGTATGCGAGGTGCTGGTGCCTTGCGAGCAGTGCGACCGCTTCGAATCGCAGCTGCGCAACGCGTTCAGCGGCACGGTGCGACCGCAGGCGTTGGACATAGTCAATCAGATCGTGCCGCAGGCTGTACCGCTGAAATGACTGCGCCTCTGTAAGCTGTGTTTCTGTAATAATTGTGCTTCTACAATGGGCTGTGCTTCGGCGGAGCAAACCGCTGCGAGCTGTACCTCAGGGCTCTGCCTTGGCGAAGTTCTTAAGGGCAGGCGATATGCTGGGCGATATGAGCGAATTGCAGGAAACGGCGCGGCAGACCGGATCGGAAGACGCCGATCAGTCGCAGGAGGATGCTGTGCAGACAGGAGACGTTGATATCACTGAGGATATTGGGGCAGACGCCGAGATAGACAGCGCGGCGGTGGGCGATGCCACTTCTGTCAACGATGACGACAGTGCCACCGACGGTGCCAACGCTAATGACAATGACGGCGCCAACACTAACGCCAACGCGCGTGAACCCGCCAGCGTCGACGCGAGTGAACCCGCCGGCAACCCCGACGATTTCGAACCGCTGACCGACAGCTACGAGCGGCTGCGGCACTCCCATGACAGCGCCGAGCTGAGCGAATTCGCCCGCAGGCCCTTGCCTGACAGAGCCAATCAGGCAGCCTTCTCCCGTGCGACCGCATTGCTCGAAGCGGTGGCCGGCAACCCCAGTACCCCCGTCGAGGACCGCGTCTACTTGGCGCAGACCATGCCCTTCCCGAACGTGCTGGTCAAACTCTCCGTCGATCCCGCGCCCGAGGTGCGCCGAGCGGTGGCGGGCAATGCCGATGACAAGAACTGGCTCGTCGGCAGGCTCACCAAGGATGAGGACGTCGAAGTGCGCGACATCGCGCTGCGCAACGGCCGCACCTCATGGAAGATGCGCCTGGAAGGTGCGCAGAATCCGCAGACCAGTGCGGAAACACTAGATTTTCTAGCACAATTAGGAGTCGAGCTTGAGCCTGATGCCTCCGGTGTACTCGCCTCGATGGTGCGCCGCGCGGTCGCGCTCAATCCCCAATGCGCGCAGCCGACGCTGGAGCGCCTTGCTGCGGATTCCTCGCCACAGGTGGCCAAGGCCGCCCGTTCCCGGCTGCAGGAGAGATAAGTACAGCAATACGGCAATACGACGCCTATGAGGTGAGTTCCGCCACATGATTGCCCTAGGATGGCCGCAAGTGCCGTACCACACCAAGCTAGGGATTACACTGGAGGAATGACACAGAAAGTCGAAAGCGAAGAACGCCTGGCGCGTCCGCTCATCCGATTGGCTCGACTGGTCGGGGTGGAGACCAGCTACATCGGGCAGACTAGCGATTATCACGAGATCGATGATGATGTCCTCGTCGACGTGTTTGGTGCCTTGGGCGTTGACGCCACGAGCGATGAAGCAGTGGCGCAATCCATCACCGCAATACTTGACGACCGGCATCGGCGCCTGGTCACGCCCACCGTGCTGCACACCGTAGGCGAGCAGAGCGAGGTCCCGGTCAATACCGGCGTGCTCGATGTCCCCACGGCCAGCATCACCTTGGAGAACGGCGAGAAGTACGACGGCGAGGTGACCATCGACGCGGGAGACGGCTCAGGGGCCTACCCGCTCGGGGATGCCTTCGTGGTCACGGCCTCGATTCTCATTCCCGCCGACCTGCCGATGGGCTACCACACGTTGCATGTCACGGTCGGTGAGCGCGAGCAGGATGCCACGCTGATCAGCGCGCCGGAGCGGATCGAGCCGTTGGAGCCGATCAAGGATGGCCAGCTGTGGGGCTGGATGGCCCAGCTGTATTCGATTCGTTCGGCCGGGTCATGGGGCGTGGGCGACTTCGCCGATCTGAAGACCCTGCTGGTTGAGTCGAAGCACAGGACCGGTGCCGATTTTCTGCTCGTCAATCCGCTGCATGCCGCCGAACCGGTTTCGCCGCTCACGCCCTCGCCTTATCTGCCCGTCTCGCGCCGCTTCGTGAACTTCACCTACATTCGCCCTGAGGGCATTGAGGAATACGACGCTCTGGATGAGGAGACGCGCGCTCAGATTACCGAGCTGCACAATCAGACCGAGGCGCTTAACGGCGATGCGCAGCTCATCGACCGCGACGCGATGTGGCGCTCGAAGATGCGCGCGCTCTGGCTGATCTTCAAAGCCGGTCTGGGCGCTGCCCGGCAGGCGCAATTCGACCAGTTCAAGCAGGCGACCGGCGACGAGCTTGAGGCCTATGCGACCTGGTGCCTGTGCTACGACAAGTGGGGCGCTCCGGACGACAATGATCAGGGCAACTGGATTCATGCGCTGTCCAAGGATTCCGAGGCGATCGCGCAGGTGCGCGCGCAGTTCCCCGACACGCTTGACTTCTATCGCTGGCTCGAATGGGTGGCTATCGGTCAGCTCGAAGACGCCCAGCAAGCGGCCAAGGATGCGGGCATGGGCATCGGCATCATGTCGGATATGGCCGTCGGCGTGCATCCGGCCGGTTCCGAAGTGTGGTGGGATCCCGAACGTTTCGCCAAGGGTGCCACGGTCGGCGCCCCGCCGGACTACTTTAACCAGCAGGGCCAGGATTGGAGCCAGCCGCCCCTAAGCCCCCTATCGCTGGAATCCACGGGCTATCAGGCGTATCGCAGCCTGGTGCACGGCATGTTCTCACAGGCTGGCGCAGTGCGCATCGACCATATTCTGGGCCTCTTCCGGCTGTGGTGGATACCGCAGGGCCGCTCGGCCATCCAAGGCGCCTACGTGCATTATGACAGCGAGACTATGATTGGCATTCTGGCCATCGAGGCTGCGCGCGCCCAGGGCGTGATCGTGGGCGAGGATCTCGGCGTGGTGCCCAAATTCGTGGTCGATTCGCTTAAGCGCCACGGGATTCTGGGCTGCACCGTCGAATGGTTCGCACAGAAGGACGGGGAGTTCCTGCCGCCCGACACTTGGCGTCGCGATGCGCTCGCCTCCGTCAATACGCATGACATGCCGCCGGCCGCAGGGTACTTGGTCTATGAGCACGTCGAGCTGCGCGACCGTCTGCACCTGCTCACTGAGCCGGTCGAGGACTTCAAGGCAGGGGCCGTGCAGGAGCATAACGCGATGCTTGCGATGCTGGTCGACAAGGGCTTCCTCGACCCCGAGCTCATCACCGACGAGACCGAGCACACGCAGCAGATCGTCGAGGCGCTTTACCGCGGTCTCAAGGCCGCGCCGAGCAGGCTGTTGGCTGCTTCGCTGACCGACGCGGTAGGAGAGCGCCGCACCCAGAACCAGCCGGGCACGAACAACGAATATCCGAACTGGCGCATTCCGCTGGCCGACGAGAACGGCGACGTCGTGCCGCTCGAAGCGCTCTTCGACAACCCTCGTCTGCAATCGCTCGCCGCAATCATGAGAGCATGAGGGGATGATCGTGGATCAGCGGGTTGAGGAAGATGCTCACGAAGAGGCCGAGGGAAGCAGGCGCAGTCAGAGCGATGCTGACACGGGAGGCACGCAGCTGAGGATTGCGCCAGCCGATTCTGCACTGGGTACGGCTGCACTGGGTACATCTGCACTGGGTGCGCCTGTGTTGGGTGCACCTGCGACGAATGCCAGTGCTACGAGTGCTGACGCCGCCGCCAATGCCGCCTCCCGTGGTCTAGTGGCATGGCTCGCCAGCTCGCTCAAGGCGCCATCTCGCGATATGCGCGAGAGTGACCGGAGCATCTTCGGCTGGCTAGCCATAGTCGTGACCTCGATATTCAGCGCGCTGATTCCAGCTACGATGGCATGGCGCGCGATCTCCGCATTCGCCGCGTATGCCACCAACAGGGCCGGCAGCCTGCAAGCGCTCGTCCTCGGATATGTGGATCAAGGGATAGCCTCGGCCAGAGAGGCGCTTCCCAGTGGGTCCCTCGCCATGCCGTTCGACTTCGTCACCTCGTATATCACTACCATGCTCACCAATAAGCTGGGCAGGGTACAGGCGTCATTCGGCGGGCGCGTGGACCGCTGGGAGTCAACGCTCAGAAGCAATATCACCAGCATCTTCATCGTCGCGGCGCTCGGCTTCCTCATCTTCAATATCGTGCTGGTGCTGTGCGTGTGGGTGGTGCGCCGCGCCCTCCTGCACGATACGGCGTTCACGCTCGGGCGGGCGCTCAACCTGGTCGCGCGGCAGTATGTGCTTGTGCTGCTCGTGTTGCTTGCCGCCGAACTGTTCGCTCTGCTCGACCTTCCGATTCCGGTCGTCATCCTGCTGCTCGTCGCTATTATCCTCACCCAGATGATTATTCGCTTCGGGGTCTTCGACGCGAGCAATCGCCGCAGGGCAGACGGATACTATCTCAAAGTTTTCGGCTTCATCGTCATCAACATCCTGCTGCTTGCCGTGTTCGCGCTCATAGTCGTATTCGGATGGCATATCCTGAGCGCCTCGCTGTGAGGCGGCATATCTAGTACTCAGACTCGAAGCGGCACCCTGATGTAGTTCTCGGTAGAGCTTACTTGGCAATACTGTCACGGTTGCGTTATACTTTTGCCATGACTGAGAAGCTGTTGGCGAGAGACGAACTATGGGACACTGCGGCCGTGCAGCATGGTTTCGTGACAGCTCAACAGGCTGCAGGCCTAGGCGTCACCAAGGGCGCGCTTCAGATGATGGTGCACCGGGGAACCTTGGAGCGGGCGGCTTTCGGGGTCTATCGTTTTCCTCAATATCCGGTGGGCGAACATGATCAGAAGATGCTTGCAGTGCTGTGGACGCGGGCGCCCGAGGCCGCGCTGTCCCATGAAACCGCGCTTGACGCTTACGGCCTGTGCGATGTGAACCCTAATCGCATCCATGTCACGGTCGGCAGTGAGCGCAGGCTACGGCGCGCTGACGGGGACGAGTATGCCGTTCACTATGAAGACCTTGACCCCAAGCAGGTTGGGTGGTGGCAGGAGATCCCGACCGTGACGGCGAAGACCGCAATCGGGCAGTGCATGGAATATGACACTCCAACGTATCTGCTGAGGCAGGCGATTGAGCAGGGCTACGCACAGGGGTACCTCAAGGCCACGGAACGCGACGAACTAAGCGCAGCATTGGAGACTCGACATGGGCAATAAACGAATGGAATCGCGCCTGGCCGGGCTGCTGGGAATGCTGAAGCCCAAGACCAAACAGCCTGTTTCGACCAAGGTTCTCAACGGCTGGATCGCCCAGGCCGAACGCGCCCTCGGCAATGAAGCCAAGGGAGGTCGCCTTGGCTGGCTCATTGCTTCCTCGGTGGCGATTGCCGCAGTGCAGCGCGCTATCGATGCAGATGGTCGCCAACGGTTCCTGCTCAAGGGCGGCACGTTGCTTCAGTATCGTCTCAACTCGACCGCCAGAGCCACCAAGGATGTTGACGGCTTGGTGAGAGGCGACCTTGATGAATTCATTGCTGCACTGGATGACGCTCTCGACGAACCGTGGGGGCCACTGACGGTACGCAGAACCGATGTCGAGATCATTCGCGTGCCAACTCGCGTGTTTCAACCTCGTCGATTCGACCTCATCTTGGAGCTGCGTGGCGTGACTTGGCGACGCATCCAGTTCGAGATCTCGCCCGATGAAGCAGGTATCAGCAACGAAGACGAGTCCATCGAGGCGCCGCCGCTCAGTGGCTTTGGGCTACCAGACCCCGATGCGCTCGTTGGAATTGCCATGCGCTTCCAGATCGCACAGAAGTTCCACGCGGTCACCGATCCTCACGCTCCACCAGAGTCGATCAATGACCGCGCCCGCGACGTCGTAGACCTGCTGCTGCTCAGAGACCTTGTGCAGGAGACTGGAAGCCCATCGTTGCCTCAGATCAAGTCGGCAGCCGTGGCGGTGTTCGACGCTCGTGCGGCGGAAGCAGAGCAGTTGGGGCGCACTCCGCGCCATTGGCCACCAACCCTGACTGCCTACAATCATTGGGCAGGCGACTATGCCCGTGCCGCGGCATCAGGCGGCATCGCCTTATCCCTTGACGAGGCAGTGACTGAAGTGAACGACTGGGTCACACGGATAGACGCCGCCAGAAACATAGCATCCCAGCCCCTGCCCACTTCTCACGGACGTCTAGCACAACAGTGAACATGCATCCGGCCCGTCAACGGGCTGAGATTCCCGGCACGTATGGCACGCAGCCGATGTGAAGAGCTGTTTTTTCCATGGGGGTACTATCAAAACAGGCGGCTTGCGCTGCCGTAGAAAGAGCGATGAGGGAATTCAAGCCGCTTCGTAACGCGGTGGGCGAAAGGGTCAATTGTGGATCAGCACGGTTGGGAAGAGTATTTCGAGGCGGTCAATGGTCGAAAGCCTACGCAGGATGACATCGATGAGGGCATCGCGAAGGGTGAGCTTGAGCTGAGCGACCCGGAGGACGCTGAGAATTCCAGCAATGCTGCTGCTCCTAGTGATGCCGCTGATGCCGCCATTTCCAGCGATGTCGCTGTTTCTGCTGATGCTGCCGTTTCCGCCGGTTCCGCTGATGCCGTCGTTCCCAGCGTGGCGTCTTCCTTGGCGGATAATGGGCAGGATGCATTGCCAACGCAGGCTATACCATCGGCTCAGCCTGTGGCGATGCCAGTTTCTGTCTCTGCCCAGAGCGCTCAGACTGTTCAACTTGCACAGACTGCCAAGTTCTGCACCAGCTGCGGCGCGCAGATTGTGCCGGGAGGGCGATTCTGCAAGAAATGCGGCGCGCAGGTGCTGCAGCAATCCGCAGTGGCGCAATCCGGCAGCCAGCCTGTGGCTGCGGTCCAGCCGGTTCCAGCGACCCAAGTCATGCCGACTGCCCCTGCCCAGCCTGTGCCAATTCAACAGTCTGTGCCAGTCCAGCAATCCGTCCCAATCCAATCTGTGCCGGTCCAGCCTGCGCCAATCCAGCAAACTGTGCCAATCCAACCTATTCCAACCCAATCAGTTTCAGCCGCTGCCCAGCCTCCGAGCGCGGCAGGGCTATTTTTCACCGGTCTGTGGGCGTGGATCATCGGCTCCATCAAGGCTCCGTGGCGCGATGCACCCGATGCCGTTCAGCGGGGCTTCTGCTGGATTTCCATCGTCGTGACCTCGCTGCTCGGCGCACTGGTTCCGGCCACGCTGGCTTGGCGCGCAGTCTCCGCAGTCAGCTCGTACGCCAGCGATAGTCTCACCAATCTTTTCGGCGAATCGATGATGGGACTCGGCGGGTCCGTCGACCAAGGGACATCGACAGCCAACGGCGCGGTCGCCAGCGCCTTCTTCGGCATGGTGATTGGCCTCTTCGTCTTCAATATGGCGTTGGTGCTGTGCATATGGATGGTGCGCAGCGTCTTTCTGCTCGGCAAGGCATTCAGCTTCGACCGGGCGCTCGATTTGGTCGCGCGGCAGTATGTGCTTGTCGCGCTCGCCCTGCTTGCAGCCGAGCTCTTCGCTCTCATCGGTGTTTCGGTTCTGGTTGCTCTCGCGCTGATTGTAGCTATAGTCATCGTCGCGGCAATCGCGAATTTCGGTGTGTTCCAGTCGGTGAATCATCGCAAAGGCAACGACTTCTACCTCAAGCTCCTTGGTTTCGTTGCCACCACCATCATTCTGTGCATTGTGGTGCTGCTCATGTCTGTGCTTGGGCTGCACACGCTGATTGCATCCCTGTAATTTTCTGTAATTCCCGATAAGGTGAGGAAAACCATGAATCCGCAGCAATGGGCATCGTTATTCGCGCAGGCATTCGATCGCAAGCCGACCATCGAGGAATTCAGCGCGGCGAAAGAGGCCGGCTTCCCGATAACGAGCTTGACGGACATCAGTCAGGAAGCACTTCCTCGCGTCTGGGCGCAGGCGTTCGAGACACTGCAGGGCAGAAAGCCGACCGCGCAGGAGTTTCTGTTTGCCAAGCAGGGAGGTTTCGACCTCACAGTGCTGGACGCTGTTGCGGCGCACGCGCAGCCGGAAATACCCAATGCCGGCAGTGCGGCCCAAAACAGTGCAATCCAGGGCAATGTAGCCCAAAACAGTGCTGCCCAGAGCAGCGCATCGGAGCAAATGCCGTCAGCAGCCGCAACGGACAACACTGTCGCCATGCCGCAAGATGCCCTGCCTAGCACCGTTTTTCCCGCCGATGCCGCTGCGACGACGATTATCGAAGCCGTGCCCAGCGACGACCAGATCAATCTGCGTGCGGTATCCGATGTGCTGCCCGACCCGCCTGCGGCGCAGATGCCATTGCAGCTGGGAAGTGTGATCGGAGCGGCCGGAGCGGCCGGAGCTACGGCTGCTCGCACGAAGCGGTCGCGGCTCATCATGTGGCTTGCCATTGCAGCGGCGGTGCTGCTGTGGATCATCGCCTCCACCTTGTACTTCTGCTTCAACTATTTCGGCGTTTCCCCGACAGGTTTCAGCTTCTACTGGACGCATCAGTCAAGCACGCTGACGCGATATGCGGACGACTACGATTCCCACGCCCCGCTGGACGAGAGCACGCTCGGCTGGTATGTGTGGCAGGATACCGGCAAGGCTTTGCAGGCATCCGATATCGCCTATAAGCCCACGCTGCCGTCCTCGCTCTCCATCAGCCCATACACGCCGAATCAGGGCCTGCTGCCCGGTACGTCGGTGCAGCGAACGGGCACGCAGTATTTGATATTCCCCAAGTACCAGATCGCCGTAGCGCCGCAGGAGGTTGCCGTTTCGACGGATACCTCGGGGCTTGACCTCGCGTTGCACGGCAGAGTGGTCGGCACATCCGATTCGACATCGTATTCCGCCTCGGTCAAGCGCCTGTTCCCAGGCAAGTATCAGGCCAGCGCGCGCGGCACCGTCAACAACGTGAAAATCGATCTGGCGAAATCGGTGGATGCCGTGAAAGGGCGGACGCATTCCGATTTCAATCTGCAGTTCGTCACCTTCCACCTGTATTCCAATGTGCTCAATGCCGATGTGTTCATCGGCGACTCCAAAATCGGGACGCTGGACGGCGGCGACTACAAATTCAATCAGATTCCGGTGCTTGCCGATCAGCAGCTTCAGGTGCAGAGGACCTTCCGCGATGGCGTGGTCAAAACGAAGTCAGTACTGGTCTCCTCAATCGCCGACGGGTCGTCACTCTACCTCAATTGGGGCCAGGAGCTGAGCAACAGCGCTGCCAACGACCTCTTCTCCAAGGCGCAGAGCATCTTCTCCCAGCTGTCCAACGCCGAATCAGCGGACAATGTCTCCTCGGTATTCGAAGGCGGAACGGGCAATTCTGCGTACATCCACTTCCGCGATGATAGCGTGACGAACATCAAGTCGCCGCTGCCCGGATTCATGCCGAAATCAATCAGTTTCAGCAATGTCAACGTCAACAGCATCGAGCAGACCGGCGTGAACACTTATAACGTCTCATGGACCATGACCTGGGACTTCTATTACCCGGATGTGAAGAACGACGATAATTCGCAGACCGCCGATGGCGACTATCTGCAGACCTGCCAGTATCTGGCGCAGGTCAAGTATGTGCCGACCGGCAGCGCCTCCACGCAAACCGGCAGCGATTCAGGCTCCGGCTCCTCCTCGTATGATGGCAGCCAGTCGACCTCGTCGGGCGGCGCGGGCGACGATTCGTCCAATTTCCTCATTACATCGCTTGACCCCTCGGTTACCGTTGCCAATGAGAGCAACAATGTCACTATCAATTCAGTCGATTCGAGCGATTCTGGCGACTGACGGCAGCGCTGGTTGGCTGCTGGTTTGTTGCCGGTTAGCTGTCGTTTGGCCGTTAACCGGTGCCGATCGGCTGCCGATCAACTGCGGCAGCGCACGGTTGCGCATGCTATGGCATACCGGGCGTGTTGTGCGTGTTGCGTGAAGTCAAGACCCGCGATATACTTGAGGATTGTTGTGTTTCCCTAAGGGGTCCTTCAAAGCGCTTTCCCACTCGCAACCGAGGACTTTCAGGGAGCCCACGGATAATGAGGCTGAAACTGTCGTGACTTTTCACCACGGCTCTCGAAGCCCGGAACACAATAACCTAAGAAAAGGTACACTCGTGAAAACTTTCACACCGAAGCCAGCTGATCTGACTCACGACTGGTACGTCATCGACGCAACCGACGTGGTGCTCGGCCGACTTGCCACCCAGGCGGCGACGCTGCTGCGCGGCAAGAACAAGCCAACCTTCGCGCCTCACGCCGATTCCGGCAACCATGTCATCATCATCAATGCGGCCAAGATCGCGCTGACGGGCAACAAGCTCGGCAGCAAGGAACTCATCACGCACTCCGGACGCCCCGGCGGCCTGCGTCGTGACAGCTACTCCGATCTGCTGCAGCGCAACCCCGATCGCATCGTCATCTCCGCGGTCAAGGGCATGCTGCCCAAGAACCGTCTGTCCAAGGTGCAGCTGGATAGGCTCCACGTCTTCGCTGGCGCCGAGCATCCGCACACCCCCCAGAAGCCCCAGAACTACGAGATCTCCCAGATCTCGCAGCAGGCCAAGTGAACCGAAAAGGAGACAAGAGAAACATGGCTGAAAACACCAACGACTCCGCGGTTCTCGAGACCGAAGAGGAGCAGGAGCTCACTTCCTACAGCACCGAGACCAACTCCGGCGCAGGCACCGGCACCTCGGCGATCGAACCGGGCTACGGCACCGGCCGCCGCAAGGAAGCCGTCGCCCGCGTGCGACTGATTCCGGGTTCCGGCAAGTGGACCGTCAACGGGCACACGCTTGAGGAGTACTTCCCCTCTCGCCTGCAGCAGCGTGAGGTCAACTCGCCGATCGTGCTGCTCAAGCTCGAGAACAAGTTCGACGCAATCGTCCTCGTCGAGGGCGGCGGCACCACCGGTCAGGCCGGCGCAATCCGCCTGGGCGTAGCTCGTGCGCTCAACGGCATCGACCGCGACGCGAACCGTGCGGCCCTGAAGAAGGCTGGATTTCTGACTCGCGACGCCCGCGCCGTCGAGCGCAAGAAGGCCGGTCTGCACAAGGCACGCCGCGCTCCGCAGTTCTCGAAGCGTTAAGTTCCGCGCGTTATACGCAATACGACATTGGCCCCCTGCGATGCACTCGCAGGGGGCCAATGTCGTATACCAGACATGTTGTGGCGACGTCAGTGTGGCGGCGTCATATCGTAGTGCCGCAGCGTCGACGCCGCCACGCCGCCCCCCTACAAGATCTGCTGCATCAGGCTGATGCAACGCCCGGGGATATCCCAGCTCTGCGTGTGCCCCTGCGTGTGCCCGGCGAATGCCGCAGCCGCATCGTCGCCCGCCGAAGTCCACAGGCATCGCCAATCGCTGTCCGTGGGCAGGCGGAACTGCTGCGTATCCGCATCGCCGTTGATGACGATGAGGACGTTCACCTCGTCATTCGCGGTCAGGCGCATGGTGAAGGCGCGTATCTCGCTGTCGAACCAGTCGCGTTCCATCGGCGTGGTGCCGTCGGGCAGGAACCATTGCACGCGGCTGGACTGCTTGAACAGGCCCAGCTGAGTGAGCCTCGTGAAGAAGTCCTCGTGGTGGTAGAGGTCAAGGGATTTGCGAATCGAGATGAGCTGCGCAACCGATTGCATGCGTCGGGTCTGCGCGCCGGATTCGCCCTGCGCGAGCCAGTCCCATTGCAGCCACGAGATGTCGTTGTCCTGGCAGTACGGATTGTTGTTGCCTTGCTGCGTGTTGCCGAATTCGTCGCCCGCCTCCAGCATCGGCGTGCCGAGCGAGAGCAGCAGCGTGCCGAGCATATTCAACGCAGCGCGTTCGCGGCTCGCGCATATCGCTGTGTCATCGCTGGGGCCTTCCACGCCGAAATTGGCGGAATTGTTGATATCCGACCCGTCGGTGTTGTTCTCGCGGTTGGCCTGGTTGTGCTTGCGCGAGTACATGGTCAGATCGCTCAGCGTGAAGCCGTCATGGCTTACGACGTAGTTGATCGAGGAAGTGGCGCCGCGCCCTGGCTCGGTGGCGAACAGATCGGCTGAGCCGCACAGCCTGGTGGCCATATCCTGCATGCCCACGGTGCCGGCTGTGGCGGCTTTTTCGGCGTCGGAAAGCCAGAACTTGCGCGTGGCGTCTCTGAATCGGTCGTTCCATTCGGCGAAGGGCGAGCCGAACTGCCCGGTCTGCCACCCGGCGTTGCCCAGGTCCCATGGCTCCATGATGAGCTTGAGGTTGCCGAGCAGCAGATCGCTGCGCAGCGCGTACAGGAAGGGGTGGTGGTGGGTGAATTCGCCGTCGAGCCGCGCCAGCGAGGCCGCCAGGTCGAAGCGGAAGCCATCGATGCCGATGCGCTTGGCCCAGTAGCGCAGCGAGTCGATCGCATAGGTGATGATATGCGTGTTCGTGAAGTCCAGCGTGTTGCCGCAGCCGGTGGTGTCCTCAAGCAGGCCGGGATTGTCCTTCCTGCGGCGGTAGTACGAGAGCTCGTCCAAGCCGCGCCAGCACACGGTGGGGCCTTCCGGACCGCCTTCGCAGGTGTGGTTGTAGACCACATCCATGATGACTTCCAGCCCGGCTTCGTGCAGGGCGTGCACCATGTCGATGACTTCCTGGCGCACGGCTTTGGCGCCCTTGCTGCGCGCGGCCTCGGTCGCGTAGGAGGGCTCGGGCGAGAAGTAGCCCAGTGTGGAGTAGCCCCAGTAGTTGGTCAGCCCGTTCTCGCGCACGTGCAGCTCGTCCTGCTTGGCTTGAATGGGCAGCAGCTCGATCGAGGTGACGCCCAGCCGCTGCAGGTACGACAGCGTCTGCGGGTGCGCCAGCCCGGCGTAGGTTCCGCGCAGTTCCTTGGGCAGCCACGGCGCGTTCGCGGTGAAGCCCTTGACATGCAGCTCGTAGATTACCGTCTTGCTCCACGGCACATGCGGATGCGTGGGGTCGCCTACATGCTTGGAGGTGTCGCGGTCGTCGATGGCGACGGACATCGGCACCGAGCCCAGTGAGTCGATGGTGCTCATCCCGTCGAATGCGGAGCCTTTGACTACATTGTCGACAACGTCGCAGGCGTAGGAGAACGCCGCCGGAGTGAGGTCCATCTGCCCGTCGATGCCTTTGGCGTATGGGTCGAGCAGCAGCTTGTACGGGTTGAAGCGCACGCCGTGCTTCGGGTCCCAGGCCCCGTCCACGCGGTAGCCGTAGCGCATGCCGTCCCAGGCTTTCGGCAAGTGGACGTACCACAGGCCGTAGTTGGGGCCGCTCATGCGAAACAGCGTCTCGCGCACGCCGAGCGAGCGCACGATGCGCGTGCTGATATCGTGGGCGCGGATGTGTTTGAGTATGGCGGCGGCATCGCCGTCAAGTACCTGGATGGAGTCGGAGTAGAACGCGGAAGGCCGGGTGACCGGCTCGTAGACGCACAGCCATACCTGATCGGAGGTTTCCGAGCGGACGATGGCATCGGCGCCGCCGTCCTCGGTGAAGTACAGTCCTGGTCGTGTCGCGTAGCGGTGAAGTGGTGGATTGAGCATGCACCCATTGTAGATTGCGGAACTGTACCTTGCCGCAGCAAGGCGCGGCTGCGGTGTTGGCGGCGTTTTTGGCGCGCAATTGTCACGTTTCGGCGCGGTGCGACAGCGGCGAGGAAACAGCGAGGCAACGGCGTGAGCGAAACCGTTGCGATTATGTGAACTGTTAGCGTGAACATTGGTGCTATTCCAACAGACCGTATGCCAAATGAAACGAAACCGCTCATAGTTGATAGTAAATGAACATTTTTTATAACAAAAGATATACAGCAACGAACAAATGTCACTCGGCTTCACTCATGACACGCTCAAAAAATGGCAGCCTCGACAACGTGCAGAAGATTCGCTAATTTGTGATGCAAGTCACAGACGCATGCTCTGCGGCTGGACTCTCAAACTGCGTGCGAATGGTCGTATGACCATATCCAAAGGAGGACACAAGTGACCGACGCGAAGAAGAACAACACCGCAGCCAAACCCAGCGCCGAGGACAAGCAAGCTGCGGCTCAGTCCGAGGTCGATGCCTTGGTGAAACGAGGCCTGAAGGCGCTCGAGGAATTCGAGGAGCTGGACCAGGAGCAGGTGGATAGGATCGTGGGCAAAGCCTCGGTCGCCGCGCTCAAGAACCATCTCGTGCTCGCGAAGATGGCCGTCGATGAGACCGGGCGAGGCCTGGTGGAAGACAAGGCGACCAAGAACATCTTCGCCTGCGAGCATGTGACCCACTATATGGCGGGTCAGAAGACGGTGGGCATCATCAGCGAGGACGACGTGCTGGGCATCGACGAGGTCGCCGAGCCGGTCGGCGTGGTAGCCGGCGTCACCCCGGTGACGAACCCGACATCGACCGCGATCTTCAAGTCGCTGCTTGCCTTGAAGACCCGCTGTCCGATTGTGTTCGGCTTCCACCCCTTCGCTCAGAAGTCCTCGGTCGAGGCCGCACGCATCGTGCGTGACGCGGCGGTCGCAGCCGGCGCTCCGAAGGACTGCATCCAGTGGATCGAGCATCCTTCGATCGCCGCGACCGGCGCGCTGATGCAGCATCCCGGCATCGCCACCATTCTGGCCACCGGTGGCCCGGGCATGGTCAAGGCCGCATACACCTCCGGCAAGCCGGCCCTCGGCGTGGGACCGGGCAACGCTCCGGCCTATGTGGACAACGATGTTGACGTGGTGCGCGCAGCCAACGATCTGGTGCTGTCCAAGCACTTCGACTATGGCATGATCTGCGCCACGGAGCAGGCCATCATCGCACATGCCGACATCTACGATCAGCTGGTCGCTGAGCTCAAGCGCCGCAAGTCCTACTTCGTCAACGAGGAGGAGAAGGCCAAGCTCGAGCAGTACATGTTCGGCTGCACCTCCTACTCCGGCGGCACGCCGAAGCTCAATTCGATCGTTCCGGGCAAGTCGCCCCAGTTCATTGCCCACGAGGCCGGGTTCGAAATACCTGACGACGTGACGATTCTGGTCGCCGAATGCCGCGAGGTCGGTGAGATGGAGCCGCTGACGATGGAGAAGCTCTGCCCGGTCCACGCACTGCTCAAGGCGAAGGACAAGGAGCAGGCCTTCGAGATGTGCGAGCAGATGCTGGTGCACGGCGCGGGGCACAGCGCGGCTATCCACACGAACAACCAGGAACTCGTGCGCGAATACGGCCTGCGTATGCACGCCTGCCGCATCATCTGGAACCAGCCCTCGTCGCTGGGCGGCATCGGCGACATCTACAATTCGATCGCGCCTTCGCTCACCCTGGGCTGCGGCTCCTACGGCGGCAACTCCGTGGCGGGCAACGTCCAGGCCGTCAACCTCATCAACGTCAAGCGCATCGCACGAAGGAACAACAACATGCAATGGTTCAAGGTTCCGGCCAAAACATATTTCGAGCCCAACGCCATCCGCTACCTGCGCGATATGTACAACATCCGCAGGGCCGTCATCATCTGCGACAAGGTGATGGAGCAGCTGGGCGTCGTCGACAAGATCATCGACCAGCTGCGCGCACGTCCTGAGCTCGTCACCTTCCGCATCATCGACTACGTCGAGCCCGAGCCATCGGTGGAGACCGTGGAGCGCGGCGCCGCCATGATGCGCGACGAGTTCGAGCCCGACACGATCATCGCCGTGGGCGGCGGCTCGCCGATGGACGCCGCGAAGATCATGTGGCTGCTCTACGAGCACCCGGAGATCTCCTTCGACGATGTGCGTGAGAAGTTCTTCGATATCCGCAAGCGTGCGTTCAGGATTCCGCCGCTAGGCAAGAAGGCGCGGCTCGTGTGCGTGCCGACCTCCTCCGGCACCGGTTCGGAAGTGACGCCGTTCGCGGTGATCTCCGATCACAAGACCGGCTACAAGTACGCAATCACCGATTACGCGCTGACGCCGACCGTCGCCATCGTCGATCCCGTGTTGGCCCGCACCCAGCCGCATACGCTGGCGCAGGACTCCGGCTTCGATGCGCTCACGCACGCGATGGAATCCTTCGTGTCCGTGTACGCGAACGATTTCACCGACGCGATGGCGCTGCACGCCGCGAAGCTGATCTGGGACAATCTCGCCGATTCGGTCAATGCGGCTCCCGGCCTGCGCAGGACCGAGGCCCAGGAGAAGATGCACAATGCGGCTACGATGGCCGGCATGGCCTTCGGGTCCGCGTTCCTAGGCATGTGCCACGGCATGGCGCACACGATCGGCGCCCTGTGCGGCGTCGCCCACGGGCACACCAACGGCGTGCTCCTGCCCTATGTGATTCGCTACAACGGCAGCATTCCGCAGGAGGCCACGAGCTGGCCGAAGTACAACAAGTACGTCGCTCCGGCGCGTTACCGCGAGTTCGCGAAGGTGCTCGGCGTGGACCCGGGCGCCACGGACGCCGAGGGTGTGGAGAATCTCGCCCGTGCGGTCGAGGACTACCGCAGCAACAAGCTCGATATGGACAAGAGCTTCCAGGCGTGCGGCGTGGACGAGGACTACTTCTGGAGCATCCTCGACCAGATAGGCATGCGCGCCTACGAAGACCAGTGCACGCCCGCGAACCCGCGCGTCCCGATGATCGAGGACATGAAGGACATCGCCATCGCCGCCTACTACGGCGTGCCCCAGGCCGAAGGCCACCGGCTGCGCGCCGAGCGCCAAGGCGCATCCGCCACGGTCGAGGCTTCGCAAGTAGCCAAGGGCTGAGTCGAGCTGAGTCAGGGTTCGCTGAGTCTCTGAGTCCCGTTGGTGTTGCCGGCACAGTGTCATCGCTGTGCCGGCAACACCAACGGGACTCTTGCATGTTCTGCCCGTTCTGCCCGTACTAGGCGTCGGGCTCGGCCGGTCAGCGTACGTTTTCTGGCACGCTCACGCAGTCTGTATTGGAAAACGTACACTGAGTGCGGGTGAGCGTACGTTTTCCAATACAGACTGCGTGAGCGTGCCAGAAAACGTACGCTGACACGCGCTGCGTGGCGCACATGAGCACCCGCGGCGTTGGGGGGGCATCGTAATCGCGCTGGATGCCGGGCCCCGGCGTGTCGAATTGGCCAGCCTTCGACCACATTGGCCGGTTGCGCTATGCAGGGCAGGCTCGGCTCCGATAGCGTCGCAGTATGAGACGAAATACGAAACTTGAAGCCATATTCGCTGGGGCCGAGGCGAGCCGCCGCTGCCTATGGGCCGAGAACGATGCCCAGCGCCGGATGCTGCGGCGAAGAGCCGACTGCGGCGAGCTGGTGCAGCTGCATGGACACTACTATGCGCGGGCAGTGTATTGGGAGACGCTAGGCATGGGCGAGCAATACCGCCACGTCATCCGATCGCACGCAGTGCTCCAACCGAATTGGGTTTTCTGCGATATGACCGCCGCGGCGATGCATGGCCTTGCTGTCGGGCCAGCGGATACTATGGCACTGGCCGAAAATACGGCATCGCCTGATGGCCCTGATAGCACAGCGCCGAGCCATGCGAAGCTGCGTGCAGAGTCATGGCATGGTGCAGGGTCACGGCGTCGTGCAGAGTCACGGTGTAGTGCAGAGTCGCCAGCTGCACTGCCGCAGCACATGAATCAGCTGCATGTCACCACGACGAGAAACGGTCGGGCCAGGGACTGCGAGTCGATCAAGTACCATTACGCATGCGCGCTCCGCTACGAAACCGTCGACGGGGTCAAGGTAACCGGCCTGCGGCAGACGCTATTCGACTGCGCGCGGCACCACGAGCTCAATGACGCGCTCCCTGTCATCAAATCCGCGCTGCACGGCGGCTTCGTGGCGCAAGCTGACCTCGCCAACGATTTCGACACCCTGCCCGGCCGCCATCGCGCCCACGCCCTATCGGTCCTCCTCCATGCGATATAAGGTATGCCACGAAAAACGGCGATAAATGCGACACCGTTAAGCGGGCAGTCCAGTGGACTGCCCGTAGGTAACGCTGAGGCCCCGCTAAGGGGACGAAGTAAGAAAGACGATTTGCGCGACACGCGCAAATTCCTCATATACCCCCTCAATGCTTTAATAGAGAAGTTGCCTGTTTTGGGCTCGCATATTGGAATCAAAAAAGCGAGTGCGGCGGCGGGTTCATCGTGTGGATGCATATGGTGAACGTCGCGTGCTGCACACTGATGCGTTGGACCGCGGGGTCGTACCCGGGGGTCCCGTGCGCCGGTGTCCTTGAAGAGCAGGCTGGTAAACAGTAAACGAATCGCTAGAAAGGGCGGACGGCAATGGCGGGACAGAAAATCCGCATCAGGCTTAAGTCCTATGACCATGAGGTCATCGACCAATCGGCGAAGAAAATCGTCGAGACGGTTACGAACGCGGGCGCCACTGTGGTGGGCCCGGTTCCTCTGCCGACCGAGAAGAACGTGTTCTGCGTGATCCGCTCTCCTCATAAGTACAAGGATTCTCGCGAGCATTTCGAGATGCGCACGCATAAGCGCCTCATCGACATCGTGGACCCCACGCCCAAGGCTGTGGACTCCCTGATGCACATCGATCTGCCTGCAGATGTCAATATCGAGATCAAGCTGTAGGGGAGGAGGAAACCGCAATGTCGCAAAAGACTAATCGCACCGCGCTGCTGGGCAAGAAGCTTGGCATGTCGCAGGTCTGGGATGAGAACGGCTTCTTCGTTCCCGTCACGCTCGTCGACGTCTCCACCAACGTGGTCACGACCGTCAAGACCGAGGAAAGCGACGGCTACAACGCCGTGCAGCTCGGCTACGGCCAAATCGACCCGACCAAGGTGACCAAGCCCCTCGCGGGCCACTTCGCCAAGGCCGGCGTGACCCCGCGCCGTCACCTCGCCGAGGTGCGCACCGAGAACGCCGCCGAGTTCGAGGCCGGCCAGGAGCTGAGCGCCGAACTCTTCGGCGAAGGCGCTGTGGTGGATGTCACTGGCACCACCAAGGGCAAGGGCTTCGCAGGCACCATCAAGCGCTGGGGCTTCAAGTCCTATCGTCGTACCCACGGCTCGCACAAGAACGAACGTCGCCCCGGTTCCGTCGGCGCGTGCGCCACGCCGAGCCGCATCCTCAAGGGCAAGCGCATGGCTGGCCGCATGGGCCACGTCACCTCCACCGTGCAGAACCTCACCGTGGTTTCCACGGATGTGGAGAATGGCATCATCGCGATCAAGGGCGCCGTTCCCGGCCCCAAGGGCGCTATCGTGCTTGTCCGTTCCGCAGTGAAGGGAGCCTGAGACAATGGCTAACGTTACTTTGAACGTCACTGACGCCAAGGGCAAGTCCGCCGGATCCGTCGAAGCTCCTGCCGATATCTTCGGCATCTCCGACGAAGACGTGCAGGCGCATGTCCCGCTGATTCACCAGGTGGTCATCGCGCAGCTCGCGGCGGCCCGCCAAGGCACGCACGCCACCAAGAATCGCGGTGCGGTCTCCGGCGGCGGCAAGAAGCCATGGAAGCAGAAGGGCACCGGTCGTGCTCGTCAGGGTTCGATCCGTGCGCCGCAATGGGCTCACGGCGGCATCGCCCACGGTCCGGTTCCGCGCAGCTACGAGCAGCGCACCCCGAAGAAGATGAAGGCCAGCGCCCTGCGCTACGTCCTGTCCAATCGGGCCAACAACGATCGCATCGCCATCGTGGATCTGGGCATCACCGATACCCCGTCCACCAAGACCGCGATCGCCGCACTCACCCCTGTGACCGAGAACAAGTTCACCACGGTCGTGCTTTCGCGCGACAGCGTGAACGAGTGGCTCTCCGTGCGCAACATCCCCACCGTGCATGTGATCTTCGCCGATCAGCTCAACACGTACGATGTGGTCACCGCTCAATACATCGTCTTCACGAAGGAAGGCTTCGATGCCTTCGTCGCCGCGAAGACCGAGCCGACCGTCAAGGAGGTCTGATCACCATGGTCGCTATTCACAAGCCAGCACATGACATCATCCTCAAGCCTGTCGTCTCCGAGAAGAGCTATGCGGCATCCGATCGCGGGCAGTACACCTTCGTGGTGGCGCCCACCGCGAACAAGGTGCAGATCAAGCAGGCCATCGAGGAGATCTTCAAGGTCAAGGTGACGAACGTCAACACCCTCAACCGCTCCGGCAAGCGCCAGCGCACCCGCTCGGGCTTTGGCCAGCGTGTGAGCCAGAAGCGCGCCATCGTGTCCGTGGCCGAGGGCCAGACGATCGACATCTTCGGTAACTGAAGGTTAGCCGAGAAAGTCAAAGGAAGAACTACATTATGGCTATCCGTACATATAAGCCGACCTCTGCGGGCCGTCGCAACGCTTCGGTTTCGGATTTCTCCGAGATCACGCGCTCCACGCCTGAGAAGTCGCTCGTTCGCAAGCTGTCCAAAACCGGCGGACGCAATTCTTACGGCCGTATGACCTCCCGCCATCGCGGCGGCGGTCACAAGCGCCAGTATCGTCTCATCGACTTCAGGCGCTGGAACAAGGACGGCGTGCCGGCCAAGGTCGCTCACATCGAGTATGACCCCAACCGCTCCGCCCGCATCGCACTGCTGCACTATGCCGACGGCGAGAAGCGCTACATCATCGCGCCCGAAGGCATCAGCCAGGGCGACGCGATCGAGACGGGCGCCCAGGCCGATATCAAGCCGGGCAACAACCTGCCGCTGCGCAATATCCCGACCGGTACCATCGTGCACGCCATCGAGCTGCGCCCCTTGGGCGGCGCGAAGATCGCGCGTTCCGCAGGCGCCGGCGTCCAGCTGGTCGCCAAGGATGGAGCCTACGCTCAGCTGCGCATGCCGTCCGGCGAAATCCGCAACGTCGACGCCCGCTGCCGCGCCACCGTCGGTGAGGTCGGCAATGCCGATCACGCCAACGTGGAGCTCGGCAAGGCCGGTCGCGCCCGCTGGAAGGGCAAGCGCCCAATCGTCCGTGGCGAGTCCATGAACGCCGTCGACCATCCGCACGGTGGCACCACACGCGGCGGTCGTCCGCCCGTGTCGCCATGGGGCAAGGGTGAAGTCCGCACGCGTCATCCGAAGAAGGCTTCGAACAAGATGATCGTTCGTCGTCGTCCGAATGGTAAGAACCGCAAGTAAGGGAGTGTCGAGCAGATGACTCGAAGCATCAAGAAGGGCCCCTTCGTCGACGCCCACCTACAGAAGAAAGTCGACGTTCAGAATGAGAAGGGCACGCACAACGTCATCAAGACGTGGTCGCGCCGTTCGATGATCACGCCTGATTTCATCGGGCACACCTTCGCCGTTCATGACGGCCGCAAGCATGTCCCGGTGTTCGTCACCGAGGCCATGGTCGGCCACAAGCTCGGTGAATTCGCCCCGACCAAGACCTTCCGAGGCCATGTGAAGGACGACAAAAAGGCACGCCGCTAAAGGAGAGCAGAGACTTATGGAAGCTAAAGCAATCGCTCGTCACGTACGCGTGACGCCGCGCAAGGCTCGCCGCATGGTCGACCTCATCCGAGGCAAGCAGGCGACACAGGCCATCACCACCCTCAAGTTCGCCCCTCAGGACGCTGCCACTCCGGTGCGCAAGGTTCTGGAGAGCGCTATCGCGAACGCTCGCGTCAAGGCCGACAAGGCCGGCGAGGCGTTCCATGAGAACGATTTGTATATCACGGAGACGTATGTGGACGAAGGCGTGACGCTCAAGCGTTTCCGCGCTCGTGCACAGGGCCGGGCCGCTCGTATCAACAAGCGCACCAGCCATATCACGGTCGTTGTCGCCAACAAGGAAGGAGCCCGCTAAAGATGGGTCAGAAGATCAATCCCTTCGGATACCGCCTGGGCATCACCGAAGACCACCGTTCCAAGTGGTTCTCAGATTCCAACAAGGCCGGCGAACGCTACCGTGATTTCGTCCTCGAAGACGATGAGATCCGCAAGGTCATGAGCAAGGACCTCGAGCGTGCGGGAGTCTCCCGCATCATTATCGAGCGCACTCGCGACCGTGTGCGTGTGGACATCCACACCGCGCGTCCGGGCATTGTGATCGGCCGCCGCGGAGCTGAAGCCGAGCGCGTTCGCGCCAAGCTCGAGAAGCTCACGGGCAAGCAGGTCCAGCTCAACATCTTCGAAGTGAAGAACGCCGCGCTCGATGCGCAGCTGGTCGCTCAGGGCATTGCCGAGCAGCTGACCAACCGCGTCACCTTCCGCCGCGCGATGCGCAAGGCCCAGCAGGATGCTATGCATGCTGGCGCCAAGGGCATCCGTATCAAGCTCTCCGGCCGTCTCGGCGGCGCGGAAATGAGCCGTTCCGAGTTCTACCGCGAGGGTCGCGTTCCGCTGCAGACCCTGCGCGCCCTGATTGATTACGGCTTCTTCGAAGCCAAGACCACCTACGGCCGCATCGGCGTGAAGGTGTGGATCTACAAGGGCGACATGACCGAGCACGAGTTCGAAGAGCAGCAGGCCCAGCAGGGTGCGAGCCGCCCCGGCCGCCGTGGTGGCGATCGCCGCCCGCGCCGTGGACAGCGCCCCGCCTCGCAGCACAGGACCGACGCCGCGCCAGCGACCGAAGCCCCGGCTGCAGCTCCTGCCGCTGCGGCTGCTCCTGCTACAGAAGTGAAGGAGTGAGCTAAATGCTTATCCCAAAGAGGACCAAGTATCGTAAACAGCAGCGTCCGACCCGCCGTGGCATGTCCAAGGGCGGCAACGAGATCGCCTTCGGCGATTACGGCATTCAGGCGCTTGCTCCCGCATACGTGACCAACCGCCAGATCGAGGCCGCTCGTATCGCCATGACCCGCTACATCAAGCGTGGCGGTCGTGTGTGGATCACGATCTTCCCTGATCGTCCGCTCACCAAGCACGCGCTTGGCTCGCGAATGGGTTCAGGTAAGGGCGTGCCGGAGTTCTGGGTCGCCAACGTGCGCCCCGGGCGCGTCATGTTCGAGATCGGCGGCGTTACCGAGGACATCGCTCACGAGGCCCTGCGCCGCGCGATCGACAAGCTCCCGATGAAGTGCCGTATTATTGCTCGCGAAGGCGGTGACATCTGATGTCAGTCGGAACTGCAGACTACACCATCAAGAATCTCAACGAGAAGACCAATGACGAGATCGAGGGCTTCCTCAAGAAGTCCAAGGAAGAGCTGTTCAACCTGCGCTTCCAGAACGCCACGGGCCAGCTCGACAACTCCGCTCGTCTCAAGGCCGTCAAGCGCGATGTCGCCAGGATGTACACCGTCCTGCGCGAACGCGAGCTGGGCATCAGCCAGGCTCCTGAGGCAAGCGAAACCAAGACCGAGGAGAAGTAAGCATGGCTGAAAAGCAAGAGCGCAACTTCCGCAAGACTCGTAGCGGCTATGTCGTGTCCGACGCTATGGACAAGACGGTCACCGTCGAGCTCGAGCAGCGTTCGACCCACCCCCTGTACGGCAAGGTCGTGCGTACTACCCGTACGGTCAAAGCCCATGACGAACACAACGACGCCCACGTTGGCGACCTCGTGAGTATCATGGAAACTCGGCCTCTGAGCAAGACCAAGCGTTGGCGCGTCGAATCAATCGTCGAGCGCGCCAAGTAACAAGTTCGGCAAGGCTCCGCGAGACACCTGCAAGGGTGCTCGGGGAGAACCAGCTCGGCTAAGGAGAATCAATGATTCAGCAGGAAACGCGGCTTCATGTCGCCGACAACACGGGTGCCAAGGAGATCTTGGCCATCCGCGTGCTCGGCGGGTCGAAGCGACGCTATGCCGGCATTGGCGACGTGATCGTCGCCTCCGTCAAGGATGCGATCCCTGGCGGGTCGGTCAAGAAGGGCGACGTGGTCAAGGCCGTCGTCGTCCGCACTGTCAAGGAGCACCGTCGCACCGACGGCTCCTACATCAAGTTCGACGAGAACGCCGCCGTCATTCTCGGCTCTGGCCGTGAACCCAAGGGCACTCGTATCTTCGGACCGGTCGGTCGTGAACTGCGCGACAAGCGCTTCATGAGGATCGTGTCCCTCGCCCCGGAGGTGATCTGAGATGGTAGCCAAGATCAAGTCCGGCGATCAGGTCAAGGTCATCCGCGGCAAGGACCGCGGCAAGGAAGGCACCGTCACCAGCGTGCTGTCCAACGACCGTCTGATCGTCGAAGGCGTGCAAATCGTCAAGAAGCACGTGCGCGCCACGCAGCAGGGCCAGCAGGCCGGCATCGTCTCCGTCGAGGCACCGATCCATCGCTCCAATGTGATGCTGATCGACCCCGAGACCAAGGAGCCCACTCGCGTGGGCGTCGCGGTCAATGAAGAGGCGCGTGAAGGCAAGGTCAAGGTCGTGCGCACCCGCGTCGCCAAGAAGTCTGGAAAGGAGCTGGCATGAGCGCCACAGCAGTTGAAGCCTCAGCGACTCCGCGTCTGAAGCAGAAGTACAACGACGAGATCATCGCCGAGATGGAGAAGGAGTTCAACCACTCCAACCCCATGCAGATCGCTCGTCTGAAGAAGATCGTCGTCTCCATGGGCGTCGGCGCCGCGGCTCGCGACTCCAAGCTCATCGAAGGCGCCGTCAAGGATCTCACGCTGATCACCGGCCAGAAGCCCAAGGTCACCAAGGCCAAGAAGTCCGTCGCGCAGTTCCATCTGCGTGAGGGCCAGGCCATCGGCGCCTATGTGACGCTTCGCGGCGACCGCATGTGGGAGTTCCTCGATCGTCTGCTGACCCTCGCCCTGCCCCGCATCCGCGATTTCCGCGGCATCAACGGCAAGCAGTTCGATGGCCAGGGAAACTACAACTTCGGCCTCACCGAGCAGTCCATGTTCCATGAGATCGATCCCGATTCCATCGACCACCAGCGTGGCATGGACATCACCGTGGTGACCAGCACCAAGGACGACAAGGAAGCAAGCGCGCTGCTGAAGCACCTGGGCTTCCCCTTCAAGGAGAACTGATATGGCAAAAACCGCTCTTAAGAACAAGGCGGCCGCGAGCCCCAAGTTCAAGGTGCGCGGCTACACCCGCTGCCAGGTTTGCGGGCGTCCCCATTCCGTGTACCGCAAATTCGGCCTGTGCCGCATCTGCCTTCGCGAGAAGGCACACCGTGGCGAGCTGCCCGGAGTTACGAAGTCCAGTTGGTAAACATCGACGCTGAAGGTCCGTCCGGAGCGACGCTGCGCTTTATGCGCAGCGGAGAACCGGCGGAAACCACGGCGAGAAAGGGCGTACGCCCACAATGACAATGACAGATCCCATCGCAGACATGCTTACGCGTCTGCGTAATGCGAGTGCGGCAAAACACGAAACCGTGGACATGCCGTACTCCAAGTTCAAGGCGAATATCGCCGAAATCCTCAGGCGCGAAGGCTACATCAAGGATTTCTCGGCGAAGGAAGCCAAGGTCGGCCAGACCTTGGAGATCGCCCTTAAGTACGGCCCGACCGGGGAGCGCTCCCTGCAAGGCATCAAGCGCATCTCGAAGCCGGGACTGCGCCGTTACGCGAAGTCGGACTCCCTGCCCATGCCTTTGGGCGGACTCGGCATCGCCATCATCTCGACCAGCTCGGGATTGCTGACTCAGAAGGAATGCCTCGACCGGGGCATCGGCGGCGAAATCGTCGCCTACGTGTGGTGAGAAAGGAGAGCTGAACATGGCATCGCATATTGGCAAGCTCCCCGTCGCCATCCCGGCAGGCGTGGAGGTCTCCATCGAGGGACAGAACTTCTCCGTCAAGGGCTCCAAGGGCTCTGACTCCTACACGATTCCCGAAGGCATCACCGCTGCTCTCGAAGGCTCCGAAGTCATCCTGACTGCGGCCGACGACGAGCGCCAGACCCGTGCATACCACGGTCTGAGCCGTTCGATCATCGCTTCGATGGTCAAGGGCGTGCACGACGGGTACACCAAGACGCTTGACATCATCGGCACGGGCTACCGCGCGCAGATGAAGGGCAAGGGCATCGAGTTCTCGCTCGGCTACTCGCACACCATTACCGTGCAGCCGCCGGAAGGCATCGAATTCGAACTGCCGAACGCCAACCAGGTCATCGTGAAGGGCACCGACAAGCAGGTCGTCGGCCAGGCTGCGGCGAACATCCGCAAGCTGCGCGCGCCGGAACCCTACAAGGGCAAGGGCATCAAGTACAGCGACGAGCACATCCTTCGCAAGGCTGGAAAGGCTGGTAAGTGATATGAGCGTGAAGATTTACGGCAAGGGCAAGTACGTCGCACGACTTCGTCGCCACGCCCGCCTGCGTAAGCACATCTCCGGCACCGCCGAGCGTCCGCGTCTCGTGGTCACCCGTTCGAACCGCCACATGGTCGCTCAGATCGTGGACGACACCAAGGGCATGACCCTGGCGAGCGTCTCCACGCTGCAGTCTGACTTCAGCGATTTCGAGGGCACCAAGTCCGAAGCCGCCAAGAAGGTCGGCGAGCTGATCGCCGCGAAGGCGAAGGCCGCTGGCATCACCGAGGTCGTCTTCGACCGCGGCGGCAACAAGTACCATGGTCGCGTCGCAGCCGTTGCAGACGGCGCCCGCGAGGGAGGTCTGGCACTGTGAGTGACAACACTGTACGCGTCAACGATAAGGAAACTCAAGTGGCGCAAGATACGCAGAACACCCAAGGCTCCGCCCAAGGCAGCAGCGACCAGCACGGGGATTCCCGTGACGGCCGTCGTGGCCAGCGCGGCGAAGGCCAGCGCGGTGACGGTCGCCGTGGCGAAGGCCGCGGGGATGGTCGTCGTGGAGGCCGTGGCGGCCGTCGCGAGGAGAATCGCGGCGACGAGCTGCTCGACCGCGTGGTGACCATCAACCGTGTGTCCAAAACCCATAAGGGTGGACGTACCTTCAGCTTCGCCGCCCTCGTGGTGGTAGGCGACGGCAACGGCACGGTCGGCGTTGGCTACGGCAAGTCCCGCGAGGTCCCTGCGGCCATCGCCAAGGGCCAGCTTGACGCCAAGAAGCATATGTTCAACGTTCCGCGCGTTCGCGGCACGGTCACCCATCCGGTGATCGGCCATGACGCTGCGGGCACGGTCCTGCTGCGTCCTGCGGCCCCCGGCACCGGCGTTATCGCCGGCGGCCCGGTGCGCGCCGTCATGGAGTGCGCTGGCATCTCCGACATCCTCACCAAGTCGATGGGTTCCACCACGGCGGTGAACGTCGTGCGTGCCACCGTGGACGCCTTGAAGAACCTTGAGGAGCCCGAGGAGATCGCCGCACGTCGTGGCGTCGCCCTCGAGGAAGTGGCTCCCGATGCCATGCTGCGCGCTCGTGCGGCCGGCATCGCCGAGGCTCGCAAGGCCCGTGAAGAGGCTCAGGCCAAGAAGGCCGCCTCCGAAGCAAAGGATGGTGAGTGATGGCTCAGCTTAAGATCACTCTCGTGCACGGCCTGGTTAACAGGAAGCCCGCACAGCGCGAGACGGTCAGGACCCTCGGTCTTCACAAGATCGGCCAGAGCGTCGTCCGTGAGGATTCGCCCGCCAATCGTGGTCTGGTGCACGCCGTGCGTCACCTGGTCACCGTCGAGGAGGTCGACTGATTATGGCAAACGAAGAAAATGGCATCCTGCAGATGCATGATCTGCACCCTGCTCCCGGCGCCAAGAAGGACCGCATTCGTGTGGGCCGAGGCGAAGGCTCCAAGGGCAAGACCTCGGGCCGTGGAGACAAGGGCACGAAGAAGCGCTATCAGGTTCGGATGGGCTTTGAAGGCGGCCAGTTGCCGCTGTACATGCGCCTGCCGAAGCTGCGTGGCTTTAAGAGCCCCTTCAAGAAGGAGTTCCAGGTCGTCAACATCGCGACGCTTGCCGAGCTCTTCCCCAAGGGCGGCGAAGTGAGCGTCGAAGACCTGATCGCCAAGGGCGCTGTGCGCTCCGGCTACCCGGTCAAGGTGCTCGGCGACGGTGAGACCGAAGCCTCCTTCACGCTCAAGGGCGTCAAGGCATCGGCCTCGGCCAAAGCCAAGATCGAAGCCGCAGGCGGTTCCATCTCCGAGGACTGAGTGCCTCTGGGGATATGCTTGATATGAAGCAAAGGATATGGCCCTCCCCGCATTGCGCGGGGAGGGCCATATCCGTTTTTGCCACGCCTTGGCTAGGCATGCGTCTTTCGTAGATGCTCTACGCTAGACTCGCCGATTAGAGTCTGTTTGCATGGGTGCGTAAGCTGCGCACGATACAGGGAAGGAAACCCCAGGTGAGGACGTTAATCCAGGCCTTCAAAACCAAGGAGCTCAGGAACAAGATCCTGTTCGTCTTTGGCATGATCATCATCTACCGCATCGGTTCGTTCATCCCCACGCCGGGAGTGGATTACAAAGTGGTGCGCCAGTGCGTCTCCACGCTGTCCTCGAACCAGGAGAACTTCATCGGCCTGGTGAATCTGTTCTCCGGCGGCGCGATGCTGCAGCTGTCGATCTTCGCCCTTGGCGTGATGCCCTACATCACTGCATCTATCGTGATTCAGCTGCTGCGCGTCGTCATCCCGCGCTTCGAGGCGCTGCACAAGGAAGGCCAGTCCGGCGAGGCGAAGCTCACCCAGTACACGCGTTACTTGACCATCGGCCTTGCCATCCTGCAGTCCACCACGATTCTGGTCACCGCACGCTCCGGCGCGCTGTTCAACTACCAGTGCTCGCAGGTCATCCCCGACGGCTCGGTGTGGAACCTGACCGTCATGGTGCTGGTCATGACCGGCGGCACCGGCCTGATCATGTGGATGGCCGAGCTCATCACGGAGAAGGGCATCGGGCAGGGCATGTCCGTGCTTATCTTCATGTCCATCTGCTCCGGCTTCCTGCCGCAGCTGTGGGAGATCGGCTGGGGCACCAACGGCAAGAACGGCGACTGGGCCAAGTTCGGCATCGTCACCGCAGTGCTGCTGGTCATCCTCATCTTCGTGGACTTCGTGGAGCTGTGCCAGCGCCGCATCCCGGTGCAGTACACCCGGCGCATGATCGGGCGCAAGATGTACGGCGGCTCCTCGACCTACCTGCCGCTGAAGATCAACATGAGCGGCGTCATCCCGCCGATCTTTGCCTCCTCGATTCTCGCCATCCCGACGCTGATCGCGCAGTTCGGCAAGGACCAGTCCTGGGTCAAGTGGATCAATGCCAATCTGGCCAACACCACTTCCGTGTGGTACATCGGCCTGTACTCGCTTATGATCGTCTTCTTCTGCTTCTTCTACACCGCGATCACCTTCAACCCGGACGAGACCGCCGACAATATGAAGCAGTACGGCGGATTCATCCCCGGCATCCGCGCCGGCAGCGCGACCAGCCGCTACCTGAGCTACGTGATGAACCGGCTCAATACGGTCGGCGCCGTCTACCTGCTCTTCGTGGCGCTGATTCCGACGGTGCTGATCATGGCGCTTAAGCTTAATGCCAAGCTGCCCTTCGGCGGCACGACGATTCTGATTATCGCCGGCGTGGGCCTCGATACGCTGCGCCAGGCGAAGGCGCAGACCGAGCAGTTCCAATACACCGGATTCCTCTTCGAAGGCACCGACCACAAAGAGGGCTGACCTGCACGATGCGCCGGTTCGCTGCGGCTTTGGCTGTGGCGAACCGGCGTTCGTAACGGCCCCCGTCCGTAACGACAGACATTACAAGCGTTACAAGCATTACAAGCATGACAAGAACCACATCAAGCAAAGGATATGATATGCGACTGCTGATCATGGGCCCGCAAGGCGTGGGCAAAGGCACTCAGGCCGCGCTGCTGAGCGAGCATTACGGCATCCCGGCGATCTCCACCGGCGATATCTTCCGCTACAACATCAAGAACCAGACCGCGCTCGGCAAGGAAGCCCAGTCCTACACGGACAAGGGCGAGCTGGTGCCCGACGAGGTGACCAACCGCATCGTCAAGGACCGCCTGGCGCAGGATGACGTCAAGAACGGCTGGATCCTCGACGGCTACCCGCGCAACGCCGCCCAGGTGCAGGCGCTTGACGAGATGCTGGAAGCGCTCGGCACTCCGCTCGACTATGCGGTCGCGCTCGAAGCCGACCACGATGTGCTTATGGAGCGCATGAGCAAGCGCGCCGAGCAGGAGGGCCGCGCCGACGACACCCCCGAGGCGATCGCGGAGCGACTGGCGATCTACGAGCGCGAAACCGCGCCGCTGATCGATATCTACAGGAGCCGCAAGCAGCTGGTCACGGTCAACGGCGTCGGCGACATCAAGGAAATCAACGCCAAGATCGTTGAGCTGCTTGGCTGATTGACAGCGGCTTTATAGCATAGCAAACCACAAAACGGGAGACACGACACGCCCGGCGTGCCATGTCTCCCGTTTTGCTGTATGCTTTGAGCTTGGTGTGTTTTCGCAACACCCATAAGTAAGCAGGCCAAGGAACGGATTGAGGCTCATGGCAAAAGACGGTGTGATTGAAGTCGAAGGACAGGTAGTGGAGGCACTGCCGAACGCGATGTTTCGCGTCGAACTCGAGAACAAGCATATCGTGCTCGCCACCATCTCAGGCAAGATGCGGAAGAACTACATTCGCATTCTGCCGCAGGATCGTGTGGTTTTGGAAATGAGCCCGTATGATCTCAACCGCGGTCGTATTACGTACCGTTACAAGTAACTGTACACAGTAACTGTACACAGCAAAAGGAAAACCATGAAGGTCAGCCCTAGCGTGAAGAAGATCTGCGAGAATTGCCGCGTGATCCGTCGTCACGGTCGCGTCATGGTGATCTGCTCCAACCCGCGCCATAAGCAGCGTCAAGGCTGAGCAATCCCAGCGACAACTAAAATAATACGCTAAGTCGCAGCACTCTCGAAGTGCTGAACCCCGAGCTCGCAGGCTCGGGCCGGATATCCGGATGACTTGGTGCAAGACCTGCGGAAAACAGAAGGAATCGCAATGGCACGTCTTGCCGGAGTCGACATCCCCAATGAGAAGCGCATCGAGATCGCCCTCACCTATATCTTTGGTGTAGGCCGCACTCGTGCGAAGGAAACCCTCGCCGCGACGGAGATCAGTCCCGATACGCGCGTGAAGGATTTGACGGATGAGCAGCTGATTACGCTGCGCGACTATCTTGAGTCCAACTACAAGATCGAAGGTGATCTGCGTCGCGAGGTCGATGCGGATATCCGTCGCAAGATTCAAATCAATTGCTACCAAGGCCAGCGTCATCGTAGGGGACTCCCTGTGCGCGGTCAGCGCACCAAGACCAACGCCCGTACCCGCAAGGGCCCGAAGCGCACGGTTGCAGGGAAGAAGAAGGCCACCAAGTAGTCGGTGGCATGATCTGGGCCACGAGAGGCTTCATGCATCTCATCGTCCGGACAACCAAATAGTTCGTTACAAGGAAACGAGGGTCAGTTGGCAGCTCAAAAGCAAGCCACGCGCAAGCCGCGTCGCCGGGATCGCAAGTCGGTGCCGGTCGGGCAGGCGCATATCAAGTCCACATTCAACAACACCATCATCTCGATCACCGATCCGTCCGGGGCCGTCGTGTCCTGGGCGTCCGGTGGCGATGTCGGCTTCAAGGGCTCGCGTAAGTCCACGCCGTACGCCGCAGGCATGGCCGCGGAATCCGCAGCCCGCAAGGCGATGGAGCACGGCGTCAAGAAGGTCGACGTCTTCGTCAAGGGTCCCGGCTCCGGCCGCGAGACCGCGATTCGCTCCCTGCAGTCCGCAGGTCTTGAAGTCGGTTCGATCACCGACGTCACCCCGCAGGCACATAACGGTGTCCGCCCCCCCAAGCGCCGTCGCGTCTGAGCACTCAAGAATCCATCCATCCAACCCGCCTATGGCCGGTGAGTGCACCACCGATCAGAAGCTGAAAGGATAACCATAGTGCTTATCGCACAGCGTCCGACATTAACTGAGGAATCACTCAATCCGCAGCGTTCCCGCTTTGTCATCGAGCCGCTTGAGCCTGGCTTCGGTTATACGCTCGGCAATTCGCTGCGTCGCACGCTCCTGAGCTCCATCCCCGGAGCCGCTGTGACTTCGGTGCGCATCTCTGGTGCCCTGCATGAGTTCACCACTCTGCCCGGCGTCGAGGAGGATGTGACCGAGATCCTGCTGAATATCAAGGGCATCGTGCTCACGAGCGAATACGACGAGCCGGTTGTCATGTATCTGCGCAAGAGCGGCAAGGGCGAAGCGCTCGCAGGGGACATCACCCCTCCGGCCGGCGTCACCATCGCCAACCCTGATATGCATATCGCGTCGCTCGCGGACGATGGGGAGCTCGAGATCGAGTTCACCGTCGAGCGTGGCCGCGGCTATGTGCAGTCCCAGATGAACAAGTCGGATGGCGACGAAATCGGCCGTATTCCGGTTGATTCCATCTACTCCCCGGTGCTCAAGGTGAGCTACAAGGTCGAGGCGACGCGCGTGGAACAACGCACGGACTTCGACAAGCTCATCATTGACGTGGAGACCAAGCCGGCGATTTCGCCGCGCGATGCGGTCGCCTCTGCAGGATCCACCCTGGTGGAGCTCTTCGGCCTGTGCCGCGAGCTCAACACGCAGGCGGAGGGCGTCGAAATCGGCCCCGCGCCGGTCGCCGAGGAGACGAATCCGGAGATGGCCGTGCCGATCGAGGATCTCAACCTTACGCAGCGCAGCTACAACTGCCTCAAGCGCGAGGGGATCCACACCATCGGCGAGCTGGTCGCCCACACGGAGCAGGATCTGCTGGACATCCGCAATTTCGGTATGAAGTCGATTGATGAGGTCAAGGAGAAGCTGCAGACGCTCGGTCTGTCGCTCAAGGCCTCGCCGCTTGGTTTCGATACCAACAACCTTGAAGGGGGCACGTTCTTCTCGCCGGAAGACGAGTGACGCGCAGCCATTCATCAAACCGCCGTCGGATCCGGACGCTCGGGCAGCTGCCCACCTGGATCCCATGGCAATAAGGAGTAATAATGCCTACACCCAAGAAGGGCCCGCGTCTGGCTTCGAGCCCGGCGCACGAGCGCTTGATGCTCGCGAACATGGCGACCAGCCTGTTCACCAACAGCCACATCAAGACCACGCTGCCCAAGGCCAAGCGTCTTCGCCCGCTGGTCGAGCGTCTGATCACCTTCGCCAAGCGCGGTGACTTGCACTCGCGTCGTCGCGTGATGCGCGTGATTCGCAACAAGTCCATCGTCCACAAGCTTTTCACCGAGATCGCCGAAGAGATGGAGCAGCGTGAGGGCGGCTACACCCGCATCATCCGCATTGCCCCGCGCAAGGGCGATGCCGCGCCGCAGGCCATCATCGAGCTCGTCACCGAGCCGGTGAGCCCCAAGCAGGCCATCGTGAAGGAAGCTGAAGCTGCGGCCAAGACCGCTGCCGACGCCGATGCCCAGGTCGTTGACGCTGCTGCTGATGCCGCTCGCGCCGAGGGTGCTGCGGCCGATGCCACCGAGCAGGCTGTCGAAGCCAATGAGGCTGGCACGGACACCACCGCTGCCGACGAGGCCGCCGTTGAGCTCAACAAGGTCGCCGAAGAGGCGGACGCTGCTGAGCAGGCTGCCGAGGAATCCGCGGATGTGGCCGACGAGGCCGCTGCTGCTGAGAAGTGAGCATAAGGGCCTGACGGTCCGTTGCTGACATACTTGCACAACCAAAACCGGTTGCCGGAGTTATTTATGACTCTGGCAACCGGTTTCCTTTATGAAACGGTAGAGTACGAAGCATGCGTGTTATTGCTGGACGATTCAAGGGCGTGACCCTGCCTGCCGCCAAAACCGGGACACGGCCGACGACCGACCGGACGAAGGAGGCGCTGTTTTCCCGGCTGGATGCGCTTGGCCTGATTGAGGATGCGCGGGTCCTTGACCTGTTCGCCGGCACCGGGGCGCTCGGCATCGAGGCTTTGTCTCGCGGCGCGCAGGAGCTGGTGGCCGTGGAATCCGCAGGCCCTGCAGCGGCTTTGCTCACAACAACCCTAGGCACTCTGCGCCATCAGCGCGGATGGCAGCCGGATATGTCGGCCCGGGCAGTGCGTCGTCGCGCTGAGCGGTTCGTGGCGGACTATGCCGGAGCGCCGTTTGCATTGATTCTCATCGACCCGCCATATGCCTTCGCAACCGCCGAATGCGAGGAGTTGCTTGCAGCGCTGGCCTTAGGCGAGGCGACCGATGCTCGCAGCACCATTATTCTGGAACGTTCCACACGCTCGCAGGACCCCAAGCCGCCAGAGGGCTGGGCCATCACTGATCAGCGCCATTACGGCGAAACCGCGGTGTTCGTCATCGAGGCTCTTCATTGAGCCGTCAGTGATATACAGATGCGGTAAGCAGCGCGTCTGGGCAATGCGTTCTGCTAATCAATCCGCCGTGGATGTGCGCCGGATACTTCCCAGCCGAGTGCCATCAGGGTTTTGCGGTCGGGCTTGTCGAGCTGCTTGCAGTCAAGCGCCTCGATGAGATCCGGTCGGATCGCGTTGGTGCGTTGCAGTGCTTCGTCGCGGCGGAAGCGATTGACCTTGCCGTGGTCGCCGCTGAGCAGGATGTCTGGCACTTCCAAGGAACGCCAGAGAGCAGGTTTGGTGTACTGGCGATGTTCGAGCAAGGCGTTGCCGCCGGTGTAGGACTCCTCCACGATGGACTCGGGATTGCCCATGAAGCCCGGCAGCAGCCGCGTAATTGCCTCAAGCATCACCGATACGGCCACCTCGCCGCCATTGAGCACGTAGTCGCCAATCGAGTATTCGCGCACGTTGACGCCCTGCGCGCGGTAATGCTCGGGGATGCGGGCATCGTAGCCCTCGTAGCGGCCGCATCCGAAAATCAGCCGATCGGCGTGCGAAAGCTCGGTGGCATCACGCTGGGTGAACAGCGGTGCCGAAGGGTTGGGGAAGATAAGCACAGTGCCGTCATGCTTGGCGGCTGATTCGACAGTGTCGGCTGATTCGATCGCGTCGCCTGCCTCACTATTCTGATTGTCGTCGCTGTCGTCGCCACGCAGCCCCAGCAGCCCATCGAGGCATTCTCCCCACACCTCGGGCTTCATCACCATGCCAGCTCCGCCGCCGACCGGCGTATCGTCCACCGAATGATGCACGTCATGGGTCCAGTCGCGCAGATTATGCGCAGCCACATGCACCAGGCCATTGTCCTGGGCCTTGCCGAGCAGGGAGAGCTGCAGCACGTCGAAATATTCGGGGAACACGCTGACGATATCAATATCCATAAAGTACAACAGTACCGGCAGCCCGAATAGTCAGCGGCCGATTCGTGCCATGAGTGAGCAGTTGGGCGCGCCGCCCACAATTCCACCATGCAATCACTCGTTGTGCATATATGGCCATTCCCATATACTGTGAAGGTTCGTTACGCATATGGCGACAAGGAGAGAAAGACAATGGCAGGTCTTCGTGGTCCGGACAGTTCCGAGGATAAGCGGCGGTTTGACGATCGCGCGGTGCTTCCGGAGACCGTGGATGTGAATATCCGGCAGCTTGACCCGATTCCCGCGCCGCGTGCGTTCCTGAAGGAGCTGCCGCTGCGCGACGAGATGAGGGATCTGGTGCTCTCCTCGCGTCAGGCGATTCGCGATGTGCTGGATGGGCGCGATGACCGGCTGCTGGTGATCGTTGGGCCGTGCTCTATTCACGATCCCAAGGCGGCGCATGAGTATGCCGCGCGTCTTGCGGCAGTGAACAAGGAGCTGGATGACCGGCTGCTTATCGTGATGCGGGTCTATTTCGAGAAGCCGCGCACGACCATCGGCTGGAAGGGCCTGATCAACGATCCGGATCTTGACGGGCAGTTCAACATCCGCAAGGGCATGTGGCTGGCGCGCAAGGTGCTCACCGACGTGCTGGCTCTCGGACTTCCTACGGCGACCGAGTGGCTGGACCCGATCACGCCGCAGTACCTGTGCGATCTGATCAGCTGGGGTGCCATCGGCGCGCGTAATACGGAAAGCCAGGTCCATCGCGAGCTGGCGAGCGGCCTATCGATGCCGGTCGGCTTCAAGAACTCCACCGACGGCTCGATCAAAGCGGCGGCTGATTCCTGCTACGCCGCGTCCTGCGAGCATCATTTCCTCTCCATCAATCTGGACGGGCGCGTGATCGCGGCGGAGACCAAGGGCAACCCCGACTGTCATCTGGTGCTGCGCGGCTCAAGCCAGGGGCCGAATTATGACCGGCAATCCGTGGCCGATGCCATGGCCGCGCTCAAGGCTTCGAAGGCCGGGGGGCCGAGCGAGCACGGGCTTGTTATCGACGCCGCGCACGGCAACTGCGGCAAGGATGAAACGCGCGAGGCGCAGGTCGTGGAGGAGATTGCGGCGCGCGTCGCCACTGGCGAGCCGGGCATATCGGGCATCATGATGGAGAGCTTCCTCGAAGGCGGGCATCAGAAGCCGGCCCCGCTGAGCCAATTGGTCTACGGGCAATCCGTGACCGACGCCTGCGTGCCCTGGGACCGGACCGAGGAGCTGCTGCACACCTTGGCCGCTGCGGTGGCCTCGCGCAGGGCGGCCTGATTCGCACTACGCGGAGTGGCCCGGGAATAGTGCGCATCAAACGAACACTCCATGTTCACTTCGTTATGGCGGTATTCGTTGAGGTTGCGTCATTATGCGATAGGAATCTACCACGGTGCCTGTTCGTTTCGCTCGCACTACGCGTAGCGACTCGCGAGTAGTGCGAGCCGCTTCTCGTTCATACATGGCCTTATCCTTGGCAGCAGTATGAATGTCAAGGAGAATGCGATGTCGTCTGTCCCAACGCCCCGGCCGTTGAACACCCCCGAGGAGCTGCATGCCATCCGCGCTGCCGTGCGCGAGGGCAAGAATCCGCTGATCGCCACCGATGTGCCTCGATGGGAGGATGAGGTCGGCGTCAGTCGAATCATCAATCGCCGCGTGCTCGAACTCGAGCCGCTGCCGATGCCGGCGCAGGTGCTCGGCGAACTCTCGATGTCGCAGCAGTCGCAGGATCTGGTGGCGACATCGCGCGACGAGATTCGCGCCTGCCTGTACGGCCAGGACGACCGGCTGCTGGTGATTGTCGGGCCATGCTCGGTGCATGACCCGTCTGCGGCGCTCGATTACGCGCATCGGTTGGCGGCGCTGTCCCGCGAAGTATCTGACGAGCTGCTTATCGTCATGCGGGTCTACTTCGAAAAGCCGCGCACCACCGTGGGATGGAAAGGGCTTATCAACGACCCCGACATCGACGGCACCAATCAGATTCGCAAAGGGCTGCTGCTGGCGCGCAAAACCCTGCTCGGCGTGCTGGACGAGGGGCTGCCCGCCGCCACGGAGTTCCTGGAACCCACTTCGCCGCAATACCTCGCGGACGCGGTGAGTTGGAGCGCCATCGGGGCGCGCAACACCGAATCGCAGATTCACCGCCAGTTGGCGAGCGGGCTGTCGATGCCGGTCGGCTTCAAGAACGCCACCGATGGCTCGGTGAGCGCGGCGGTCAATGGCTGCTTCGCGGCGGCGCAATGCCATACCTTCTTCGGCGTGGACCATATGGGTCGCGCCTGCGCCGTCGAGACGCTGGGCAATCCGGACTGCCATGTGGTGCTGCGCGGCTCGAGCCACGGCCCGAACTACGACGCCGACTCGGTGGCACAGGCCATGCGCGACGTGCGCAAGACGATGCCCGCCGACAGCGCAGCCGCGCAAGGGCTGATCATTGACGCGGCCCACGGCAACTGCGGCAAGGACGAGAAGCGCGAGGCGCAGGTGGTGCGTGAGATCGCCGAGCGCCTGGCAGCGGGGGAGCGCGGCATCGTCGGCGTGATGATGGAAAGCTTCATCGAAGGCGGCCACCAGAGCGCGGCTCCGTTGAGCGAGCTGATATATGGCAAGTCGATAACCGATAGCTGCATCGCGTGGCCCGACACGCGCGACCTGCTGCACGAGCTCGCCCGCGCGGTCGGCGCACGGCGCTGGCGCTAGATCATGCACTCATGCGCCGCGACCGTGAGCTGCCATTTGCCAAGACGTCAGCCGTGCTGTCAGCCATGGAATGCTACGAAATGCTGTGAAACCTTGCATGAGCAGAAGGAAGCAAGCCTATGAAAACGATAGCCATCATCGGAGCCCTCGAGGAGGAGGTCGCGCATATCGCGGCCTCGCTCAGCAACGTGCGCCACGACCACGGCGCAAGTCTGGACGTCGCCTACGGCACGCTTGAATCGGCCGGGCCGGCTAAGCAGTCTGAGTCGGCTAGCTCGGCGTCATCGGCGGACCCAGCGGCATTGTCTGGGCCGGCGGCAGCAGCGGCAGCATCCAGCGAGCAGATCGCCGTTGCCGCAACCGTCGGCGGCATGGGGCTGGTGAACGCGGCCGCGACCGCGCAGCGCCTGATCGACGCCTACCGCCCCGATGCGATCATCTTCTCGGGCATCGCCGGCAGCCTGAACAAAAGCCTGCATATCAACGATGTCGTACTCGGCGGCACCTTGCGCTATCTGGACAGCGACATGCGCCTGATCGCCCAGTGGAAGCCGCAGACCGAGGAGTTCCACAGCGACCCGAAGCTACTTGGCGTGGCCGAACATGCGCTGGACGCGATGGGCATCACGCATATCACGGGCATCATCGCCTCGGGCAACTACTTTGTCGACACGCCGGAGAAAATCACGCAGGTCATCACGCAGACCGGTGCCGACGCCGTCGAGATGGAGGGTGCGGCCGTGGCGCATGTCGCGGCGCGCAACGACGTGCCGGCGCTGGTCATCCGGGCGCTGAGCGACAATGCCGACACGGATTACGAGGTGTTCAAGGACTTCGACATCAGCGAATACGCCGACACCGCCGCCCGCCTCGCCATTGCCATCGTCAAGCGATTGTAAGGCTGCGCATGTTGGCCGGTATCACTGTGGCGCAGTTCCTCGTCCTTGCCGCGCTGATCGTCGTCGTGGCGACGATTGCGCTCACCTGGCTTGTCGTCTCCGTGCGGGATCGCAACAGCGAGCGCGCCGATGATGCGCCGTGGAGCCCAGGGCAACGGCTGTTCGACGACGAATCGCTGTCGCCGCATGTCGTGCATCGGATGATTGAGGCGATGCCCAACGCGCTGATCGTCTGCAGCTCCCAGGGACTGGTCAGCTACTTGAGTCCCGGTGCGGCGCAGCTGGGGCTGGTCGATCGTGACCGGCTGGCTGCGCCTGAGCTCATGGATCTGCTCGCTCAGGTGGATTCGGATGGCGTGCTGCGCGAGCGAGAGCTCACGACGGGTGCCGGCGAGCAGGCCACGCATACGCGCGTGCGTATCGGAGCCATCGATGACGATGCGTATGCGGTGTTTCTTGACGATGTCAGCGAGCAGAGGCGTTTCGAGGAGGTGCGTCGCGATTTCGTCACGAATGTCTCGCACGAGCTCAAAACGCCGTCCGGGGCCATCGCCCTGCTCGCGGAGACCATCAGCGACGCAGTCGATGACCCGGATGCGGTGCGGTATTTCGCCGGACGCATCACGAAGGAATCGGAGCGGCTCAATCAGTTGGTGCGCCATCTCATCGATTTGCAGCGCGTGCAGGATATGAGTGCCATGCAGGCCACGCAGCGGGTCGACGCGCTTGCCGCAGTGCGTGAGGCCATCGAGCTGAACGCCACGTCGGCGCAGGAGAGGCAGATCGATGTGCGGCTTACGGTCGATGGGCAGATGCATCAGATGCCTCAGATGCATCCCTCGGCGTCATCAGACAGCCGTTTCGAAGTGCTTGCCGACCGCGAATCGCTGACGACGGCGGTCAGGAATCTTGTCGAGAACGCGATTCGCTATTCGCCGCAGCATGGTTCGGTCGTCGTGGTGCTTGAACGGGCTGGGGACACTGCGCCTATTGACGCTGCGTCTACTCACGCAGTGCCTACTCACGCAGTGCGCATTCGTGTCGTTGATCAGGGCATCGGCATTCCCAAGGATGCGCAGGCGCGCGTTTTCGAGCGTTTCTACCGCGTCGACGCCGCCCGTTCTCGTGCGACAGGCGGCTCAGGTCTGGGTCTTTCGATTGCCAAGCACGGCATCGAGGAGCATGGCGGCAGCTTAAGCATGTGGTCCCACGAAGGATTCGGCTCGACCTTCACCATCGAGCTTCCGGCGGCTCCCGAAAACACTGAAGCGTAACGAGCACGATTAGCGCAATCGTCCACCGTACCTGTATAACTGCTTGTGGAACGGTTTGGAATGGTTCGCCACTCATGGAAGGCATTAGGCATGACGAGAATTCTTATCGTCGAGGACGAGGAATCCTATCGGGAACCGCTGATTTATCAGCTCACCCGGGAAGGCTATGCGGTGAGCGCTGCGGCGACCGGCGAGGAAGGGCTGTCGCTGTTCACGCGCGGCGGCGTCGATCTGGTACTGCTCGACCTTATGCTGCCCGGCATCGACGGGGTCGAGCTGTGCCGGCGCATCCGCGAGCAGAGTCGGGTGCCGATTATCATGGTCACCGCTAAAAGCGCGGAGATCGACACCGTGGTCGGGCTGGAAATCGGCGCCGACGACTATGTGACCAAGCCGTACTCCTTCCGGGAGCTGCTGGCGCGCATCCACGCGGTGCTGCGTCGCAATCAGGTCGATGAGGAGGATGCACAGGCGCATGACGACGGCGTGACGCTGCGCTGTGGCGATATCGCGATGCATGTCGGCAGGCACGAGGTCACCGTGCACGGGGAGCCGACCTTCTTCCCGCTCAAGGAATTCGAGCTGCTGCAGTACCTGCTGCAGAACAAGGGCCGGGTTATGACGCGCCACCAGCTCATCGACCGCGTGTGGGGCTCGGATTATGTCGGCGACACGAAGACGCTCGATGTGCATGTCAAGCGCATCCGCAGCAAGATCGAGGAGGATTCCGCGCATCCGCACTACCTGATCACGGTGCGAGGCTTGGGGTATAAGCTGTCAGATGAAGAGCGCTAAAACGCTGAACCATCCATCCCTCTGATCCCATCCCTCCGCGCCCTCTCACACCCAGCCCCTGCACTCAATTCCCAAATGTTCATCTCCCGTTCACCTAGTTCGGCCACGGCCCCGCATGAAGCGTTTTACGCTAGATATGTCATGAAAACACCGTGTGAGTCGGATGACGACGTGGCAACACGAAGGCGATTCGCACACGTTGGCGGCATATGCCGCCGGTTGATGAGGGAAAAGAAATGCGCAAGAATGCACTGACTCGTGTCCTCGCCGTAGGATGCGGCCTGACTATGATGGCCGCGCTCGCGGCCTGTGGCAACAACACCGCCACCACCAGCGACTCCGGAAGCGCGTCCAGCGAATCCACAGCCAAGATCTCCGGGCAGTTCTCGGGCGCGGGCTCCTCCGCGCAGCAGGCTGCCGTCGAGGCGTGGATCGCCAGCTATCAGGGGAAGAACCCTGACGCCAAGATCTCCTACAACCCCACCGGTTCCGGTGCAGGCGTCACCACCTTCCTGACCGGTGCCACGGCTTGGGCCGGCTCGGATGCCGCGTTGAGCGCGGACGAAGTCAAGCAGTCCTCGAGCGTATGCGCCTCGGGCACCGCCTTCGACATCCCGGTCTACATCTCCCCGATCGCCATCGTGTTCAACCTCAAGAGCATCTCCGGCAAGGGCAAGCACCTGAATCTTGACGGCCCGACGATCGCGAAGATCTTCGACGGCAAGATTACCACCTGGAACGACCCGGCCATCAAGAGCAGCAACCCGAAGGTGGAACTGCCCAGCACGCCGATCACGGTCGTGCACCGCTCCGACAAGTCCGGCACCACCAAGAACTTCCTGAGCTACGTCAAGGACGTTGCTGGCAGCGACTGGAGCTACGAGGTCGGCGAGAACTGGCCGAACCAAGTCGGCCAGGGCGCCAAGGGCACCGATGGCGTGGTCAACACCGTTTCGCAGGCTGACGGCACCATCGGATACGCCGATGCCTCCAAGGCTGGCGATCTGGGCACGGCAGCCGTCAAGGTCGGCGACGCCTATGTGCCGTACTCGGCCGAGGCCGCAGCGAAGGTCGTCGACGCCTCGCCGCTCGACAAGACCGCCACGGAGAAGAACCGCGTGGTCGTCGCAGTGGATCACGCCACCACCGCAGCCGGCGCCTACCCGGTCGTCCTGGTCTCCTACGGCATCGCCTGCCCGGCTTACAAGGACGCCAACACGGCCAAGTTCGTCAAGTCCTGGTTCTCCTACATCGTGAGCGCGGAAGGCCAGAAGGTCGCCGCTGACAACGCCGGCTCGGCCCCGATGAGCGACTCCCTGCGTCAGAAGGTCACCACCTCCATCGACGCCATCGCCACCAAGTAAGCACGGGCTTTAAGTCCCGATGATCGTCATCACCGCGCATTCGTCGATGGCACGCGACACGTCTGATTCGCAACAGCGAGACGTGAACCGTGCCGGGTGCAGCACTTCGCTGCTGCACCTTCGGCGGGTGCGCATGGCGATGCGAGAAATGAGGAGAACTGGTGAGTTCGCAAACTAGCGGTGCCAAACCGCACGGCGACGGAAAAATCGCCGACAATGTCTTCAAGGCCGTCGTCTACGCCTGTGGCATTCTGATACTCGTCGCGCTTGCCGCCGTGACGCTGTTCCTGCTCTTCCGCGCCTGGCCACTGATCGGAGGGGATCAGGGAGCGAACAAGGCGACCATAGAGTCCTTCACCGGCGGCGGCGCCCACAACTTCTGGCAGTACGTCGGTCCGTTGGTCTTCGGCACGGTGCTCGTGGCCGCGCTGGCTCTGGTGATTGCCTTCTTCATCGCTGTCGGCATCGCTCTGTTCATCTCGCATTACGCGCCCAAGCGCGTGGCCACGGCGCTCAACTACGTCGTGGACCTGCTCGCCGCGATTCCCTCGGTCATCTACGGCCTGTGGGGCGGCCTGGTGCTGGTGCCGGCGATTCATCCCTTCTGGGACTGGGTCGCCACCTATCTGGGTTGGATTCCGATTTTCGCCGGTCCTGCCGCCAACCCTTCGCGTACCGTGGCTTCGGTCGCCGTGGTGCTTGCAGTGATGATCCTGCCGATCATCACCTCGATGTCGCGCGACATCTTCGTGCAGACCCCGCGTCTGCAGCAGGAAGCCGCGTTGGCTCTGGGCGCCACGAAGTGGGAGATGATCAAGCTCGCCGTGCTGCCGTTCGGCCGCTCGGGCATCGTCTCCGCTTCGATGCTGGGCTTGGGCCGCGCGCTTGGCGAGACGATGGCCGTGCTCATGATCCTCTCCCCGGGGCTCAAGTACTCGGTCAAGATTCTCCAGGCTTCGCAGAACCAAACCATTGCGGCCAATATCGCCGCGCAATACCCCGAGGCGAACGCCCTTGGCGTTTCCACGCTGATCGGCACCGGTCTGGTGCTGTTCGTGATCACCTTCGCCGTCAATGCGCTTGCGCGGGCCGTCACGCGAAAGGCAGTTGCATAAATGTCACAGCAAACTTCGCAACCGGTGGGCGATTCCGCGCCCCAGGGCGACGCCCCGGTCATCGACTTCGATAAGTTCAAGCCCTCGCGATCCTACACGGCCGCACGCAAGCGCAAGGATCTCTTCATGCGCGTGCTGATCGCCGCGGCGTTCGTCGTCGCGCTCGTGCCGCTGGTATCGGTGCTGTGGACCGCCATATCCAAGGGCGTCAAGCGGCTCAACATCAACTTCCTGACGTACAACATGGAAGGCGTGATCGGCGGCAACCCGACTTCTTCGGGCGGCTACGGCGGCATCCTGCACGCCATCATCGGCACGCTGCTGGTCACCTTCGGTGCCATGCTGATTTCGATTCCGATCGGCCTGCTGTGCGCGGTCTATCTGGTCGAGTACGCGCACAACGGCAAGCTCGCGAAATCCATCGCGCTGCTGGTGGACGTCATGAGCGGCATCCCGTCCATCGTGGCCGGCCTGTTCGCCTTCTCGATGTTCACCATCGTGTTCGGCCCCGGCTCGCTCAGCGGCTTCCAGGGTTCGGTGGCCTTGTCGCTGCTCATGATCCCGACCGTCGTCAAATCGAGCGAGGAGATGCTCAAGGTCGTTCCTGCTGATTTGCGCGAGGCGGCGTATGCGCTTGGCGTCACCAAGCAGCGCACGATAACCAAGATCGTGCTGCGCACCGCGCTTCCGGGCATCGTGTCCGGCGTGATTCTGGCCATCGCCCGCGTGATTGGCGAGACCGCGCCGCTGCTGATGACCGCCGGCTACATCTCGTCGACGAACCTCAACCTCTTCTCCGGCCAGATGACGACGCTTCCGGTGTACGTCTATCAGGAATACAGCAAGCTTACGGTCACCTGCCCGGCATCTGCTAACGCGAACTGCGTCACCACCATCCCCATGGAACGTGCATGGGCCGGTGCGCTGACGCTGATCGTCATCGTGCTGCTGCTGAACCTGCTGGGCCGCCTGGTCGCCAAGGTCTTCGCCGTGAAGACCGAACGGTGATGCCCATGCTGCGAGAACAAGGCGCAGCAGGCGTCGGCTTCGCGCCGCGCACGGTTCATCCAGATGCCGCAGCGGCGAGTCGACTGCGATAAATACGAAAAGGAATATTATGGGACAACGCATTGATGTCAATCATCTCAACATCTACTACGGCGACTTCCTGGCCGTCGAAGATGTCAATATCGCGATCCAGCCCAACAAGGTCACCGCGTTCATCGGACCCTCCGGCTGCGGCAAGTCGACGGTGCTGCGCACGCTCGACCGCATGCACGAGATCATCCCGGGCGCGCATGTCAAGGGCGAAGTGAAGCTCGAAGGCCGCAATCTGTACGCCAAGGACATCGATCCGGTCGAGGTTCGCCGCGACGTCGGCATGGTCTTCCAGCGCGCGAACCCCTTCCCGACCATGTCCATTCGCGAGAATGTGCTGGCTGGGGTCAGGCTCAACAACCGCAAGATCAACAAGTCGGACGCTGACGAGCTGGTCGAGTGGGCGCTGCGCGGCGCGAACCTGTGGAACGAGGTCAAGGATCGCCTCGACAATCCCGGCATCGGCCTTTCCGGTGGCCAGCAGCAGCGTCTGTGCATCGCACGCGCCGTGGCCGTCCACCCGCAGGTGCTGCTCATGGACGAACCCTGCTCGGCGCTCGACCCGATTTCGACGCTGGCCGTGGAGGACTTGATCAACGAGCTCAAGAACGACTACACGATCGTGATCGTGACCCACAACATGCAGCAGGCCGCCCGCATCGCGGACTACACGGCTTTCTTCAACCTCAAGGCCGTAGGTGAGCCCGGGCACCTGACCTACTTCTCGGATACGAACACGATGTTCAACAACCCGCAGAACGAAGAGGCCGAGCGCTACATCTCCGGACGATTTGGGTGACGAATAGCCCTGTGGGCTATTCGTAGCCGGGCGCGATGTACGAGCGCCCGCGCAGGGTACAGTCGCCGCCGCAGGTGGCGTCCGTATCTATGTCTTGCAGACTGCTCGTAGCCGGGCGCGATGTACGAGCGCGCGTCGCTGTGTTCTGTCTGTCGCCGCGTAAGCGGCGTCCGCTGATCGAGCAAGCCTGCTAGGCAACGCGAAGGGCGGGGCGAACGATGCTATTGCAGCATCCGTTCGTCCCGCCCTTTGCGTTGTCTGCAACTGCCTGCGTAAGCTGCATACACGCACTCTATGAAAGAACTCTGGAATCCGCATGTAATATGCCTGACTGCTGTGGGTGGTATGGTCTCTCTGTCCGCATCCGGCGGACGAGTCGCAGTAACCTCGGCACGGTTCAGCCCGTGCGCAAACCAAGGAGCAGAAAGCAGTAATGGAACATTTCTTCCATCTGAAGGAGAACGGCACCACGGTCTCCACTGAGATCATGGCCGGCCTGACCACGTTCTTCGCGATGTCCTACATCATCATCGTCAACCCGCAGATCCTGAGCAAAACGGGCATGCCGTGGGGCGGCGTGTTCCTGGCGACCATCATCGCTGCGGTCATCGGCACGCTCGTCATGGGCCTGTTCGCCAATGTGCCTTACGCCCAGGCCGCAGGCATGGGCCTCAACGCCTTCTTCACCTACACGGTCTGCCTCGGCCTGAAGTTCACCTGGCAGGAGACCATGTGCATGGTGTTCCTGTGCGGCATCATCAACATCATCATCACCGTCACCAAAATCCGAAAGATGGTCATCGAGGCCATCCCCGAATCGCTGCAGCAGGCGATCGGCGGCGGCATCGGCCTGTTCATCGCCTACGTCGGCATGCTCAATGTCGGCTTCCTCAACTTCAAGGCCGGCGTCCCCGCGCTTTCCACGCTCAACCAGCCCGTGCTGTGGGTGTTCCTCATCGGCCTGATTCTCGCCATCGTGCTCAATGTGCTCAACGTCAAGGGCGCGATGCTCATCACCATCGCGGTGACGGCCATCATCGGCATTCCGCTCGGCGTGACCAACTTCGGTGCCTCCCATTCCCTGGGCCAGACCTTCTCCGAGCTGCCGACGACCCTCGGCGCGATCTTCACCGAGCAGGGCTTCCCCGCGCTGTTCTCCAACCCGGCCAGGCTGCCGCTCGTCATCGTGACCATCTTCGCGTTCTCGATGTCCGATACCTTCGACACCATCGGCACCTTCATTGGCACCGGCCGTCGCACCGGCATCTTCTCCGAGGAAGACGAGAAGGCCCTGGAGAACGGCTCCGGCTTCAGTTCCAAGATGGACAAGGCGCTCTTCTCCGACTCCATCGCCACTTCGATCGGCGCGATCTTCGGCACTTCGAACACCACGACCTACGTCGAGTCCGCTGCGGGCATCGGCGCTGGCGGTCGCACCGGCCTGACCTCCGTGGTGGTCGCTGCCTGCTTCGTGCTCTCCATCTTCCTCGCTCCGGTCGTCTCCGCGATTCCTGCGGCGGCCACCGCAGGCGTGCTCGTCGTGGTCGGCTGCATGATGGCGGCCAGCCTCAAGGACGTCAAGTGGGACGAGCTCTCCGAAGCGGTTCCCGCCTTCTTCGCGGCCGTGTTCATGGCGTACTCCTATTCCATCTCCTACGGCATCGCCGGCGGTTTCATCATGTACTGCCTCGTGATGACCTGCAAGAAGAAGGCCAAGGAGGTCCACCCGATCATCTGGATCGTCTCGGCCCTGTTCATCCTCGACTTCGTGACCATGGCCATTCTGGCCTGATCGCCTGCATGCTATGCGTATCGGGCCTCTTCGACGTGTTCGGGGAGGCCCGATACGCATTGCTATAGGCATTTCCGTTCCGCGGGCATACGCATACGTATTTCATAGGCATAGCTCATAGGCACAGGTGTGGGAATAGGCGCTGCTTGCATTCGGTCACTGCGCGCAATTAAGCTGGTGACTCGGCCGTGAAGACAGGCTGTGAAGCCACGCAACCGCAATATACGCAATATATACGACTATATGAGACTGCAATGTGCAGATTCGCAACGGTTGCAATCTGCCGCATCCGCCAAGACATCCGGGAGGGAATGTGTCATTGGGAAGCGTCGAATACGCCATCAAGCCGTGGAAGCACAACCATGCCGTGGACGGCAGCGCGCCGCACGGCTACGCGCTGGTGATGCCGGGAACCGGGTACACCTGCGACCGGCCGCTGCTGTACTGGTCCGCGCAAATGCTGGCGCAGACCGGCTGGCATGTCGACCTGCTTAATGTGCACAACACCAAGGACGATCTCTCCGAGGTGACGCCGGTCATCGAAACCGCCATCGACGAATGGCATGCTGCGGCACAGGCACAGGCCGCCGACGCCGGATTGCCGCAGCCGCGCATGCTGCTCATCGGCAAATCGCTCACCACGCTGGCGTACGGCCACGCCCGCAAGCTTGGCATCCCTATGGCGCTGTTCACGCCGGTGCTCAATCCGGCGCCCTTCGACTCCAGCGGCCAGCGCATCGCCGTGCCGAGCCGGGAAGAGGACGCAGGGGCAGGGGTCGAGACAGCGCGCAAGCCGCTTATCTGCGCGGGAAGTGCCGACCCGTATTACGATGCGGACCGCGCCCATGCGCTCAGCGAGGATGTCCATGAATTCCCCGGCGCGAATCATTCCATCGAGGTGCCCGGCGACTGGCAGCGTTCGCTCGAATATCTCTCCGGCACCGTGGCCGCGCTCGCGCGCTATGCCGCCGCGTTGTAGGCTCGCGGCAGGTTTCCCAGCAGGCTTTATTTACGGTATTGCAAGCCGCGCAACAGCTGAGCAGCGGCGCTCGGCGAAGACGGCGTCGGGGACGTGGCTGACGCCGGGCGCCGACACTCTTGTTTGCAAAATATGTGATTCGTATTACAGTGATGCTGTAAGGTTCACGCCAGACAGTCGTGAGCCGGATGTGCAATGCAAAAGGGGCGATGAAGCTACTTATGACGAATATCACGACGTATCTCAATGGGGTTCAGCACGTCGGCATTCCTACGACTGATCTGCAAAAGACCATCGACTACTACGACAAGCTCGGCTTCGAAGTCGCGGGCAAGTATCCCAACGGCGAGAGCACCTGCGCATTCCTGCGCCTGGCTAATCTGACGCTTGAGGTGTGGACTGTTGACGAGGCGGCCGGCGTGACCGGAGCCATCAATCATTTCGCACTTGACGTGACCGACATCGACAAGGCTTTCGAAGAGGCGCAGAAGCTGAACCTGGACTTTGTCGAAGGCTCGGTCCAGTACATTCCGACGTTCTGGCAGAAGGGCATCCGCTACTTCAATGTCCTCGGCCCGAACCACGAAACCATCGAGTTCTGCCAGATTCTGTAATCGGGCGGGCTTGAGCTTGCGTATGTTGAACCTTCGTCCGCCTTCGCCAAAAGCGACCGGCGGCAAGAAAGCTGTACGGGCTGTGCGACGCAGCGCAACCTGAATTATCTGGCATTGGTTATCCAGTACTGCATTACCCACCATGTGGTCAGACGCGCCAATACGGACTAGCGCCGTCATGCGCCTGATCAGGCGACGGGCCTCGGGCGAATTCGCCCTTCGTTCGATCGTCAAGCAACTGTCAAGAAAGAAGAAGAAATAATGGCAGCAAAATCAGTCTCGTGGAAGGAGCAGCCAGACGGATATCTCGACCGCACCCCGGTCCTGCAATTCGTGCTGGTGTCCATCCTGTTCGCCATGTGGGCGATCGCATCGAGCCTCAACGACATTCTGATCACGCAGTTCAAGGTCGTGTTCAACCTGAGCGATCTGGCGACCGCCTTCGTGCAAAGCGCCTTCTACGGCGGCTACTTCATCATCGCCATCCCCGCCTCGCTGTTCATCAAGAAGTCCAGCTACAAGATGGGCATCATCGCCGGCCTGGCCTGCTTCGCCGCAGGATGCTTCATCTTCTTCCCCGCGTCCCGTATGGCGACGTACGCGCCGTTCCTGTTCGCCATCTTCGTTGAGGCCATCGGCCTGAGCTTCCTGGAGACCTCCGGCGACACCTATGCGACGCTGCTGGGACCGCGCCGACTGGCGACCGTCCGACTGAACATCGCGCAGGTGATGAACGCGGTCGGCCTGATTATCGGCATCCTGCTGGGCAAGTACCTGATCTTCCAGGACTCGAACCTCAAGACCGAAATGGCCAAGATGACGCCTGAGGCCGCTCACGCCTACGGCATCGAGCAGCTGGGCCGCACGCTTTCGCCGTACAAGTACGTGCTGATCGTGCTCATCGTCCTCATTCTGGCCTTCGCCGTCACGAAGTTCCCCTCCGGCCGCCCGAAGACCGCCGAGGGTGCCGATGCGCATGCCGGCTTTGGCGAGACCATCACCCATCTGCTGCACAACCGCCGCTACTGGGGGGGCGTTGCCACCCAGTTCATCTACATCGGCGCGCAGACCGGCATCTGGTCCTTCACCATGCGTCTCGCCCTCAACATGTTCCCGCACTTCACCGAGCGTGACGCGGCCGACTTCATGCTGTGGAGCTACGGCTTCTTCCTCGTCGGTCGTTTCCTGGCGAGCTGGCTGCTCACGAAGTTCCGTGAGACCCGCGTGCTGTCCGTGTATATGATTCTCGGCACCCTGATGCTGCTCGGCACCGTTACCATCCACAGCGTCGTCGCCGTATGGATGGCCGCCGGCGTCAGCCTCTTCCTCGGACCTGGCTGGCCGACCATCTACTCCAGGACCCTGGAGACCGTCGAGGATCGTCGCTACACCGAGACCGCCGGCGCCATCATCGTGATGGCCATCGTCGGTGGCGCGGTGCTGCCCGCCGCTCAGGGCGCGCTCTCGGATGCCGCTGGCATGAAGGTCTCCTTCATCCTGCCGGCCATCGAGCTGCTTATCGTGGCGATCTACTTCCTCTTCGAGATGCGCCATGACAAGCTCACCCCGAAGCAGAAGCGCGATTTGGCGCTGCAAGGTCAGACGGCCTGATTGCGACCATCTGATGGCTGCAGCAGATATCTGACATAGGTATCTGACATAGATATTGTCGTAGATATCTGCCGCAGCGGCTGCAAACCGCCTGTCGTTTCCCGGCATCGTTGCCGAACCGGGAAGTGGCAGGCGGTTTTGCTTGGGGCCGCTTGCTTGGGGCCGCTTGCGTACTGCTGCCTGTACGTTGGCATCTGTGTTGAAATCTGTTGTTGGTATCTGCGTGCTGCCATCTGCATGCCGTTGTATGTATGCCGTTGTGTGCACGTCGTTGTATGTCCTGATGACTCGCGGTGCAGCCAACGACACGCCGTGGGAACGATCTTTGTGTTTCCAAAGTCCCTGCGCTCGCATACAGTATATATCTTGTAAACCACAGACCGTTGGTTAGAGGTGCAAGCCTCTCGAAGTTTGGTTCGCCAAGCCAGCGCAGGTTGAGATGAATGGCTCTTGTGCATCGCTGAGAGTCTGCCGCTTGCGGCCATGTTCGCTCTGCCTGTGCGCAGGGCTTTTTTTATGCCTGCAAGGCGGCATCGCGCCGAACTTCCCCAGCCAATGGTCGACTTAGGAAGGAACGCCATGAAAAGGCCCGAAAAGGCAGCGGTGATCGCGCAGCTTACGGAGCAATTCCGTAATGCTGATGCGATCTACCTGACCGAGTACCGCGGGCTTACTGTTCCGCAGATCTCCGATCTGCGCGAAAAGCTAGGCCGCGATACTTCCTATGCCGTGGCTAAGAACACGCTGGCTCGCATCGCCGCCAAAGAGGCCGGAATCGAAGGTCTCGATGAGACCCTCGCCGGTCCGACCGCCATCACCTTCGTGAAGGGTGACTACGTCGAGGCTGCGAAGACGCTGCGTGACTTTGCCAAGGTCAACAAGCCCCTCGTGCTCAAGGCCGGTTTCGCTGATGGAACCGTCTATGATGCCGAAGGCGTCAAGAAGCTTGCGGATCTCGAATCCCGCGAGGTGCTTCTGTCCAAGATGGCTGGCGCGCTCAAGGGCACGATGGCCAAGGCCGCCTACCTGTTCGTCGCGCTGCCCACCAAGGCCGTGCGCACGATCGACGCCCTGCGCGAAAAGCAGGAAAAGGCCGCCTGATTCCGTTCTTCGCGGCTTGCGCCGCGATACGAATCAGCATAAGTAAACAACATATTGTTGGCGACGGGTCAACATAACCACCATCCCGCCGCCGTGAAAGAAAGGAAGCCATCATGGCTAAGCTCTCCAACGAGGAGCTCCTCGACGCGTTCAAGGAAATGACCCTGGTCGAACTCTCCGAGTTCGTGAAGACCTTCGAAGAGGAATTCGACGTCGAGGCTGCCGCCCCGGTCGCCGCCGCTGCCGCTGCTCCGGGTGCCGCTGCTCCGGCCGAGGAAGAGAAGGATGAGTTCGACGTCATCCTCGCTTCCATTGGCGACAAGAAGATCCAGGTCATCAAGGCCGTTCGCGCCATCACTTCGCTCGGCCTGGCCGACGCGAAGGGCCTGGTCGACTCCGCCCCGAAGGCCGTCCTGGAGAAGGCCAAGAAGGAAGATGCCGAGAAGGCCAAGGCTCAGCTCGAAGAGGCTGGCGCCACCGTCGAGCTCAAGTAGTCGTCGCGGCTTTTGGCCGCATGATTGCAGAGTTGCAAACCCCGCCGTCCGTGACTGTTCACGGCGGCGGGGTTTTGCGTTATGGTGGACCGATAAGCTCTGGCTGCGTGAGTGCTATGCGCTGCAAGGGACTGTGCAATGGGCTGTTGGGCTGTGCAATTGGCTGAATGAGGAGCCAAGAATCAGCGCCGAATGCGTGAAAGTTGTCAATTCATGAGGGTAATCCGCGACGTTCGGATGAAAACATGACACAATAGCAAATAGTGTGCGTATATGGGCGTATATGGGAAGGAAGGCCGATACGGTGAGCGAGCAACGGATTGCACGGCGGTGGATCGTCAAGGCCAATGGTGCCGAGCAGACCGAAGTGGCGGTGGGCGAGAGCGTGGAGATTGGGCGAAAGCCCTTGCGGCCGCTGGCCGACGACGGCTTCGAGCGCATGGAGATCGAGGATTCCTCACGCTCGATGTCGAAGCGGCACGCCGTATTCTCGGTTGACGAGCACGGTGCTGCGGTGCTGCGCGATCTCAATTCCACGAACGGCAGCTATGTCGTAGGCGACCGCGGTGGGCTGATGCGGCTGCAGGGCGGAGCAGACTTCCCGCTGCCCATGTCGCCGTTGCGCATGCAGTTCGGCGATGTCCCTGTGGACTTCGTGCAGGTGGAGGAAGCGGTCGATGGCGAGGAAGAGGAGCAGCCAGCCGAACAGACGCCGAATTTGTTCTCCTACGCGGCTGCCGAACCGAAGCCCGCTGAGCCGGGCATGGCGGATATGTCCGTAGACGACATCCTCAACCTGCGCGCAGGCGAGCCCACGACGGCGATTTCCACGGCGACGGTCGCCGGCAAAGTGAACGCCTTGAAAGCCAGTGCGGCATTCTCCTTCCCGCCGACTGATGATGTATCGGCGGATGATGTAGCTGCGGACGATGCGGATGGGGACGATGCGTTTACTGATGGGGCGGCTGCTGATGATGCGGCTGCGGACGCAAGCGTAGCTGAGCATGAGCGAGCTTCGCATGAAGCACCTTCGGCTGAGGCGGGTACAGAGTCACCGGTCGAGAATGCCGCAGAGAAGGCATCGTATGAGGAAGCAGCTACGGGGAATGCGGCTGCGGCGGCTGCGGCTGCGGAAGCAACTGCGGCTGAGGCGGCTGACCCTGGCAAGTCTGACGATCAGACCCGCGCCCTGCCGCAGGGCAGCGCTGCTGCACATGACGGACAGCCGGCGGGTGATGCCATGCTCGGCCATGCCGCAACGCATATTTCGGTGAACGTCGTGCAACCAGGCCAGCGCGACGCAGTGCGTCAGCGCGATCTCTTTGTCGACGCGCTCAGCGATGGCAACGACGATAATGACGTTCAGGCTGGTGCTGTCGCTGGCAATGCGGACGAACCGCGCGGCGAGGCTCAGCCGGGCTCGCAGCAATCAGAGGATTCTGGGCATGCCGAGCATGCTGGGCATCCGGAATTCGCGGGGCGCGAGATTGGCGTCGGTGAGATTTTCAGTGCCGTGAACCGCAATCGGGGCGCGTCCGACGAGCGTGCCGAGCAGCCTGATCAGTTTGTGCAGCCTGAGCAGTCCGAACCCAGTCAGGCAGCGGTGCAGGAGATCACACAAGGTGTATCAAGCGGTTCGTATGGTGATGAAACCGCAGCGTTCACGCCGGTGTTCGAACCTGGCTCGGTGTTCGAGCGGGTGTCCAAAGGCGACTTCGGCAAACGCGAGCCGGCGGTCGACATCGACGGTCTGACCTCGGACGATGCGAAGCGCACCGGGGATTTCACGCAGCAATTTGAGATGGCGAAGCACCCGCAACTGCTGCCTTTCCTCGCAATGAATCCGTCGCTCTACGACGATCTGTACGCATGGCTGGCGGCACTGGGAGACAAGGACATTGACGCGGCGCTGTCGCGCAACGCCGGATATGAGGAATACCGCACAGCGGTAGGGAAGTGAGCGGGGTATGAGCGAAACCATGCAGTCCGGATTCTCCGGAGCAGGCTTGGAACGCATCCGTCGGTGGCGTGAGGAATACCGCACCGGCCTGAACCCGTCGCCGCTTGAGGATGTGAGCCAGCTGACCGCGCAGCTGGATATGACCCATGCGCATCCTTCCGGCATCGCGCAGCTATTCGCCAGCGGGCAGGCCACGCTCGACGCGCTGTTCCGCGACTCGGGCATGCTACGCGCCGCAGGGAGGCGATTGGAGCGCGTCCTGGACGATCGCTCCGCGAAGCGCAGGCTCAGCGGCGTCGCGCCGTTGTCGATGATCGTAGGCGTGGCGACGTGGACCGGCGCAAGCGTCCCGGTGCTTATGTACCCGGTCGACGTGGTACGCAAGCCGAACGGCAGGGAAACCGATGCCACGATTCGATTCACCGGGCGTGTGCGGCTCAACCCGAGCTTCGTGGCCGCGTTGCATGAGCAGGGCGTCGACCTCGATGAGGACGAGCTGTTCGATGGCAGTAACTATGCCAGCGGGACTCCCGAGACCTCGGCTGTTTTCGAGGCCATCACACGGCAGGCCATCGGCGTGTTCGCCGATTTCGATATCGAACGCGACATCGTGCTGGGCTGCTTCATCGATCCCGCATCGCAGATACTGCTGGAAACGCGCCGGATCATCGACAAGCTTGAACATGGCGGTTCCGGCAGCACCGTGCTGGACGCGCTCGCCGGCGACGAGCAGGCGGCGGCTGCGCTCAAGGGCGCTGAACCGCTGTCGTACAGTCCTTTCGATGGTGATCCGCACAACGAGTACGAGATCGGCGATGTGGACAACACCGTGCGGTACGCGGCGAATATGGTGGCCGCTGGAAACTCGTTGTTCATGGACGTCTGCGCCGGGCGCGACACCGCTTTGGAATCGGCGGCCATCGCCTCGCGCTGCGTGATGAACGGTCGTTCGGTGCTTTATGTGCCCTGCGTGGCCGAGCAGAAGCGCCGTTTTCTCGGTGCGATCAATGCCGGCGAACTGGAAGGACAGGTGCTGGACGCCGCGGACGAGCACCTCAACCACAGCCTGGACCAGCAGCTGATCGAGGCGGTCGGCTTTCAGCCTGGCGTGGCGACCTCGCGCTTCAACCAGCTCGCCGACGAGCTGGTCGGCGTCAGGTCGCGTCTGGCGCGCTACCTGGGCGATCTGCATGGGGTGAGCGAGCAGTGGGGGGTCTCCGCCTACCAGACCATTCAGAATCTGGCGACCATCGCCATGCTTCCCACGCATCCGGCGACGCATGTGCGGCTGAGCAAGACTGCAGCCCATGCGCTCGGCGAGCATATGGACGAATGGGCCGCCAAACTCAGGCAGGCCGGCGAATTGGGCGAGTACACCGTCGGGCCCGAGGACACCGCCTGGTACAAGGCATCGGTGATGAGCGAAGGGGATGCCGTCGCGGCATACCGTCGCGTCGGCGACGTGCTGCGCAAGCTGCTGCCGGCGACACGCTCCCAAGTTGCCTCCACGGTGCAGACCTGCGGATTCCCGATTCCCACCACGGCTCAGGAGTGGAGCCGTCAGACGATGGTGCTGCGCAATCTGCGCCGCGTGCTCGACGTGTTCCAGCCCGAGATATTCGAACGCGACATCGACGCGATGATCGAGGCCAGCAAGCCCAAATCGGTGCGCAAGGCCGAAGGCACGTCGATGGGCTTCTGGGAGCGGCGTCGACACATCAAGGAGGCCAGAAGCCTGCTGCGCGTCGGCGCGCAGATCGAGGATCTGCATGAGGCGCTTAAAGTCGTCGCCAGGCAGGCCGAGCAATGGCATATGTTCGTGCCGCACGGCGGCTGGCCGGTGCTGCCCGCCAAGCTCGACGTGACGCTTGAAACGCAGGAGGCGCTGATGGAGAACATCACGGCGCTCGACGCCGTGCTCGCCACCACACCGCTTGGCGCGAACCTGGAAACGCTCGATTTCAACACGCTCGAAGAACGTCTCAAGGCCTTGTACGACGACCATCTGGCGCTGGACACGCTGCCCGGGCGCTGCCGTTTGGAACGCGAATTCCAGACCGTCGGTCTCATGGAGCTCGTGGACGATCTGCGCAACCGCGGCGTCGCCACCGATGCGGTCGAAGGCGAGCTGCAGCTCTCATGGTGGACGACCGTCTTCGAGGATATCGTGCGCTCCTCGGCGATCATCTCCAATCAGGACGGCTCTGCGATGCAGGCCGCCGCCGACCGTTTCGCGCAGGTCGATGTCGAGCATGTGCGCTCGATCGGGCCGATGGTTCGTCAGGAGGCTATGCGGCGGCTGTGCGATCTGCTGTTCTCGCGCACCCAGGAGGCCAACCAGCTGCATACTGTGCTGGCCGGCACTTCGCCCGTGCAGCTCAGCAGGCTGTGGCGCGACCATCCGCAGGTCCTCGCTGCGGCTAAGCCCATCATCGTGGGCACGCCGTCCACGCTCGCCGCGCTGAGCGACCCATCGCCGCTGTGCGATGTGGCGATTATTGATGCTGGCGCCCACCTGCCTTCCATTCAGCTCCTGTCGGTTGTCAGCCGTGCGCGTCAGGTCGTGGTGCTTGCGCACCGCGACACCGTGACCTCCGATGCCTTGGCCGTGCTGATCGATATGCTTCCCGCCGTCAAGACCGCAGCGCGTCCGATGCGGCGTTCGCCGCAGCTCGCCGCTTTGCTTGAGCGGCAAGGCTATGGGCCGGCGCCGAGCGATCTGACAACCGAATCCATGCAGGGGCACGTCGCCTTCCACAGGGTTGAGGCGGTCGGCGTCCCGGTGATGTCCAGCGGGCTGGTGGAGAGCAGCCAGCAGGAGATCGATGAGGTCATACGTCTCATCACGCAGCGCGCCTCGAGTTTCACCATCGTGCCGGCCGGCTATGTGCTGGGCGTCATCACATTGACCTCGGTGTTCAGAACGCGGCTGGGAGCCGAGCTCAAATCGCTGGCGACGAAGAATCCGGCGATGGGTCGTTTCCTGCGCCATGTGCGCCTCATCAGCATCACCGAAGTGACCGGAGCCCGGGCCGATGACGTGATCATCTCCCTGTGCTACGCCAAAACCTCGCATGGCCGCCTCCTGCAGCAGTTCGGCCATCTCGAAGGCGAAGGCGGGCGCGGCCTGCTGCTTGACGCGCTCGCCTTGGCTGACCGCAATGTCGACATCGTCTCCGCATTCGGTGCCGAGGACCTTGACGACGAGCGCCTGCATCAGCCCGGCCCACGGCTGCTCAAAACCGTGCTGCTCTGGGCTGAGCAGCAGGACGATGACGAGCCGATATGGCCTGCGGCCAAGAAGACGTCGGACAATGTGCTGTTCAACGATTTGGCCGATCGCATCCGCGCTCGCGGGCTGAATGTGGCGGTGGATTACGGCTTCGCCAACGGGGCTCATATCCCGCTGGTGATAGGCCTGAAGGGCAAGCCCTATGCACTTGCCATAATCACGGATGATTCGCGCTTCATGAGCGTGCAGTCGACCCGTGCGCGTCACCGCGTCCTCACGCAGGATTTGGAGGCGCTTGGCTGGTCGGTCATGAACGTATGGAGCGTGGGCGCCTTTGTGAACCCCGACAAGGAAGTTGACCGAGTTGTCGAACGCATCAGTGAGATCTATCGGGATGTACGATGAGCGCGTACGATCCTTTCCGTCGCAAGCCCCGCGCCCACACCCGTGTTGTGCGGGCGGGATCCGAGCATTTTGACGCGGACGGCGTCAAGCTCGAACCTGGCGATATGCGTACCGAGAGCCAGCGCGAGGCCGACGACGACAGGCGCATACTCACCGAGCTTCCCCCGCACTGGGGCGTGTTCGCCGAGCGCGACTGAGGGTATGGTGGGGCTTGGGGCTTGGGGCTTGGGGCTTGGGGCTTGGGGCTGGACTTGGCTTGGTTCTGCGGCTAAGGTAGCGCTCTTGACTTGATTGAGATTTCAGAGGGTCGCGCAGCTAAGGGTCGCCGCCGTGTATCTTGGCGTAGACGCGTTAGCCTTTCTTTATGTCCACGCTCGTTGAGCAGCCCTTTCGAGTTGTCGTATTGATTCCTCCTGTCGAGTCGCTGTTGTCATCACTTGGCTACGGCCATAATCGCCCCTCGCTCCTGCACAGACAACATGGTGACAGCGTCGCGGGGTGGAAGCGCGAGCGGTACGGAAACGCCTGCGCCCACGCCGGCATCGTCACGCTGTGCCTCGCCCATGACGATGGCTGTTGCGACGATCACGCAGGTGCCGTCATCCCGTCCGGCAGCATTGCCGTTGCCTTGTGCGTTGCTGTCAGCTTGCGCGTTGCCACCGGTCTGCGCACCGTCGGCTTGCGCATGGCCGTCAGTCTCCGCTGCCTGTTGCACGGGGCATCCGGTTGATGCCGCCAGCGACACTTCGTCGCCGAGCCGCATGCCCAAGGATGCGCCGGCCAGACGGGCTTCGACCACGGTGAAGCCCTTGGGCACCACGGGCGATCCTCTGATCATGGTGTCCAGCAGCGGCTGCCCAGGTTTGATGTCGATTTGCGCGATGCGGCCGTTCACCTCAGACGGGCTTCGCGCCGCGGACTGCCACGCGGCTGCGGATGGAACTGTACGCATCTCGACGTCTGCGGGGCGTATGTGCGTGCCTTGGCGCAGCGACCGGGCGGCTACGAGCACTTCCTGCGTCGCTGTGGCGGAGGCTACGCTGTGCAAGGCGAAGAACACAGCGAGTCCGGCCAGCAGCGGTATCAGCACGCGCCGCAGTGTGGCGATAGCCCGGCGCTGGCGCAGCCCAGGGCGAGGAGGCGGCTGGCCATCTCGTCGGCTGAGAATCCGCGGCAAAGGCATATGAAATAAGGTTGTCATACCTGCCATGATGACTGTAGCCACTCGCTCAGTCCATTCCAATCAGGTCATGTGGTCGAACGCTTCGAGTTATCCACATTCCGGGCGTGTCGCGCTGAACCGTTAAGCGAACAGTTTTGCTGAGCTGTTAAGTCAGCACCTGTCCGAAGCTACAGCCGATTATCGTAGTATCGGTTGAAGGCAATCAGTGAGGTCAAGAAGATAGCCAATGATAAGGCCATGCCTGCAGCGATGAAATACAAGACGGTGAGTTTCAGCATTTCAGCCAGAATGACCAATGCGACGGCGAATGCCGTGTTGACGAGCAGCATCACGCGGGCGACTGCTGAATTTGCCTTGATACGAATAAGCTCGTCTCGCTCGTCGCGGTGAATAGTGACTTCAAGCGTCCTGCGCGGCCAGATGAATGTTGCTGCTATCAGTGCGATGCCCGCTACGATCAGTGCCGCGCAGCCAATGCCAGCGGCGGCGGGTGGCAGTTTCAGTGCTTTGGGCTTTTCGGCAAGCACGCCGCCGACGGTGACGCCAAGCATCAGCATAACGACTCCGCTGACTGCGGTGGAGCCTCGCGCCTGACCGCGTGCTGATTTGCGCGAGTTGTGGTTCGATGCTTCTTCAGCCTTGTCTTCCTCGTCGACTGTCTTATGCATAGCCGTTCTCCTCATCATCGAGTCGTTTGTTCGCTTCGAGTTGGCATATATCTTCGACGGTCGTGGCGAATGCCCGCGCCAGCCGATAGGCGAGCATGAGCGAAGGATTGTACTGTCCCTTTTCGATTGAGATGATCGTGCGTGACGACACATGCACTGCGTCCGCCAGCTCCTGCTGCGTCATTCCCGCCTGATTACGATATTCGCGGATTTTGGTTTTCACTGATTTGCACCACCCCGTCCCTCAATGCGCGTCTGTCGCTAAACAGCTAAGATATGAAGCTACCTTCATGTGAAGGTAGCTTCATAATATATCGTGTTCCTGTGGCTGTCAACGAGGAGCCATTGTGGGTAGTAAGCAGGCTATTGCGAACTATTTTCCATGTAACTGGAACGATTCGGACGCTTACGTGCGGGCAGCGTCCGAATCGTTCCATTAATCCGGGCCTACTGGGAGAAATACGCCACTGACGCGCGGTCAGTGGCGTATTCCTGCCAATATCATGCAGTTAGGAACGGAGCAGAAGGACGGGCCAAAGGCCGGCTCTGCGAAACCCGCAAAACCTACGAAACCTGCGAAATTACTTCGAGCCTTTTCCGCTGCCGCTATCCGTGCGGTAGAAGCCGTGGCCCTTGAACTCGATCGGCACCGCCGAGAACACCTTGCGTATCTGCTCTTCGTGGCAGCTCGGGCATATGGTGATCGGGTCGTCATCGAACGATTGGTATTCGGTGAAGTCATACCCGCAGTTCTTGCAACGGTAATGATAGGTTGGCAACGGTCTTCCTCCACAGGCTCAGGTCAGCTGATTGATTGAAATTCAATCCGTTCATATCCTAGTACCAGCCTCGACACGCGAAGTTTCACCAGTCGTGAACGCTGCAGGCCCACTGCTAGGTCAGCCGTCGCAACGCGTCACATATCGCCCAGCTCAAGCATCTCGTCGACCGCGATGTCGTGGCTTTCGCGTGGCAGGGGCTCGCTCGTTCTCTCCCAAGGCCAGCAGACGGCCACAATGTGTGCGCGCGGCCCGCGTTCGATGAGCGCGCGATCGTACCAGCCCCCGCCGCGTCCCAGCCGCATGTTGCTGCCATCGACCGCCAAGGCGGGCACGAAGATCATGCTCGCCTCGCGCAGAGCGTCAGGCCCGAGTACCGGACTATGCGGCTCGCGCGGGCGCATGCCGCCCGAAGTCGTGCGGGGCATGGGTTCAAGCGCGCCTGAATCGCCCAGCTCGCTCCACCCGATGTCCAATCCGGAGCCGAGCCGGGGAACTAGCACGCGCATGCCGCGCTGCTGCAAGGCCGCAATCATGGGCATCGTCGGAATCTCAGTGCCCATAGATATATACGCGGCAATCGTGCTGCGCGCCGGCAGCTCCTCGACGCGCCGTAGCGCGGCCCGCATCAGCAAGTCGCCGGCGTGTTCGAACTCGCTCGATTCGATGGCTCGGCGTCGCGCCAGCGCGGCTTTGCGCAGGGCCTTTTTCGCAGCTTTCGCAGCCTTCGCATCATCATCCATAGTCATCCTCGTTCCCATTTCCTCGTCTCGCCTCGAAATGCGCAACATATCGTATTGCCCGCTCTGTGTCATTCGCAAGCGGCGGCTCATGTCTGTGTCGCAGCTCTTCTCCTAGTCTAGAGTCCGGCCCTGCGCACGGTTATCGAAAAGAATCATCAAAGCCGTGGGAGAATGGGGCCGTGTCATTATTACGGTCATTGCGCGAGGTGTTCGCGCCCGAAGTCGGCGGCATCACCATGCCGGATGCGCTTGCCGCCCCGGCGGGAGCGGTGCCCATCACGCTGCGTCCGCTGGATGCGCAGGATTACGATGAGTGGAACGATGTGCGCCGGCGCAACCATGAATGGCTGGAACCTTGGGAATCAGGCGATCCGCAGCATGGGCCGGGCCTGAGCTTCAACGCCTGGCTGCAGCGCCAGCATCGCGACGAGAGCAACGGCACGGGCGCGCTGTTCGTGATTGAATACCAGATGCATATCGTCGGGCAGATTTCGCTGGGCGCGATCAGCTATGGCTCGATGCGCACCGGTGTGGTCGGCTATTGGGTCGATCAGCGACACGCCGGGAAGGACATCGCGCCGACGGCTGTCGCGCTATTGGCTGATTGGGCGCTGCTCGACCCCAGCGGACCTGACCTGCACCGGCTGGAAATCGCCATCCTGCCGCACAACGCCCGGTCCCGGCGCGTGGCCGAGAAGCTCCACGCCCACCATGAGGGCATACGGCCGCGCTACATGTACGTCGATGGCGCTTGGCGGGACCACGATACATTCAGCTTGCTGTCCGAAGACGCTCCGGAAGGGTTCGCAAAACGGCTTATCAGCCGACACGCCCGGGAATAATCATCCCAAAGTGCCAAAAAGTCTTCTATTGTTAGGACACATGGGTTACGAATCGTTGAGCACCGTCATAGTCCTCGCGATTCTCGTGATCGTGATGGTCGGTTGGCTGCCTGGCAAGACGGTCGACAGCATGAAGCGAGTCGTCGAACGCCGGCAGGACAGGTTTTCGTCATCGCTGCATCTGGTCGATGAGAACAGCGGCATGCGGTTTTCCGATGGACGTACATACGAGGTGAAAGAGGCGGTTATGCAGCCACAGCAGTCACGAGGCGCTCAGGCGTACCGTGAGCATGTCGCGCAGGTGCGCAAGTTGCGGCGCGAGGCGATCCGCCGTCGCAGAATTCTCGTGCTCACGTTGGCTGTGCTCACGCTCGCCGTATTCGGCATGTCATTCGTATGGCACTTCAATCCGTTGTTCGCGCTGATCCCCTTGCTGCTGCTGGCGATGACGCTTGCTCTGGGCGTACGCGCCGCGAGGCAAGCCCAGGAGTGGGAGCGCCACGTTGCGGCGCATCGCGCAGGCGTGTCGCGCCACAAGGCCGGTGCTGCGCTCGAGACGCACGCTGATTCCTCCGATGAACGCAGGAACATTGACACTGGCCGCGCGCCACAGGCTGAACGCGACGATGCTCAGGGCAACGCAGAGAACGCGCAGAACGCACAAAACCGCGATGATGCGCCGACGGATATTATGGGGCAGCGCGAAATACGGCGTGCGCTCAGGCGCGCACAGGAGGAGGGCAAGGCGGCCCGTCTTCAGCATCAGTCGCATGCAGCATCCTCGGCTGATGCCGCAGTTGGAGAGTCGGCTCGCAAGGTAGCTGACAAAATGGCCGACAAGGCGGCTGAAGCAACCGTGCCTTCCGTTGAAGCAAAAGCGAATGCGGACGCTTCCGCCAAGAACGAGTCCAGGGAATCCGCGCAATCCACAGGTGTTGCGGATGCAGCGGATGTCGCGGCGCGCAAGACCGCAGCGAAGCAGTCCTCGGCGCAGAAAACTTCAGCGCAGTCCGATACGGGTCATATGGCCGATGCATCCGATGCCACGTCCGAGCTGGAACGTGTCCATGCCGCCGCAGCGCTTGATGCCTTCGATATGGCTACGCAGCAGGATCTCATCTCCTTCTCGCTGGGTGCCCCTCGCAACGTCGAGGAGTCTGCGCAGGAGCCCCCCGAAAGTCTGGAAATCAAATCAATGCGGCAGGTGGCCAAGGCCGTGCCTCAGGATGTGCACGATGCAGATGCCGCATCCGCTGTCGCTACGGCACCATTTGACGACGCCGTACCGGATAATGACGCTGCGCCAGCTATCGACGATGCCGATCAACCTGCATCGGAGCAGCCTGCGGACACCACGAAAGCTGTGTCACAGGCCACAAAGCGCCCGGTGAACGACGCGCAGGCCTTCCACCGCGCCGAAGTCGAAGCCGACGTTGAGGTGCCCGATGCGACCTCGGACTCGCTCGGCAGCGGTATCGAGGCGGTGCTCGCTCGCCGCGCCTCCTGAGCTGGCTGTAGTCGCGCCGCAGCAATTGCCGTAGCCGCTTGTTCTAACGGCGTTGGCGCAATATGGTGCCTAGGTGATTTCTGCCCGCAATTCCCAGTAATTCCCTTGCAATTCCCTGCAAGGACAATGGTTTCACTCTCAGCGTTAGCACTCGAGTTGGCAGAGTGCTAATTTTCGCGCTACGATAAGGCACGAGCGCAACGGGACGATGCGGACAGTGATCGTCAGCCCTGGAAGCGGTGCCCCCGCGCGGGAACAATCGATTTCTCTCACATAGAAAGAGGAGGTCCACAGTGTCGATCTCACTCACACCGTTGGAAGACAAGATCATCGTCAAGCAGGCTGAGGCCGAGACGCAGACCGCTTCCGGCCTGTTCATCCCGGACAATGCCAAGGAGAAGCCCCAGCAGGGCGAAGTCCTGGCCATTGGCCCCGGCCGCCGTGATGATGACGGCAGGCGCATCCCCGTGGATGTCAAGGTCGGCGACAAGGTGCTGTACTCCAAGTACGGCGGCACCGAGGTGAACTACAAGGGCGAGGATTACCTGATCGTCGCCTCTCGCGACGTGCTCGCCATCCTGAACTGATCAGTTCCGACAGCTCGCGTTCGTTTCGGCCCCGGACGGCTTCGTGCCTTCCGGGGCCGAAGCATATCTGCGTATGCAGTTTGGTCGGCATGCGGTTGGTTGATGTGCGGTTGTGACCGGCGTGCCGCGCCTATCACACTTGCCGTGTGTGGAATGCGGCGGGAAGGGATTACGATGGACGCATGACATATAAGCATCGTGCGATCATCGACAGCATCCCCGGATACAAGCAGGGCAAGCCCGCCCCTGTAACGCAAGGGCAGCGCAGCTTCAAAATATCCAGCAATGAGAACCCCTTCGAGCCGCTTCCCAGCGTGGTGAAGGCCATTGAGCAGCAGGCTTTGGGCACCATCAACCGCTACCCCGACATGCGCGGCTGGGAGTTGGTCGAGCGCTTGGCCGCGATGGACGGCGTCGAGCCGGAGAACGTGGTGCTGGGATGCGGTTCGAGCGAGGTCATCACGCAGCTCGTGTCGCTGGTCGCAGGGCCCGGAGATGAGGTCATCTACCCGTGGCGCAGTTTTGAAGCGTACCCGATCATCGTTGCAGGAGCCGGCGCATCCAGCGTGCAGGTGCCGAACCTGCCGGACGGCTCGCACGACATCGATGGCATCATCGGCGCGCTGAACGAGCATACCCGTCTGGTCATCCTCAACAATCCCAACAATCCCACCGCGACTTCCCTGAGCGACGCGGACGCCCGGCGCGTCATGGAAGCGGTGCCGTCGGACGTGCTCGTGCTCTTCGACGAGGCGTATTTCCAGTTCAACACCGAGCCGAACACCAATGTCGCTATGGATCTTTTCCGCGAGTATCCGAATATTGTGGTTGCGCATACCTTTTCGAAGGCCTATGGCCTGGCTGGGCTGCGCGTGGGGTATGGGGTGGCACCCGCCGATGTGATCGACGGCATGCGCAAGGTGTCGCTGCCCTTCGCCGTAAGCGATGTGGCCCAGCGTGCGGCGAAGGCCTCGCTGGATGTTTCGGTGGAGCTTGGGGAGCGTGTGCAGGCAATCATCGCCGAACGCGACCGTGTCGTGGCGGCGTTGCGCTCCCAGGGCTGGGACTTCGCCGAGCCGTATGCGAACTTCTTCTGGCTGGCGCTGGGAGAGCGGACCGATGAGGCTGCGGCGATCTTCACCCAGGCCGGGCTGTCGGTGCGCGTGTTCAGCGGCGAGGGCATTCGCATCACTATCGGCGAGCCGGAGGCGAACGACACCGTCATCGACGTATGCCAGCAGTTGAAGACGCAGGGATTCTGAACCACAGGGATTCCGAATCTCCTGAATCGCAAGGGTTCTGAATCGCAGAGGTTCTAAAGACGGACGCAGAGGTGCTGAATCGCAGGGGCTGCGAGGCAGGACTTCAGCAGCTCGGCATCGCGCGAAGTGAAGCTGCCGGGAGCAACACGGCGTGTCTCTGACTTGCGCATGTCGGGCAAACGTGGCATTATAGCCAAGTTGCCAATTTACGGCTTACGTCGTGAGCGGCAGCATGCCGGATTTCCCAAGCGGTCAAAGGGAGCTGACTGTAAATCAGCCGTCTACGACTTCAGTGGTTCGAATCCACTATCCGGCACGCCTCGATAGCTCAGTGGTAGAGCACTTCCTTGGTAAGGAAGAGGTCGTGAGTCCGATTCTCACTCGAGGCTCTCTGGCGGGGTAGCTCAGCTGGTTAGAGCGTACGACTCATAATCGTAAGGTCAAGAGTTCGAGTCTCTTCCTCGCTACAAAGACTGGCATACGCCAGTACCAACGACCACAGAGGTGAACGAAATGGCAAGCAAGAGCGCGGATATCCGTCCCGGCATCACGCTGGCATGCACTGAGTGCAAGGAACGCAACTACATCACGACGAAGAACCGTCGCAACACGCCGGATCGTCTTGAGCTGAAGAAATTCTGTCCGCGCTGCGGCAAGCAGACCGCGCACCGCGAAACCCGCTGACGTCTGCTATTTCGCTGTAGCAAAGTATTCTTTTCCAAGACGGGGTAACTGCTGTTGCAGTATACCGCCTCATTGCAAAGCCTGACTTCGGTCGGGCTTTTTGCGTTTGCAGACCCATGAGCTGGTGGCTTATAGGTCATAAAGTGTGTCTGTGTGTCAGTCGGTTCCATCTGGGTATCTGGTGGTGGTGTGGAATTCGTTCCAGTTGATGCCGGTGCCGTATCGGTTGGGGATGCCGTAGGTCTCGTATGCTCCTTGCGGGCTTGATTCCCATGCCTTGCGGTAGAGCTCCTCGATGTGCTGGTCGGTGATGGCGTTAGCGGCGAGCCATGCGGCGGGTTGCGGGTGCTGGCTGTGCTGGTGGCACCACCAGCAGATGGCCTTGATGCGCCGGATGAGGCGCAGGCCGCGGTGGTGGCGCATCATGTCGCGCAGCCGCGCGTTCCAGGATTCGATCTGGTTGTTCGTGGCCGGGACCGGCCCTTCCTTCGTGAGCTCGTCGTCCAGGAACGTGAACAGGTGCTGCTCCCTGATGCGCTTGCGGATCATGCGCCGGGCCTTGACGAGCCGCCGGTGGGTGTCCTCCATGCTGCCGTCCCCGTAGCGGCTCTGCTCGTCGAGGAACCCGGCGAAGTCCTGCTCCCACTGGTTGCATGCCGCCAGCCATGCGGCGGCGTCGTCCCGGGTTTTGGCGCGCGAGAGCCGCACGGCGATTCTCCTCAGCCGCTTGCCGGCCTCCAGGAGCGGCCGCATGCCGGTGAGCTCGCTGATGTTCATGCACACGTGGAGCAGGCAGCGCGGGTTATAGGAACAAACGTGTTGGTTTAGACTGTGGTTTTTAGCTGGTGTTGTTGGGGTATGGGGTGCTGGCGTGCAGTTCGTTCCAGTCGACGCCGCTGCCCGGGGCTGGCTCGTCGCCGGTATGCCGTTCGCTTTCCCGTTCCTGCTGCGCTTTGGCC